>NZ_JBIRRX010000007.1:0-468602 GCF_044333915.1 Embleya sp. NPDC020886 | reverse complement strand
GGCACCGATGAAGGCCTACTGGGACAGCCTCAACCTGCGTCCCGAGGAGAACGTCGAGGGCCAGGGCCGCTCCGACGACTACTCCTTCCAACAGGCAGGCATCCCCACCTCCGGCTACGCGGCCGGCGCCGACGCGATCAAGACCTCGGCACAGGCCACCAAGTGGGGCGGCCAGGCCAACGCCTCGTACGACTCCTGCTACCACTCCGCGTGCGACACCACCGCCAACATCAGCGCCACGGTGCTCAACCGCAGCGCCGACGGTGTCGCCTACACCATCTGGAAGACCGCGGTCGGCGGCACCACCCCCGGCCCGGACTTCTCCGTCTCCACCGTCCCGTCCGCCGGTACCATCCAGGTCGGCGGCCAGGGCACCGCGACGGTGAACACCACCACCGTGAGCGGCGCGGCGCAGACCCTGACGCTCTCCTCCAGTGGAGCCCCGAGCGGCGTCGTGGTGACCATCAACCCGACGACCGTCCTGTCCGGCAACACGGCCACCGCAACCATCACGGTCGCGGCGAACACCGCCCCGGGCACGTACCCGATCACCATCACGGGCACCGGGTCGGTCGTGCACTCGACCACGTACACCCTGACCGTCGGTGACGGCCCGAGCGGCTGCTCCGCGCCCGCGTGGAACGCGAACTCGGTCTACACCAACGGCAGTGTGGTCTCTTACCAGGGCCACACCTACCGCGCCAAGTGGTGGACCCAGGGCGAAGTCCCCGGAACCACCGGTCAGTGGGGAGTGTGGGTCGACCTCGGCGCCTGCTGAGTCGAACCGCACGTAAGTTGGTCCCCGACTTCCCCGATTGTGATGCCCGGTAGGCCGCAGGTTGGCCTACCGGGCATCACACCGTGCGGGCCGGCAGGATGCCGGAATGACCGTGAACCACGACCGTCCCGGCGTCCCCGGGAGCGGGCCCGCCCCTTGGCCGGCGTCGCTTCCCGCCGACCTGCTCGCGGCGAAGGCCCTGGTCTACGACCCGAACGGGTTCGTGTGCTCGACGCCGGTGGGCGAGCCGGAGAGCGCGGAGTACGGGGCCCACGTGTTCACCGTCGACGGCGCCGAGGTGCACTTCCGGATCGCCAGGACGACACCGACCAAGGTCGGCCAATTCGTCACCCTGTGGCGACGCTCGGCCGCCGGCCCGATCGCGCCGCTGACCGCCGAGGGCTCGCTCGATCTGGCGGTGATCAGCTCCCGACAGGGCGAAAACTTCGGGCAGTTCGTCTTCCCGAGGGAGGTGCTGCGCGAACGAGGCATCCTCTCGGTGCACGGCGCGGGCGGCAAGCGCGGCTTCCGCGTCTATCCGCCGTGGGTGAGCACGAGCAACCGGCAGGCCGACCGGACCCGGGCCTGGCAGCTCGACCACTTCCTCGCCATCCCGCCGGACCCGGCCCGCTGCCGGGCGCTGTACCACCGACCCGACGCGCGGTAGTCGTCCCCGGCCCGAGCCGCGGCTGCCCGGTCAGGGAGCTCCACCACACGCGGCCCGAAGCCGGAGCAACGTCGTACGCATGCCGTGGCGATTACGCGCGGCACGCTGCGCGGGCGGGGTCCCGGTGAAGACCAGCCCGAGCACCTCGGCGACCCGACGCCGCCACCCGTCCCGCCGCCGATCGTTCCAGTACTCGGTGACCAAGGTCTCCGTCCCCTCCTCGGCCGGCGTCAGGCGGTATCCCCAACGGGCAATCGGCAGCCCGAACGAAGTGACATCGAACGCGAACTCCCGCCCCGGCTCGGCAACCACAACCCGACACGTGGTGAACCAAACCCACGGGCCCCGCCGGTTGAACCCGACGAAGTCCCGGCCCCGCAGCCAAATCCCGAATACCTCCGGACTCCACTCCTTCATCCGCCGCACATCGGCGACCACCGCATAGACCGCCGCCGCCGGCAGCGGCACGACCAACGACTCCTCGACCTCCCACACCCGCCCACCAGCCGCCACCGACCCACCCCCACGCCCCTGAAACCCCATACCCACCACGCTAACCCGCCCACGCCGGAAACCCCCACGCGTGTGGGGACTTCCCCGCGACGACCTCCTCCGAAGCCGAACCACCCGGCCGGTTACTTCGCCGGCCGCCTCGAAAATCTGGCGTATTGGCATCCACGAACCGTTTTCGGACAGGCGGCTCACCGAGCAGGCACCTCCTGCCGCGTGCGCCATGCCGGCAGGTCGGGGCCACGCGCACGACGTCGGGCTCATCCCCGTGTCGGAACACGGCCGAGGTTCACAGGGCGTTCTCGGCACACACCAGATAGCCGTCGTAGGAGAGCCAGCCGGAGTGTGTCTTCCTGGAATCACCCGGGCAGTAGTTGACGTTGCTGTTGCCCGGCAGCAGGCCGGTGATCTTCATGATGTAGGTGTAATCCTTCGGCACCGTCGTGGCGTTGCAGTCCCACAGCGTGCTCAGATTCGCCTGCATCGAGTCGCCTGCCTTCGTCGCCAGGAAGCACTGGCCCGCGCGAAACCGCCGTTCCAGGCACAACTTGACGAGAGAGCCGTCATCGTTGGTGTGGCTCCAGAAGGTGCGTCCTCGCCCCGACGCCGCGCAGGTCGCGTCATCCCGCGTGGAGGCCACGTACATATACGCGTCGGCTGCGCTGCAACTGACGACGTACGGTGCGTTTCGATTCCACTCGAGACCGCTGTAGTAGGCGCTGACGCAATCTCCGGTGCGTACGACCGCGAAAGCCTTGTCGAGCGGGTCGGGAGTACGGGACGGCGACGGCGAGTAGGACGGACCGGGGTAGTTGGAAGCGCCCGTGGACGGCGTCGCCGGCACTGTCGGGACGGCGTACGGAGGAAGGCTGTAGTACGGGGTTCCGGGAGGTTCGTACGGTTCGTCACGCGTGTCGCGCCCCAACAG
Source organism: Embleya sp. NPDC020886 (assembly GCF_044333915.1). Taxonomy (NCBI): domain Bacteria; kingdom Bacillati; phylum Actinomycetota; class Actinomycetes; order Kitasatosporales; family Streptomycetaceae; genus Embleya; species Embleya sp. NPDC020886. The sequence goes on along the minus strand of NZ_JBIRRX010000007.1, from coordinate 465,719 downwards.
GTCCAGGTCGGGGTCGGCCAGCACCACCCAAGCGGTGACGCCCAACCCGGCCAGGACGAGGACGGCGGCGATCACCGCGGTCAGGATCGCCGCGTGCGACCAGCCCCGTGGGGTGTTCGGCAACGGGGTTGGGGCTGACGCCGGGGGCTTTCGGGTCGCGCCGGCCGCGTCCGGTGCTGCCGGCGGGAACGGTGGTTCCCGGTCCGCTCCCGGGGACCGCTCAGGGGGTTGGCCCTGCACCCATTCCTGCCGCTCCGCGTCCCATCGACTGGCGCCCCCTGCGGCGCGGGATCGGCGGCGTGGAACGCCCGGCACCGGGGCCGGGGTCGACGTCGTCCGTGGCGTATCGGCCGCCTCGCGTGCTGTCGGCACGGTTGGCGTTGTCGGCGGGAACGACGGTTCCCGGTCCGGCTTCGGAGGCGGCCCGTGGCGTGGGCCCACCGCCGATTGTTGCCGCTCCGCCTCCTGCCGCCGCGCGTCGTCCGCAGCGGGCGACCGGCCGTCCGGAGGGTCCGACGCCGAGGCCGACGCCGTCCGCCCCGTCTCAGGCGCATCCGGTGGCGTCGACCCGGGCGGCGGCACGAGCGGCGCCGCCGCCGGTGGCGGGAACGGTGGCTCCCGGTCCGGCCCCGAGGGCTGCCCGGAGTACGGTCCCTCCACCCACGCCTGCCGCTCCTCGTCCCACCGACTCACGCCGTCCCCGGCACCCGACCGGCCGTCCGGAGGGTCCGGCGCCGGGGCCGACGCCGTCCGTCCCGCGTCAACCCCATCCGGTGGCGTCGACGGCGTCGGCACCGTCGGCGGCACTCGCGGCATCGGCGGCACCGGCGGGAACCGTGCTTCCCCCTCCGGCCCCGCAGCCCCCTCGGAGCCTGGGCCCTCCACCCACTCCTGCCGCTCCGCGTCCCACCGGCTCACGCCGTTCACCCCTCACCCCAGCATCTGGGTGATCGATTCCACGACGGCGAGCGCCGACGCCAGCCCACCGGCCACCGTGCCTCCGCCGGTCAGCAGCATCCGCAACCGCTCCAGGCGATGGCGTTCCGTTTGCCCGCCGTTCGCGATCTCGCCCTCGATGGCCGCCAGTTGCCCGGCAACCTCGTCGATTCCGTCGTCCTGCGTACGAGCGAGCAACGGCAGTTGTGAGCGCAACACCTCCAGCGAACCGACCAGTTCCGGCGACGCCGAGATCAACCGGCGCGAGGCGTCCACGGCTCTCGCCTCCCACCCGGCCGCCACCGCGCCACCCGCCATCGTCCCGACGCTGACCCCGGACGACGACGGCGGTACGGACGGGCGCGGGACGTCCGTGCCCGCCGATGCCTCCCAGGAGCCCACCCGCTCGGACCGGTCCTCGGCGGTGGCCCGGTAGCCGCCGGCAACGGCCCCGCCGGTCATCCGCCCGATGGAAACGCCGCCTCCGGCATCGACAGGCCGGGCCGCCTCCGCCACGGCCTCGGGAACCACCGGTTCCTCGGCCCCCGCACGCTCTCGATCGTTCGGCTCGGCCGTCACTTCGCGTCACTCCCCACCACGTGCCGGGCCTTGGCCCCGCTGCCGACTGCCAACGCTCCGCCGCTCATGGAGCCGATGAACACGCTGCCCTCGCTCACCTGCACGACCTGCTGATCGAATTGGTCCGACTCGTAGCCCTGGTCGGCGAGCGCGTCCCGCACCCCGCCGGCGATCCGGTCCTGGATGGTCTTCACGTACCGGCTGATGTCCATCTCCTGGAAGAGCGAGACCTCCCCGGTACTGCCCAACTCCCGCACCGAGGTCTCGGGGGCGTCCGGCAGCGCGCGCTCCGGGTCCGCCAGCCAGGTCCCGAACACCGCGAGCACGGTGCTCGCCAGGGAGAGGCCGGCGGCGAACCCGGCGGAGGGGGCGGTCAGAACGGCCCGTACCACGTCTCGGGCCGCGCCGTCCCAGGTGCGACCGGCGACCACGTCGGCCGCCCGGTATTCCGGTTTCACCGGGGTGAGCACGTGCGGCACGACCTCCAGGACCAGCATTCCGCCCTGGGTGTGGACCCGCACCAGCACGGTCACCCCGACCTGTTCGTCCCGGCCGCCGACCCGGATCCGCAGGAAGTGACGTCGCGCCTCGCCGCCCTCGTCCACCGCGTCGTGCAGATGTTGCTCGACGGTCTGCCGGTCGTAGGGAATCTCGACGCGCGGCGCCCCCACCGGCAGATAGACGAACTCCTCGATCTCCAGATCCCTGAGCCGATCGCGGCTGGTGGCCGTCGCCGAATCCCGCAACGCTTCGATCCGGGGCCTGATCAGCTCGATGACCCGGGCACCGGTGAGCGGGCCCAGACCCGGCTCCGCCGAGGCACGCCGCTTCAGGTCCAGCGCGAACGACCAAGGCTCGTAAGGGAGTCCCACTCCGATGAAGGGGCGCAGCGGGTCGTAGATGGTCAGCGCCGCGTACTGCTCGCGATCCAGGGACTCGCCGATCCGGCGATAGTGGGCGTTCGAGGGCAGCGCGGCACGCGGCAGGCCACCGAAGGCACCGCGCGCCAACTCCCGGCGCATCACGCCCGTGACATGGGCGCGGTGTTCCCAGATCGGCAGCGTGAGCAGCAACGGGAAGGCCACCGCAGGCCAGTGGCTCTCCGGTGCGAGAACGAGACCCAACAGGGCGAGGACCCAGTAGGCCACCGCCAGCAACCGAACGCCGAGCGGGATCAGCGTCATGATCCGGCCGCGCTGCCCCGGCACGGCCTTGCGCAGCGTGGTCCGGTCCACGGCGTACACACCGCGCCCGACGCTCCGCCGCGTGCTCCACAGCAGGAAGCACAACACGGCGTAACCGATTGCCCCCGCCATCGGCATACTCGGCAAGGAATCCCCGCTGAGGTAGTCGAAGACGATGAACGCCACCCAGAGGAACAGCAGCGTGACGCCGGTCTGCGCCTCGCGGCGACGGGCCCGCAACGCATACGCGAGGACCGGTACGACGTCGACGCCCAGCGACGGCGCGACCGGTCGTTCCTCGTGCCGCACCAGGTGTTCGATCACGGCGCCGCGAAAGTCGTTGTCGAGATACGCGCCGGCGCAGAGCAGCCGGGTGGCCTCGCTGTGGGAACGGCGCGGCACGGGACCTGTCATTTCCCCCCGATCGACGGGTCGGACAAGGTGGGTTCGCGGAACGCCGGGGAGGTCGTTCGATGGCCGACGTCATGGGGCGATGGGCGGACACGCCGATCGACGGCAACGGGATGATGCCATCCGGTCGCGCTCCGCAACCCATTCTGAGGCACCGCGGCATGGTCCATCCACCGGATCGCCGGATTGCCGGCGGTTCCCCCGACCTCTACCGCCGGCCCGCTCCGCCACGCCGGTGCTGCCAGGCCGGTGCCGCCGGACTCCGCCCTGTGCGACCGCGCAAGCCGGCGGAGGCCGGGGCCGGGGCGGTTCCAAAGCCATGGTCAAGTCCCGCCGACCACAACAGCGCCGTCCCTTCCGGCGAGCCGGTCATCGGCTCGACCGGGCCTGGTTCGGGGCTGCGGTCGGGTTGGTCTCGGGCGAGCGTCGGCGGGCGAGGGCAAGGCCGGTCATAGCCGTGATCGCCATCGCGGCGATGCCGACCAGCGCTGCCTTGGTGTAGGCGCCGTCGTTCGGGAAGAGATGGTCGGTGTCGGTGCCGGCGGCCAGGATCAGGCCGCCCATGGCGCTGCCCAGGGAGTACCCGACGCTACGGACGACATAGTTGAAGCTCATGGCGCTCGACGTCTCGCTCTTGGGGGTGACGGCCAGGATGACGCCCGGCATGGCAGCCGAGAAGCTGCCGACTCCGAAACCCAGCACGCCCATTGCCACGAACAGTTCGGCCAGGTTCGACCGGGCCGCCGCAAAGAGGACGAACCCGCCACCGACGACGACGGCGCTGCCGGCCAGGAGCAAGGGGGCGTCGACCCGTTCGCGCACCCGAGGCGTGAGCTTGCCGGCGACGAACCCCAGCACGGAGAACGGGACCAGGACCAGCCCGGCGACGAAGGTGGTCAGCCCGAAGCCGTAGCCGGCGCTGTGCGGCGTCTGCGCGTATCGGGTGATGAGCGTGAGCAGGAGGTACATGCCGAACCCGCCGACGAACATGGCGATGTTCGCCCCGGCGACCGCCGGGTGCCGCATCGCCCGGACATCGACCAGGGGTGTCTTGCTACGCAGTTCGGAGGCGATCCAGATGCAGAGCAGGAGCACGGCAACGACGGCGAGGACCACCGCCACGGCGAGGTGACGGCTCCACAGACTCGTCTCGCTTGCGAGGAACAGGACGAGGAACAGAGCACCTGCCAGGACGAGCGCGCCCGTTGCGTTCACGTGCGCGGAACGGCCTTCGGGAGCCGCGGGGATGGCGCGCCATGCGGCCAGGAAGGCGATGGCGGTGACGAACAGACCGAGGCCGTAGGCGGCCCGCACCCCGCCGAACTCGGCAAGCAGCCCGGCGAGCGGGTAGCCGACGCCGGCCCCGATGATCGAGACCACCGAGATCAGGGCGATCGTGGCCGCGCTGCGCCCTTCGGGGAGATGGTCGCGGGCCACGCCCATCATCAGCGCCGTCAGACCGAGCCCGACGCCTTGGGCCGCCCTGCCGACGAGCAGCCACCCGAACGGCAGCGGCAGCACGGTGAGCGCGCTGCCGGCGACGACGACCGCCAGCGTGGCCAAAATCGTGCCTCGTCGGTGTGGGCCGGCTCCGAGCCGGCCGAGGACGGGCGTGGCGACGGCGCCGCTCAGCAGCGAGATGGTCAGCGTCCACTGCGCGCTGTCGAGCGAGACGTGGAACGTGGTCGCCACGCTGGTGATGAGCGGCGTGCCCAGGCTGCCGACCGCCGCCACGACCAGGGCGATGAACATCAGGGAGGGGACCAGCAGCCGCGCCTCGGAGTGCTCCGGGGTAGTGCTCACCGGCTGGTCCCGGTCGTGATGTGGTCGAACAGGCCGGGTCGAATGCGGGTCCGGACCCCTCCCGCCCACGGCTCGTCCGGCTCGGCGACCATCTCCCATATCCGCCCGAGGCCTCCGTCGGAGTTCCCGGCGACCCCGCCGACCGACCACCCCGTCACTGCCTCGACCCTTCTCGGTCCAAGCTTTCGAGCTCCGCCAGATGCAGCAGCGCCGGAAGGGCTGCCACCAAGGCCTCGACTTCGTCGTCGGCGAGTTCGTCGATCAACTGCGCATACGCATCGACGCCCGCCTGGCGCCGCGCCCGAACGTAGGACGCGCCGGCCGCGGTCAGGCACACCAGCGTGACCCGCCGGTCGGACGGGTCGCCTCTCCGCTCGACCAGCCCGGATTCCTCCATCACCCGAACCAGGACGGTCATCGCGGGCTGGGTGACACCCTCGCTCACGGCCAGATCGGTGATTCGTCGTGGGCCGGTCCTGTCCAGGGTGGCCAGGGTGGCAGCGGACGTGAGGCTCAGGTCTCGCGGAAGACGCCTCACGGCCCTGGTGGCCAGCCCGTAGAGGGCCGACCCGACGGCAGTGGAATCGCGACGGGTTTCGTCTTGAAGGCTCACACTCGAAGCATAGCACTTTTATATGAATACTTTATGCATCTGCGATCCGGGCCCGACCCCGGTCTCCCGCACTCGGTGCGGGAGACCGGCCGGAACCGCGTGCGTTGATGTCCGCGCCGGCAATGGGCGGCTGCCTGTCAGGCGACGGTGAGCACGATCTTGCCCCGGATGTGACCTCGGGCGGCGCGTTCGTGCGCGGCTCGGGCGTCCGCGAGAGCGAACGTGCTGTCGATCGCGACGCGGACCGCGCCCGTGTCGAGCAGGCGCGCCGATTCGGCAAGCTGCGCGCCGTTCGAGCGGACCTGGGTGCCCGAGACCGTGACGCCCAGCTTCGCGATCTCTTCGTCGTCGTATTCGCCGAAGAACACGGGGAACAGGGCGCCGCCGCGCTTGAGCGTACGCAGGAAGCGGCTGCTCTCACGGCCACCGACGGCATCCACGACCAGGTCGACGTCGTGCACGAGGTCCTCCGCACGGTTCCCGGTGTAGTCGATGAACTCGTCGGCGCCCAGCTCGCGCAGGAATGCTTCATGCCCGCCCGATGCCACCGCGATCACCCGTGCGCCCCGCCACTTCGCCAGTTGCACTGCGAAGTGACCCACGCCGCCCGCCGCGCCGTTGACGAGCACCGTCGTGCCGGCGCCGAGTGCCACCGGCCGATGCCGCGCCGCCTGGAAGGGCGACGGGTGATCGTGTCCGAGCTCGATCAGGAACTGCCACGCCGTCAGCAGAGACATGGGCGCCCCCGCGGCGTGCACGTGATCGATGCCGGCCGGCTTGCGTGCCAGGTCCGACGCCGGCGCGGCCACGTACTCGGCATACGCCCTGCCGTCGAAGCTGGGGAAGCGAAGGAGACCGAAAACCTCGTCACCGATGGAGAAGCCCTCCACGTCCGTGGCTACGGCCGCGACGACGCCCGACACATCCGTCCCCGGCGTCACCGGCAGGTCGAACTCCGGCCTGGTCTCCGGAGGGATGTCGCTCAGCCCGTCGCGCAGGTACCAGTCCGGAGGATTGACGCCGACCGCGTGCACGCGCACGAGCACCTCGCCCGGCCCCGGCTCGGGCATCGGCACCTCGTCGTAACGCAGAACCTCGGGACCGCCGTGCTCATGCAGCCGGATCGCCCGCATCGTGTGCGTCGACATCGTTCTCCCCTTGCCCGCACTGCGGGATAGACTTATTCGGATCAGCGATCCAGATAAGTGGACCACTGATCCGAATATATGGACCACTGATCCGGATAGTCAAGAGGGACGGATGCGAGCCGACGCCAGGAAGAACCGCGACCACCTGCTCGCAGTGGCGGGCACCGCCATCGCCGAGCAAGGCGTCGACGTGTCACTGCGCGACATCGCCCGCCGGGCCGATGTCGGACTCGCCACCCTGCTGCGGCACTTCCCGACGCGCGAGGCGCTGCTCGAGGCCCTGCTCCGCACGAGCTTCGACGAACTGACGGCTCAGGCAGGCGAACTCGAAACGTCGAACTCTCCCGAAGACGCCCTCGTCTCGTGGCTACGCGACTGCGTCGCGTGGACCACCGAGTATCGGGGCGTGACCGTACTGATGGCAGCCGCCATCCAGGACAGCGAATCCGCTCTCCACGCTTCGTGCGTCACCCTGCGCGCCGCCGGCGCGCTGCTCCTCACCCGGGCCCAGGCCGCCGGCACGGCGCGAAGCGACCTCGACGGCACCGACCTGTTCGCGCTGGTGGCGGCACTCGCGTGGCTCGGCGATCAACCCTCCCTCGCACCACGGGCCGACCACCTCTTCGAGGTGATCGCAAGCGCGATTCTGAGCACCGCAAAAAACGGCGACGCCGAGGAGGAGTACTCGGCAACGACGCCTCGAATCCCCGGACTTGCCATCACCGACCTCGACACATGACGTCACTTCGGGCAGATTCGGTGCATCACCACGAGAATCGCGCGTCCCGGACGGGCTATCGCTTGGCGTAGTCGCCGAAGCCGGCCCAGTCGAGCACCACGCACGGTTCGTCGCCGACGACCCACGCGTCGTGTCCGGGCGGGCAGACCATCAGGTCTCCGGCGCCGAATTCCAGTTCCTCACCGTCGTCCATGACGATGTGCATCCGTCCCGACAACGTCAAGCCGACGTGCGACGCCTGACAACTGTCGGTCCCGGCGATCGGCTTCACGTGCTTCGACCAACGCCAGCCCGGCTCGAACGTACCCCGACCCACGGGAATGGCATCCAGCGCGACCAGGTCGACCTTGCCCATGCCCGCTTCGAACGGGCGTGTCTCCTCGGGCGACGCGAAATTCTTACGGACGAGACCAGCCATGATCTCCTCCTCAAGTCCGGAGGCATCGATCACGGCCGAGTGTCGAACGGTCGGCCGTCGACGCCTCGAAAACGACGTACAAACCCCCGCACTCTCCACGCTACGTCCGTCCGGCGGCCCGGTCGACCTTTGCGCAGGGCCCGCTCCGCTCCGGAAACAGCGCCCCGTCGTCGGTTCCGAGGGAACCGCGCCCGCCCGCACCTCGAAGCGGGTGCGGCCGCCCCCGGTCACACCGAGGGGCGGCCTGATTGCGCCCGTTGAGCCGATCCGCGCCTGCGCGCCTCCGTCGGCCGGACCCCGGAGTGCGGGTCGATCCCGGCGTGCTCGCGTATCGAGGTGCCGCGCACTCGCCTCGGCCGTTCGCAGCGCGGTGACTCCGGTCGTCGATCGCGTCGCCGTCGCTACGGACGAGCCGAGGCATCACCCGTGATCGATGGCCGCCGGTCGATCGTCCGCGCCTGGTTGTCCGTCTTCATGAGCCGTCCGCTCCCCGGGTCCGGTCAGGAACCCTTTGTCAGGTGTCCCCGGATCCCCACATCTCCCCTGAGCGTCGTGTTTCCGGAGACGGCCAGGTCCTGTTGGACGACCGCTTCGCCGCGCACGTTCACGTTGCCCGACACGGCCAGGTTCTGATTGACGAGCGTGTTGCCACGGGCGTTCAGTTTTCCCGAGACCGTGAGGTCCTCGACGGTCATGCCTCCCGTTAGGGCGGTCTTTCCCGCGACGGTCAGGTTCTTCCGAAAGAGCACGTCACCGTGGACGTTCAGGTCGCTGGTGAGGTAGGCGATGCCGTTGATCTGCAGGTCGGGACCGTCGACGTGGAGTTTGCTCTTGGCGTTCAGCTCGCCTCTGACATCCAGTCGACCGTGCGACACCAGGCCGAACGGTTGATCCTGGGTGGTCTCCAGCAGCGGGTTCCCCGCCTGGTCGTAGACCGACACCGGTCCATGGGTGGTGAGTTTCCCGTTCACCCGCGCCTGCCCGGCGATCAACTCGTTCACGACGGCCTCACCGGCGACGAGTTGCTCACGAACGTTGGCCCGGGCGGCTGTCAACTCGCTCAGATCGACCTTGCCTGCCGAGAGCTGACCGGTCACGTCGATCCGACCGGAGACCACGTGCGTCACGTTCGCCTTGGCCGCGGTGAGTTGCGTACTCACGTCCACCTGATCCGAGACCAGGTGCGTCACATTCCCCTTCACCGCAGTGAGTTGCGTACTCACGTCCACCTGATCCGAGACCAGGTGCGTCACATTCCCCTTCACCGCGGTGAGTTGCGTACTCACGTCCACCTGATCCGAGACCAGGTGCGTCACATTCCCCTTCACCGCAGTGAGTTGCGTACTCACATCCGCCTGATCGGCAACCAGATGCGTCACCGTCGCCTTGGCGGCCGAGATGGTGCCGGGTTTGTTGGACTCGTTGTCGATCCGTGCGCCTTCCTTGGTGAAGGTGATCTGGCCTTCGTTCTTCGTGCCTCGGACCAACGGGGTGTGCACCCCGAGGTTGGCGGTGACGCGTTCGAATTCGGGGCTGAGCAGGTGGACCGTCGTGGTGAGGACGTATGCCGGTTGCTGTGGGTCGGCGGGTTTGGCCGTCAGGGTGTAGGTGGCGTCGCGTTTCGGTCCCGTGCCCGGTTTCGGGGACCACTGCCAGTCGATCGTGCCCGGCGCGCGGGTGACGGTTTCCGGGGGGCCGTCCGGACCCTGGATCGTGTAGGCGAGGCTGCCGGGTCCGTCCCACCGCAGGACGACCTTGTTGCCGTCGTCGACGAGGGTCCTCTCGGGGCGGAAGTTGATCGGGATCTGCGGGGCCTTCTTCAGCACTCCCAGGACGAGGCCGCGCCTGTCCTTCGGCTGGTTGCCCTCGCCACCCGAGGCGACCTCGGTGATCTTCAGCCGGGCCAGGCCCTCCGCCTCGGAGACGGGGAAGTTCTTCAGCGTCAGAACCAGGGACCTGAAGTCGACCATGTCGACTCCTCCGGGGAATTGCGCCCGGAAGGCGCCTTGCCCCTGGTCCCACTTGAACGTCGGCGTCTCTCCGAAGTCGAACGGATCGTGCTCGATGCCCGGCACGATCTTCGTACGGTCCGGCGTCAGGTCACCCGCGCCGTTGCCGACAGGCACTTCGATGTCGATGAACGACCAGGACACCCAGTTCGAACTGGCGTTGGAGACGATCACGTACACCGTTCCCACCGCCGGTGTCCCCGCCCGGGCCAACAAAGGAATGGGATCCGTGACGATCTCGTAGTTCAGTAACACGGTCGAGCCTCCCTGTTTCGGCGTTCCCGCGATGCGGGCGAACACGCGCGACGACCCCGCGGGCCGGGTGTGACAGGAGCGGCCGCCGGCGGCCGCGGCGGATCGCCGAATCGAGCGACACCCCAACCGCGGCGACCGAGGACACGGGGCGGCGGGCGTACCGAAAATGTTCCGGGTGGACGGGAACCCGAACGGCGTCGACCCCACGATGCAACAGGCACCCGCCGCCGGATCGCCGTCGCGGCGCGCCCGTCCTTGCACGCCCTCGACCGACCACCGAACCCGACCTCGCGAACGCCCGACGCACGACCCCGCCCCACCCCCGAACAGCGCCCCCCACCCGGCCCCACACCGGACGACACCACCGCGCTACCGGAATCCCTCTCCCACCGCCCGCCCCCGAAAACACGGCCGCCACATCCACGACACCAACGCGACACGGCCCGCGACACGCCACGCTTCCGGTGGTCGATGGCGCGCTTGTGTCGGAAGTCGTGCACGAGGGTGGGCCGTTCAGCCCTCGAAGCCGCGCTCGGCCAAAAGCGCCTCGATCCGGGCCCGGTGCGCCGCCTCCCACGTGTCGAGCGATTCGTCGGCCTCCTGCGCCGACCTCGTCCGGGCGTCCCGGAGTACCTGCTCGCGACGCGCGCCGGGTACGACCACCACGCCCTCCTCGTCGGCCACCACCACGTCGCCGGCCTCGACCCACACCCCGCCGCACCGTACGCGCCCGCCGAACGGCTCGACGGCCTGCTTCGTCCCCGGAATCGGGATGACGCCCCGCGCGAACACCGGAAAGCCCATCGCGCGCACCTCGCCGAGATCCCGGATCAGCCCGTCCGCCACGAACGCGGCGATCCCGCGACGTTGCGCGACGGCACACACGTTGCCACCGGCCAACGCGTGGTCCACGTCGCCCGATTCGACCACGACGACCGAACCGGGCTCGGCGCGGTGGATGGCCGCGTGCAACATCAGGTTGTCCCCCGGCGCACACCGCACGGTGAACGCCGGGCCGGCGACGCGCGGCATCGAGGGCCACAGCGGATGGATGCCGATGTCCATCACCTGGGCGCGGCCGAGCAGATCGGCGAGGGTGGTCGGCGAGATGTCCGCGAACCCGGCGACGTCGCCCATGGTGATCCCTTCGTTCGCACCGGCGGCCGGCGGCCGGCCGCCCTCGACGGCGGCGAGACTATCGAAGCCGCGCGCCGGTCGTCCGGAGCGGACCTACCGGCGAATGGCCATATCAGGGCCACTCTTTCGAGTGGAACAACCGCCGCGTTGCCAATCTTGAGCAGGCAAATCGCTACAACAAGAGCGGACCTGACACGGCGACTCTGGGGCAAAGCGATGACGTACACGGGAATCACGGCCGGACGACGCACGGCCGCGCTGGTGGTGGCGGCGACAAGCGTGGGTGCGCTGCTGTTCGCCCCGGCGACGAGCGCGGCGGCGCGGACGACGGGGGCGACGGGGGTCACCGAGGTCGGCGTGCAAACTCCGCTCCGGGATGCGATCGCGGCGCTGCGGGTGGCCGACGAGGATCGCGCCGGCTACGACCGGGACGCGTTCCGGCACTGGATCGACGCCGACAAGGACGGGTGTTCGACGCGCGCGGAGGTACTCATCGAGGAGGCCGTCATGCCGCCCGAGATCGGCGCCAAGTGCGCGCTAACGGGCGGGCGTTGGTACTCGTACTACGAGGATGCCTACGTCGACAACGCGTCCGGGCTGGACATCGACCACATGGTGCCGCTGGCCGAGGCGTGGGACTCCGGCGCGTCCGCGTGGACGCCCAAGCAGCGTGAGCAGTACGCGAACGATCTGGACCAGCCTCGGGCGCTGGTCGCGGTGACGGCCAAGTACAACCGCTCGAAGTCCGACCAGGACCCGGGCACTTGGCTGCCGCCGTACGAGGGGGCTCGGTGTACGTACCTGACGGACTGGGTGACGGTGAAGACCAAGTACGACTTGACGGTCGATGCCACCGAACTCGCGACGCTGGAGCGGCTGGGCGCGCAGTGTCCGAACGTGCCGATTTCGCCCGGCACGCGGTAGCGGCCTCTCGGCGGGCCGCGCCCGTGGCTCGTCTCGGCCTCGAACGCCGGCCGGGCCGGGGGTCGGCCGACCCTGTCCTCAAGCGCCGGACCGGCCGAGGCGAACCGGCCTTCGGCCTACCCCTGGCGGTTTCGCCAGCGTTCCATGATCTCGACGATTTCCGACTGGAGGAAGGCGAAGAATTCGGCGGATTCCTGGGCTCGGAGGCCGGCGGGGGTGTCCGGGCCCAGGGCGGTCGCGCCCTCGCGGAGGATGACCTCGAAGCGGGACAGGAGCTTGTCCCGCTCGCCGTAGGTCTCGTACCAGAGTTCGTCGTGCAGCCGGTAGCGGTCCCGACGCGAGCCGGGCTCGCGTTCGCGGTGGACCATCCGCACCTGGGACAGGTAGGCGATCGCCGACGACACCGCGGCCGGGCTGATCTGCAACGACTGGGCGAGTTCGGCGGACGTCATGCTCGCCGAGTCGGCCGCCAGCAGCGCGGCGAACACCCGCGCGGCCATCCGCTGCATGCCGGCATCGGCCAATTCGCTCGCGAAGCGTTCGATGTACCGAGCGACCTCGGCCTCGTTGCGCGCCGGCCCGTCGTCTCGCATTCGGGTCCCCTTCCGCTCGGGCTCTTCCGAGCATCGTCCAGCCATGATTCTTGACTTTTCCGAACTTCACAAGTTCCTGAAAGAAGCGTATGTTCTGAAACATGAACACGGCGATCAGCGTCACCGGTCTGCACAAGTCCTTCGGGCGCACCCATGCCCTCGACGGCCTCGACCTGCACGTCACGGCCGGTGAGGTACACGGCTTCCTCGGACCCAACGGGGCCGGGAAGTCCACCACCATCCGCGTCCTGCTCGGCCTGATCCGCGCCGATCGCGGCGACGTCAGCCTCCTGGGCGGCAACCCGTGGCGCGACGCCGTGGCCCTGCATCGCCGAGTCGCCTACGTCCCCGGCGACGTCACCCTGTGGCGCAACCTCAGCGGCGGCGAGGTGATCGACCTGTACGGCAAGCTGCGCGGCGGCCTGGATCCGGCCCGGCGCGCCGACCTGCTGGCCCGGTTCGAACTCGACCCGACCAAGAAGGGCCGTGCCTACTCCAAGGGCAACCGGCAGAAGGTGGCCCTGGTCGCCGCGTTCGCCTCCGACGTGGACCTGCTGATCCTGGACGAGCCCACGTCGGGTCTGGACCCGCTGATGGAGGACGTGTTCCGGGACTGCGTGCGCGAGGAGCGCGAGCGCGGTCGCACCGTACTGCTGTCCAGCCACATCCTGGCCGAGGTCGAGGCGCTGTGCGATCGGGTCAGCATCATCCGCAACGGCCGCACCGTCGAGTCGGGTTCGCTGGCCGAACTGCGGCACCTGAGTCGGACCACGGTCCGCGCCGAACTGCGCGGTCCCGGCGACGGCCTGGCCGACCTCCCGGGCGTGCACGACGTGACGGCGAGCAACGGCCACGTCGTGCTCCAGGTGGACAACGACCATCTGGACCCGGTGCTGCGCAAACTCGCCGAGATCGGCGTACGCGGCCTGGCCGGCAGCCCACCCACGCTGGAGGAACTCTTCCTGCGGCACTACCGCACCCGGGACACGGACGGCGGCACCGGCAACAACACCGACACCGCGGCGGTGGCCGCGCGATGACCACCACCGCCCTCCCGCTGCCTCGCGGCGCCGCCCCGGGCGGCCCCCGCCACCTCGCCGGCATCGGCACCCTGATCCGCCTCGCGCTGCGCCGCGACCGGGTGCTGCTCCCGGTCTGGGTGCTGGCCCTGGCCGGCACCGTCTCCAGCGTCGAACGCTCCCTGGAGGGCCTGTACGGCACCACCGCCGAACGCGCCGACCTGGCCGGGGACATGAACGCCAACGGCTCGCTCCGGGCCCTGTACGGCGCCGTGTTCGGCGACTCGTACGGCGCCCTCACCGCGTGGCGGATCGGCGGCTACGCGGCGCTGTTGGCCGGCCTGATGAGCCTGATCATCGTGATCCGGCACTCCCGCGAGGAGGAGGAGACCGGCCGCCAGGAGGCCCTGTCGGCGGCGATGGTGGGCCGCCGGGCCCCGCTCACCGCGGCGCTGACCACTGCCACGCTGGCCAATGCGCTGCTCCTGGTGCTGTGCACGGCGATCCTGCTCGGCGCGGGCCAACCGGCGGCCGGCTCCCTCGCGTTCGGCCTCGCCGTCGCGCTGTCCGGCCTGGTGTTCGCCGCCGTCGCCGCGGTGACCGCGCAGCTCACCGAGAACGCCCGCCTGGCCAAGGGCATCGCCGGCGCCGTCCTGGGCGCCGCGTTCGTGCTGCGCGCCTCGGGCGACGCGGCCCGGGCGGCGGCCTCGGCGGGCAGCCATCCGCTGGTGTGGGCCTCGCCGTTGGGCTGGGCCGAGAACGTGCGGCCGTTCGCGGGCGACCGCTGGTGGGTGCTGGTCCTGCCGGTCGGCCTGATCGCCGGCTGCGTCGCACTCGCCTACACCCTCGCTGACCGGCGCGACCTGGGCGCCGGCTTCGTGCGACCACGCCCGGGGCCGGCACACGCACCCGCGTCGCTGGCCGGCGCGTACGGCCTGGCCTGGCGGCTGCAACGCGGCACGCTGTGCGCCTGGGCGGTCGGCTTCGCCCTGGCCGGCGCGGTGTTCGGCGGAATCGCCGACGGCGCGCAGGACATCGTCGGCGACAACACCGGGACCCGCGACCTGATCCGCCGGATGGGCGGCCATGTGGCGCTGACCGACGCGTTCCTGTCCACGATGGTGGGCATGCTCGGCCTGATCTGCGCGGTGTTCGGCGCCGGTGCCGTGTTGCGGCTGCGCGACGAGGAGACGAACGGCCGGGCCGAACCGCTGTTGGCGAACACCGTCGGCCGATTGCGCTGGGCGGGCGGGCACCTGCTGATCGCGTACGCCGGCCCGGTGCTGATCCTGGCCGCCGGCGGTCTCGCGATGGGCCTGGCGTACGGGCTCACCGTCGGGGACGTGTCCGGCGAGCTGCCGCGCATCCTGCTCGCCGCGCTGGCCCAACTCCCCGCCGTGTGGGTGCTGGTCGGGCTTGCCGTACTGGTCGTCGGCGCGCTGCCGAGGCTCGCCGCGGCGGTGTGGGGTCTGGTCGGGCTGGTGATCGCGCTCGGCTGGGTGGGGCCGGCGCTCAAGCTGCCGCAGGCGGTGCTGGACGTGTCGCCGTTCGGCCACCTGCCGAAGTTGCCCGGCGCCGACGTCACGGCCACGCCGTATCCGTGGCTGCTCGCCCTGGCCCTCGCGCTGCCGGCCGCGGGCCTGTTCGCACTGCGCGAGCGCGACCTGGACTGAGCCCGGGCCACGCCCTCCCGGGCCGGCCACGAACCCCGACCCGACCCCGCGCACCCGGGGCCGGCCACGAACTCGCACATGTACCCGGAGACCAACCCGGGCCCGCGCTCCACCCGGGCCCTCACGAACCGGGCCCGGACTCGAACCCGGGTCCGAACCCGGATCCGGACTCGAACCCGGATCCGGGCCCCGGCGGCCGAGACTCTCCTCAAGTCTCGGCCGCCGGCTCCACGTTCGGCCCGGTCGCAGGCGCCGCCTCCCGCACGGCCGGGCGCCACATTCGGCCGCCCTCGGCAGCACGCCCCGCCCTTCAGCCCATCTCCTCCAGCGTCTTGCCCTTCGTCTCCTTGACGAACTTGAGCACGAACGGGATGGACAACACCGCGAAGCACGCGTACATCACGTACGTCGCCGACAGGTTCCAGTCCGACAGCGTCGGGAACGTCACGGTGATCACCCAGTTGGCGATCCACTGCGCGGACGCGGCCACACCCAGGGCCGCCGCGCGGATCCGGTTCGGGAACATCTCCCCGAGGAAGACCCACACCACCACGCCCCACGACAGCGCGAAGAACAGCACGAACGAATGGGCCGCGATCAGCGCCACGGTGCCCTCGGTGTCCGGGAGCTTGATGCTCTTGCCCTGGCCGGTCCGGGCGGAGAAGGCCCACGCGACCAGGCCGAGGGAGAGCGCCATGCCGGTCGAGCCGACCAGCGCGAGCGGTTTTCGGCCCACTCGGTCGACCAACAAGATCGCGATGATCGTGCCGATGATGTTGATGATCGACGTGGTGAACGAGTACAGGAACGAGCTGTTCGGGTCGATGCCCACCGACTGCCACAACGAAGCCGAGTAGTAGAAGATCACGTTGATGCCGACCAGTTGCTGGAACACCGAGAGCCCGATGCCGACCCACACGATCGGCAGGAACAGGAATCCGCCGCCGCCCAGCAGGTCCTTGAACGTGGACTTGTGCTCGCGGCGCATCGCCTCCTTGATCTCGGCGACGCGCGCGTCCAGGTCGACCCGGTCGCTCTCCACCTCGGCGAGCACCTGCTTGGCCTGATCGATCCGGCCGACGGAGATCAGGAAGCGCGGCGACTCGGGGATGGTGAAGGTGAACAGGCCGTACAGCACGGCCGGCAGCACCATCACGCCGAGCATCACCTGCCACGCCTCCAGGCCGAAGATCAACGTGCCGCGCTGGTCGCCGTCGGCGAGGTTGAGAATGCCCCAGTTGACGAGCTGCGAGACCGCGATGCCGGTGACGATCGCGGCCTGCTGGAACGAGCCGAGCCGACCGCGATAGGCCGGCGGGGCGACCTCGGCGATGTAGGCCGGGCCGATCACCGAGGCCATCCCGATCGCCACCCCGCCGAGCACCCGCCACATGGCCAGGTCCCACAGCGCGAACGGCAGCGCCGAGCCGACCGCGCTGACCGCGAACAGCACGGCGGCGATCTGCATCACCCGGATCCGGCCGATCCGGTCGGCGATCCGTCCGGCGATCGCCGCGCCGACCGCACAACCCACCAGCGCGGCGGCGACCACCTGGGCGAGCAGGCTGGAACCGGGCTCGAATTTGCCGCGGATGCCCTCGACCGCGCCGTTGATCACCGAACTGTCGTAGCCGAAGAGGAAGCCGCCCATCGCGGCGGCCGCGGTGATGAAGACGACGTGGCCCAGGTGCTCCGAGTAGGTGTCCCCGCTCGACTGCCCGGTCGCCGGTGTGCTGTCGGCCAATGCCGCCTCCTGCGGTCCGTGCACCGGTCCCGGGAGCCGGCGCAGTGGGTACAGTGCGGTGCGCTGCTGCAAAGAAGATGCCGGACCCTGAGAGTTGCCCGAGATCACCGGCCTAACCATGCGGATGCGCCCGGATGGCGCCCACCCATACGCCTGCGCGCCCCGCCGTCCGCCGGTACAGTCCGCCGAATGGGTGGAGGATGGTCGCGGTGGGGCGCGGTCCTGGTCGCGTGCGCGGTCGCCGCGCCGTTCGTGCTCGTGCTCGTCGTCCTGCTCGCGGTACGTCGGCCCCGCGTCGCGGTGGTCGCCGCGATGGTGCTGGGCACCCTGCCGTGGGTGTGGATGGTGCTGACCCCGGTCGGCTCCGGCCACACGCTCAGCCTGCTGCCGCTGCGCGACCTCGCGGCGGTGCTGCGCGGCGACCCGGCGACCGCGGTGGTCCAGGTCGGCGGCAATCTCGCGGTGTTCGCGGCCCTGGGCTTCCTGCTGCCGTTCCACGCGCCGCACTTCGCCGGTCGAACGGGCGCGTGGCGGATCGCCGGCCTGGCCGCGGGTGCGTCCGCCGCGATCGAAACGGCCCAGTGGTTGCTCGCGATCGGCCGGGTCTCGTCGGTGGACGACGTGCTCCTGAACACCGCCGGCGCGGTCATCGCGGCCGGGCTCTGCGCCGGGTGCCGAGCCGTCGCGCGGGGCGCGCATCAGCGCGCCGGTTGAGATTCGCGCCGATTCGCTTGCCCCGCAAGGGAAACGACCTTGGCGGACACCCTTGACAGTGCCGAGAGGGCGGGCCTAATTTCCTCTACAACTCTTAGGAAGGTTTCCTAACAGTGGCGAGAGGGAGAACCGCTGATGGCCGGTAGCACCGAGCGCGGCGCGGGAGCGTCCGGGCGGGAGCAGGCCGGGCGGCCGAGCCTCTTGCGGGCCATCAACGACCGGGCCGCGCTCGAACTCCTCTTGCGGCACGGGCGGCTGTCCCGGGGCCAGATCGGCTCGATGACGGGTTTGTCGAAGCCGACCGCCTCGCAGTTGCTCTCCCGCCTGGAGGCGGCCGGCCTGGTCGTCGGGGTGGGCACCACCGAGGGCGGCCGAGGACCCGGCGCCCAGCTCTACGAGATCAACCCGGCGGCGGGACACGTCGCGGGTCTGGACGTGACGCCCGCCCGGATCCGGGTGGCCATCGCCGATCTCACCGGACGGGTGGTGGGCGAACACGAACTGCCCACCCCACGACGGGAAGCGGCCGACACGCCGGGCCGGATCCGGGACGCGGTGCGCGCCGCGGCCAAGCCCGCCGGGCTCGACCTCGCCGACCTCGCGCACGTGGTGATCGGCATCCCGGGCGCATTCGACCCGACCACCGAACAGTTCCGCTACGGTCGCCATCTCGCGGGTTGGCACTCCCCCGGTGTGCTGGACCTCGTCCGCGAGGAACTCGGCCTGACCGTGGACGTGGAGAACGACGTCAACCTGGCCGCGCTCGCCGAGCAGCGGGACGGATCGGCCCGCGACGGGGGCGACTTCGTCCTGTTGTGGGTGGACGAGGGCATCGGCTGCGCGATCGTGCTCGGCGGCCGACTGCACCGAGGCTCCACCGGTGGCGCGGGCGAGGTCGGCTACATGCCGATGCCCGGCGCCCCGCTGCCGCACGACGTCAGCCGCCGCAACACCGGTGGCTTCCAGCAACTCGCGGGCGCGCCCGCCGTGTTGTCCCTGGCCCGCGCCTACGGGGTGGGCAGTCGTACCGCGCCGCAGGCCGTCGCCCGCGCCGTGCGCGCGACCGAATCGCGCGGCGGAGCCTTCCTCGACGAGTTGGCCAACCGGCTGGCGGTCGGCCTCGCGGTGATCGTCTCGGTGCTCGATCCGGGGCTCGTCGTGTTGTCGGGGGCCATCCCGATGGCCGGTGGCGAGGCGTTGCGCTCGCGCGTGGTCGACGAGTTGCACCGCCTCGCGATCCCGCGTCCGCGCGTCGTGCTCGGCGACGTGCCCGCCAATCCCGTCTCCACCGGCGCCGTGCACGCGGCGCTCGACGTCGCCCGCGACGTCGTCTTCACCACGACCTGACGCACTCCCGCCCGACCGGCGGCACATCCTCACTCGTCCGACCCGCACCGCACCCCGTCGCGGCGGGCCTCGGCCCGTTCGCGCGCTCTGTCGCTCGACCCGTACCACCGCAAGGCCCCCGGCGCCGCTCGTCCCGGCCGCGCCGTCGCCATCTCCGGAGGAGGACCCAGTGCACAGACTCCCACGGCTCCGTCGTTCCATCACGACCCTCGCGTGCGCCGCCACGCTCGCCCTGATGGCCTCCGCGTGCGCCGGCGACGACGGCGGCTCGGGAACCGGTGCCGAGGAGGCGCCCGACAAGAAGGTCACCATCACCTTCTGGCACGGCTGGAGCGCCGAGAGCGAGACCAAGGCGGTCGACGACCTGGTCGCCAAGTTCACCGCGAAGCACCCCAACATCAAGGTCAAGGTGGTCTCCAACGTCACCGACGACAAGATCACCCAGGGCATCCGCTCCGGCAAGGGCCCGGACGTGGTCTCCTCGTTCACCACCGACAACGTCGGTCAGTTCTGTACCTCGGGCTCGTGGACCGATCTGGCGCCGTGGCTGGCCAAGTCCAACATCGACCCCGCCACGACCTTCCCCAAGCCGGTTTTGGACTACACCCAGTTCCAGGGCAAGCGTTGCGCCCTGCCGCTGCTCGCCGACTCGTACGGGCTGTACTACAACAAGGACATGTTCGCCGCGGCGGGCATCACCCAGCCGCCGAAGACGTTCACCGAGCTGGCCGAGACCGCCAAGAAGCTCAACCAGTTGAACGGCGACGGGACGTTCAAGGTCGCCGGCTTCGTGCCGACCTTCCACGCCTACGAGTTCTCCGCCGCGCACACGCTGGCCCAGTTCGGCCCGACCTACCAGACGCCCGACGGCAAGTCGAACCTGTCCAAGGACCCGGTCGTCCCGCAGTTCTTCAACTGGCAGAAGCAATTCGTGGAGAGCCAGGGCGGGTTCGACAAGCTGGAGAAGTTCCGCACCACGTTCGGTGAGGAGTTCTCCGCCGAGAACCCGTTCATGAGCGGCAAGCTCGCGATGACCATGGACGGCGAGTGGCGCACCGCGATGCTCGCCCAGGACGCGCCGAACCTGAACTACGGCACCGCGCCGTTCCCGGTCCCGGACGACCAGCAGGACAAGTACGGCCGCAGCTACCTCACCGGCACCACCGTCGGCATCGCCAAGTCGAGCCACCACCAGGCCGCCGCTTGGGAGTTCGTCAAGTTCGTCACCACCGACACCGAGGCGCTGGTGGCGTTCTCGCAGGCGATCCACAACGTGCCCAGCACCAACGCCGCGCTGGCCGCGTCGCCGCTGGCGAACGACGAGCACTTCAAGCCGTTCATCGACGCCTTCAAGCACCCCGCCAGCAACACCACGCCCGCCAGCCCCAACGGCGGCAAGTACCAGGTCACCCTCTCCGAGTACGCCTACAAGTGGGAAGCCGGCCAGGGCGGCGACCTGACCAAGAGCCTGGCCGATCTGGACAAGCAGATCGACACCGACGTGGCCCAGGTCAAGTGATCCGATGACCACGACCGCCCCCGCGGCGGCGGAGGTCCCGGCGGCGCTGCGCAGGCAGCGCCGCCGGCGGAACCTGCGCACGCTCGCCTTTCTTTCCCCGTGGCTGATCGGCTTCACGGTCTTCTTCGCGTATCCGCTCTGCGCGACCGTGTACTACTCGTTCACCCGCTACGACCTGATCAACGCGCCGGTCTGGGTGGGCCTGCGCAACTGGAACTACGTGCTCAACGACTACCCGCCGCTGTGGCAGGCGTTGCGCAACACGCTGTGGCTGGTCGTGGTGATGGTCACCTTGCGGGTGATCTTCGGCCTGGGGCTGGGCATGTTGGCGATCCGGCTCAAGCGCGGCGGCGGGCTCTTCCGCACGCTGTCCTACCTGCCCTACCTGGCCCCGCCGGTGGCCGCCACGATCGGCTTCGCGTTCCTGCTCAACCCGGGTACCGGTCCGGTCAACCACCTGCTCGGCAACGTCGGTATCCCGCAGCCCGGTTGGTTCAACGACCCGGACTGGTCCAAGCCCGCGCTCACCCTGCTCGCGCTGTGGGGCATCGGCGATCTGCTGGTGATCTTCACCGCGTCGCTGCTGGACGTGCCGCGCGAGCAGTACGAGGCGGCCGAGTTGGACGGCGTCGGGCCGTGGCAGCGCTTTCGGTACGTGACCTGGCCGGCGATCACCCCGGTGGTGCTGTTCGCCGTGGTCACCGGCGTGATCCAGACCATGCAGTACTACACCCAGGCGATGGTGGCCGGAAAGGTCGCGAGCGGCATCATCGGCAACTCCGGCCAGTCGTTCGAACCGGGCTATCCGCAGGGCACCACGCTGACGCTGCCGCAACTGGTCTACGAGGAAGGGTTCTCCACCTTCAACACGGGTGCGGCGTGTGTGATCTCGCTGCTCCTGTTCGTGATCGCGATGGCGTTCACCTTCCTGCTGCTGCGTCGCCGCTCGGGTCTGCTCGACGACGACTGAGAGTCGGGCCGAATCCCGCCCGCACTCGCCACCGGCGTTGGAACTCCCTTGCCGGTAAGCCCAGTTCGACGATCCACCGTGCCCAGAAGGGATCGGATCCATGGCCCAGACCGTCACGGCCGAGGCCGTCGGCATCGCGCCGCCGCTCGCGCCCGCCCGGACGCCGCCGCGCCCACACCGGCGCAAGCGCGTACTGACCTGGATCGGCGTGCACACGCTCGCCGTCACCGCCGTACTGTTCTTCATCCTGCCGTTCGTGTTCCTGTTCCTGACCTCGGTGATGAGCAACAAGCAGGCGCTGACCAGCGACCTGTGGCCCACCTCGTGGGAGTGGGGCAACTACACCAAGGTGATGGAGACTCCGGGCTTCGGCACCTGGTGGCGCAACACGCTGCTGTACGCCGGCCTCGGCACCCTGTTCACCGTCGTCTCCAGCCTGCCGGTGGCCTACGCGCTGGCCAAGTTCCGGTTCCGCTTCCGGGGCGTGGCGCTGATGATGGTGATCTCCTCGATGATGTTGCCGCCGCAGGTGATCATCATCCCGATGTACATCTTCTGGGCCAAGCAGATGCATCTGAGCGGGACGCTCTGGCCGTTGATCATCCCGATGGCCTTCGGCGACGCGTTCACCATCTTCCTGCTTCGTCAGTTCCTGCTCACCATCCCGTCCGAATACCTGGACGCGGCCCGGGTGGACGGGTGCGGCGAGCTGCGCATCCTGATCTCGATCGTGCTGCCGATGATCCGGCCGGCGATCGCGGCGGTGGCGCTGTTCCAGTTCTTCTACTGCTGGAACGACTACTTCGGTCCACAGGTGTACGCGTCCGAGAATCCGGGCGCATGGACCCTGTCCTACGGCCTGGAGTCGTTCAAGGGCGCACACCAGGTCAATTGGAATCTCATGATGGCCGCCACGCTCCTTGTGATGGCGCCGGTGATCCTCGTGTTCTTCTTCGCCCAGAAGGCGTTCATCGAGGGCGTGACTTTGACGGGAGTAAAGGGTTGAAGCTCGCTGTGGTGGGCGGTGGGTCCACGTACACGCCCGAACTGGCGGACGGCCTGGGCCGGTTGCGCAAATCCTTGCCGGTCGACGAGCTGGTGCTCGTGGACCCGGTGATCGAACGGCTGGAGCCGGTGGGCGCGGTGGTGCGGCGCATCCTGGCCCGGTACGGCCACCCGGCCCGGGTGGTGCTGACCGACGACCTGGACGCGGGGGTCGAGGACTGCGACGCGGTGCTCTTCCAGCTCCGGGTGGGCGGTCAGGAGGCCCGCGCGCAGGACGAGGAATGGCCACTGGACTGCGGCTGCGTGGGGCAGGAGACCACCGGCGCGGGTGGCCTGGCCAAGGCGCTGCGCACGGTGCCGGTGGTGCTGGACGCGGCCGAACGGGTGCGCCGGGCCGCGCCGAACGCGTGGATCGTGGACTTCACCAACCCGGTGGGCATCGTCACCCGCGCGCTGCTGGACGCCGGCCACCGCGCGGTGGGCCTGTGCAACGTCGCGATCGGCTTCCAGCGCCGGTTCGCCGCGATGCTCGACGTCGCGCCGGAGCGGCTGCGGCTGGACCACGTCGGGCTCAACCACCTGACCTGGGAACGCGGTTTGTACCTGCTGGACGAGCACGGCGAGCCGGGTCCGGACCTGATGTCGACGCTGCTGGCCGAGCACGGTCCGGCGATCGCCGAGGACCTCGAACTGCCGGTCGAACTGCTGCGCGCGCAGGGCACCGTGCCGTCCTACTACCTGCGCTACTTCTACGCGCACGACGCGGTGGTTTCCGCCCAGCGGCACAGCGCCTCCCGCGCCCAACAGGTGGCCGCGATCGAGCGCGAACTGCTGGAGCTGTACGCGGATCCGACCCTGGACACCAAGCCGGAGCTGCTGGAACGCCGGGGCGGGGCCTACTACTCGGAGGCGGCGGTGGCCCTGGTGGCCGCGCTGCTGGGCACGAGCACCGAGGAGAGCGACCGGGTCCAGATCGCCGACGTGCGCAACAACGGCACGTTGCCCTTCCTGCCGGACGACGCGGTGATCGAGGTGCCGTCGCGGATCGACGCGAACGGCGCGACGCCGCTGCCGGTGGCGCCGCTGGGGCCGCTGCACTCCGGGTTGATCGCGCACGTGGCGGCGTACGAGGAACTCGCGCTGGACGCCGCGTTGCGCGGTGGGCGCGATCGGGTGGTCACCGCGTTGCTCGCGCATCCGCTGGTCGGACAGTACGACATCGCCGAGGCACTCACCGATCGGCTGCTCGCGGCGGGCAAGGAGCACCTGCCGTGGGCCCGGTGACGGAGGGCGGGGCCGAGTCCTCCGGATCGGCCCCGGCCGTGCTCGCGATCGACGCGGGCAACTCCAAGACCGACGTCGCGGTGGTCGACGCGGACGGTCGGGTCTGGGGGCGCGGTCGGGGCGCGGGCTACGCGCCGTACCAACTCGGCCAGGACGCGGCGGTCGAGCGGATCGCCTCACTGGTCGAGGAGGTGTTGCGGTCGGCCGCGGGGGCCGGACCGGTGGAGCACGTCGCGGCGTATCTGGCCAACATCGACCTGCCGGTGGAGGAGTTGCAGCTCCGCAAGGAGTTCGAGGACCGGGGCTGGGCCCGGACGGTCACCGTCGGCAACGACACGTTCGCGGTGTTGCGCTCGGGCACGGGCGCGCCGCGCGGGGTCGCGGTGGTGTGCGGGGCCGGGATCAACTGCGTGGGCCTGCTGCCGGACGGGCGGACCGCGCGATTCCCGGCGCTGGGGCGGATGACCGGCGACTGGGGCGGCGGGCTGGGCCTGATGGAGGAGGTGATGTGGTCGTCGGTCCGGGCCGAGGACGGTCGGGGACCGGCGACCGCGTTGGCCGAGGCGACGGCCGGGCATTTCGGCCTGGAGTCGGCGACCGCGGTGGCCGAGGCGGTGCATCTGGGCGAGTTGGCGAGCGAGCGGCTGCACGAGCTGGTCCCGCTGTTGTTCCGGATCGCCGACGGTGGGGACGCGGTGGCGGGCGAGGTGGTCGAGCGCCAGGCCGGGGAGATCGCGGTGATGGCGGTGACCGCGCTGGGTCGGCTCGACCTGCTGGCGGAGGAGGCGGACGTCGTGCTGGGCGGCGGGGTCCTGGCGGCGCAGCCCCCGATGTTGATGGCTGCGGTCTCCCGGCTGATCCTGCGCTCCGCGCCGCGCGCGGTGTTGCGGGTGGCGGTGGATCCGCCGGTCGTGGGCGCCGCGTTGCTGGGCCTGGATCGGCTGCGCGCGGACGGACGGGCGCCGGCGGATCCGACGGGCGTGGCGGAGCGGCTGCTGCGCACGGGGTGGACGCGTCCGGCCTGATCCGGGGGGGTGTCGGGCGGGTGGGCAGGCGCCGATGGTCGCCGTGGCCTTCCCGACCCGGCCGCCGCGTCCCCGAGGTGCCCGGGGGCCCGCGGGTCGCATACGATCCCGGCGGGGCGGGACCATCCGCGACGGGGCCCACAGGATGCGGACGAGGACGACGGTGGGCGATTTCGCGTGATCGAGGGTTCGATATCGGGGTTGACCCGTGATCGCGCGACCTGGCTGCTGTATCTGCACATGGCGGCGTTCGGCTACTTCCTGTACTGCTTCGGGCCGTCGGTCACGCTGCTCGGCGACGACCTGGGCGTGAGCAACGCGGTGGCGGCGCTGCACAGTACGGCGTACGCGGCGGCCGGCGTGTTGATCGCGCTGCTCGGCGATCGGCCGATGCGGCGGTTCGGGCGCGGGCGCACGTTGTGGGCGGGCTGTGTGTTGTTGAGCGCGGGCGTGTTGGCGTACTGCGCGGCCGGGACGCCGGCGGTGTCGCTGAGCGCGGCGCTGCTGTGTGGGTTCGGCGCGTTCCTGGTGGTCAACGTGGCTGGCACGGCACTGGCGGACCACCACGGCCCGATCGCCGGTCCGAGCGCCCTGAGCGAGGCCAACGGGCTCGCGGCCGGCGTCGGGATGGCCGCGCCGCTGCTGATCGGCGTGATGGACTCGTCCGGGCCGGGCTGGCGCTGGGCGATGTTGCTGGTCCCGGTGCTCTTCGGCGCCCTGGCGGTGGGCTTCGGGCGGACGCGGGTGCCGGACCTGGTCGCCGCGCCCCCGTCGCCGTCGCCGTCGCCGTCGGCTGGTGGGTCGCTGCCCGCCGCGTATTGGTGGGCCTGGTTGTTGACGGTGTGCTCGGTGGGGGTCGAGTTCTCGCTGTCGTTGTGGGCCTCGACACTGCTGCGTGATCGCACCGGGATGTCCGAGGGTGCCGCCGCCACCGCGATGACCGCCGTGGTGGCCGGCCTGTGCCTGGGCCGGCTGGCGGGCGGGCGGCTCGCGCTGCGCCTCCCGTTGCAGCGGCTGTACGGCGGCGCGGTCGCGGTGAACCTGGTCGGCTTCGCACTGTTCTGGTCGGCCACAGTCCCCTGGCTCGCCTACCTCGGCCTGTTCGTCTCCGGCCTGGGCATGTCCGTTCAGTTCCCGCTGGCCACCGCCGCCGCGATCCGCGCCGCCGACGGCCGAGCCGACCTCGCCGTCTCCCGCCTGGCCGTGGCCACCACCCTCGCCGCCGGCGGCGCCCCCTTCCTCCTCGGCCTCGCCACCGACCTGATGCCCACCCGCGCCGCCTTCCTGCTGCTCCCCATCCTCCTTCTGGCTTCCCTCCCCCTCCTCCGAAAAGCCACCCACCCCCACCCCTGACCCCGACCACAGGCGTCGGCACACCGGATGGGCCTGCGCGGGGCGCGGTCGTGAAACGCACGGCGGTCGAGCACGAACCAGGCGCGGACCGGGCGCAGGGCGGGCCGGGCGTGGGCCGGGCGTGGGCGTCAAGCAGGTGGGCCAGGCACAGACGTGGGCCATGGGCGCGGGGATCGGGCCAGGCAAGAAGCTCGGGCGCAGGCGTCGGGCGTCAGCAGCGAGCGCCTGCGTGGGGCGTGGGCCAGGGCTGACGACGGGCGTGTGGGAGTCCGGCGCGGGCGTCGGGGGGGGTTGGGGTCAGGGGCGGGCGAGGGTGGCTGCGGTGGTGGCTGCGGTGAGGACCGCGTGCGTGCGGGGCCATGGGAGGGGGGAGGGGGCGCCGGCGGCCATGGCGAGTACGGCGCGCATGGTGGCTCGGTAGCCGAGGGCCTCCTGCCAGTCGGAGCCGCCGAGACGGGCGGTCTCGACGCCGTCCTCGGTCTGTACGGCCACCTCGTAGACCTCGTCGCCGCCCACCCCGGCGACCTCGATCGTGCCCACGCGCCCGTCCGGCCAGCCGAGCATGATCGCGCCGACGTCCTCCGAGCGGGTGGTCGGGTGGACCAGGACCGAACCGGTGGCGGCCAGCACCCGCGCGCCGGGGCCGGCCACCGCGTCCAGGAGTTCGGCGCCGTGCAGGCCGAGCGAGACCAGCGTGCCGCCGCCCTCGGCCGGGTCGTCCTGCCAGGCGCGCTCCGGTGTCAGAAAGCCGGCGATGTCATGCCGGACCAGCGCCCGGGCACTCAACACCCGGCGGCCCGCGATGCGTTCGGCCAACTCCGTCACGGCCGGCGCGAAGCGCAACACGGACGTGGTCAGGAAACGTTCCTCGTACCCGGTCACGGCCCGGTGCAACTCGGCGAGCGCGGCGACCGAGGAGGCGGCCGGCTTGTTCACGAAGCACGGTACGCCGGCCCGCAGGATCCGGGCGACGGTGTCCGCGATCAGCGCCGGCCGCACGGTCACCACCACGGCGTCCGGCCGGCGGTCGAGCAACTCCGTGAGCGATCCGGCCGATTCACACTCGTGCCGCTCCCGAAAGGCCGCGAATCGCTCCGGCTCCCCCGCCGCCCAACCATCGATCCGCGTCACCCCCAGGTCACGGGCCACACCCGCATCGGTGAACGGATGGCTGTGCGCGAATCCGGCAAACCCAAGACGCATGGCCCGGACGTCCCTTCGAACAACGATCAAGTCGCCCCGACCCTAGCCCCGCCCCATCACCCTCTCACCCACCCCCACCGCGCCGGCCCACACCACAACGCCACAACGCGTTCACACAGAGACAACACCACCACGCACCCACGAACAAAACGCCATGAAACGCTCACCACAGTCGGGCAGGGCAAGCGGCCGGGCACAAGCGGGCAGGCGGGGCAACGCGGGCGGCAGTCCCCCAGCCCGCACCCTGCGCAGTGCCGCGCCGCCCGACCCAGCGCCGAGCCGGGGGGTGGGTCGTGTGTGGGGGTGGTGAGTGGGTAAGCGCTGACTACGGGGGAATTGTCGCCCTCCGGACAAGAAGGATGACGCCATGTTCCTTCTGGGACTGCTGCTTGCCGGCTGTGCCGCAGCGTTCGCGGCTCTGCTGATCGCCTACAACACATCGGGCGGACCCGAGTACACGGTGAGCATCTTCGATACCGACATGGTCACGCTCAACTCGCTGGCGATCTTCTGTTCGGGCCTCGCGTTGGCCCTGATCTTCGGCATCGGCCTGCTCATGATCGGCAGCAGGGCCCGAATGGGCCGGGCCCGCCACAACCGTGACCGGCGCGCCGTCGACCGGGCCATCCTCGAACGCAACACCGCGACCGCCCGCCAGGACGCGGCCATGGCGCGCGAGCGGGCCGCACAGGCCGAGGCCCGCGCCGACCGCCTCCAGTACGAGCCCACCGCCGACGACGAAACCGGCACCACCTGGTCCGCGGACCCCGCCGCCCAACCCCGGACCCGCAGCGAACCCGGCGGCGCCCACCGCACCTTCCCGAGCGACAAGTAACCAACCGACCGCGCCGAAGGCCCTCGCCCGCCGACGAGGGCCTTCGGCGCGCCTGTTCACACCACGCAGGGCCAGAGTTCGAGCCACGGAGCCTCGAAGCGGATCACGTCGCCCACCGACAACTCAGCCGACCCCGCCGCCGACCCCGGACGTGAAAACGACCCGCCTCGGCTCGGCGTGCGCCCGCCCCACCACCCGGATCCGCATCGTCCCCCCACCTGTGGCACGGCACCGTCCCCGCTCATCCTCCCGCGCGGGCCACCACCGGATGCGGGTAGTCGGCGGAACGATGTTGGAAGCTGAGGATTTTCGGGTTCCGCACGATGCCGTCGCGGATCTCGATCGCCTTGGCGATCGTCGGATCCGCGTCCCAGGCGGTCGGGCCGGCCATGACCGTGCCCAGATACGGGATCAGCGCCTCGCTGATCTCCCACGTCGCGGAGTCCCACAGGTAGGACGGACTGTGATCGACCGCGTAGTACCGGCAGTTGTCACCGACGGTGAACGTCGGTTCCTCGAACGTGGTCGGGTGGGCCCACTCGAAGCCCATGCCGTCGTCGCACGAGACGTCGATGAAGAACGACCCCGGCCGATACTCCGGCAGGTCCCGATCCAGCACGAACGTCAAGGGCGCGTCGGTGTCCTGACGAACGCAGTTCACCACGATGTCGTAGCCGGCCAGATACGCGCCCAGCGGCACCGGCCCGTCCTCGGTGAGCGCCTCCAGCCGGGTCGGATCGTCCTCGGCGAACCGGAAGTGACCCATCACGACCGAGGGCATCGGCGACGCCACCGCCACCGCGTCCCGCGCGGTGAGCACGGTCACGTCCGAAACGCCCATCGCCTCCAGTGCTATCACCGCGCCGCGCGCCGTGGCCCCGAAACTGAGCACCACCGCCCGCATCCGGCGACCGTAGCTGCCGGTCGCACCGCCGAGCGTCAGCGCGTGCAACACCGAGCAATAGCCCGCCAGTTCGTTGTTCTTGTGAAAGACGTGCACGCTGAACGCGCCCGCTGCGGTCCAGTGGTTCATCTCCTCCCAGGCGATCATCGTCAGCTTGCGATCGATACCGACCTGGGTCATCGTCGGATCCTGCACACAGTGCGGCCAGCCCCACAACACCTGGCCGTCGCGCAACGCGGCCACATCCTCGTGGGTGGGTTTCGGCAACAGCACCACATCGCTCTCCGCGAGCAGGCGCTTACGCGGCAACATCCCGGCCACGAATCGGGCGAGTTCCGCGTCGGCGACGCCGAAGCGCTCGCCGTACCCCTCCTCCAGGAACAGGTGTTCGCGCACGTCCGGGTCGATCCGCTCGAAGTGCAGCGGGTGGACCGGCAGCCGGTGCTCGTTCTCCTTCAGTGAGGAGCCGAGAATGCCCAGGGTCATGCGGGTCCTGCGAATCATGAGATTCCTTAGGTAGACCCCAAGTATCCGCCCCCGAATCCGCAGCGCCGAAAAGCCGCGGCCGATCCGCCCGAATCGGCGACCGGCCGCGGCCCGATGGCCGGCTCAACCCGGGAGCGCGTCCACCGCCTCGTCGACGCTGTTCCGCCACAGCGTGGTGATCGGATCGGAGACCGCGATACCCGGTGTCGGCGCGCCGATCCCGGCTGCGGTGAAGGTTTTGCCGGTGTGGGCCGGATGGGCCGCGACGGTCAGGCTCGGAACGTATCGTGCCGCGCCGCTGCGGTCGTCGGTGCGCAGCGCCGCGTACAACTTCCCGGCGGCGTCGATCCGCCGCGCGCCGCTCGACACCGGCGGCACCGGTCGCGCCGTGCCGTCCAGCCCGGCGAAGGTCACCGTCGGGAAACGGTCGATCGTGCAGGCCGAGCCGGCCAGGTTGGTGACGGTGACCAGTACCACGCTGCTCGCGATCGGTGGCAGCGCGTGTGCGTCGTAGCCGAGCGAGCCCTCGGCGCACGTGCGCAGCGGGGCGCGGTTGCTCTTTTGGGCGCCGGCCGTCGAGGCCGCGCCCGCGACCAGGACGGACGACGCGAGGGCAATGGTGGTGACGGAAGCGATAGTCCTCATACGCGGTCTGTATCCGGCGTGCCGGTTGGCTACACGTGCCGATGTACGCGAGCCTCCCAGGGGCGCAATATCAGCGCGTCGATCGGCCCCGCGTTGCCGAGTACGAGCGGCGCCCGCGCCCCCTGCGCCGCCAGATCGGCCGGTAGCGCCACCGTCTCGCCGGTGAAGTTGGCGAGCACGAGCAGCGTGGTGCCCCGGTGTCGGCGGGTGAATGCGTACAGCCGTTCGTCGTCCGCGAGCAGCATGGTGAAGTCGCCGTGCACGACTGCCGGTTCGCTGTGCCGCAGGGCGATCAGTCGGCGGTAGTGGTGATAGACCGAGTCCGGATCGGCCACCGCCGCCTCGGCGTTGATGGTGGTGTGATTCGGGTTGACCGGCAACCAGGGCGTGCCGGTGGTGAAGCCGGCGTGCTCGGACGCGTCCCACTGCATCGGCGTACGGGCGTTGTCCCGGCCCCGTGCGCGCAGTCCGTCGAGCACCCGGGCCGGCTCCTCGCCCGCCCGTACCGCCTGCGCGTAGTGGCCCAGCGCCTCGATGTCGTGCACGTCCTCGATCGTGGCGAACGGGGCGTTGGTCATGCCCAGTTCCTCGCCCTGGTAGACGTAGGGCGTGCCGCGGTGCAGGTGCAGCACGGTGGCCAGCATGGTCGCCGAGCGCACCCGGTACTCGGGTCCGTCGTCACCGAACCGGGAGACGATCCGGGGCTGGTCGTGGTTGTTCCAGTAGAGGCTGTTCCAACCCACCTCGGCGAGGCCGCTCTGCCAGCGGCCCAGCGAAGCCTTGAGGTCGGTGAGCCGCAGCGGCCGCAGGTCGAACTTGTCTCGCCCGAAGTCCAGGCCCACGTGCTCGAATTGGAAGACCATGTCCACCTCGCCGCGGGCCGGATCGGTGAACAGCCGGGCGTGCTCCAGCGTCACGCCGGGCATCTCACCGACGGTGAGCAGGCGTTCGGGCCGGCCGGCGAACACCTCGCGGTGCATCTCCTGGAGGTACTCGTGCACCCGAGGGCCGCTGACGTAGTACGGCGAGCCGTCGCCGTACGGGCCGTCGCCGTGCAGAAGGCCGTCCGGCAGGTCGGGGTCCTTCGAGATCAGGTTGATCACGTCCATCCGGAAGCCGTCGACCCCGCGATCCAGCCACCAGCGCATCAGCGCGTACACGGCCTGCCGGACCTCGGGGTTCTCCCAGTTGAGGTCGGGCTGCTTGGGCGAGAACAGGTGCAGGTAGTACTCGTCGCTCGCGGCATCGTGCTGCCACGCCGACCCGGAGAAGAACGACCCCCAGTTGTTCGGCGCGGCACCCGCCGCACCCACCGCCCCGGCCGACCCCGCGTCCTTGCGCGCCGGCCGCCACCAATACCAGTCCCGCTTGGCGCTGTTCGGCCCCTCGCGCGACTCGCGGAACCACGCGTGCTCGTCCGAGGTGTGGTTGACCACCAGGTCCATCACCAGCCGCATCCCGCGCTCGTGCACCGATGCGAGCAATCGGTCGAAGTCGGCCAGGGTGCCGAACAGCGGTTCGATGTCCCGGTATTCGCTGATGTCATAGCCGTTGTCGTCCTGCGGCGAGGGATAGACGGGCGACAGCCACAACACGTCCACCCCGAGGTCCGACAGGTGGTCCAGGCGTGCGGTGATGCCGTTCAGGTCCCCGATCCCGTCGCCGTCGGAGTCGGCGAAACTGCGTGGGTAGATCTGATACACCACGGCGGACTTCCACCACACGTCGTCCGCAGTCCGCGCACCGTCGAGTGTCATCCCTCGAACCCGTCCCCTCCGCGTCGACCCGCTCCGGCGAATCCGACCGGAGCCACCGTGACTGTCCTGCCCCGCCGAGCCGCGCTTCACCGGTCCGACGGTGTGCGACGCCTCGTCGAGGACGGCCCGCTACGCCCGGCGATCAGTCGTCGCGGCTGCGGAAGGCCCGGCGGTAGGACTGTGGGGTGGTTCCGGTGACCCGTTTGAAGCGGTCGCGGAAGGCGGTGGGCGAGCCGAAGCCGGTCTGCGCGGCGATCCGGTCCACCGAGTGGGCGGTGGTTTCCAGCAGGTGCTGGGCTCGGCTGATCCGGACCCGGTGCAGCCATTGCAGCGGAGTGGTGCCGGTCTGTTCGCGAAAGTGCCGGTTCAGGCTGCGGGCGCTCATCCCGGCGTGCGCGGCGATGTCTTCCAGGAGTAGTTCGCGGTCGCTGTGCGCACGCAGCCAGGCGAGCAGCGGCTCCAGGCTCGCGCCGTCCGGGGCGGGCGGTTCGTGCACGATGAACTGGGCCTGTCCGCCCGCGCGTTCGAGCGGCATGACGGCGTCGCGAGCGCTGTTCGCGGCGACCGCCGAGCCGTGATCGAGGCGGATCATGTACAGGCACAGGTCCAGGCCGGCGGCGGCACCGGCCGAGGTCAGGATCGAGCCGTTGTCGATGTAGAGCACGTCCGGGTCGACCGCGACCTCGGGATATCGCTCGGCCAGCGTGGCCGTGCCGAGCCAGTGCGTGGTGGCCCGCAGTCCGTCCAGGAGACCGGCCTCGGCGAGCACGAACGCGCCCACGCAGATCGACGCGATCCGGGTGCCGCGCGCCGCCGCCACGCGCAGCGCGGCGATCGCGGCCGTGGGCGTGGGCATGCTCGGGTCGGCCCGACCTGGACAGATGATGGTGTCCGCCTCGGCCAACTCGGCCAGCCCCCACGGCGCGCGCATCGTGAACTCGCCGGCGTCGACGTCGGTGCCCGCCTCGACCGCGCAGACCCGGACCCGATAGGCGGCCCGCCCGTCCGGCAACAGGGTGCGTCCGAACACCTGGATCGGCGTGGTCAGATCGAAGCCCATGACGCCGTCGAGGGCCAGAATGGCGACGGTATGCATGGCAATAATCTAGGTGTGCACCCGATTCCCGCCAAACCCGCGCATGCCGGCGGAATCGGCTTGGCGAGAATCCGCGCAAGAGTGTCACTATTGCCACTCGTTCGGCCCCGCCGGCGCTCCTAGCCTCGGTCCGTGACCAAGTTCCTTCTCGCCATCCATGTGCTCGCCGCAATCATCGCGATCGGACCCGTCACGGTCGCCGCGAGCATGTTCCCGCCCGCCGCCAGGCACGCGCTCGCGGATCCGCACGACCAACGCGCCCACGCGATCGTGCACAACCTGCACCGGATCTGCCGGATCTACGCCGTCTTCGGCGTCGTGGTGCCGGTCTTCGGCCTGGGCGTCGCGCTGAACATGGACGTGCTCGGCGACACCTGGCTGATCGTCTCGATCGTGCTGACCGGGCTCGCCGCGGCGCTCCTGGCCCTGGTCGTACTGCCCCGCCAGGACGCGCTGCTCGCCGCCGTGGGCACGGCCGAGGCCGCGCCCGCACCGATGGCCGCCACGTCCGCGGTCGACGCGGCGCCCGCCCCGCCCTCGGCCGCACACCGCGCCACGGCGCGACTGGCCATGTCCACCGGCGTCTTCAACCTGCTCTGGGCCACCGTGACGGTGCTGATGATCGTCCGTCCGGGCTCCACCACCGGCGCCTGATCGCCGATCCGGCCCCGCACGACCGGCGTGTGATCCACCGCCCCGATCGGGTGCAAGAATCCGCGATCCGGGCAGGTATCGGTCCTCGTACGATGTCCGGGCTCACGGCCGGCGCGGCTGCGGGTTCGTGACGATGGGGACGGTGTGGTGGAGCAAGCGATCGAAGCCGATCCGCGATCGGGGTGGTCGACGCGCGACCTCGTGCGTCGGCGGACGTGGGACACCCGACGGTGGTTGCTCGTGGGCGTGGCCACGACGCTGGTCGTACTGACCCTGCTCATGCTGCTGGGTACCTGGGTGCTCACCCGCTCGACCTCGGTCAACGGGCGCCTGGTCGACCACAGTTCACCCGCGCTGATCGCCGCGGTGCGCCTGGAGACCGCGTACGCCGACCAGGACGCCGCCATCCGGGAGCAGATCCTGTCCGGCAACGCAGCGCTCCAGACGGGGTATTCGGCCGGCCACGAGACCGAGCGCGAACAGGTCGCCGTACTTCAGGAGTTGTTGCGCGACGACGACGCCGGGACCGCCCGGCTGCGGGTGGTGCTGGAGCGCGCCCGGGCCTGGGAGGCCCGGGTGGTGCGCCCGGCCCTGAACGTCGAGCCCGGGACACCGCCGCCGGCGGAGGTCCGCGCGGCCGTCACGGACCCCTCCCCCTATGCGGCGCTACGCGCGGCGACCCGCGACCAGGTGGACCGCCTCCGGCACGAACGCGACGCCGCCCGGGCGGGCCTCCAGGACGTCCGCGCGTTGCGAACGTGGGTGTTCGGCGCGATCGCGCTGGTGATCCTGGCGGGCGCGATCATGGTGTTCGCGGGCCTGCGCCGCGGCGTCACGCTGCCGGTGAGCCGACTGGTGGCCGATGCGAACGTGGTTGCCCGAGGCGACTTCGGGCATGCGATCGCCCCCACCGGACCGGCCGATCTGCGGGCGCTGGCCGACGCGATGGAGGCGATGCGACACCGGCTCGCCGACGAGTTGGCCTTCTCCGACGACGCCCGACGGCGCCTGGACGAGCAGGCCGACGAGTTGCGCCGCTCGAACTCCGACCTGGAACAGTTCGCCTACGTCGCCTCGCACGACCTCCAGGAGCCGCTGCGCAAGGTGGCCAGTTTCTGCCGGCTCCTGGAGAAGCGGTACCAGGGCCACTTGGACGAACGCGCCGACCGCTACATCGCCTTCGCGGTGGACGGCGCGGTCCGGATGCAGGCCCTGATCGACGACCTGCTCACCTTCTCCCGGGTCGGCCGCGGACCGGTGGAGGAGACCCCCGTGGACCTGAACGCCGTGTACGAGACGGTGGTCGGCGATCTGGACATCGCGATCCGCGAGGCCGGCGCCGAGGTCGCCCACACCTCGCTGCCCACCGTGCGCGGCGACCGCACCCAGTTGTCGGTGGTCCTACAGAACCTGATCGCCAACGCGGTGAAGTTCCGCAGGCCGGACCGGCCGGTGCGGGTCGTGGTCGACGCGGAGCAGCACGCGGGGATGTGGCGGATCTCGGTGACCGACGACGGCATCGGCATCGATCCGGCCCAGGCGGAGCGGATCTTCGTGATCTTCCAGCGGCTGCACACCCGCGACGCGTATCCGGGCAGCGGCATGGGTCTGGCCATGTGCAAGAAGATCGTCGAGTTCCACGGCGGCACGATCGCGCTGGATCCCGAGCACACCACCGGCACCCGGATCACCTTCACCCTGCCGGTCGCGACACCGGACGGCACGACCGCGGCCGAGGAGCGGACGCCGACCGGGCAGCCCGCTCCGTCCGACGCCGCCCTAAGGGCCGACGGCTGAGCCGGTCACCACCCGATCCGGTGTGATCGGCAGCGTACGCACCCGCACCCCGGTCGCGTGGAAGACCGCGTTGGCGATCGCCGCCGCCGCGCCGACCACGCCGATCTCACCCGCGCCGCGGGCGCCGAGGTCGCTGATGTGCGGGTCCGGGTCGCCGACGAAAAGCACGTCCATCGAGCCGATGTCGGCGTTGACCGGCAGGTGGTAGCCCGCCAGATGCGGCTCGACCACGTGCCCGCGAAGCGGGTCGAGCACGGTCGCCTCCATCAGCGCCTGGGCCAGGCCGAAGGTCATCCCGCCGAGCAGTTGGCTGCGCGCGGTACGCGGGTTGATCACCCGGCCGATGTCGAACGCGCCGACCATCCGCCGCACCCGGACCGTACCGGTGAGCGCGTCCACCGCGACCTCGGCGAACTGCGCGCCGAAGGAGTGCACCGCGTACCGCGAGTTGGCATCGGGTCGGTGATGGCCGACCCCCGACACGGACGGCTCGCCGATCCGGGCCAGTTCGGCGACGAACGTCTGCGGGCCGAACTCGATCGTGCCGATCTCCCGGCGGTACAGCGGCGATTCGGGGTCGGCGACGGCCGTCGCGAGCAGGTCGTCGCGGACCGCCTCGCACGCGCGCCGGATCGCCGGGCCCACGTAGGCGACGGTCTGCGAGCCGATCGAGGGCGGCGCGTCCGGCAGTTCGCTGTCGCCGAGCCGGACGATGATCCGTTCCGGCGGCAGACCGAGCACGTCCGCGGCGATCTGGCCGAGCACGGTGTACGTCCCGGTGCCGATGTCGTGCGACGCGACGCCGATCACGGCCGTGCCGTCGACCCGCAGTTCGGCGTACGCCGAGGCCGGGCCGGGGTCCATCTCGTGGGTCGCGGACGCCATTCCGCTGCCGATCAGCAGGTCGCCCTCGCGACGGGTACCGGGGGTGCGGTCGCCCGGATCCCAGCCGAACCGCTCGGCGCCCGCGCGGTAGCACTCCCGCAGGTGTTTGCCCGACCACGGCAGCCCCGACGACGGGTCGGTGTCCGCGTGGTTGCGCAGCCGCAACTCGACGGGATCCAGGTGCAGTTCGTGGGCCAGCTCGTCGAGGGCCGACTCCAGCGCGAAGGATCCCGGGGCCCGGCCCGGAGCCCGCTGGAAGGTCGGCGCCTGCATGTCCACTCGCGCGATCCGCTGACGGATGCTCACATTCGGGCAGGCGTACAGGATCGAGGTCGATCCACCGGTCGACTCGACCACGTTCTCCCCGAACGAGCAGGCCGACGTGCCGTCGTGCCCGATCGCGGTCAGCCGACCGTCGCGATGCGCGCCGAGCACGATGC
The DNA here is from genome assembly GCF_044333915.1 of Embleya sp. NPDC020886. Classification (NCBI taxonomy): domain Bacteria; kingdom Bacillati; phylum Actinomycetota; class Actinomycetes; order Kitasatosporales; family Streptomycetaceae; genus Embleya; species Embleya sp. NPDC020886. Next base: position 428,615 of record NZ_JBIRRX010000007.1, on the reverse strand, counting down.
GCTGCCGCGTCGCCGGCCGAGTGCCGCACGAGGTGAACATCTGCGGCCGGGTGAGCGCGAGCCGCACCGGCCGACGAACCAGGCGCGCCGCGGCGGCGGCCAGCAGCACGTGCGGCCAGACCGTGCCCTTGCTGCCGAAGCCCCCGCCGACGAAGCCGGACAACACCCGCACCTGCGCCGTCGGCACCCCGAACGCGGTCGCCAACGCGTCCCGCACCCCGTTCACGTACTGCGTCGAGTCGTACACCGTGAGCCGGTCGCCCACCCAGTGCGCGGTCGTGGTGCACGGCTCCATCGGGTTCATGTGTTGCGGCGGCGTCCGGTAGTACGCCTCCACCGTCACGTCGGCCACCGCGAGTCCGGTGGTGAGATCGCCCCGGACGATGTCCTCGCGGCCCGGCGGGGTCTGCGGGATGGCGTCCTCGATCCGGACCAGCGGCGGTTCCCGGTGGTAGTGGGTGCGGATGCGCTCGGCGCCGGCCACCGCCTGTTCGAGCGTCTCCGCCACGACCATCGCGATGTGTTGCCCGTGGTGGTGGATCACCGCGTCGGACAGCGGGGAGCGGCCGTCGCCCATCGGGCCGTTGTCGGCCGAGTAGTACGAGGCGACCCGACCCAGGCCCAACGACCCGTCGGAGGGGCAGACCGCGAGCACGCCGGGGGCGGTCTCGGCGGCGGCGATGTCCATCCCGGTGATCCGGCCCTTGGCGATCGTGCTCTGCACCAGCACCGCGTGCGCGAGATCGGGCAGTGCCACGTCGCCGGTGTAGATCGCGGTGCCGGTGACCTTGACCGGGCCGTCCATGCGGGGTTCGGCGGCGCCGATCCACGGGCCGGCGTTCGGGCTCATCGCTGCTCCCCTGCTGCGGTACCGAAGCCTTCGGCGCCGCCTGGGCCCACCAGGGTGCCCAGGGCGCGGGCGACGACGCGGCGGATCAGTTCGACCTTGTGCCCGTTGTCCCGGCCCGGCACGGCGCCGTCCGTGGCGGCGTCCCCCGCCCGGGCGAACGCGGCGGTGCTCGGCGGCAGGCCGACCAGTGCCGCCTCGGCCGCGTACGCCCGCCACGGCGTGGTCGCCACGCCGCCGAGCGCGATCCGCGCGGCCCGTACCGTGCCCTCGCGCAGTTCCAGTGCGACCGCCGCCGAGCACATCGCGAACGCGAACGAGGCCCGCTCGCGCACCTTGAGGTAGTGCGAGTTCGCGCCGAGTGCGGTCAGCGGGACCTCCACCGCGGTGATCAACTCGCCGTGGCCCAGCGTGGTCTCCCGCTCGGGGGTGTCCCCCGGTGGCAGGTGGAACGCCTCGATCGGCTCGACGCGGGGGCCGTTCGGCCCATCGATGAACACCCGTGCCGCCAGGGCCACCAGCGCGACCGCGAGGTCGGAGGGGTGGGTGGCGATGCACCGACTGCTCGTGCCGAGCACCGCGTGACCGCGGTGTTCGCCGTCCAGCGCGGCACACCCGGAGCCGGGGACACGCTTGTTGCACGGCATCGCGAGGTCGCGGAAGTAGCCGCACCGGGTGCGCTGCATCAGGTTCCCGCCGAGCGTGGCCAGGTTGCGCAACTGCGGGGACGCGCCGGCCAGGAGGGCGCGGGAGAGTACCGGCAGGCGCTCGCGGACCACCGGATGCGCCGCGAGGTCGCTGTTGGGTACCAGGGCGCCGATCCGGAGTGTGTCCGCGGCCGCGTCCACCGCGATGTCCGCGAGCGGGAGTCGGCCGATGTCGACGAGGCGGGCCGGGGCGGCGACGCCGCACTTCATCAGGTCGACCAGGTTGGTGCCGCCGGCGATGTACATCGCGTCCGGGTCGAGTTCGGCCCAGGGTCGCTCGGGTTCGGCCGGACGGGTGTACGTGAAGGAGCGCATCGGGGCCTACCGTCCGGCCGCGGCGGCGATCGCCGCGACGATGTTGGGGTATGCGGCGCACCGACACAGGTTGCCGCTCATCCACTCGCGGATCTCGTCGTCGTCGCCCGCGTGCTCCTCGGCCAGGAGCGCGACGGCGGAGACGATCTGGCCCGGCGTACAGAACCCGCACTGGAACGCGTCGTGGTCGACGAACGCCTGTTGCACCGGGTGCAGGTCCCCTTCGGGGTCGCCGCCCAGGCCCTCGACGGTGGTCACCTCGCGGCCTTCGTACATGACGGCGAAGGTCAGGCACGAGGTGATCCGGCGGCCGTCGACGAGCACGGTGCAGGCGCCGCACTGGCCGAGGTCGCAGCCCTTCTTGGGGCCGGTCAGGTCGAGGTGGGCACGCAGCGCGTCCAAGAGGGTGACGCGGGGGTCGATGCGGAGCAGTCGGGCTTCGCCGTTGACGTGGAGTTCGACGACTACGAGTTCGTCTTCATCGGCGGTCATGGTCCCTCCCGGAGGCGTTCGGGCCGACGGCCCGGCCCGGGAGCTTCGCTGGTACCCCCGGGCGGTGGCCTCAAGCACGGAGGGGTGACGGGGTTGTCTCGGCCTCCGGCCCGGCCGGCCTCGAAGCCGGCCGGGCTATTCGGCCTCGAACGCCGGCCGGGCTACTCGGCCTCACCCGCCGCGACCCGGCCGGTCGCTTCCGGCGGGAGGTGGTCCGGCCACCAGCGGGCGACCACTCGTGGGTGGGAGCGCAGCCAGCCGGTCAGGGCGTTTTCGCCGTAGGTGGGGTGGAGGGGGTTGTCGGGGTCCTCGGTGATGCCGTCGGCGACGGCGGCCAACTCGGGGGGCAGGGTGAGCGGTTCGACGACCGCGTCCAGGCGTGGACCGAGGAAGAAGGGCAGCGAGTAGCGGTCGACGCCGGGTGGTGGGGCGATCACCCGGTGCTGCGTGGCGCGCAGGTAGCCGCGCGTGGCGATCTCCAACATCTCGCCGATGTTGAACACGAACGCGTCCGGCAGCGGCGCGACGTCGATCCACGAACCGTCCCGAGCCCGGACCTGGAGGCCGCCCACGTCGTCCTGCTGCAGCAGCGCGAGGTAGCCGTAGTCCTTGTGCGCGCCCACGCCCTGGTCCACGTCGGCGCTCGGCCGTCCCGGGTAGTGCACGACCTTGACGTGCACCGCGGCCTCCGCGTCGAACCACTCGTCGAAGTAGCCGGAGTCCTGACCCAGCGCCGCGGCCAGCGCGCGCAACACCTCGCGACCGACCCGCAGCGCCTCTTCCTGCCACGCGAGCACCGTCTCGCGCAGCTCGGGCAGCGCGGCCGGCCACTGGTTGGGCCCGATCAGCCGCAGGTAGGCGGGGTCGTCCGGGCCGAGGGTGAGCGCCGCGCGCTCCGGGCCGATGTCGAGTTGCTCGCGCCAGTCCGGGCCGCCCCGGGTGTACTCGGTGCCGGTGCGGGTGTAGCCGCGAAACTGCGGCGAGTTGACGTTCTCGATCGCGAGCCGGTCCGCCTCGGGCAGCGCGAAGAAGCGCCGGGAGACCGCCAGGGCGCGGGCACGCAGCTCCCGGTCGACACCATGGCCGACCACCTGGAAGAAGCCGATCTCGCGTGCGGCGTGCCGCAGTTCGGCCAGGAAGTCGGCCCGGTTGGCGGTCGGGTCGCCGAATCGGGAGATGTCGATCACGGGGAGGGTGGGCGGTGCGCTGGTTGCCATGACTGGGTCCTCGGTACAGCCGGGGTCCGGGCACACCGGACCGACGAGCGTCTACGGGGTGGGCAGCCTGTGCTCGTTCGGCGGCGGGAGGCCGCACGACGGCGGGGTTCAGCGACAGGTCTGGTCGAAATGGTCGGCTCGTCGACCCACCCAGAAGGGGTCGAGCAGCACGGAAGCGACCTGACGCGAAGTCATGGCGGTGATGAAAGCACGCGGAAGGCGCATCGGTCCAGCCGGCTTCCGGCCCGGCCTTTCCCATCCGCTTCGAACTACCCCGTGGCGCAATTCCGGTCGGGCCGCCTAGACTCGCGGCCATGCCCAGCCCCATGCTCGTCAGTCGCCGCCACGTGGATCTCGTGCGCGTGACCAGCATGGCGTGTCGAATGTGCCACTGAACCCGGGTGACCGCTTCGGTCTCCGAGGTTCGCGCGGTGTGTGAGTCCGGGCGCTGACCCGCCGACTCGATCAACCGCGCTTCGCGCGACGGCGACCGCGTCGCCCGCGAGCCGGGTGGACCGCGTCTCGTCCGGCCGGCGGCCGCGTCGTCCACCGTCTCCCGCCGCTCTCCTCACCCGATCGTCGACCACCCGTCGCCGATCGGGTCGTGGGCACCGTCACGCCCGCAGGGCGGCCGAGACCGCGGCGACCCGCGCCTTCGACCCCGTGGCCGTCCGTCGCGCGACCCTGCTCGTCGCCGCATCCGGGTGGCCTCTCCCGCCATCCGCCACAACCCGCTCGACCACGTCGACTCCCTTACCCCGCAAGGAGTTTCCCGATGACCCTCGAAGCAACCGACGCGCCGCCCACGATCGAGACCGGGCTTGCCGACGACCCCGCGGCGTGGTCCTTCGAGACCCGGCAGGTGCACGCCGGCACCTCGCCCGACCCGACCACCGGGGCCCGTGCGGTGCCGATCTACCAGACCACGTCGTTCGTCTTCAAGGACACCGCGCACGCCGCCGGGCTGTTCGACCTGTCCGAGGAAGGACACATCTACACCCGGATCCACAACCCCACGACCGACGCGCTGGAGCAGCGCGTGGCCGCGCTCGAAGGCGGCGTGGCGGCGGTGGCAACCGCGTCCGGGCAGGCCGCGACCACGCTGGCGGTGCTCAACCTCGCGGGCGCCGGCGACCACATCGTGTCCAGTTCGTCGTTGTACGGCGGCACGTACAACCTGTTCCACTGGACGCTGCCCAAGCTGGGCATCGAGGTCACCTTCGTCGACGATCCGGACGACCTCGACGCGTGGCGCGCGGCGATCCGGCCGGAGACCAGGCTGCTGTTCGCCGAGACGCTGGGCAACCCGCGCGGCAACGTCCTCGACGTGTCGGCGGTCGCCGATCTCGCGCACACGGCGGGCCTGCCGCTCGTGGTGGACAACACGGTGCCCACGCCGTACCTGCTGCGCCCGTTGGAGCACGGCGCGGACGTGGTGGTGCACTCGGCGACCAAGTTCCTCGGCGGACACGGCACCGCCATCGGCGGGATCGTGGTGGACGGTGGCACCTTCGACTTCGGCGCGTACCCGGACCGCTTCCCGGGTTTCACCGAGCCGGACGCGAGCTACAACGGGCTGCGCTACTGGCCGGACCTGGGCCCGGGCGCGTACGCCGCCAAGTTGCGGGTGCAGTTGTTGCGCGACGTGGGCGCCGCGATCGCGCCGCTGACCAGCTTCCTGCTGCTCCAGGGCCTGGAGACGTTGTCGCTGCGGATCGAGCGGCACGTGGCGAACGCGAGCGCGCTGGCCACGTGGTTGCAGGCTCGGGACGAGGTGGAGACCGTGCACTACGCGGGGCTGGCGAGCAGCCGGTGGTACGACGCGGGCAAGCGCTATCTGCCGCGCGGCGCGGGCGCGATCGTCGCGTTCGAGCTCAAGGGCGGGGTCGAGGCGGGCCGCCGCTTCGTGGACGGGCTGTCGCTGTTCAGCCACCTGGCCAACATCGGCGACGTGCGCAGCCTGGTGATCCACCCGGCCAGTACCACGCACGCGCAGCTCACCGACGCGGAACGGCTGGCCACCGGGGTCACCCCGGGCCTGGTCCGGCTCTCCGTCGGCATCGAGGGCCTGGCCGATCTGCGCGCCGACCTGGCGGCCGGCTTCCGCGCCGCGCAGGCGTCCTAGCGGGCAGCGGGAACCCGAACGGAGCAGGTCACCATGTCGCACGCCACGCCCACCGGTCCCGCCGCCCCGGCGGGGCCGCGCTCGCTGACCCTGTCGCGGCCGCTGTGGACCGAGTCCGGGGAGCTGCTGCCCGAGGTCCACATCGGCTACGAGACGTGGGGTCGGCTCGCCCCGGACCGCGCCAACGCGGTCCTGGTCCTGCACGCGCTGACCGGCGACAGCCATGTCGCCGGTCCCGCCGGGCCGGGGTTTCCCACTCCGGGATGGTGGGACGGCCTGATCGGGCCGGGCCGCACGCTGGATACCGATCGGTACTTCGTGGTGGCCCCGAACGCGCTCGGTGGTTGCCGGGGCACGACCGGCCCGGCATCTCCCGGGCCGGGCGGTCGGGCCTGGGGAAGTCGCTTTCCCCGGTTGACCGTTCGCGATCAGGTGGCGGCGGAGGTGGCCACCGCGGAGCTGCTCGGGATCGAGCGCTGGGCGGCGGTGGTGGGCGGGTCGATGGGTGGCATGCGGGCGGTGGAGTGGGCGGTGACGCACCCGGACCGGGTCGGCGCGCTGTTCCTGATCGCCACCACCGCGGCGGCGAGTGCGGAGCAGATCGCCTGGTGCTCGACCCAGGTGCACGCGATCCGGGCGGATCCGGGCTGGGCCGGTGGCGACTACCACGACCGGCCGGCCGAGTCCGGGCCCTGGCGCGGGCTCGGTCTGGCCCGGCGGATCGCGCATGTCACGTATCGCAGCGAAACCGAGCTGGCCACCCGCTTCGGCCGGACCCGCCAACCCGACGAGGACCCGCCCGGGCGGTACGCGGTGGAGTCCTACCTCGACCACCACGCCGCCAAGCTGACCGCGCGCTTCGACGCGGGCAGCTACGTGAGCCTCACCGAGGCGATGAACAGCCACGACGTGGGCCGGGATCGCGGCGGCGTGGCCGCGGCCCTGGCCCGGGTCACCGCACCGACCGTGGTCGCGGCCGTGGACAGCGACCGGCTCTACCCGCCGAGCCAGCAGCGCACCCTCGCCGAGGGCATACCGGGTGCGGGTCCGCTGCGCGTGGTCGAGTCGCCCCACGGCCACGACGGCTTCCTGATCGAACTGGACCAGGTGGCTCCGCTGCTCGCGGAGCTGCTGGCGCGAACCGCGCCCCCGGACCGGCAGGCGACCCCGGAACAATCCCGATTTCCGGGCCGGACCCGGAACACCGAGCTCGATCCCTCCGTTGGCCGAAGGTAGTCACAACCGGTAGGTAGCCCTCCGCTCAGCCCGCCCGATGCCCGACCGCAGGATTCGCCCCGAACCGGTGCCTCCTGCTCCCGGCATCGGGCTCCGTCGAAAGGCCCGATCCCCATGACCGCCCTGGCCCCCGCGCAGGTCCGCGCCCGGCTGACCGAGTTCACCGTGCTCGACGTGCGCACCCCCGGCGAGTACGCGACCGGCCACATCCCCGGCGCGCACAACGTCCCGCTGGACCGGCTGCGCGAGGCGATACCGGTGCTCAAGCGGGTCGAAAACGCCGAGCTGCTGATCGTCTGCGCCTCCGGGGCCCGCTCGGAGCGCGCTCGCGCCGAACTGTCCGCCGCCGGTGTCCCGGCCACGCACCTGACCGGCGGCACCTCGGCCTGGGTCGCCGACGGTCATGCCCTGGACGGCCCGAACGATGCCCGCAACGTGTGGCCGATGGAGCGTCAGGTCCGGCTGGCCGCCGGCACCATGGTCGTGCTCGGCTTGGCGGTCGGCCGGCGCGCGCCCAAGGTGCGCCTGTTGGCCGGCGCGATCGGCTCCGGTCTGATCTTCTCCGCCGTGACCGACACGTGCGGCATGGCGAGCGTGCTCGGCAGGCTCCCGTACAACCGTCCGGCCCCCGAAGCCCTCGACCTGGCCGGCACCCTCACCGCCCTCGACCGGGCCTGATCGCCCCCGCCCCGACTCGGCCGGGGCGAGACCGCCGCCGTGCCCACCGCGCGGCCGGTCGAATCGTCCGGGGATGGTCGACAACGCACAAAGTCGCCGCAAAATGGGTCCCGAGACGGAACCCCTTCGTTGGCTGTGGGCGTGTTCGAAAGTGTTTCCTCGCTTTCGAACCATGCTGGGAGTCAACCGGTGACTAGCCTCAACACCCGTCGTGGCCTGCGTAATCCGACCATTCTCGCGATCGCCGCCGTGCTCGCGGTGGGCACCGCGGCCTGCTCCTCGGACTCCGGCGACCGGGCGGCCGGGCCCGGCGGACGCGAGGGGGCCGCGGACGTCGGGCCGCCCCCGTCCGACGCACCGACGGCGGCCGATCCGCAGGCGTCGGTGCCGCCGCCGCTGGTGCCGGACACGCTGGTGCGCAGGACCGCGAGCGGCGGCCGTACCGTCGCGTTGACGTTCGACGACGGGCCGAGTCCGCAGTGGACCCCACAGGTGTTGGCGCTGTTGAAGGAGTATCGGGCGAAGGCCACCTTCTGCATGCTGGGCCCGAACGCGAAGGCCGATCCGAAGCTGGTCAAGGAGGTCGTCGCGGACGGCAACCGGCTGTGCGACCACTCGGTCACCCACGACGAGCGCATCGCCGAGCGCCCGCTGTCCCGGATCGACTACGAGATCACCACCGCGCACGACCAGATCGTCGCGGCGGCCGGCCCCGGGACCAGGGTGGACTGGTTCCGCGCACCCGGCGGCGACTGGTCCCCGCAGGTGCGCGCGATGGCGGCCGGGCGCGGCATGCGCTCGCTGGACTGGTCCGACGACACGCGCGACTGGCAACGTCCCGGCGCGGACAAGATCCTGGCCACCGCCGAGAAGGAGCTAAAGCCCGGCGGGATCATCCTGATGCACGACGCGGGCGGCGACCGCGGGCAGACCCTGGCCGCACTCAAGCAGTTGTTGCCGTGGCTGGTCCGGCAGGGCTACACCTTCGACTTCCCGGCCTGAGCACGGTCGCGCACCCGGCTACGGCACCTGCGCCACCGCCGCGACCAGCCCATACGGATCGGGATGGATGCCGGCGGTGAAGTCGACCAGTTCCACTCGGTGCGGTACCAGGCGCACGAGCGCGAAGTCGCCGCCGGTGGGCCCGGCCGGGAAGAACGGCCGCAGCGTCTCGTCCCAATGGGTCACCAACTCCGGTCCGGTACAGACGAGTTCGGCTCGGGCATAAAACGTCGCATAGGCCACCGCCGCACGGTCCTCGACCGAGTAGCACACCTGCGGCCGGGCGATCAGGTCGACCGCCTTGCGCGAGCGCGGGCTCGTACCGATCCGGATCGTCGCGTCGTCCTCGACCGCGAGATGTTGCACCAGACGCACCCGCGGCGCGCCGGCCGTGTCGGTGCCGGCCAGGAACCCGAACGCGTGCGAGCGCAGGATGCGCAACGCCGCGTCGACGAGGTTCGGCGAGCCGGTCGGTGAGGTCGGTGAGGTCGGTGAGGTCGGCATGGTGCGTACCGCCAATCGTTCGCCGTATTGGTTGTTCCATACTAGAATCCTGATTCCAGAAAACGCCGGCCGCCGGCCGGTGTCAAGCGCGGAGGAATCGTGGGCCGCAAACCGAGGTTCACCGACGACGACTTCCTCGACGCGGTGCTGCGAGTCACCGCCCGCACCGGCGCAGGCGCCGTGACCGTCGCGGCGGTGGCCGCCGAGGCGGGTGCGCCGGTCGGGTCGGTGTATCACCGCTTCGCGTCGCGCGACCTGTTGCTCGCCCGCCTGTGGGTGCGCACCGTGCGACGCTTCCAACAGCCGTTCCTGACCGCGCTCGCCGATCCCGACCCGGATCGGGGGGCCGACCGCGCGGTTCGGGCCGTGTTCGCCTGGGTGCGTGAACATCCGGACGAGGCGGCGGTGTTGCTGCTGCATCGGCGCGAGGACCTGATCGCGCGGTGGCCCGAGGAGCTGGGCCCGGAGTCGACCACGCTCAACGAGGCCGTGGCGAGCGCGCTGCGGTCGTACACCCGCGCCCGCTTCGGCCGGGTCACCCCGGCCGCGCTGGAGCGGGTCGCCTTCGCGCTGGTGGACATCCCGTACGCGGCGATCCGGACTCACCTGGCGGCCGGCCGCACTCCGCCCGCGTCGATCGAGGGCATCGCCCTGACCGCGTCCCGAGCGGTGCTCGGATCCGGCTCCTCGGGCGGGTAGACCCGACCCCGGCCGGCCCCGCCCGGACCGCATCGCCGAAGCCCACGCACCCCCACGAGCCGTTCCCCGGTCGCGCGAATCCGGGTCGGAAAACTTCGGGAGACCAGGCAACCTTCCGGGTCGAGTCGGTGCTCTGTGAGTTCGGAGGTGCGAGTGAAAGCCGAAGAGGTCGCCGATTTTCGGGCGTTCGTCGAATCCCGCTGGAGCGGACTGGTACGAACCGCCTACCTGCTGAGCGGTGACCACGCCATCGCGGAGGACGTCGCCCAGACCGCCTTGACCAAGACGTACCTGAACTGGCGTCGCGTGCGCCGCGCGGACAGTCCGGACGCCTACGTGCGCCGCATCCTGGTGAACACCAACACGTCCCGCTTCCGCAAGCGGCGGGTCGCCGAGCACCTGCGGGCCGAACCACCGGAGCGGATCGGCGAGGACCCGTACGTCCGGGCCGACCAGCGGCAGATGTTGCGCACCGCGCTCGCCGATCTGCCCGCCCGGCAGCGCGCGATCATCGTGCTGCGCTACTGGGACGATCTACCCGAGGCGGAGGTGTCCCGGATCCTCGGCTGTTCACTCGGCGCGGTCAAGAGTCAGGCCGCCAGGGGCCTGGCCAAACTGCGTGTCCATCCGGGACTTGCCGGAATCCGCATCGGAAACGAGGAGTACGCAGATGACCGGGGCTGACCAGGAGCGATGGCTGCGGGACGAGTTGGCCGCCCGGGTCGAGGAGTTGCCGCCGAGCGTCGCACCGATCGACCGGATCGAGCAGCGCGGTCGACGCGCCCGGCGCCGACGTACCGCGTTGATCGCCGCCTCGGTCGTGGCGGTGGTCGCGGTCTCGGCGATGACCGCGGCGTCCCTGTCCGGATCGCACACCCGGGCGACCGGCCCGGCACGCGAGGCGCCGGCCTCGTCCACGATTCCCCCGCACCCCGAAACCGTGACCGAGTCGCCCGACCGGAACGTCATCGCAACGGGCGAGTTCGACGGGCATCGCTGGGCGCTGGCGCGCGCCCCCCGGGGCGACGCGCAGGCCGCGATCGATGCGCCCGGGTGCGACGTGGTCGAGGTGTTCCTGGACGGGCGCCTGGACAATCGGGGCGGCCAGTGGTGCGAACCCGCCCAGGGGGTGTCCCCGGAGTCGAGTCATGCCTGGAACATCGCCTCGATCGCCGTCGGCGACACCGCGCTGTACCGGCCGGGCGTCGGATCGCTGGGGACGATCACCTTCGGTCAGGTGTCGGCCAAGGTGGTCGCGGTGACCGCGAGGTTCGAGAACGACAAGGCGCCGATCACCGTGCGGACCGTCGACCGCGGCTTGGCGAACGGCACCAGGTCCTTCACCGTTCAGGTCCCCAGTGGCGCCGGTTACAGCGCGGGCGGCTCACTGCACTTCCTGGACGAGCGGGGCCGCGAGGTCGAGGCCGTCCTGGACATCGGACTCGGCGCGGCCAAGTAGCCCGGCCGACCCGCGTTGCGATCCACCACGAGCGTGCCGGCATGGCCAAGTCTGGTGTCATGCGACAAATCGTCACTTTCGGCACGGATCGCCGTACCCGCGCCCTGTTCGCCCTCTCGTTCCTCGCCGCCGCCGCGCTCGGCGGGTCGGCCGCGCCGCGGGCCGCGGCCACCACCTCCGCCGCTCCCGCCGGGGCCCACTCGCCGACCACCTCCGAGCGCGGCGCGGACATCACCCGTGCCGAGGTCCTGGAGCGCGCCGAGGACTGGTACGACCGCGACATCCAGTACGACCAGGGAGCCGAGGCCGCGGACCCGGAGGGGGCGCACGAATACCGCACGGACTGTTCGGGCCTGGTCGCGATGGCCTGGCACCTGCCGAGCACCGACTTCAACACCGACTCGCTCGACCGGCGTTCGCTCACCGACCGGATCGAGCGGGACGAGTTGCTCCCGGGCGACGCGCTCGACGACACCGACGACGGCCACGTGGTGCTCTTCACCGGGTGGATCGGGCGCAGCGCGGGCACCTTCACCTACGTGCAATTGGCCAACTCGCGCTCCGACATGGTCAAGGGCACCGGCAGTTTCGCCGCTCCGCTGCTCGCGGGCCATCCGACCGCGAACTACTTCGCGCTGCGGTACCACCGGATCGTCGACGACGAGACACCCGCCGTGCCGCCGCCGGTGCGGAACGTGGAGCGATACCCGTGGCCCGGGCCGCGGCGGTCGGCCGGGCGGGTCGAGGCACCGCGATCCGCGCGGGTCGAGGCACCGCAGCCCGCGCGGGTCGGTGCGCCGGCGGAGCGGCGGGCGGGGTCCGCAGGGTGAGGCCGCCGGATCCGCCGGGGTGAGGTGCCGTCGGGGGTGTCCCGTCGGGCGGCTGCGGTGTCCCGTCGGCTACCGCGGGCGTTCCGTCCGGCCGCTCTCATACACACTCCGTCGCGCGTTCCCGCCGAGGTGCGTCGAGGAAGCGGAGCACCTCGGCGAGGACCGCGGCGTCGCCCAGTACCCGGTTGTGGCCCAGCCCTCGGGTGACGTACAGCCGGGCCTGGTCGGGGTAGGCCGCCGCGAGTCGATAGCCCTGGTCGGCCACCGCCATGGTGTCGTCCTCGTCGTGCACGACCAGGATCGGCACCCGCGCCGGGCCGGCTCCGTAGGGCGCGGAGAACCGCTGCCAGATGGCCGACTCCGGGGCCAGGAGCCGCGTGTCCGCCTGCTCCCGCAACCGTGCCTTGACCCTCGGGTCGAGGTCGAGTTCGGCGCTGAACCGGTCGAGCAGGTACTCCATGTCGCACACCCCCGCCACCGCGACCACCCGGTCGGCCCGCAGTCCCGAGCGCAGCGCCTGGAACGCACCGAGCACGCCGAAGGAATGCCCGAGCACCGCCCGGAAGTCGCCGTGTCTTTCCTGGAGTCGGAGAGCGATCTCGGCGTATTCGAGGACGGTGGTACTCGTGCCGCCGGAATCCCCGTGGCCCGGCGCGTCGAAGGCGATCGGGGTCAGCCCGCGAGCCCGCAACTCCTCGACGAGCGGCGCGAATCGCGAGGCGCGCGACCGCCAGCCGTGCAGCAGGAGCACCGGCTCGGCGCCGTCGCCCCAGCGGTAGGTGACCACCCGCTTGCCGCCGACGTACATCGTTTCCGTGATCGCGAACATGTGCGCCGAATGCTCGCCGGGCCGCACCCGACCTCGGACGAACGGGCGCCGGAACAGCAGGTAGGCGAGGGCGCCGGCCGCTCGCGTGGACAGCGCACCGGTGGCCCGCAGGGCGATCCGCGCGGACGCCTCGACGGCACTCACGCCGACCGCCGGTGCGGCGTGCGCCCGAGCAGCGCCAGGAGGCGCTCCCCCGGTGTCGGGTCCACCGGCGGCTCGACCGCGCCGCCGAAGGCGATGCCGGGCCGGCCGAGCTCCCAACGCTCGGCGAACGCCAGGGCACACAGCGCGAGTTCGGGGTCGATGGTGCCGGGCAGGCCGATCGTGCGGGCGACGTCCCAGGCGTGCACGAGGTTGTCCAGGAAGTGCATGGCGATCGCGACCGAGCCCGGGAAGGTACCGAACTCCCTTATGAGCAAGCGCCGTTCCAGCACCTCGGGACCGGACAGCGCGGCCGTGACGCCCACCGCCGAGTCGGCGAAGTCGACCCACGGGTCGGCACCGAGCGAGGCGTCGTGCCAGACCCGCCGATCCGTGGCGCCGGCGGCCGCGGCGATGAAGCCGCGGTTCTCCGCGACCATGTGGCCGAGCAGATCACGCAGGTTCCATCCCTCGCACGGGGTGGGCGACTCCCACTGATCGGGCCGGACGAGCCGCGCCGCGTCCAGCGCGATCACGATCGCCCGGCGGTCCAGCGCCTGCGCGTCGAGCGCTCGGAGGTCGATGGCGGGGTCGGTGCCGGCGGGTGTTCGGGGGTCGGTCATCGGGCGCCTCCTCGGGCGAGGGCTGGTGGTGGCCGGTCGTGCGGTGGCGGACGGCCGGTCGGGTCGAAGCGTGCACTTCTTGGAAAACTGCACGACCGGTCGTACTATTTACCGAGGGCGAGAGCCTGTCAAGGCGACCGGGAGATAATCGACGGCGATCGGTCGAACGACCGTCCGGCGGATTCGCCGATCCGCCGAACCGCCGGAGGCAGGAGTGATCGTGAGCGCGTCCCCCACGGATGGGCGGGTCCGCAAGGGCGATCGCACCCGACTGGCGATCGTCCGCCGCGCCGCGGACATCGCGTCCGTCGAGGGCCTCGAAGGGCTGTCCATCGGCCGACTCGCGGGCGACCTGGAGATCAGCAAGAGCGGGGTGTTCGCACACTTCGGATCGAAGGAGGAACTGCAACTCGCCGCGATCGCCGCGGCCGTGGACGTCTACCTCGAACACGTGGTCACCCCCGCACGCGCCGAGCCCGCCGGGCTGATCCGGCTCTGGCGGTTGACCGAGCGCTGGATCGCCTACTCCCGCGACCGGGTGTTCCCCGGCGGCTGCTTCTTCTTCAACGCCTCGGCCGAGTTCGACGCCCGGCCGGGCCGGGTCCGGGACGCGATCGCGGGGGCCTGGCGGGGGTGGCGCGAGTTGCTGCTCGCCCAGATCGAGACCGCCAAGACGAACGGCGACGCGCCGGCCGACCTCGACGCGGCCCAACTGGTCTTCGAACTGATCGCGTTCCTGGAGACCGCCAACGGCATCAGCATGCTGCACGACGACACGAGCGCCTACCTCCGAGCCGGCACCGCGATCCGCACCCGCCTGCTCGCCGCGGCCACCGACCCGACCACCCTCGGCGCCAAGCTGACCGACGGCTAGCGCGCGCCGGGCGCCCGACCGGCCTGCGCGCCCGGGCGGCACGCACACCCGGCACGCGGCACGGCGGAGGCCCGAGGGGCGCGCGGTACGGCGGAGACCCGACGGGCGCGCGGCGGAGCCGAGACCCGGCGAGCCCGCGCAACGCTCCCCCCAGGCGCCGATCCGCCGTATTGGACCGACCATTACAAAACCTGTTAGCGTTCTCGCATGGCCCGACCCCGGAAGTTCGACGAAGACGAGGCGGTCCAGGCGGCGCTCGAAGCCTTCTGGGTCGCCGGCTACGAGGCCACCTCGACCCAGGACCTGTGCGACGCGACCGGGCTCGGCCGCAGCAGCATCTACAACACGTTCGCCGGCAAGCACGAGCTGTTCCTGCGGGCGCTGCGGAGCTACATCGAGCACATGACATCGCTTCAGGTCGCGAACCTGGAGAGCGATCGGCCCGTGCACGACAAGATCCGCGCACTGTTGTCCGTGATCGTGGCCGAGGAGAGCGACGAGACCGGCGACCGGCGCGGCTGCCTGGTCGTGAACACCGCGATCGAGTTGGCCGGGCGCGATCCGGAGGTGGCCCTGCTGCTCAAGCGCGACTACGCGCGCCGGCATGCCGCGATCAAGGCCGCCATCGACAACGGTCGCCTGGCCGGCGAGGTCGACCGGGACAAGGACGCCGGCGCACTCGCGCACGCCGTGATCGGCACGGTGTCGGGCATCCGCCTGGCCGCACGCAGCGGCGTGGACCGAGCCGGCCTGGAGGCGATCGCGAACACGACCCTGGGCGCGCTGTAGGCGGAGGGAAACACCCACCGGAAACACCCGCCCGCCCAGGCGACCCACTCCGCGCGCCGCCGGGAGCAACCACGCATGCGCTCGTTTTGAACTGATCATTCCAAAACACATCACCCACGACACTCGGGAGTCCCCCATGCCCCTTGCCGTCTACATCCTCGGACTGGGCATATTCGCCCAGGGCACCTCGGAGTTCATGCTCTCCGGGCTGCTGGAGACGATGGCCGCCGATCTCGGCGTGTCCATCCCCGACGCCGGGTTGCTGATCTCCGCCTTCGCCGTCGGCATGGTCGTCGGCGCGCCGCTGCTCGCGGTCGCCACGCTGCAATGGCCGCGCCGCACCGCGCTGGTCGCGTTCCAGGTCGTGTTCGTGCTCGGCCACGTGGTCGGCGCGCTGGCGCCCGGCTATTGGCTCGTGCTGGCCACCCGCTTCGTGAGCGCCGTCGCGTACGCGGGCTTCTGGGCGGTCGCCGCCGTCACCGCGCTGGGCCTGGTCGCCGCGAACGCGAAGGCCAAGGCGATGGCCGTGGTGGCGGGCGGACTGTCCCTGGCCACCGTGGTCGGCCTGCCGCTGGGCACGATGATCGGCAACTGGGCCGGTTGGCGTGCGGCGTTCTGGGCGGTCGCGGTACTGACGGCGCTCAGCACGGTGGCCGTGTACGTGGTCCTGCCGGCCGGGCGCCCCACCCACGAGACGCCGCGTTCGGTACGCACCGAACTGCGCGCGATGCGGCGGCCACAATTGTGGGTGGCCTACGCGACCACCGCGTTCAGCTTCGGCGCCGTGGTCGCGGTCTTCAGCTACCTGGGCACGATGCTGACCAACACCACGGGCATCGGCGAGGCGTGGGTGCCGCTGGCGTTGTCCTGGTACGGCGTGGGCGCGGTGGTCGGGATCACCGCGGGCGGCCGACTGGCCGACGAGCACCCGTTCGGCACGTTGTACGCGAGCATCGGCACGATCGTGGCCGTGTGCGTCCTGCTCGCGCTCACCGCCGAGAACCTCGCGGCCACCCTGGTCCTGGTCTTCCTGCTCGGACTGGCCGGATTCGCCGCCAACCCGGCCGTCAACGCCCGGGTGTTCGCGATCGCCGCCGACGCGCCGACCCTGGCCGGGGCGACCAACACCGCGTCGTTCAACGTCGGCATCACCATCGGGCCGCTCCTGGGCGGCCGGGTGATCGCGGCCGGCTTCGACTACGCGGCGGTGGCCTGGGTCGGCGCCGGGCTGGGGCTGGCCGGACTGGCGGCCGCTCGACTGGACTCGCGGTTGCGCGCCCGCGGCCGGCTCGACCGGGCCGCGTCGCCGACCCTTTCGGCGCCGGAGCCTGTCGGGCTGTCCGGGCGGGGCGTCTGACAGAGCATCAGTTCCTTGATTTTCCCGGGCGCCGGGGCTGCCGGTCGGGTTACCGGCGGGTCTAATCTGATGACCTGCTTCCGATGGTCCTTTTCGGTCGAACGGGTGTAAAACCACCCGTCTAGGACAGGACGGTTCGCCATGGCCACCATCGACCCCGCAAGACCCTCCCCGTCCGAACCGCCGCTGCGTCGCGCAGCCGGCGAGAAGGGCCTCAAGACCGGCGCGCTGGGCCTTGCCTCCAGCGTCGTGATCGGGCTCGCCTCCACCGCACCGGCCTACAGCATCGCCGCGACGCTCGGCATCATCGTCGCGGGCGTCGGCCTGCAATCGCCGATCGTGATGGTGCTGGCCTTCATCCCGATGTTCCTGATCGCCTACGGCTACAAGGAACTCAACGAGGACACCCCGGACTGCGGCACCACGTTCACGTGGGGTTCGCGCACGTTCGGGCCGATGACCGGCTGGATGGGCGGCTGGGCCATCATCGTCGCGGACGTCATCGTGATGGCCAACCTCGCGCAGATCGCGGGACAGTACGGCTTCCAACTGATCG
This sequence comes from Embleya sp. NPDC020886, assembly GCF_044333915.1. Lineage (NCBI taxonomy): Bacteria > Bacillati > Actinomycetota > Actinomycetes > Kitasatosporales > Streptomycetaceae > Embleya > Embleya sp. NPDC020886. The sequence goes on along the minus strand of NZ_JBIRRX010000007.1, from coordinate 411,335 downwards.
GCGCCCACGGCCTGGCCGAGGACACGTTCTGGACGACGTTCGCCGGGGTCGTCTGGATCATCCTGATGACCTGGATCTGCTACGTCGGCATCGAACTGTCGGCCAACCTCCAGAAGGTGCTGCTGACCATCGAGATCGTGGTGCTGATCGCCCTCGGTCTGACCGCGCTGTGGAAGGTCTACCTGGGCAACGCGCCGGACGGCTCGGTGCACATCGGCTGGTCCTGGTTCAACCCGTTCGAGATCGACTCGATCGACGCGCTGACCAAGGGCGTCCTGGCCGCGGTGTTCATCTACTGGGGCTGGGACACCGCCGTCTCGATCAACGAGGAGACCGCGGACACCCGGCACACCCCGGGTCGGGCCGCGGTCGTGTCGACCGTGCTCCTGCTGCTGATCTATCTGTTGATCAGCACCTCGGCCCTGTCCTTCGCGGGTGCCGGCGACACCGGCAACGGTCTGGCCAATCCGGACAACTCCGGGGACGTCCTCTCCAGTCTCGGATCGAGCGTGTTCGGCACCGAGGGGTTCGGCTGGTTCATGGCCAAGCTGCTCGTGTTCATGGTGCTCACGTCGTCGGCCGCCTCCACCCAGACCACGATCCTGCCGACCGCGCGCACCGCGCTGTCGATGGCCGCACACCGGGCCATCCCGCAGAACTTCGCCCGCGTGCACCACCGGAACCTGGTGCCGACCTGGTCCACGGTCGGGATGGGCATCGCGTCGGTGGTCTTCTACGTCGCGATCACCCGGGTCAGCACGAACGTGCTCACCGACTCGATCGGTTCGATCGGGCTGGCCATCGCGTTCTACTACGGCATCACCGGCTTCGCGTGCGTCTGGTTCCACCGGCGGGTGCTCACCCGCAGCCGACGCGACCTGGTCACCAAGGGCGTCATGCCGGGCCTGGGCGGGGCGCTGCTGGCGTACTTCTTCGTCGACGCGTGCATCGTGTATTCGGACAAGGACTACGGCACGACCTACTGGACGCTGCCGTTCGCGCCGCACTGGCAGCTCGGCGGGGTATTCCTGACCGGGATCGGCGCGCTGCTCCTGGGCGCGGTGCTGATGCTCGGGTATCGGTTCGCGCAGCCGGCGTTCTTCCGCGGCGAGACGCTGCCGCGTGCGGTGGCGGAACGGAACCCGGCGGGCGGTCCGGTCGAGCCTTGACGTCGGACCCCGACCCGGTGGGCCCGGCTCGACAGTCGGGCCCACCATCGCTCATCGCTCAGCGCTCACGGAACTGCTCCAACACCCGCCGCTCGCGCTTTGTCGGCCGGCCGGCACCACGATCGCGCCGGGCCACCGCGACCTCTTCGCGCGGTGGCGGCGGGGGGCTGTTGTCGATCAGACACTCGGCGGCCACCGGCGGGCCGACCCGCTTGCGGACGATGCGCTTGACCACGACGATCCGCTCGTGCCCGTCCTGGCGCAGCCGCACCTCGTCGCCGACCTTGATCGCCTGCGCCGGCTTCACCTTGTCCCCGTTGACCCGCACGTGCCCGGCCTTGCACGCCGCCGCAGCCAACGACCGAGTCTTGGTCAACCGCACCGACCAGACCCAACTGTCGACCCGCACGGTCCCCTCGTCAGTCGCTCCCATCCCCCGACTCTAATACCGCCCCCACGAAGACCGACCCCCACGCCGAAGCAGCTCATCGAGCCCCGGGCCCCACGAGGACGCGGCAACCCTGCGCAAATTCGGCGCCGCCGCCGGACGCGGTGCCCGTTGACGCTGCCTGCACTCAAACCAGAATGGCCACCAGGCGCAGGCCGTGTCGGCGCTTGAATCCGCTCCCGGCCAGGGCGCCCGACCGACGGCTCGGTTCACGGTTCGTTCAGTCCTCCCGGCTCGCCGAGCGCAGGCGTTTGCCGATTCCGGTCAGGAAGGGTTCGTCGATCGCGGTGAAGTGTTGGTCGCGGACCATGTAGGTCCACGTCGAGGTGGGGCGTTGCACGTCGGAGCGTTCGAGGTCGAGGCCGGCGTCGGTGATGTGGGCGGTGTCGAGGCGGTCGGCTGCGGCGGATTGGGCGCGGGAGATAAGGGGGATGAAGGCGCGTTGGGTCTCGGCGTGGAAGGCTTCGAGGGGGTTCTGGCGGCCGAGGGCGCGCAGGTGAATGCCTTCGCGCAGGTCGGCGGTGCGGGCCAGGTGCTCGGTCCAGGCCGCGTCGAGGTCGTAGAGGAGGAGTTGCCGGGCGGCTTCGGCCAGGACCGATTCGCCTACCTCGTCCAGGAGTTCGGCCCAGCGCTCGGGGCGCAGGTCGGCCAGGACCAGGGCGGCCTCGTCGTCGTGCAGGATGCGCCGGCGCAGGTCGAGCACTTCCTCGCGCTGGAGCCGGAGTTGCTGGTTGTACCGCCATGTGGTGCGGTGTCCTTCGAGCAGCGTGCCCTCGGCCACCCGCTGCACGTGCTCGACGTAGCGCCGCACCGATGCGTCGCGGATGCGTCCGTCGTCCTCGACCCGGGCGGATCGGGGCGGCGGGTCGGACGCGTGCCGGGTGATCGATTCGTCGTCCAGGCTGGTCAGGAAGACCGAGGTGCCCGGGTCGCCCTGCCGGCCGGCCCGCCCGCGAAGCTGGTCGTCCAGCCGACGGGTGGGATATCTGCCGACGCCGACGACCAGCAACCCGCCCAGTTCGGCGACCCGTTCGTGGTCCTTCCCGTCCCGGCCGCCGAGCCGGATGTCGGTGCCGCGGCCGGCCATCTGGGTGGAAACGGTGATCGCCCCCACCGCCCCGGCCTCGGCGATGATCGCCGCCTCGCGGCTGTCGTCCCGGGCGTTGAGCACCGCGCACTCCAGGCCCAACTCCCTTATCGCGGCCCCGATCTGCTCGGACTTGGCGACGTCGCGGGTGCCCACCAGGATCGGCCGGCCGGTGGCGTGCGCGTGCTCCACCAGGTCGATCAGCGCGGCGTCGCGGGCCTGTTCGTCGTCGTACAGCCGGTCCGGCTCGTCGACCCGCACACAGGGCACGTTCGGCGGCAGGTCGCCGGTCTCCAGGCGGTAGAACTCGCGCAGTTGCTCGGCCACGATCACCGCGGTTCCGGTCATCCCGGCCACGGTCGGGTAGCCGCCGATCAGGTCGGCGACGATCAACTGGTCCAACACCTCCCCGCGCGGCCCGACGACCAGGCCCTCCTTGGCCTCCACCGCCGCGTGCAGCCCGTCCGGCCAGCGTTGGCGCTGGGCCAGTCGGCCGCGGTTGGCGTCCACCAGGCGGATCCGGCCGTCCCGGACCAGGTAGTCCACGTCTCGGCGCAGCAACACGCTCGCGTACAGCGCGACGTTGATCTGCGAGAGCCGGGCGTCCATCCCGAGCGCGAAGAGGTTGTCCACGCCCAGGGCGCGTTCCACCTCGGTCACCCCCGCGTCGGTGAGGTGCACCGTCATCCCGTCCGCCTCGGCCGCGAAGTGCAGGCCGTCGACCAGGCCCGAGACCACCCGGGCGGCCTCCGCCTCGTCCGAGCCCGCGGCCACCCCGCCGGCCAGGACGAGCGGGATCCGGGCCTCGTCGATCAGTACCGCGTCCGCCTCGTCGACGATCGCCACGTCCGGCTCGGGCAACACCAACTCCGAGGCGGTGGTGCGCAATCGGTCGCGCAGCGTGTCGAAGCCCACCTCGCCGACCGCGACATGGACGACGTCCCGGGCGTAGGCGGCCTGCCGCTCCGCGTGGGTGGACGCCTGGGTCACATAGCCGGCTTCCACGCCCAGGAGTTCGTAGACGGGCCACATCCACTCGGCGTCGCGGCGGGCCAGGTAGTCGTTGACCGACAACACGTGCACCCGCCGACCCTGGATCGCGAACCCGGCCGCGGCCAGCGCGCCGACCAGGGTCTTGCCCTCGCCGGTGGCCATCTCCACCACGGTGCCGCGCAGCAGGCCCAACACACCCAGGAGCTGTACGTCGAAGGCACGTTCGTCCAGGGCACGGTGGGCCGCCTCACGGCCCAGCGCGCACAGCTCGACCAGCACGTCGTCGTCCCACGACTGCCGGGTCTCACCTTTCGTGTCGGCCCGACTCCGCAGCGCGTCCGCCGCGGCGCGCAACTCCGCGTCGGTCAGGGCGCGCAGCGCCGCCTCCCGCTCTCCGGCCCGGCGGACCAGCGGGCGCAGGCTCGTCGAGCCCACCGTCCCCGCTCTGCCCAGGAAGCGACGTACGGACCGGGTGAGAGCACCGGACGAGCCCACTGGGCCTCCACTTCGGCGGGCGCGTGCGCACTCGCGTCGTCGACGTGTGGTGCGTCGGGCACTCCACGAGATACGACACGCGCCCGCGCCTCGTGTCCCCGACACCACCACCTCGGCCCGTACCCGACCCGAGGGCGCACTCGGGCCGAGAAGCTCGACCGAGGCAGCCGATCGAACAACGAAGCGGGGCCCGACCCTGTTCCCGTCGGCCCCGCTCCGTCGTCACCCGGTGGCACACCGTCGCGTCACTCGGCGAGCAGTTCCCCGCGCAGCCGGGTCAGGATGCGACTGAGCAGGCGGGACACGTGCATCTGGGAGATCCCGAGGCGTTCACCGATCTGGGCCTGGGTCAGCTCCTCGCCGAACCGCATCGACACGATCTCCCGGTCGCGTTGCGGCAGTGCCGCGAGCAGCGGTTTGAGTACGTGCAGGTTCTCCGCGATCTCGTAGCCCGGATCGACGAACGAGGACCGCATGGCGTAGCTCTCGGCGGGCCCGTTGTCCCCGGCCGGCGCGTCCAGCGAGGCGGCCGAGTAGCCGGCGGCGGCGGTCAGCCCCTCGGTGACCTCCTCGATGCCGATGCCGAGCCGCTCGGCCAACTCGCCGGGCGTCGGTTCGCGGTCGAACTCGTTCGTGAACGCGTCCCGGGCGCGGGCCAGTTCGATGCGCAGTTCCTGAAGTCGGCGGGGCACGTGCACGGCCCAGCTCGTGTCCCGGAAGAAGCGCTTGATCTCACCGGAGATGGTGGGGATCGCGAAGGTGGGGAACTCGGTCCCGAACGACGCGTCGAACCGGTCGATCGCCTTGATCAGGCCGATCGTGCCGACCTGGACCATCTCCTCGGTGGACTCGTGCCGCGAGCGATAGCGGGCGGCCACGAACCGGACCAACGGGATGTTGAGTTCGATCAGGGTGTTGCGCACGTATTGGTACTCGTGCGTGCCTTCCTCCAGCACCTTCAGTCGGTCGAAGAGCACCTTGGACATCGCTCGCGCGTCGCTCGCGGTGACGTCCGCCATGTCTTCGACGATCGGCAACTCGACCACCGGCGGTGCGGCCGCTGCCGGCGCGACCGGAAGAGCGGCCCCAGTGGCCTCCTCGGCGGCTGTGCAAGCGGTCGTGGCGCTCGGGTTCATGGTCGGCGTCCCCCTCTGATTCGTACCCGGTGCGTGCTGTTCGGTGCCCGGGCATAGTGCCCCGCCCCTTTGGGAGTACACCCGTTCGTCGCAATTTGTTGCCGCCGGAGCATGGCGGAGCACGCCGGATCGCGGTCGTGGGCGAGCACTGCGGCGGTCTTTGCACTGGCCGATCCGCCGCGCCGAGCGCCACCGACCGCCCCCTACGCGCGCGTTGCCCCCGAGCGTCCCAGCAGTACCCACAGCAGGAACGGGCCGCCGAGCACGGTGCTGACCACGCCGACCGGTATCTCCGCGCCGTCCAGCAGGATGCGACCGAGCATGTCGGCCAGCACGATCAGGATCGCGCCGACCAGCATCGAGCCCAGGATCGGCACCCGCAACGGCCCGGCCAGCCGGCCGGCGATCACCGGCGCGGCCAGCGCGATGAAGCCCACCGGCCCGCAGATCCCGACCGCCAGGCCGGCCAGACACACCGCCGCGATCAGGCAGACCAGTCGGATCCGGGCCGGATCCACGCCCAGCGAGGCGGCGGTCGAGTCGTCGAAGCGCAGTACGTCCAGCTTGCGGCCGAGCACGAGCGCGAGCGGGACCAGTACGGCCAAGCCGATCAGTACCGGCCCGGCGACGTCGTAGCCGCGCCCGTTCAGGCTGCCCGAACTCCACACGTACAGCGCGCTCGCCGAGTTGAGCGAGCGTCGGGACAGCACCACCTGGGTGATCGCCGAGGCCAGCGCGGACAACGCGAGACCGACCACCAGGACCCGGTAGCCGCGTTGGCCCAGGCCGCCGGCGACCGCGGTGACCACCAGCACCGCGACCATCGCCCCGATCGGCCCGGCCCACCAGGCGCCGAAGGTGCCGCTCGCGCTGAACGAGACGGAGATCAGCACGGCCGCAGTCGCGCCGTCGTTGACGCCGAGCAACTCCGGTGTGGCCAGCCGGTTTCGGGCCAGCGTCTGGGTCAGGCAGCCCGCCACACCCAGCGCCGCGCCGGCCGCCACCCCGGCGATGATGCGGCCGAGCCGGAACTCCCGGACGAGCAGCACGTCGAAGTGGTCGCCGCGGCCGAGGACCGCGTCGAACGTGCGGACCAGACCCAGTTCGCGTTGTCCGGCATACACGGACAGCACGATCGCGCCGAGCAGGACGACGGTGAGCACGATCGTGGTCAGCACGGCCCGGCTGGGCAACAACAGGGACAACCCGCCGCGCCGCAACACCAGGTGCTCGGGCAACGTGCGCAGTCGGCGCGGCAGTCGGGCGGCCACCGCCGGTCCCAACCTGCGCAGCGGCGAGCGGCGAGCCGCAGCACGGGTGGCCGGCTCGGCCGTTGCGGGGTCGGTCAGGCCCAGTGCGCCCAGCCGTCGGGAGCGGACCACGCCGATCAGCAGCGGCGCGCCGATCAGCGCGACGATCACCGAGACCGGCGCCTCGAACGGCCGGGAGACCACGCGCGCCGCGACGTCGGCGGCGGTCAGTACGGCCGCGCCGATCAGGGCGGCGAAGCACAGTTGGGCCGGGATGCGCGGGCCGACCAGGGTGCGGGCGAGGAAGCCGGCGAGCAGTCCGAGGAAGGAGATCGGGCCGACCAGGGCGACCGAGGACGCGGTGAGCAGGGTCACCGCCAGGGCGACCAGGACCCGGGTCAGGGCGGGGCGGTGGCCCAGGCTGCGGGCCAGGTCGTCGCCCAGTACCAGGGCGGACAACGAGCGCGAGCTCAGCAGCGCGATCGCGAAGCCGACCGCGAGCACCGGGGCCAGGCTGCCCAGCGACTCGAAGCCCTGGATGCCGGCCAGCGAACCGAGCACCCAGAAGCGGAAAGTGTCGTACGCCTCGGCCGAGTTGACGATCAGCACGTTGGTGATGCCGCCGAATGTCGCGCTCAGTGCCGCGCCCGCCAGCACCAGGCGCATCGGCGAACCGCCGCCGCGTTGACCGGAGATCAGCAGGACCAGCAGTCCCGCGACGGCCGAGCCGACGAACGCCCAGAGCAGGTAGCCGTATCCGGTCTGCACGCCGACCAGCGTGATGCCGAGCACGACGCCGAGCGAGGCGCCCGCGTTGACACCGAGCAGGCCGGTCTCGGCGAGCGGATTGCGGGTGACCGTCTGGAGCAGGCAGCCGGCCATGCCCAGCGCGGCGCCGGCGAGCAGCGCGGTCAGCGTACGGGGCAGGCGCAGATCGCGGATGACCAGGGTCAGATGGCTGTCCGAGCGGGCGCCGCCCCGATCGAAGAGGTAGTCGAACGCGCCGCCGGCGCCGACCTCGCCGGCGCCCACCGAGAGTGAGACGCCGGCCAGCACCAGCACCGCAGCGACCAGCGCGATCCCGGAGAAGAGCACCGTGCGCCGGCCGTGCGGGTTCCGCGACAGGGCGTCGGGGCGTTCGTCCGAGGGCGATTCGGGCGGCGCGTCGGCGGGGTCGCTCGGAAGGCCCGCCGAATTTCGCAGAATCGGCTGATGCACAGTCATAAGGTGAGGCTAACCTAAGCAGACAGGGCTCTTCGAGGAACCTCCGGGGAGATCGCCGCGCGGATCACCGGCGCCGCGAACGACCTCCGGAGGCAGCGCCGCCGGCTCCAGGGGCATCGACCACCGGTGCGAAGTTAGGTTAGGCTCACCTAAACTCCGACCCCGGAGTTGTGTTTGCCGAGGGGATTTTCGTGCACCCATCAGACCTCGCCGGCCGCATCGCGGTGGTCACCGGCGCCGCGCAGGGCATCGGTGCCGCCGTCGTCCGGGCCCTCGTCGACCACGGCGCGATCGTCGCCGCCACCGACCGCGACCCGGTCGGCGTCAAGAAGCTGATGACCGACGACGACACCGACGCGGTGGTCGCCTACCCGCTCGACGTCACCGACGGACCGGCGGTCACCGCCACCGTGGCCGCGATCGAACGAAACCTGGGCCCGATCGCGATCCTGGTCAACGTCGCGGGTGTGCTGCACACCTCACCGGTGACCGAACTCGGCGACCAGGCCTGGGCACAGACGTTCGCGGTCAACAGCACCGGGGTCTTCCACACCAGCCGCGCGGTGGCCGGTCCGATGGTCGAACGCGGTGCGGGCAGCATCGTCACCGTCGGCTCCAACGCGGCCGGCATCCCGCGCACCGGGATGGCCGCGTACGCGGCGTCCAAGGCCGCCGCGACCATGTTCACGATGTGTCTGGGCCTGGAACTCGCCCGCAGCGGCGTGCGCTGCAACGTGGTCTCACCCGGCTCCACCGACACCCCCATGCAACGCGCCCTGTGGACCGACGCGGACGCGCCCCGGCGGGTCCTCGACGGCGACCTGGCCAGCTACCGCACCGGTATCCCGCTGGGCCGGATCGCCGACCCGGCCGACATCGCCGAGGCGGTCGTCTTCCTCGCCTCCGACCGGGCCCGGCAGATCACCATGCACAACATGTACGTCGACGGCGGCGCGACGCTGCACGTGTGACGGACCCTCAGCACCTGTGCCGGGCCCGACCCACACCGTCCCGCCCGGCGCGGCGGACACCATCCCGCACCGGTTCGACACCGGCTCGTCGATCGAGCCGCCGCACGGCCTTTGCAGCACACGGCCTCCGCAACACCCCGCCGGAGAATCAAAGGAGCCTCAGGTGACCACCCCAGAAGCCACCGGCCTCGCCACAGTGGGCGCGGCGACCGCGCTGCTCGACGCGTATCGACCCGGCGACGCGCGCTTCCTCGCCACGCCCACCCGCACCCTGCTCACCCACGGCGTGCAGGCGGAAGTCGGGCACGACGAGCGGCCGTTGGCCGCCCGGGTCGCGGAGACCCTGGCCGCGGCGAGCCCGGTCGGCGGACGCGCCCCGATCGTGCTCGGCGCCGTCCCCTTCGATCAGGGCGAGCGCGCCGCGCTGGCGGTCCCGGAGGCGGCCGGCTGGGGACCGCCGCTGTCCGCCGACCCGCTGATCGTGCTGCCCGCGCCCGAACCGAGCTCCACCGCCTGGGACATCCGGTCGGTGCCCACGCCCGAGGCGTACGGAGTGAGCGTGGCCGAGGCGGTCCGGCGCATGCGCGCCGGCGCGCTGGACAAGGTGGTGCTGGCCCGCACCCTGGAACTGCGTTCGGCCCAACCGCCGGACATACCGGTGCTGTTGCAGCGCCTGGCCCGGCGCGACCCGCACGGCTACACCTTCGCGGTGCCCGGGGTGCCCGCCGGCAGCACACTGATCGGCGCCAGTCCGGAACTGCTCGTCTCGCGTACCGGTCGGCAACTGCGGGCCAACCCGCTGGCCGGCTCCGCCAAGCGCAGCAGCGACCTGGCCGAGGACGTACGACGCGCGACCGGCCTGCTCGAATCCGACAAGGACCTGCACGAACACGCCGTCGTGGTGGCCGCGGTGCGGGCCGCGCTCGCGCCGTTCTGCGAGACGCTGGAGGTGCCCGAGCGGCCGACCCTGGTCTGCACCGCGGCCATGTGGCACCTGTCCACCACGGTCACCGGCACGCTCCCGGACCGGAACCCGGCCTCCGCACTGGAGTTGGCCTGCGCGCTGCACCCGACCCCGGCGGTATGCGGCACCCCGACCACGACCGCCCGGCAGACCATCGCCGACCTGGAGCCGTTCGACCGGGGCCTGTACACCGGCATGGTCGGCTGGGGCGACGCGGACGGCGACGGCGAATGGGTGGTCACCATCCGCTGCGCCGAGGCGGACGCGGACACCCTGCGGCTGTACGCCGGCGCGGGCATCGTGACGGCATCCTCGCCCGAGGCCGAAATAGCCGAGACCGAGGCCAAGTTCCACACCTTCCTGCACGCCGTGGGTGGCCGGCCGTGAGCACCCCGAGCCTCGGTCCCACGTGGCCCGCCGAGTTCGCCGAGCGCTACCGGGCCGCCGGGTATTGGCGCGGCGAGACGTTCGGCGGCATGCTGCGCGAACGCGCCGCGGCGCACCCCGACCGGATCGCGATCGTGGACGGCGACCGTCGCTGGACCTACGCGCACTTGGACGAGCGGGCCGACCGGCTCGCCGCCGGGCTGCTCGCGCGCGGCATCGGCCGGGGCGACCGGGTGGTCGTTCAACTCCCCAACGTGGCCGAGTTTTTCGCCGTTGTCTTCGCGCTGTTTCGGATCGGCGCGCTGCCGGTGTTCGCGCTGCCCGCACACCGCGAGACCGAGATCGCCTACTTCTGCTCGTTCACCGAGGCCGTCGCCTACGTGATCCCCGACGTGTCCGAGGGCTTCGACCACCGGGCACTGGCGAGCCGGGTACGCGCCGACCTGCCCACGCTCAAGCACGTCCTGGTGGTCGGCGAACCCGGCGAACACACCGCACTGGCCGACATCGAACGCGACCCGGTGGAACTCGCCGACCCACCCGCCCCGGACGAACTCGCCTTCCTGCAACTGTCCGGCGGCAGCACCGGCGTGCCCAAGCTCATCCCGCGCACGCACGACGACTACATCTACTCGCTGCGCGGCTCGAACGAGATCTGCGCGGTGGACGCGGACAGCGTGTACCTGTGCGCCCTTCCCGCCGCCCACAACTTCCCGCTCAGCTCGCCCGGCACGCTGGGTGCGTTGTACGCGGGAGCCCGCGTGGTGTTGTGCCCCAAACCCACCCCCGACGTGGCGTTCGCGCTGATCGAGCGCGAACGGGTGACCATCACCGGGGTGGTCCCGCCGCTGGCACTGGCCTGGACCGTGGCGGCCGAGCGCGGCGGCTTCGACCTGAGCAGCCTTCGGGTACTGCTCGTCGGCGGGGCGAAGTTCAGCGAGGAGGCGGCCCGCCGGGTCGCCCCGACGATCGGCTGCACGCTCCAGCAGGTGTTCGGGATGGCCGAGGGCCTGGTCAACTACACCCGACTGGACGACCCGGACGAGCTGATCGTCACCTCCCAGGGCCGGCCGATCTCGCCCGACGACGAGATCCGGATCGTCGACGACGCCGATACGGATCTGCCCGAGGGCGAGACCGGTCACCTGCTCACCCGAGGGCCGTACACGATTCGCGGCTACTGGAACGCGCCCGAGCACAACGCGAGATCGTTCACGAAGGACGGCTTCTACCGCACCGGGGACGTGGTCCGCCGGCTGCCCTCGGGCCACCTGGTGGTCGAGGGCCGGGCCAAGGACCAGATCAATCGCGGCGGCGAGAAGGTCGCGGCCGAGGAGGTGGAGAACCACATCCTCGCCCACCCGTCCGTGCACGACGTGGCCGTGGTCGCGGTACCGGACGCCTACCTGGGCGAACGCACCTGTGCCTACGTGATCCTGCGTGCCGGGGCCGAGCCGCTCAAGCCGGTGGTGATCCGCCGGTTCGTGCGCGAACGCGGTTTGGCCGGCTACAAGGTGCCCGATCACGTCGAGTTCGTCGAGACGTTCCCGTACACGGGCGTCGGCAAGGTCAGCAAGAAGGACCTGCGTGCGGCGATCTCCGCCGGACTGGCCGAGAACGCACGCTGATTCGGGCGATTCACCCCTCTCCCCTTGAAAGGCCGTCATGGCACTGCCGAAGATCGCTCCGTATCCGATGCCGGATGCGACCGAGCTGCCGACCAACCGGGTCGACTGGGTCGTCGACCCGGCGCGTGCCGTGCTGCTCGTGCACGACCTGCAGAACTACTTCCTGTCCGCGTTCACCCCGGACGCCTCGCCGGTCACCGAGTTGTTGACCAACGTCGCCCGACTCAAGGACGACTGCGGTCGGCTCGACGTGCCGGTGGTCTACTCCGCGCAGCCCGGCGGCCAGAGCGCCGAACAGCGCGGCCTGCAGCAGGACTTCTGGGGCCCCGGGCTCCCCGACGATCCGCACGCGGCGGCCATCGCCCCGGCCGTGACACCGGGCCCGGCCGACACCGTGCTGACCAAGTGGAAGTACAGCGCCTTCGTCCGCACCGAGCTGCGCGAGTGGATGCGCGAACTCGGCCGCGATCAACTGGTGATCGTCGGGGTATACGCGCACATCGGCGTGATGACCACGGCGTGCGACGCGTGGATGCAGGACATCCAGGCGTTCGTGGTGGCCGACGCGGTGGCCGACTTCACCTCGGACAACCACCGGATGGCACTGCAATGGGCCGCCGCGAACTGCGCGGTGGTCACCGATACCAAATCGCTGTTCGCGGGGAAGTAGACCGGACATGGCCCTGAACCTCGAACTGATTCGCACCGACGTCGCCGACATCCTCGGCGAGGATCCGGTGGACATCCCCGACGACGAGAACCTGGTCGACTACGGCCTCGACTCGGTGCGGGTGATGGCCCTGGTCGAACGCTGGACCCGGGAGCACGGCGTCGCGGTGGACTTCGCCGACCTCGCGGAACGGCCGACCCTGGAGGGGTGGGCCGAACTGCTCTCGCCCAAGCCGTAGTCGGCAGGGGGTCACGGTCGGGACGAGTCCGGCGCGCACAGGGCGTGGTCGATCAGCGTCCTGGTCGCCGCGTCCACTCGGGCGCCGCCCGCCTCGTCGTTCTCGTCGACGCCGTTCTTCACCACCAGGACGGCGCGCCGACCGTCGGCCGTGACGCCGTTCTCGCTGGAGAAGCCCAGAACGTCGCCGCCGTGCTGCCAATAGCGCCCGCCGCAGCTCAGCTCGGTGCTCTCCAGGCCCAGGCCGTAGCCGCGCCCGGGCTCGTCCGGAATCGGGTGTACGCGCTGCATCTCGGCGAGTTCGGCGGGGCCGAGCAGCCGACCGGAGAGCAGCGCGGTGAAGAAGCGGTCGATGTCGCTCGGCGTGCCGTACATCGCGCCCGCCGCGTCGGCCACCGTGTGGTTGAGCACGGTCGTGTCGGTGGGCCGGTCGTCGCCGGTGAAGGTGTGCTGGGCTTGTGCGTGCGGGCGGGGCAGGTAGGGGTCGTCGCCCGGGACCCGGGTGTCGTGCAGGCCGAGTGGGCGCAGGATCCGGTCGTGCACCTCGGTGCCCCACGATCGGCCCGTCGCACGCTCGATGATCATGCCGACGAGCAGGTAGTTGGTGTTGGAGTAGGCCCACGAGGTGCCGGGTTCGAAGCGGCTCGGCAACGTGAGTGCGGCGGCGACCAGTTCTTCGGGCCGGTAGTGCCGGAAGCGGTTCTCCCGGTAGCCGCGTGCGGAGTACAGCCCCGGGACGGCGGCCGGGAGGGCGGTGTAGTTCGGGATGCCGCTGGTGTGCTGGAGCAGTTGCCGCAGGGTGATGCGGCGGCCGTCGTTGCCGTTGCCGCGCACCAGCCCCGGCAGCCAGGGCTCGATCGGCTCGTCCAGGCGCAGCCGGCCCTCGGCCACCAGTTGCAGGGTGACGGTGGCCACGAAGGTCTTGGTGGTGCTGCCGATTCGGTAGTAGCCGTTGCGGGGCGGTGGTCGGCCGGTACCGAGTTCGGCTTCGCCGCTGCGGGCGGTGCGGATCGTGGCCGGCGCGGAGTAGTGCACGGTGACGCCGATGGCGCCGGCGGCGTGGATGGCGTCGGCGTCGCGTTGGAGGCGGGAAGGGGGCCGGTGGGAAGGGTCGTTCGGCGCTGCGGCGGCCGTTGTTGCTCCGACGAGAACGGCTGCGGCGGTCAGGAGGCATGCGGCACGGAGCCTCGAACGGGGTGGCCGGGTGGCTAAGTTCATCGTGGGTTCCTTTCCGGGTGGGCGGTGGCGGCGTGGGCCGGCGACGGTGGTGGTGTGGTCTCGGCAGCGAGGCCGAGGTGGTCGCCGGGCGCGTGCGGGCGGGCGATCACCTCGGGACACGTGCGCACGTGCTCAGGAGGCCCCGGGAGCGAGCAGCCGGTCGGTCAGTCGCTGCACGGACACCTCGGCGGGCAACTCGTGTTCGTCGTCCGCGTAGGTGCCGTTGACCACGATCACGGCGCTGCGCCGGCCGTCCTCGGTGACCCCCATCCGGATCTTGCTGCCCTCGATGTCGCCGCCGTGTCCCCAGCGGAATCCGCCGCCGGGCAGCGGTTGGCGCATCAGTCCGAGCCCGTAGCGCACTCCCGGCATGACCTGCTCGAAGTCGGCCGGCATCGGCACGGTGTCGCACATCAGGGCGAGTTGCGCGGGCGGCAACAACCGGCCCCGCAACAGCGCGGTGAAGAAGCGGTCCAGGTCGGCATGGGTACTGATCATCTCGCCGGCGGCATCGCCCCAGGTCATGTTGCGAATGGTCGTATCCACCCAGGCGTCCCGGTCCGCGAAGCGGTGATAGGAGTGCGTGTAGGGCGCGCGCAGCGTCGGATCGTCGCCGGGGGCGTAGGTGTCGACCAGACCGAGCGGGCGCACCACCCGGCGATGCACCTCCTCGGCCCAGGAACGCCCGGTGGCCTGCCGGACGATCATCCCGGCCAGGACGTAATTGGTGTTCGAGTACTCCCAGTTCGGCGCCGGGTCCGCCGGGTCGGCGGGTGGAAAGCTAGGCGCGAACCGCATCGCCCCGGCAACCAGCCCGGCCGGAGTACTGCTGCGCAGCCGGTCCCGCTCGAACCCCGCGGCGGTATCCGGCAGTTCATTCGAGTAGTTGTGCAGACCACTGGTGTGCTGAAGCAGATGCCGCACGGTCACCCGACGCCCGTCGTTGCCATTGCCTGCGACGACCCCCGGCAACCACCTGTCCACCGAGTCGGCGAGCGACAACCGTCCTTCGGCGACCAGTTGCAGCACGACGGTCGCCACGAACGTCTTGGTCGCGCTGCCGATCCGCAGTTGCGCAGCACGCGGTACGGGCCGCCCGGTGCGCAGATCGGCCGGCCCGGCATACCCCTCGGCACACTCGCGCCCATCGCGGGTCACGATCGCGGCGTTCACGTAGCCGCCCTCGCCCAGCAACCACTGCGCCTCGCGGCGCAATTGCTCGCGGCCGACCGGCCCGCGCTCCGCAGCGGCGGCCGGCATCGCCACCACCACCGCCGAGCCGGTCAGCGCGACGGCCAGCGCACAACACCGACGGCGGGTCAGGAGAAACGGGCTGCCAGGGACATGGACCACGGGTGGGGACACGACGACTCCTCGACGATTCGGCAACACCGCCTCACCGTCCCGCGCAGCCCCGTCGACCAACCACCGTGCGGACACCCGAACACCCGGTCGTGCAGCCCGGTGCAAACAGGTGGGGCCAACCACACCCACGCGGTGGTGGAGCGGCATTGACGACGTAGGCAAGAGCTGCGCTCGCGCTCCCGGCATCCGTGCGCCGAGGGGGTCGGCGGCCGTCGAGAGCGGGACAGGCCATCGACTCGATTGGCGAAGCCCTCAGCCGCGTCGGCGGACCCGAGGAACCGCCGCCCCCGTACCCACCCTCGTCCGCTGACGTTGCCGTCAAGCACTGCAGAAGCCGCACCGGAAACAATTTCAGTGGACGTGAGCCCTTGCTTCGGCAGTTCGTGGTGGCACTGCGCCGGGGGGAGCGGATCCGGCCCCGGCGCATGTGTCGGGTGGGAGGGGCGGGTTGGGCTAGCCGCGGGTGGTGCCCGTGCCGCCGCCCTGGCGGAGGAGGGCGTAGTCGGCGGCGGTCCAGGCCATGGCGGTGGCGGCGTCGAGGATGGCTTGGTCGGCGGCCGGGGAGATGGCGGCTTCGGCGAAGGCGGGTTCGTGGGGGCCGCAGGTGCCGCCGGTGATGTCGAGGACGGGGTGGATGCTGGGGATGGCGTGCGAGACGTTGCCCATGTCGGTACAGGCGAAGGGGGGTCGCTCGATCGGTTCCGGGCGGCCCAGTTCGCGTGCGTTGGCGCGCCACAGGGCGATCAGGGTGGGGTCGGTGCGGAAGTCGAGGTAGTCCGGCTCCGGGCGGCTCAGCCGGACCTCGCAGCCGATGGCCAGCGCGCCGGCGCGGAAGCAGGCCTCGACGCGGGTGCGCAGTTCGGCCAGGTGGGCCGCGTCGGTGGTGCGCAGTTCGTATTCGGCGGTGGCCCGTTCCGGTACCGCGTTGGGCGAGGTGCCGGCCGCCGTGGTGATGCCGTGTACGCGCCAGTCCACCGGCAACTGCCGTCCCAGTAGTCCCAGGGCGACCTGAGCCACCGTCAGCGCGTCGGCGGCGCTGCGGCCTTCGTGCGGGTTCAGGCTCGGGTGCGCGGCGGTGCCCAGGTATTCCACGGACAGCGTGCCGAGCGCGAAGGAGCGGAACTCGGCCACCTCGAACGGGCACGGATGCACCATCATCGCCGCGTCCACGCCGTCGAACGCGCCCGCGTCCAGGAGCAACGCCTTGCCCGCGCCGCGCTCCTCGGCCGGCGTGCCGACCACCCGCACGGTGAGTCCGAGCCGGTCCGCGACGGGCCCGAGCGCGAGTGCCGCGCCGACGCCGGCCGCCGCGATCAGGTTGTGTCCGCACGCGTGGCCCATCCCGGGCAGCGCGTCGTATTCGCAGGCGATCGCGACGGTGATCGGGCCCGAGCCGATGCTCGCGACGAAGGCGGTGTCCAGGCCGTACGCGGGCGCGGTGACCGCGTAGTCGTGGGCGCGCAACAGCTCGGTGCACCACGCCGCGGCCCGGTGTTCGGCGAACGCCGGCTCCGGGTGGGCGTGGATCCGCCTGCTGAGGGCGAGCAGTTCGTCCCGGTTCACCCGGACCCGGTCGCGGATCGCGGTCCGGTCGGCATCCGAGGCCGGTCGGTCCGCCACGTCGGCCACGCTCATGTTCCGCTCCGCTTCATCGAGATTTCTTCGTCCCGGGGGCACCCTGACGAACCCTCGGAAGATAGCTTAGGCTTACCTAACTTCACGTGCCGGGGGCCGGTACGTGCCGTCTGTCGTCGTCGCGCCCCGGGAGTCTCCACACCATGCGTCCCCACCAGGCCGAGACCACCGTTCCGGATCCCGCCGAGACCGAGGCGCCCGTGCCGGCCCGTACCGGTCACCCGCACCCGGGCGCCGGGACCGACACCGGCTCCGCCCGCCTGCCACTGCTCGCCGCCCAGGCCGGCATCGTCTACGCGCAGGCCCTGATGCCGGACGACCCCGGTTACAACACCGGCGACCGGGTCGAGATCCGCGGCCCGCTGGACGCCGAGCTGTTCGCCCGGGTGTTGCGCCGCGTCGGCGCCGAGGCCGAGACGTTGCGTCTGTTGGTGGTGGCCGGCACCGACGGCACCCCGACCCAACGCGTCACCGACCACGAACACCCGGTGCACCTGCTCGACCTGCGCACCGCGCAGGATCCGGCGGCCGAGGCCCGGGCGTGGCTGCACGACGACCTGGCCCGCGCCGTCGACCCGACCACCGGCCCGCTGGTCACCCACGCCGTGTTCCGGCTCGCCGACGAACTGCACTGGTGGTACCGGCGCGTGCATCACGTCGCGGTGGACGCCTACGCGCTCGCCCTGATCGACCGCCGCGTCGCCGAGTCGTACACCGCGCTCGCCCGCCAAGTTCGGCCCACCCCCAACCCGTTCGGCACCCTGCGCCAACTGGTCGCGGAGGAGGCCGACTACCGAGGGAGCGAAGCGTACGACACCGACCGGGTTTTCTGGCTCGATCGCCTCGCCGATCACCCCGAACCGGTCACCCTCACCCGGGAACCGGCAACTCCCCTGCCCACCGGCCCGATCCTGCGTCGCAGCGTCGAACTCACGCCGGCCCGCACCGCGCGCCTGACCGAGGCCGCCTCGATCGCCCGGGCCACCTGGGCCGAACTGCTCATCGCGGCCACCGCCGGCTATCTGCACCGCACCACCGGCGCCCGGGAGATCGTGCTCGGCCTCCCGCTGCTGAATCGACGCAGCCCCACCGCACTGCGCACCCCGGCGATGACGGTCAACATCCTGCCGTTGCGAGTGCGCGTACAACCCCGGGACACCGCGCCCGAGTTGCTGCGCCGAGTCGTGCTCGAACTGCGCGCCGTGCGCCGTCACCAGCGGTTCCGCCAGGAGGACCTGCTGCGCGAACTGGGCGCGTCGGGCCGGGCCCGCCCGCTGTACGGACCGATGGTCAACATCAAGGCGTTCGAAGGCGACCTGGCCCTGGGCGAAGCCGTGGGCCGGGTGCACAACCTGGCCGCCGGCCCGGTGGACGACCTGGCCGTCGGCGTGGTCCCGACCGCCGACGGCGGCCTGCGCATCGATCTGGACGCCCATCCCGCGCGCTACTCCCCCGACGACCTGGCCGGTCACGAACTCGGCGTGCTGCGCTACCTCGACGCACTCGTCGAGCTGCTGCACGAGGCACCCGAGCGGCCGATCGGCCGGATCGACCTGCTCACCCCCGCCGAGGTCGCCCGGGCCACCGCCGGCCGCGCCGAACCGCCCGCCGACCTCACCCTGCCCGAGGCGTACTCCCGCCAAGCCGCCCGCACCCCGGACGCCGTCGCGGTCCGCGCCGGGGCGGACACCCGCACGTTCGCCGAGATCGAGTCGGCCGCCAACCGCCTTGCCCACGAGCTGATCGCGATCGGGGTGACCGCCGAGATCCCGGTGGCCGTCGCACTGCGCCGGGGCGCGGACACCGTGGTCGCCCTCCTCGGCGTGCTCAAGGCCGGCGGCGTCTGCCAGTTCCTCGATCTCGGCCACCCGGCCCGGCGGATCCGCGACGTGCTCGCCGACACCACCCCGCGCTGCCTGATCGCCGCCGCCGACACGATCGCGGCGCTGCCCGAACACAGCATCCCCACCGTGCTGTTGGACGATCCGGCCACCCGTACCCGACTGGCCGCGCGCCCGGATCGGGCCCCGCAGCCGCCCCGCCCGGGGCAGAGCGCGTATGTGATCCACACCTCCGGCTCGACCGGCCGGCCCAAGGGTGTCGCGGTCACCCACGCCTCGCTCGCCAACCTCTACGAGAGCCACGCCACCGACCACATCGCGCCCGCCGTCGAGCGCACCGGCCGCGCCCGGCTGCGGATCGCGCACAGCGCGTCGTTCGCGTTCGACGCCTCGTGGGACCCGGTGTTGTGGATGGTGCACGGCCACGAGCTGCACCTGCTCGACGACGCCGGCTACCGCGATCCGCTCGCCCTGCTCGGCTACCTGCACGAACACCGGATCGACTACCTGGACGTGACGCCCACCTACGCCGAGGCACTGCTCGCCGAGGGCCTGGACGCACCCGACCGGCACCACCCGGCCGTGCTGGTGGTCGGCGGCGAGAGCGTCGCCGAGCCGCTGTGGCGACGGCTCGCCGCGATCCCGGGCAGCCGACCGATCAACCTGTACGGACCCACCGAAACCACCGTCGACGCCTACTTCTGGGGCCCGGACGGCACCGGCGGGCCGGTCCGGGCCTCGCGCGCCTACGTCCTGGACGCCTCGCTGCGCCCCACCCCCGTCGGCGTCACCGGGGAACTGCACATCGCCGGCGCCTGCCTGGCCCGCGGCTACCTGAACCGGCCCGACCTGACCGCCGAGCGGTTCGTCGCCGACCCGTTCGGCGCCACGCACGGCGATCCCGGCGCCCGGATGTACCGCACCGGCGACCTGGCCCGGCGCCGCGCGGACGGCACCCTCGAACTGCTGGGCCGGGCCGACGAACAGGTCAAGATCCGCGGCTTCCGGATCGAACCCGGCGAGATCCAGGCGGTGTTGGCCGCCCACCCGGACGTCGCGCAGGCCGCGGTGATCGCCCGGGACGCGGCGCACGGCAAGCGCCTGCTGGGCTACGTCGTCCCCGTCGCCGGGCGCGCCCCGGCGCCCGAGGCGCTCCGAGCCCACCTGGCCGCCCGGTTGCCCGAGCACATGGTGCCGGCGGCGGTGCTCGTGTTGTCCGCGCTGCCGCGCACCGCCAACGACAAGATCGACCAGCGCGCGCTGCCGGACCCGGCGTCGAGCGCGCCCGGTCTGCGGGAGGGACCTCGCGGACTGCACGAGGAGATCATCTGCGATCTGTTCGCGGCCGTCCTGGAATTGGCCGAACAACCGGCCCGAGACGCCGACTTCTTCGAGCTGGGCGGCCATTCGCTGCTCGCCGCGCGACTGGCCGCCCGGGCCCGGGAGAGTTTCGAGGCACCGATCGGTCTGGCCGACGTGTTCCGCCGGCCGACGCCGGCGGGCCTGGCCGAACTCGTCCGGTCCGGGAGCGCGCCGCAATCGCGCCCGGTGCTGGAGCCGGTGGCGCATCCCGCCGACCGGCTGCCGCTGTCCCCCGCGCAGCAGCGGTTGTGGTTCATGTACCGGCTCGAAGGCCCCAGTCCGACCTACAACATCCCACTCGTCCTGACCCTGACCGGCCCGCTGGACCACTCCGCGCTCGAACATGCGCTGGTCGACCTCGTGGCCCGGCACGAGACGCTGCGCACCGTCTACCCGATGGTCGGTGACGAGGAAACACCGAGCCAAGCGCCGAAACCGGCCGAGGCGGGCGCCGCAGGCACGCCGGGCGAGGCGGGCGCAGCAGGCACGCCGGGCGAGGCGGGCGCAGCAGACTCGTCGGGGGAGGTGTGCGAGACGGGCGAGCCCTACCAGCGCATCCTGACCGTGGACCAGGCCCGTCCCGAGCTGCATCTCGCCGCGCCGGGCGAATCGATCGCCGACGCCGTGCGCCACCGCTTCGACCTTGCGGTCGAACCTCCCCTGCGCGGAACCCTGTTCCGCACCGACGAGCACACCCACACGCTGGTCCTGGTGTTGCATCACATAGCCGGCGACGGCGCGTCCACCACACCGCTCGCGCGTGACCTGGCCACCGCCTACGCGGCCCGGGTCGCCGGTCGCGCACCGGAGTTCACGCCGCTGTTGGTGCGCTACCCGGACCATGTCGCGTGGCAGGCCCGCCTGCTCGGTGGTCCCGCCGCGCCCACTCCCCTGGCCGCCCGGCAACTCGACTTCTGGAAGCGCACCCTCGCCGGTCTGCCGGACGAACTCGACCTGCCCACCGACCGACCCCGCCCGCAGATTGCCTCGTACGCGGGCGACACCGTGCCGTTCCACCTCGATGCCACCGCGCACGCCGGGCTCGCCGAGTTGGCCCGGGAGAGCGGCACCAGCGTGTTCACGGCCGTCCAGGCCGCGTTGGCCGCGCTGCTCACCCGGCACGGCTGCGGCACCGACATCCCGCTGGGCATCCCGGTCGCGGGCCGCGACGACGACGCGACCGCCGACCTGGTCGGGTTCTTCGTCAACACCCTGGTCCTGCGCGCCGACACCTCCGGCGCGCCGAGCTTCCGCACCCTGCTGGACCGGGTGCGCACCGCGACCCTGGCGGGGTACGACCACGCCGACGTGCCGTTCGACCGGGTCGTGGACGAGCTCAATCCGCCGCGCTCGCTGGCCCGGCACCCGCTGTTCCAGGTGCTGATCGCGTGGCAGTCGTTGCCCGACACCGAGTTCGCGCTCGGCCCGCTGACCGCGCGGATGACCGCGGTGCCGTCCGGGACCGCCAAGTTCGACCTCACCTTGAACGTGGGCGAGCAACCCGGGCGCGGTGTGGGCGGGTTCTTGGAGTTCCGCACCGACCTGTTCGACCGGGCCACCGTGCTGGGCCTGTCCCGGCGACTCGCCGCGCTGCTCACCGCCGCCGTCGCCGACCCGGACGCGCCGATCGACGCGCTGCCGCTGCTGGACGAGGCCGAGCGGCACCGCGCCCTGGTCGAGTGGAACGCCGGCCCCACCGCGACGGCGACCGCGTCGGCCACCCTGGTCGCCCGCTACGAACAGGCCGCCCGGACGCATCCCGAGCGGATCGCGGTGAGTTGCGCGGGCCTGTCGCTGAGCCACGCCGAACTCTCCGCCCGGGCCAACCGCCTGGCCCGGCTGCTGGTCGCCCGGGACATCGGCCCCGGCGACATCGTCGCGCTCGCGCTGCCGCGTTCGCCCGAGTTGGTGGTGGCCCTGCTCGCGGTCGCCAAGGCGGGCGCCGCCTACCTGCCGCTCGACCCGGACTACCCGGCCGATCGGCTCGCCTACATGCTCGACGACGCCGAGCCCGTCGTCCTGCTCACCGACTCGGCGACCGCCCGCCGGTTGCCCGCGCACGAGCTGCCCCGGATCGCGGTGGACGGCAAGGACGCGGACGCCTACCCGAGTTCGGACCTGGGTCAGCACCAGCGCAAGCGCCCGCTGCGGGCGAGCGATCCGGTGTACGTGATCTACACCTCCGGATCCACCGGTCGACCCAAGGGGGTGCCCGTCACCCATCACAACGTGGCCCGACTGTTCACCGCCACCGACCACTGGTTCGGCTTCGGTCCGGACGACGTCTGGACCCTGTTCCACTCCTACGCGTTCGACTTCTCGGTCTGGGAACTGTGGGGCGCGCTGCTGTTCGGTGGCCGGCTGGTCGTGGTGCCGCACCTGATCAGCCGCGATCCGGCCGAGTTCCTCGACCTGCTCGCCCGGGAGCGGGTCACCGTGCTCAACCAGACACCGTCCGCGTTCCACCAACTCGTGGCCGCCGACCGAGAGCGCCCCGGGCGCGAACTGGCGCTGCGCTACGTGGTCTTCGGTGGCGAGGCGCTGGAACCGGCCCGGCTCGCCGACTGGTACGAGCGGCACGCCGACGACGCGCCGCGGTTGGTGAACATGTACGGCATCACCGAGACCACGGTGCACGTGTCCTACCACCCGTTGGACCGCGCGTCGGCCGCTGCCGGCACGGCGAGCACGATCGGGGTGAACATCCCGGATCTGCGGGTGTATGTGCTCGACCATCGGCTCCAGCCGGTCCCGCCCGGGGTGACCGGGGAGATGTACGTGGCCGGCGAGGGCCTCGCGCGCGGCTATCTGGGTCGGCACGCGCTCACCGCGGGCCGCTTCGTGGCGGATCCGCACGCGGCCCGGTTCGGCGAGCGCGGGGCCCGGATGTATCGCTCCGGCGACCTGGCCCGGCGCCGCGCGGACGGCACCCTGGACTACCTCGGCCGGGCCGACCAGCAGGTCAAGATTCGCGGCTTCCGGGTCGAACTCGGCGAGATCGAGGCGGTGTTGGCGGCCCATCCGGAAGTCTTCGACGGGGCCGTGGTGTTGCGCGAGGACACTCCCGGCGACAAACGACTCGTGGGCTACGTGGTCGCCGGGCCGTCCCTGGACGGGCCCGCCCTGCGCGAGTACGCCGCCGCGACCCTGCCCACGCACATGGTGCCGTCGGCCGTGGTCGTGCTCGACCGACTGCCGCTGACCGCGAACGGCAAGCTGGACCGCAAGGCGCTGCCACGCCCGGAACACACCGCCGCGAGCACCGCCGGTCGGGCCCCGCGCGGACCGCGCGAGGAACGCTTGTGCGCGTTGATCGCCGATGTGCTCGGGGTGCCCTCGGTCGGTGTGCACGACAACTTCTTCGACCTGGGCGGGCATTCGCTGCTCGCGGTGCGACTGGCCGGGCGGATCAGGTCGGCCCTGGGCGCGGACGTGGGCATCGGCACGATCTTCCAGGCGCCCACTGCCGCCGGCCTGGACGCCGCGTTGGAGGCGACGGAACGCGCCGACGCGCTGGACGTGCTGCTGGCGCTGCGCCCCGCCGGGTCGGCGGCGGCGGACCGGGAGCGGGCGCCGCTGTTCTGCGTGCATCCGGCCGGCGGTCTGTCCTGGTGCTATGCGGGCCTGATCCGCAACCTGCCGGCGGAAATGCCGCTGTACGGCCTCCAGGCCCAGGGCGTGGGCCCGGCGACCGCCGGCGAGCCGCTGCCCGAGACACTGGAGGAATTGGCCGCGCACTACGTCGACCGGCTGCGCGAGGTGCACGGGGACGGCCCGTACCGGCTGCTCGGCTGGTCGACCGGCGGAATCATCGCGCACGCGATGGCCACCCGGCTCCAGGAGTTGGGCCACGAGGTGGAGTTGCTCGCGATCCTGGACGCGTATCCGGCCGAGGGTTTTCGCGAGTTGCCCGTGCCCGATCTGGCGGAGGCGCTGGAGGCACTGCTCACCATGGGCGGCTACGGACCGGAGATCCTGGCCGGGGCGCCCCTCGAACTCGCCGAGGTAATCGCGGTGTTGCGCCGCGAGGGCAGCCCGCTGGCCGGGCTGGACGAGGCCACGATCGAGGCGCTCAACGACATCTACCTCAACACCAATCACCTGGTCCGCGGCTTCGACCACCGGGTGTTCCGCGGCGACGTGCTGTTCTTCCGGGCCACCGTGGACACCATCGACGAGACCCTCACCCCCGACACCTGGGCCCCGTACGTGAGCGGTCGGATCGACAACACGAACGTGGCCTGTTCACACAAGGACATGACCCTGCCCGGCCCGATCGCGCAGATCGCGCGTGTGGTCCGGGACCGCCTCACCGAGTTGGAGAGCCACTCCCATGACCCCTCGTGACCACGACACCCCGCCGAACCCGTTCGACGACGACACGGGCGACTTCCTGGTGCTGGTGAACGACCTCGGGCAACACTCGTTGTGGCCCGACTTCGCCGCCGTGCCGGAGGGCTGGACCGGCGTGCACGGGCCGTGTGCGCGCTCGGCGGCGCTGGACTGGGTCACCGGGCACTGGACCGACCTCGGCCCGGCCGCGCGGTGACCGCGCACCACCCCGAACCGGCCGCACCCACGACACCGGCGGCACCGGCGGCACCGGCGACCGCCAAGCGTGCCGCCGGGTGGGTCGTGATCGTCGTCTACACCGCGGCGATGTGCATGAACGGCCTGGATTCGACGATCGTCAATCCGGCGCTGCTGACCATCGCGGAGGACTTCGACCGGCCCGCGGTGGCCGCGAACACGGTGGAAATCGCGTTCCTGGTCGCCCTGGTGGTCGCGCTGCCGGTCGCCGGGCGGTTGAGCGATCGTTTCGGTACCAAGCGGGTCTTCCTCGGCTCGCTCGCCGTGTTCACCGCCGCGTCGGCCGCCTGCGGGTTGTCCCGGGACCTGGTCCCCCTGGTGCTGGCCCGCGTCGTACAGGGCCTGGCGGGCGGGCTGTTGACGCCGGTCGGGATGACCATCCTGTTCACCGCGTTCGCGCCGCACGAGCGGATGAAGCTGGCCAAGTGGTTGATCGTGCCGACCGCGCTGATGCCGGCGCTGGGTCCGCCGCTGGGCGGGTTCCTGACCGAACACCTGTCCTGGCACTGGCTGTTCCTGGTCAACGTGCCGATCGGCACGGCCGCCGTGTTGCTCGGCCTGTTCGGGCTGCGCGAGCATCGGGAGGGAGTGCGCGGGCCGTTCGACCGGATCGGGTTCTGGCTCACCACGCCGACGCTCGGGCTGCTCACCTACGCGCTCGGCTTCGGGCCGTCGCAGGGCTGGAGTTCGCCGGCCATCGCGGTCTCGGGAGTCCTCGGCCTGGTCCTGCTGGTGGTCGCCGTCGCCCACCAACTTCGCTCCGCCGAACCGCTGTTGCGACTTCGACTGCTGAGTGATCGGGCGTTCGGCGCGGCCGGCGCGCTGGCCCTGCTCACCTCGGCCGGGCTGATGGGCGTGTTGTTCGTCTTCCCGCTGCTGTACCAGGCGGCGCTCGGCGCCTCCGCGCTGGACGCGGGCCTGGGGGTCTTCCCCGAGGCGGTCGGGCTGATGTTCGCGTCCCAGGTGGTCGACCGGTTGCTGCCCCGGCTGGGCCCTCGGCGGCTGGCCACGCCCGCGTTGTTGTCGGCCGCGCTGGTGTTCGGCGCGCTCGCGCTGCCCGGGGTCGCCGACAACACCTGGGCGGTACGGGTGTTGATGTTCGCCGTCGGGCTGGTGCTGGGCACCGCCGTGCTGACCGTGCAGATCGCCGGGTTCGGCGAGATCGAGCCGCCGGACATGGGCCACGCGATGGCCCTGTTCACCATCGTGCGCACGCTCGGCGGTTCGCTCGGGATCGCGGTCGGCGCCGCGGTGATCGAGGCGGGCGGCGGGTCGGGGCACGACGCGAGTTCGCCCGGGCCGTACCGCGCGGCGATCTGGGTCACCGCCGTACTGGTCGCGATCGGTGCCGTGTTCGCGCTGCGGTTGCCCCGCGAGGCGCCGGCTCCACCGCCGTTCGGGGACGACGACGCGGAACCGACCGCCGGCCCCGACCCGGAGCCGAACCGCGCGGAAGCGGCCACCGACCCCGGCCCGGAGCCGAACCGTCCGGGGCGGGCCACCGACCCGGACCCCGAGGCGGCCGGTGCCTCAGCCTCCGGCCGAGGCTGACAGCAGTCCGACGAGTCCGACGGCGAGCCCGCCGCGCCAGCAGGCGTAGTCGTGGCCGCCGTCGAACTCGGTGTAGGTGAGTGGGTAGCCGCGTTCGAGCAGGACATCCCGCAGGCGTCGGTTCTCGGCGACCAGCATCCACTCCAGCAACCCCACCTCGACGTGGAACCGGATCGGCAGCCGTTCGGTCGTCGCGAACCGCCGGGTCAACCACTCGGGGCCGTCGTTGCCCTCGTCCGGGTCGGGCCACCAGAACGACCCGGACTGGGAGAGCACGTTGCCGAACCGGTCCGGCCGGTGCAGGGCCGCGAAGGCGGCGGTCAGGCCGCCCGCGCTCTGCCCGACGACCACGGTGTGCGCGGGATCGGGGTCGAACCCGTAGTGCCGACCGGCCCACGGCAACAACACGTCCGCCAACCAATCCACGAACGCCTCGCTACAGGTCAGGTCGGCGATCCGCCGATCCCGACCCATGGTGTCCACGAGCAGCGCGAGGGTCGGCGGAATCCGGCCCTCGGCATGCAGGTTGTCCAGCGTGTCGCCGATGTCGAGCACCGAGCCCCAGACCTCGCCGTCAAGGAATACGGCGACCCGGAAGGGCTCCGGCCGGACGCCGGCGGGCACGAGCACGCTCACCCGGCGTCCGGCCACCGTGGTGTCCAGACGCGAGCCGCGCGGCACGCCCGGCCGGCGGCGCACCCACGGCTGCGCGGGCGCGTCCGGCAGCGCCAGCACCGAGGACGGATTGCGGCCGTCCCGCGCGGCCAGCGTGGGCGCGTGGTTGTACGGGTCGGGCACCGCGCCGTCCAACACGCCCAGCCAGGCGGCCCGATCGGTGCGCAGCAGTTGCGCGCGAGCCCCGGTGCCGACGAAGAACTGGTACGACGCGCGCAGGTCGGCGGGCAGCCGATGGGTGAGCGCCCACACGTCGGTGCCGGGCAGTCGGCGCATCAGATGCGGCGTCAGATCACCCGCGTGCCGGTCCCGGTCGGTGAACGTGTGCAGCAGCGCGAGCACGTCCCGGGCGGGCGCCGTCGGGTCGTCCCGCCACACGAAGGTGACCAGGCGCTGCCCGGGGTCGGCCGGATCCGGCTCGACCAGCGGGGCGCCGACCGCCTCGACCCTGGCCCAGAACTCGGCGCCGGCGTCGGCTCGTCCGGCGGCGACCGCCTCGGTCAGCGCGTGCAGGATCGGGGTGTCCATGATGGTCGGCTTTCTGCACGAGGACGAACGGGGCGGTCGGACGGACGCGGGCCCGCAACGGCGGCGGCCCCGGGGCGCGTTGCGCGTCCCGGGGCCGGTCGCGGCCGATGCCGGCGGGCCGGACGGTGGCGGATCAGGAGGTGGCGGACAGCGCCTTCGCGATGTCGCCGAGCACCACGTCGGCGGCCAGCGGACCACCTCGGGTGGACCACACCGAACCGTCCACGGTGACCACGTGGTTCTTCTTGACCACGTTCAACTCCTTGTACGCCGGCTTCTCCTGGACCTCCTTGAGCGCGCTCGCGCCGTCCGCGGTGAGCGTGCCCAGGAACAGCCAGTCACCGTCGATCTCGGCGATCTTCTCCAGGCTCAACGCGGGAGTGTGCGCGTTGCCGTCCTTGTCCTGCGCCTTGGGCCGGGTCAGCCCCATGTCGAGCGCGACGCCACTGGCGAACTGGCGCTTCTCCATCCAGCTCGGGCCGTTCGGGTTCCAGCGCACGATGCTCACCGCGGCGCCCTTGTTCGCGGTCAGGTCCTCGCCGGTCTTCTTCGCCTTGGCCTCGTAGTCGGTGATCACCTTGTTCGCCTGGTCCAGCTTGTTGACCGCGTTGCCGATGCCGCGGAAGGACAACTTCCAGTCGTCGGTGGGGGCCATGGTGACCAGCGTCGCCGGGGTGATCCTGCGGAGTTGCTTGAGCACCTGCTCGTCCTGCATGTCGCCGGCCAGGATCAGGTCCGGCTTGGCCGCGATCACCTTGTCCATCACCGGCTGGAGCAGGTTCCCGACCACCTCGATGCCCTTGACCTTGTCGGTCAGGTAGGCGGGTGGCTTGTCCAGGCCCTGGCCGTTGGTGATGCCGACCGGCTTGACGCCGAGCGCGAGCACCGCGTCCAGGTCCTCCTGGGTGAGCACCACGACGCGCTTGGGGCTCGCCGGCACCTGGACCGCGGTGCCGGTCGCGTCCTTGACGGTGCGGGTGCCGCCGGCCGAGTCGCCGGCGGCCGGCGCGGCGCCGCTCTGGTTCGCGGCGGGCTTGGTGTCCGACTTGGAGTCCGAGTCGGAACCGCACCCGGTGAGCAGCAATCCGGCCGCCCCCGCCACGGCGAGCAGCCGAACCACGCGCCGCCGGGCGGTCGCGAGCGAGCGATGAGATGAGGGCATGTGGGGCTCCGGGCACGAGTAAGGACGGGGGTCGGGCTCGGCACGACCCCCGGGGTCGTGCTTAGGTTAGCCTTACCTTCCATGAGTTGCGCAAGACGGTACGGATCGCCATCCGCCCGGGTGGCGCACGTCACGCCCGGCCGCGAAGGCGCGGTGCTCGTGCGGGGATCGCATCCTCCGTTCGGGTGACGCCGGCGCGGTAGGCCGCCCTCCGCCGCGCGTCGGTCCGTACGGTGTCCGGCATGAAGCGGACCACCGTGACGCGTTCGATGTTGTCGATGGCCGCAGCGGCCGCGCTCGTGCTGAGCACCCAGGCCGGACCGGCGGCGGCCGACCCGCCCGCCGCCGGTTGCCTCGTCGACCGACTGGAGCAACTGCGCGCGCTCCAGCACCGGTTGGACGGCCTCGCGCTGGACGGCCTGGCCGGCGCCGGCCAGTACTGGTACGTCGATCACCAGCGCTGCGCACTCACCATCGGCATGCTGCGCGGCGCCGCCGACCCGGCCACCTCGAACTTCCTCGCCACCGCCCGACTGACGCCCGCGCCGGTCGACATCGTCCACCTCGGCGCGGCAATCCGCCCCCGGCTGGCCCGGGGCCCGGCCGCCGACCCGAACTCCCGCCCCCCGAACGGGTTCCACGGCGGCAGCACGATCTACAGCGGGCTCACCGGCACGGTCTTCATCTGCACCGCCGGCTTCAACGGCTACCGCCCGAACACGGCCGCCACGGCGGGCCATTGCGCCCGGGACGCGTCCACCTGGTACGACGGCACCGGCACCCTGATCGGCACCGTCGGCCAGTACCGCTTTCCCGACGCCGACTGGGCGGTGATCCCTGCGGCCGAGGGCCTGCCGCTGGCCGGCGACATCGTCGACGGCAACTCCACCACCAGGATCACCGGCTTCGCCAAACCCCGACTGCACGACCGGATCTGCGCCACCGGCGCCTCCAGCGGCACCCGGTGCGGCACCGTCGACGCCGTCGACGTCACCGTCAACTACCCCGAGGGCGCCGTCACCGGCCTGGTCCGCAGCACCCAGTCCGGCGCCGCCGGCGACTCCGGCGGCCCGGTCCACATCGGCTCCACCGGCGTCGGCCTGATCAGCGGCGGTCCCTCGGAGGGCGCCCCCACGTTCATCCAACCCCTGAACTTCTGAACACCCGGCATCCGGATGTCGTCGCTCAGCCGCGCAGGAGTTTCAGTTGGGCGGTCAGGGTGTCCATGCCTCGGTAGGTGAGGCCGACCAGGGCGACGTGTTTCCAACGGAGGATGCCCTGGGCGTCGATGATGAAGACGGCTCGGCGGAGGGCGTTACTGCCCAGGCCGATGCCGTAGGAGTCGATCGCCCTGTGGTCGGTGTCGGCGAGCAGGGGCATCCGCAGGTTGTGCTTGCGGGCGAATTTCTCGTGGCTGTCCAGGTCCTGTGGGCTGATGCCCCAGACGGTGGCATCCAGGTCGACGAACTGTTCGAAGCCGGAGGAGTACGAGCACAGTTGCCTGGTGCAGACCGCCGTGTCGTCGCCGGGGTAGAAGGCCAGCACCAGGGGACGGCCGAGTTGGCCGGACAGGGTCAGCGGTTCGCGGCGGGCCTCGCCGTCGGTCAGGTGAACCGCGTCGAGGGTGAAGTCCGGTGCCGGGGCGCCGATCTCGGGGGTCTTGGACACGTCGTGGTCTCCTCGGGCGAGGCGGGGGCGGAGTGCGGTCGCGGTGCGAGGCCGGCCGCGCCTCGCACCGTGACGTTACCCGGGTCGCTCAGGGCCCGACGAGCGCCGTACGTCGTACCAGCACGGTGATCGCGGGAAGTGGGAACAGCAGCAGGAACAGGTTCGGCGCCCACCATTCGAGGGCGAAGTCGCCGCGCAGCGCCCAGAACGCGACGGCCTGGAGGCCTGCGGTGCTCGTCAGGACGAGCGAGATCAGCATCAGCGGATGGGCGTTGCCGGTCGCGGTGCGACGGCCCAGGCGCAGCGCGGCCAGCCCGGTCACCCCTGCGGCGAGGTCGAGCAACACGAACGAGTAGTTCCAGTCGCTGATCACCGGATCGGCGTAGTCCTTGTACGCGTACTCGGCCGGGATCAGCGCGAACAGGGTGACCGTCCAGTAGAGCAGGAAGCCCACGTCCGCGATGGTCATCGAGACCCGGGTGAAGCACATCAGGTCGGCGCCGGGCCGGCGCTCGGACGTGCTACCCACGGCTCGTTCCGCCACTCGGGTGGGGCACCGCGACACCGTCGACCGGCAGGCCCGCGATCACGGTGCGCCGCCGTTGCTGCGGATCAACTCGACCAACCGGGCCCGCAGATCGTTGTGCGCTTCGTCGTGCGGGACTCCCAGATCGAGCAACCGGGCCATCCACCAGCCGTCCACGGCCATCCGAACCAGGTCGGCGACGGCCGGTTCCAGGCCGTCCCGAGCGAGGCGGCGCTGCCAGTGCGCGTATCGCTCGCGCAGGCACCCGAGCACCTCGGGGCCGCCGGCCGCGGCGACCAGCGCGAGCGGTACGCGGTCGATGCCGCTGCGGTCCCCGGTCGGGGATTGCCCGGGAATGCTCGCGTCCAGCCAGGCCAGCGTGAACGCACCCGGTGGGCAACCCGGTTCGGGCAGCACCTCGTCGAACCGGTCGGCGAGCCGCTCGACCACGCCGCGTACCAGTTCCTGTTTGCTCGGGAAGTGATGCAGCAGGCCGCCCTTGCTGACGCCGGCCTCGCGGGCCACCGCGTCCAGGCGGACCGCCTCCACACCGTCCCGGACCAGTATTCGCTCCACCGCGTCCAGTAGTCGATCGCGCACCGGCGCGCCCCCGTTCCCGCTCCCGAATCGCCCGGACCGTCCGGACGGTCGGGAGTCACCGTAGCAGCAGAAGGGCCCGACGCGGGCGTCGGGATTTCGGGTGCGGTCGGGTTATCTCCCGTACGCGACAAGGGAGTTGGTGGGCACGGCCCGAGCGGACCGGTCGGTTGCTCGGCGGGCTCGGCCGGTCCGCTCGTGCCCACCGAAGCCGGCTCCGGCGCGGCCGGCCGGGCCGGGCGGCGCGCCGGGCAGTGGAGTCACGGCCGACGCGCCCGGGACCGACGGCGGCGACGCGGGCCCGGTCGGCGCCGGCGGTTCGACGGAGGCGGGCTCCTCGGCCGTCGATTCGACACCCGCCGATCGCGCGATGGGGGCGGCCGGGCGTCGGGCGATGTCGCGTGCGCCGCTGTCCGGCACGTTCGCCGCGGGCAGTTCCCGGAGCCGGTCCGCGTCCGGGCGCCGGGCCGGGTCCTTGGCCGACAGACCCGGAATCGGTTCGGCCGGGCCACCCGCATGGCCCAGGCCACCCACTGCTCGCGTTCCGCCTCCGGCAAGCGGCGGCCGATGCTCACCTGCTTGATCGCGACCCCGGCGTGCAGCAGCTCGTCGGTCGCCCGCCACACCACCCCCATGCCCCGGCGCCGAGCTGTTCGTGCAGCCGATACCGGGCGGCGACCCGGCGATCCGAACCCCGCGTGCCCATGGCAGGCCACCCCCGATCGACGCCGTGGGCCGGATTCGGTCACGGCGCCGGCAAACGGACATCTCGGGTTCCGCCGAATCGAGGCCGTCGACCCCGGAATTCGATCCCGACTCGTTGTATGGACCCGCACGCGAGTCTCTGCCGTACCGACCCCGGATCCGGCACCATGACGGAATGAGCCGTGTGGAGAAACGCACGTCGGCCGAACCGCTGCTCCCCGCACCGGTACCGCCCGCCCTGCCGCCGCTCGCGAAGCGACCGATCGTGCTGATCATGATCGCGGTCTTCGCGGTGCAGGTGGCACTGTCCGGGCGCTACGGCTTCCATCGCGACGAGCTGTACTTCGTGGTGGCCGGCCGACATCTCGCGTGGGGCTACGTCGACCAACCCCCGCTCACGCCGCTGCTCGCCCGCGCGTCCGGCGAGTTGTTCGGGGACCAGCCGCAGGATCTGCGGATATTCGCCGCGCTCGCGTGCGCGGCGACCGTCCTGGTCGTCGCGCTGATGGCACGCGAGTTCGGAAGCGGCCGGGCCGGCCAGTTGCTCGCCGCGGCCTGCGCCGCCACCTCCGGGATCGTGCTGGGCGTCGGCCACCTGTGGTCCACCGCGACGCTGGACATCCTCGCCTGGCTCCTGGTGGCGTGGTTCCTGCTGCGGCTGCTGCGCACCGGCGACGGGCGCTGGTGGCTCGCGGTGGGAGCGGCCGTCGGCGGCGCGATGCTGAACAAGTACCTGGTCGGCTATCTCGTGGTGGCCCTGCTCGTCGGGCTGCTCGCGGTCGGCCCGCGCGAGGTGCTGCGCAGCCGCCTGCTCGGGGCCGGCGTCGCGGTCGCGGTCCTGCTCAGCGCCCCCGGCCTGATCTGGCAGGCCGGCCACGACTGGCCGCAGTTCACCGTCGCCGGCGGGATCAGCACGGACGACGGCGTGGAGAACCGGATCTTGTTCGTCCCGCTGCAAATCGCCTACCTGTCACCGCTGTTCGTGCCGATCTGGGTGGCCGGCGGGGTGCGGTTGTGGCGTTCGGCGGAGCTTCGCTGGGCTCGCTCGATACTGCCCGGATACCTGGTCCTGTGCGTCCTGGTGATCGGCTCCGGCGGCAAGTCGTACTACGCGTTGCCGCTGCTCCTGGTGCTGGTCGCGGCCGGCTGCGAGCCGACCGTGCAATGGACCGCGTCCCGACCGGGTCGGCGGCTGCCGGTCGGCTCGATGCTCGTGGTCGCCACCGTCACCAGCGCGGTGATCTCGCTGCCGTTGCTGCCGGTCGGCCGGGTGAACGCGGTGATCGGGATCAACCCGGAACAGGGCGAGCAGATCGGTTGGCCCGAACTGGCCGACGCGGCAGCGGTGGCCTGGGTGCAGATCCCGGCCGAACAACGCGACCGGGCGGTGCTGTTCGCGGGCAACTACGGCGAGGCGGGCGCACTCGACCGGTACGGTCCCGCCCGAGGGCTGCCGAAGCCGTATTCGGGCCACATGTCGTTCGCCGACTGGGGCCCGCCGCCGGACCGCGCCGACGGCCCGGTCGTGGTCGTGCGCGAGGGCGAAGTCACCAGAAGATACCGGGACTTCGTCGGCTGCAGGCTGGTCACTCGGGTGGACAACGGCATGGGCGTCGACAACGAGGAACAACACGCGGTGGTCGAACTGTGCGCGGGCACGGCGAAACCCTGGTCGCGCCTGTGGCCGGAGCTGCGGCACTTCTACTGACCGACGGGTCGACCTTCGGCATGCCCCGAGTCGACCGATGCACCCGACCCCGAATCGACGCCCGTCGCGCCCCCCGGGACGCGGCCGGGCAGTGAGGAGCGTCATGGCGAATGCGAGTCCGCCCGGCTACCGCACCGGCGGCGAGGGCCGGCCCGGGTCGATGACCGGCTCGGCGTACCGGGAGGTCCGGCGTCGGGTGTTGCACCTGGAACTCGCGCCCGGCGCACGATTCACCGAGAAGGCGGTGGCCGGCGAACTGGGCATGAGCAAGACGCCCGTGCACGAGGCGCTCGCCCTGCTCGCCGAGGACGGTTTCGTGGAGGTGCTTCCGCGCAGCGGCTACCGGGTCTCCCGGGTCACCCTGCGCTCCGCGCGCGAATTGTTCGACCTGCATCGGGTGCTGGAGCAGGAGGCGGCGGGGGCGGTGGCCCGGCGGCCGGCCGAGGTGACCGCGCCGATGGCCCGCGAGAGCGCGTGGGTACGGAGCGCGGGGCCGGTCGAGGGCACGGACGCGTGGCTGGACCGATACACCCGGCTGCACCTGCTGCTCGGCGAGCTGGCGGGCAATCGACACCTGCGCCGCGTGTTGGGCGGGACCCTGCACGCCCACCATCGGCTGCTCCGCCTGTGCGTGGCCGCCGACGGGCCGCATCCGCGCTCGATCGCCGGCGACGACGCGCCGCTGCTGGACGCGCTCGCGGCGGGCGACCCGGACGCGGCCCGGCACGCGGTGCACACCCGGCTGAACGGATGCCGCGAGCGGGTGCTGGACACGTTGCTCTCCAGTGACGCGCTCCTGGACGTGAACATCGCCGGCTCCGCGTCGGGACCGTGACCGGACCCGATCGCCGCACCGACGCGCGGCGGCGCCCGTACCCGACCCGGCCCCGGCCGGCGGCTCGGCGGGCGGGCACTCGACGGGCGGCGGCTCGGCGGGCGACGGCTCGGCGGGCGACGGCTCAGCGGGCCCCGGCGCGAAGCAGGGTGCCCAGGTCCAGGTCGAGCAGGTCGGCCGGCAGCTCGGCGGCGCAGCCGTCGCCGTTGCCGCGGCCCAGATGCGCGGCGACCGGCGGCACCAGGGCGCCGAACACGGCCGCGCCCAGTGCCCGGATGCCCTCCTCGACGGCGGCGGCGGCACCGTCCTGGTCGCCCGCCGCCAGTGCCGCGCTCAGCGGCCCGTGGTCGGGTGCCGGCCAGGTCGGCTCGCCGAGTACGGCGGCCAGGCACAGGTGGCGCAACTGGTGGCGCAGCACGTAGTCCTCGATCTCGGCCGCCCGCCCGTTGCCGGCCCGTTCGGCGAGCGCGGCACCGAACCCGAGCCACCCGAGCGGCACGGACGCGAACCCGGCCCCCACACGCCCCCCGGCCCCCGCCGCCGGCCCGGACGTCGTATCGAGATCCGCAGCGGGACGCGCGTCGGGTGCCGCCCCGGGAGCCGACCCGGGAGCCGACCCGGACGTCCGCCCCGCCGTCGACCCGCCGGCCAGCACCGTGCGCCGCCACGCCCGCGCCGCCTCGGGCAAGCCGCGCAGCCCCTCCGCATCGCGCCGGCCGGCCGCCAGTCGGGCCGCCAACGTCTCGATCGTCAGCCGCAGTTCGAGCAGTTCCCGGATGTCGCGCAGGGTGACCGGCATGACCAGGTAGCCCGAATGCGGCGCGACCGCGACCAGGCTCTCGTGGGTGAGCAGATTGAGCGCCTCGCGCACCGGCGTCTTGCCCATGTCCAGGGCGGTGGCCAGATCCCCTTCGCTGAACACCGTCCCGGGCGGCATCTCCAGGCGCAGGATGCGGCCTCGGATCGTCTCCCGGGCGAGGGCGGTCCGGCTCTTGGTACGCGCTGTCGGGCTCGGCGTCATGTCCGGATTCTCCTCGGATCCGGGCCGTATTCCGCTCGGCGACGAGGATCGGCGAAGATCGGCAAGCCGGTGCCGCGACCGGTTCACGGAATCCGACGACCCGCGTGTCGATCCCGACGGGACCGGACACTCCCATGCCGGCTCGGACTAATATCTCAGGCAGTCGGGTCTGCGACAAGAACACGGGGGTGCCGCGCGCCCGGGTGGTGCCCACAACGTGGGTCCTCGGCCATCGCCGACGCCGACTCCTGCGATGATCCTCGCGACGAGGAAGGTGGTTTCGGATGACCCGCGCGGCCCGCACGCCGACCGGCGCCGCTCCGAGGCGCGCTCGATCGGGCGTCGGCCGGCCGCCACCGATCCGCGACCGGGCCTACCATCGAAACCGTGTCGAAGGCTCCACCGACCACCTCCGCGAGCCGCACCCGCACGCCATTCCCTCGGGACGAACGACCTTGGACATCGACATATGACCGCGTCGCAGCACACCCGATCCGCATCCCCCGTCACGCTCCTGCGGGAATGGCGCGAGCGCACCGACGGCGCCGCCCTGCACGAGGCCCTGTTCCTCGGCCTGAACGTCGACCTGCCCTTCCTGGAGCGCGTCGCCGTCCCCCTCGCCCGCGGTCTCTCCGCCCGCGTCGCGATCCTCGGGGACGCCGCGCAGGAGGCGCACGACCCCCGCGAGGTGCGCGGCGCGGGTCTGGACTACCTCTACGCGCCCACCGTGTGTCCCGGTGGCCTGCGCGCCAAGCTGGTCGTACTGCTCGGCGAGCACGCGTGCCGGATCGCGATCGGCGGCGGCACCCCCGCGCTGCCCGGCTGGGCGGGCGAGGACCGGTTGTGGACGGTGGTCGAGACCGAGGACGACGCGTCCAACGCGTTGCTGGCCGATGTCGCCGACTGGCTGGACAAGCTGCCCGAGGCGGCCGGGGTCGCGATGGCCCCGTGGGCGGGCGAGTATCTGCGCGAGATCGCCGCGCTGCTGACCGAGCGGCACATCCTGGCGGACGAGACGCCCGGGCCCGACGCACGACTGCTGGACAACCTCGACCGTTCGCTGCTGGACCAGGTGCCGGCCGGCCCGGTGGAGGAACTGCACATGTACGCGCCGGCCGTGGATCCGGCGGGCGACACGCTGCGCGAGTTGATCGCCCGCCTGGCTCCCGCGCGGGTGCTGCTGGGGGTGCACGAGAACTGGTCGGGCCACACCGGCGCGATGTTGCGCACCGCACTCGGCGGTCGTCCCGCCGAGGTGCTCGTGTTGCCCGAACAGCGGCTGGTACACGGCCGGTTCGCGCAGTGGCGGATCGGCGACCGGTGGTTCGCGCTGACCGGGAACGCCGATCTGACCCGCGCCGGGTTCGCCGGCACCGCGGCGGCCGGCGGCGGCCTCGACCTCGCGGTGCGGACCGCCGGCGGTCCGGCGCTGTCGCTCGGCGAGGGCCGGACCACCTCGGTCGCCGGCCTGGACGCGCTGCGCGGCGTCGCGGCCGGCGCCGAACTCGTACTGCTCGGCGCCCGGGCGGACGGCGCGGGACTGCGCGTGGTGCTGGCCGAGGCCGCCCGCGAGCCGGTCACGGTGAGCACCTCGGCCGACGGATCGCCGGGCTCCTGGCGGGAGTTGGGCATCATCCCGAGCGGCGCCTCGAGCGCCGGCTTCCCGCCCGCGGCGGGCCAGGGGCCGGCCGTGCGGGGCAGCGTCACCCGCGCCGACGGCAGCGTGCTGCACTCCGCGGTGGTCTTCGCGTACAGCCCGGCCGCCGCCGCTCGACCGAGCGAGACCCGGCCCACCGCCCGCCCGGAACCCACGCCCGTGCCACGCTCCGCGACACCCGCACCGGTGCGTGCGGTCGCGCCGCCGCGCCCGGTCGAGACGACGCCCGCGCCGCCGGCGACTCCGCGCCCGCCGGCCCCGACTCCGACAGCGGCCCCGACTCCGCCGGCCGTGCCGTCGCCGGCGCCGCTGTACGTCCCCTCCCACGACGCCGAGCCGGTCCCGGCCGCACCCGCCGAGGACGGCCCGTACGCCGACGCGATCGAGGAGTTCGCCGCGCACGGCTGGGTCGCCGGTATCGAGGACGGGATCTGGCGGATCACCGGCTCGTTCGGCAACCCGGTCCCGATCGCGGCGGTGGCCGCGACGCGTCTGGCGCAGTACGGCGAGCCGGTACTGATCCAGGCCGGCAACGAGCGCCGGTGGGCCTTCATGGCCTGGCACGCGCCCGACCTGACGCTGCTGAACTGGCCCGCCCGGAACTGGCGCAGCTACCAGATACGTCCCCCGGCCGACCCCGAGTCGCGCTTCCGCGGCGGCGACCTGGCGAGCGTTCCGGGTCGGGTGGGTCCGCTCAACCGGCAGATCGGCGACCCGCCGCCCGCGCTGCTGCGCGTGCTGGACGAGGTCGGCATCGGCTTCGCCGAACTGGTCAAGACGCTGCAACAGATCGGCGGCTGAGCGGCGGCCCGAAATCCCGCGCGGTGCGGCCGAGTTCGGCCGGATCGCCGAGCGAACGATCGTCGGCACACCGACCACCAACACGAACGTGCTTCGGAACGGCCGGAGCCCGTGTGCGAATTCAGGAGCAGGACCCATGGCGGAGCCACTCGCGGCGGACCTACGTGCCGACGGCCACACCGATTGGCGCGCGTACGGTCCGCTGTCGTTGCCGCCGATCCTGGCCGCTTCGCTCGCCGCGTTCGACGAGCACGGGTATCACGGGACGACCGTGCGCGACATCGCCCGCCGGGTGGGGGTGACGGTGCCGGCGCTGTACTACCACTACCGGAACAAGCAGGCGCTGCTGGTCGAGTTGCTGATCGGCTCGATGAACGCCGCGCTCGGTCGCTGTCGGGGCGCCCTCGCCGAGGCCGACGACACACCCTCCGCGCGGTTCGCCGCACTGGTCGAGTGCATCGTGCTGTACATGGCGAACCGCGCGCCGCTGGCCTTCCTGGACACCGAGATGCGCAGCCTCGAACCCGACAACCGGGCCCGCTACATCGCGATGCGCGACGAACTCGAAGCCCTGATGCACGACGCGGTCCGAGACGGCGTGGCCCTGGGCGAGTTCACCACCCCATACCCGATCGACGCCGGCCGCGCCGTCATCACGAGCTGCCAGGCCGTAGCCAACTGGTACCGCCCCACAGGCCCCCTGACCCCCCAACAAATCGCCACCCGCTACGTAACCATCTCCCTGGCCACGGTCGCCCACACCCCCAAAACCAACCCCTGACCCACACCCAACCCCCAACACCGACCAAACACTTCCCAAGCCAAATCAGCCCGCGGGCCCCTGAGGCAATCAGCCCCGTAGGCGCATGAGGCAAATCAGCCCCGCCGGCGCATGAGGCCACCCAGCCCCGCCGGCGCATGAGGCGAACCAGCCCGGCCGGCGCATGAGGCGAACCAGCCCGGCCGGCGCATGAGGCGAACCAGCCCGGCCGGCGCTTGAGGCCACTCAGCCCCGCCGGCGCTTGAGGCCACTCAGCCCCGCCGGCGCTTGAGGCCACTCAGCCCCGCCGGCGTTTGAGGCGAATCAGCCCGGCCGGCGCTTGAGGCCACCCAGCCCCGCCGGCGCATGAGGCGAACCAGCCCGGCCGGCGCTTGAGGCCACCCAGCCCCGCCGGCGCATGAGGCGAAACAGCCCGGCCGGCGCTTGAGGCCACCCAGCCCCGCCGGCGCATGAGGCGAAACAGCCCGGCCGGCGCATGAGGCCACCTCGGCCGGAGGCCGGGTCACCCCAGCCGGGGCCGGCGTCTGAGGCCAAAGGCCCAGCGCCCAGCGCCTACTTCGGCGCCATCCTGATCGCGCCGTCGAGCCGAATCACCTCACCGTTGAGCATCTGGTTCTCCACGATGTGCGCCACCAACGCCGCATACTCCGCCGGCCGCCCCAGCCGACTCGGATGCGGCACCTGCGCCCCCAGCGAAGCCCGCGCCGCCTCCGGCAACCCCCCGAGCAACGGCGTCTCGAACAACCCGGGCGCAATCGTCATCACCCGCACCGCCACCCCGGCCAGGTCCCGCGCGATCGGCAGCGTCATCGCCGCGATGCCGCCCTTGGACGCGCTGTACGCGGCCTGCCCGATCTGCCCGTCGAAGGCCGCGACCGACGCGGTGTTGACGATCACCCCGCGCTCGCCGTCCACCGGCTCGTGCGCGATCATGCGCTCCGCCGCCAACCGCAGCACATTGAACGTGCCGATCAGGTTGATGTTGACCACCCGCGCGAACAGATCCAGCGGGAAGGCGCCCTTGCGCCCCACCGTACGAGCCGCGTCGGCCACGCCCGCGCAGTTGACGGTGATCGCCAACGTGCCGTCCGCGTCCGCCGCGTCCACCGCCGCCCGTACCTCGTCCTCCCGCGTGACGTCGCCGGGAACGAACACGGCCCGCTCGCCGAGCCGTTCGGCCACGTCCTTGCCCGGGGACGAGGGCAGGTCGAACAGCACGACGGACGCGCCCTCGGCGACGAGCCGTTCGGCGGTGGCCAGGCCCAGACCCGAGGCTCCGCCGGTGATCAGGGCGGTGGTGCCTTCGATACGCATCTATCTGTCTCCGTAGTGATCCGAGCGAACAAAAAACCGAAAGGAACGGAAGAACCTCAGAGCCGCTCGATGATCATCGCGTTGGCCATCCCGCCGCCCTCGCACATCGTCTGCAGCCCGTACCGGCCGCCCGTGGACTCCAACACCCCCAGCAGCGTGCTCAGCAGCCGCCCGCCGGAGGCCCCGAGCGGATGCCCGAGCGCGATCGCCCCGCCGCGCCGGTTCACCTTCTCCGGGTCGGCGCCCACCTCCGCCGCCCACGCCAACGGCACCGGCGCGAACGCCTCGTTGACCTCGAACGCGTCGATGTCGTCGATGCCCAGGCCGGCCCGTTCGAGCACCTTGCGGGTGGCCGGGACGACCCCGGTGAGCATCAGCAGCGGGTCGTCGCCGGTCACCGCGAACGCGTGGAAGCGGGCGCGCGGCGTCAGCCCGAGCGCGGTCGCGCGCTCCTCGCTCATGATCAACGCGGCGGAGGCGCCGTCGGTGAGCGGCGACGAGTTGCCCGGGGTGATCCGCCAATCGATCTCCGGGAAACGTGCGCCCATGCCCTCGTCCACGAACGCCGGCGCGAGCCCGGCCAGCCCCTCCTCGGTGGTGGTGGGCCGCACCGTCTCGTCCGCCCGGTGCACACCGCCGTCGAGGGTGATCGGCACGATCTCCCGATCGAACGCGCCCTCGGCGCCGGCCTGCGCGGCGAGCCGATGCGAGCGGGCGGAGAACCGGTCGAGCGCCTCCCGGTCCAGATTCCAGCGGGCCGCGATCAACTCGGCCGAATAGCCCTGCGGGATCAACCCCTCGGGGTAACGCTTGCCGAGCAATTCGCCGAACGGATCGCCCCCGCGCGCGGCGAAGCCCATCGGCACCCGACTCATCGACTCGACGCCGGCCGCGATCACGATGTCGTACGCGCCGGCGATCACGCCCTGCGCGGCGAAGTGCGCGGCCTGCTGGCTCGATCCGCACTGCCGGTCCACCGTCGTCGCCGGGACGCCGTCCGGGAATCCGGCGGCGAGCACCGCGTTGCGCGCGATGTTGAGCGACTGGTCGCCGGCCTGCGAGACACAGCCCGCGATCACGTCCTCGACCAGCGCGGGGTCGAGATCGTTGCGCTCGACCAGGGCGCGGAGCGTGTGGGCCAGCAGGTCGACCGGGTGGGTGCCGGACAACGCGCCGCCGGGCTTGCCCTTGCCGGACGCGGTCCGCACCGCGTCGACGACGACGGCTGTGGTCATGGTGCTTGGTCCCCTCGGATCCGCGACATTACTGAACGTTCGCTAAGACATTCGACCCTCCGGTGCAATCCCTGTCAAGCATCGACCCGGGCCGCGGGCGTTTCCGGTCGCGGCACCGGCGCCTGACGTGCGGCACCCTGCCCGGGGGCGGCACTAGGCTGACCCCCGTGACCAGCGCACCCGTACGCGAACCACGCCAGCACCGCAGTCGCGTCACCCGAGCCAGGCTGCTGGACGCCGCCGTCGAGGTGCTGGCCGAGGTCGGCTGGCTCGGCGGCACCGTCACCGTGGTCGCCGAGCGGGCGAACGTCTCCCGGGGCGCGGTACAGCACCACTTCCCCACTCGCGAGGACCTGTTCACCGCCGCGATCGATCACATGGCCGGGGACCTGTTCACCCGGATACGCCTGGACGGGGCCCGGATCCCACCCGGCCCCGAGCACACCGAGACGGTGCTGGACGCGCTCGTGTCGATGTTCCGGGGCACGCTGTACCGGGCCGCGCTCAACCTGTGGGTGGCCGCGGTGCAGGACGAGACCCTGCGGGCCAGGGTGCTGCCGCTGGATCGGCGACTGAGCGCCGCGATGTACGACATGGCGGTCGATCTGCTCGGCGCGGACGTGTCCCGCCCCGGGGTGCCGGCCGCCGTGGAGGGCACGCTCAGTCTGGCCCGGGGACTGGGCGTCCGGGAACTGCTCACCGAGAACGAGGCGCGCCGGCGCACGATCATCCGGCAGTGGGCGGCCCACCTGGACACCGTGCTGACCGGCGCCGAAGCCGAAGCCGGCTGCGGCGCCGGGGCCTGACCCCGCCCCGGCGGATGCGATCCGGTGCCGGAGGAGTCCCCGGGCCGTCATTTCACGCTTCGATGACCAATCCTTGATGCGAACCCGGTCAAACCCGGGACGTAACGCGATCCGAGGGCCATAGCTTCACCGCGTGGACTGGAATCGACGGACCTGCGCCCGACGCGGGCACGAGACGTACGCTCCCGACGAACCGGCGCTGCGTGACCGGCTGCACGCGAGCACGCCGGTCGGCGAGGCGTGGCGCTGTCTGCGCTGCGGCGACTACGTGCTCGGCGAGGTCAAGGGCCGCGGCCCGGCCGGCGACGCGCCGACGGTGATGCGCGGGCGGGCCCTACGCGACGTGCTGATCCTGCGTTTCCTGGCCGTCGAGCGGGCCGCGCGCGGCGTATTGATCCTGGTCGCGGCCTACGCGGTCTGGCGATTCAGCAATTCGCAGGACTCGGTGCGCAGGTTGTTCGAGGACGACCTGACCGCGTTCCGGCCGGTGGCCGAGCACTTCCACTACGACCTGGACCATTCGCCGATCGTCGACTCGATCCGCAAGACCTTCGACTACAAGCACTCGACGCTGGTCTGGGTCGCCGTCGCGATGGTCGCCTACGCGGTGATCGAGATCGTCGAGGCGGTCGGCCTGTGGCTGCTCAAGCGCTGGGCGGAATACCTCACGGTGGTCGCCACCGCGGCCTTCCTGCCGCTGGAGGGCTACGAGATGCGTGAGCACGTGAGCCCGTTCAAGGTGGCCACGCTGGTCCTGAACATCCTCGCGGTCGTCTACATCATCGTCGCGAAGCGGCTGTTCGGAGTCCGCGGCGGGGCCGAGGCGTTCGAGCGCGAACGGCACAGCGAATCGCTGCTGGAGATCGACGAGGCGATCCACGCCGGGCCGCCGCGGCAACCGTGGGAAGAGCACGTACACACGCCCAAGGCGCCACCCGCACGCACCCCCTGACCGTCCCACACCGTCCCGCACCACGAAACCCCGGGCGTCCGGGTCGACTTCCCGGCCCGGCCGCCCGGACCGCCCGAGCCGCCGGGCGGCCCCGACTCACGGCACCAGCACCAACCGCCCGCGCAGCCCGCCCTGCGCCAGCCGGGTGAACGCCCGGGCCGCGTCCGCGAGCGCGACCACCTCGGCCACCCGCAGGGTCAGCGCGCCCTCGGCCGCCAGCGCGGCCAGTTCGGCCGATCGCGCACCGTCCGCCCGCACCCACAACGGATGCACCCGGATGCCGCGCAGGGCCGGCGGCGCCGCGCCCGCGTTGACGGCCACGAATGCCCCGCCGCCGCGCACCGCGTCCAGCGCGTCCGGGCCGAGCATCGCCGCGTCCAGCACCGCGTCCACGCCACCCGGCACGATCTCCCGCACCCGGTCCGCGAGTTCCGGACCACGCGGGACGAACCAGGCGGCCCCGACGGCGCGGACGAAGTCCTCGTCCGCGGCGCCCGCGACCGCCAGCACGCGCACCCCGCGCGCCGCCGCGAGTTCGACGGCGAAGCCGCCCACCGCGCCCGCCGCACCGGTCACCAGCAGGGTGTCCCCGGCCGACAGGCCGAGCAGGTCCAGCCCCTGCCACGCGGTCAGCCCGTTCAGCGGGATCGTCGCCGCCGCGGTCGGGTCCAGACCGGCCGGCAGCGCCCCGACCGCATCCGCGTCCAACACCACGAACTCGGCCAGTGCCCCGGCCCGTACGTCCAGCCGATCGCGCAGCCCGAGCACCGCGTCGCCGACCGCGAACCCGCCGACCCCCGGGCCCACCTCGACCACCTCGCCCGCGACGTCCCAGCCCAGGCCGAACACCTCGCGGGCGGACACCAGGGCGAACCGCACCGGCGCCCCGTCCAGCACCATCGCGTCCACCGGGTTCACCGTCGCCGCCGCGACCCGGATCCGCAGTTGCCCCGGCCCGGGTTCGCGGTCGGGGGTGTCCACGACCTCGACCACGGGCGAGCCGGCTCGGGCGATCACCGCACGCATGACACCACTCCCACACTCTGCGTCGGGCCG
Organism: Embleya sp. NPDC020886; assembly: GCF_044333915.1. NCBI lineage: Bacteria > Bacillati > Actinomycetota > Actinomycetes > Kitasatosporales > Streptomycetaceae > Embleya > Embleya sp. NPDC020886. Next base: position 367,087 of record NZ_JBIRRX010000007.1, on the reverse strand, counting down.
GCCCTCCCGGCCCCTCGACCGCAAACCTACGAAGAGTTACTCTCCCTGGGTAAGCACGTACCCGAAAGTGCGTATCCAACCCGAAGGAGAGCCATGCCGACCCGTACCGCGGCCGAACGCCGCGCCCAGGCCCGCTCCGCGTTCGACGCGTACATGGCCGAGTGCCCGGCCCGGCGGCTCCTGGACGGGATCAGCGACAAATGGGTCAGCCTGCTCGTCAACGCGCTGGCGGACGGTCCGCAGCGTTACAGCGACCTGTCCCGCCGAGTCGCCGGGGTCAGCCAGAAGATGCTCACCCAGACCCTGCGCAACCTCGAACGCGACGGCCTGGTCACCCGCACCGTCACGCCCTCCGTCCCGGTCCGGGTCGACTACGCGTTGACCCCGCTGGGCGAGAGCCTGCTGCCGCTGATGCGGGCCATCAAGTCCTGGGCCGAGCAGCACATTCCCGAGGTGGACCGGGCGCGCGAGCGCTACGACGGGCAACACCCGCCGACGGTCGGCTGATCGGGCCGGCCCGGCTCCGCCCACTCGCCCGCCCGCCGCCGGCAGCGCCCCACCTGCGTGTTCGGGCTGCACGGCCCCGGGTCACCGGGGGTCCGCCAGAAGATCGCCGACTGTTCATTTTCCGGCCCGCCGAGGGTATTTCCGGCTCCATATCGTGATCTTGACCGGCGGAACGGACGCCGGCCGAACTTCCGAGGAGCCCAGTCGTGTCGCCTGGCCGTGAGACCCACGAGCGCGAACGGCGGATCGAACTGCTGATGGCGGAGAGCACGCCGTTGCGCAGGTACGTGAGCGGAATCCTGGGCGCGGATCTGCACACCGTCGAAGACGTGGTCCAGGAAACGCTGTTACGTGCCTGGGAAGCGGCGGACCGGCTGGACTGGGACGGCAGGCCGATCCGGATGTGGCTGTTCCGGGTCGCCCGCAACCTGGCCGTGGACGCCCGAAGGCGCAACCGATCGCTGCCCGTGGGCATCGACCCGAGCGAGTTCGCCGGGTTGCCCGCGGTGCCCGATCCGGCCGCGACCATCGTGGATCGGTGCGTGCTCGTGGGGGCGTTGCGCGCACTGGCCGCGCCGCACCGCGAGGCGCTTGCCCAGGTGCATCTGCTCGATCGCAGCGGCGCGGACGTCGCGCGCACCCTGGGGATACCGCGCGGGACGGTCAAGTCTCGTACCTACCACGGGATCGCGGCCATCCGTCGGGAGCCGGCCGCGATCGAGGAGAGCGGATGACAGGCTCCGAGGACCTCGCCATGCAGGTCGCCGGACACGATGTGACGACCCTGCTCGGCTATGCGGGGATCCTCATCCTCGTCTACGCCCTCGCCCACTGGGCCGCGATGCGGCGCGGCGGATGGCGCTTCGTGCGCCGTCGGCTGCGCCGCGAACTCGCGCTCACGGTGTCGGCGTTCGCCGAGCCGGTCACCGCGTTCAGCCGCTATCGGCGACGCCGTCGGCTGCTGGTGCGGGCGTTGCGCGAGCCGAACACCTGGGTCGACGCCGAGCACGCGCTGCAACTCGCGGCGCGGGTCGCGGCCGGCGCCCGTCCGTACGGCGCGTTGGTCGAGCGCGACGTGGTGGGCGTGTTGGTCTCCTGCGGGCCGGACCTGCCCGTGCCCGCCGAGCCGTGGGCGGTCGACGAACTCGACCCCCGGCTGTGGTGGATCGCGCGCACCGACCTGGAAGTCGGCAGTGGTCCGGCTCCATTGCTGGTCGCGGTCGGCACCCGGCAGGAGGCGGTGGTCTTCCTCGACCTGTTGACCGGCCCGCGCGTACTGGCGGTGTCCGGCGAACGACGCGGCGCGCGGGCCACCGTGCAGGCGCTCGCGGCCCAGCTCGACGCCCGGTTGCCGGCCGGCGCGGTCACCGTCGCGGTGGGCATCCATCCCCGGCACGCCGGACCGAGCACGGCCGAGGCGTTCACCCGGGCGACCACCGCCGCCGCGAGCCGCCGCCATCCGCAGGTCGTGGTGTGCGCGGACACCCCCGATGTGCCCGCCGCCTCACCGGTGTCGGTGCTGACCCTGGGTCGACCGCGCGGCCACGCCCGGTTGTTGGCGGTGTCGCCGACCGGCGCGCTGCTCGTGCACGGCACCCCGCTGCGGGTGGACGCCCGGCCGCTGCCGCGCTCGGTCGCCGCGACGGTGTGGCAACTGCCGCCGTGGGCCACGGAGGACGCGACGCTCCCGGTGCCGATCGCGGCCGATCCGGACCTGGATCCGGTGCCGGCCGCGGCGTCGACGCCGGTTTCCGTCCAGGGCCCGGCGAGCCCGACCGAGCCGACCCCGCACGACGATTTCGACGAGCCCGCCGACACCGACAAGCCGAGCGGCGTCTCCGTCGACGTGTGATCCCCCGCTTCCCACACGCCGGACGGGCCGTTGATCGGCCCGTCCGGCGTTTGCCCGCGTCCCTGCCCAGGCCGCACCCCCGGCCCCAATCCCCGCCCACCCCCAGGAGCACGCCAACGTGAGACTCACCGTCACCACCGTGGACGCCGCGGACGGTTTGCGCCGCGACCATCTCGTGGACCTCCCGCCCGGGAGCACCGTGGCGGATCTCGCGACCGCCGTGCGGCGACCGGCCGCACCCGTGGAAGCCGCCCCCGAGGGGCGACCCGCCGAGCTGAGCGCGTTCCTGGACGGCAACGCGCCGGACGACGGGCAGACGCTCTACCTCGGCGACACCGCGCTGGACCCGCAGGCTCCGCTGACCGTCTCCGGCATCCACGAGGCCGCCGTGCTCGGCTTGGGCGCACCGGCCGCCGAGCCCGATCGGGTGCGGCTACCCCGGCACCCCTTCGATCCGCAGACCCTGGTGCAGGTGCACGCGGTGTCCGGCCCCTACACCGGCCGGGTCTGGCCGCTGGGCCCGGGAAGCCACGAGATCGGCGCCGACGAGGGCTGCGCGATCCGGCTGCCGGCCGCCGACGTGCCCGCCCGGGGCCTGTGGGTGACGATCTGCCCCGACGGCTCGGCGTATTGGCATCGCACCGTCCCCGACGACGGCGCGGTGCACGGCCGCGAGGTCGCGCCGCCGCCCACCGACGCGATCACCGCCGCCGCGGCGCTGCCCCGCAAGCACGAGGAACGGGTCCTGGAGGACGAGCGCGAGGCGGACCTCAAGGTCGAGCGGGAGAGCGCCCGGATCGCCCCGCCCAAGGAGCCCGCGGTCCGCGCTCCCGCGCCGCCGGGAACGCCCTGGCTGCACGAGTCGGACCTGGTCGTCGGCCCGTCCCTGCTACGGCTGTCCGAGCCGGTCGAGCCGGACGCCGACGTCACGCCCTCCGACGACGGCATCGGGTTGGACTACAACCGGCCGCCCCGGATCGCCCCGCACCTGGACGCGGAGAAGATCCGGCTGCCCTCGCCGCCGCTCGACCCGAACCGGCTGCCGTTCCCGCTGCTGGTGATGATCGCGCCACTGGTGATGGGTCTGGCCATGGTCGGGTTCTTCAAGTCGTACTTCTATCTGATCTTCTGCATCATGAGCCCGTTCATGGCGATCGCGAACTGGATCTCCGGCCGCCGCAGCAATCGGGTCAAGCATCAGCTCGACGGCGTGCAGTACCGACGCCGGTTGCGCGTCCTGCACGCGGACATCCACACCGCCGTGCGACGCGAGCGCATCGTCCGCAGCGACGTCGGCCCCGACCCGGCCGCGGTCGCGCTGATCGCGACCGGCCCGGGCAGCCGGTTGTGGGAGCGACGCCGACGCGACGCCGACCATCTGGTGTTGCGGATCGGCACGGTGGATCAGCCGTCGGTCAAGGAGGTCGAGGACCCGGCCCGGGACGAGCATCACCGCACCGCGAGCTGGACGTTGCCCGATACGCCCATCGGCGTCGAGATCCCCGACCACGGGGTGCTCGGCGTAGCCGGTCCGACCGAGCCGATCCAGGCGCTGGCCCGCTGGCTGGTGATCCAGGCCGCCGTCCTGCACAGTCCGCGCGACCTGCGCGTGGTGGTGCTGACCGATCCCGAGCGGGCCGCCGACTGGGCCTGGGTGCGCTGGTTGCCGCACCTGCGCCCGCAGTCGCGCTCGGCCGCGCCGGTCGTCCTGCTCGGCACCGACCCGGAGTCCACCGCCAACCGCATCTCCGAACTGGTCGCGCAGATCCAGGGCCGACAGCGCAGCATGGGCTCGTCGATGGGCCAGGCCATGTTCAGCGGTCCCGACATCCTGGTGATCGCCGACGGCGCCCGGCAGTTGCGCGAGGTGCCCGGCATGGTCCAGGTGCTCACCGAGGGTCCGCCGGCCCGGGTGTTCAGCGTCTGTCTGGACGAACGCGAGCGGCTGCTGCCGGAGGAGTGCACCGCCGTCGTGCTGGCCGCGGGTCGAAACCTGACCGTGCGCCAGACCGGGCTGCCCGACGTGGCGGACGTGCGGGCCGACCACGTGGACGCGGCGTGGTGCGAGCAACTGGCCCGTTCCCTGGCCCCGTTGCGCGACGTCAGCCCCGAGCACGACAGCGGCCTGCCGCAGACCGTCAAGCTGCTCGACCTGGTCGACGCCGAACCACCGAAGGCGGCCGATTTCCTGGCCCGTTGGGCCCGCCGACCGGCCTCGACCACCTTCACCCTGGGCGCCGGGTACGACGGGCCACTGCGCATCGACCTGGTCCGCGACGGCCCGCACGGCCTGATCGCGGGCACCACGGGATCGGGCAAATCCGAGCTGTTGCAGAGCTTCGTGGCCGCGCTCGCGGTGGCCAATCGCCCGGACGAGCTGACCTTCGTACTGGTCGATTACAAGGGCGGCAGCGCGTTCAGCGAGTGCGCCGAACTCCCGCACACCCTGGGCATGGTCACCGACCTGGACGAACACCTGGCCACCCGGGCGCTGGAGTCGCTGGCCGCGGAACTGCGGCGCCGCGAGCACCTGTTGGCCGACGTGGGCGCCAAGGACCACCCCGAGTACCGGGGCAAGCGCACCGCCGACCCGACCCTGGCGCCGTTGCCCCGACTGATCCTGGTGATCGACGAGTTCGCCACCCTGGTCCGCGAGGTGCCGGACTTCGTCACGGGGTTGATCAACATCGCCCAGCGCGGCCGTTCACTCGGCATCCACCTGGTACTGGCCACCCAGCGCCCGGCCGGCGTGGTCACCGGCGACATCCGCGCCAACACCAACCTGCGGATCGCGCTGCGGGTGACGGACGCGGGCGAGAGCCAGGACATCATCGACACCATGGAGGCCGTGCACATCTCGGCCGGCACCCCGGGCCGGGCACTGATCCGCACCGGACCCAACGCCGCGGTGCCGTTCCAGGCCGCGTGGGTGGGCGCCGAGCGGCCGATCCCCGGCGGCCCCGAGACCGGCCCGACGCGTTCGGTGCGCGCCACCGAGCTGACCCTGAGCGGCCTGGGCCGCCCGGTGGCGCTGCCGGTGATCGACGAAGGCCCGGAGACCGCCGACGCACCCAACCCGACCGACCTGAACTCGCTGGTCCTGGCCCTGCGCGAGGCGGCCGAGACACTGCCCGACTACACCGCGCAGCCCAGCCCGTGGTTGCCGGCACTGGCCGAACGGGTGCTCCTGGACGACCTGCCGACGGTGGAACGCGCCGACGTCGACCCGTCCGACACCTGCCCGGCGCCCATCCCCTACGCCCTGGAGGACATTCCGCAGCTCCAGCAGCAGCGGGTGACCACGATGGACCTGGCCACGTTCGGCCACCTGTACGTGATCGGCTCGCCGCGCTCGGGCCGCACCCAGGTACTGCGCACCCTCGCGGGTTCCGCGGCGCACTCCGCGAGTTGCGCCGACGTGCACCTGTACGGGATCGACGCGGGCGGCGGCGGGCTGGCCGCGCTGGAGACCCTGCCGCACTGCGGCGCGGTGGTCTCGCGGCACGACATGGAGCGGATGGGGCGCCTGTTGGGCCGCCTGGTCCGCGAGTTGACCGAGCGGCAGGAACAGTGCAGCGCGCGCAACGCCGCCGGATTGGTGGAGTTGCGCCGGATGCTCCCGGCCGCCGAGCGGCCCGCGCACATCGTGGTCCTGCTGGACGGCTGGGACTCGCTGGTCGCGCTGCTCGACGACCACGACGGCGGCCGGCTCGTGGACGACATGATGCGCCTGCTGCGCGAGGGCGCGGCGGCCGGCATCCACATCGTGGCCACGTCCGAACGGGCGCTGCTGAGCGGGCGGTTGGCCGCGCACAACGACCACAAGTTGTTGCTGCGCCAGGCGGATCGCAGCGACTACCAGATCGCCGGCATGCCGATGCGCAAGGTGCCGGCGGTGATCGGGCCCGGGCGCGGCTGGCACGTGTTGTCCCAGACGGAGAGTCAGGTCGCGCTGCTCGCGCCCGATCCGAGCGGGCAGGAGCAGGCCGAGGCGCTGCGCCGGATCGGCACGGCGGCGGCCCTGCGGGACGCCGCGGTGCCGCCCGCCCGCATGCCGGTGCTGATCCCGACGCTGCCGCGGGTGGTCGAGTTCGCGGCCGCGTACGAGCGGGTGCCGGCCGAGCTGCGCCGCCCGATGTGGGGGCTGCTGGGCATCGGCGGCGACAGTGCGGAGCCGATCGGGGCGGACTTCGCCGCCAGGTCGGTGTTCTGCGTGATCGGGCCCGCCGGGACCGGGCGCAGCACCACCCTCGCGTCGTTGTCGGTGTCCTTGCTCGCGGGCGGCACTTCGCTGGTGGTACTGACCCCGCGCGAATCGCCGCTGCGTGGCCTCGGGCAACATCCGCAGGTGCGGCTGCTGACCGAGGAGAACCCCGCCGCCGAGGACGTCGAGCGCGCGTTGGCGGAGTTGTCCGGTCCGCGTGTGGTGGTGGTCGACGACGCCGAGCTGCTCGGGATGCCCGCCGCCGACCGGGTCCTGCGCGACCTGGCGGTCGCGGGCCGCGACCGAGGGCAGGGGCTGCTGTACGCGGGGTCCTACGACGCCCTCCAGGTGGCGATGGGCAGTTGGCTCACCGCGGCCCGGCGCGGCAGTCGCAGCGGCATCCTGCTCGCACCGAAGAACATGCAGGAGGGCGACATGATCGGCGTACGGCTGCCGACGAACGTGGTGCGCTCGGCGCCGCCCGGGATCGGCCGGGGCTGGACCGCCGGTCCCGGTGGTGCGCCGATGGCGGTGCAGGTGCCGCTGACGGTACTGCGGTCGGCCCCGTAGCCGGGCCGGCCTCCGCGTCGGGCACACGAGTTCGGGCCGCTTCCCTCGGGGGGAGGCGGCCCGAATCGGTTCGGCGAGGGCTCAGTTCTTCTTCAGGTTCTTCGCCATCTCCACGTCCATCTCGTGCATCTGGGTGCGGATCTTGGCGAACATCTCGGAGAAGATCAGGATGCCGTCGACGGCGGCGGTCAGGCTGGTGTTGAACTTCGAGTAGGCCTCGCGCATGGCCGGGCTCGATTCCTTGAAGACCATGCCGTTGTCGAGCAGCCCGTTCACGTCGGAGAGCAGGGTGTTGATCATCGGCGTGATGGTCTCTTTGGCCGTGGTGAGCTTGCCGGCGACCTCGTCGATGCGGCCGAAGTCGAGTGCGATATCGGGCATGGTTCCTCCAGGGAAGATCGGCTCGTCGTGGGGGTACGACGAACGGGGGCTACGGGGGCTCGGGGTATGCGGGGGCGGGTCAGTCGCGGCGCGGGATGCGCCCGCCGCCACCGCCGCCGCCGGAGCCGGGCGGAACGGGCTTCTCCGGGGGCTTGGGTGTGGTGTCCACCCATTGGTGTTTGCCGTCGACGCGCACGTAGGTGTGCGTCTTCCCCTCGGAGTCGACCACCTTCTGGGTGCCGCCGCCGTCCGCGTTCAGGTGCGTCTCGGTGGTGGTCACGCTGCCGTCCGCCGCGGTGGAGACGGTGGTGTAGTTCAGTCGGCTCGAGTCGTAGGTGGTGACCGAGGTGTAGGTCTGGCCGTTGCTGACGACCTTGGTCTCCTCCTTGATCACGTTGCCGTCGGCGTCCAGGGTCAGATGGGTCTCGATCCGGCCGCCGTTGGGCGTGGTGATCACCTGATCCAGCGGCGGTTTGTCGCCGGGGTCGGTGGCCTTGCAGAACTCCGGGAGGTTGCCGTCCGGGCCGGGTGTGGCGCACTCGGACAGGTGGTCCTGCTTGTACTTCCAGGCGGCGACCTTGTTCCGCCACTCCGCCAGGCCCATCGTGGCGCCCATCACGCCCATGCCCTCGGTGATCTGCGCGTCGGCGTTGAAGTAGGCGTCGCCGACCTTGCCGAAGCAGTCGCCGAGTTTCTTCAGCAGGTCCTCGGCCCGGGTCATCGGGCCCGCGGACAGCCGGTACAGGCTGCGGAACGCGCCGGTCAGCGTCGGGTCGCCGAAGACCGCCTGGGCGTCCGTGTAACCGCCCTTGCCCAGGGTCGCGAAGTCGCTGGACTTGAGCGTGGGCGAGATCCGGCCGGCGAGGTCGTACAGGTCCTTCTTGGCCTCGCTCAACGTGCTGTAGTCCAGCGCGAAGTCGACCACGTCCGCTCCCGTCGGCCATCGCGGATCCACCGACCGGATCCGTCGCCGTGACCACGCCCGGGCCACTCGGTCGGTTCATCGCGAGGCCGATGAACCGACCGAGTGGCCCGGGCGTGGTCCGGGCGAGGTCCGGCGAGCACGGCGAGGAGACGACGGGTCATGGGCAATCGCCCCACCGACTGGAACGCGATCGGCCTGAGTACCGATCCCACCCCGGGCGACCCCGTTCGGCTGGACACGCTGATCACCTCGATGGAGAGCCTGGGGCGGGTCGCCCGCGAGATCGACGAGGCGTTGAACTCGGTCCTGGACAAGACCGGCAAGGGCGCCTTCGTCGGGCAGACCGCCGACGCGCTGCGGGACAAGATCAGCGGCCCGCTCCGCGAGTTCGTGACCAGCATCGCCGACGCGTTCGAGAACTCGGCCAAGGCGCTGCGCCCGTACGCGGACACGATGCGAGAGCAACAAAGGACCGCAGACGCGGCCTTGACCACCGGTCGGGACCTGGCCCCGGAGGACCCACAGCGCGCCGAGCACGGGAAGACCGCGCGCGCCGCGGGCACCATCCTGCGCACCCAGGCCGAGACCGCCGCGAAGGTGCTCAACAGCTCGGCGACCGGGATCAAGCAGCCGGTCTCGGGCTGCGACCTGTTCTGGGAGGCGTTCAACTGGCTGGCGATCATCCTGATCCTGCCCGCGCTGCTGTTGGGCGGCCCGTTGGCCCTGCTCGCGATCGGGATCAACCTGGTCCTGTTCGTCAAGACCGCGGTGGACGTCGCGAACGGCAAGGCCGGGCTGCTCGATCTGTTCCTGGCGGGCCTGGGGATGATCGCGCCGACCACCAAGGGCCTGAACCTGCTCAAGCTGTTCAAGGACGGCGCGAAGTTCATCTGGGACAAGGGCCTCAAGGGCTTCGTCCAGGGCGCGTGGGGTGCCCTCAAGGGTGCTTTCGGCGCGGGCGCGTTCCGTTCGTTCGCCTTCATCCCGGGCCTGAAGGACTTCGCCCGACTCGCGGGCGGCTGGGTCAAATCGGGCGCCCTGTGGGTGGGTGGGGCGGTGCTGAAGTTCCCGTCGTGGGCCGCCGGCGCGTTCACCAAGGGCGGCCTCGCGGTGGTCCAGGGCTTCAAGGCGATACCGGCCCTGTTCCGCGGCCTGCCCGGCATGATCAAGGGAGCCGCGGGCAGCACCTGGAAGTTCCTCAAGTCCGAACTCGGCGGCAGCAAGTGGCTGCGGTTGATCCTGCCGGTCGACGCGGCCGAGATCAGCCGGTTCGGCCTCAAGCGCGCGTTGCAGATCGGCTTCTACGAGCGCGGTGTGCTGGGCAAGTTCCGCTTCGCCTCGCCGCTGCTGAGCGCGGGTGGGCGCGGCCTGAGCCAGATCCCGACGCCGCCGCTGCACGGGGTGGGCGCGCTGCCCGAGATGCCGGTGGGCGACCTGGCCCGGATCCGGGCGGGTGACTGGTCCGGGTTCGGTGCCAACGAATTGCGGATGAACGCGCTCGACCTGCCGACGACGAACCTGACCGTCACCTCCCCCGGCGGTCTGCACGTCCCCGCCTCCCTGGGCGAGGTGATGCAGTTCGCCCCGGACGCGGTGCGCCGGATGGACGCGCTCGTGGACCTGGGCGCGCGGGACATGCGGATGGTGCAGATCGGCGACTGGGCCAAACTGCCGACGCCGGCGAACAGCGGTCGGCTGGAGCTCAACGCGGTCCACTCGGTCGGACAACTCTCCCCGACCACCGGCGCGGCCGGCGCGGTGCACGCGCTGCCCACCCCGTCCGCGCTCCCGAGCGTCACGCACACCCCGTCGCCGACCTCGCTGTCCGCGCTCGACCTGGTGCACAACGGCGGCACGCAGCGCCTGAACCTGCCGTCCGCACTCACCGGCAACCTCCCGGGCGGCGCCACCGGCATCGGGCACGTGGTCAACCCGAGCCTGAACCACGGACTGACCACGCCGGGTCTGCCCGCCGTCGGCGCGGCCGGCCACGCCCTGCCGGCGCCGAACCTGACCACGTCGGGCCTGACCAACCACGGGCTGACCAACCACGGCCTGGCCGGCCCGGGTCTGCCCGGCCACGGCGCCCCCGGCCCGCATGTGGAGTTCAGGCCGACCGAGTTCGGCTCGTCGGCGAACCCGTCCGCACCGAGCCCGACCGCGCTCGCGGGCGGCCCGCCGCCGACGGCGCCGGTCCCCGACCACGCCGGGAACGCGCTCAACCTGCTCGACCACGGCCCGAAGACGCCGCTGCGCTCGGGCTCACCGGCCGACGCGGGCGCGCTGCCGCCGGTCCCGCCGCCGCACGGCCCGGGCGGCGGCGCCGAGTTGCGCCCCGGCACGCCGAACGCGAACCAGGTGGCCGTCGCACCGCCCACGGCGCCCGGCAACGGCCTGACCGGCCCGTCCAACCGGCTCACCGGTGCCCAGTTGGAACAGCTCTGGCAGCGCGAGTCGGACCGGATCGGCGCCTTGTTCGGCAGGGCCGACCATCCGCAGTGGGCCGACCGGGTCGAGGCATGGCGCGACCTGACCTCGGCGCGGAACGAACTGGGCCGGGCCCAGCAGGTGTTGCACGACCTGAGAATCCGCCCCGACGGGCCGTCCACGCCATCCGTGTACGAGCGCAACGCCGGAATCGCGGTGGAGACGGCCTCGACGAAGGTGGAGACCGCGCTCACCCGGCTGGACTCGCTCGGCGTGGATCCGGCCCGGATCGACAAGGGCATGGCCGAACTCCGGGCGCAAAGCCTGCTGGAGCGCCCGCGACTGGTCGGCGGCAGCCACCACGACCTCGGCGGCGGCAGCGGCGGCGGCACGCTGCCGCCGACGTCGGCCGCCGGGAGTGTCGTGCCGCCGAACCCGAACATCGCCCCGCACGTCGGTCCCGGCGCGACCTTGCCCGAGGGTGCGGTCGTACACATACCGGTGAACGACGGCTACCGGACCACCGATCCCGCCACCGGCCGCTCCATCCGGTACGGCAACGACGGGCATGTCCTCGACGAGGGCCTCGCGCTGCACTCGCCGAACGAGCCCCGGTTCATCGTCGACGACGGCGCCGGCCGGCCGGTTTTGACCGACGTGCACGGGACCCCCGTCACCGGCGTCGAGGTCACGGTGGTGGGCGGCGGCTACCGGGTCACCGAGACCACCGGCGGCCACACCGTCCGCTACGGCACCAACGGGGCCGTCGTCGACCGGGGCATCGCCCTTCGCAGTACCCTCGCACCCCACGTCGTGGTGCACAGCGACGCACGACCTCCGGTGCTTACCAACGCCCACGGCGAGCCGATCACCGACCACACCTTCGCCTCGTTCGACGGCGGCTACCGGGTCACCGATCCCGCCACGGGCAGTTCCGTCCGCTACGGCACGGACGGCCGGGTCGCCGACCGCGGCATCGTCCTGCACGGCACCGACAACGCGCACTTCGTCGTCCGGGGCGAACACGGCCCCGTACTGACCGACGTGCACGGCACCAGGATCACCGACGTCGACGTCACCTCCACCACCAACGGCGGCCACCGCATCACCGAACCGAACAGCGGACAAACCACCCGCTACCGGGCCGACGGCTCCGTCGCCGAACACGGCATCGCCCTCGAAGGACTCGGCGACACCCGGATCGTGGTCCCGCGCGAAGGACGCAACCCGGTGCTGACGGACACCCACGGCAAGCCCGTCAGCGGCACCGCGGTCACCACCCTCGACAACGGTTTCCGAGTCACCGACACCACCACCGGCCGCTCCATCCGGTACGGCGGCGACGGAACCATCCTCGAACACGGCATCGCCCTCCAGGGCACCGACAACGCGCACTTCGTCGTCCGGGGCGAACACGGCCCCGTACTGACCGACGTGCACGGCACCAGGATCACCGACGTCGACGTCACCTCCACCACCAACGGCGGCCACCGCATCACCGAACCGAACAGCGGACAAACCACCCGCTACCGGGCCGACGGCTCCGTCGCCGAACACGGCATCGCCCTCACCGGTTCCGGCGACACGCACTTCGTGGTCTTCCGCGACGGCCGCCCCCCGGTCCTCACCGACGTACACGGCAAGCCGACCACCACCCACGACCTGGCCGATCTCACCGGCGGCTACCGCGTCACCGACCCGGCCACCGGCCACTCCGTCCGCTACGACGGCAACGGCGTCGCGGTCGAGCGGGGGTTGGCCCTGACCGAGGTCGGCGAGCCGCACTTCATCGTGAACAGCGGAACCGGCCACGTGCTCACCAACGCGCAGGGTGCCCACGTCCCCAATGTCGAGGTCAACCCGCTCACCGGCGGCGGCTATCGGGTCACCGAAACGGGCGGCACCCACAGCACCCGCTACACCGCGGACGGGTGGGTCGCCGAACACGGCATCGTCCTGGGCGGCACCGGCGAACCCCGCTTCCTGGTCGGCAGCGGCGACCACCGCCACCTCACCGACACGCTCGGCGCGCCGATACCCCACCACACCGCCACGGTCACCGACCAGGGCTTCCGGGTGATCAACACGCGCACGAGCGAGTCCACCCTGCACAGTGCCAACGGCGCGGTGGTCGAACACGGCATCGCCGTCGGCGGCCCCGGCGAAGCCCGCTTCGTGGTCGGCGAGGGCGCCGGCCGGGTCCTCACCGACGCAAACGGCGCCAGGGTCACCGACCGCGCCATCACCGTCGTCGACAACGGCTACCGCGTCACCGACCCGGCCACCGGCCACTCGTTCCGCTACGACACCGCCAACAACACCTTCGAACACGGCACCAAGCTGGGCCGCGCCGGCCAAGGCCCGTTCGCGGTCGGCGACACCCTCACCGACCTGCACGGCAACCCGCTCCCCGCAGAGCAACGGCTCACCCGGCTCACGGACGCCGACGGCACCCACACCGGCTACCGGGTGGACGTCGTACACCCGAACACCCCGCGACACGGCGAGTTCCACGAGTTCGGCACGAACGGCACGGTCAGCCGCGAGGGCTTCAACGTGCTCGACGACGGTCGGATGACCAAGCACCAGTACGTCGTCGACCACAGCACTCCGACGCCGACCTGGCGCCAGGAGTTCCACCCCGACTCCCCCGGCGACCCCTTCACCCGCAACGAGTTCCAGCGCGGCACCGTGGACACGAGCGGCGCGGCCAACGGCGGGCTGCGGCTGAAGTCGAGTTCGCCCGACCAGGTGACGATCTTCGAGCGCCGGATGTTGCCCGGCGGGAGCACGCTCGACGCGTTCCGGCGCACCGACCTCAGCGGCTTCGGCACCTTCAGCCATCGCACCAAATGGATCGAGTGGGGTGCCGACGGCACCCCACTCGGTCAGGGCTCGCGCAAGTTCGACACGTCGGGCTTCGGCTACACCGACGTCAACGAGCACTTCGTCGTGGTGCGCGAATTCCGGGACACCCTCCAGAAGTTCGACGGCCGGGCCGGACACACCCTCGGTGTCAAGGGCACCGACGGCTGGACCTGGCACCGCTACGACGGCGCCGGCAACGAGTTGGCCAACGGTCCGCGCACCTCGCACTGGGACGGCGGCTGGAGCGACCGGCACGGGCCGGGAGCCGGCACCCAAGCCGGGGAGCTGGTCCAGAAGCAGTGGGGTCCGATGCACCGGACCGACCACGCCCGGCACTACCTCGAACACCCGCTGGACGGCGCCGGCATCCGCAAGGCGTCCTGGGACGAACTGTCGCCGCAGGGCAAGGAGACCGGCAAGCACGAGGTCAAGGCGGACGGTTCGACGTTCACCACGAACCGGATCTCCGAGCAGCGCCCGCCGAACTGGGCCCGCAAGTGGCTGAGCGACCACCGCACCGAACCGACGGGCAATCACGCCTTCCTCGCCTCGGACACCCGCTATCAGGTGTTCACCTGGGAGAAATCGGCCCCCGACGCGACCGGAAACCTGGTCCCGCACAGCAACGGCGTGCGCTTCGTCGGCGACGACGGCAGTTCCTTCGACACCCTGGCCGACGGCACCTTCGCCCGCTCGCAGACCAAGTTGGCCGACGGAACGACGCTCAAGGCCGGCGATTCGGTGACACCGCACGCGAACGCCCCCGCCGGGACCACCCCGTGGAACCGGGACGGCGTCACCGGCTACCGCCTGGACACCCCGGGCGGGCCCGACGGGCGCAACTGGCAGGACCTCCGGCCGGTGACGAACGCGGACGGCGCCATCACCCACTGGGAGATGGTTCGCGAGGGCTTCGAGAACGGCAACGTCCGCCACTACGCCACGCCGGAGCAGCCCGTCCACGGAGCCCCCGGCGCGGCCGCCCCCCAGACTCCGGTCGCCCCCAACCCGCGCAGCAACTGGGTCGAGTACGACGCCCACGGTTACGTGGCCGGCCGCCGGGACACCTGGACGCTCGCCGCGGGCAACGAGATCACCATCGTCGCGCACGGCTCGTCGACGGCGAAGACCTGGACATGGCAACGGCTCGACGACGCCGGTCGGGTACAGGAGTCCGGCAAGCGGGTGTTGTTCCGCAGCTCGGACGACCCCAAGCTGCCCTTCGACGACTCGTTCCGGGACTTCGACGCGGGAAACAACCTGGTCCGCGAGCGGCGCATGCTCGACAGCGGCCGCTATGTCGACGCGTGGCAGGCACCGGGTGCCGACGCCTGGAGGTGGCAGAAGTTCGACCGGGCGGGCAATCCCCTCCCGCCGGCGACCGCGGGCACCCACGAACGGGTGTGGTGGAACCCGAAGGCGGCCGAGGGTGCCGGTGCGTGGCAGGCGACCCCGCTCGACGGCAAGAACCTGCTCTTCCGCGACCGGCTCGTGCCCACCACCCCGGGCGAGACGTTGGTGATCCGCGAGACGCCGCCGCACATCACCGACGCGCCGGCCCGGGTGCGCGAGTACGGACCGGGCGGGGCCACCTCGCCGAACACCGCCACCTGGACGGAGTTCGACCACGGCACCGCCGTGCGCACCCGAACGGCCACCGCCGACGGGCACTTCCTGGAACGGGACGCGTGGCGCGGCCAATGGCGGCGCTACGACGGGGAGGGCCACCTCCTGGCCCGGCGTACCGACGGCGGCGCGGTGATCACCACCGACTCGCTGAACCGGTGGCGGGTGGTCGGCAGCGAGTACGACTTCCGCGGCCAGGTGACCGAGGTGCGCGGCTGGGTGCGGCGCATCCGCGAGGGTCAGCGCATGCCGTGGACGGGCCACCTGACCGGCATCGACGCGACGCAGTTCCGCACCGCGCTGACCGGCATCCCGGGCATCCCGACGACCGGCTCGATCCACCTGGCCGAGGCCGCCTACCAGGGCGGTGGGACAGTGCTGGGCAAGAAGCTCGCGGTGGAGTTCGCCCAGGAGTTCGCCATCGAGTTCACCGCGAACATCATCGTCGCCGACATCAACGCCAGGGCCCAGGGCAAGAGCCTGTCCGAGACCGACTGGCAGAAGGCGGCGCTGAACGCGGCCGTCGGCGGCGTGGTCAAGGGCGGCGTGGGCGCCTTCGTGCACGAGAACAAGTGGGACGGCTTCCGCAAGCTCGGCGACCTCAAGAGCGGCTACGGCAACATCGACGGCGGCAAGCACTGGAACCGCCGGCCGGGCAACCACGACAAGACGTGGGCCAACGAGTGGGCGGGCAACGAGACCGCGTTGCGCTGGCGCAGCGGCATCTACGACTTCAACTACAACGCCGGCGTCGGCCTGCTGGCCGGGTTGGTCAACGGCAGCATCAACGCGAGCGTGTTCGGCATCAAGGGCGCCGACGGCCTCACCCACAAGCTCTCCGGCTGGGAGGCGTTCGGCGACGGCGCGATCGCCTCGTTGTCCGGCGTGGTCAGCACCGGCAGCGTCTCGCTCGCCCGGATCGGTTTCCTCAACGCGGCCGGCGGTCGGTTCTTCCACCGCGCGGGCGTCAGCGAGTTCCTGCTCAACATCGGTTTCAAGATCGGCGAGAAGATGTTCAACGGGTGGCTGCTGCCCCAGGTGCGCGCGGGAATGAACCCGGATTGGTACCAGCAGAAGGATGCGTAGCGCACAGATGTCGAGCGTCGAACATCACACGGGCGGCTCCACCGCGCCGGACGTCCGGGTGGCCGCCAAGGGCCGGGGCACGCATCGCCGGATCGCGGACGCGGTCCGCGCCGCCGGCCCCGGCGCGACCGTGCTGATCGCGGCGGGCCACTACACCGAATCGCTGGTGCTGGCCCGGTCGGTGACGCTGTGTCCCGAGCCCGGCGGCGGCGAGGTGGTGTTGACCGCGAGTGCCGACGGCCCGGCGGTCACCGTCGAGGCGGCGGACTGCGTGGTGCGCGGACTGGGTCTGCGCGGGGCGGGTACCGAGGCGCCGGCGGTGAGCGTGGGGCCGGGCGCGGGCCTGATCCTGGCCGACTGCGTGGTCACCGGCGGTCGGATCGAGGTGCGCGGCGGGCCCGATCGGGACGCGGAGGACGGCGGCGATCCGGACCTGGACGCGCCGCCGACGGCCGGCGGCACCACCTCGGCGCTGCTGCTCACCGGCACACGGATCACCGGCACCCGGCTCGCGGGTCTGCATGTGTCCGGGGACGCGCGGGCCCGGGTCGAGGACGTCGAGGTGAGCGCCGTCGAGGGCACCGGGATCGTGGTGTCGGGCAGCGCGCGGGTGGGCATCGCCCGACTGCGCCTGGACGCCACCTCCGGCTCGGGGATCCGGCTGCGCGGGCGGGCGATGTTGCGGCTGACCGATTCGGTGCTGGGCGGTTGCGGGCGGGTCGGGCTGCTGCTGGAGGACGCCTCCTCGGCGGTGGCCGGTGAGAGTCGGGTCAGTGCGCCGGGCGCGGCCGGCATCCGGCTCGGCGGCAGTGCCCGGGCCGAGTTGACCGACTGCCGGATCCTGGACGCCGCCGCGGCCGGCATCGTGCTCGACGGCACCGCGCGGGTGGTCGCGCACGGTTGCGCGGTGCGCCGCTCGGCGACCAACGGTGTGTTGCTCACCGAGGGCGCGGGCGCGGACCTGACCGACTGTCGCATCCTCGACTCCGGTTTCGGTGCGGTCCACGCCGCCGGCACCGCCGTGCTCAAGTTGGCCGACTGCCGCGTCCAGGGCACCCCCGAACACGGCGTGCACACCGCGGACACCGCTCGGGCCGAGCTGACCGACTGTACGGTCTCGGCCGCGGCGATGACCGGGATCGCGGTCACCGGCCGGTCCTCCGCGGCGCTCTCCGGCTGCCTGGTCGCGGACACCGCGACCGGGATCGGGATCGGTTCGCCGACCGGATCGAAGGTGTCCGGGTGCACGGTGCGCGCGGCCGGGCGCACCGGGATCGAGGTCACCGGCGAGGGCGTCGCCGAGTTGGCCGGCAACCGGGTCACCGGCGCGGGGGCCGCGGGCATCGTGTTCGACGCGGGTTCGCGGGCCGACTTGGCCGGTGGCTCGATCGAGGACTGCACCGGCTCGGGCCTGGTGGTGTGGACCGGCGCCCGGCCGAATGTGCACGGCCTGCGGATCGAACGGCCGGGCAAGAACGGCGTGTACGTCGCCGAGCAGGCCGGCGGCACCTACACCGGCTGCGATGTGATCGGCGCCGGTTACGCCGCGCTGCACGTGGGCGGCGGCGCGGATCCGCTGTTCCGCCGCTGCCGGGTGCGCGAGTGCACCGAGGAGCTGAGCACCGAGCCGGAGGCCGCGCCGGTGTTCGACGACTGCGACCCGGCGCTCGGCGGGGTCGCCGCCGCGCGGCCCGCGACCGCCGGCACCGCGGGCGCCGCGCCGAGTGTCGGCGCCGGTGTGCCCGCCCCGGAACTGCCCGACGTGGTCGAGGAGAGCCTGCCCGACCTGCTCGCCGAGTTGGGCGAACTGGTCGGCCTGGACGGCGTCAAGCGCGATGTCGCGTCGATGGCCAAGCTGATGCAGACGGTCCGGCTCCGGGTCGAGGCCGGGTTGCCCGCGCCGCCGCTGAGCCGGCATCTGGTCTTCGCGGGCAACCCGGGGACCGGCAAGACCACGGTGGCCCGGCTGTACGGCCGGCTGCTCAAGGCGCTCGGCCTGCTCGGCCACGGCCACCTGGTCGAGGTCGACCGCAGCGCGCTGGTCGGCGAGTACGTCGGCCACACCGGGCCCAAGACCGCCGCCGCGTTCAACCGGGCGATCGGCGGCGTGTTGTTCATCGACGAGGCGTATTCGCTCTCCCCGCTCGCCGGCGGCAACGACTTCGGCTCCGAGGCGATCGCCACGTTGGTGAAGCTGATGGAGGATCACCGCGACGACGTCGTGGTGATCGCCGCGGGCTATCCCGACGACATGGACCGATTCGTGTCCTCCAACCCGGGCCTGGCCTCCCGGTTCACCCGGACCCTGTTGTTCGAGGACTACGACGCCGAGCAGCTCGTGGCCATCGTCGAGCACCAGGCGGAGCGGCACCGCTACGAACTGAGCCCCGCCGCACGCGCCGAACTGCTCGCCCTGTTCGCCGGAATGACCCGCGGCGGCGGCTTCGGCAACGGGCGCTCGGCCCGGCAGGCGTTCCAGGAGATGACGGAACGTCAGGCCAGCCGGGTCGCCGAACTCGACAACCCCGACGCGGCGCAACTGATCGCCCTGGAGGTCGCGGATCTGCCCGCGTCCCTCGCGGGCGCCACCGCGTGAGCACCGTCCCCCCAACACCTGGAGACCTCTTGTCCGCCAACAACCGCCCACGCAACGGTGGTTCGTCCGACGACCAGAACGGCTTCGCGGCCACCTTCGCCCGCCGGCCCGGCACCGGTGCCCGCGGCCCGGTGCCCGGCGCCCGGGTCTGGGGCACGATCGGCGGCGCCGCGGCGCTGACCACCGGCGTCATCGTGCTGGTGCCGCTACTGGCCGCCCCGAGCGCGGCCTCGCACCCGCGCCGCGATCTCGCGCACGTCGCGGCGAACGCCGCGCTGCCCGGCACGCCCGCCGGTTGGGGCACCCCGGGCAGCGCCGAACCGGCGCCCGTCGAGGGAGTCCCGGTCGGCCCGGACGGCACACCCGTCCCGCAGGGCCCGCCCGGCGGCGCCCCGGTCGGCTACCCACCGGCCGGTGGTTCGGGCACCGGCACCGGTGGTTCGGTGCAGTACAACAACGGCTCCGGCGGCGGCGCCGCAGGTGGGGGTGGCGGCGCGGTCGGCGGGGGCGCCGGCGGCGGCGCGATCGGCGGCGGCACACCCGGCGGCACCGGCACCCCCGGCGGCGGATCCGTCCCGGGCAATCCGACGACCGGCGGCGCAAGCGGCGGTACCACCGGCAGCACGCCCGGCCGGCCGCCCGTCGCGCCGCCGACCTCCCCCGCCAAGCCGCCGGTCGCGCCGGCCCAGGGCCCGCAGCAGGTCTACAACGGCTACGCCGGCCTGGGTTGCGCGAACTCGGGCGCCGGGTTCCGGGTGCAGGGCCAGTACAGCGACGGCAAGGAGGGTTGGTACAAGGTCGGCAGCGGCGGTCTGGGCACGGCGGGGTGCGGGGACGACTTCTGGGCGATCCCGATGTCCGGCTCCAAGACCAAGGACGACTCCACCGTCGCCGCCGTGTGGACCTGGAACGCCGGTGCCAAGGCCAAGAGTTGCTCGGTGCAGGTGTACGTGCCCGGCGGCTCGACCTGGCGGGACGCGGCCGGCAAGCCCGCGTTCTACCAGGTGCTGGACACCGACAGCAGCTCCGCGCCGGTGCGTTCCACCTTCACCGTCGACCAGACCTCGCACCGCGGGGCCTGGATCCAGGGCGTGAGCCTGCCGGTCAAGGACGGCAAGGTCGTGCTGCGGATGGTCAACCGGGGCGAGGACTGGGTCGGCCCGGACAAGACCTACGCGCACCTGGCGGCGGGCCAGGCGCGAGTGCTCTGCTACGACCGCTGATTCGAGCACGATCCGCGCCGGCCGGGTCGTTCGCGACCCGGCCGGTCGCACGTGGTGGGCAGTCGCGCGGTGGGCGGTTTGCTCAGCGCGGGTACATCTTGACGACCTTGCCGTCCAGGTCGGCCCGCAGATAGCCGGACCCGTAGTCGTCGCTCACGTAGATCTTCAGCGCGGGCACCCGGTCGCTCAGCCCGAGGTCCACGATCATGTAGCGGGTCTTGGGCGTGCTGATGCCCAGTTCCTTGTCGGCCTTGGCGATCAGGGCCGGGAGCGCGTCCCAGTTGACCTTCGCGAGGTCGAAGGTCCTGTCGTCGCGGTCGGTGCTCCCGAATCCCTTGTCCTTCGTGGTGGCGCCGTCGCGGTAGGTGAAGCGGTCGTACAGGCGGGCGTCGCCGGCCACCGGCGCGTCCACCGAGGCGAACTTGTCGTGGACGGTGAACTTCTTGACCTTGGTGCCCCCGATGGTCGGGGTCATCGCGGTGATCACTTCGCGGACGGCGGCCGGGGTGAGCAGGTTCGCCGTTTCCGTCGGGGGCTTGGTGGTACGCGAAGCCGACGGCCGGGTCGGGGTCGAATCCACGTCCTCGTCGACCGGGATCCCCGGCCGGTCCGCCGACCTGGTCGGGCTCGGGCTGCTCGTGCCCGGCTTGCCGGCGCCGGCCGACGTGTGGTCCGCATCCGAGCCCGAGTCGCGGAACTGGGACACCAGGATCACCGCGACCAACGTGCCGACCAGGGCGGTGCCGACCGCCGAGCCGGCGATGATCCGGGTGCGGCGCGCCCGGGCCAGGTCCGGTGACGGGGGTTCGGCCGGGGTGAACGGGGTGCCGTAGTGCGAGGAGTGCGGGGCGGACGGTGGTGGCGGGGTCGAGGACGCCTGCCCCGCACCGGAGTTCGTCTGCGGGCCGACCCGGTCCGCGCCCGACCAGGCCGGGCCGTCCTCGGCCCGTCCGGCCGCCGTCGATCCGGCCGCCGTCCATCCACCCGTCGCCGGTCCGCCCGCCGCCGCGCGACCGCCGCCGAGGTCGGCCGGCTGCCAGGCGAGGGCGTCCGCGACCGGCAGCGCCGACGTGGTGTGCTGCGAGGTGGGCCGCCCGGTCGGCGCACCGGCCGCTTCGGCCAACAGCCGGTCCAGTTGCGCCGCGTCCGGGCGGGCCGCGGGGTCACGGACCAGCAACGCGTCCAGGACCGGGGCCAGCGCGCCGGCGCGGCTCGCCGGCGGCACCGTCTCGGTCAGCACCGCGGCGAGCGTGGCCAGGCTGGTCGCCCGGCGCAGCGGATGTTGCCCCTCCACCGCGACGTACAACATCATCCCGAGCGACCACAGGTCGGACGCGGTGTTGTCCTCCTCGCCGCGGATGCGCTCGGGTGCGATGTACTCGGGCGAGCCGATGAGGTCGCCGGTGGCGGTCAGACTGGTCGATTCGCGCAGCGCGGCGATGCCGAAGTCGGTCAACACCGGGCTGCCGTCGCCGCGCAGCAGCACGTTGCCGGGCTTGACGTCGCGGTGGTGGATCCCGGCGGCGTGCGCGGCGTCGAGCGCGGACAACACGCCCCGCCCGATCGCGGCGGCCTCGGCGGGGGCGATCGGGCCGTGGATCAGCCGGTCGTGCAGCGAGCCTCCGGGCACCAGTTCCATCACCAGCCACGGGTGCGGAACCTCGGCGGCGTCCACGATGTGATGGATCGTCACCACGTTGGGGTGATTCAGCCGGGCCAACGACCTGGCCTCGCGCAGCACCCGCTCGCGCAACATCCGCGCGGCGGTCGGGTCGTCCTCCAACAGCGCCGGATCGGGCGGCCGGACCTCCTTGAGCGCCACCTCGCGTTCCAGCGCCAGATCGCGAGCCCGCCAGACCAGGCCCATGCCGCCACCACCGAGCCGCTCCAGCAACTCGAAGCGGCCGTCGACAACGCGTCTGCCAGGTATACCCGGGGTCATGCGGCACACCCTATAAATCCGGACTCCCATCGCCGCAATCGGCGGCCGGATCGTGGGCAGATCCCTCGCCGGGAACCGGACGGCGGCCGAGACTCGTCGCAACCGGGGAAGCACGGAGCGCTCCCGACGCACGGCGCACGGTTCGAAGCCCCGGCCCACCGGCCGGGCCGGTCGCGGTTCGGTCCGGCGTTCGGTCCGGCGACCGTCGTGCGTCGTCTCGTCCAGTCCTGTCGGCCACAGCCGGAAGGCGTCATGGCACTCGACCGCACCGTCGGCCCACCCGCCGCGTCCCCCGTAGTCGGCCCGACCGGCGCGTACCGCCGGTGGTTGTTGCTCGTGGTCATGCTCGCCCAGGTGTGCGTGGTCCTGGCCGCGTCGCTGCCGGACGCGGTCCCGGTGCCGCCCGCCGCCGAGCCGCGGATCGATCCGGACGACGTCCTCTGGGCGGCTCGCGCCCACCTGCTCGCGCTCGGCGCGCTGTTGCTGCCGGCCGGCCGGCTCGCCGATCACGTCGGGCCGCGCCGGATGTTCACCGTCGGGCTGATCGGCCTGGCCGGCGCCTCGCTTGTGGTCGGCACCGTCGGCGGCCGGGGCCCGCTGTTCGCCGGTCGGGCCCTCCAGGGCGGCTTCGGCGCACTCGTGCTCACCGCCGGCCCGGCCCTGCTCCTGGCGGCCCGCCCGGAGCGCGCCGAACGCGACCGGGCACTGGGCCTGTACGCCGGTGTCACCGCTGCGGGCGGCGGCCTGGCCGTGCTCGTGACCGGCGCGCTGGGGGACGACAACCGGCGGGCGCTGCCGGTCGCCCAGGCGGTCCTGCTCGGCGTGCTCGCCCTCGCGGTGGTGCGGCTGTTCGCCCGGCACCCCGAGCCGGCCCGCGCCCGGATCCCGGGCTTCGACCTGCCGGGCGCGCTCACCGCGACGGCGGGCGTGGGCTGTGTGTTGTACGGCTGCCTGCGGATCGAGTCGCCCGGCGGGTCCGGCACGACATGGCTCGTCCCGGCCGTCGGCGGTGTACTGCTGGTCGTGTTCGCCCGGCGGCAGGCGCTCGCGGGCACCGCGTTGTTGCCGCCGCGGATACCGCTGAATCGCGATCGCGGCGCGGCGTTGCTCGGTCTCGCGGTGGGCGGCACCGCCGCCTTGGGGACGGTGCGCTTCGTGGCGGTGTACCTGCACAGCGGTGGCCCGGGGCTCACCGCGGCCCAGGTGGGACCGCGATTGTTGCCGCTGGTGCTGCCGTTGCTGCTCACCGCGCCGCTCGCGGCCGGCCCGCTGCTTCGCCGCTTCGGCGCCAAGACGCTGGTGCCGCTCGCCTTGGGCCTGTGCTGCGTCGGCTTCGTGCCGCTGTACGGGCTGGACCAGGACAGCGCGTACCCGACGAACGTGGTTCCGGCGCTGCTCCTGATCGGGTTCGGCGCCGGGTTGGCGGTCGGGCCGTGTCTGAGCGTGGCCGTGGACGGCGTCCGGGCGGTGGGCGCCGGGATGGGGGCGGCGATCGGGGCGTGCGTACCGGGTGCCGTGATCGGGGTGTCCGTGCCGGCCCGGGCAACGGTGGACGCGTTCCGGCTGACCGGCGCCCGCGACTGGGGGGCGAATCCGATGAAGCCGTCGACGGCGGTGGTCGGCGCGCGGCTCGCACCGGTGTACGAGTGGAGCGGGGTGCTGCTCGCCCTCGCCGCGGTGGCGACCGCCGTGCTCTTCTCGCCGCGCTCGCGCGCGGTCGCCCCGGCGAACGACGCGTAGCGTCCATCGCTCGGCACGGCACCTTTCCCCACCGACGTGCCGAGCGGCTCCCGCAAGCATCGAAACGCTTGCGTTTCGATTGATCGAGCCCTACGGTTATCGAAACGCCATCGTTTCGCTGACCGGGGTACGCGCGCATGCACATCGATTCGGCCGGAACCACCGACTCCGCCACCACCAACCGGCGTTCCCGGCTGACCGCCGAGCGCGAGACCGAGATCTACGTGGCCACGGTCGACCTGCTCCGCGAGACGGGCTATGCCGCCCTGACCATGGAGGCCATCGCCGCGCGGGCCAAGGCCAGCAAGGCGACCCTGTACCGCCAGTGGCAGAGCAAGCCGCGCCTGGTCGCGGCGGCGCTGCGGCACAACAAACGAATCTCCCTGGCCGGTCTGGACACCGGTTCGCTGCACGAGGACCTGTACGAGACCGCGCGCCGGATCGCGTACGGCGCCGCGCCCAACACCGCGCTGCTCGCGAGTGTCGCGCACGCCATCCTGAACGACCCCGAACTGGGCCTGGCCGTACGGGAAACCATCGTCGAGCCCGAGTCCGCGGTGCTCGACCAGGTGCTCGCCCGGGCCGTCGCGCGCGGCGAACTCGACCCGGACAACCCTGCGTCGGGCCTGCTGGCCCACCTGCTCATCGGCGCGGTGACCGGCCGACCGCTGGTCGAGGGCTGCGTCGCCGACGAGGAATACCTGCACCGCTACATCGACGCCGTCGTGCTCCCGGCGCTGCGCCGGCCCTGACCCGCCGGCCGCCCCGACGCGCGTCTCCTCCCACCGACAGGAGCAGCATCGCCATGTCGCAAAGCACCGCCGCCTCCGCCGTCGCATCGCCGACCCCGACCGGACCCGCCGCCCTGCCCCGCCGCTGGTTGATCCTCGCGGTGATCGCCCTCGCACAGGTCACCGTGGTCCTGGACGCCACGATCGTCAACATCGCACTGCCGTCCGCCCAGCAGGACCTGGGCTTCTCCGACGGCAACCGCCAATGGGTGGTCACCGCCTACGCCCTCGCCTTCGGCAGCCTGCTTCTGCTCGGCGGCCGGATCGCCGACCTGTTCGGTCGCCGAAACGCCTTCCTGATCGGCCTGTTCGGCTTCGCCCTGGCCTCCGCCGCCGGTGGCGCCGCGCCCAACTTCGAGGTCCTGGTCGCCGCCCGCGCGCTCCAGGGCGTGTTCGGCGCCCTCCTCGCACCCGCCGCGCTGTCCCTGCTCACCACCACCTTCACCGACCCGGGCGAACGCGCCAAGGCGTTCGGCGTGTTCGGCGCCGTGGCCGGTGCGGGTGGTGGCGTGGGACTACTGCTGGGCGGCCTGCTGACCCAGCACCTGGACTGGCGCTGGTGCCTGTACGTCAACCTGATCCTGGCCGGTGCCGCGATCGTCGGCGGCTTCCTCCTGCTCGGCAGGCACGAACCCGCCGCCGACCGCCCCCGCCTGGACCTGCCCGGCACGTTGGCCGTCTCGGCCGGGTTGTTCGCGCTCGTCTACGGCTTCTCCCGCGCGGAAAGCGACGGCTGGAGCGATCCGATCACCTACGGCTGCCTGATCGCCGCCGCCGCGTTGTTGGCCGTCTTCGTCCGGATCCAGGGCTCCGTCGCCAATCCGCTCCTGCCGCTTCGCGTGGTCGTCGACCGCGACCGGGGTGCCGCACTGCTGGGCATGCTGATCTCCGGCGCCGGGATGTTCGGCATGTTCCTCTTCCTGACCTTCTACATGCAGCAGACCCTGCACTACAGCCCGGTGCGGACCGGACTGTCGTTCCTGCCCATGGTGTTCGGCATCATGATCACCGCGACCAGCGCGACCGTGATACTGCTCCCCCGATTCGGCCCCAAGCCGATCGTGCCGACCGGAATGGGCCTGGCCGCCCTGGGACTTCTCTACCTGACCCGCCTGGACCTGGACAGCGGCTACGCGGGCGACCTGATGCCCGGCCTGATCGCCTTCGGCGCCGGTGTGGGACTGGTGATCGCACCGTGCATGAGCGCGGCCACCTTCGGCGTGCGCGCGGAGGACGCCGGGGTCGCCTCCGCCGCCGTCAACACCGTCCAGCAGGTGGGTGGTTCGGTGGGCATCGCGCTGCTGAGCACGCTGGCCGCCACGGCCGGATCCGACTACCTCGACGGCCGGCAGCCCAGCCCGGAAGCCTTCGCCCACGCCGCCCTGGAGAGCTACGCGACCGCCTATCGCTGGTCCGCCGCGTTCTTCGCGATCGGCCTGCTCGTCACCGCCGTCCTCTTCCGGCCCGGCGCGCCGGCCCCCGCCTCGAAGACGGCCCCCGCCGTGCACATGTGATCCCACCCGGCGGGCCGTCGGGACGCGGCGGCCCACCGGGTGCAGTACTCCACGTGGATCTCCCGGGCGCCGGGCGCCAGGCGCCGGGATTTTGTCCAACCCGTGGAACTCGGTGCAAAAATGCCCATGGTTGGGGTGCCCGGGCACGAACCCGGGCCCCTCGCGGGCCACATCGAGGAACCGCCCGGCGGTTTCCCGGAACACCTTTGCGGTCCCGGTCATGAACAACGTGTCCGCGTGCACGTGTTGCCGAAACAGGTCACGGTTCTCCCGGTAGTGCCGCGCCCGATGGTCGATGTCGGGCCCCTCGCCCGGGCCGACTCCCGCCGGTTCCACGGTCTGCGGCCGGCCCGCGTCCAGCCGCGCCCGCACCTGCTTCCATCGCGAGGGCGCGAACTGCATCGCCCGAGGCACCAACACCACGTCGAGCCGCCGCCCTTCCCCGAAGGCCCCGGCCGGCGGGGGATTGCCCCGCATCGGCAGGGGGATCAACGATCGGGGCGAACGGGCCGCCGACAACCACAGCCCGCCGATCACCGCAGCTGCCTCCCGGTCCGGATACGCCCCCAGGTACGCGTCGAGATCCAGTACCACCCCGCGCGCCAACCCGCGCGCGGGGCGCACGACTCGTATCTCCTCCCCGCGCACCCGGGCCCGCGACACCATCACCGGAATCTTCACGCCGCACCCCTACCGCATCCCCCGCCACGCCCGCATCCACGATTCGCCGCATCCCGGGCAATGCCGCACGTCCGGAGGGTCGTTCGATCCGTCCGATGGGTGCGGTAGCGTGCCGGTTGGGTGCGTAACGTGATGGATGTAGGACTATCGGTTATTTTGATCATCGGTTTTTGCTAGGGTCGATCCCGAGGCGAGTGTGCCCCCGCGATGGGGCCGCGCCGCGATTCGCGCGTTCGCCGGATGCGGACCACCTGACGACACGGATCACACGACACCCGACTTTCCACGGCCCCCTCCGGGGGTCCGCGCCCGCACGTGTGAGGGCGGTTCGACGGTGCCCGCAGCCGGGCACCCGGGCCTGGGCCGGGGTGTGCGGCACACGAACCGATGTGCGGGGTACGGCGATTCGGCATGCCCGACGGGTACGGGTCGCCTCGGCTGACGAGAGGTCAGGGCCGTTGATGCAAACGTTGTTCAGGGGATGGGGGCGGGTCGCCGGGTTGTTCCCGGGGCCCGGTGATCTGGTGGCGGTGCGTCGTGCACCGGGGCGCGATCTGTTGGCGGGCCTCACCGTCGCGGTGGTCGCCCTGCCACTGGCACTGGCGTTCGGGGTGGCGTCGGGGGTCGGGGCGCAGGCCGGGCTGGTGACGGCGGTGGTCGCGGGGGCGTTGGCGGCCGTGTTCGGCGGATCCAACCTCCAGGTGTCCGGACCGACCGGGGCGATGACCGTGGTACTGGTTCCGGTCGTGCAACGGCACGGCACCGAGGGGGTGTTGATGGTCGGCCTGCTGGCCGGCGTGCTGCTGGTCGCGGTCGCGGTACTGCGCCTGGGCCGGGCCGCGAAGTATCTGCCGTTACCCGTCGTCGAGGGCTTCACCGCGGGCATCGCCGTGGTGATCGCCCTGCAACAGGTACCGGCCGCGTTGGGCGCGGCGGGCGAGGGCGAGAAGGTGTGGCAGGTCGCCGCACACGCCACCGTGCGCTTCCTCGAACATCCCGACGCCGACGCGCCGGCGATGGCCCTGGGCGTCGCGGCGCTGCTCCTGGTCGGCGCCCGTTGGCGGCCGGGCGTACCCTTCTCGCTGCTCGCGGTGGCCGCCGCGACCCTCCTGGCCGAGGCACTGCCCACCCTCGACGTGGCCCGCATCGGCGCACTGCCCAACGGCCTCCCCGCCCCGTCCCTGGCCTTCTTCGACGCGTCGATGCTGGTCGTGCTGCTGCCGTCGGCCCTGGCCGTGGCCGCCCTGGCCGGCCTCGAATCGCTGCTCTGCGCAAGCGTGGCCGACGGCATGACCACCGGCCAACGGCACGACCCCGATCGCGAACTCTTCGGCCAGGGCCTCGCCAACCTGGCCACCCCCCTGTTCGGCGGCGTCCCGGCCACGGCGGCCATCGCCCGCACCGCCGTCAACGTCCGCGCCGGCGCCTCCTCGCGGCTCGCCGCGCTCACCCACGCCCTGGTGCTCGCGGTGATCGTCTTCAGCGCGGCCGGCCTGGTCTCCCACATCCCGCTGCCCGCCCTCGCCGGCGTACTGCTGGCCACGTGCGTGCGGATGGTCCAGGTGTCCACGCTGACCGCACTCGCCCGCTCCACCCGCGCCGACGCCGCCGTACTCGCGGTCACCTTCGTGGTGACCGTCGCGGTGGACCTGGTCACCGCCGTGGTGATCGGCATCGGCCTCGCCGTGGTCCTGGCCCTGCGCCAGGTGACCCGCTCGGCCCGCCTGGAACCGATCCCGCTACCGACCGACGAAACCGAAACCGAACCCGAGACCGGTGCCGAGACCGCAGCCGAGACCGCAGCCGAGACCGAGACCACACCCGCCGCCCCGCACCCGCACCGCCGCATCGCCGTGTTCCGCCTCGACGGACCCCTGTTCTTCCCCGCCGCCCACCGCCTGGTCACCCGGTTGTCCGAGGTACAGGGCGTCCAGGTGGTGATCCTGCGGATGTCCCGGGTGACCGCGATCGACGCGACCGGCGCCGGCGTCCTGGGCGAGGCGATCACCGACCTGGAGGCACGCGGCGTCACCGTGCTGCTCTCCGGCGTCCAGCCGGACCACGATCAGGTCCTGGACGCGCTGCGGATCGCCGAACACCTGCGCCGGGACCACCTGGTCTTCCCCGACACCCGCGGCGCGATCGGCCACGCCCGCGAACTCGTCCGGGCCGACCGCCCGAAACCGGCGGCGCACTGACGGCGCGCGACTGCCGCCGGAGCCCGCCGCTACTCGCCCAGGTAGTGGAACGCGAGCCAGAACACGCCGCCGATGATGTGCGTGACGAACAGGAAGAAGCAGAGCCAGATCAGGATGCCCTTCTCGGTCTGCTTCTGCGTCTCCCGAGGCCGCCGCGCCGGCGCCGAGGGGGCGGCGGGCGGGGCGGGCTCCGGGGTGGGTTCGGTCATCACGTTTCCTCGGGTCAAGGCGGCGTACGAAGTCGGCACGGAGCACCCGACCGGAGTGCACGACCGGGCTGCCCCGCCACGGTAACCGCTGTGCCCGAGCCACCCGCCCGCGACCACCCGCCGCCCGGGCGCACCGCCCCGCTCCCTCGGCCGGCTCCCCCGCCGCCCCGCCGCCCCGCCGCTCAGCCCTGCCGCTCCGCCAGCACGTCGAGCAGCCGACCGATGCGATTGCTGATGATCATGTCCACCTTCATGTCCAGCAACCGGCGCATCACCCGCGGCGAGTCCACCGTCCAGGCGCTCACCCCGTACCCGTGCGCGTGGCAGCGGGCGACCGAGGCCGCGTCGTACGCCCGCCAGCGCAGGTTGATGTACTCCGGCCGCAGGTCGCGCAACACCGCCGGCTCCGGCACCCGGGCGAACGAGTCGCCGCTGAGCCCGATGTGCGCGTCCGCCGCGTGCTCGCGCACCCGACCCATCGCCACCGGCCCGCCGACGTAAAGGATCTGTTCGTTCACCCCGTGCCGGGCCACCGCCTCGACCGCGGGCTCGGCCAGTTCGATCTCGCCGAAGTCGACCATCAACCCGCCCTTGGTGCCCTTGATCAGCTCCAACGCCTCGTCGAAGCTGGGCACTCGATACTTCCCGCGCCGGCCGATCTCGCGCACCTGAGCCAGGGTCAGTTCGCGTACGTGCGCGTTGCGCCACCACAACCGACGCAGCGTCGCGTCGTGCAGCAGCACCAGATGCCCGTCCCGGGTGACCTCCAGGTCGATCTCGACCAGATCCGCGCCCCGGTTCAGTGCGCTGGCCAACGACGGCAGGGTGTTCTCCCGAAAGCGCCGGGGGTCGCCTCGGTGGGCCACGGCCAGGGTCACGACAAGCCTCTCGATCGGGGACCGGCGGGCACACCGTACACGTCGGTCGGCCGACCCGACCTCATCGCGCGGACGGGCCGTCCGACGGGCCGAATCCGTGCAGCAGGGTGTCCACGATCCGGGTCGCGAGCACGTCCGCGTCCTGGCCCCGGTCGTCCTGCGCGGCCTCGTGGATCAGCGCGTAGTAGACGCGTCGGGTCCAGTCCAGGTCCACGTCCGGGCGCAGCAGTCCGACCTCGCGCGCCCGTCGGAAGAGCCGATCGCAACGATCGAGCACGTCGGTGTGCACGTGCGCCACCTCGGGGTCGTCGGTGCGCAGCGCGTTCATCGCGAAGCCCCACGCGATCTTCACCCGCAGCACGTTCGCGGTCACCTGGTACAGCGCGACCGCGGGCGGCGTGTTGTCCGGGCGGGCCGCGGTCACCGCGTCGTGGAACTGCCGCGTGGCCCACCCGGTCATCGCCACGATCAACGCCTCGCGGGTCGCGAAGCGACGGTGCACCGTCGTCCTGGCCACGCCGGCGGCCTCCGCGATCTGCTCCATCGTGGCCGCCGGGTTGGCACTGAGCACCCGTTCGGCCGCCTCCAGGATCGCCCGCACGGTGCGCTCGGCGTCCGCTCGCAGCGGTCGCGGCCGGTCACTGGTCCCGCCTGCCTTGGAAGTCACCCCCGAACTGTACGCCAGAGTCGCCGTTCAACCTCTACTTGCAACATCGATGACGCATCTTCTAGGTTAATGGCGTCACCGAAGAGCCATTTAGCGCATGCGGCACCCGTGGTTCGTCACACCCAAGCCTGCGATCCCTATATCCCGAATATCCCGAAAATCCTGTACCAGAGGGAGCCCTCATGGACCTGCGCCTCAACGACAAGACCGCCCTGGTGACCGGTGCGAGCCGAGGCATCGGCCTGGCGATCGTGACCACTCTTCGCGACGAGGGTGTGCGGGTCCTGGCCGCCGCCCGCACCATCACCCCGGAGCTGGCCGCGACCGGCGCCCACACCATGGCGGTGGACCTGGCCCGTGCGGACGGACCGATCCGACTCGCCGAACGC
This sequence comes from Embleya sp. NPDC020886, assembly GCF_044333915.1. Classification (NCBI taxonomy): domain Bacteria; kingdom Bacillati; phylum Actinomycetota; class Actinomycetes; order Kitasatosporales; family Streptomycetaceae; genus Embleya; species Embleya sp. NPDC020886. Next base: position 335,813 of record NZ_JBIRRX010000007.1, on the reverse strand, counting down.
GCCGCGGCCGAGTTCGGCCGGCTCGACGTCCTGGTCAACAACGTCGGCGGCGGGGACGCGGCCGACAACGATCAGACCGGCGGCTTCCTGAGCTTCACCGACGAGCAATGGCTGGCCTCGTTCGAACTGAACCTCCTGGCCGCCGTGCGCACCACCCGCGCCACCCTGCCCGCACTGATCGAGGCGCGCGGCGCGATCGTGAACATCTCCTCGCTCGGCGCCCGGGCGCCGCACCACGGCCCGGTGCCGTACACGAGCACCAAAGCCGCGCTGACCGCGTTCGGCAAGGCCCTCGCCGAGGAGTTCGGCCCGCAGGGCGTCCGGGTCAACACGGTCTCCCCCGGCGCGGTGCGCACCGCGATGTGGGAGGCGCCGGACGGCTACGGCGCCCAACTGGCCGCGTCCATGGGCCTGTCCCACGAACAGTTGCTCGCCGCTCTCCCCGGCGCGACCGGCGTGCTCACCGGCCGCTTCGTCGAACCCGCCGAGGTGGCGAGCACCGTCGCCTACCTGGTCTCCCCGCTCGCCGGCAGCGTGACCGGCACCGACCACCTCGTGGACGGCGGCGCCCACAAGGCCGCCTGAACCGAACCAGCCCCCGGGCGCGACCGGGCCGCCCCGAGGAAGGCCCCGTCGCGCCCCGGATCGGCGGCGCCGGCGCACCGCGACCTCACCCCACCCGCGGTCGCACCCCCAGCGCCGGCAACACCGTCTCGCCGACCCGATACGCCTCCTCCAACAGCGGATTGCCGGACAGGATGAACGTGTCCACGCCCAGCGCCTCGAACTCCTGGAGGCGCTCGATCACCTGCGCCGTACTGCCCACCACCGCCGTGCCCGGCCCGGGCCGGAACAGCCCCATCCCGGGCCACAGGTTCGGGTAGACCTCCAACTCCCGTGCCCGGGCCGGCACCCGGCCCCCGTGCTGGCGGAACTGCCGCTCCCACCCGACCCCGTCCGCGTCCGCCGCCTGCCCCAATTGCCGGGCGTAGGTCGCATGGCTGGTCACCTCCAGCAGCCGATCGGCCGCCGCCCACGCCTCGTTCTCGCTCTCCCGCACGATCAGGTGCAGCCGCAGACCGACCCGCAGCTCCCGTCCGTGCGCGGCGGCGCGTTCGCGCACCCGCTCCAGCTTCTCCTTGAGCAGATGCGGCGGTTCACCCCAGGTCAGATAGACGTCGACCTGCTCGGCGGCCATCTCGATACCGGCCGGCGACGAGCCGCCGAACCACAGCGGAACGTGCCCGCCGTCGCGCCGCAACTCGCGAAGCCCCGCGCCGGCCTGCCGCAGGTCGTAGAACCTGCCCTTGTGGTCGAACACCTCGCCGGAGGTGAGCCGCTTGACGATCGACCAGTATTCGGCGCTCAGTTCGTACCGCTCGTCGTGGTCCAGATGCAGTCCGTACTCACGAAGGCCCTCGGTCGAACCGTTGACCACGTTGAAGCGCAACCGCCCCGCACCGAACAACGCCTCGAAGCTCAGCGCCATCTTCGCCAGCAACGTCGGCGCGATCAGCCCCGGATGCACCGCGAGCAGCGGCCGGAACGTCGGCGCGGCGGCGGCCAGCACGCTGCCCAGCGACCACACGTCGTACAAGTCGGTCGCCAGCAGTGCACCGCTGAAGCCCAACCGGTCCACCGCGCCGCCGAGTTGCTGGAGATAGGCCAGATCGACCGGACGCCGCCCGGCGGGCTCCCACGGATACGGCCCCTCGCGCGGGATCACGTACCACAACACCTCGGCGCTCATCGGGCACCGCCGTGCGCCGGTGCGAGCACCTCGGCGACCCGGGCCGCCGGACCGGCGGCCTGCGCGGCGGCCACGGTGATCGTCCGGTCGATGAAGCCGTTGGCCGCGAAGATGTCCGCCGCCTCCTGCTGCTCGGCGATGAACGAGGCGGGCACCGGCTCCAGTTGCCACGGCAGCGCGGCCAGCGCCTCGGCCCAGTCCGCCCGTGTCCCCGGCAGTTCGGCCGCGTGCAGTTCGGCCGCCTCGTCGAGGTGCGTCGCCGCCCACTCGTCGGCCCGGCGCAGCGCGGCCACCACGATCGAGAGCAACTCGGTGCGTTCCTCGGCGAACGCCCGGCTCGCGAAGAACACCGAGCGGTCGGTGATCACCTCGCCGACGCGGTGCAACACCCGCAGCCCGGGCTCGCGCCGCGCCGCGACCAACTCCGGCCCCTGCGCGACCCAGCCGGCGATCTCCCCGGCGCGCAGCCGCGCGGCCTGGTCCCGGCCGGCCTCCGGGCGCACCGGGGTGATGTCGTCCCGGTAGGACAGTCCGACGTCGTTCAGCGCCTTGGCCACGAAGTGGGTCTGCCACGAGCCGATGCTCAGCACGACCGTGCCGTCCTTGAGGTCCGCCGGGGCCCGGACCGGACCCTCGTCGGCGACCAACAGCGCGCCGTGCTCGGGTCGGGGTGCGGACACCGCGACGTAGACGAGATCGTGGCCCTGCGCCTGGCCGACGATCGGCGGCGTGGAGCCGGTCCCGCCGAAGTCGATGGTGCCGTCGCCGAGCAGTTCGCCGACTCGGGTGCCCTCCACGGGCACCCAGGTCACACTTTCGCCCAGCGGCTCCAGGGCACGTTCCAGGATGCCCAGGCGGGCGAGCAGGTACAGCGACGGGTTGCTGCCGTGGACACCGATGGTGACGGTCATTCAGATCACTCCGGTCGAAGACGGGGAGGAGGACAGGGACAGGGAGGCGGCCATGGGCACGGCGGCGGCAGGGGCGGGAGCGGGAGCGGTGTGCACCCCGAGATCGGCGAGCAGTCGTCGCCGCAGCGCCGCGAACGCCGGATCGGTGGGGTCGCGCGGCCGATCGACGGCGACCACCTCGTCGGTGACCAGGTGTCCGTCGCGCAACACCGCGACCCGGTCGGCCAGCCGGATCGCCTCCTCGACGTCGTGCGTGACCAACAGCACGGCGGGCCGGTGTACCCGGCACAACTCGCCGACCAGGTCCTGCATGCGCATCCGGGTCAGCGCGTCCAGTGCCGCGAACGGTTCGTCCAGGAGCAGCAGTTCCGGCTCGCGAACCAACGCCCGCGCGAGGGCGACGCGCTGTGCCTCGCCACCGGACAGGGTCGCCGGCCAGGCTTGGGCATGCCCTTCCAGGCCGACCTCGGTCAGCGCGCGCAGCCCGGTGTCCCGGGTCGCCCGACCCCCCGGCAGGCCGACCACCACGTTGCCCAACACCCGCTTGGAGGGCACCAGACGCGGTTCCTGGAAGACGATGGTGCGGGCCTCGGGGACCAGGACGGTGCCGCCGTCGCTGCGATCGAGCGCGCCCAGGATGCGCAGCAGCGTGGTCTTGCCGGTACCACTGGCCCCGAGCAGCGCGACGAACTCGCCGCGCGCGATGTCCAGATCGACGCCGTCCAGCACGGCGCGGGGGCCGAACTCCCGGCGCAGGCCCCGGATGTGTACCGCGATCTCGGCGCTCATCGGCCCGCTCCGTGACCCTGGCCGCGCCACGGCATCAGCACCCGTTCGAGGATGCGTACGATCATGTCCGCGAACAGTCCCAGGATCGCGTAGACCAGGATGCAGACGGTGAGGATGTCGGTGCGCGAGAAGCTCTGCGCCTGGCTCATCAGATAGCCGATCCCCGCCGTGGAGTTGATCTCCTCGGCCGCGATCAGCGCGATCACGCTCAGCGTCATGGACAGCCGCAACCCGGACAGCAGTGCGGGCAGTGCTCCGGGCAGGACCACCTCACGCACCAGGGCGATCCGGCCGACGCCGAAGCTGCGCATCGCCTCGACCAGCTTGCGATCCACGTTGCGCACCCCGCCGGAGGCGGAGACGTACATCGGGAACGCGGTGGCCACCGCGATCAGGATCACCCGGGCCGATTCGCCGATGCCGAACCACACCATGAACAGCGGGACCAAGGCCAGGAAGGGCACCGTGCGCAGCAACTGCACCGAGGAGTCGAGGAGTTCCTCGCCGAGTCGGGAGAAGCCGGTGAGCACGCCCAGGGCCAGCCCGATGGTCAGCCCGAAGACCAGGCCCAGGCCGGCGCGGCCCAGCGACACGCGGAGTGCGTCCGGGAGTTGGCCGTTGTCCCACATCTCGCGCGCGGCGCGCAGCACGTCGGCGGGCGAGCCGAGCAGGTCGGGGCTGAGCGCGCCGCTGTGCGAGGCCCAGGCCCAGCCGCCGATCAGCGCGAGCGGACCGATGGTGCGCAGCGCGGGGCTGAGGAAACGCGGCCGCGGGCGCGGCAGTCGCGGGCGCGGGGTCACCAGGCCGGGATACTCGCGCGTGCGGGCTTCGGCGACCTGTGTGGGCGCGGTCATCCGGTCGCTCCGGCGAGGGTGGCCACGTCCAGCAGGTGCGGCTTGACGTCGACCAGGCTCGGGGTGACCTTCTGGTCCAGGAAGAACTTGGCGACCTTGCCGAAGCGCTCCACGTCGGCGGGCCGGATCGGCTCGACCGTCGCGCCCTGCCTGGTGAAGTCGGCCTGGACGCGCTTGGGTTCGGCGCCGTACGCGGTGGGCCCGGAGTCGGTGAAGACGTTGATGTACGCGGCCGGGTCGGCGATCTCCTTGGTGCCGGCCTCGTGCAGGTAGGCGTAGAAGGCCTTGATCACCTCGGGGTGCTTGTCCGCGAACGCGTTGCGCACCGCCCAGACCGAGTAGTTGTCCGAGCCGAGCGCGCGGCCGTCGGCGAGGAAGCGGGCGTTGCCGGAGGCCAGCGCGGGCACCGAGTAGGTGGCCCAGGTGGCCCACGCGTCGACCTGACCGGCGGCGAACACCGGTGCGGTCTGGTCGGCCCGCAGGTAGACCCGCTCGACCTTGTCCGCCGGGATGCCCGCCTGTTCGAGCGCGGCCAGCAGCAGGTATTCGCTGGTCCCACCCTGCGAGCAGGCCACCTTCTTGCCGACCAGGTCCCGGATCGAGTCGATCTTCGAGTCGCTCTTCACCAGGATGCCCTCGCCCGCGAGGTCGGGGGCGGTGGCGCCGAACAGCTTGAAGCTCGGCTTTTGTCCGAGCGCGGCGACGGCGGAGGTGATCGAGCCGAGCGCGACGTCGAGTTGGCCGGCGTTGATGGCCTGTGCGGCCGGTGCGAACGGGCCCGCGCTGCCGGTCCACGAGACCTTGGCGCCGACCTTGGCCAACGCCGCGTCCAGCGATCCGTCCTTCTTGCCGAGCGCGAGTACACCGTTGTTGCCGGGGTCGGGAATCCGCAGCGTCACCCCCGCCTTGGCGTCGCCGCCGGTGGACGCCTTGGCGTCCTTCGACGAGGAGCCGCAGCCGGTCAGCCCGATCAGCGTCGCGGTCGCGAGCGCGACGGCGGACAGCAGACGGGTGCGACGAGGGGACCGGCTACTCATGGGATGCCTCCAGCGTGGATATGCGGAACGGTTCGGGGTCGAGCGACGATGCGGATGTGGTTGCCCGGCCGAGCGCCCCGGCCGAGTCGGGGTTACGCGGGGACGATCGGGTCGGTGTGCGGCGTGCGTCGGCGAGTTCGCGGGCCAGCCGCAGCGGCTCGGGGGCCGCCCACGCGTGCACGTCCACCGGCGCGGCCAGGAAGCCCTGCGCGTGCAGGAAGCGTTCCTGCCGGGCGAGCAGGTCCAGCCGTTCCGGCGACAGGTCGATCCGCAGCGTGTCCGGGCCGAGTTCGCGGTACGCGCCGGCCACCCCGAGCGCGCCCGCGCCGGTCTCGGCGCCCAGGATCCGGGCCACCTCGGCGGGATGCCCGGGGGCCCAGTCGGCGGCCTCGACCAACACCGCGAGGAACCGGGTGACCAACTCCGGGTGGTGGTCCAACAGATCCTGGTGCACCGTGATCGGCCGGGGCGTGCCGTTGTTGATCCGGGCCGCGGGGTCGATCGCCGCGTCCAGGTCGATCGCCACCACCGCGCCGTGCCGCGCGGCGGCCTCGACCGCGAGCGCGCCCTTGACGTAGACGGCGTCCACCTCACCGCGGCCGAGCGCGGCCAACTCGGCTTCCCACTGCCCGATTCCGGCCGCCGCGGGCACCTCGACCGGGTGCGCGTCGGCCAGGCTCGCACCGGCGAGCGAGAGCGCTCCCGCGAAGCCGTGCAGGGCCATCGCCCGCCAGAAGTCGATCGCGATGTCGTGCCGGGGAACAGCCAGCCGCACACCGCGCAACTGCTCGGGGGCGGCGATGCCGCTGTCCGCCCGGACCAGGATCGCCTGGCTCTCCTCGATCCAGGTCAGCCCGACCAGCCGGGTCGCCTCGCCCCGCGAACGCGCCCACAGCGCGGGCACGTTGCCGCCCTCGCGGAAGAGTCCGGGCAGCGCGTGCGTGTAGTGGTGGTCGGCGGCCACCTCGGCCGGGACGTCCTGGAGCGAACGCACGGTGATGCCCTCGGCCGCGAACTCGGCGTCGAGCAGGCCCAGATCGGCCGCGATGCCGGTGGCGGTGGGGACGGGACAGCGGGTGAACCACAGTTCGTCGGGACGGGCGCCGGTCACGGCGGTCATGGCGATACTTCCGTTCGCGTTCGTAGCGGCGGCGAGGGGGTCCGCGGCCCGGCTGGGCACGGCGCGGATCGACCCGGGACCGAACCGGTCCGGGCAGGGGGCAACGGATCATGCGAGGTGACGACCTACGCTGCGCGGACGCCGCGACAAGCAGGTGCGCAGGCACAGGCGCAGACGACGGCGCCGATGCCGACGCCGACGGTTCGGTCAGCGGCGATCAGCGGCGATCAGCGGCGATCGCATCGATCGTCGGGCGCGGGGGTACGCAGCTTCGGTGCGGCGGTGGTTCAGCGACAGCCGGCGCTGGCGACGCGCGCGAGGTCGATGTGCCGGCGGCTGGTGAGCAGCGCGCGGGCGGTGGAGAGCGGCGCGGTGTACAACGCGTCTGCGGACACCGGGGCCTCCCTCTCGATTTCGTCGATCACCGGCGCGGTCGAGCGCCGGCGCACCGAATGGTGCATCGGCTGGATCCTGGCACGATCCACACCGTACGATCAAACCTTCCCACGATGTGGGATGTCCGGATGCGCTCCGACGCGATCCGTGGCACACAGTCGTCCATCGGCTTGCCGTATGGTGAAAACCTGCTGTCGAACGGCGAGTTGGGGGATGTCGGTGGACACGCCGGACACGATGCACCCGGAAGAAGACGCGCCGAACGTCGCGGACCCGCCGGCCGCGCACGCGCCGCGCGCGACCGCCGCACCGTCCGGGGCGCAGGCCGTACAACGGGCGCTGGGCATCCTGCACTGTTTCCGGGCCACCGGCACCGATCTGAGCGCCTCGGACATCGCCCGTCGGCTGAGCCTGTCGGTGTCCACCGCCCATCGCCTGGCCCGCACCCTGGTCGGCGCGGGCTTCCTCGATCAGGACGACCGCACCAGCCGCTACCGACTGGGCCCGGTGGTCGCCGAGCTGGGCCTGCTGGCCTACCACCAACGCGGCCTGCACCACGCGGCACCCGAGTTGGAGCAGTTGTCCCGGCGTACCTCGGCGACCTCCGACCTGGCCATCCGCAGCGGCCGGCATGCGCTGGTCCTGGTCGGCAGTTCGGTACAACCCGGCACGGGGCTCGGGCTGCGCCGCCCACTGCACTCGACCGCATTGGGCAAGGTGCTGCTGGCCTGGGCGGATCCGGCGGACGGCGGGCTGGAGCCGCTGTTGCCGCTCGCCCCGCAGACCGCGCGCACCGTGGTGGATCCGGTCGCGCTACAGGCCCAGTTGCAGGCCGCCCGGGCGATCGGCTACGCGCTCAACGACGGCGAATCGGTGCCGGGAGTGCGCACCCTGGCGGTGCCGATCCTGAACCGGGCCGGCCACGCGCACGCCGCCCTGGCCGTGCGGTCCACGCCCGCCGTGATGACCGACGAGCGCATCCCGTGGTTCCGCGATCGGGCCCAGGCGTGCGCCGACGCCCTGGAGGTACTGCTGCTGCCGCCGCATCGCCGTCGGCTGCGCGAGTCGGGGCTGCCCACGGAATAGGGCGGGACCCGACGCGAAAAGGGGTCCGCCCCACACCTTCGGTCGGAAGGCGCGGGGCGGACCCGGGATCGAGCGGCGGTCAGGCCGCGGCGACCAGCGCGTCGCGACCGAGCGCGCGGGTGCGAGTGGCCGTGACGGTCGTGGGCGACCCGGCCTTGCCCGCCGACTTGGGGGCGAACACCGCCAGTCGCAGGAAGACGAACCGGGCCAGTCCGGCGATGCCCGAGGCGACGAGGTAGGTGCCCTGCTCGACCATGATGCTCGGCGCGGCCTGGACCGCGTGCAGGCCGAGCATCGCCGCCGTGGTGAACAGGTAGGCGACCGCCGCCGAACCGCCCGCCTGGAAGTGCGCCTTGAGATCGGCGCGGCCCGCCCGGAAGGCGAACCGGCTGTGCAGCTCGGTCGCCAGGATGGTGCCGGCCACGGTGACGATCGCGTTGGCGACCGGGATCGGCAGGTGTCCGGAGAGCGCGACGAGCGCGGCGCTGGAGGCCAGCCCCGTACCGCCACCGAAGACCACGAAGCGAGCGAAGGAGGCGACCGTACCGGGCGTCGACGGCTGAGTGGTGTTCTGCTCTGCGACCCGGCTGCGGTTGTTCACGTGACTCTCCTTGACCCCCTGCGAGCCCTGTCGGCCCGTCGGATCAAACCTAGGGATCGCGCAACACATTCCCCATGGGGCCCACTTCCCTCTCTCGGTAGGGCTGGCCCCACCCCGCTCCGGCGGGTTCACCCCGGGGCGATGTGAACGCCGGCACAGCCGGGAGCGACGAAGTGATGGCGACAATCCCTACCGAATACGGGCAAAACTCCGCCGGTTTCCGTCGATCGTGACCCCTCCCCCGCCCTTCCGAGCATCGACCGGCCGTCGATGTCTGCCTCGTCACACCACACCGTGTGTGCCACATCACTCACGCGGGGCGACATCCGCCCCCAGGTGTACCGAGAGGCGACCCCGGCCGGCGAACCGAGGCCCGGGCCCGAACCCGGGCCGCCGAACCGTCTCCATCCACATGGATGAGGCGACCCGGTAGCATTAGTTTGGTGAGCACACGAATCGCGGACCTCGGCACCGGCGGCGCACCCCTGCTCGGCGAGCCGCTGCCGGTGGAGCTGGCCAACACCCGCTACGCGGTGCGGGGCGTGCCGCACGAGGGCCTGGCCGAACCGGAACACCTGGCCGCCTGGCTGCGCGACATCGCGCCGCGCCTGGCCGGCCCGCCCTCGGAGGCCGCGCTGCTCGCGGTGGACGCGGCGGACCTGGCGGCGGTACTCGACCTGCGCGAGTGCGTCGCCGCGCTGCTGCGGGCCGCGATGACGGACACCGCGCCGGCCGCCGACGTGCCGACCCGGCTCAACGCGTACACCCGCGCGGCGCCGCACTGGCGCGAGCTGACCTGGCCGACGGCGGACACCCGCACCGAGGCGGCGCCGATCGCCGCGGTGCTGGCCGAGCTGGCGGACGCCACGATCGACCTGGTCACCGGTCCCGACCGGGCCGAGCTGCGGCCCTGTCACGGCCCGGGGTGCGTGCTGCACTTCGTCAAGAACAACCCGCGCCGCGAATGGTGCTCCGCCGGCTGCGGCAACCGCGCCCGGGTGGCCCGGCACTACCAGCGCACCAAGAACGCTCCCCAGGCGTGAGCCCGCCCCGGTCGTCGGGGTTGACCGGCGGACGCCGGAGATAAGGGAAGCCCCTGAAGACCGGAACGAACGCCTCCGCAAGACTCTGGGCGATTCCCAGCGAGAGGCTTCGATTTCCCATGCGCGTTTCCCGGTTCTCCGGCGTGTCCGCCCGCTCGGCCGCCGCCGCAGTCGCCGTTCTGATCGCCTCGACGCTGCTCACCGGTTGCCTCGGCAAGGACGACGACAAGAAGAAGGACGACAAGGGCAGCTCGACCGGGACCAAACCCCCGATGATCACCATGCCGCCGGCACCGACCCTGCCGGCGAAGACCGATCCGTCGACCGGCAAGCCCGCCACCGGCGGCGGCGGCGCCACCCCGTCCGGGACCGCGACCAAGACCAGCGGCCGGGTCAAGATGGTCAAGCTGCACAAGGGCGACTGCATCAACGAGCAGGGCGAGAACATCGACATCGTCGCCTGCACCACACCGCACGACGCGGAGGTGGTCGGCGAGTACACGCTGCCGTCGAACATGTCGCCGACGAGCATGACCTTCCAGGAGGACATCGCCAAGAAGTGCACCGAACTGGTCACCGGTGCCGCCCAGCGCAACAGCGACATCGAACTCTCCAAGCTCACCATGCGCCCCACCGCGGGAAGCTGGCTCAACGAGAACGACCGCGACCTGACCTGCCTCCTCAAGCGCACGGACCACGGTCGGCTCACCGCCCCACTGAAGTAGCCGCGGGCGGGCGGCGAGCACAGCGGCACCGCAGCGGCTGCGAGGCGGTGCGGCGGCCCGCCGCCCGAAAACCCCGGCGTCGCCGTCGGCACGGCGGCCATCGCCGCCACCGCCGGGACATCCGGCACACCCGCACCGACCGGGGCGTCTCCTTTCGGACGCGGCCCGACGCGGCCCGACAACCGGCCCCTATCCGAACCCGCTTGACGAAAGCGGGAGTTGCCACCGCCGAACCCGCATGGCGTAAGCCGGAGTTGGCACCGCCGAACCCGCCCATCGCGCGGTGCCGGCAGGCCCGCGGGACGGCGATCGGCCACCGCGACACTCGCCCCGGCGGACGAGCCGGCTCGGCGCGTGCCGAGGGACCCACCCCGAGCGGCGCCCTCGCGACCCGCGGCCGCACACCCTGCGACGCAGCGGACGTGCACCACACACACGGCCGTTCCCGGCCCACCTCGCGTACACGCCCGCACTCGCCTGTCTCACACGGAGCCGACATCGCGGCCGGGTGCGTGCCCGGTCGGCGGCAGTGGGCCCGGTCGCCCTCCGATCCGGCGAACATCCCGCGCCGCCGCACCAAGTCCCCGCAGTCCCGGCTCGGCCCCATCCGGCCCGTACGGGTAAGCCCTGCTCGTCCGCGCCCCGCCCCGCCGCCCGCGAAACCGCGCCCGCACCGGACCGCGCCAATATCGCGTTCTGTTCGAGTGATGTCCCAATCCTCGCTGATTCACCCGTTCGAGCGGCATGTGCTCCACACGCCCGATCCGCCCCACCCGTCCGCGTAGCCTGGCGCCCGCGACGGTGCTTCCCCTGCCCGACGAGGCCCTGCCCCGCCTACACGGGAGCACCCGAACACCCCCGCCGGCGGCCGCAATCGGCCCGCCGCGTGGTCCGCAGGACACCCGCACGATTCGTTCCGACTTTTTCGAGGATGCCGATGGTTCTCGCTGGATCGTCCCCCGGAGGCCGACGGCCGGCCCTCGCGTGGGTTCTCCCCTTCCTCGTGACCGCCGCGTGCGCGGTCGCGGCCGTGGCCGCGGTCTCCTCCCAGGCTCGCCCCGCGGTGGCCTTGTGCGGTGGAATCGCGACCGTCGCCGTCGCCGTGTGCGCCGCCGAGGCGGGCCGCCGCGGGCGCACGATCGCGCAACTGCACGTACGACTCCAGCAGCAACAGGTCGGGCTGCGCCGCCGACTCGCCGCACAGGAACAGGAGACGGTCCGGCTGGCGGAGGAGATGTTGCCCGAGGCGATCGGCCGCCTCCAGGCCGGCGAGCCGGTACCGGAGGTGATGCGCAAGGTCGCCCCGCAACCGGAAGACCCGACCGAATTCGCGGTCGCACACCGCAATGTGATCCGCTCGGTGATCGACACGGTCAGCGCCGAGGAGGACCTGCGCGATTCCGCCCAGCGCGCGTTCGTCAACATCGCCCGCCGCGTCCAGGCCACCATTCACCAACAGGCCCAGGACATGCGGGACATGGAGGACCGGCACGGCGACGACCCGGTCGTCTTCCGCGACCTCCTGCACCTGGACCACGGCAACGCGCTGATCGGTCGGATGGCCGACAGCATCGCCGTGCTCGGTGGCGCCCGCCCGGGTCGCCAGTGGGAAACCGACATCGGCATGTACAGCGTGTTGCGCGGCGCCATGTCGCGCATCCTGGACTACCGCCGGGTCAAGCTGCACTCGGTCGTCGAGGTCGCGGTGATCTCGCAGCACGTCGAACCGCTGATCCACGCGATCGCCGAACTGCTCGACAACGCCACCCGATACTCGCCGCCCTCGACCACCGTGCACCTGAGCACCACCGAGGTGCAGACCGGCATCGCGGTCGAGATCGAGGACGCCGGCGTCGGCCTGAGCGAGGAGGCCCGCCGCCGGGCCGAGCGCATCCTGTCCCTGGACGGCGCCGCGCTCAACCTGGGCGATCTCGGCGAGACGCCGCGACTGGGCCTGACCGTGGTCGGCCGCCTCGCGAAGGCCAACAACTTCAAGGTGATGCTGCGCCCGTCGGCCTACTCCGGCGTACGCGCGGTCGTGGTCATCCCGCAGAACCAGATCACCGCGAACGTACCGCCGATGTACCCGATGCCCGAGCACCTCCAACACCTGGACGAACTCCCTTCCCTGCACGACATGATGACCGACACGCCGGTCGTCACCGAGTTCGGCGCGAACGGGCTGCCGCAACGCCGTCGACGCAACCTGGGCACCGTTCCCCGCGCCGCGGCACCGCGCGGCGAGCACCGCGCGACCGGCCCCAAGCCCACCACGCCGAGCGTCGACGACACCCCGCCGGGACTCGGCCTGGACGCCTTCCTCAGTGGCATCAACGGCGAACTTCCGTCCGGTGAACGGCGATCCGAGAGCAGGGACGATACGTGGGACGACGGGGGATATCGATGACGGGCTACCGACCGAACATGGACTGGATGCTCGCCGATCTGGCGAAGAGCGTGCCGTTCACGCGCTACATCGTGCTGCTCTCCGCGGACGGCCTGCGGATGGCCCAGCACAACACCGCGGCGGACACCGCCGACCGGCTCGCCGCCGCGTGCGCCGGCCTGCAGAGCCTCGCCGCGGCGATCGCGTCCGAATTCCCCAAGGGGGACGGCCGGATGCGCCTGGTCGTGATCGAAGTCAACGGCGGCTACTTCTACATGATGGCCGCCGGCGCCGGCGCGTATCTCGCGGTGCTGGCCGACGGTCAGGTGGACACCGGTCTGCTCGGCCATCGGATGCGCGACCTGGTGATCCGGATCGGCGAACACCTCACCAGTCCGCCGCGCCGCGACGGGGCCTTTCCGTGATCGTGCCGCAGCGCTCCCGGCGCGATCCATACCCCGAACGGCTGTACATGGTCGGGGAAAACCCCGAGGACCGGCACCGGTTGGACCTCGTCACGCTGTTCGTCGCCAAGCACGAACCCGAGCGCGGGATGGCTCCCGAGCTCGCCGCGATCCTGCGGATGTGCGAACAGCCGTTGTCGATGGCGGAGATCTCCGCCCACATGCGGTTACCGACCAGCGTGCTGACCCTGGTGCTCCTGGACATGGTCGACACGGATCAGCTCGAGGCGCGGGCCCCGATCCCGACCGCGTCGTTGCCCGACATCGATCTGCTCAAGGCGGTGATGCATGGACTACAAAGGCTCTGAGACCCTCGCCGGACCGCGCCCCGAGGACATGCTGCCCGCGACGGCCGCCGCCGCGGTCAAGGTGGTGATCGTCGGCGGCTTCGGCGTCGGCAAGACCACCCTGGTCGGTGCGGTCAGCGAGATCCGACCGCTCACCACCGAGGAGACGATGACCCAGGCGGGCGTCGGCATCGACGACCTCGCGGGCATCGAGCACAAGACCACCACGACCGTGGCGATGGACTTCGGTCGGATCAGCCTCGACGAGCGCCTGGTGCTCTACCTGTTCGGCACCCCCGGACAGGAACGCTTCTGGTTCCTGTGGAACGGCCTGTTCGACGGCGCGCTCGGTGCCGTGGTCCTGGTCGACACCCGGCGCCTGGAGGTGTGCTTCGACGTGCTGGGCCGACTGGAGGACCGCGGCGTGCCGTTCGTGGTCGCGGTCAACACGTTCCCCGAGTCGCCGGTCTACTCGATGGACGAACTACGCGGCGCGCTCGACCTGGACGAGTCCGTACCGATGGTCGACTGCGACGCCCGCAGTCGGGGTTCGAGCCGGGACGTCCTGCTGGCCCTCATGCAATACCTCTACACGCTCACCACGAACCGGGAGATGCAATGACCGCTCCTCCCCCCGTTCCGCCGCCCGGCTGCCCCGCGCACGCGGGCACGACGGCCACCGAGGGCATCACCAGGTTGTACGGCCCGGAGACCATCGCCGACCCGGGCGCCGCGTACGAGAGGTTGCGCGCCGAATACGGAGCGGTCGCACCGATCCTGGTCGACGGCGACTTCCCGGGCTGGCTGGTCCTGGGCTACCGGGAAAACCTGGAGGTCATGCGCACGCCGAGCCGATTCTCCCGGGACGCGCGCAACTGGCGCGACTGGCGCGAGGGTCGCATCCCGCCGGACGCCACCATCCTGCCGATCATGGAGTATCGCCCGGACTGCGTGTCCACCGACGGCGCCGAGCACCAGCGGCTGCGCACCGTGGTCACCGAGAGTCTGGACCGGTTCGACCGACGCGGCATCCGCAAGCACGTCCAGCGACTCGCCCACGACCTGATCGACCGGATCGCGGCCGACGGTCACGCGGACCTGGTCGCCCAGTACGCGCAGCAGTTGCCGATGCTGGTCATCGCGCAGCTCTACGGTCTGCCCGACGCGATGGGCCCGCGCCTGGTCGAGGCCAGCGCCGAGCTGATGATGCAGAGCGAACGCGCCCTGGAGTGCAACGAGTTCATCCTCCAGACGCTGCGCGACCTGGCCGACCGCAAGCGCGTCGAGCCGGCCGCCGACTTCCCGTCCTGGCTGCTCGAACACCCGAACAAGCTGTCCGACGACGAAGTCCTGCACCACCTGCGGCTGGTGATGGTCGCGGCGAACGAGCTGACCATCTCGCTGATGGCGAACACGATGCGGGTGGTCCTGACCGACGACCGGTTCGCCGCCTCGTTGGCCGGCGCGCGGTTGAGCCTGCCCGACGCGGTCGAGCAAGTCCTTTGGGACGAACCGCCGTTGTGGGTCATCCCGGGTCGCTGGGCGCTGGTGGACACCGAGTTGGGCGGGCGTCGGATCAAGGCCGGCGACCTGCTCGTACTCGGCGTGATGGCCGGCAACGTCGACCCGCAGATCCGTACCGACCTCACCGTGCCGGTCCACAACAACCGGGCCCACCTGGCGTTCAGCGGCGGCGCGCACCTGTGTCCGGGACAGGACATCGGTCGAGCCATCACGGACACCGCGATCGACACGCTCAACAGCCGACTGCCCGATATCCGGCTGGCCCACCCCGACCGCCCCCCGGCCTGGCACGCGGCCACCTGGGCCCGCTATCTCACCTCGCTACCGGTCGAGTTCACCCCGGTTCCCCTGGTACCACCCGCCGAATGGACCCGCCCCCCACGCCCACCCCGCCCCACCACCCCACCGCTACCCCCGCCGGCCCCCCTACCCACCACATGGTGGACCCGCCTCACCACCTGGCTCTTCGGCTGACCCAGGGAGGGTGCGCGGCCAACCCCCCACACCCTCCCCACCACACCACAGCCCGGGGAACGAACCCCTCCAGCCCATCCGGCGCTTGAGGACAACCAAGGCCCCGCCCCACCAGACCGCAACCCGGGGGGCGAACCCCCTATCAGCCCGTCCGGCGCTTGAGGACAACCAAGGTCCCGCCCCACCAGACCGCAACCCGGGGGGCGAACCCCTTTCAGCCCGTCCGGCGCTTGAGGACAACCAAAGCTCGGCCCCACCAGACCGCAACCCGAGGGGCGAACCCCCTATCAGCCCGTCCGGCGCTTGAGGACAACCAAGGTCCCGCCCCACCAGACCGCAACCCGGGGGGCGAACCCCCTTCAGCCCGTCCGGCGCTTGAGGACAACCAAAGCTCGGCCCCACCAGACCGCAACCCGAGAAACGAACCCCCTCAGCCCGTCCGGCGTTTGAGGACCCCGCGCGCTCAGTGCCCGGTGATCACCCGCAACAACGCCCCGACCGCATCCGCCACCGCCCCGCGCGAAGCGGAAAGCGCCGGCCGCGGATCCGCCTTCCCCGGCTCGGCCACCAACCGCGACCGCAACGTCCCGGTGTAGGCGATGTTGAGCGCCGTGCCCACGTTGATCTTCGTCATCCCCGCGGCCACCGCACTCCGCAGCTCGTCGTCCGGCACCCCCGAGGACCCGTGCAGCACCAGCGGTACGTCCACCGCCGCCCGCAACCGCGCGATCAGTTCGTGGTCGAGCGTGGCGGTCCGATCCAGCATCGCGTGGCTGCTGCCGACCGCGACGGCCAACGCGTCGACGCCGGTCGCCCGCACATACGCGGCGGCCTCGTCCGGATCCGTCCGGGCCCCCGGCGCGTGCGCGTCGAGCGCCGGATGCCCCGGCTTGCCGCCGACTTCGCCGAGTTCGGCCTCCAGCGTGATCCCGCGCTCGTGTGCCCAGGCCACCGCGTCCGAGGTGGCCGCCACGTTGTCCGCGTAGCTCAGCCGCGACGCGTCGAACATGACCGAGCTGATCCCGGTCCCCTCGACGGCGTGCAACAGGTCCACCGATTCGACGTGGTCCAGGTGCAGCGCGACCGGTACCGCAGCCTCCTCCGCCAACACGCGACACGCGGCCGCGAACGGACCGAGTCGCCCGCGTCGGAACTTCACCGCGTTCTCGCTGATCGCCACCACGACCGGCAGCCCCGCCGCCTCCGCCGCGATCAGCACCCCCTCGGCGTGCTCCAAGGTGATCACGTTGAACGCGGCCACCCCCACCCCGTCCGCGCGCGCCGCGTCGGTCAATATCCCCGTCGAGGTCAACGGCATGTCATCTCTCCTCGTGAACGATCCCGACCACCATCAACCCCGAGCCCAGCCATCCCAAGCCCAGCCGTCCCGCGCCCGGCCGTCCCGCGCCCGGCAACCCCGAGCCCACCCGCGCCCGGACCCGCGCGGACACCGGCCCGCGCCCCGCCGAACCCTCGGCCGTACCTCATCGCGGCGGCTCCACCACATCGACCCGCACCCTCGGCCGCCAGGTCCGGTACAGCTCGCCGTCCACGTCCCCCGCCATCGGCGCGGCCACCGCCGCCGCCGACAGGGCCACCGCGTCCCGCAACCGGTCCGGCCAAGGGCTGCCCTCGGCCAACCCGCGCGCCAACGCCGCCACCGCCGCGTCCCCCGCGCCCGTGGCGTTGCCGTGCACCGAGGTCGGCGGCGCGGCCCGCCACCATCCCGCACCGGTCCCGGCGACCATGCCCTCCGAACCGAAGGAGGCAACCACCGCCGTGTCGGCCCGCGCCTCGCGCAACAGCCGCGCCACCGCCCGCAGCGGATCGCTCTCGCCCGTCGCCGCGAGCAACTCGTCGGCGTTCGGCTTGACCACGTCCGGCCCGGCCGCGACCCCGGCCACCAACGCCGGCCCCGACGCGTCCAGCAGCACCGGCACCCGCGCGGCGCGCGCAAGCGTCACCAACTCCGCATAGCCGCCCGCCGCAACCCCCGGCGGCAGACTCCCGGAAAGCACCAACACCGTTGCCCCAGGCAAGAGTTCGGCCGTGGCGGCAACCACCCGTGCCCACTCCCGCGCGGTCCGCGCGGCGCCGAGTTCGTTGAGCGAGGTCGCGCCGCCCGAGCCGGTCTCCACGATCGTGGTGGTGCTGCGCGTCTCGCCCACCACCGGCACCGCCGTCAACGCGATGTCCGCCGCCGCGAGATCGGCCCGTATTCGTTCGCCCGTCACGCCGCCCAGCGGGGCCACCGCCGCGACGGCGACCCCCAGCGAACGCAACACGCGTGCGACGTTGATGCCCTTGCCTCCGGCGCGCCCGCCGACCGACACCGGCCGATTCGCGCCGTCCCGGATCATCCGGTCCAGGTGGTAGGTGACATCCCAGGCCGGATTCGGCGTCACCGTGAGGATCACGAGGTCTCCCGCCGGTCCCGGGCCCCGCCGCCGCCGTTCGTCACGACGCGTCCAACACCACGGACCGGGTCAGGTGCCTCGGCTCGTCCGGGTTCAGCCCCCGGCTCTCCGCGACCGCGACCGCGAGCTTCTGTACTCGGACCAATTCCGCCATCGGGTCGAGCGCACCGGCCACGAACGTGCCGCCGGTGGCCGCGACCTGTTCGGCGAGGCCCTCCGGCACCGGCCCGAACACCCAGGTGATCCGGTTCGGCGCGGCGATGCTGATCGGCCCGTGCCGGTACTCCATCGCCGGGTAGCTCTCGGTCCAGGCGCCGGCGGCCTCGCGCATCTTCAGCGCGGCCTCCGCCGCGAGACCGGTCGACCAGCCCGAGCCCAGGAAGGTGAACTGCTCCGCCGCCACGAGCGCGGCGTCGGGCACCCAGGCAACAGCCGTCTCCGCGTCCCGTACCGCCGCCGCCGGGTCCTCCCCGACGTGCGCCCGCAGCAGCGCGAGCGCGGTGGTGGCGAACCGGGTCTGCACGACGGACTGTTCGTCCGCGAAGTCGAGCATCACGATCTCGTCCGCCGAGGTCATGATCGGCGTGCCCGGCGTGCCGGTGATCGCGGTCGTCGCGACGGCGCCGCGAATGTCCGCCAGCAGCCGCAACACCTCGGTGGTGGTGCCCGAACGGGTCAACGCGATCACCCGGTCGTAGTCCCGCACGCCGGGGAACTCCGACGCCGCAAAGGCGTCGGTGACCCCGAGCCCGGCACGCTCACGCAGCACCGCATACGCCTGACCGATGAACCACGACGTCCCACACCCGACGATGGCCACCCGCTCACCGGACTTGGGCAATCCCACACAGTCCCCGGCCAACGCGGCGGCCCGCGCCCACAACTCGGGCTGGGTGGCGATCTCGGCAGAGGTATGGCTCACGGTCGTCATGGCGCTCCCGGGTCCTTGGCAGTGCGCACTGCTGCACTCCCATGCTTGAAACTATTCATTTGATAGCAGTTTCAAGCACGAATGAGCAATCTCGCGCGCTCCATCACCGCCCAATAAGCCCTATTAATCCCAAATCTCCCCCATCCCACCAGTGCCGCAGCGCCGCAGCGCCGCAGCGCGGCACCGCAGCTCGGCACCGCAGCCGCAGGAGGCACAGCATCGCGGCGACGAGGGTTGGCAAGGTGGCAACACGGAGCGAGCGGAGCCGCGCGGGGCAGAGCTGGTTGCCGGCATGAGGCGATCGGAGCAAGTCGACGGCTTGGCGACGAGGGCCACGCGGTGAGCGGGGTTGCGCAGCGCCGAGGCGACAACACCGGCGGTGACCCGGAACCGACCCCACCGGCAGGCAACCCGAAGACAACCGCACCAGCACGCAACACGCACGCAACCACACAGGCGAACCACACGAAGGCAACCCGCGCCAGGAGACAACACAAACGCCACACCCGAACAAGCGACCCGAGCCGCCCCCACAAGCAGGCAACACGGACGCGACCGCACCGGCGTGCCACGCAGGAACGACCACCACCGGGCCGTCCCGAACCGACGCTCGGCCCGCCATGTGGGTTGATCGGCCCAAGGGCGGGTGGTGCCGGGACCCGGGTGGTTCCCGTATCGGCCGCGCTGCGGGTGGATGGGGTGTGGGGCTGTCGTTCGTGAGGCTGCGGCGTTACATTGGCGCGGCTCGCGGAGCAGGGCGTCGGGCGTGGATTCGCGCCGGGGTCTGCTGCTTGATCGACGGGGGATCCGTACACATGGGAGAGGCCGACAACCGGGCCGCCTGGGGGCCGTTGGTTGCCGATCTGGCGCGGCGGCGGGCCGGGTCCCGGGCCATGGGTGGGCCGGCGAAGGTCGCCCGATACACGGCTGCGGTACCGGGGCGGCTGCCCGCCCGGGCCAGGGTCGCCGCGCTCCTGGACGAGGACTCGTTCGCCGAACTCGGCACGCTCACCGGCGGCGCGGAAATCCCCTCCGACGCGTTCGTCGCCGGTTCCGGCCTGATCGACGGCCGCCCGGTGTTCGTCGGCGCCGAGGACTTCACCGTCCAGGGCGGCTCGATCGGCCCGGGCGCCGCCGCCAAGCGGGCCCGGCTGGTCCGCCTGGCCGGCCAGGAACGCGCGCCGCTGGTGACCCTGCTCGAAGGCGCCGGCCACCGCGCGGGCAACGCGCTCGCCGGGCACACCGCGACCCCCAACGACCTCCAGGCCCTGGTCGATCTCGCCGGCCTGGTACCCACCGTCGCGATCGTGCACGGCCCGTCCGCCGGACACGGCGCGCTGACCGCCCCGCTGTCCGACTTCGTGATCATGGTCGAGGGCACCGGCGCCCTGTTCACCGCCGGCCCCCCGCTGGTCGCCGCCGCCACCGGCGAA
This sequence comes from Embleya sp. NPDC020886, assembly GCF_044333915.1. Lineage (NCBI taxonomy): Bacteria > Bacillati > Actinomycetota > Actinomycetes > Kitasatosporales > Streptomycetaceae > Embleya > Embleya sp. NPDC020886. The sequence continues at coordinate 315,585 of NZ_JBIRRX010000007.1, read as the reverse complement.
CGAGTCGACAAGCACACCCTCGGCGGCAGCCGGGTGCACTGCGTGGTCAGCGGCGTCGCACACAACGCCGTGCCCGACGATGCGGCCGCGCTTCGACTGGCCCGCCGATACCTCTCCTACTTCCCGTCCCACGCCTGGCAACATCCGCCGTACGCGGGACCGGAGTCGGGCAACACCGATGTCGGCCCGCGCGGCACCGAGGCCCTCCTGGACCTGATCCCCCCGGACGCCCGCCGCCCGTACGACATCAAGCCCGTCCTGACCGAGGTCTTCGACGCGGGCACGGTCCTGGAGCTGCAACCCGCGCACGGCGCCTCCATCGTCACCGCGCTCGCCCGCCTCGGCGGCCACGCGGTGGCGGTACTGGCGAACCAACCGGCGGTCCGGGCCGGCACCATCGACGCCGACGCCGCCGACAAGGCCGCCCGATTCGTCCACCTCGCGGGCGCGTTCCACCTCCCGGTGGTCTTCCTCGCCGACAACCCCGGCGTCCTGGCCGGCACCGCCGCCGAGCAATCGGGCGTCCTGCGCGCGGCGGCCCGCCTGTTCGCCGCCCAGCACCGGCTACGCGTCCCGAAGCTGCACGTGACGCTGCGCAAGGCGTTCGGATTCGGCAGCTCGGTGATGGCGATGAACCCGTTCGACGCGCAGACCGTCTCGTACGCGCTCCCGGGCGTCACCCTCGGCGGCATCCCGGCCGCCGCCGGCGCCGCCGCCGCCAAGCACGACGCGGACACCACCGAGCGGCTCACCGCGAACGAGGCGAGCGGCCCGTGGCGCTCGGCGAACGCGCTCTCCTACGACGACGTGATCGCACCGACCGAGGTACGCGACGCCCTGCTCGCGGGCCTGACCCGCGCCCGCGCCCGGCTCACCGGCCCGGTCGAGCCGATTCGGCGGCCCGAGTACCTGCCTTAGGCTCACCCCATGGACGGTTTGGGTGATCTGCTGCGCGGGATCCGGGCGGACGGCGCGCTGTTCGACCGACGGGTCCTGCCGCCGGGCGCGTCCGCCGAGGTCACCAGCGGCGCCCCGCTGACCCTGTACTCCGTGGTCCGCGGCAGCGGCCGGCTCCTGCCCGAAGGCGGCCCGGCACTGCCCCTGGGCCCCGGCGACGCCGCCCTGATCCGCGGCTGCACCCCGGTCACCTTCGTCACCGACGCCCACCCGGACGGGGCCGCCGGCCCCACCACCGAACTGCTCTCCGGCGCCTACCGCGCACACGCCGACATCGGCCGCCGGCTACCCGCCGCCCTCCCCCGGGCGCTGCTCGTCCCGGACGACGAGGGCTGCGACGAGGTGCTGAACTTCGTCTCGGCCGAGATCGCCGCCGACAAGCCGGGCCAACAGTTCGTCCTGGACCGACTGCTCGACTGGATGCTGGTCTGCACCCTCCGCGCCTGGTTCGACCGCCCCGAGGCACAGCCGCCCGCGTGGTACCTGGCCCTGGCCGACCCGGTCGTGGGCACCGCCCTGCGCGCGGTCCACGACGCGCCGGCCCGGCCCTGGACGATCGCCGCCCTGGCCGCCGAGGCGGGCGTCTCGCGCACCTCCCTCGCCGAGAGGTTCACCACCCGAGTCGGCCAACCACCCCTCACCTACCTGACCGAGTGGCGCATGTCGCTGGCCGCCGACCTGCTCACCGAGCCGGACGCCACGGTCGCCGCGGTGGCCCGCCGCGTCGGCTACGCCGACCCGTTCGCGTTCAGCACCGCGTTCAAACGCGTCCGCGGCCTGAGCCCGACCGCCTACCGCAACACCCGCGCGGCCTAGCCAGGCCCGTCCGGCGGCAATCCTCCGCCGAAGCACCCGACGCGGCGCCCACAACACCCCGACGGCTCCGCGCGGCCCGGACGCACGGACATGTGCCCCGGCTTCTCGCCCATGGTCACCCCGCCCGGCCGCGTCCAGGCTGGACACATGACAGAAGCGACGCAGCAACACCCGATCCTCGTCATCGGCGGCACCGGCAAGACCGGCAGCCGGGTGGTGGACGCGCTCCGCGCCCGAGGCGCCGCCGTGCGGGTGGCCTCCCGCTCCGCCGAACAACACTTCGACTGGTACGACGACAGCACCTGGGCCCCCGCGCTGGCCGGCGTGTCCGCGCTCTACCTGGTCCCGCTGGACGGTATGTCGACCGGTCCGGCCTTCGTCCGGCAGGCCGTCGCGACCGGGGTCGAGCGGATCGTCCTGCTCTCCGCCCGCGGCACCGACACCCCCGGCCACTTCGCCGACGACGACCCGGCCAATCACGCCCGCCTGGAGCTGGAGGCGGCCGTGCGCGACAGCGGCGCCCAGTGGACGATCCTGCGTCCCGGTTGGTTCGCGCAGAACTTCAGCGAGGGCCTGTTCCGGGACGAGATCCGCGCCGGCGAGCTGTACCTGCCGACCGGGAGCGCCCCGGTGTCCTTCGTGGACACCGAGGACATCGCCGCGGTCGCGGCGACGGCCCTGCTCGACCCCGGCCACGCGGGCGAGACCTACGAACTCTCCGGCCCTCGCGCGGTGACCTTCGACGAGGCCCTCGCCGAGATCGCCGCGGCGACCGGACACCGGGCCCGCTACATCCCGGTCGAGCCCGCCGCGTACACCGCCGCGCTGGTCGAGCGGGGCGTGCCCGAGTTCGACGCGGGCCTGTGGACCTCGGCCCTGAACGGCATCCTGCACGGCCTGGAGGCCAGGATCTCCGACGGCATCCCCCGCGCCCTGGGCCGGGCGGGCCGCGACTTCACCGAGTTCGTCCGGGCCGCGGCCCCCACCGGTGCCTGGACCCCCTGACCCGTCCACCCACCACCACGCGGGCGGCCGACGACCACGTCGTCGGCCGCCCTCACGGGTTCCCGCCCGGTCGGTAAACCCGCCGATGATCGAATTCCGGGTGGATTCACCGCGCGCATATCCACCGACGTTCACCCGCACGACATCAGCACACGACACCGACGACACATCTTCTTCGACACCCGGTCAATCCCGCGCCGCCGAATCCGGATCGCTTTCCCGAATCGATCTCCGGGCGATCGATCGCCGGCGTCGTTTTCGATTGACGAAATACCCGGACAATGATCGTCCCGATTCACCCCGCGGCGCGATATCGACCCGCCGCCGGCGAACATCGGTGACCGCCGTCACCCGGACGGCCGATAAAGTCGCAATCCATCCTCGGCGATTTCCCGACCGTCCCACCGCCGGCCATTACCGGCGCGCCGGCCCGGAAGAATCCCCCCACCACTTTCCGGCCGGCCGCCCGCCGCACCCCGCGACCCCCGCCCCGGAGCCCGCGCCGAGCCGCCCCGAGCGGGCCGCCGAGGCACGGAGCCACACCGCGGTGGCCCGTCCCGCGCGTAACGCGGCGGAGGACGGGCATTCTCAAGACAGGTTCAGGACCGTACGACCGACGCCGGTGCCCGACCCCGATCCGCATGCTCCAGGAAAAATCCGACCCTCCACCACCGGCGTTCGGATATCGTCGATCCCCGGCCACGACGGCCGTGCCGGGCCCGAAACCCCGGGCCCACCGGCACGACCGTGCAGATCACCGGGCCGTCCCGCACACTGGGGAACCCACCGCACGAAGCCGCTGCGGACCGACGTGACCCAGGTCACGCTCGCGGGGGCGTAACACTTGTGCCGATCGGAGCGATGCCTTGAGTGGCGCCGGCAGCGCCGACGGATCCGGTCCCGCGGATCCGTCATCGATTCGGTGTAGTTGCGGCGCCGCAGCATGCCCGCGTGAACCGAGAGGTTATTTGTGACCCCGAGCTCGTCCAGCACGCTTCCCAACAGAATCGCCGAATCGGAATCTCTGGTGGCGCTCATCGAGCGTGGCCGTGCCGAAGGATCGATTACCGGCGAGGACATACGCCGAGCCTTCGAAACCGATGCCATCCCTGCAACGCAGTGGAAGAGCATCCTCCGTAGCCTCAACGAGGTCCTCGATGAAGCCGGTGTGACGTTGACCGTCAACCCGGTCAAAGAGACCCCGCGGAGAGACGTAGCCACAACTCGGCGATCTGTCAAGAAGACGCTATCCACGCGCTCAACCCGTGTCAAGAACACAGAGACCTTGCCCGCGCAAGTCACGCCCGCGGCAACGGAATCGGGAGAGTCCGTCGTGGAATCTGCTCCGAAGCCGAAGAAGGCTGCAGCCAAGAAGAAGACGGCGGCCAAGAAGACCACCGCCACCGAGACGACCGCCGTCGAGTCGCCCGCCCCCAAGGACGGCGACGAGGCACTGGTCGAAGAAGACCTTTTCGACGAGCCCGCCGAGGCCGCGGCCCCCGAGGTCGGTCCCAGCGGCTTCGTCCTCACCACGGACGAGGACGACGCCCCGCAGCAGCAGGTCACCACTCCGGGTGCCACCGCGGACCCGGTCAAGGACTACCTGCGGCTGATCGGCAAGGTCTCGCTGCTCAACGCCGAGCAGGAGGTGTCGATCGCCAAGCGCATCGAGGCCGGCCTGTTCGCGTTGGAGAAGCTGGACTCCGAGCCCGGCCTCACGCCGCAGTTCCGGCACGAGCTCGAACTCGTCGCCGAGGACGGCAAGCGGGCCAAGAACCACCTGCTGGAGGCCAACCTGCGCCTGGTGGTCTCGCTGGCCAAGCGCTACACCGGCCGCGGCATGCTCTTCCTGGACCTGATCCAGGAGGGCAACGTGGGTCTCATTCGTGCGGTCGAGAAGTTCGACTACACGAAGGGCTTCAAGTTCTCCACCTATGCGACCTGGTGGATCCGGCAGGCGATCACCCGGGCCATGGCCGACCAGGCGCGGACCATCCGCATCCCGGTCCACATGGTCGAGGTGATCAACAAGCTGGCCCGCGTGCAGCGCCAGATGCTCCAGGACCTGGGCCGCGAGCCCACCCCGGAGGAGCTGGCCAAGGAACTCGACATGACCCCGGAAAAGGTCGTCGAGGTGCAGAAGTACGGCCGCGAGCCGATCTCCCTGCACACCCCCCTCGGCGAGGAGGGCGACAGCGAGTTCGGTGACCTGATCGAGGACACCGAGGCGATCCGCCCGGCCGACGCGGTCAGCTTCACCCTGCTCCAGGAGCAGCTCCACTCGGTCCTGGACACCCTGGCGGAGCGCGAGGCCGGCGTGATCTCGATGCGTTTCGGGCTCACCGACGGTCAGCCCAAGACGCTCGACGAGATCGGCAAGGTCTACGGGGTCACCCGGGAGCGCATCCGCCAGATCGAGTCGAAGACCATGTCGAAGCTGCGCCACCCGTCCCGCTCCCAGGTGCTGCGCGACTACCTGGACTAGGCAGGACCCCGGGTACGGACGGACCGCCATCGCGGCGGCCTCCGTCCGTACCCGGCGCCACACCCCAAGCCGCGCCGTCAGGGCGTCAGTCGGTGCGGACCGCGGAACAGGAACATCGCGTCCCGGATCGAGGGCAGGTCCAGGAGCAACATCAGCAGTCGGCCCAGCCCCAGTCCCAGGCCCCCGTGCGGCGGCGTGCCGTAGCGGAAGCAGTCCAGGTAGGACGCGAGCGGCGCCGGGTCGAGGCCCTTTTCCCGCAATTGCGCGAGCAGTCGGTCGTGACGGTGCTCGCGTTGGGCGCCCGTGGTGATCTCGACGCCCTTCCAGAGCAGGTCGAAGCTCTCCGTGACCGTGGGGTCGTCGTCCGGGCGCAGGTGGTAGAACGGCCGGATCCCGGCCGGGAAGTGGGTCACGAAGACGAACTCGTGTCCGGTCTCCGCCGCGATCAGGGCGGACAGCGCCCGTTCGCCCTCGGGGTCCAGGTCGACCCGCAGGCCCGCCGGGTCCCAGCCCCCGGCGCGCAGTCGGGTCAGTGCGTCGGCCATGGTGATCCGCGGGAACGGCCGCTCGGGGACGGTGACCTCGACGCCCAGGAGTTCCGCGATCGTGGCACCGTGCACGGCGCGGACGTCGGCCAGTACCGCCCGCAGCAGACGCTCCTCGAAGGCCATCACGTCCTCGACGCCGTCGATCCAGGCCAGTTCGGCGTCGACGCCGGTGAACTCGGTGGCGTGGCGGGACGTGTACGAGGGTTCGGCACGAAAGACCGGGCCGATCTCGAAGACCTTGTCGATGCCCGCCGCGATGGCCATCTGCTTGTGGAACTGCGGTGATTGGGCCAGGTAGGCGGGCCGGCCGAAGTAGTCGACGGTGAACACCTCGGCGCCGGATTCGGACGCGGTGCCCATCAGCTTGGGCGTGTGCAGCTCGGTGAAGCCCTCCGCCGCGGTGACCGCGCGCATCGCCTGTTCGACCGTGGTCTGTACGTCCAGGACCAGTCGCCGTTCGGGACGGCGGAGGTCGAGGAAGCGCCAGTCGAGGCGGCGGTCGGGGCCGGTGTGGGCGTCGATCGGCAGTCCGGGTTCGGCGAGCGAGAGGATCTCGACGCGTTCGGGCCGCAGTTCCAGGCCGCCGAGGCGGACCGCGGTGTTGGCCACCACCTTGCCGGTGATCCGTACCGCCGACTCGACGGTGACCTGTTCGAACGCGGCCTCGATCGGGTCGTCGGCGCGGGGGTGCACGAGCTGGACTCGGCCGGTGTGGTCGCGGAGTACGACGAACTGCATGCGGCGTTGCAGCCGGAGCGTGTCGATCCAACCGTGCACGGTGACCGTCTCGTCGAGATGCTCGGACAGGTCCCTCACGAGGGTGCGCGACATGGCGGCAACTCCCTTGGTTGCGGGCGCGTTGGTCGCGCCGGGTACGTCGGGTGGTAGACGGCCACCCGCGGGGTTCGTCAGCGTAGCCGGCCGGGTGGGCGATGTCCTGGGGTTATTCGGCGGCGGCGGGCATGGATCCGTGTGGACGTGCGGCCGGCGATCCGGCTCCTGCGCATAACCGGCAGGGCCGTACATCACCCGACTTGTCCGGGTGCTTGATCACGAACTCCCGTCGATGGGACGGCAATTGGCGACGATGCGCGTTACCTGCGGTTTACCATCGGCGGTGTGCCGCACCACCCCGACCGGCGGCCCCGAGAGGTGTCGAGAACATGTCCGAGAACGCTGGAGACCGTGTGTGGTCGATCGAGGCCGCCGACGAGCGACCGCCGGCCGGCATCGACGTCAACGTGCCGAGCGTCGCCCGCATCTACGACTACCTGATCGGCGGCAAGGACAACTACGCCGCCGACCGCGAGGTGGCCCACAAGTTGATCGAGGTGGCCCCCGCCCTCGAACACGACGCGGGTGCGCATCGCCGGATCCTGCACCGCGGCGTGCGTTTCCTGGTCGAGCAGGGCATCCGGCAGTTCGTCGACATCGGGTCGGGGCTGCCGACGGCGCAGAACACCCACCAGGTCGCCCAGGCGGTGGCGCCGGAGACCACCGTGGTCTACGTGGACAACGACCCGATCGTGCTCGCGCACGGTCGGGCGCTGCTGGCCGAGAACGAGCGGACCACGGTGATCACCGCCGACCTGCGCGAGCCCGATTCGATCCTGAAGAACCCGGACCTGCTGCGGCTGATCGACTTCGATCGGCCGGTCGCGCTGATGTTGCTCGGGGTGATCCACCACATCAACGACGACGAGGACCCGGCCGGTCTGGTGCGCACCTACCTCGACGCGTTGCCGTCCGGGAGTTGGCTGTTCCTGACCCACTTCCTGCGCGGCGGCCCGGAGTCGGAGCGGCTGGAGCAGGTGATGCAGGGCTCGCACAAGAGCGGGCGCTTCCGCGAGCGTGCGGAGATCCTGGCCTACCTGGACGGTCTGGAGCAGGCCGAGCCGGGGCTGGTCTACATCGACCTGTGGCGTCCCGAGGAGCCGGTGGACGAGAGCAGTCTGTCGGTCAGCCAGCGGCTGGTCCTGGGGGCGGTGGCCCGCAAGCCGTAGCGTCGCTCGGAGCGCGGTGGGGGGCGGCGGGCACGTCGGCGAGCGGGTATATCGTTCGTCCACATGTCGGAAATCGAGGTCGATTCCGCCCCCTGGGTCGGCCGTGACCTGCATCTGGAGCTGTCCGGTACGGGCAGCCGGCGGGCCGTGTTGATCCGGGCGATCCGGGACGCGATCCGGACCGGGCGACTGGCTGCCGAGACGCCGCTGCCGCCGTACCGCTCGCTCGCGGCCGATCTGGGCATCGCGCGCAACACGGTCGCCGACGCGTACGCCGAGTTGGTCGCGGAGGGCTGGCTGACGGCGCGTCAGGGCTCCGGGACCCGGGTCGCCCGGCGGGCCGAACCGCTCGCCGCGCCGCGCCGCCGGGCCCGGACCGATCCGCCCGCGCGGCCCGCCGGCTCCACGCACGATCTGCGCCAGGGGCAGCCGGACGCGGCGTCCTTCCCGCGTGGCGCCTGGGTCGCGTCGGTGCGTCGGGCGCTGAACGCCGCGCCGAACGAGGCGTTCGGGCCCGGTGATCCCCAGGGACGCCCGGAGTTGCGAGCCGCGCTGACGGACTATCTCGCGCGGGTGCGCGGGGTGCGCACGCATCCGGACCGGATCGTGATCTGCTCGGGCTTCGCGCACGCGTTGCGGCTGCTGTTCGCCGGGCCGTTGCGCGGACCGGTCGCGGTCGAGTCGTATGGGCTCGCCTTCCACCGTTCGATCCTGGCCACCGCGTCGACCCGTACGTTGCCCCTGCGTATCGACGAACACGGCGCCGACACCGAGGCGTTGGCCGCCCTGCCGGGTGCGCGGGTGGCGGTGCTGACGCCGGCACACCAATTCCCCACAGGTGGGCCGCTGTCGCCCGATCGGCGGGTCGCGGCGCTGGATTGGGCGCGGGCCGGCGGTGGGATCGTGTTGGAGGACGACTACGACGGCGAGTTCCGCTACGACCGCCGTCCGGTGGGCGCGGTCCAGGGCATGGATCCGGACCGGGTGGTGTACGTGGGCTCGGTCAGCAAGAGCCTGTCCCCCGCGATCCGGCTCGGCTGGATGGTGCTGCCCGAGCCGTTGGTGGCGGACGTCCTGGCGGTGAAGGGCCTGCGCGAGGCGTGGGCCGGCGTCACCGATCAACTCACCCTCGCCGACTTCGTCGAGGGCGGCCACTACGACCGGCACATCCGTCGTATGCGTCGGCACTACCGCGCCCGCCGCGATCACCTGCTCGCCGAGTTGGCCGCACACGCCCCGCACGTCACCGCGACCGGCATCGCCGCCGGCCTGCACGCCGTCCTGCGGCTGCCGGCCGGCACCGAGCCCGCCGCCGTCGCCGCCGCCGCGTCGCGGGGTCTGGCCCTCGACGGCCTGTCCGCGTTCCGCCACCCGGACGCGACCGGCCCGGCCCCGGACGGCTTGGTGGTCGGCTACGCGACACCCCCCGACCACGCATACCCGGCGGCGGTACAGACGCTCTGCCGGTCGCTGCCGCCGGCCGCGGACGGGTGAACGCGGGGTGCTCCCGCGATCGGGTCGTGATCGGCCCCGTTTCGGCGCGACGATCGGGCGGGACGGGCTAGGCCAGCGCGTTGACGATCGTGCCGAAGGCCGCCGGTAGGTGGTGGGCCGTGGGGACGATCAGGCGGGCCGTTCGTGGGCGGGAGCGGGCGGTGAGGAGGGTTTCGGTGAGGATGCGGTGGCGGCGGGACAACCGACGCCAGTCGGCTTCGTAGCGCTCGGGGCGGCCCGCGACGAGGGCGGCGACCAGGGCTTGGGCCGAGGCCAGGGCCAGCGCGATGCCCTCTCCGGTGAGCGCGTCGGTGTAGCCCGCCGCGTCGCCGACCAGCAGGACGCGGCCCGCGACCCGGGTGCGGACCCGGCGGCGCAGCGGCCCCGCACCGCGTACGTCGCCGGCCGCCGCGCCCGCCAGCCTGGCGCGCAGCGTGGGGAACGCGGCCAGGTGCTCGTGGTAGGGCCGCCCGCGCGGGCCCAGCACCGCGACGCCAACCAGGTCCGGCCCGACCGGCGTCACGTACGCCTCGCCGTGCGGCGACCAGTGCACCTCGACGAAGTCGGTCCACGGGGCGACCGCGAAGTGCCGGCGCAGCCCGTACCGCCGAGCGCGTCGATCCGGCACGGTGGGTCCGAGCGCGGCCCGGATCGGCGAGTGCAGGCCGTCCGCCGCTACCAGCCAGTGTGCGGTGAGGCCGGCGGCGGTCACCCCGTGCGCGTCCTGCCGCACGTCGCCGACCCGCCCGACCCGGTGTTCGACCCCCAGCGCCGACGCCCGTTCGTACAGTGCGGCGTGCAGCGTGGTGCGGCGCACGCCCAGGCCGGGCCCGGCCCGGAACCGGGCCTCGACCGCGTGCCGGTCGTCCAGGTATCGGATCCCGGCCAACGGCCGGCCGGCGGGCACGACGCCCAGCCGGGCGAGCGCGGTCACGCCCGTGGGCATCAGCCCCTCGCCGCACGCCTTGTCCACCGGCGCCGGCCGCGGTTCCACCACGACCACCCGCAGTCCGGCGAGCGCCCCGTGGATCGCGGTGGCCAGGCCGGCCGGTCCGCCGCCCGCCACGAGCAGGTCGATCACGCGGTCGCCGCCGAGAGCGCGGCCGACTCGCAGCGGATCCGGACCACCATCAGCGCGGCGTTGAGGCCGGTGAACACGAACGCGGTGACCCACGCGCCGTGCACGAGGGGCAACGCCAGGCCCTCGACCGCGACCGCGAGGTAGTTCGGGTGCCGCAGCCAGGTCGATCGATACGGCCCGCTGTGCACCAGCGGCAGCCCCGGAACCACCACCACCCGGGTGTTCCAGTGCGGCCCGAGCGCGGTGATGCACCACCAGCGCAGCGCCTGCGCGGCGAGCACGAAGGCGACCATGGTCCACCCGAACCACGGCACGAACGGCCGATCGCCAAGCCAGACTTCGAGCACACACGCGGCCAACAGGCCGACGTGCAGCACGACCATCGGCGGGTAGTGCCGCCCTCCGCTGACCACACCGCCCCGGGCCAGGCTCCAGGCCAGGTTGCGCCGGGCCACCACCAACTCGGCGAGCCGTTCGAGGGCGACCAGGCCGACCAGGCCGAAGTACCAGTACATCGCGACCTACCACTCCACCAGGACGAGTTCGGAGCAGAACCCCGGGCCCATCGCGATCATCAGGCCCGGGGTACCGGGCTCGGGTCGGGCGGCCATCGTGTCGCGCAGCACGTGCAGCACCGAGGTGGACGACAGGTTTCCCGTCGCGGCCAGCGAACGCCAGGTCAGGTCCAGCGCGCCGGCCGGGAGTTCGAGCGTCTCGGCGACGGCTTCGAGCACCTTGGGGCCGCCCGGGTGGCATACCCACGCGGTGATGTCGGCCGTGGTCAGTTCGTGTTCGGCGAGGAAGGAGCGCACGTCGCCGGCCAGATACTCGTGGACCACGTCGGGCACGTTCGCGCCGAGCACGATCCGAAAGCCGGAGCCGCCCACGTCCCAGCCCATCACCCGCGCCGAGTCCGGATACATCCGACTGCGGCCGGCCACCACCCTGGGGCCGTGTCCCGGGCCGGTGCGCGCGTCCCCGCAGGCGACCACCGCCGCCGCGCCGTCGCCGAACAGCGCACCCGCGACCAGGTTGGCGATCGAGGCGTCGGCGCGTTGCACGGTGAGCGAGCACAACTCGACCGAGACCAGCAGCGCGACGTGCTCGGGCCAGCCGCGCAGGTAGTCGTGTACCCGGGCGATCCCGGCGGCGCCGGCGACGCAGCCGAGGCCGAAGACCGGCAGTCGCTTGACGTCGGGGCGCAGGCCGAGCCGGCCGACCAGGCGGGCGTCGATCGAGGGCACCGCGAGCCCGGTCACCGTGGTGAACACGATCAGGTCCACGTCGCGCGCGCTCAGTCCGGCCGCGCCGAGTGCGGACTCGATCGCCTCGGCCGCGAGGTCGACCGCGACCTCCAGGTAGGCGTCGTTGGCCGCGCCGAAGTCGTCCAGCTTGGCGTAGTGGTCCAGGGGCAGGGCCAGGTGGCGGGTGTCCACCCGAGCACTCGCGTGCAGCCGGTCCAGGACCCGGCGATCGGCGCCGGTCGGCAGGCACAGCGCCGCGAACGCCTCGGTGATCTCGGCTTGTGGGTAACGGTGCGGCGGCAGGGCACCACGGACGGCGGCGATGCGGGTCACGACGAACCCCCACGGGATGAAGGAACGAGAAAACCGGACGGCGGAGGGCGGCGATCGGAACCGCCGGCGTTGGGGAACGCTGGAACAGTGCCCAGCGGGAACAGCGAACCCACGTCGTTTGCCCGCGCTCGTGGCCCGCATGCGCCGGTCCCGCGCCCGACCCTCCCGGAAAGGTCCCCCACGTGAGCGAAGCCGCAACGTCGAGCCACTCGACCGTGATCACCACCCGTCCGCACGAACATGCCCCGCTCGTCGGTCTCCTGCTCGCCTGCCATCCGGGCCCGACCGTCGCCGTCACGGCCCTGGTGACGACCCTGGCCGCCGCCGCGGGCCGGGACGCCGGGGGTTGCGTGCTGGTCGGCGCGGCGGTGCTCAGCGGGCAGTTGTCGGTCGGCTGGTGCAACGACGCGGTGGACGCCGCCCGCGATCGATCGGCCGGGCGGACCGGCAAGCCGGTGGTGGCCGGGCTGGTCGGGGCCGAACGGGTGGCCCTGGCCGCCCGGTCCGCGCTCGTGGTGTGCCTGCCGCTGTCCTTCGCGTCGGGGCCGGCGGCGGGCACCGCGCATCTGGTCGGGGTGGGCGCCGCGTGGGCCTACAACCTCGGGGTCAAGGGCACCGCCTGGTCCTGGGTGCCCTACGCGGTCGGCTTCGCCGGCCTGCCGGCGTTCGTCGCGTTCGGGCTGCCCGGACGGCCCGGGCCCACGTGGTGGGTGGTCGGCGCCGGCGCGCTGCTGGGCTGCGGGGCGCATCTGGCCGACGCGCTGCCGGACCTGGCGGGCGACCGGGCGACCGGCGTACGCGGCCTGCCGCACCGACTCGGGCCGGCCGGCATCCGCACGCTCGCCCCGCTGCCGCTGCTCGGCGCCACCGCGCTGCTCGCGTACGGCCGCCCGGACCGGGCCGGACGACTCGCCCTGGTCGGCGCCGGCGCCCTGACGGGTGCGGGTGCGCTGCTCGGCGGTCGGGGGCCCCGGGTCCCGTTCGCCGCCGCGATCGCCGTCGCCGCGATCGACGTGGCCCTGCTGCTGCGCCGGGGTACCGGCATCGCCCGATCCGGAGCCCGCCGGGTCCGCCGGGTCCACCGGGCATCACGCCAATGCGCGTAGACCGTGGCCGACCAGAGCCGTTTCGGTATGTCCTATAAAAGCACCTGATCGGATGAAATAAACTGACCCCTGCTTAACAATCTGTCAAATTGGATCTTCGTATTTAACAATCTGTCCCATTGTCCAGTTCAGAGCACCAGGAAATCATTCATGCCCATAGCTCGATCCCGGTTTGGCCCAAACCGCCCGCAGATCGGGCAACGTGAGCCAGCCCGAGCCGTGCCGGCCCCCCTGTTGTCCCCGCATACCTGGAGGAACCCGCACATGAGCGGACGCCTTACCCACCGCCGCCTGATCGCCTGCGCCGCAACCTTGATCGCGGGCTCCATGCTCTTGACCGGCTGTGGGGACGACGGCGGCGACAGCGCACTCGGCAAGAAGGACGAGAACGCGCCGTTCTTCAAGATGCTCCCGCCCGACGTGCAGAAGTCCGGCAAGCTCAAGATCGGCTCGGAGATCGCGTACGCGCCGATCGAGTTCATGAAGGACGGCAAGGCGGTCGGCGTCGACCCCGAGCTGGCCGCCGCGCTCAGCAAGCAACTCGGCGTCAAGTACGAGTACAAGAACTCGCAGTTCGACTCGCTGATCACCGGGATCACCTCCAAGCGCTTCGACATGGTCATGTCCGCGATGACCGACAAGAAGGAACGCCAGGGCCAGGGGCTGGCGTTCGTGGACTACTTCCGCGCCGGTACCTCGATCCTGGTGCAGAAGGGCAACCCGCAGAACATCAAGACCCTCGACGACCTGTGCGGCAAGACCGTCGCGCTGCAGCAGGCGACGACCAACGAGGACGTCGCGATCGCCCAGTCCAAGAAGTGCGAGGAAGCGGGCAAGGGCGCGATCACGATCCAGAAGTACGAGCACGACGGCGAGGCCCTGCTCAAGCTCAAGACCGGCGCCTCGGTCGCCGACCTCAACGACTTCCCGGTCGCCGCCTACAACGCGCAGACCTCCGGTGACGGCAAGGACTTCGAGGTCACCGGCGAGCAGGTCGACGCCGGCCTGTACGGCATCGGTGTCGGCAAGGACAACCAGCAGCTCCAGCAGGCGCTCAAGTCCGCTCTGGAGGCCCTGATCAAGAACGGCGAGTACGCCAAGATCCTGGGCAACTGGAAGGTCGAGGCCGGCGCCGTCACCGAGGTCACCATCAACGGCGGCACCTCCTGATCCCGGGGTCCGGCCCCGCCCGCCCGGCGGGGTCGGACCCGGCGGACCGTGCCATCGGTCCACCCGCGCCCGCCCCCGCACTCGTGCTCCAAGAGGAGGTCACCTTCCCGTGACCACGCCCGACACCCCCGCCGCCGACAAGCAGCCGGCCAAGCGGGAACACATCAAAGCGATCCCGGTGCCGCACTACGGGCGTTGGGTCGCCGCCGTCGTGGTCCTGGTCCTGGTCGGCCTCCTGATCAACGCGTTCGCGACCGCGAAGATCCAATGGAGCATGACCGGCAAGTACCTGTTCGACGACCAGATCATGAAGGGCGCCGGCAACACGCTCCTGATCAGCCTCGCCTCGATGGCGCTCGGCCTGCTCCTGGGCATCGTCGCGGCGATCATGCGGCTGTCCGGCAACCCGGTCACCTCGACCGTCTCCTCGGTCTACATCTGGTTCTTCCGCGGCACGCCGGTCCTGGTCCAGTTGCTCATCTGGGGCAACCTCGCGCTGGTCTTCCCGACCATGTTCGGCAGCAACACCAACGACGTGATCACCCCGTTCATGGCGGCCTTCCTCGGTCTGGGCATCAACGAGGGCGCGTACATGGCCGAGATCGTGCGCTCGGGCATCCAGTCCGTCGACGAGGGACAGACCGAGGCCGCGCACGCGCTCGGCATGTCCAAGGGCCGCACCCTGTGGCGGATCGTGCTGCCGCAGGCGATGCGGGTGATCGTGCCGCCGACCGGCAACGAGTTCATCAACATGCTCAAGACGTCCTCGCTGGCCAGCGCGGTGGTCTACCCCGAGGTACTGCAGAAGGCCAAGGACGTGTACACCAACAACCTCGCCGTGATGGAGCTGCTCTTCGCGGCCTGTTTCTGGTACCTGCTGCTCACCACGGTCTTCAGCATCGGCCAGTACTACCTGGAGCGATACTTCTCGCGCGGGGCCAGCCGGGCGCTGCCGCCCACGCCGCTCCAGCGCATCCGGGCCAACCTGTTCCCCACCCGGCGTCCGGGGGTCGAGATCCGATGACGACCAGTTTCGAGAAGAACGCGCCCGAACCGGCCTCCGCCGGGCGGCAACCGATGGTCAAGGCCCAGGACGTCTGCAAGTCGTTCGGCTTCCTGGAGGTGCTCAAGGGCATCGACCTGGAGGTGGGCGCGGGCGAGGTGATGTGCATCGTCGGCCCCTCGGGTTCCGGCAAGTCCACCTTCCTGCGCTGTATCAACCACCTGGAGAAGATCAACGCCGGGCGGTTGTGGGTCGACGGCGAACTCGTCGGCTACCGGGAGAAGGACGGCAAGCTCTACGAACTCCGGGACAGCGAGGTCGCGCTCAAACGACGCGACATCGGCATGGTGTTCCAGCGGTTCAACCTGTTCCCGCACATGACCGCCGCGGAGAACATCATGGAGGCGCCCACCCAGGTCAAGGGCATCGCCAAGCCCGCCGCCCGGGAGCGCGCGCACCAACTCCTGGCCCGGGTCGGGCTGGCCGACAAGGCGAGCGCCTACCCCGCCCAGCTCTCCGGCGGCCAGCAGCAGCGGGTGGCCATCGCCCGGGCACTGGCGATGGACCCCAAGCTGATGTTGTTCGACGAGCCGACCTCGGCGCTCGACCCCGAACTGGTCGGCGAGGTACTGGACGTGATGCGCGACCTCGCCCGGGACGGCATGACGATGATCGTGGTCACCCACGAGATGGGCTTCGCCCGCGAGGTCGGCGACTCGCTGGTGTTCATGGACGACGGCGTCGTGGTCGAGGCCGGAGTGCCGCGCGAAGTGCTCGGCAACCCGCAACACGAGCGCACCAAGGCGTTCCTGTCCAAGGTGTTGTGACGCGGCTCGACGGTGACGTGACCGGGGCCGGCCCCGCACACCATGCTCCGTCCGGGGCGGATCACCGCCTCGGACGGAGCAATTCCGTTCGCGGTCCGGGCCCGGTGGGGTAGGGGCACAGGTGTCATCCCGGCTCGGGAGCCCGGGAATCCACACCGCGGAGGAATCCGGCATGCCGCACACCGCCGACCGCCTGGCCACACTGACCGGGCAGGTACTCGGCCGCCCCACACCGATCCGGATCCGGGCCTGGGACGGCAGCGAGGCGGGTCCGCCGGACGGTCCGGC
This sequence comes from Embleya sp. NPDC020886, assembly GCF_044333915.1. NCBI lineage: Bacteria > Bacillati > Actinomycetota > Actinomycetes > Kitasatosporales > Streptomycetaceae > Embleya > Embleya sp. NPDC020886. Next base: position 299,225 of record NZ_JBIRRX010000007.1, on the reverse strand, counting down.
ACTCGTCGTGCGCAATCGACGCGCGCTGCGCCGACTGTTGTGGAAGCCGGGTGAGCTGGGCTTCGCCCGCGGTTGGGTGTCCGGCGACCTGGATGTGGACGGCGACCTCTACGACGCGCTCGACCGGCTGGTCGGCGTCGCCCTGCACCGCGACGAAACGCCGCCCGGGAGCAGCGCACCGGCCGGGGCGGTCGCGGCACGCCCCGAGCCGGGCCGGCCGGCGGTGCGGGCCGCGCTGGACGCGCTGCGGCCGATGGGCGCGGCGCTCGCGCTGACCGGGCTGCCGGTACCGCCGCCGGCGCCCGCCGAGGAGGTGCGCCGCCGCCGAGGCATCCTGCACAGCCTGCGCCGCGACCAGGAGGCGATCCGGTACCACTACGACGTCGGCAACGACTTCTACGCGCTGATCCTGGGCCCCTCGATGGTCTACTCGTGCGCCTACTGGGACCGCCCCGACGCGACGCTGGAGGACGCCCAGCGGGCCAAGCTCGACCTGGTCTGCCGCAAGCTGGCCCTGGGCCCCGGCATGCGCCTGCTGGACGTGGGTTGCGGGTGGGGCTCGATGGCGCTGCACGCCGCCGAGCACTACGGCGTCCAGGTGGTCGGCATCACCATCTCCTACGAACAGGCCGAACTGGCCCGCAAACGCGTCTCCGAGGCGGGTCTGACCGGCCGGGTCGAGATCCGGACCCAGGACTACCGCGAACACGCCGACGGCCCCTACGACGCGATCTCCTCGATCGGCATGGCCGAACACGTGGGCCGGATCCGCTTCCGCGAGTACGCCGACATCCTCTACGAACTCCTGGCCCCCGGCGGCCGGTTGCTCAACCACCAGATCGCCCGCCGCCCGGCGCCGAACGAAGCGACCTACCACGTCGACGAGTTCATCGACCGCTACGTCTTCCCGGACGGCGAACTGACCCCGGTGGGCAGCACGGTGTCGGTCCTGGAGGAGGCGGGCTTCGAGGTCCGCGACGTACACGCGCTGCGCGAACACTACGCGACCACGCTCCGCGCCTGGGTGGCCAACCTGGAGGCCGCCGGCGACCGCCCCGCCCACCTCACCTCACCCGGCCGGGCCCGCGTCTGGCGCCTCTACATGGCCGCCTCGGCCCTGGCCTTCGAACAGAACCGCATCGGCGTGAACCAGATCCTGGCCGTCAGGACACCGACGTCGGGGTGCTCGGGGATGCCACCGACCCGCACGCTGTGAGCGGTTGAGCGCTCGGTCGGGGCGGGCGATAGGGTCGCGGCGTGACGGACGGGCTCGGGGCGGGCGACGGTGGGGCGGAGCGGACGGGGGCGGATGCTTCGGGTCGGTTCCGGGCGGTGCCGTCGGTGGGCCACAACGCATCGACCGCACGTCGCGTCGTCTCGCTCGCGGCCTTCGTGCAACAGTGCGGCGGCGGCCCCGAGGGCATGCGCGAAGTGGCGGCCATGGTCGATCTCCCGGTGGAGGAGGTCGCCACGGCGGTCGAGGATGCCGCGCCCTATCGCATCGTGCTGGTGTGCGTGCGGCCCGGCGACCCGGTCTTCGGGGTGGACATCTCGCATTTCGAGCCGCGTTGGGCCAGGGTGGGCAGCCCCGACGTACAACGCTGGTTCCAGGAGATCGGCTTCGACCCCGACGGCGACGAGGTTCGGGTACAGGTGTCGGTGCACCCGGGAGAGCTGCCGGCCGAATACACGTCGATGCGCACGCACTCGCTGTACTCGTTGAGTGTGTGGGACGCGATGGCGTTGCGTGTCGCGCAGGGCAGGGTCGAGGCAGGCGGGTTCGGGCCGGGGCGATCGACGGGCGGGGCCGCGGTGCCGGTCGGCGATCCGGTCTGCGAAGCCCTGACGGCGATCGTCCGCGCGTTGGTCGACGGCCACGGCTGGTGGCCCGGTGACGCGTTTTGCTGGGTGGAGTGGGCGGTTCTCCCGTTCGTGGCGGGTTCGACCGGCGCGGAGGGCATGCGCTTCCTCGGTCGCGGCAGCGCCCTCGACTGGGCCGACCTGGTCGAAGCCGGGAAGGACGACCTGGCGGGCCTCGCCGATCTGATCGAGCGGGCCGCGTTCGCCCCCGCACCGGTCGATCCCGCGTAGGTCGCGGCGGCGATCGGTGCGTGGGGGCCGCGCTGTCCTGCCGGTTGGCACGGCCGGTGGGTGGCGAGCCGACCACCGACGAACTCGCGGCGACGGTCCGGGACAGGTACGCGCATGCCTTGTCGGTCCCACGCGTGCCGAAGCCGAGCGTCGCGGCAAGGGGTCGCCGGGGGACGCGATTCGCGAGGCCATGGGGCGACTTCATGCACCCGCCGACAACGACGGGAACCGGGTTCCCGCTGCCGAGCTTGTTCCGGCCGTCGCGTTGACCTACCGGGGCCGACTCCGAGGTCGGAACAGCCCCGACACCGCGTGACTTCGCGAGTCGAGGCTGCTCCTGCGGTGCTTGCTGCGGGAGCCGCTCAGCGACTCGACGCCGCCCCGCGGTTCACCCGACCGCGCGGCCCGGTGTGCCACGTCCACTGGCCGTCCACGGTCAGCGTGACGCCATGCTGCTCGCGTGGGGGTTCACCCCGCGCCCGCCACGCTTGGTAGGCGGCCTCGATCTCCCGCCACAGATCGCGCGGCCCGCCCTCGTTGACCTCGAACGCGCGGGCGTCCGGTACGTAGTCGACGGCTGCCCAGGACTCCCCGTCGACGTACCACGTGGTGAACTCCCCGGCCCGCGCGCCCGATCCGAAGAACGTGCGTTGCTCGACATCGGGCAGCCGAAGGCCGATCGCGAAGTCCGCGTGCTCCTCCTGAAGGGGGCGCGGATCCGTCGTCGTGTGGCGGACCCTGCCCGCGTTCGGATCCGCGATCACATCGCCCACGAAACGCCGCGCCTCGAACCTCGGCCGCTGCGAGCGGGCCCACATGAAGTTGACGTTTCCCACGAACCGGCCCGACGCCGTGCCGTCGTCCGCGACGACCAGACGCAGAAGCCCGGAGTTGTGGAAGGCCGTGCCCCAGGGCGTAAGAATCACCCCTCCGGGCCGGACCTGCTCCACCCACGCGTAGGGCACGTTCCGCACCGCCATGGCGGCGATGAGGCGATCGTAGGGAGCCCCCTCCTGGTATCCGCGCAACCCGTCGCCGACGATCAGGGTCGGCCTCGAATCGGCGGCACGCAAGGACTCCTGCGCCTGGATCGCCACGAGGGGATCCACTTCGACCGAGGTCACCCGGCCGGCCGTGAGCGCGGTGGCCAACAACGCGGTGGACCACCCGGTACCGGTCCCGATTTCGAGAATCTCGTGATCCGGGTCGACGTCGAGTTGTTCGAGCATGAGCCGCACGAGCGAGGGTTGCTACGCCGACGACGTCGGGATCAGGCTCCCGCCCGGCATGCCGTCATCCATCTGGGTGACAAGCGGGATGTCGGCCGCCACGACCTCCGCCCACGCCTCGGGATCGACGTCCCGGTCGATCCGGGCGTCGTCGCTCCTCCACACCACCGCCGGGACGTACGAGCGCCGGGGCGTCGCCGCGAACACGGCGTCCCAGTCGACCGAGGCGCTCACTGGTCCTTCTCCTTCTCCTTGTCCTGGTCCTTGTCCTTGTCTTTGGGCGGCACGGGCCTGTCCCACCGGCCATCGCACTGCCGATGGGGGGTCTTGGCGTCGCCGTCCTTGTCGTCTTTGGCGTGGTCCGCCATCGTCGTGCCTTCCGAGTCGGTGGGTGTCGGGTCGTTGTCGGTCGGTGGCGGCATCGGTATCGCCGTCATCACCCCTCCTCTTCGTCGAGCGGAAACGGAGGCTCCGACCAATCGGCCACGGCGCCCAACAGGCAGCCGACGCGCTCCAGATCGGACAACAACGCGAACCACTCGGCGCCGACCGGCGGTCGCACCGTCGCCAACATGCCCTGGTCCACAGCGCACAACTCCGCGAGCGTGCCGTCCGGCCGAAGGGTCGCGTCTTCCGCACCGACGTATCTCACGCTCCGGTACAGAATCGGCGTAGGCGGCCGAAGAATGACCAAATCCCCAACCCGGCAAGCGAATTCGATCCCACTGCGCAGCCGGAGGTGAACCTGCCGCCCCCGCACATCCATAAGCACACCCTCGCGCCCCGAATACGCGTCGCGACACCACGCATGCCGATAGCGCTCGAAGAACGCCCACCCCCGATCGAGATCCTCCTGCGTACTCCCCGAAGCCCGCTGTCGAGTGGTCATCGCACGTTCCGTCCCCCCGAGCGCACCACACGGAACCGAACCGACAACCGCCAGGTCCACAACAAACGAAGGTACGACCGAACTCGCGGCCTCCGGGGTGGGATGAACGCAGCACTATCGGCTTCCGCCGCGCCGACCCACTCCCGAACCAGCAGGCTCAACCGCTCGTCCTGCCAGTCGCGATCCACCACCGGCACAGGTCCCGAACCGCGTTGAGTCCACCCGAATTGATATGTCATCGTGGGCACGTGTCCTTTCTGTGAGGCACGCGGGGAGTGGGGCGACTCGCCAAAGTTGAGCCCCACTCCCTACGCCCGTCGCAGCCCCATCCTTCGGCCTGCGACGTTTTGAGCAAGGGGAGTTGCCTCTCCGTTCCGTACACAGTCCGTCGCTCTACGTCCCCATCATGGGGCGGGAGAGCTAGCCTGTGCATCTCGGCACCGTTACCGATTTGCGGTGGAACGGAAGGGGGAACACCCGTGCGATATCAAGAAAAGGACGTCGATCCCAAAGGCTCGCCACGCCAGATGTATGGGCGCGAGATCCGGGTCAAGCGCAACAACCTCGGGATGTCACTGACGGCGTGCGCGTCGGTTCTGGGCTACAGCAAGGCATCGCTGTCCCGGTACGAGACCGGCGAGAGCCCCATTCCGCCGGACATGCCCGCCAGGCTGGATATCGCGTTCGAGACGGACGGGTTGTTCGGACGGCTGTACGAGATGGTGGAGCACGATCAATTCCCGGACCGCTACCGGGCGTTCATGGCAATCGCGGCGAGTGCCACTGGGATCCTGCAATACGCCGGGGACACCGTGCCGGGGCTATTGCAGACGCCGGGCTACGCTCGGGCGCAGTTCGTCGGCTTCGAACCCGGGGCGCCGGCAGCCGAGATCGAACGACGCGTCCTCGCGCGGACGAATCGGCAACGCATCTTCACTCGGGAACACCCACCGCAGTACGGCGCGATCATTGACCAAGCTGCCATCAGTCGGCCGATCGGTGGTCCAGCGATCATGCAAGCACAACTCGAAGTGCTGTTGCCCCGAATGGACACACAGTTCGGCACGATCCAAGTCCTACCTTTCAGCTCAGGAGCCCACACACTGCTGGGCGGATCGCTGACCCTCTTGGCTCCGCCGGACAGTGAACCGGTCGCATACCTCGAAGGCAGCCACACTGGCCAGTTGCGCGAGGATCCTGCTGCTGTCGCAGGGTTTCAGGCGGCGTACGATCGCCTACGCGCCTACGCCCTTTCCCCGAAGGAGTCGGCAGCGATGATCCGGGCAGTCATCAAGGAGCTGGAAGCATGCAAGGGACCCGCGACGCAAGCATCACAACGTGGCGCAAGAGCACGTACAGCAACGGAGATCAAGGCGACTGCGTCGAGGTCCGCGATGATCTCCCGGGCGTCGTCCCGATCCGCGACTCGAAGGACCCGAGCATCGGATACCTGACGATCGGCGCGGCATCCTGGACGGCGCTGACCGACGCACTCCGCGACTGACCCGGTCCTGACCGCACCCGCGTTCTACGCGATGCGCAATCGGTCGGCGAGAGCCAGTAGTTGCGTCGGCCTGCGGCGTTCGCGCGAGATCAGGTCCGCGACGACTCGGCGGGACGTGCCGTGGTAGCGCATCCATTCGGGGGCGGTGTGTTCGGCCTTGAGGATGGCGCGGGTTGCCCGGTCGTCGTTGGCGAGGTCGATGTGGATGCGGTCGGTGCCGATCCGGGCGGCGGCGTTGGCGAGGCCCGGCTCACCCGCCTTCCGCTCCCCGTGCCTCGAACTTCTCGTGGCACAGGGAGCGTCGGCGGTTCTCTCGATGAGGGCCTTCAGACGGTGTCGACCCAGAAGGCTTCGATCCAGCGTGCCTGACCGGTGCTACCGATCCAGTAGGCACCGACCCACGGCCACCCCCACGGATACCCCGATTCGGGCTGGAAATAGGTGCCCCCTTGCCAGCCGACATCTTGTATGTGGCCGGCTGCCACGACCGAGTTCGGTCCGGAGTTGAAGAAGGCCAGCTCCTCCAAAGGCTGCAAAAGCGGGGTATACATGACTACCGAGGCGTCTGCATTATTGTCGTCGAAGCTGAGGGGAAATATCGACCCATAGCCGAAATCGCTCCAATGACCTCGGAGTCCCAGGTTGTAGCCGAACGGCGGATGCTGGTACCACAGAAACTGAACGGCGACGATGGGGTCGTTATTGCCTGCATTCCCCACATAACCGGGATTTAGCACATCATTGGAGAGTTTCCAGTCCCCCCAGACCTGCGTATTGCTCCGGCTCAGTGCGCGGTACCACAGGGTGCCACCGTCGGCACTGCGGGCCGACCCTGCCGGAGCGGCCTCTCGCCGCATCTTGGACAAGGTCTCGGCGGGGACCTTGACCCTCGCCCCACCGTCCCGGTCGGCACTCTTGGGGACGACGAACCTCTCCCCGCCCAGGGTGATCGTCTTGGTGGATTCTTCGTTCGCCTGAGCCGAAGCCGGGACGATTGCCCCCGCCAGTCCTATCAGGGAAGCCGCCAGCAATACGGCAATTCTTCGCATGGAAAACCCAATCGCAGATTGAAGTTAATTGATTAAGTCATCCATACTCGAACGCGTCAAGGCTGCATTTTCGGCCAGCAGAATTGCCCTGTAATCGACTACATACCCGCCATAATGTGATTCCCCGGCGTCCGGTCACCGGCCCGGACTCGGCTCGTTTCCCTCACGCGCCGAACATGTCGCGGCACGCCGCCAGTCCCTCGATCTCGGCCGGGATCGTGCGGTGTTCGAGCCAGGCGTCCCTCGTCAGGCGCAGGCGTTGCAGGGGGCGCGGGGTGTCGTCCTCGTTGTGCAGGACGTCGAGGCCATCGTCGGCGTAACCCAGGCGTCGCGACACCGCGAGGGAGGGGGCGTTGTCCGGGAAGGCGGACGAGACGGCCCAGTGTGCGCCGAGGCCGGCGAAGGCCAACTCCAGGATCGCGGCCCGCATTTCGGTGCCGAAGCCGCGCCCCTGGTGGGCCTGTCCCAGCCACGATCCGGAGGAGACCTCGCGCCGACGGGCGAAGTCCTTGGCGCCGCAGTCCTGGGTACCGATGATCACGCCGTCGTGGACGACCGCGAGGAGCAGTCGCCAGTTCTCCGGCTGCCAGTTCGCCCACGTGGCCCAGTAGTGCTTGAGGCCGTTGCGGGCGAAGGCCGGTTGTGGCTGACGTGTCCACGGCTCGCTGAAGGGCATCCGGTCGGGCGCGTGGATGCCGCGCGCGGCCAGTTCCACCAGCTCCACCAGGTCGTCCTGGCTCGCCGTACGCAGTTCCAGTCGGGGCGTGGTCACTCGCAGGCCGAACACGGGCCAATGGTCAGTCAGCATGGTCGATTCTCGACGCCACACACGGTCCCACGCGAGCGAATTCCGCCGCCGAGACGGCCCGCTACCGCGCTCCCGCCGCCGGCGCCAGCCCATGCAGCAGCAGGTCGGCGAACGCGTCGCCGACCTGTCGCGGCGACATCGGGCCGTCGAGCTGATACCAGCTGTTGAGGTGGTGGACGCCGCCGAAGAAGTTGTGGGTGGCGATGTCGGCCGACACGTCCGCGCGCAACAGGCCCTCGTGCTGGCCCTGTTCGATCAGCGAGCGGAAGCGGTCGTGGTAGCGCCGCCGCTCGGCCCGGATCTCGTTGCGCTTGTCCGGCGCGAGCAGATGCATCGAGCGGAAGTAGACGACGGCGTCGTCGATGTTGCCCAGCGTGGTGACCACGACATCCGCCGCCGCCTCGCGCAGGCGGTCCACGACCGGCTCGGAGCCGTCCGCGATGGTGTTCAGCCGCTCGGTCTGCATCGCGAGCACCCGGTGGTAGATCTCCACCAGGAGGTCGTCCTTGGACGCGTAATAGTGGTACATCGCGCCCTTGGTGACGCCGGCGGCGGCCACGATCTCCTGGACCGAGGTGCTCTCGAAGCCCCGCTCGGCGAACATCCGCGAGGCGATCCGCAACAGTCGCTGGGGCAGGGGCGCCCCGTCGACCTCGGCCTCGGACCCAACCGGTGCCGCGTTGCCGCGACCTCTAGCCGCCATGATGTCCAACCTTTCGAGGGAGCGTTCGACGCTACCCTAGCCAAGATACCGACCGGTCGGTACCGTATTTTGCGCACGGTACGTTTCGCGCACCCTACGGCCACGAAACGTCCGCGCCGTCCGCGACCAGGGAGAGGCAGGCGCCGGTGGACTTCAGCTACGACGCACGGACCGAGGAACTGCGCGAGCGGCTGCTCGCGTTCATGGCCGAGCACGTGTACCCCGCCGAAGCCGTGTTCACCGAACAGGTGGCCGAGCCGGGTGCCGATCCGTGGGGCCGGCCGCCGGTGATCGAGGAGCTCAAGGTCGAGGCCCGCAAGCGCGGCCTGTGGAACCTGTTCCTGCCGGGCGCCGAGGGCGCGGGGCTGAGCAACCTCCAATACGCGCCGCTGGCCGAGATCGCCGGCCGCAGTCCGCACCTGGGCCCGGAGGCGCTCAACTGCGCCGCGCCGGACACCGGCAACATGGAACTGCTGCACGACTTCGGCACGCCCGAGCAGCAGGAGCAATGGCTGAAGCCGCTCCTGGAAGGCACCATCCGCTCGGCGTTCTGCATGACCGAGCCCGACGTCGCCTCCTCCGACGCCACCAACATCACCACGCGCATCGTGCGCGACGGCGACGAGTACGTGATCGACGGCCGCAAGTGGTGGTCCTCCGGCGCGATGGCGCCCACGTGCGAGATCCTGGTCGTGATGGGCAAGACCGACCCGGACGCGCCGCGCCACCGCCGGCAGAGCATGATCCTGGTGCCGCGCGACACCCCGGGCGTGCGGATCCGCCGCGGCATGCACGTCTTCGGCTACACCGACGGGCCGCACGGCGGGCACGCCGAGGTGGTCTTCGACAACGTACGGGTGCCCGCCGCGAACCTGGTCGGCAACGCCGGCGACGGCTTCGCCATCGCGCAGGCCCGGCTGGGCCCCGGCCGGATCCACCACTGCATGCGGCTGATCGGGATGGCCGAACGCGGCCTGGAGCTGATGTGCCGCCGAGTGGTCGCCCGCGAGGCGTTCGGCGGACCGCTCGCCGACCAGGGCGTGATCCAGGAGTGGATCGCCGAATCCCGGGTGCGCATCGAGCAGTTGCGCCTGCTCGTGCTCAAGACCGCGTGGCTGATGGACACCGTCGGCAACCGCGGCGCGCACCGGGAGATCCAGTCGATCAAGATCGCCACGCCGCTCACCGTCGAATGGATCCTGGACAAGGCCATCCAGGCGCACGGCGCCGGCGGCCTGTCCCAGGACTTCGTGCTCGCGTCGTTGTGGACGCACGCCCGCACACTGCGGCTGGCCGACGGGCCGGACGAGGTACACCGCCGTTCGCTCGCCCAGCGCGAGCTCAAGTCCTACCGAGAGGCAGCCGCCCAGTGAGTGACGCGTCCCGTCCCGTAGCCATCGTCACCGGCGCCAGCCGAGGCATCGGCCTGGGCATCGCCCAGGCCCTGGTCGCACGCGGCGACCGGGTCTGCGTGACCGCGCGCGGCGCGGACACACTCGCCGAGGTGGTCGCCTCGCTCGGCGGCCCCGAACACGCGATCGGCGTCGCCGGCAAGGCGCACGACCCGGCCCACCAGGACGCGGCGGTGACCGCGACCATGGAGGCGTTCGGCCGGATCGACATGCTGGTCAACAACGCCGGCATCAACCCGGTGTACGGCCCGCTGGTGGAACTCGACCTCGACGCCGGGCGCAAGATCCTGGAGGTCAACCTGCTCGCCGCGCTCGCCTGGACCCAGCGTGTGCACAAGGCGTGGCTGGGCGAGCACGGCGGCGCGATCGTCAACGTCTCCTCGCTGGCCGGCGAGCGGCCCGCCCACGGGATCGGCTTCTACGGCGTCAGCAAGGCCGCGCTGACCCACCTGACCGCCCAGCTCGCGAGCGAACTCGGCCCGCGGGTACGGGTGAACGCGGTGGCGCCGGCCGTGGTCAAGACGGTCTTCGCGAACGCGCTGTACGAGGGCCGCGAGGAAGAGGTCGCGGCGGCGTATCCGCTGGCCCGGCTCGGCGTGCCCGAGGACGTGGCCGGCGCGGTGGCGTTCCTGCTGTCCGAGCAGGCGAGCTGGATCACCGGTCAGACGCTGCTGGTCGACGGCGGCGTGAGCCTGTCCGGCGGCGTCTGATGACCGCGCTCGCCGGCGCCGGCGTGGTGATCACCGGCTCCGGCGCCGGGATCGGCGCGGCGCTGGCCCGGCGCTTCGCCGCCGACGGCGCCCGGGTGGTGGTCAACGACCTGGATCCGGACGCGTGCCGTGCCGTCGCCGCCGAGATCGACGGCATCGCGCTGCCCGGCGACGCGGCCGGCGAGGAGGGTGTCGCGGCGCTGGTCACCGGCGCCCGCAAGGCGCTCGGCGGCGAGATCGACATCTACTGCGCCAACGCCGGCATCGGCGAGGGCAGCGGCCTGGACGCCTCGGAGCAGTCCTGGGACCGCTCGTGGGACGTCAACGTGATGGCGCACGTACGCGCCGCCCGGCTGCTCACCCCGGCCTGGCTGGCCCGGGGGCGCGGCCATCTGGTCACCACGGTCTCCGCCGCGGGCCTGCTCACCATGCTGGACGCGGCGGCGTACTCGGTCACCAAGCACGCGGCCTACGCGTTCGCCGAGTGGATGTCGATCACCTACGGCGCCAAGGGCATCACCGTGCAGGCGGTCTGCCCGCTGGGGGTGCGCACCGCGCTGATGGGCGCGTCCGGCGAGGCGGCCCGGCTGCTCCTGGACGACGGGGCGATCAGTGCGGCGGAGGTCGCCGAGGTGGTCGCCGAGGCGATCACGGGCAACGCCCCGTTCCTGGTCCTGCCGCACCCCGAGGTGGCCCGGATGTACGCGGGCCGGGCCGCCGACCCGGATCGTTGGCTGGCCGGGATGCGCAGACTCCAGGCGCGACTGGAACAGGCGAAGGAAGACCGAGCGCGGGAGAACTGACCGCCGGACCCGGGGCCGAAGCACATCTTCGGCCCCGGGCGGGCTCATCCGCGTCGCAGCGCGGCCAACTGCTCGGCGAACGGCACCACTTCCTCGACCGGGTCGGGCCCGGCCGCGGCCTGCGGCAACCCCGCCGCGAGGTCGGCGAGTTCGCCACCCGCGCGGGCGATCCGCGCGGCCAGGTCGTCGCCGGCACCCGCCGACGTGCCCCAGTCCTCCGTCGCCGCGTAGACCGAGGTCGGTACGACCGCGGCCCGCAGGTAGGCGAACAGCGGGCGCAGCGCGTGCTCCAGGGCCAGCGAGTGGCGTGCGGTGCCGCCGGTCGCCGCGATCAGCACCGGCTTCCCGGTCAGCGCGGTGTTGTCCAACACGTCGAAGAACGACTTGAACAGCCCGCTGTAGGACGCGGTGAAGATCGGTGTGACCGCGATCAGGGCGTCCGCCCGGGTGACCGTGTCGATCGCCGCGCGCAGCCCCGGCGGCGGGAAGCCGGTGATCAGGTTGTGCGCGATGTCCACCGCGACGTCGCGTAGTTCGACCGTGTGCACGTCGACCTCGACGCCCCGATCGACCGACTGCCGCCTGGTCGCCTCGGCCAGTCGGTCGCCGAGCATGCGGGTGGACGAGGGTTTGCCCAGCCCGGCCGAGACGACCACCAGCTTGACCGGTTGCGCCATGGTGATCCCTGTTCCCTTCTCTGTCGTTGCGCCGGATGTCCGGTGATGGGTGGGACCGGTCAGAGCGCCGGCGCGCTCTCGTCGGCCGCGACCTGCGCCGCCGCCTCGTCCCGCCGGGCGACCAGTGCCGCGTGGGTCGGACCGGCCGGCACGTCGGCCGCGCGTCGGGCGGCGAACTCCCGGCGCAACACCGGCAGTACCTCCTCGCCGAGCAGGTCGAGCTGTTCCAGCACGGTCTTCAGCGGGAGTCCCGCGTGGTCCATCAGGAAGAGCTGACGCTGGTAGTCGCCGAACGAGTCGCGGAAGGTCAGCGTCTTGTCGATGACCTCCTGCGGGCTGCCCACGGTCAGCGGCGTCTGGTCGGTGAACTCCTCCAGCGACGGACCGTGGCCGTACACCGGCGCGTTGTCGAAGTAGGGGCGGAACTCGCGTACCGCGTCCTGCGAGTTCCGGCGCATGAACACCTGGCCGCCGACCCCGACGATGGCCTGCTCGCGCGTACCGTGGCCGTAGTGCTCGAAGCGGTCGCGGTAGAGGTTGATCAGCCGGACGAAGTGGTCGCGGGGCCAGAAGATGTTGTTGGCGAAGAATCCGTCACCGTAGTAGGCGGCCTGTTCGGCGATCTCGGGGCTGCGGATCGAGCCGTGCCACACGAACGGCGGGACGCCGTCCAGCGGTCGCGGGGTCGAGGTGAAGCCCTGGAGCGGGGTCCGGAACCGGCCCTCCCAGTCCACCACGTCGTTGCGCCACAGCTCGTGCAGGAGCGCGTAGTTCTCGATCGCCAGCGGGATGCCCTGGCGGATGTCCTGGCCGAACCACGGGTAGACCGGCCCGGTGTTGCCGCGACCCATCATCAGGTCCACCCGGCCGTCGGCCAGGTGCTGGAGCATCGCGTAGTCCTCGGCGATCTTCACCGGGTCGTTGGTGGTGATCAGCGTGGTGGACGTGGAGAGGATGATCCGCTCGGTCCGGGCGGCGACGTAGCCGAGCAGCGTGGTCGGCGACGAGGGCACGAACGGCGGGTTGTGGTGCTCACCGGTCGCGAACACGTCCAGGCCGACCTCCTCGGCCTTGAGCGCGATCGCCACCATCGCCTTGATCCGCTCGTGCTCGGTGGGCTCCCGGCCGGTGGTGGGGTCGACGGTGACGTCTCCGACGGTGAAGATCCCGAACTGCACGATGACCACTCTCTCAGTAGTTGAACACTCAATCAACTCATGAAAGCAGGATCGGGTCCGAGCTATTCCCGAAGCGCGCACGGGCCTGCGGCCGGATCCGCCACCCCTTCCTCGCTGCTCGCTACTCGCTACTCGCGCAGGATTTGCAGGCTTACCGCCAGTTCGGCCTCGGTCACCCGGGCCGCTGTGGTCGCGTCGCGGGCTCGGATCGCGGCCACCATGGCCGCGTGGGCGTCGGCGCCCGGGTCGGCGGCGGAAGTACGCAGGCCCTGTTCGTCCATGGCCGCCAGCAGGTCGAGCAGGCCCGGGCGCATGGTCACCTGGAAGACGGCGAACAGGTCGGTCAGCACCTCGTTGTGGGCCGCCGCGACGATGCTCGCGTGGAAGGCGATGTCCGCGTCGATGTACGCCTCGTCGTCGCCGAGCGCCGCGGCCCGCGCGGCCAGGCCCGCCTCCAGCGCGGCGAGGTCCTCGTCGGTGCGCCGCTCCGCGGCCAACATCGCGGCCCGTACCTCGATCAGATTGCGTACCTCGTACACCTCGACCGCCGAGGCCCGCCGCAACCGCGCCGGCAGATCCTCGACCGGTTCGGTGGCGATCACGAAGACGCCGGACCCCTGCCGGGACTCGACCAGGCCGGCTCCCGCCAGGGCCCGGATCGCCTCGCGCACGGTCGAGCGGCCGATGCCCAGTTCCGCGCCGAGCGCCACCTCGCCGGGCAACTTGCCGCCCACCGGCCAGCGCCCGGCGGCGATCTGGTCGCGAAGCCGCTCGGCCGCCTGGCCGACCAGCGGGCTGCGGCGCAGGGGGCCGAACGTCATCGCGTCACCATCACGTCTCAGGTTGTCTGACGAATTGCCCGAATCCTAGCCGGGAAGCACGCCCACCCCCTCCCGCTCCCCCGCGCGAGCCCGATTCACCGCCGAGATCGTCGCGCGCACCGAGGCGGCCAGGATCGAGGTGTCGATGCCGACGCCCCACCGGGTGACCCCGTCGACGCGGCACTCCAGGTACGACGCCGCCTGTCGGTCGCCCCCCGCGCCGATCGAGTGCTCGACGTAGTCCAGGATCTCGACCCGGATGCCGGCCGCGCCCAGAGCCGAGGTCAGCGCGGACAGCGGACCGTTGCCGGTGCCGTCCACCGGGCGACGGCCGGCCGCGTCGGTCAGGGTCCCGGTGAACCGGTGCCGCCCGGGTTCGCCCTCCTGCACCCGCCATTCGGTGACCTCGATCGGCGAGTGCCGATCCAGGTACTCGCCCTGGAACAACGCGCCCAGTTCGGCCGCGGTGATCTCCTCGCCGCTGTCGTCGGTGGCCTCCTGGACCACCCGGGAGAACTCGATCCGGAGCCGGCGCGGCAGGTCCAGCCCGTGCGCGCTCTGCATCAGGTAGGCGATGCCGCCCTTGCCGGACTGGCTGTTGACCCGGATCACCGCCTCGTAGTCACGACCCACGTCGGCCGGGTCGATCGGCAGGTACGGCACGTCCCACGGCGCCTGCGCCGCGGTCGAGCCCAGCCGTTCGGCCTGCCGCGCGTGGTGCGCGAAGCCCTTCCCGATCGCGTCCTGGTGGGTGCCGGAAAACGCGGTGTAGACCAGGTCGCCGCCATAGGGGTGTCGCGCGGGTACCTCGATCCGGTTCGCGTACTCGACCGTGCGCCGGATCTCGTCGATGTCGGAGAAGTCGATCATCGGATCCACGCCCTGCGTGTGCAGGTTCAGCGCGAGCGTGACCAGGTCCACGTTGCCGGTGCGCTCGCCGTTGCCGAACAGGCAGCCCTCGATCCGCTGCGCCCCGGCCAGCAACGCCAGTTCGGCGCAGGCGACCCCGGTACCACGATCGTTGTGCGGATGCACGGACAGGATCACCGCGTCCCGGCGGGCCAGATGGCGGTGCATGTACTCGATCTGGTCGGCGTAGACGTTCGGCGTGGCGATCTCGACCGTGGCCGGCAGGTTGTGGATCACCGGTCGATCCGGGCTCGCGTCCCACAACTCGGTGAGGCTGTCGCACACCTCCAGGACGTAGTCGGGTTCGGTCAGGTTGAACACCTCGGGCGAGAACTCGAAGCGGATGTCCGCCCCCGGCCGCGCGTCCGCGCCGCGGGCCACGTCCTTCGCGCCGGCCAGGATCAGGCCGTGCAGCGCGGCCCGGTCGTGCCCGAGCACGACGTCGCGCCAGGTCGGCGCGGTCGCGGTGTACATGTGTACGACGGTGTGCGGCAGGCCCTCGATGGACCGATGGGTGCGTTCGATCAGGTCGGTCCGGGCGGCGGTGAAGACCACGATCGTCACGTCGTCCGGAACCGCGTCGCTCTCGACCAGGTGTCGGACGAAGTCGTAGTCGGCGCGGCTCGCCGACGGGTAGCCGACCTCGATCTCCTTGAAGCCCATCGCCACCTGCAGGTCGAACATCCGCCGCTTGCGCGCCGGGTCCATCGGCTCGGCCAGCGCCTGATTGCCGTCGCGCAGGTCCACCGGGACCCACAGCGGGGCCTGTTCGATCCGCCGGGTCGGCCAGGTGCGTCGGTCGGGGTCGATCTCGACCCGAACCCGCTCGTGCGCCGGGCGGTAGCGGTGATACGGCATCGCGCTCGAACGTTGCCGGTTCCAGTGCGGTCGGCCGTCGGGAATCGGGCCGGCCGGGGTGCGCAGGGTGGGAAAGCCGTCTTCGGTCATGGTGCGGGGTCGTCCTCGCCGTTCGAAGGGGTCGACCGGCAGCACCGAACCCCGCGGCGGGGCGCCGGTCGGCTCAGACCCCGCCGCGGCGACCGAGAAGAAGGACGCGCAGCTTCATGGCGGTGACGCTAGCACAAGTTGTCTGACAACCTGATGTCTTTGGGCGGGAGTGAACGCCGGCGAATGTGCGTGCGGAACGCCGCGAACAAGGCCACGCAAACAAGAAGGAGGCGCCGACCCGGTTACCCGGGGGCGCCTCCCCTGTGCCGACCGCGTGGAGTCGGGACGTTCAGAGGTTGCTCAGCTTCGCGTAGGGACGGCAGATGCGTTCCTGGCGCGATCCGAAATCGACAGTGACCGCGATGTCCTCTTCGACACCGACGATCCGACCGAGTCCGTACTGATCGTGCGTCACTCGTGCACCGAGTTCGAAATCCTCGATGATGGGAGCGACCGGGACATTGAAGGGACTGGTGGGCAGAATGCGCCGGGTCACGGCTGACGTCGTCATCCCCACCAGTATGCGCCTGTCGGGTGACGCGCGGGGCGTTCGGGGGCGGTATAGGCGAAGCCGTAACCGGAAAGTGTCCCCACGATATGGCGGTTCGAATCCCGTATGCGCCCGTCGAACCCGACCGATATGCCCCGCTCGCAACCTCGCCGCAGGTCACGCGGGATCCGGCCACGACCGGGCCGTGCACCGTATGCGCACAACGCCCCGGTAAACCCGATTGAGCCGATCGGGCGACGCCCGAACGGATCGCCGACGCCCGTTGGGGGCACCGCGCGGGGCGGCGCCGAGACGCTCGCGACGGGGTCGCGACCCGCCGCCACGACGCCCCGCGACACCCCGAGCCACCCGGTCCGGCCGCCGCCCGCCGATAGGGTCGCGGCATGAGCGAGAGCACTGCCCCGGTGGACATCGAGCTGGTCAGGCCGCCCGAAATCCTGCTTGCGCACGAGGAGGTACGGGTCTTCCACGGCGGCATCCTGCGGACGCCGGCCGGGCTGTACACCACGATCGGCATGGAGACCTCGGCCCGGCCCGCCGGCCCGCGCCCGCCGGCGCCGCCGCTGTTCGGGCAGTACGGGGTATCGGTGACCCGCTCGGGCGACCGCTTCGCCCGGTCGGCGCTGGCCACGACGTTGTCGGCCGGGCCGATCCGGTTCACCTCCTGTTTGTTCGGCCATGTCCCGGACGGCGATCTCGTGCTGGACGTGGTATTGCCGACCATCCCGCGTCGCCTGGTGTTGCGCTTCGACTCGGAGCGGCACGACGGCACCGGATTGGCACTGGTCGTGCCGCCCGCCATCGTGCGCAACGAGGCGGGCGTGACGTTGTGGCACGCGGGCGTATTGGCCACGGAGGCCGGTCGGCTCACCCACCTGGAGGCGACCTCCGCCGACGATCGCGCGCTGGGCGGCGCCCGCTGGGACGTCGAGCACAAGCCGCTCGCGGTGACCTGGGACGACCCGACGCCGGCCCGCGAGGCGCAGCAGCGGGGGCGGGACTTCGTGAGCACGGACAGTTGGATCGCCGCACCGCACGCGCGCGGCACGTTGTCCTGCGGACCGCTGGACGTGACGCGGGAGTTCTGACCGAGGGCGATCCGCCGGCGGGCGGCGGGCGGGCCGGCGCCGCGCCGGGTCCGGGCCGGGGTCCGGCGACGTGTGACCGCCCGGCCTGGAGGTCCGAGCGGCCGGTTTGCCGCGCAGCCGGTCCGCGGTGACGTCGGTGTCGTCGCCACAGAAGCTCCATCGGGCCGACCGGGCCGGTTCGGTGCGCTTTGCCAATCCTTGGCTTTACGGGCGTATAGCCACGAGCTATGTTTACAGCCGTAAGCACACATGCGTTAATCAGGGGGTACCGCGTGAGCAGCCAAGAATCCCGATCACCCGATGCCGGCTCCGCCGACGTTTCGGAGGCCGCCGGCCACCCGCGTCGGTGGGCCGCGCTGCTCGTGCTCAGTTCGACGCTGGTCGCGGTGACGCTCGACAACTCGGTGCTCAACACCGCGCTGCCCTCGTTGGCGAAGGGGCTGGACGCGTCGACGTCGGATCTGCAATGGATCACCGACGCCTACACGCTGGTCTTCGCCGCCCTGCTGCTCCTGGCCGGCAGCCTGGGCGCCCGGTTCGGCGCCCGGCGCGCGCTGCTCGGCGGTCTCGCGTTGTTCGGCGCCGGATCGGCGATCGCGGCGCTGTCCTCGACCGCGGCCGAACTGATCGCCTGGCGGGCGGTGATGGGCCTGGGCGCGGCGTTCGTGATGCCCGCGACGCTGGCCATCATCATCCGGATGTTCCCGCCGGTGGAACGCCCCAAGGCGTTCGCCGTCTGGTCCGCCGCGGCCGGCGTGGGGGTGCTGATCGGCCCGGTCACCGGTGGCGCGCTGCTGATGCACTTCTCCTGGTCCAGCGCGTTCTGGATCAACGTGCCTCTCGTGCTCGCCGCGCTCGTCGGCATCCTGCGCATCGTGCCGAGCGTCCCGCGCCAGGGCACCACCCGACTCGACCTGCCCGCCGCCGTGTTGTCCGTCGTCGGCCTGGGCGCGCTGGTCGACGCGATCATCGAGGCGCCCGAGCGCGGCTGGACCGCGCCGCTCACCCTCGTCGAGGCGGGCGTATTCGTGCTGTGCACCGCCGCGTTCGTGGCCTGGGAACTGCGCCGCGACGAACCGATGGTGCAGGTACGGCTGTTCGCCAACCGGGGCTTCGTGCTCGCCGCCGCGACGCTGGCGGTGACCTTCTTCGCGCTTTTCGGCACACTGTTCGTGCTGTCCCAGTACTTCCAGCTCGTACACGGATACAGCCCGCTGAAGGCGGGCCTGTCCGCGATGCCGTTCGCGGTGGCGATGGCCACGATGTCCGGCCTGTCGCCGGTGGTCACCGCCCGGCTGGGCATTCGCGGCACGCTCACCGGCGGACTCGGCGCGATCGCGATCGGCCTGTCGGTGCTCGGCCTGACCACCGACGCCGACACCCCGTTCGTCGTACTGGCCGCGGAGATGGCCCTGGTCGGGGCCGGCATGGGCATGATGATGGCCCCGGCGAGCATGGAGATCACCGCGTCGGTGCCGGCCCGGTTCTCGGCGATGGCGGGTGCACTCAACAGCGTGGTCCGCGAACTCGGCGGCGTGCTGGGCATCGCGGTGGTCGGCACGCTGGTCTCCACGCACTACCGGTCCGAGATGGCCGACCTGCACCCGACCGGCCCGGCCTCGGTGGCCGAACGCGACCTGCCCAGCGCGCACGCCGTTGCCGCGCACCTGTCCCCCGAGGACGGCCACCGGCTCACCTCGGCCGCCGACCACGCCTTCACCACGGCGATGAACAACGGCGCCCTGGTGGCGGCGGCGGTCGCCGCGATCGGCGCGATCGTGGTCGCCTTCGGCCTCCCGCGCCGCACGGTCAGCACCTCGGTGGCCACCGGGCGGCCCACCGAATCGACCGACGCCCGGGCGGTGCCCGCCGCCTGACGGAGCGTCATCCCGGCACCCGGCGACCGGCCCGAGCCGGTCGCCGGGCATCCGTCGTCGGGCGGCCCGTCGGCGACACACCGGAGGAGGCACCATGCCCGCGAGCGCCGCCGGCCCGCCTCGTACGCTGGCCGGCATGGACGACGATCACGGACCCACCCGCCGACGCAATCGCCGCGGCCAGGGAGCGAGGTTGCGGGACGACATCCTGGCCGCGGCAACCGCCCTCATCGAACGCGACGGACACGCGGGCGATGTGACGCTGCGCCGGATCGCACGCGAGGCCGAGATCACCGCGCCGTCGATCTACGCGCACTTCAACGACCTGAACGACATCCTCGACACCGTGCTCAACGGCTACTTCGACGAGTTGCACGCCACCATCGTGGCGGCCTCCGCCGCGGACGCCGAACCGAATGGGGCGCTGCTCAAGGGCTGTCGGGCCTACGCCCGGTTCGCGATGGACCGCCCCGGCCGCTACCGCGCGCTGTTCCTGCGGATGCCCCCGCAGGTCGTCGACCCGGCGGCTCCGCCGTTGCCGCCGCCCAGTCGCCGGGAGGTCTTCCAGACCCTGGTCGACGCGGTGGCGAACACCTCGTCGGCCGACCGCCCGACGGGGACGGACCCGTTCGAGGACGCGTTGGCCGTGTGGGCGGCAATGCACGGCGCGATCCTGCTGCGGATGACGACGCCCGGCTTCGGCTGGCCGCCGCTCAACGATTTCATCGACACGCTGGTCACCCGGACGGCGCGGCTCACCTGAGCGACCCGGCACAGGTCGGCACCGGCAGCCGGTATGTCCGCTCTTGTGGGCGTTACCCGATGCGGGCGTGCCATCCCGGGCTCGGACGTGGAAGGGTGTCCCCACGGATCGCATCCAGTTCGAGAGCAGGAACGCACCATGGCTGACGAGACACCCGCGAACGAGACACCCGAGGAGACGGTCGTCGAGGCCACCGAGCCGGAGACGCCCGAGGACGAGACCAAGCGCAAGTTCCGCGAGGCGCTCGCCCGCAAGCGCGGCACCAAGACCGACGGCACCGGCGACGGTCCGGGCGGCGACGGGTCCAAGATCCACGGTGCGCACGGGCCCGCCGCGCAGCAGCGCTCGTTCCGTCGCAAGAGCGGCTGAATCGGACCACCCCGCACGCCGATTCGAGTCACCGAATCGGACCAGCGAGGGACTGCCTTCGCCGGGTTACCGAGCAGTAGGATCGCCGGATCGCGAGATCTCGTGGCATGCCTCCTGCCCGCCCGGCGAAGGGTCCCCCGTGTTCGACTACGACGTTCTGGTCATCGGTTCGGGTTTCGGCGGTTCGGTCGCCGCGTTGCGGCTGACCGAGAAGGGCTACCGGGTCGGCGTACTCGAAGCCGGTCGCCGGTTCGCCGATGCCGACTTCCCCAAAACCTCGTGGCAGTTGCGCGACTTCCTGTGGGCGCCGGCCCTGGGTCTGACCGGCATCCAGCGCATCCACGTGCTCAAGGACGTGGTGGTGCTGGCCGGCGCGGGTGTGGGCGGCGGTTCGCTGAACTACGCGAACACGCTGTACGAGCCGCCGCAACCCTTCTTCGACGACCCGCAGTGGGCCCGCATCACCGACTGGCACGCCGAACTCGCGCCGTACTACGCCCAGGCCGAACGCATGCTGGGCGTAGTGACGAACCCGCACATGACGCCCGCCGACGAGCACATGAAGGCCGTCGCCGAGGAAATGGGCGCGGGCGACACCTTCCGTCTCGCGCCGGTCGGCGTGTTGTTCCCCGAGGAGGGACAGTCGCCCGGCGAGGAGGTGGCCGACCCGTTCTTCGGCGGAGCCGGGCCGCGCCGGACCACGTGTACCGAATGTGGTTCGTGCATGACCGGTTGCCGGGTCGGCGCGAAGAACACGCTGCTCAAGAACTACCTGTACCTGGCCGAACGGGCGGGCGCCCAGGTGCACGCGGAGCGTACGGTGCGCCGGGTCCGCCCGCTGGGCGCGGGCCGGCACCCGGACGGGTCCACCGGCGGCTATGCGGTGGAGACCGTCCACACCGGGCCCGCGACGGCGCCGCGCGCGCCCCGCACCTGGACCGCCGAGCAGGTGGTGTTCGCCGCCGGCACGCTGGGCACCCAGCGGTTGCTGCACCGGATGGCAGCCGAGGGTACGCTGCCGCACCTGTCCGGCACGCTCGGCCGGTTGACCCGGACCAACTCCGAGGCGCTGGTCGGCGCGGTCGCCCCGACCACCGGGGTGGTCGACGCCACGCGCGGAGTGGCCATCACCTCCTCGTGGCACCCGGACGCGGACACCCACATCGAACCGGTTCGCTACGGCAAGGGCTCCAACGCGATGGGGCTGTTGCAGACCCTGCTCACCGACGGGGACCGGCCCCGGGTGCGCCAATTCCTGCGCGAGTCGTGGCAACACCCGTCCCGGTTGCGGCTGATGAACGTGCGCAACTGGTCCGAGCGGGCGATCATCGCGCTGGTCATGCAGTCCCGGGACAACTCGCTGACGGTGTATCGCCGACGCGGCCTGTTCGGCCGGACCCGGATCACCACCCGACAGGGCCACGGCGAGCCCAACCCGAACTGGATCCCGGCCGGCCACGAGGCGGTCCGACGGATCGCCCGACGACTGGGCGGGGTGGCCGGCGGCACCTGGGGCGATCTGGCCAACGTGCCGATGACCGCGCACATTCTGGGCGGTTGCGTGATCGGCGACTCGGCCGCGACCGGGGTGGTCGACCCGTACCAGCGCGTGTACGGGCATCCGGGACTGCATGTCCTGGACGGTGCGGCGGTCAGCGCGAACCTGGGCGTCAACCCGTCCCTGACCATCACCGCCCAGGCGGAGCGTGCGACGGCGCTGTGGCCCAACCGCGGCGAGGCCGATCCCCGGCCGGAGTTGGGCTCGGCCTATCGGCGGATCGCCCGCACCGCACCGGTGGCGCCGGCGGTCCCGGCGGACGCGCCGGGGGCGTTGCGACTGCCGATCGTGGAGGTGCGGTCGGGACCGCGGTCGGCACAGGACTGACGGCGGGCGCGGCGGCGGCTCGGCTCGTGTAGTCCCTAGCCACGTGCCGCTCGGGCGTCGGCCGCCCATTGCTTCGCGTGCCAGGTGTCCGCGATCTGGGCGGCGCGGTCGAAGTGTGCGCGGGCTTCCCTCTCCCGGCCCAGGAAGCGGGCCAGTTCGCCCAGGTCGTGGGCCGGTGGCCGGATCGCCAGGGACAACCCCGCGCACGCGGGTGCGGCGTCGCGCAGCGGGAGCAGGGTCGGGTAGAGCGCGGTGGCCTCCTCGTGTTCGCCCAACGCCACCACCACCGCCGCGCGGAAGACCGACATCGGGGTGTGGAAGAAGTCGCGGCGGATCGGCTCGATCACCGCCCGGATCGCCCGCGCCTGCTCGATCCGACCGTCGGCGGCCACCGCGAGGGCGCACAGGTCGGCCACGAACGGCCCGAAGTCGGCCAGGATCCCCGGTGCCTGTGGCGCGAGTTCGCGGATCCGGCCGCGGCCGAGCAGGATCGTGGCGAGGGCGAGCCGGCGCAGACCGTACGCGTGCAGCGAACCCTGCGCGATCATCGGCTCGGTGGCCCGGAGGTAGTACTCCTCGGCCTCGTCGTGGCGGCCGTCGATGTGCGCGAGAGTGGCGAGCGCGCAGCCGCCGACGCCGATCGCCTCCGGCATCCGGTAGCTTTCCGCGATCGCCGTGCTCTCCTCGACCAACCGGCGCGCGACGGCCGGATCGTTCTGGTCGGCCGCGGCGATGGCCTGGTTGTACCGACTGTACCAGCGATACTCCGGCAGGTCGAACGCATCGGCGATCCGGGCCAGTTCGGCGGCGGCCTCGGCCCGGGCCGGCGCGTCCGGCAGGCTGTCCAGGTTGCCGGTGAGCGTGGTCAGGGCGAGTGCGTGCAGGTCGGGATCGCCCAGGTCGGCGGCGAGCGCGACGGCCTCCTCGGCCATCGCCCTGGGCCTCGGCTCGATGTCCTCCCCCATCAGCTCGCCGGCGTAGCCGTTCAACAACCGGCATCGGGTCCGCGGGTCGAGGTCGGTGCGCGCGATCAGCCGGCGCAACACCGCCAGCACACCCAGGTCCAGGCTTCCGTACGGCCGGCTCTGCCACGGCGTGGGCACCGTCCACGCGGTGAACGCGGCGATCGTCAGGTCGTCGCGGTGCATCGACTCGGCGGCCTCGAAGGCGCGTTGCCGGGTCGACCGGGCCGCCCCGACGTCGCCGGCCCGGACCTGGGCGCGCAGCAGCCGGCCGAACAGGTCGGCCCGCCGCCCGTCCCGGTCGCCGGCGGTGTCGGCGGGAATCCGGTCCAGGCATTCCAGCGCCCGGCCGAGCAGCTCGACGGCCGTGTCGTGGGCGAACCGGCGCTCGGCCAACTCGGCTGCGGCCACGCACACTTCGACGGCCCGGGCGGCGGTGGCGGCGGTGGCCGCGTGGCCGTAGTGGTAGGCCAGCGCCGAGACGTCGCCGCTGCCGAGCCGTTCCAGGGCGGCGGCGATGCGGCCGTGCATCCGGGTGCGGCGCAGCCCGCTCAGGTCCGCGACCATCGTGTCGCGGACCAGCGCGTGGACGAACCGCACTCGCCCGGGGGTCGGTTCGGTGAGCAGCCCGGCGATCAGGCCGGCGTCCAACGCGTCCAGCACGCCGCCCTCCTCGACCTCGGCCGCGTGCACCAGCACGTCCACGTCGACCTCGCGGCCCGCCACCGAGGCCAACCGCAGTACCGCGACGGCGGGTTCGGGCAGCCGGGCCAGCCGTCGGCGCAGCACGTCGCGGACCCCCTCGGGCACGTCGGAGAGCGCGACCAGGGCCCCTTCGCTGTCCAGCAGGCGGGCGCTCTCCCGCACGTAGAACGGATTGCCGCCGGTGCGTTCGGCCAACGCGGTGATCGTCGCGGGGTCGACGGGCGTCTGGGACACGGCGTCCACGACCCGGGCCACGGCGGCCTCCGGCAGGCCGGGCAGCGCCAGTCGGACCGGCGATCGGCGGGCCAGTCCGGCCAGGGTCTCGGTGAGCCGGCCGGCCACCTCGTCGGGACGGTAGGCGGCGACCACGAACAGCGGCGCGCCGGCGGCCTCGCCGTCGGCCGCGGCGGCGAGCAGGGCCAGCGTTTCGGCGTCGGCGCGGTGCAGGTCGTCCAGCAGGATGGCCAGCGGCCGACGCCGGGCGCCGGCGGCCAGCCAGGACCAGACCGCGCGGTGCAGCCGGAACCGGCCCGCCGCGGTGTCCTGCCCGGGCCCCTCCGCCGGGTCGTCGCCCAGCAGCGGCGCGAGGGCGGCGGCCGACTCGGCCGGCGGCGGCACGATCTCGGCGATCGCCCGCAGCGCCTCCACCCACGCCCACGCGGGCGGTGCGCCGTCGACCTCGGGACACCGTCCGGTGGCCACGAGCAGCCCGGCCCGCTCCAGTTCGCCGGCGAGTCGGCTCAGCAGCGCGGATTTGCCCAGTCCGGCCTCCCCGGTCACCAGCGCGACCCGCAGGCCGGCCGCTCCGACCCGGCCGGCCGCGCCCAGCAGCGCGGCGAGTTCGTCGTCCCGTCCGACGAACAGGTCGGCGGGGCCGCCGGGTCGGGGGTGGGTGTCGGCGTCGGGGACCGCGCCGAAGGCCGGCGCCGCGGTCGGGTGCGCCGGACTCGCGGGCACCGCGTCGCGGTCGGTACGGGCAGCGGGCCGGTCGGCGTCGGCGCGACCGGTCGTCGGCCGGCCGGCCGCCCCGGCGGTTGCCTCGTCCCGATCGCCCGCCGCAGCCCGGTCGGCGACGCCGGTCGCCGACCGGAGTACGTCCATGCGGCGACCCAGGATCGCCGCCTCGACCTCGGCGAGGGCGGGCCCCGGGTCCAGGCCGACGTCGGCCGCCAGGACCGCGCGGGCCCGGCGCAGCGTGGCCAGCGCGTCCGCTTGTCGGTTGTCCGCCCACAGCGCCAGGGCGTGCAGACGCCAACCCTCCTCGCGCAACGGCGCCTCGTGGGTGAGCCGTTCGGCGTCCGCAGCCGCGCCCGCCGCGGCGCCCGAGCGCAGGCCGGCGGCGATGTGCAGTTCGCGTGCGCTCAGTTGCAGTTCGCTCAACCGGGCGGCCTCGGCGAGGGCCCACGGCTCGTCCGAGGCGGCCGCGAACGCCGGGCCGCGCCACAACGCGAGCGCCGCCTCGACCAGGGTGCGCGCCTGGGCCGGGTCGGTCTCGGCCCGCTCCCGCGCGGCGCGGAGCAGGTGCTCGAAGCGCCACGCGTCCACCGCGTCGTCCGGCAGGCGCAGGGCGTAGCCGGGTGCCGCGCTGACCAGGATCGTGGCCGGGGCCCGTCGCGGTCGACCCGGTTCGAGCAGGCGACGCAGGTTGGACACGTACGCCTGGAGGGAGGTGACGGCCTGGGCGGGTGGTTCGCCGCGCCACAGGTCCTCGATCATCCGGTCGATCGACACGACCCGCCCGCGCGCGGCCACCAGGAGCGCGAGCACGGCGCGCTGGCGCGGACCACCCAGTGGCACGGTCGCATCGTCCACGTCGGCCTCGAACGGGCCGAGCACACGCAGGTAGACCATCCATCCCCCTATCCGGTTCGAGCGGCTCGGCCGGCGGCGAGCCGCTCGCCGGACAACCCCGTCGGGCGGCTCCATGTTCCTTCCAGGATTCCTCCAAGACGCCCGGACCAGGCTATGAGCATGCCCGGCGACACCACGCCGAGGGCCCACCGAAGGGATCACCCGCCATGACCGCCTCGTCCTCCTCGCCCGTCTCCCCCGCCTCGGCCGGCTTCGACACCCGGGACATGGTGATCGTCCACCGCGGGCTGCGCCGCGAATCGCGGCTGCTGATCGAGTTGGTCGCCGCCGTCGAGCCGGGCGACACCGCCCGGGCCAAGGTACTCGCCGACCACTTCGACCTGTACCGGTTGGGCCTGCACGGGCACCACACCGGCGAGGACGAGTTGTTGTGGCCGCCGCTGCTGGCGCGGGTCGACCTGGAGGCCGATCTGGTGCTGCGGATGGAGGCCCAGCACGAGCGGGTGGCCGGTTCGCTGACCACCGCCGGGGAACTGCTCGCGGCGTGGGCGGCGAACGCCGGGGGCAACGAGCGGGACGCGCTGGTCGCGGCGCTGGTCGAGCACCGCGCGGCGCTGATCGAGCACCTCGACGAGGAGGAGGCCGAACTGCTTCCGCTGGCTCAGCGGCTGCTCACCGCGCAGGAGTGGCACGCGATGGGCGAGCACTTCGTGGAGACCACGCCCAAGCCGCAGATCCTGCTTCTGCTGGGGGTGGTGCTGGAAGACGCCCACCCGGCCGAGCGGGCCACGATGCTCGGTGGGCTGCCGCTCCCGGCCCGGCTGCTCTGGCACCTGGTCGGGCGCCCGATGTACGCCCGCATGGTCCGCCGGGTCCGGGGCTGAACGCATCGACTCCCGGTGCCCGTGCGCCTGTCCGCCCGCGGCCGGATCCGCGCCCCCGCGACGCGCACGCACCGCCGGGTCCGGCGCGATCCGGGGGTCCGGACCCGACTCGACCGAGGCGACGCCGGTCTCGGCGACCCGGAGCCGGCCCGCACCCACCGCACGCGGCCCACTCCCATCGACGCGCCGGTGGCGCACATTCGGCCCCGCGCGCCGACCCGAAAGTGTCGTCGATTGGGTTGGATGGCCTCATGAGCACCGCACTTGCCGTTCATCCCGCCCTGTCCCACCCCGAGTTGCTGGCCGAACCGGTGGCCCGTGCCCTGGCCGGTTGGCCGGCCGGGGCCGCCGATCCGGTCGAGGTCGCCGCGATCGATCCCGAACTGGCCGACACCGCCGCGTTCTGCGCCCGCTACGACGTGGCCCCGGCCGACGGCGCGAACTGCGTGGTGATCGCCGCCAAGCGCGGCGGCACGGTCACCTACGCGGCGTGTCTGGTCACCGCCACCACCAGGGCGGACGTGAACGGCCTGGTCCGCCGGCACCTCGACGCCCGCAAGGCGTCGTTCGCGCCGGTGGACGTGGTGCTCGCGGCGACCGGGATGCAGTACGGCGGGATCACCCCGATCGGGCTGCCCGCGGACTGGCCGATCCTGATCGACGCCGCCGTCGCCGCGCACCCGCGCATCGTGGTCGGTTCCGGGATTCGCGGCTCCAAGCTGTGGGTACCCGGCCGCCTGCTGGCCGAGCTCCCGGGCGCGCGGGTGCTGCCCGGCCTCGGCGTCCCCCTGGCCTGATTCCCGGTCCTCCCGCCCGTGCCGATCCGGTCCGGGCGGGAGGACCACGCCGTCAGCAGTGGTGCGTGAACAACTGCAATCCCACGCCCGAGGGCACCGGAACGGGCATCTCCTCGATCGGCGGGTGGATCGTGCGACCCGCCTTGATCGTCTCCTCGATGGTGATCCTCGCGATCGCCTCACCCGGTACGGTCACCGGATTCGCGCTCAGGATCACCAGGTCGGCCAGCTTGCCCACCTCGATGCTGCCCTTGTCGGCCTCCTCGCCGTACTGGTAGGCCGCGTTGATGGTGATCGACCGCACCGCGTCCGCCCCCGACACGCACTGATGTTTGCCCAGGACCATGCCCTTGCGGGTCCTGCGGGTGACCTGGCCGGACAGGATCGCGATCGAACTCGGCCGGGCCACCGGCGCGTCGTGGTGCGACGTGTAGACCATGCCGCGGGCCAGGGCCCATTGCGCGGGCGAGATGTCGACGGCGCGCTCCTCCCCGAGCACCGTCTCGTAGTACCAGTCGCCCCAGTAGAACGTGTGCATCGAGAAGAACGACGGGATGATGCCCAGCCGGCGAAACTCCTCGATCTGGTCCTCGCCCGCCGTCTGACAGTGGATGCCGGTCGTGCGCCGATCGGCCGGCCGCGCCTCCCGGGTGGCGATCCGCACGCAGCGGATCAACTGGGCGATCGCCTCGTCGCCGTTGACGTGGGCGATCACCTGCCAGCCGTGCGCGAAGCCGGCCCGGACCTGGTCGAGGGCGACCTCCTCCTCCAGGGTCGGGTAGCCGCAGTAGTCGTCGTCCAGGCCCTCCGGCGGCGTCAGGTACGGCTCGCGCAGCCAGGCCGTCCGGCCCTGCGGAGAGCCGTCCAGGTTGAGTTTGATCCCGGCCGCCCGCAGACCGTTCAGGTAGTCCGGGCTCGCCTCGACCAGATGCGGCGCCTCGATCGCCTCGGCCGCCTTGACGTAGACCACGACGTCCAGGGGCAATGGCGCGACCGCCGCGAGGGCCCGCAGGTCGCCCAGCACCGCCAACTCCGCGGCGCCCTCCTGCACCGTGGTGAAGCCGTAACTCGCCGCCGCCTGCAGACCCTTGGCCAGGAACCGGGCCCGGTCCTGTTCGGCAATGCCGATGATCGCGTGACCGGAGGCGGGGAAGAACGCGGTCTCCTCCAGCACCCCGTTCGGTTCGCCGAACGGCAGTACCGACTCGTCGCCGCGCCGGATCACCCCGCCCTTGGGGTTCTTCGTCGCGGCGCTGTACTCCAGGAGTTCCAGCCCCTTGCTGTTCACCGCGCCCAGGTGGAACGACTGGTGGATGGCCAGCACCGGTCGCTCCGTGGAGACCCGGTCCAGGTCCTCCCGGGTCGGGTGTTGCCCGCCGGCCAGCAGCGCGTCGTCGTAGCCGAAGCCGACGATCCACGCCGATCGCCGGCCGACCTCGCCGTCCGCGAACTCGCGCAACTTGCGCACGATCGCCTCGACGTCCCCGACGTCGCCGTCCGGCTCGCCGAGCAGGTCGGCGATCGTCTCCTGGAGTCCGGTGCCGACCACGTGGCCGTGCGGATCGATGAAGCCCGGCAACAACGCCCGGCCGGCCAGGTCGTACAACCGGGTCTCGGGCCCGCGCCAGTGTTCCAGCGCCCGGTCCAGGTCGCCGACGAAGACGATCCGGCCGTCCTTGACGGCGACCGCCTCGGGCCGCGCACCCGGCTCCGCCCCGACCGCCTCGGGGCCGGGCCCACCCGCCACCGTCTCGATTTCGCCGCCGTGGAAAATCACGTCGGCCGCGCCGGGCTCGGCTCCCGGGCCCGCTTGTGCGCCCGTCTCCGGCGCGAATCCCTCCGACATCACCGCTCACCCCGTCCTTCGTTGTATCGACGCCCGTGTCGCTATGCAGTCTGTCGGCGACGGACCGTTACATCGAAGGTGATATTCGGACATCCTGTGTCGGTCGGGCCGACCGGGGGACGAATCAGGCCCACGCGTCGGCGGGCCACTCGGCCGAGCTCAACCGGCATGGCCGGCCGACGGCTACCCGGCCGACGTATCCGAGACCATCAGGTCCAGCACGCCCGGCAGCCCCCCGGCCACGAATGCCGCCCGCTGCCGATCGGCCCCCGTCCCCTGCCGGATCAGCCGATCCACCAGGGCGAACACCCGCGTGGTGTCCCCGAAGCGATCCAACACGGGGGTGACGTGCGCGAGCATCTCGTGGACCAGGTCGCCCGCCTCGACCCGACGGGCCGTGCCCGCCGGCCCCACCGGCCCGAACAGATCCCCCTCCAGCCCGTCCCTGGCCGCCAACCAGCAGGCCGCACGCAGCAGTTCCGGGTCGGGTGCGGCGTACGGCGCCTTCTCGCCGTGCTGTTGCAGCGCGGTGACCACCAGTGCCCGGATCAGCCCGGCCAGCATCACCGCGTCGTCCGCCCGCAACTGCACATCCGGACAGCGGATCTCGATGGTGGGGAATCGTTCGGACAGTCGCACCTGCCAGTACACCTGACCTCGGTCGAGCATCACTCCCACCGCCAGCAGCGCGTCCACCCTGCGTTCGTACTCCTCCAAGTCGACGAACACCGGTGGTTGACCCTCGACCGGCCAGCGCGCGTAATGGATCGTGCGCCAACTCGCGAACCCGGTGTCCACCCCCTGCCAGAGCGGCGAGTTGGCACCCATCGCGACCAACAGCGGCAACCACGGCCGGATCCGGTTGACGACCTGCACACCCGTCTCCCGATCCGGCACCGCCACGTGCACGTGCATCCCGTGGATGAGTTGCACGTCGGCCAATCGCCGGGCGTTCTCGGCGATCGCGAGGTAGCGCGGATGTTCGCTGATCTCCATCGGCTTCCCGTCGCCCGCGGGCGTGGTCCCGCAGGCGACCAGCCGGCAGCCGACCCGTTCGGCCGCCGCCGACAGTTCGCGTCGCATCCGGTACAGGTGCCGGCCTATCTCGTCGAGCGAGGAACACACCGGAGTGGCCACCTCCAACTGGGCCTTCAGCAGTTCGGGCTGCACGTCGCCGACGCCGTACCCGGGCCGTAAGCTCACCTCGGCCCGGACCCGCTCGGCCGCCGGCACCGGCAGTCCGCTGACCGGGTCCACGAGCAGGTACTCCTCCTCGACACCCAGGGTGGTCTTCACCGAACCGTCCTTTCGAGCGGGCGAACCCGCCGGGCAGGGCCTCCACTCGGACCCGACCCGTCCGCAGCCGGTATGCGCCACGACCGCGCCCGGTTGCTCATCGGCTCCGGGAACACCCCGGCACCCCACCGGGTTCGGCATCGCGACGCAGTACGTACTCGACCAAGATCCGGACAGGCCGTACTACTTGGGAGGACTCGCTCGGTTGTACCCGTATCCACCGCAGGTCGACACGTCGACCCGGGGTCGCGTCCGAGTCGGGCGAGTCCGCTTCGGGGCGGGCGTCCCCGATGTCCGGGCGTTGTGATGAGGTGGAACCCGCAAGTGGAACGGGCGAGTACGGGGGCACGTGATGTCACGGGTGCAGGTCGCGAACAAGGCTCTCCTGGTCGGGCTGCTGTTCGAGGGAGCCGCCGTCGGCGACCTGGGCCGAGTCCGCCGGCGGATCGGCGACGACGTGATCGCCGCCCTCCTGGGCGACCGGAAACTCTCGCCCGCCCTGCGGGCGTTGGCGGCACACGATCCCGACCCGTGGGTCCGCCGCCGGCTCGCGCACAACGGGACGGTGCTCACGCCGACCGACCTGGCCGCGCTGTTGGAGCAACCGGACCCGGTGGTCGACCGGATCGTGCACACGCATCCCGAGGCGACCACCTGGATGCGTCGGGTCGTACTCGCCCCCGGGCGCCACACCGGGACGCCGCACCCGTTGAGCGCGCTGCACGAGGAGTTGCTCGCCCGGTCCGCCGAGGATCCGCCGGCCCGCGGACCGGCCGCCGCGGTGGTCGCCGAACGACCGGAACTGGTCGCACACGCGCTGCGGGTGTGCGCCGGCACCCTGACCGCCGCCGAGGAACTGCGCGGCCTGCTGTCCCTGAGCCGACACGGCGGCACCCACCTGCTGCCCGAGGCGCTGCGCCACGTGCGCCCCGAGGTGGCCGCGCTGCTCGACCGCCCGGGCGAGCCGGCCGGGGCACACCGGGCCGCGGCCGACGCGCTCGCCGTCGCGGTGGCCGAGGCCGAGGGCCCCGCCGGACTGATCGCCGAACTGCGCGCCGGATTCCATCCCTCGACCTGGCGCCGGGAGATCGACTGGGCCGCGCTGCGGGTCGAGCAGGGGCGCGAGCCGCTGCCGGAGGCCGCCGCCGCGCTGCTGGCCGCCGACCCGGACTGCCCCGAGGACCTGCTGGTCGCGCTCTACACCGCGCATCCGACGACGGTGGGCCCGGTGGCCCGGCCGACGCTCGCGGTGTTGCGGGCGGCGATCGGCACGCCCAAGCACCCCGCACTGGCCCGGATCGCCGCGCTCGCCCGCGAGTTGGCCGAACCCGCCGACCCGGCCCGGGTGTTGACCGAGGTGACCCCCGCCCGGACCGCGGTCGCCACGTTGGTCGAACTGCCGGAGTGCCCCGAACTGCGCGCGTTGCTGCACCGACACCTGGGCCGCCACGCCGACCGCTGGAACACCCTGCGGGCCGTGCTGCCCCGGCACCGCGACGCGCTGCCGACCCTGCTGGCGGGCATCGAGGCGGGCACCGTGACCGCGCCGCCGGAGCAGGCCGGCGGTCCCCCGCCGACCCTGACCAAGCCGTTCCGCCACCTGCTCGTCTGCGCCGACCCGGACGACCTGCGCGAGTTGTTGCCCGAGTTGCCCGACACCCTGGTGCGCGACCTGCTCTCCAGCGGCTCGCTTCCCCCGCACGTGCACGAGGCGGCGATCACCTCGACCGACCCGCGTGCGTGGCAGGCGCTGGCCGGCAATGTCGGTCTGGACATCCGCGAACTCGCCCGCCTGGTCGCCAAGCAGGTCCCGGCGGTGGACGCCGCCGCCTATCTCGGCATGCGCGCGACCCCGTCGCTGCGCCGCGTCATCGCCCGACGCGCACCGCTGGACCCGGGCCTGCGCAGCGAGTTGCTCGCGCACGGCGACCGGCGCACGCTGCTGCCGCTGGTGGCCGGCGGCGAACCGGAACTGGCCGCGCGGGCGCTGGCGTTCGGTTGCCGCAAGATCGCCCAGCAGTACGCCTACATCAAGGTGTGGGAGCGGCACGGCCCGGACGGCGTGCGCACCCTCCTGGACCGGAGCGGGGCCGACACCGCGGCGCAGATCCGCAAGCGGGTGGAGGCCGCCCTCAAGGCCGAGGACGGCCTGGCCGACCTGCGTGCGAGCGGCGAACCCTACGACGACCCGGCCACGTTGCCGCACCGTCTGCAGACCCGGACCAGTCGCACCACCGTGCGCGACCTGGTGCACGAGCCGTACGCCCACGACTTCCCGCTGCTGATGGCGGCCAACCGGGCGGAACCGTTCGCCTTCGAGGCGATCGACGACCTGATCCGGCACGAGGACGCCACCGACGAGGATCGGGCCCGGTTGTGCCTGATGCTGGTCAACGCCCAGCGCACCTACGCACGCCGGACGATCGACACCCCGCCGCCGGAGTGGCTGCGCGCCGAGCCGTTCGGCCGGGACGAAGCCTGGGTGAACGCGGCGGTGGAGAACGACCTGCTCGATCCGGTGCAACTGATCGACGTGGCCCATCCGGCGCAGGCCGTGGTCCAGTCCGCGCATTCGATGAACCCGGAGACCGTGCTGGCCCCGATGCGGGCCCGGCTGGCCGAGCTGACCCGGGAGCATCTCGCGGGCCACACCGAGGCGTTGGCCGTCGCGGTCGGTCTGGTCGACGGCTTCACCGGGTCGCTCGCCGAGTTGGTGGTGCTGGCCGGCCAGGTGGCGGGTCCGCGTCCCGACGCCGATGAGCTGGCCC
Source organism: Embleya sp. NPDC020886 (assembly GCF_044333915.1). NCBI lineage: Bacteria > Bacillati > Actinomycetota > Actinomycetes > Kitasatosporales > Streptomycetaceae > Embleya > Embleya sp. NPDC020886. The sequence continues at coordinate 265,931 of NZ_JBIRRX010000007.1, read as the reverse complement.
GCGCGGACGCCGCGACGCTGGAGGCCGCGCGGCGCGAGGCGGCGGAGAGCGCGAGCAGCGAACCGGCGGCGGCCGAGCCGACGATCCGGCGCGCCCGGGTCGGCCGCGCCGCCGAGCCCGATCGTTCGTCCTGGCTGGTGGCGGTGCAGGTACTGCGCACCCTGGCCTCGGGGCCCGATCCGCAGGGCGTTCCGGTGCCGGACGATCCGGACGTGCTCGCGGCGCTGGCGTCGGTGCGGATCGCCGACACGCCGGGCTACGAGTTCCCCGGTTGGCTCTACCAGGCGTGTTTCGACAGTGCTTCGGTGCGGCCGCGTGCGGCGTTGGGGCGCCGGGTGTTCGACGAGTCGGTGGCCAACGACCTGATCGACCTCGGCGAGCCCGAGGTGTTGGCGGCGATGGCCGAGAACAAGGACCTGGAGGAGCCGACCCGGGATCGGCTCGCCTCGATCCTGGCCGGCACGCCCGCAGAACGCCCGGAGCAGTACCCGATGTCGGACACCTGGCCGGGCCCGGCCCGGCCGGATTCGTACCTGCGCTGGATCCGCGAGTACTACGACGAGCAGCGTGGCGGTGGCGATTTCCTGGCCGAGAGCGCCTATCGGCACGGCTTCGTCGGGCCGCTCGACCTGCTCGGCGTGCTGCCCGCACTGGCGTTGACCCCGCTGCCCAGGAAGTGGCGCTCGCGGATCGTGGCGGATCCGCTGCACCGGGCGATCGAGGTGTCGGTGGCCGAGCGGCTGGGCGTGGACCCGGCCCGGTGGTCGGCCGCGCTGCTCGCCATGGGTACGGCCGGCGACCGCGCGTTGCCGGAACTCCTGGACGCGGCGGTGGAGTCGGCGGCGGTCGGCGGCGCGGGCGTCGGCGATTGGCGGCGGCTCCGGTCGCCGATCGTCGTCGAGTTCGAGGCGGCGTACGCGAACACTTGGCGGATTCGGCGCGGTTGGCGGTGGCCGGCCGGCGATCTGCTGCTGCGCGCGTCGCCCGAGGCGCTCGCGGTGCTGCTGCCGCTCCTGGGCACGCACGCCTACCCCACTCTGTGGGCGTATGCGCGCCACGTCGAGTACGCGTCGAGCGCGTTGGACGAATACGCGTTCCTGACCGGCGATCGGGACGCGTTGCGGATCCTGGCGGCCCGGCGTCGCGACGCCGAGGTCCGGGCCCGGCTGTTGCGGCTGGACGATCCGGAGTTGAACGCGGATCTGTACGGGACGCCGTCGGCGCGCGAGCACGTCGCGGTGCGCCGCGCGGTGTTGTCCCGGGTGCCGCAGGGTCGGCCCGCCGCCGGACCGGCGGATCTGCTCGCGCTGGACCCGGTGTTGCGCGAGCGGTTGTCGGCCGACCGTCGGGCCACCGCTTCGGTGCTGCCGGCGCTGCGGATCAAGGTCGAGGCGGCCGATCCGGAGCTGATCGAGCACGCACTGCGCCAGTTGGGCAAGAAGGCGTCGCTGCTGGACCGACTGCTGGGCCTGCGCGGCCTGTTGCGCCACGGCGGCGCGGATCGGATCGGCGACCTGGTCGAGCAGGGCGTGTTGGGCGCGACCGCCGGTCGGGTGGTGGTCAAGGCACTCGCGACGGCCGATCCGGACGCGGCGCTCACCGAGCGGATCGACCGTGAGCGGTCCGGCGAGAAGCTGGTGACCAAGCTGCGCAGGTGCTTCGATGGCACCGATGCCGGCGAAGTGCTCGACCTGCCGTATCTGCGCGACTGGGCCCTGATCGTGGCCGAGCACGAGCGGGAGCCGTTCCCGGCCGAGGTGGTGAACCGTCTCGTCCTCCAGCCGGATTCGCCCGCACGGCTGCTCGAACTGGGGCCGGTGTACTACCGGGTGGCCCGCACGGCGGCGACCCTGGACGCGGCGCACGCGCGCGCCTCGGTGGCCTTCGGGAACAGTGTCCTGGGCGACGCCGCGTGGTACACCCACCTGGACCACCTGGTCTCGGCCGGCCTGTTGACCGGCCACGACCTGGTACACCTCGCCCGCGGCGCCGGCTCGCTGCTGCGCTGGATCGCCGAGGCCACCCGGCGCATCGGGGTCGACCCCGCCATCCACGCCGCCGCGACCGAGGCGCACACGGAGATCGCCGCCCTGCTCAAGACCCACCTGGACCCCGACCCGACCCGGTGGCACCGAGTTTTCGCCGCCCTCGCCGGCTGCGACCCCACCTGGCTCCCGGAATCCCCCGGCTCCACCATCGAGGCCCTGCTGACCCGCTGACCCCACCCGACCGAGCGGCCCCGATCGGCACACCGCGTTCGCGGGGTTTGCCCCGGGGTGAATCGCGGCGGAACCGGCGTTCCCCCGGGCGCCTCCGTGCTCTGGGCCGCTCCCCCGTCCCACCGGGCGACCCTCGTCGACCGGTTCGTTCCGACAACACGCGGGCACCGAACGTAGCGGATCGGGCGACCGTCCACCACCGAGGTCGGCGCGCCGACGGCTTCGGTGGTGGGCGGACCGGGCGGCGTTGGGCCGTTCGGGGGGTCGGGTGTGTAGCGGTGGGGTGGTGCGACCACGTTCCTCCCATGGTCGATCTGCCGGTGTATCCGCCCATGCTCGCCACCTCGGGGGTATTGCCGCCGGTCGCCGAGGACGACGCCTGGGCGTACGAGACGAAGTTGGACGGGCAGCGGTGTGTCGGCTACCTGCCGGGGGACGGCACGGTGGTGTTGCGGGCGCGGTCGGGGGCGGACATCACCGCGGCCTATCCGGAGTTGCGCGGGTTGCGGACCGCGTTGGGTACCCGGTCGGCGGTGCTGGACGGGGAGGTGGTCGCGCCGGACGAGCATGGGCACAGCGACTTCGAACGGCTCCAGTCCCGGATGGGGTTGGCCGGTCGGCCGGCCGAGGCGGCCCGAATGCGCGAGCGGGTGCCGGTGCGGCTGTTGTTGTTCGACGTGTTGTTCCTGGGCGGTGAGCCGCTGCTCCGCCGCTCGTACGCGGACCGGCGCCGGGTGCTCGAAGGGCTCGATCTGCGCGGCCCGCACTGGTCGACCCCGGCCGCGCTGGTCGGTCACGGCGAGGCCGCCCTCGCGGCGACCCGGGCGGAGGGTCTGGAGGGGCTGGTCTGCAAGCGGCTGGACTCGCTCTATACGCCCGGCGAGCGCTCGCCGAACTGGGTGAAGATCCGGCACGTGCACACCGTGGACGTGATCGTGGGTGGATGGGTGCCCGGTCGCGGCCGGCTCACCGGGCTGCCCGGCGCGTTGCTGGTGGGGGTGCGCGAGGGTGGGCTGTTGCGCTACGTCGGCGCGGTGGGCACCGGCTTCGGCATCCGGGATCGGGTCGTGCTGGGCGAGTTGCTCGAGGTGTCCTCGATCGACGCGTGCCCGTTCACGCCGCAACCCGTGGTGGCCGACGCGCGCTGGGTGTTGCCGCGGCTGGTCGGCGAGGTGCGGTACTCGATGCGTACCCGGGCCGGCCTGCTGCGCCATCCGTCCTGGCACCGGCTGCGGCCGGACCTGGCGGAGGACTGACCGGGTCGAGGTCCGACCGGACCGACAGCCGAGGACCGACCGACTCGGAAGCCCTTACGGCAGCCTGCCCGTCGTCTCGGCGGCGAGCAGCGGCGCGAACCCGTCGCCGTCGCGGGCCACCCGTTCCAGCACCTGCGCCGGGGTGAAGACCAGCTCCGCGCGCGATTCGATCTCGGCCCAGGACACCGGTGTGGACACGGTCGGTTCGGGCTGCGCACGCAGGGTGTAGGGCGCGGCGGTGGTCTTCGCGCTCGCGTTCTGGCTCCAGTCCACGAACACGTGGTCGGTGCGCAGCTTCTTGGCCATCCGGTGCACGACCAGGTCCGGGTGCTCCCGCTCCAGGTGCATCGCGAGTGCCTTGGCGTAGGCGCCGACCGCCGCCTCCGGTGTCGGTTCCAGGGCCGCGTACAGGTGCAGCCCCTTGCTGCCCGAGGTCTTGACCACGCAGGTCAGCCCGTCGGCGGCGAGCAGGTCGCGGGCCAGCAGCGCGACCCGGCGACACTCGGGCAGGCCCGCGCCGGGTCCGGGGTCCAGGTCGAGCACGAGCCGGTCGTGGGCGTCCGGGTCGGTGCCCCACTGCGGCACATGGATCTCGATCGCGGCCAGGTTGGCCGCCCACATCAGGGTGGCCAACGAGTCGACGTCGACGTGTCGCCGGTTCTCCTCCCGGCCGACCACCTCGATCGTGCGCACCCAGTCGGGCGCGCCGGCCGGGACGTTCTTGTTGTAGAAGCGGCTGCCGCCGTCCACGCCGTGCGGAAAGCGGATGAACGTGGCCGGGCGTCCGGTGATGTGCGGGAGCAGGACCGGGGCGATCCGGGCGTAGTAGTCCAGGGCTTGGCCCTTGGTGTATCCGGTCTGGGGCCACCACACCTTGTCCAGGTGGGTGAGCGTCAGCGAACGTCCGTCGACTGTCGTGGCGATGCGGTCCGGCATGGGAGGAAAGTCCCCCGCTGCCGCGTTTCGATGCGCGGGGCCGAGCAATCGCCCGGCGGCCTCGCGGATTCCGGTCGGCGGCCCGGTGGACCCCGGTCGCCGGCCAGGCGGATTTTCGGTCGGTCGCCCGGCGGTGTTCAGTCGGTGGGGAATGCCGCCACGCGCTCGTCCAGCGGCACCGGCTCCTCGGCGATCCCGTCCGCCGAACCGCTGGCGAAGCGGGCGCACACTCCTCGGCAGGCGAAGGTCTGCCGCTCCTCCACGTGTCCGACCGGCACCGCGTCGTGCGCGGGTCGGTCCGCTGCGGCCCGCAGGTCGCGGCCGCACATCGTGCAGGCCAGGCCGTAGGTCATCTCGACCGTGGTCTCCGGTCGAGCGCTTCGGCGGTGTCCCGCGATCGAGTGCTGTGAGTACATGGGTTCGAATCCTCTGGTCGGTCTGGTGCGCGAATGTCCGGATCGCCGCAGACGACGCCGCCGTGGATGACGGCATACGAGGTGCCCTCGGTGTGCCCAAAGTACTCCTACCGTCACGCCGTCCGGACCCCCGCGCAAAATCGTTTCGACATCGCGGCGCGGCCGAATCGGCGCGTGCCGCGCCGACCGACCCCGGGCGCGGCGACGGGGCCCGTCACCCGGACGGGCCCCGTCTGCGCCGGTTCGGCTACGCGTGACTCACCAGCGATACCAGCGCCCGCGCCGACCACCCGCGCCGGCGCTGCGGAAGACGAACCCGAGGGCCCAGAGCACCAATACGATGACGGCGATCCACCAGAGAGCCTTGAGGGCGAATCCCGCACCGAACAGGATCAAAGCGAGCAAAAGCACGACAAGCAGCGGAATCATCTTGAACCACCTCCGGCCGACGTCTGCCCCGGAAGTCTCGGTTCACGCGGTGCGTCGCAAATTCATTCGAGGGCGTCTGTGTCGGCGCCCGCCGGTGTGCCCACACCGAGGTCCGCGGCCACCCGGGCACCGATCTCCCGGACCACCTGCGCGAACAGTTCGACGTCCGCCGCCGTGGTCCGCCAGTTCACGATCGCCGGACGCAGCGCGACCCGGCCCGCGTACACGGTGGTACCGGCGTACACCCGGCCGTCCTCGTTCAGTTCGGCGCCCAGCCGGCGATTTCAGCTCGTCGAGTCCGGCCTCGCCGAGCGCGGCTTCGGGGCGGTAGCGCAGGCACACCACGCACAGCCGGACCGGGGCCAGCAGTTCCAGTTCGGGGGCCTGCTCGACCAGCGCGGCGAGATGGTTCGCCAGGTCGTGGTGCCGCTCGATCATCGACCGGTAGCCGGACCGGCCGTAGGCGCGCAGCGTGGCCCAGATCGGCAGGGCCCGGGCTCGACGCGAGGATTCCGGCCCGAGCGAGGCGTAGTTGAGGTGCGTGTCGCCGACACCGGGCAGGTAGGGGGCATTCCACGCGCCGAACGCCCTGCCCATCAGCTCGGCGTCGCGCACGAAGGCGAAGCCGCTCTCGTAGGGCACGTTGAGCCACTTGTGTCCGTCGGCGGCCACCGAGTGCGCCCGCTCGACCCCCCGGACCAGGTGGCGAAGCCGCGGCGAGACCCCGGCGAACAGGCCGAACGCACCGTCCACGTGCAGCCACGCGCCGTACCGCCGGGCCAGGTCGGCGAGCGCCTCGATCGGGTCGAAGTCGCCGGTGTCGACCTCACCCGCCGCGGCGATCAGCACCGCGGGTCCGTCGATCTCGATCAGCGCGCGCTCCATCGCGTCGATGTCCACCCGGCCCACGTCGTCGCGCGCGCACACCCGCAGCGTGTCCCGCCCGCAGCCCAGGATCTGCAACGCCTTGCGGTTGCTGGGATGGACGTATCCGCTCGCCAGTACCGGCATGGTCGGCAGTCCGGCGAGACCGTCGGCGCTCACGTCGACGCCGTGCTGCGCGGCCCACCAGTGGCGCGCGCAGGTGAGCGCGGTGAGATTGGCGAAGGTGGCGCTCGGGGTGAGTACACCGCCGTACGCGTCGGGCAGCCCGAACAGGTCCTTGAGCCAGCCGAGCACCACCGTCTCGGCCTCGGTCGCCAGCGGCGACGCGGCCCACAGACCGCCCGCCTGGTCCAGCAGCGCGGTGATCCAGTCGCCGGCCTGGGCGGCGGGCGTGGCGCCGCCGACGATGAAGTGGAAGAACCGGGGCCCCGAGGACTGCATCGCGGCGCGGGTGCCGACGTCGAGCAGTTCCTCGACACTGGCGAGTGTGCCGTCGCCACGCTCGGGCAGCGGCCCGCCCAACCGGTCGAAGAGCGCGTCGGCGGCCGGATTGCGGACCGGCAGTTCGGGCAGCGCCTCCAGGTAGGGCCCGGCGGCCTTGGCCACCAGGTCGAGGGCGGGCCGGACGAGGTCGCGTTCGTGGAGGGGGTCAGCCATACCGGCAGGGGAACACGCGGGCCCGGTCCGCGTCGAGTATTTCCTTGCTGTGCAAGGTCGTTGACGGTTCATCAGGACGGCGGTGCGTGGGGGACGCGCGGCGCGGGGAAGATCCGCCCGGGGGGCCGATCACCTCTGTCTGGAGGACGCGTGGCAACCGACATCGAGCGGACCCATCACCGAGGCGGCGACCTCGACGAGATCCGGCAGGTGCTGCTCGACATCTACGCCGAGGTGTACGCGGCGGATCTGGACCGCCCCTTCCAGTCGGTGCACAACTTCGCGCGGCGGCTGGCCGGTTACGCCGCCGCGCCGGGCTTCGAGTGCGTCGTGGGCTGGAGCCGGGACATCCCGGTCGGCTACGCGTTCGGCTACCCGCTCCGGGCCGGTGCGCGCTGGTGGGTCGGATTGACCGAGCCGGTGCCCGCGGTGGACATCGAGGAGGACGGCCGGCGCACGTTCGCGCTCAACGAGCTGATGGTTCGCGAACCGTGGCGCGGTTCGGGTGCGGCCCGCGCCATTCACGACACGCTGCTGGCGGCCCGTACCGAACAGCGGGTGACCCTGCTGGTGGATCCGACCCACCCGAGGGTGCTCGCGCTCTACGAGCGGTGGGGCTATCGGGTGCTCGGCGATCTGCGTCCGGCCTGGCCGGACGCGCCGCTGCTCACGGTAATGCTGCTCGATCGGCGCTGACCCGGTGCCGCGCACACCGGCACGGGCGTCGGAGGATCCTCCCGATCCGAGCACACATGCCGGCAGCGCCGTGGGGTGATCACACCGATTCGTACCCGGTGCGCACCGCCCCGGCCTGTGCGCGTGCGGTCACTTCCGGGATTCGCGGACCATCCGCCGTTCGCCCCGGGCGGCCGGCCGGCAACGTCGCGCGCCGAGGCCGCCCTTCGCGCGGGTAGCCGAGGCGATGGCGGCGTTCCGGACCCGGGTCACGGCCACCGACGTCGCGGCCTGGGAAGCCGGCACCGACCGCCCGGATGAGCCACAACTCCTGGCGTTGGCCCAGGTGTTGTGGTGTTCGCCGGCCGAACTGATGGGCCGGCCTGGCACCTTGCGCGAGCCGCGATTGTTCGCTTCGGAGTTGGCCCGGCGGCTCGGTCTGCCCGAGCCGTTCCATCTGGGGGCCCAGGCGGACAACCGCGGGCGCGGTGACGAGCGGGCCGGCGCGGCGCCGGTGCGCGAACTCGCGCTGGACCTGCGCGGCCCGGCCGAGGTGGCCGGTGCTGCGACGGGGCACGGCGGTGGATCCGGAGGAGGTGGTCGACCGGTTCCGGGCGCCGGGGGGGGGGCCCCCCCGCGCCCCCCCCCCCCCCCCCCGCGGGCCGGGGGGGGGGGGGGGCGGCGCGGCGGGGGGGGGGGGGGGGGGGGGGGGGGGCGGGGGGGGGGGGGGGGGGGGGGGGGGGGGGGGGGGGGGGTTCCGCGGGCGGCGCCCGGAACCGACGGCGGCCGGGGTGTGGCGTACCCGAGCTCGGGCGCGTCGTGGCACGGCGCGGCGGCACGGAGAAGCTTGCCTCTGTTTAGTTTCGGCGTGCGTGCGTAGGGTGCGCGCCATGAGTGACGCGACCGCGAACAAGCGGCTGATCGAGCAGTTCTGGCAGGACCTGTACGCCCGCGACTTCGCCAAGGTCGCGGCCTGTTTCGCCGACGACGGCCACTACACGGACGTCGCCGCGCCCGGTCCCGGCGCGACCGGGCCGGCCGCGATCGAGGCGCGGTTGCGGTTGGGCCTGGAGATGCTCACCGGCTACATCCATCACCACCGCAGCACCGTCGCGGAAGGCGACCTGGTGGTCACCGAGCACGCCGAGGAGTGGCACTGGGAGAGCGGCGAGCAGGTGATCCTGCCGTTCGTGTCGATCCACGAGTTCCGGGACGGGAAGATCGTGCGCTGGCACGACTACTGGGACTTCGGCACGCTGATGAACGCCGCGCCGCAGTGGTGGCTCGAACACGTCGCCAAGGGCTACGCGCAGGGCGCCTGACGGCTTCGCCCGCGCCCGCCGGCGGGCGCGGGTCACGGGCGGGCCTCCAGGTGCTCGACCACGGTGTCGGCGATCTGTTCCAGCAGCGCGATCTGGTCCGGCGTGAGCAGGTCGATCAGGTTCCGCCGGACCGAGGCGACGTGCCGGGGCGCGGCCTCCTCGATCACCCGCAACCCCTCGGCGGTCAACACGATCTCGGCACCGCGCCCGTCCCGCGCGCACTCCTCGCGGCGGACCAGGCCGCGCTGCTGCATGCGCTTGACGTGATGCGACATCCGGCTCTGCGACCACAACATGCGCTCGGCCAACTCGCCCAGTCTGCGCCGGTGCCCGCTCGCCTCGGAGAGTTCGGACAACACGTCGTAGTCGGGATCCGACAGGCCCGAGTCGACGGCCAGATCTCGGGCCACCCGGGTGTCCACGAGCAGCCGCAGGCGGCGGTATCCCCGCCACGCGCGCTGCTGCCCCGGGTCGAGCCAGGGCGTCTCCTCGATACCGGCCATGGCCGCCAATCTAGCAGCTACTTGACATGTCATATACCTGCCCGCGACGATTTACATGACACATCAACCACTCCGTTCGGCCCGACGTCCACGCCGACGGTGCGGCCGGGAAGGCCGGTACCTCGTGAGCGTGCCCGATCGCCTGCCGAATCGGTTGATCCGGCTGTTCCTGGGCCTGGCCCTGTTCGGCGTCGGCATCGCGCTGATGGTGCGGGCGAAGCTGGGGCTGGACGCCTGGAACGTGCTGCACGAGGGCGTCGCGGAGCGCACCGGGCTGCCGTTCGGACGAATCGTGATCGGCACCGCCGTCCTGGTGTTGCTGCTCTGGATCCCGCTGCGGCAGCGACCGGGGATCGGCACGATCGCCAACGTCGTGCTGGTCGGCCTGGTGGTGGACGCGTTGTTGTGGCTGCTGCCGACGCCGACGGGCCTGCCGCTGCGGACCGGGCTGTTGCTCGCGGGCGTCGTGGTGACCGCGATCGCCACCGGCCTGTACATCGGCGCGGGTCTGGGCCCGGGGCCGCGCGACGGGCTGATGACCGGATGGGCCGCCCGGGGCCACTCGATCCGGGTGGGCCGCACGGTGATCGAGGCGAGCGTGCTGGTGGCGGGGGTGCTGCTGGGCGGGACGGTCGGCGTCGGCACGGTCGTGTTCACCCTCACCATCGGCCCGCTGGCCCACTGGTTCCTGCCCCGCCTGACCCTGCCCCCCAAACCGGAAGCGAGCCACCCGACATGGACACGGAACTCCTCGGCACCGATCGACGCGGCGTCCTCACCACCCTCAAGCGGGACGGCCGCCCCCAGCTCTCCCCGGTCTCCTACCTCTGGGAGCCGGACCTGCGGCTGATTCGCATCTCGGCCACCACCGACCGCGCCAAGACCCGCAACCTCGCCCGCGACCCGCGCGCGAGCTTCCTGGTCACCGCGCCCGACTACGCCGGCTACCTGGTCGCCGAGGGCCGCGCCGAGATCGGCGCGCCCTGCCGGGCCCCCGACGACACCGCGGCCGACGAACTGGTCGAGGTCTACCGCCGGATCGTCGGCGAACACCCGGACTGGACCGAATACCGCGCCGTGATGGCCGCCGAACACCGGGTCGTCATCCGGATCACCGTCGAGCGCACCTACGGCTGGTCCCGCACCTGAGCGAGGGCGCCGGTCCGGCGGGCCGCCGCGAACCCCTCGCACCGATGCCGTGGCGGTGCGTGACGGGCGGCGGCCGGGCCCGGGAGCACCCGGGCGGGCCGGTGCGGGAATTGGTCCAGGTCCCCGCACGACGTAGAGTTTCGCCGGGGTTTCGTGGTGGCGGCGAATACAGGAAACGGCAACGACGATGACAGCGAGTAGCGACATTCAGGCGGACACGAGCGTGCGGGCAGGCATCGACCCCGTGCGTATGGAGCTGTGTCTGAGCGTGCTCGCCGAGGTCGAGGACCTGGACGTCGAGCACCCGGACGCGGTGCGGATCCGCCGGGCCACGGCCGCCATCTACAAGAGCGTCAAGGAACGCCGCCGCAAGGAGCGCCGGGACCGGGTGATCGCCAACGACGAGGCGGTCACCGCCGCCACCGCGACCGGCGCCCCCGGGCGGATCGACGACGAGACGCTCGGCATCGCGTTGACCACGGTCACCACGACCGAGATCGCCGGCGTGCTCGAACGCGCCCGGGCCTGCTACATCTGCAAGAAGCGCTACCGCGAGGTGGACGCGTTCTACCACCAGCTGTGTCCCGAGTGCGCCGCCGAAAACCGGGCCCGCCGCGACCAGCGCACCGACCTGACCGGGCGCCGCGCCCTGCTCACCGGCGGTCGGGCCAAGATCGGCATGTACATCGCGTTGCGCCTGCTCCGCGACGGCGCGCACACCACGATCACCACCCGCTTCCCCAACGACGCGATCCGCCGGTTCGCCGCGATGCCGGACAGCGCGGACTGGCTGCACCGCCTCAAGATCGCCGGGATAGACCTGCGCGACCCGGCCCAGGTGGTCGCGCTGGCCGACTCGGTGGCCGAGGCCGGGCCGTTGGACATCCTGATCAACAACGCCGCGCAGACGGTGCGTCGGACCCCGCAGGCGTACGCGGCACTGGCCGCCGCCGAGGCCGCCCCGCTCCCGGCCGGCGAGTTGCCGGAGATGGTCTCGTTCGGCCACATCGGCGGCAGCGGTCACGTGTTGTTGCCCGGCCAGTCCCGCGCGGAGGAACAGGCACTGACCCCACAGGCGCTCACCGCGCTCGCGCTCACCAGCGGATCGGCCTCGCCGGCCCGGATCGAGACCGGCACCGCGATCGACGCGGGCGGCCTGGTACCCGACCTGGACCCGGTGAACAGTTGGACGCAGCGGGTGCACGAGGTGGACCCGGTCGAACTGCTCGAAGTGCAACTGTGCAACGTGACCGCGCCGTTCGTCCTGGTCAGCCGGCTGCGTCCGGCGATGGCCGCGGCCTCGGCACGGCGCAAGTACGTGGTCAACGTGTCCGCGATGGAAGGCCAGTTCAGCCGCGGCTACAAGGGCCCCGGCCACCCGCACACCAACATGGCCAAGGCCGCGCTGAACATGCTGACCCGCACCAGCGCCGAGGAGATGCTCTCCGACGGCATCCTGATGACGGCCGTGGACACCGGCTGGATCACCGACGAGCGCCCGCACCCGCAGAAGATGCGGCTCGCCGACGAGGGCTTCCACGCGCCGCTCGACCTGGTCGACGGCGCGGCCCGGGTATACGACCCGATCGTGCGCGGCGAGGCCGGCGAGGACCTGTACGGCTGCTTCCTCAAGGACTACGCACCGGCCGCCTGGTAGGCCGCCCACCTGCGCGTTCCGGCCCCGGCGAAGCTTCTCGCCGGGGCCGGTTCGGGTTCCGGCCGGGTTCGCGGAAAAAAACTTCGGACCGCGTTGAACCCTCCGCGACCCCTCCCCCGTACTGCTGGATGTCGACGCGCAACGACCGGCACGCGAACCGGTCGACTCGGGAACGGGGACCCAAAGTCCTCCTCCCGTACCGCCGTTCGACCAAACCATCGATCATCTTGCGGGGGTTCACCATGTCCGTTTTCAGCACCCACAGCACCCACAGCCGCCGCGGCACCCGCGGCATCGCCGCCGTCGCCATCGCCGGCGCGCTCGGGCTGGGGCTGTCCGCCTGTGGCAGCGACTCGAAGGACGACGGCAAGGCCGCCGGCAACACCACCCCGCCCGCCACGCAGCCGTCCCAGCCCGCGCCGAGCGCGCCCGGCCAGACCCCGAACGGCACGGCGGGCAAGGCCGTACTGAAGGCGGGCACCGACGCCAAGCTCGGTGCGATCGTCACCGACGGCAGCGGCTTCACCCTGTACCGCTTCGACAAGGACACCGCCAAGCCGGCCAAGTCGAACTGCGACGGCGACTGCGCCGTGAAGTGGCCCGCCGTGACCGACACCGGCGGCGTCACCTTGAACGGTATCGACCAGTCCGCCGTCGGCAGTGTCACCCGCACCGACGGCAGCACCCAGGTCACCATCGGCGGCTGGCCGGTGTACCGCTTCGCGGCCGACGCCAAGCCCGGCGACACCAAGGGCCAGGGCGTCAACGGCACTTGGTTCGCGGTGACCCCCGACGGCAGCAAGGCCGGTGCGGCCACGAGCACGGCGCCGCAGACCGACAAGCCCTCGACCGGCGGCGGATACTGACCGACCCGAGCGGTGCCGGTCGGTCCGCCCCGGCACCGCTCGCCAAGGACCACTGATCCGGCAACTCCGGGGCATCATCGATGAGTTGCCACCGGCATTACCGGCCCCGCGCCCCCGCGCCGACGACGCGGACGAGGCCCGGCCGATCCCACCCACGCGTACTTCACCGAACCATGACCTCGGGGAGATTCGTCATGCCCGCACGCAAGTACACGCTGCCCACCGTCGCCCTCGCCACCGCCCTCGCCTTCGCCGTCTCCGGCTGCGCGTCCTCGGACACCAAGTCCGGTGCCGGGAAGGCCGATTCGGCCACCGTGGCCAAGGGCGCCAACGACCCGGCCGACAACCCCGGCACCGCGCACGGGGCCGAACACGGCGGCACCGTCCCGGCCGCCGACCACACCACCACCGGCGCGGCCGAACCGGCGTCCGGTGCGGAGACCTTCTTCGCCGCGGGCCTGTCCGGCGCGAACGAGGTGCCCGGCGGCAACGCCGCGGTGGGCGACCGGGACGGCAAGGGCACCGCGCTGGTCCGGATCAAGGGCGACCAGGTGAGCTTCGGGATCCGCTGGGAGGGCATCGGCGCGCCCACCGCGGCCCACCTGCACCTGGGCGGCAAGGGCCGCAACGGCGAGGTCGCGGTGCCGTTCTTCGCCTCGACCCTGCCCGGCACCGCGAACGCGGTCACCGGCAGCGTCCAGGTCACCGACGCCGCGCTGCGGGCGAAGATCACGAGCGACCCGGCGAGCGTGTACTTCAACGTGCACACCGGCGAGTTTCCCGGCGGGGCGATCCGCGGCCAACTGGTCGAGCTCACCCGCCCCGTCGAGGTGAACAGCGTGCTCAAGAACGGCACGCTGCCCGCCGAGGCGACGGGCAAGCAGGAGGTGGCCGACCCGGCGGGCGGGAAGACCGGCGACCCGGACGGCCGCGCGGACACCTCGATCCGGCCGTGGGGCAACTGCATCGACTGGTCGTTCGCTTGGACCGGCGTCGCGCCACCCACCCTGGGCCACCTGCACCGGGGGGCGGCGGGCGCCAACGGTGACGTGGTCGCACCGCTGTTCGAGGCGAAGGCCGGCCTGCCGCAGTCGGTGACCGGCCTGGCCGGCACCGTGGAGGGGATCGACCCGGCCGTGGTCGAGCGGATCGACGCGACGCCGGCGAACTACTACACCAACCTGCACACGGGCGAGTTCCCGGGCGGCGCGGTGCGCGGGCAACCGGACCGGAAGGTGACCCCGAAGCCGCCGGCGGCGAACCTGTCGGTGGTCGCGGGCAAGCAGATCTACCAGTGCACCACCAAGGACGGCGGCACCGCGTTCACCCAGCTCGACGTGGCGGCCAAGCTCCAGGGCGGTCTCAAGCACACCTTCGTGACACCGACCGCCGGCCCGCCGCAGTGGATCGCTCCGGACGGCAGCGCGGTGACCGGCGCGGTGGCGAGCAAGCTGCCCAACGGTGACGGCAACATCCCCGAGCTGGTGCTGAACGCGACCCGGACCGGCAAGCCGGAGGGGCTGCTCTCCGCGACCACCCAGGTGTTGCGGCTGAACACCCGGGGCGGCGTGGCGCCGGCCGGCGCGTGCGACCCGGCGAGCCGGCCCACCGCCGAGGTGCCCTACCAGGCCGACTACCTGTTCATCGGCTGACCGCAGGCGCACCGCTCAAGACCCGCACGACTCGCCCGACCCGAAGGACCCGAGGGACCGCGCGACCGACCCCACGCGCGGTCCCTCGGCATGTCCGGCGGCGGCAACCGTGCCGCGGCGGTGTCACTCCGGCAGGGCGACGACCATCTTCCCGGTGTTCTCCCCACGCAGCATGCCCAGGAGCGCTTCGAGGTTGTTCTCGATGCCCTCGACCACCGTCTCGCGATACTTGAGCCTGCCCTCGCGCAGCCAACCGCCGACCTCGGCGAGGAACTCGTCGCGGCGGCCGAAGTGGTCGATCACGATGAAGCCCTGGAGGCGCAGCCGCTTGCCGATCGACAGCGCCAGGTTGCGCGGCGCCGGGGTCGGCTCGGTGGCGTTGTACTGCGCGATCGCGCCGCACATCGCGACCCGCCCGTGCGTGTGCAACGCGCCGATCGCGGCCTCCAGGTGCTCGCCGCCGACGTTGTCGAAGTACACGTCGATGCCGTCGGGCGCGGCCTTGTCGAGTTGTTCGGCGATCGGACCCTGCTTGTAGTCGAACGCGGCGTCGAAGCCGTACTCGTCCACGAGCAAGGCGACCTTGTCCGCCGAACCCGCGCTGCCGACCACCCGCGAGGCGCCCTTGAGCCGGGCGATCTGGCCGACCTGGCTGCCCACCGCACCGGCCGCGCCGGAGACGAACACCGCGTCGCCGGGCTTGAAGGAGGCGACGTCGAGCAGGCCCGCCCACGCGGTCATCCCCGGCATGCCCAGGACGCCCAGGTAGGCGGACAGCGGCGCGAGGTCGGGATCGACCTTGACCGCGCCCGCGCCCTTGCCCGGGACCACCGAGTACTCGCGCCAGCCGAGCCAGTGCTGGACCGCGTCGCCGACCTCGAAACCGGGAGCCCTGGAGGCCACGACCCGGCCGACCGCGCCGCCGTCCATGGGTTTGTTCAGCTCGAACGGCGGGGTGTACGACTTGACGTCGTTCATCCGGCCGCGCATCGCGGGGTCGACCGACAGGAACAGGTTGCGGATCAGCATCTGCCCGTCGGCGAGTTCCGGGATCTCGACCTCGCGCAGCGCGAAGTCCTCCGCCTTCGGCCAGCCCTTGGGGCGGGCCAGCAGGTGCCATGCGCGGCTGGTGGTGGGGGTCATCGGTGGTGGCCTCTCTCGTCGGTGAAGGGTGGGTGGGGAGGCGGGGCGTCGGTGCGGCTCTCGGGTCAGGCGTCCACGGGCTGCCGCTCCTGCGGCACCGGGACGGCCACGGGTTCGGCCCTGGCGGGTACCCGCTTCAGGCCCAGCAACGCCACCCCGACGACCAGGACCAACATCACCCCGGCGATCACGAAGCTGAGCGTGAACCGGCTCTCGGCCGGGATCGGCGGGACGCCGGCGGGCAGGCCCCGGACCGACTCGGAGGCCAGCAGCGTGGTGATCACGGCGCTGGCGATCGAGCTGCCGACGCTGCGCGAGATGGAGTTGATGCCGTTCGCGATGCCGGTCTGGTGGTGCGGCACGTTGGCCACGATCAGCGCGGGCATCGCCGCGTACCCGAAGGAGATCGCGATGCCGGTGAGCATGCCCGCGAGGATCACCGACGCGGAGGTGCCATGGCCGAAGGCGAGCCACGCGAAGCCGGCGATGCCCACCGTCGAGCCGATCGCCAGGGTCGTGCGGGCACCGATCCTGCCCACCAGGAGACCGCCCAGCGGCGCCGCGAGCAGCGAGATCAGCGCGCCCGGCAGCAGGTATTCGACCGAGGCCCGCAACACCGACGCGGTGAATCCGTAGCCGGCCACCCGCTCCGGCATCTGCACCAGGTAGGAGATGCCGATGAATTGGCTGAACGCGGCAAAGCCGACGAACAGACCGGCCAGGTTGGTCAGCAGCACCGGACGGTGCACGAACATCCGCAGGTCCACCAGCGGGTCGGCGACCCGGCGCTCGACTCGGACCCACACACCCGCCGTCAGCACCGCGCCGACGAAGGCGCCGATGGTCCGGCCGGACGCCCAACCCCATTCGTGGCCCTGCGAGATGCCCAGGAGCAGCAGCACCAGGAACAGGCCGAGGGTGGCCGCGCCGAGCAGGTCGATCCGGCCGCCCGCCTTGCTGCCCCCGGCCGGCACCCGCAGGATCACCGCGAGCAGGGCGACGGCGGACAGGATCGCGGAGAACCAGAAGACCAGGTGGTAGTTCGGGTCGTCGCCGCGGGTGAGCAGCCCGGTGGCCACCAGCGAGAGGCCGCTGCCGAACGCGAGGGTGCCGCTGATCAGCGACATCGCACCGGGCAGCTTCTCCACCGGGAGCTCCTCGCGAATGATCGACAACGCGAGCGGGAAGATCGCGGTCGCCGCGCCCTGGAGCACCCGGCCCAGGATCAGCAGCGGCAGCGAGGACGTGACCGCCGCCAGCACGGAGCCGGCGATCATCACGATCAGCACGCCGACCAGGGTCGGCTTCTTGCCGTGCTGGTCGCCGAAGCGGCCGAGCAGCGGGGTGAACACGGCCGCGGACAGCAGCGTCGCGGTGGTCACCCAGCCGACGCCGGCGGGAGTGGTGCCCAGCTCCTGTTGGAGCAGCCCGAGGATCGGGATGACCTGGGTCTGCGCCATCGCGACGACCATGGCGGCCAGACCCAGGGCGAGGATCAGCGGGGCACCGGATCGTCCCTTGTCGGCGGTGGCGCCACCGGCGGCGGTACCGGTGCCCTTGCCGGGCGGGGTGAGGCTCACGGGGTGCTCTTCCTGGAAGGGGACGGGGCAGGAGGGAAGCTTGGGAGCCTCGATGGTTGAGGTCTTCAAGCAATACGACGGACCGACCGTAGACAGTCGGAAATTGCTACGTCAAGTTCAAAGGTTGAAGTCCTCAACCTTTTTGCGTTAACTTGGCTCCATGAGCAGCACTGCGGACCGCCCCGACACCGCCGAGATCATGGACGCCATGGCCGCCGTCGGCACGGCGTACTTCCACGACTTCGCCGCCGTGGTCAGCCGGCACGGCCTCACCTCGGTGCAGGCCAAGACGCTGTCCCTGCTCCGCCGCCCGCTGCCGATGCGCGGGCTCGCCGACCGCCTGGTGTGCGACGCCTCGAACGTCACCGGCATCGTGGACCGGCTCGAATCGCGCGGCCTGGTCCGCCGCGAGCCCGACCCGAACGACCGCCGGGTCAAGAACGTGGTGGCCACCGACGAGGGCCACGCCACGATCCGCCGCATCCGCAGCGAGATGAAGACCACCCGCGCCGCCCTCGACGCCCTCACCCCAGAGGAACGCCTCGCGCTGTACCGCCTGTTGGCCCGGCTGCGGCCGGCCATGGAGGCTCCGCACGCCTGACCGGAATCGGTCGCCTCGCCGGGCCGGGCACCGGCGTGGTCGAACTGCCCAACGGCGTCACCATCGTCGTCGCACCGTACTGCCCGCGCCGCTGCGGGTTCGGCCTGCGCCGGGGCCGCCCTGGGTGATCGACGCCGACAGAGCGCCCGCACCCGCCCGGCGCGGACCAAGGCGACGGCGCCGCCGGGGTCACGGGTGCGGCAGGTCCGCCAGGCCGCGGATGAAGACGTCCAGGCCGAATTCGACCCGGGCCAACCGGCCGCCGGTGGTCATGTGCGGCTTCAGGGCGATCAGGGTCGGGAATCGGTCCGGGGGCAACGACTCGATGACCTCGCCGAGGTAGGACTGGGCCATCGCCATCGGATCCTCCCCGTGTTCGGACCGGGACAGGTGCAGCGCCGCCTCGTAGACGTCGGCCGAGATGTAGAGCTGAAGCACGTCCAGCACCCACGCGCTGGCCTGTTCGGGGACACCGCCGCCGCGCATCACGGCCAATAGCCCCTCGCTGATCCGCAGCGCGTTGGGTCCGGAGGGGATCGCCGCCAGTACCGCCCGGCCCAGGTCGTGGTGTGCGGCCAACACGGTCCGGAAGTCCAGCACCACCTCCTTGAGTTGGGCCTGCCAGCGCTCGGGGTCCGGCTCCGGGATCACCACGTCGCCGAGCACGTGGTCCAGCACCAGTTCGAGCAGTTCCTCCTTGCTCGACACGTGGACGTACAACGACGCCGGTCCGGTCTGCAATTCGTCGGCGACCCGCCGCATGCTCACCGCTTCGAGGCCGCCCTCGTCCAGCACGGCCAGCGCCGCCCGCACGATCGACGCCCGACTCAGCGGCGGGCGCACCGGCTTGGCCCGGCCGCGCCGCCACGGCGGGGTGGGCAGTTCCGGCACGTCGGCGCCCGCGTCCGCGGGCGGTCGGTCGGGGGTGCCTGGGGATCCGGTCCGCGGCGTTCTCGCCATCTGTTGCCGTCCTGTTTCGATCGGGGGTTGCGAACAGCGTAGTTGACCCGAACACTGACTCCTGGAACGAACAGCGATCGTTCCACCGAACGACATTCGTTCGGTACGAACCTTATTCGTCGAGGAGAGTCATGGATGTCAGCACCTTCCCGTCGGGCGCCCCGCCGGCCCCGGACCGGCCTTCGGTGACGGAGGCCGTGCCCCATCCGCGGCGGTGGGCGGCGCTCGCCGTGGCCCTGTTGGCCGAGACGATGGACCTGCTCGACGCGACCGTGGTCGGGGTCGCCGCGCCGTCGGTGCGGGCGGACCTGGGCGGCGGTTCGACCGGGCTGCAGTGGATCGCCGCCGCGTACACGCTGACCTTCGCCGTCGGCCTGATCACCGGCGGTCGGCTCGGCGACATCCTGGGCCGCCGCCGGATGTTCCTGATCGGCCTCGGCGGCTTCACCGCGACCTCGGCGTTGTGCGCGGTCGCGCCGTCCATCGGGCTGCTGATCGCGGCTCGCGCGGTGCAGGGCCTGTTCGCCGCGCTGACCATCCCGCAGACGTATTCGGTGGTGGTGTCGGTCTTCGCGCCGGCCGAACGCGGCAAAGCCTTCGGCCTGTTCGGGCCGGTGATGGCGTTGGCCTCGGTGGGCGGCCCGATCGTGGCCGGCGCGCTGATCGAGGCGGATCCCGCGGGCACCGGCTGGCGGGCGATCTTCCTGATCAACGTGCCGCTGGGCGTGTTGGCCATCCTCGGCGCGCTGCGCTACGTGCCCGAATCGCGGGCGCCGCGGCGGCCCGGGCTCGACCCGATCGGCATGGTGTTGGTCTCGGCCGCCGTGCTGCTGTTGGTGTATCCGCTGGTCCAGGGGCGCGAATCGGGTTGGCCCGGTTGGACGTTCGCCTCGATGGCGGGCGCGTTGCCGGTGTTGGCGGCCTTCGCCTGGTGGCAGCGGCGGATCGCGCGAGCCGGTGGATCACCGCTGGTGGTACCGAGCCTGCTCGCCAAACGGGCGTTCACCGGCAGCCTGTCGGTGGGCCTGGTGTTCTTCGCCGCGATGAACGGACTGATCCTGGTGTTCGGCCTGTTCCTCCAGATCGGCCTGGGCTGGTCGGCCATCCACGCCGGCCTGGCGAGCACCCCGATCGCGCTGGGCGTGGTGCTCGGCGCGGTGGCCGCCGGTGCCGTGCTGGTGCCGCGGTTCGGCCGGACCGTCCTGCACGCGGGCGCGGTGGTGATGGCGGTGGGCGTGGCCGCGCTGTCCCTGACCCTGCATCGGGTGGGCGCCGACGTGGACGCCGGGCAGCTCGCACCGTCCCTGGTGGTCGTCGGGATCGGCATGGGCCTGGTGCTCGCCCCGTTCTTCGACATCGCACTGGCGAGCGTCGACGAGCACGAGACCGGCTCGGCGTCCGGCGTGCTGAACGCCAACCAGCAACTCGGCGCCACGCTGGGGGTGGCGATCCTGGGCACGGTGTTCTTCGACGCCGCCGCCGCACCGGACGCCGCGGATCGGGCCGATGCGTACACGCACGCGCTGGAACAGACCCTGTGGGTGGTCGTGGCCGCACTCGCGCTCGTCGTACTCACCGCGTTCCTGCTGCCGCGCCGGCCGCGCGACGAGGAGCCGATCGACTCGCCTTAGGGCGTGGCCGGGGTGGACGGCGGTGGGGTGTCGGGGGGGATCGTGCCGCCGAGGGCGCACCGGATCAGCGACGCGGTGCGGTACGGCCAGTTCGCCGGGATCGGCGCGCCCGCCGGCTCACGGCCGTACCAGGCGCCATGTTCGACCTGTGGTCGCACGCCGGCGTCGGCGCGCATGCCGAGGCGATCCTGGCCCGGCTGCGTGCGGGCACCATGCCGTGCGACGGGCCCTGGCCGGCCGACCGGGTGGACGCCTTCGCCCGCTGGGTCGACGAGGGCATGCCCGAGTAACCCCCGAGCAGGGTGGTGCCGGCGGTCCGCGCCACGGGGCCGATCGCCGGCACCGCCCGCCCGAGTCGACCGCCCGGCGACCCGGGCCGTGTATCGATTCCCCCACAGCGCCTTCGGCGCGATCCCAAACCGCGAATGGCCACAGTACGCTCGGCGAAAACGGGGAATCGGTGGTGCGGAGGCAGGCGAACGTGACATCCATACCGGCGGGGGACGCGGGAGACGACGACGAGACCTGGCGGTTGCCCCGCCTCGACGAGGTCGAGAGTCGGTTGCCCGCACGGATCGACACGAGCATTCCGCACACCGCCCGGATCTACGACTATCTGCTGGGCGGCAAGAACAACTTCGCGGTGGACCGCGCGGCGGCGGACACCATCGTCGCCGCCATTCCCGACCTGCCGGTCACCCTGCAACTCAATCGGCTCTTCCTGCGCCGCGCGGTGCGCTACGCCGCGCGCCGGGGCATCCGGCAGTTCCTGGACATCGGCACCGGCATTCCCACCTCGGGCAACACCCACGAGGTGGCGCACGAGATCGCCCCGGACGCCCGGGTGGCGTACGTGGACAACGACCCGATCGTGCTGGTGCACGGGCGGGCGCTGATGGCCGACGCCGGACCCGGCCGGACCACCTTCACCCAGGCCGACCTGCGCTCGCCCCAGGACATCCTGTCGGCGCCCGAGGTGCTGGAGGTGATCGACTTCGGCGAGCCCGTCGCGCTGATGCTGGTCGCCATACTGCACTTCATCCGGGACGACGAGAAGCCGCACGAGATCGTCGCCCGACTGCGCGACGCGCTGCCCGCCGGCAGCATGCTGCTGCTCTCGCACGCGTCCTTCGACGCCGACCCGAACCAGGGCCGCAAGGGCGCCGACGGATGGAAGAACGCCTCCGCCGAGATGACCATGCGCGGCCACGACGACATCCTGTCGCTGTTCGCCGGCTTCGACCTGGTCGACCCCGGTCTGCGCACCCACTGGAACCCGGACGCGGAGCCGGACCACCCCCTGGACACGGTGGAGAACGTCTGGGGTTACGGCGCGGTCGGCATCAAGCCCTGACGGTGCACCGCGCCGGACAGCCGCGTCCGAGCCGGGAACGGCCCGTCGGGATCGCCGACGGGCCGCGACTCCCGGATGGAGGGGATCACCCGGTCTCGCCGGCGACCACCCGGCGAAGCGGTGGCTCCGCCATCGGCTCGGCGCGCCGGCCGATGATGGATTCGGCGATCTCACCGCTGCGCACGGCCAGGTTCGACAGCAGCGACGAGGTCAGGCCGTGGGTGTGCTCGGTACCGCCCTGGAGGTAGATGCCGCAGCCCAACTCGGGCGTGGTGACCAGCCGGTAGTCCCGGGCGACGCGATGCCGACCCGTGTCGTCGCGCAGGCAGTATCGATCGAGGTCGCCGAGCAGCGCGGTCGGCTCCATCGCGTCGTAGCCGGTGGCGAACACGATCGCGTCCACGTCCAGTTCCGGCGTCTCGTCGGTCGGCAGGGACAGCAGCGACACCCGCGTCTCGTCGCCGGCCCGCTTGACCTGGTCGACCCTGGTCAGGTTGAGGAAGCGCAACCGGTCCAGGCCGCGCACCTCTTCGTCGTACGAACGCCGATACAGGTCGCGGATCACCTCGTCGTCGACCACCGAGTAGTTGGTGTTCCGGTGGTAGTGCCAGAACGCCTCGCGGGAGCGATCCGTCCCGAAGTAGTAGGTGTCCACCGCGCCCGGGTCGAAGATCTGGTTCGCGAAGGGGGTGTCGTCGGCCACGCAGTAGCCGTAGGACGGAATGATCGAGTAGACCTGCGCGTGCGGCAGTTCGTCGTAGAGATAGCGGGTGATCTCGGCCGCGCTCTGACCCGCGCCGACCACCGCCACGGACTTGAGCCCGGCCGGGTCCATCCGACCGAACTTGTCCAGGAACTCCGAGCTGTGCCACACACGTTCGTCGCGCTGCACACCCTTGGGCATGCGCGGCACCAGGCCGGTGGAGACGGCCACGTTGCGTGCGCCCACCACCCGGGTCGTGGAGCCGCTGCGGACCTCCAGTTCCACGTACGGCTCGCCGGCGTCGCCCTCGGTCGCCGCGGGCCGCCGGATCCCGGTCACCTCGGTGCCGTAGCGGACCCGGTCGGTGAAGCGGGCCGCCGCCCATTCCAGGTACTGGTGGAATTCCTGGCGCGTCGGAAAGAAGTCCTGGTTGTTGACGAACTGCGTCAACCGACCGGACGCATGCAGGAACGACACGAAGCCGAAGCTCGACACCGGATTGCGGAACGTGGCCAGATCCTTCATGAAGGAAATCTGCATGGTCGTCGTGGGCAACAGCATATTGCGATGCCAGCCGAACGCGGGCTGTCGTTCGAAGAACATCGCCGACGGCTGTGACGGATCGTCCGGACCTGCGGACCGATACTCGTCCAGCGCAATGGCCAACGACAGATTGGAAGGGCCGAACCCGATGCCCACCACGTCGTAGATCTCGCGTGCAAAAGTGCCCATAGAAAACTCTCCCGCTAGCAGGGCGGCGACAGGGACTTCCGTATCTTCGGCGGGTCGGTCACGGAAACCGATAAGAGGACCCTGGTCGGGAATTCAGGATAACCATTGTCCGACGTGCCCATGCTCCCGAATCTCTCGACCGGCCATACGGGAGAAACGCATTCGATATTGCGTCTGGGGGCACCGCAGTTCCAACGTAGGGGGGCCGGGCAAACCTTTCAAGGGGCTCGGTCCGCAATACGACCGCCGGGGCCGTCCCGCCGACGGGACAACGCTCCGGTCGGTCCGCCGGCCCGATCGTCCACCCGGGTACCGAACCACTGCCCGGGCACACGAAGCCAGGATGCTCCGCGACATGGCGCACCGGATTACCGAGCGGGTGAGTTCCCGCGTGTTCGTTACCCGGCGGTATCGCGAACCGGGCCGTTCATGGATGGTCGAGCCGATCCGTGGTAATCAATTGGTAACCGGCGCCGGACGCCGGCTCGGCGGACGCCCCTTTCGCCATACACCCGCCGGGTATTCCGGGCTCGGCGGACGATCGACGAATTGCCGGGCGGCCGGGCAGCCGAAGCCGGACCCGTTCCGGAGAACGACCGAAGGGCCCGTGCTCGCGAGCACGGGCCCCGGGATCGTGGTGCGTTGCACCGCCCCGGGCGGTGCACTGTCCACGATCACCCCGTTGTGCCTCGATCACCTGCCGTCAGGCGCTGACCGCCGTCTGCTCCTCGACGTCCTCCAGGACCCGCTCGGCGGCGTTGTCCAGCGTCGCGAGCACCCACTGCTCGAAGTCGATCCCCGATTGCTCCGCGGCCTTGTGCCACCACTGGATGCGATCGCCCGGCACCGCGAGCCGGCGCGTCGCCTCGGCCTGCCGGCCGTCCTGCCCCTCGGTCGCCGCCCGGACGTCACGGATGGCGTTGCGAAGCTGTTTGGTGGTCCACTTCATCTCTTCCGCGCGGTCCAGCCACAGTTCCTGTTCGGCGAGCGGCAACGAGGCCAATTCCGCATGGTGTTGGAAACTCAGTGCCGACCGCCTGCGATGGAACTCGAAACGCCTCGAAACCCATGCATAATTCCTTAGCGTCTGGTAGCTTAATCCGGCCGCGCGTATCCCCCGCTGGTACAGATCGGTATAGTGGTCCTTGCCGTATACCAACCAGTCGCCGAGCCACCACGACGAGGAATCCAGGATTCCCGACAGCTTGCGACCGGCCTGCTCCCAGTCTTCGAAGGTCATATCGGCAGGTATTTGCAGACCCACTTTTGTGGTGAGCAGCCGACCGCAGTGCGGATGGTCCCCGATGGCTCTCCGCGGTCGGGCGACGACCCCCGGGCCCGAGCGAAGCTGCGTCTCTCTCGCGATTTCATGATTTCTGGTTTGATTCGCCACCATGCCTCCATGTGAGTGCACGCTCGAACAAGCGAATGTTGCGCAGATTCCGTGCCGCTCTTGCGCAGTTCGTTGCCACGGGGAGTCCCACCACGGGTGCATACCAGACATATCCGATATACATTCGGTCGACCATCGATCCCATCGGCGCGATCGGACCCGAAGGCCACTCTCGGATCGCTCCCGGCCGAATGTTCGACGACCTGGGCTCCACCTGCGTACGACCGTGCCACGCGATCCTTGGGATCGCGCGGTCGGACATGGTGGACATATGTACGAATGCGTGCATCAACGACTTGCCCCGTTCGCCTCTTTGCAGATCCCCGTTGGCATTGCGGCTACCGGCGTCACGCCTTGCCGTCTCCCGAAGATCCACATTCAAAGTGGGCCTCTTCGACGGCCTACCCGAGTAGATCCCAGCAACTCCCGGAAATCAAGGAAACGGCCGCTGATCGTTTCGGAACGATACCGCCCACTGTCGCCGGGTAGTCGATCGTCTCATTCCACAACCGGCGAAAAAAGATTTGACCAACCAAGTTGTTTCCATACATGGCCGGGGTGATCGGATCGAGCGAGTTCGCGGGGCCGGTCACTATAAGGGCGCGTACCTGCTGCGGCTCGAAAACCCGGCCGTCTTGACGCGGTCCTAACGGCACCGATAGGCGGGTGTCATCGCACATTCACGACCGGGCCGCATGGGGAATGACTTCGACCATCCGGACGGATTCTTCGGTGCCCCGTTCGAGTGCCGGCGACGCGCGTCGATCGATCGAATTCGGCCGGCCCGGATCCGCGCCGAACCGGGCCGGCGCTCGGCTCCGCGGCGGTTCCCGGCCTGTGCACCGCACCGGACGCGGCCGGGTCGGGCGTCGACCCACCACCGGGCGAGTCGGCCGGCCGGTGGGCGATCCGCAGATGCGGGCCCGGCTCGCCGCAGCCCGCCGGCGACGACCTCGGCCCGGCCCGCGAACCCCGTCGCGCACCCCGTCGCGCACCCGCCCGCACCCCGACCGAGCGCCCGACGGAACGCCGGGGGGAATTACCCGAATCGACTCCGATGAAATCCCCGAATATCAATTGCAGGTGGTTGTCCCGTCAACGGGACGAGTGCGGCCCACACCTCGTGCTAACTTCGGCCCGCGGCGATCCCGCTCCTTTCCGGCATGCCTGCATCGGGCGAACGCCGTGTTTCCGTCCGGTCGAACACACCGTTTCGCATCGGCATTGATTTCACCCCGGACACAAATCGCGGAGAACAAGGGAATCAAAGTGACCCAGACAAACACCCAGGCGACTTCGGACGGCAACCGCACGGCTCGGCCGCGGCGTTTCCTGATGTGCCGGCCCACCTACTTCGATGTCACGTATTCGATCAATCCGTGGATGGACCCGCGGGTGCCCACCTCCGCGGACACCGGGTCGGCCCAGTGGAAGGGTCTGCACGATGCCTACGTCGCGCTCGGGCACGACGTGGCGTTGATCGAACCGGTGCCCGGTCTCCCGGACATGGTGTTCGCGGCCAACGGCGCGACGGTCGTGGACGGCAAGGTGCTCGTCGCCCGGTTTCGCCACCCGCAGCGCGCCGACGAATCGCAGGCGTACCTCGACTGGTTCCGCGCCGACGGATGGTCCGAGGTACGCCAGGCCGAGAGCCTCAACGAGGGCGAGGGCGACTTCCTCTACGTGGGCGGCGAACTGCTGGCCGGCTCCGGATTCCGCAGCGACCTGCGCGGGCACCACGAGGCACGGGAGTTCTTCGGCATCCCGGTGCTCAGCCTGACCTTGGTCGACCCCAGGTTCTACCACCTGGACACCGCGCTCACGGTGCTCGGCCCCGACGAGATCATGTACTACCCGCAGGCGTTCTCCCCCGACAGCCGGCGGCTGCTGGCCGAGCGCTTCCCCGACGCGATCCTGGCCGACGAGGCCACCGCGGTCGTCTTCGGGCTCAACGCGCTGTCCGACGGCCGACACGTGCTGTTGCCGGAACGCGCCGTCGAACTCGCCGGCCCGCAGCTCCGCGAACGTGGCTACGTCCCGATCGGGATCGACCTGGTCGAGTTGCTCAAGGCCGGCGGCAACGCCAAGTGCTGCACGCTCGAACTGCGCCGCTGAGCGGCCCCGATGCGGGGCGGGGCGCTCGTTCGGTACCGGGTCCCGTCGACGGGACAGCCCCCGCCGGCGGCGCCGAGGATTCGTGGTGGGCCCAATTGTTCGCGGCCGACTCGACCGACCGTCGTTTCCGGTCACCGAATTCCGACCGGGAAGTACGCTCGCCTCACCGGAGCGGGTGTCGGAATACGGATCGGGAAGTCGGCGGGGTTCGGGTGCGACCCCTGCGGCCGGGTCGCACCGAATTACCCGAATCGCCGGCCGGACAAGGCTGATCATCGGTTCCACCCATCGACTGCCGTCGGGAAATGCCTCCGCCCGGGCAATTCCCGTCGGCGGCCCGGTTCCTCCTGCGGCCGGCCGGTCACAGGAGGAACCGGGTCATCGCCCGGGAAATACCGCCGGCCGAGAAATCCGCCGGAATTCGGGGCACCCCGAGCGCGCGACG
The DNA here is from genome assembly GCF_044333915.1 of Embleya sp. NPDC020886. Lineage (NCBI taxonomy): Bacteria > Bacillati > Actinomycetota > Actinomycetes > Kitasatosporales > Streptomycetaceae > Embleya > Embleya sp. NPDC020886. Next base: position 238,652 of record NZ_JBIRRX010000007.1, on the reverse strand, counting down.
ATGCCGAAGGGCTCGGCCCGTCACCTGGTGACGGGCCGAGCCCTTCGGCATCGTGCGACACGGTGACGGGCCTACACCTTCGGGGCCTCGCGGTTGAAGATCGAGCGCGACCACAGGTAGCCGACCAACGCCAGGCCGAGGCACCAGGCCAGGGCGATCCAGGCGTCGTTGCCGATCCCGGTGCCCAGGAGCAGGCCGCGCAGCGTCTCGTTGATCGGGGTGAACGGCTGGTATTCGGCGAACCAGCGCAGCCCGGTGGGCATCGAGTCGGGCGTGACGATCGCACTGCCCAGGAACGGCAGGAAGGTCAGCGGCAGCGGCGCGTTGCTCGCGGTCTCCACGGTCGAGGCGCCCAGGCCCATCGCGGCCGAGAGCCAACTGAACCCGAAGGCGAGCAGGAGCAACAGGCCGATGGAGGCCAGCCATTCGATCGGGGTCGCGTTCGACCGGAAACCGACCGCGAAGGCGACGCCGGTCACCATGACCAGCGCGATCATGGTCTGGATGACGTTGCCGAGCACGTGACCGGTGAGCACCGAGGCCCGGGAGATGGACATGGTGCGGAAGCGGTTGATGATGCCTTCGGTCATGTCCGAACACACCGACACGGCCGTGGAGACGGCACCGGAGGTGGCCGTCATCAAGATGATGCCCGGGGTGACGTAGTCGATGTAGTCGCCGCGGCCGGAGCCGCCGCCGGGCAGCTCGATGCCGTTGCCGAGCGCGTTGCCGAACACGTAGACGAACAGCAGCAACATCAGGATCGGGGTGATGACCGTCGACAGCGTCATGGACGGGTAGCGCCGGGCGCGCTTGAGGTTGCGGCGCAACATCGTCATCGAGTCGCGTACCGCATAGGTGGAAGTACTCATCGCGCGTTCTCCTTGGACGACTCGGGCCGACCGGTCAGGGCGAGGAAGACATCGTCGAGGTCGGGGGTGTGCACGGACAGCGACTGCGCCTCCGCACCGGCGTACTCCAGCGCGTCCAGCACGTCGCGCAGGGCCGCGATGTTGCCGTCGCCGGGGATTTGCAGGGCGAGTTCCTCGTTGTCGCGCAGCGCGCCGGGGAACAGCGCGGCCGCCGCGTCCAGGCGCCGCTCGGTGGCGAAGAACACCCGGATGTGCCCGCCGGGGATGCGCCCCTTGAGCTCGGCCGCGGTGCCCTCGGCAACCAGCCTCCCGTGGTCCAACACCGCGATGCGATCCGCGAGTTGGTCCGCCTCCTCCAGATACTGCGTGGTCAGGAAGATGGTCGTGCCGTCGGCGACCAGATCGCGGATCAGGTCCCGCATCACCCGCCGGCTGCGCGGGTCCAGGCCGGTGGTCGGCTCGTCGAGGAAGAGCACACTCGGGCGGCCGACCAGGGTCATCGCCAGGTCGAGCTTGCGTCGCATGCCACCGGAGAAGGTGGACGCCGACTTCCCGGCCTCGGCGGCGAGGTCGAAGCGGTGGAGCAGATCGGCGGCGCGCCGCCGGCCCTCCCGCCGGTCCAGGTGGTGCAGGTCCGCCATCAGGAGCAGGTTCTCCTCGGCGGTGAGCAGGTTGTCCACCGCCGCGAACTGTCCGGTGACGCCGATCTCCCGGCGGATCCCGTCCGGGTCGGTCCGCAGGTCGTGCCCGGCCACCCGCGCCTCGCCCGCGTCGGCGCCGATCAACGTGGTGAGGATCTGCACGGTGGTGGTCTTGCCGGCGCCGTTGGGACCCAGGAGGGCGAAGATCGTGCCCTCGGGGATGTGCAGGTCGATGCCGTCGAGCACGACCTTGTCGCCGTAGGACTTGCGCACCCCGCGGGCGGTGATTCCGCCCGGGGTGGCGATCCGAGTGGTGGTGGCGGTCATCGCGCCCACCCTTCCTTTCCCTGGATCTGTCGAATGGTTCGGCGCCGGCATGGCAGTGCCGCGGCGCCATGGTGGTGCCAAGTACCGATCGGTCCGTGATCGGGTCGCAATCCGGCGGCGATCCGACCACAACAACCGCTTCCGGTGACCCTGGAGGTCCGTTGCGGCCAGCATGGCACACTTTTGACGCCACAGTGAACCCCATGGAGCCAAAGTGGCGTCATTTTCGCATCGTGCCTGGTCGGATGGCCGAAACAGGGATGGCGCCATGGCGGCAGGCAGGCGCCCCCTAGGGTGTTGCCTGCTCCGGGATGCGGATCTCGGCTACGGGAGGAGGCCGGTCGCGAATGTCCGATGTGGACGTGCCGGGGTCCGGCCCGCCGGGTTCCGACCCGCCGGGCTCGGACGAGGAGACCAAGTTCGTCACGATGCTCTATCGCGAGTACTCGCGGCCGTTGCTCGCGGTCGTGTCGCGACTGAACGGTGGCGATCGGCAGCGGGCCGAGGACAGCGTGCAGGAGGTGCTGGTCCGGGCCTGGCGCAATCGCACCAAGCTCGATCCCGCCGCGCCGCTGCTGCCCTGGCTGGTCACCGTCGCCCGCCGGCTGGTCATCGACGAGCAGCGGGCCCGCGCGGCCCGTCCGCCGGAGGTCGGCGACGAGCCGTTGGCCACGCTGCCCACCGGCGACGAGGTCGATCGGCTGCTGCGCTCGGTGGTGGTCGGCGACGCGCTGGACGCCCTTTCCACATCGCACCGGGAAATTTTGATCGAAACGTTCTTCCGCGACCGTACTGTCAACCAGGCGGCCGAGGTACTCGGCATCCCGGCGGGTACGGCGAAGTCACGCGTGTACTACGCGCTGCGCGCGCTGCGGCTCGTCCTGGAGGAGAGGGGTGTGTCGGCATGAGCGTGCAACCCGAACATGCGGATGTCGCCGCGTATGCCCTCGGCCTGTTGGAGCCGGCGGACCGGGATGCGTTCGAGGAGCATTTGGCCGGCTGCGACCGCTGTCTCGACGAGCTGGCCGATTTCTCCGGTCTGGCCACGCTGCTGACCGAGGTGCGCGACGAGGGCGTGTACGAACTGCCGGAGCCGGCGGCACCGGCACCCGCGGCGCCGACCCGACCGGCGTGGACACCCGGACCGGTCCCGGTGCCGACGCCGGAACCGACCGCTGCCCCGCCGCCGGTCGCCGGCCCGGGTCCGGTGGACGAATCGGCCGCGCGGCGCAACGCCCGACGCACCCCCCGGCTCGCCCTCCTGGTCGCCGCGTGCGTCGCGCTCCTGGTGATCGGTCTGGGTGCGGGCGTGCTCGCCGGCCGGACCTGGCTCAAGGAGGATTCGTCCACCTCGGCGCAGCAGGCGGACCCGTTCCGGGCCATCGCCGAGAACGGGACGACGCTGCAGGCCACCGATCCGCGCACCGGGGCAGCCGCCCGGATCGCACTGGAGAGCAAGGGCTGGGGCACCAACCTCGCGCTCGAACTGCGCAACGTTCGCGGTCCGTTGCGGTGTTCGCTGGTCGCGATCGGCAAGGACGGCAAGGAACAGCAGATCTCCGGCTGGACGGTCCCGCAGAAGGGCTACGGTGTACCGGGTTCGGAGGCGCCCCTGGTGATCCGGACCGGCACCTGGACGCCCGCGGACCAACTCGCCCGCTTCGAGGTCCGCATCGCCGACGGCGGAACGTTGGTCGGCGTACCGGTCTAGTAGGTGCCGCCGGACGCGCCCGGCGCGAACAAAGAACGGTCCTGCCGTCCCGTCGGATCCGACGGGACGGCAGGACCGTTCGGTTCGGGGTCGGTTACGCGAATCGTCCTTGCAGCAGCCACACGCCCGGGGCGCCCGGGTCCGCGACCGGGTCGCCGAGCAGCCCCCAGAACCGCTCGACCACCGCGGCCCGCGGCACGTCGGCCACGTCCATGCCCTCCGGGAAGACCGAGCTCAGCGCTTCGAGCACCTCGCCGATGCGCTTGCGGCGCATCCCGATCAACCGGGTGATATCCGGCAGTTGGGTCTTCCAGCGACCCACCACCGCCTCGGCGAGCAGGTTTTCCAGTTCGGGGCCGACGCCGGACACCTCGGCCAGGTCACGCATCGACAGGCCGAGGGCGCGGACCAGGAAGCCGGTCCGCTGCTCGTCGGCCCGCCACTTGTTCGCACGTTCGAGTCGGGCGTAGCCGATCTCCTTCATCCGTACCTGGTTGGCGAGTTGGGCGCGGGTGAGGCCGGCCGCGATCCGGTGGTCCTGGAGATTGCTCGGTCGGCCGCCCATGAGTTGGCTCACGGGGACGACCAAGGACTTGGCGAGGGCGAGCAGTTCGGCTTCGTTCGGGCGTTCCGTCCCGGCTTCCCACTGGGCCACGGTCGACGGCAGCACCCGCAGCTCGTACGAAGCCAATGTCGCGGCCACACGCTCGCAGGTTAGCGCCATCACCCCCCGGGCGGAGGCGGCTGCGGACGGCGAGAACGCCGGTCGGACATCGAGGTCATTGGGGTCGGTCACGCGGCAAGCATAGAAAGCCTCGGCGCCGGCGTGGTGCCGACGTCTCCGGGAACACGGCGAACCGGCCCGCGTCCGGGGGACATCGGGCCGGCACCCGGTCCGTACCGGGTGTGCACTCGATCGACCCCGGTCGGCAAGCGAGCGGCAACCGATCGGCAACCGATGATTACCGGTTGGGCCGTAGCTTGGTCACATGGCGCGGCAGCGCCGGCGCGATCGACCACAACACCTCGGCCTCGATCTCGCCCGGATTCGTCCATCCGTGTTCGAGTCGCGCGGAGAACGTGGTCGAGTCGCCCGCGCCCAGATGTCGCACGGCGCCGTCGACGGTGAGTTCGAGGCTGCCGCGGACCAGGTAGGCGAACACCGTCTCGGCCTCCAGCGCGTACGCGCCGCCCGAGCCGCCGCCCGGGCTCAGCACGGTGCGCATCACCTGGACGTGCGTCTCCTCCGCCGGCGTCAACAGGAACTCCTCGATCCCGATGCCGCCCATCTCCAGCGGGGCGCCGATGCCGCTGCGCACCACGTCCTGGTCGGGGTAGTCGAACAGGGCGGCGATGCTGGTGCCGACCGCGTCGCAGATGCGCAGCAGGGTCGGCACGGACACCGACGCCTTGCCGCGCTCGGCCAGGCTCAGAAAGCCCTTGGTCACCCCGGCGGCGCCGGCCACCTGGACCAGCGTCAGCCCCTGGGCCAGGCGCAGTTCGCGCAGGCGCGGGCCGACCCGGGACATCCGACTGGAGGTGTCCTTGGCGGCGGGTGTGGCCGCGGGCTCTGCGCCGGACTCTGCTCCGGTATGTGCTGGCACGCGCGACACGGTACCCGTCCTCCCGTCGTTTCAGCGCACCGTTCCGCGACCGCCGAGCGGTCCGTAAAGGTTCGGATTCACCCTGCTCGGGGGTCTTTACGCCACGAGTTTACTCCTGTAAAACCTTGACGAAAGTTTAGCGCTACTAAACGCGACCTCGTCCAGCCAGGAGCAGCCATGAGCACCATCCCCTCCCCGGCACCCGCCGACCGCGTCCGCGGCGTGGTTCTGCGCCCCGGCAACGACCTGACCATGACCGATCTCGTGCTGGCCCCGCCCGGCTCCGGCGAGGTCGAGGTCGCGGTGGTCGCGGCCGGCGTGTGCCACTCGGACCTGCACGTGGTGCGCGGCGAATGGGACGTGCCGATGCCGGTCGTACTGGGCCACGAGGGCTCCGGCGTGGTGACCGCGCTCGGGCCGGACACCGAGGACTCGGGCCTGGCCGTCGGCGACCACGTGGTGCTGTCCTGGGTGCCGGCCTGCGGCGCCTGCCGCTACTGCCTCGCCGGCCGGCCCGCCGCGTGCTCGCTGGTCGCCGAGGTGGTCGCGCCCAAGGGCGTGCTGTACGACGGCACCAGCCGACTGAGCTCGACCGACGGCGAGCAACTGCACCACTACCTGGGCGTATCCTCGTTCGCCGACCGGGTGGTGGTGCCCGCCTCCGGCGCGATCAAGGTGCGCAAGGACGCGCCGCTGGACGCGCTGGCCCTGGTCGGCTGTGCGATCGCCACGGGGGTGGGCGCGGTCCGCAACACCGCGGGAGTGGAGGCCGGCGCGACGGTCGCGGTGATCGGCTGCGGCGGCGTGGGGCTCTCCTGCGTACAGGGCGCCCGGCTGTCCGGCGCGGGCCGGATCGTCGCGGTGGACGTGGTCGCGGACAAGCTCGACCTGGCGCGCACGCTGGGCGCCACCGACACCGTCGACGCGAGTGCGGTCGACCCGGTGGCGGCGCTGCGCACGTTGGTCCCGGAGGGCCTGGACTACGTGTTCGACGCGATCGGCAAGATCGCCACCACCGAGCAGGCCATCGCCGCGCTCGGTCAAGGTGGCGCGGCGGTGATCGTCGGCCTCCCGCCGACCGGCAGCACCGCCCGCTTCGACCCGCTCGCGTTGGCCGAGGCCGACCAGCGCATCCTCGGCTCGAACTACGGCTCGGTGGTCGCCCACCGCGACATCCCGGTGCTGGTCGACCTGGTGGTCGGCGGCTTCCTGGACGTCGAGTCGATGATCTCGGCCCGGCGTCCGCTGGAGGAGGCCGGGGACGCCCTCGCGGAGCTGAACGAGGGCCGTGCCCTGCGGCAGTTGCTGATCACCGGCTACCGGCCGGCGCCCCACGACCCGGCCGAGGCCGGCGTGGCCGGCTCCGACTCGGCGGCCTACGACGCGTACACCGCGTACGTCGCGCCCCGGTCCGCCTCCGGCTCCACCACGCACGCCCCGTCCGCGTACGACCCCACCAAGCGCGAGGGCTGACCGATGACTACTCTCACCCCAGGCAATTCGGCCGGAAAGTCCGGAAAGGCAGCACCCGTGCCCGCATCCGCAGCCTCGCTCCCCTCCCCCGGCACCCACTCCGGCCCGCCCGACGACGGCCTGGCCCGGCGCAGCGTGACCACCTTCGAGGTGGGCGCGCAGAGCGTGGCCAACGTCGCGCCCAGCGCGGTGATCGCGTTCGCGCCCGCGAGCATGGCCGCGTCCGCGGGCAACGGCGCGTGGTTCTCGTTCTTCCTGGCCATGGCCGCGGTGCTGGCGATCGCGTACTGCATCTGCGTGTTCGCCCGCCGCCGGGCCGGCACCGGCTCGCTGTACGCCTTCACCCGGCTCTCGCTCGGACCGGCCGGCGCGTTCGTGACCGGTTGGGCGCTGCTGATCGGCGCGGTGTGCATCGGCTCCGGCTCGCTCGCGGGCGCCGGCTACTACACCGGCCGGGCGCTGGACGGAATCGGCGTGGGCGCCTTCACCGGCGTGGCCGGTCAGGTGTTGCTCGACGTGTTGCTGGCCGCCATCGCGGTGCGGTTGACCATCGCGAGCGTGCGCACCGCGGCGCGGGTGGCGGCGACGTTGGAGGTGATCTCGATCGTGCTGATCGTGGTCGTGCTCCTCGCGGTGTTCTTCAAGAGCGGCAACGACCTGTTCGACACCGACCAACTCACCCTGAGCGGCAGCACCCTGGACGGCGTCGTGTTCGCGGTGGTCCTGGGCGTGCTCGGCTTCGTCGGTTTCGAGGGCGCGGCCTCGCTGGGCGCGGAGGCGACCGACCCGTACAAGGCGATCCCGCGTGCGGTGATGGGCAGCGCGCTGCTGGCCGGGCTGTTGTACATGTTCGCCACCTACGCGCAGGTGGTCGGCTTCGGCGGCCCCGACGGCCTGGTGGCCAGCGCCGACCCGATGGACGAGTTGGCCGAACTCTCCGGCCTGGGCTTCCTGAAGTTCTTCCTGCACGCGGGCTTCGCCGCCTCGTTCCTGGCGGTGGTGATGGCCTGCGTCACGGTCGCGGCCCGACTGCTGTTCGGCATGGCCAGGGAGGGCGTGGTGCCGGCCCGCCTGGGTCGCGCGCACCCGACGCACAAGACGCCCTCGGCGGCGATCCTGGTCGTCACGCCCTTCGTCGCGATCCCGACGGTGGCGGTCGTGCTCGCCGGCACCAACGGCCTGGACGCGACCACGTACATCGACACGATCGGCGTCTTCGGCTACATGTTGTCGTACGTCCTGGTCTGTCTGGCCGCGCCGCTGTTCGTCCGCAGGACGGGCGCCCGGGCCCTGGCGATCACCTGGGCCCTGGGCCTGATCGGCGCGGCGGCGATGGTCTACGTCTTCTACCGCAACCTGTGGCCCGTCCCGGAATCCCCGCTCAACGTGCTGCCGTACGTCTTCGTCGGCGCCCTGGTGGTGGGCATCGCCGGCTACGCGGTCCTGCGCGCCCGCGACCCGGAACGCGCCGCCCGCGCGGGCACGTTCGCCGACGACGCGGCGTAGCCGGTTCCGTCGCGCCCGCCGCCGCCCGCTCGGGGGGCGGCGGGCGCGACGGACGCCCATCGGCATCAAAAACGGCAAATGGTAATCAATGCCCGGATACGCCGCCGGGCGGATTCCGATTCGCGGCCGGATTTCCCTGGACGTGAATTGACTAAACTTCGCGCTACCACGATTCTTGCGTTCGGCGGCCCAGGGGTGGGGATCCCGGTGACAGACCCGGGCAGCGGGGGCCGCCTTTTCGCGAGGAGTCGTTTCTTTCATGCATAAGACGCAGCGGGGTATATCCCGCGTGGCTTCGGCGTTCGTCGCCACCGGACTGGCCGCGGTCGCGGTCGTGGGCCTGGCGCCCACCGCGCACGCGGACGCCGACGCCGGCACCAAGCTCCGCTTCCGCGGTCACGTGGACGACACGGAGGGCTCGGTCCGCCTGAAGGGCTTCCCCTTCGGCGTGCAGACCGAGCTGATGATCCTCAGCCAGGAGCGCCGGGGGACGCCCGAGGTTCTGGTCTACTGCATCGACCTGGACACCACCGTCCAGGACCAGGCGGAGTACCGCGAGGGCACCTGGGGGGAGTCCTGGCTCCAGGACACCGCGAAGGTCGCGAAGATCAACTGGGTGCTGAACAACTCGTACCCCAAGACCGCCGACCTCGACGCGCTGGCCAAGACCGCGGGTCTGCCGTTGCACAAGGGCCGGGGCAAGGACAAGGACAAGAAGTTCTACGACCTCGACGCGGCGGAGGCCGTCGCGGCCACCCAGGCGGCGATCTGGCACTACAGCAACGGTGTCGACGCGAGCAGCAGCAACGACGAGGACGTCAACGCCCTCTACGCCTACCTGACCGGCCCGGCCAACAAGGGTCTGGCCACCGAGCCGGGCGCCGCGCTGGAGCTGTCGCCGACCACCAAGTCGGGCAACGACAGTGACACTCCGGGCGTCGGTCCGATCACCGTCACGACCTCCGGCACCGACCCGGTCGCGGTCAAGCTCGACGGCAACGTCCCGGCCGGCGCCTCGCTGGTGGGCAAGGACGGCAACCCGATCAACACGGCCGCGAACGGCACCGAGCTCTACGTCAAGGCGCCCAAGACGCCGGGCGAGACCAAGATCTCGGCCACCACCAAGGCCGGCATCAACATCGGCCGGGTGTTCCTGGGCAAGAACCGCAAGCACACCCAGACCCTGATCACCGCGGGCTCGCAGCCGTTCTCGGCCAGTGCCTCGGCCCAGGTCAAGTGGTCCCACCAGCCCGTCCCGGTGCCTTCCTCGGCGGCCAAGGAGGACTGCGTCGAGGGCGGTGTCACCGTCACGCTGAAGAACTCCGGTGACGGACCGGCCGACTTCAAGGTCAACGGCACCACGGTGAAGGTGCCGCCGAGCTCGACCAAGACGCACTTCGTCAAGGTCGCCGAGGACACCGACTACACCATCAAGGTGACCGGTCCGGGCAACTACTCGCAGACCTACACGAACAAGCTCGACTGCGTCGAGGCGCCGACCGTCCCGCCGACGACGGCTCCGCCGACCAGCCTGCCGCCGACCAGCCTGCCGCCGGTCAACACCACGCCGCCGACCACGCCGAAGCCGCCCACCACGACCGCGCCGCCGGCCCCGGGCACGTCCGCCCCCGCGACCAGCGCCGCGCCGACCACCTCGGCACCGGCGACCTCGTCCGCGCCGCCGACGAGTGCGGCCCCGACCACCAGCCAGGGCCCGGGTACGGGCGCCCCCGCGACCACGGGCGCGCCGACGACCACGTCCGCCCCCGCGACCTCCTCGGCGCCGCCGGCCACCAGCGCGCAGCCGAGCGGCAGCACCGGGCCGACCAAGCCGATCGTGGAGCCCGGTACCGACGACCCGGCCGTTGTCGTGCCGTGGCTGCCCGTCGCCCCCGCGGGCAAGGGCAAGGACCTGGCCAACACCGGTGGTGACGACTCCGCCACCTTCCTGATCGCCGGTGCGGCCGCCGCACTGCTCGCGGCCGGTGGCGGCGCGATCTACTTCAACCGCCGCCGTGGTCGCCACCAGGTCTGACGTCCTCGACCCGGGCAACCGCACGACCGCTGAACCGGGCCGAGTCACCAGGTGACCCGATCCGATGACAAGGGCTCCGCCGACCCGGCGGGGCCCTTGTCGTTTTCGGCCGGCCGGCCGGGCGCGATTCCCATGCGTATTCCCGCGAATGCAATCCGTGCTTTGTCGACAGCACGATTCATTTCCCTGGCGGGCACCGAAACGGCTCGATAATTCGAAAGAACTCGACTGGTACAAGATTGTGACGCGGGCACTCCGACGGCCGCGATTGTCACCGTCGCCGGGAATGATCCGACCCCTGGACGACCTGTACTCGACGACCGTTCGCTTCGGAGGGACCCCGACCATGTCGCACCGCATCATCAACCCCGACGGCCTGCACGACCCGGTGCACTTCGGCTACAGCCACGTCGCCGTGGCATCCGGGGAACTCGTGTTCGTCGCCGGACAGTACGCGTCGGACGCCGACGGCCATGTGAGCACCGACGACTTCGCCGAGCAGGTCGAGGAGTCCTTCGACAACCTGCGGATCGCCCTTGCGGCCGTCGGCCTGGACCTGAGCCACATCGTGCAGTTGCGCACCCACATCGTCGATCACGACTCGGACAAACTGGCCATCCTCGGCAAGGCGATCGGGGCGATCTGGGGTGACGTGCCGCCGACCCAGACGCTCAGCGGTGTCGCTTCGCTGGCCCTGCCGGAGATGTTGTTCGAGGTCGACGCGGTCGCGGTGCGCCCCTGACCCGCGCCCCGACATGCGAAGGCGCCGGCCGGGTGAACCACCCCGGCCGGCGCCGATCACGAACGGGTCAGGCCGGGACCAGGTGCGAGCGCTGGCGCCCCAGCCGATCGATCTCCAGCTCCATCACGTCGCCCGCCACCAGATACGGGAAGCGCCCGGACAGGGCCACCCCCTGCGGCGTCCCGGTGTTGACGATGTCGCCGGGTTCCAGCACCAGATACTGCGACAGGTGGTGGATCAGGTACGCCACGTCGAAGATCATGTCGGCCGTGGTCGAGTCCTGCCGGATCTCCCCGCCGACCCACGACCGCAGCCCGAGCGTCTGCGGGTCGGTGACCTCGTCGGTGGTCACCAGCCACGGGCCCAGCGGGTTGAACGTCTCGCAGTTCTTGCCCTTGGACCACTGGCCGCCGGACTGTTCGAGCTGGAACGCCCGCTCGGACACGTCGTTGCTGATCGTGTAGCCCGCGACGTGGGCCAACGCCTCCTCGGGCGAGTCGAGGTAGCGGGCTCGGCGGCCGATCACCACGGCGAGTTCGACCTCCCAGTCGGTCTTGACCGCGCCGCGCGGAATCGACACGTCGTCGTAGGGCCCGACCACGGTGTGCGGGGTCTTGTAGAACAGGATCGGCGTGCTCGGCGGCTCGGCGCCGGATTCGGCCGCGTGTGCCGCGTAGTTCTGACCGATGCACAGCACCGCGCCGGGCCGGGCCACCGGTGCGCCGACCCGCAGGCCCGCGACGTCGAGCTCGGGCAGGGTGCCCGCCGCGGCGGCCTCGCGGACCCGCCGGACGCCGTCCGAGGCGAAGAAGGCTCCGTCGATGTCGGCGGTGAGCCGGCCGAGGTCGAAGTGGCGGCCGTCGGCGGCGAACAGTACGGGGCGTTCGTTGCCGGGTTCGCCTACGCGCATCAGGCGCACGGTGGTCTCTCCAGGGGTGAAGGTGTCGGTATGGAAGGTGAAGGAGGGTTCAGCCGACCCGGGTGAGCGCGTCCGGGCCGACCTCGTGGTCGAGCGCGGCGCCGGTGAGGTAGCGCTGCACCTCGGCCAGCACGATGTCGCCCTGCCGGCGGCGGCACTCGACCGTACCGGCGGCCCGATGCGGCGTCAGCAGCACGTTCGGCAACCCCCGGAACGCATGCTCGACGGGCAGCGGTTCCCGGTCGAACACGTCCAAGGCGGCGTCGATGCGACCGGTGGCCAACTCCGCGAGCAGCGCCCGCTCGTCCACCAGCCACGAGCGCGCGGTGTTCACCAGCCCGGCGCCGTCCGCGAGCAGGGCCAACTCGCCGGCCCCGAGCAGGTGCCGGGTCTCCGGCAACGACGGTGCGTGCAGCGCGACGATGCGACTGGTGGCCAGGAGTCGCGGCAATTCGACGAGTTCGACCCCGAGGTCGGCCGCGTCGGCGGCGCTCAGGGTGGGGTCGGTGACCTGTACCCGGGCGCCGAGCGCGCGGACCACCTCGATGTACGCCCGCCCGGTGCGCGACGCGCCGACCACGCCGATCCGGCTGCCGAGGATCTCGTGCCGCTCGGGCGCGACCGAGGCCGTCGCCCAGTCGCCTCCCCCGCGCAGCGCGTGGTCGTAGCGATGGGTTCGGTGCAACAGCGCCAGGGTGAAGGTCAGCGCGACCTCGGCCACCGAGCGGGCCATGCCCTGCCCGGCCTGGGTCACCCGGACCCCGCGGGCGAACGCGTCCGCGCCCACATACGGGGTGATCGCCGCGCCGGTGTGCGCCAACAGCCCGACCCGGGGCGCCGCCGCGAGCAACTCGCCGGTCAACCGCGGCATGCCCCACGACGACACCAGCACGTCCGCCCCCGCCAGGGCCGCCCGCAGCGCGTCGACGTCGGCGGGATCGTCCACCGGCAGCACCTCGGCCAGGTCCCGCAGCCGCTCGGCCACTCCCCCGGGCCCGGCCGGGTCCCGCGCGCCGAAGAACTCCGCGCGCAACCCGGGCGGGACGGCCAGCACGACCGCGGCGCGAGCGCCCGGCCCGGCGGCCCACGTCGGACTAGGCGAGCCAGGCATCGAGGTGCTCCGCCACGAACGCGTCGTCGGTCAGCCACGGATATGCCTTCGCCACCCGGGCGATCTCCTCGGCCTGTCCCGGCGACAAGGTCTCCGCCGGGTCCAGGCACCAGGTCCCGGCCAGCAACCCCTGCCGGCGCAACACCTCGTGCACGCCCGCGATGCAGCCGCGGAAGCCGCCGCGCACATCGAAGACCGCCGAGTTGGCGTCGGTCAACTCGGGTGCCTGACCGAGCAGTTCGACCATCATGCGGTGATCGCCGGCGCGCGCCCGGCGGACCCGGTCGAGCAGCGTGACCGCGCTGGAGGTCCAGACCGCCCACTGGCCGAGCAGCCCACCGGCGAACCAGCGCGGCCGGTCGCCGGCCCGATACGGGGTCAGCAGGTCGGTGATGATCGCGTCGTCGTTGCCCGTGTACAGCGCGACCTCGTCGGCCCGGTCGGCGTCGGCCACCGCCGCGAGCACGTCCGAGGTGCGATAGCGGTCGAACGGTGCGATCTTGATCGCCGCCACACTGGGAATGTCGGCGAACGCGCGCCAGAACTCCGGGGTGAGGAACCGGCCGCCCACCGCGTCCTGGAGGTAGAAGCCGATCACCGGCAACACCTCGCCGACCGCCCGCGCCCGGTCCAACAGGCCCTGTTCGTCCGCGCCCGGCACGGCGGGACTGAGCAGCACCGCGTCGTAGCCGAGCGAGGCGGCGAGTTCGGTCTCGGCCACCGCCTGCGCGGTGTACCCGCAGGCGCCCGCCACCCGCACCACCGGGCGGCCCGCCTCGCGCGCGACCGTCTCGGCGGCCAGCTCCAGCACCGGCCGGAGCAGCCCGACCTCGGGCCGGCGAATCTCGAACTGCGTGGTGTGTACGCCCACCGCCAGGCCGCCCGCGCCGGAGGCGAGGTAGTAGCGGGTCAGCGCCCGCTGCCGACGCTCGTCGAAGCGGCCCTCGGCGTCGAGCGCCAACGGGTGCGCGGGAATCACGGTGCCTTCGAGCAGCAGTTCGATCGGCGTGCGCGGGCCTGCCGCCGCGTCGGTCGAGCCGACCGCGTCGAGCCCACCGGCCGGATCGACCGGGTCCATCGAGCCGACCGGACTCGGGTTGTCCGTTGCGGAGTTGATCACGATGCCTCAGAACTTTCCGTCGCGAACCTGGAACTTGGTGGCCTTGCCGGACAGCGGATACCCGCGCCGGATCCAGTCCGCCTGCCAGGCCACGAGTGTGCGCAGGGGGACCTCGGGATAGCCGAACAACTCGTGGCACAGACTCGCGTCGGACAACAACGCGCTGCCCGACTCGGCTCCGGTCACCATCGCCTCCCGGCCGAACTCGGTGCCGAACATCGCCGCGAGGCGTCGTACGGACGCGGTCTCGGGGCCGGTCAGGTTCACCGTGAACGGTGTGCCCGCGTGCCCGAGCGAGCGCAGCGCGACCTCGTTGGCGTAACCCTGCCACACCACGTTGGCCTGACCCGTCGTCACATCCACCGGTGCGCCCGCGTGTACCGCCGCCGCGATGTCGGCGAGCACGCCATAGCGCAGGTCCACCGCGTAGTTGAGCCGGATCAGCGCGACCCGGGTGCCGCGCGTGGTGGCCGCATGGGTGAACACCCGCTCGCGGCCCAGGCACGACATCGCGTACTCGCCGACCGGCCCGACCGGGTCGGTCTCCACACTGCCGCCGGAGCCCGCGTCCACCAGCGGGTACACATTGCCGGTGGAGAACGCGGCGATCCGCGCGTCGGGGTAGCGGCGGGCGATCCGGTCCGGCAGTGCGGCGTTGACGGCCCACGCGTGCTCGGGGGCGCCGGCCGAGCCGAACTTGGCGCCGACCATGAACACCACGTTGCCCGCGTCCGGGAGTTCGGCCGGGTCGCCGGTCATCAGGTCGAACGCGACGGTGTGCACACCGTCGGCCTCCAGCGCCTTCGCCGCCGCCCGGTCCGACCAGCGCGAGACCGCGTACACGCGCACGTCGGCGCGTCCGCCCGCGTCCAGCGCACGGCGGGCCAGCCGGCACAGACTCGGGCCCATCTTGCCGCCCGCGCCGAGCACGACCAGGTCGCCGTCGAGTTCGGCCAGGTCCGCGATCAGCGCGGCGGACGGGGTCGCGAGGAGTTCCTCCAACGCGGCCTCGCCGTCCGGGAAGGCGAGTCCCGCGGGTGTGCCCTTCGCTTCGGCCACAGCTACAGCCACCTCTCTCCTGACGGATGATCAGCCATGACGGGTGATCAGCCCTTGATTCCGGTTGCCGCCACGCCTTCGGTGACGTAGCGCTGGCCCACCAGGTAGGCCATGAAGATGGGCACGAACGCGACCACGGAGCCTGCCAGGACCACGTTGAGCGGCACGTTCTGCTGTTGCAGGGAGGCGATGCCGACGGTCAGCGTGCGCATGTCGGTGCTCTGGCCGACGATCAACGGCCACAGGAAGTCGTTCCAGTGCCACAGGAAGACGAACGTGCCCAGCGTGGCCATGATCGGCTTGATCAGCGGCAACACGATCCGGACGAAGATCTGGAACTCCGAGGCGCCGTCGATCTTGGCCGCCTCGAACAGCTCGTCCGGCAGTCCCTGGATGAACTGCCGCATCAGGAACACCGCTTGCGCGTTGGCCAGCGAGGGCAGGATCAGGCCCCAGTAGGTGTCGACGCCGTTCATCTTCGCGATCAGGACGAACGTCGGGATCATCGTCACGTGGTACGGGACCATGACCATCGACAGGAACGACCAGAACATCGCCTCGCGGCCGGGGAAACGCTTCTTGGCGAACGCGTAGCCGGCCAGCGCGGAGAGCAGCAGCGTGCCGAGCACGCCGACGATCGAGTAGATGAGCGTGTTGATCAACCACTGGGGGACGTCCTGCGAACCGAGGACGTCGCTGTAGGCGCTGGTAGTCAGGTTCCACGGCAGCAGACTGCCCGGGAACTCGACCGCGCCGGACGGCTTCAGGGACAGCACGACCATCGCGTAGAACGGGAAGATCGTGGCCAGCGCGACCACCCCGAGCAGCACGCCGCGCAGCACCTTGCCGCGTCGGGTGCCGCGCAACGCGTGCGGCACGGTGTCCTGTTCGCGGCTGCCGCCAAAGCGGTCGCGGCGCAACCGCAGGCGGGCGCGCGGGGGTTCGTGCTTCGCCGTCACGATCGACGGCGGCGTGCTCTCGGTGACCTCGTGGGTATCGAGGGACATGGTCACTTCTCCTTCCCGATCACCAGGCGCTGGATGATCGCGACGATGAGCGTCAGCACGAACAGGGCCAGGCCGATCGCGCTGGCGTAGCCGAGATCGAAGTACTTGAAGCCGGCGTCGTAGAGCTGGAACACCAGCGTGTAGCTGGCGTTCGCCGGGCCACCGCCGGTCATCACGTAGACCGCGTCGAAGACCTGGAAGCTGGCGGTGGTCTCGATCACGGCGAGGAAGAACAGCGCGGGCTTCAGGCTCGGCGCGATGATGTAGCGAAAGCGCTGCCAGGGGCCGGCGCCGTCGGTGAGCGCGGCCTCCTCCAGCTCGCGCGGCACGTTCTGCAGGCTGGCCAGCAGGATCAGCATGCCGTAGCCGAACCGCGACCAGATGCCCACGATCGCCAGCGCGGGCACCACGAACACGTCGTCGGCCAGCCAGGATCCGGTGTGTCCGCCGACCCAACTCATCACCGTGGACCACGGGCCGTCGGTGGAGAAGATCCAGATGAAGACGGTGGAGGCGAGCACCAGGCTGGTGACCACCGGGAGGAAGAAGATCGAGCGGAACAACTTCGAACCGCGGAAGGCGCGTCGGGTCAGCAGGGCGAGCCCGAGCGCGGCGATGATCGTGCCGGGCACGGTGATCACCGTGTACAGCACGGTCACCTTGAGCGAGGACCAGAAGACCGGGTCGTCCCACAGGCGGGTGAAGTTGTCCAGGCCGGTGAACTTCGGCGAGTCCATCAGCGAGTAGTCGGTGAAGCCGAGCAGCACGCCGGCGATGCTGGGGCCGAAACGGAACAGCACGAACAGCACGAAGGCGGGCAGGACGAACAGCAGCCCGATTCGGGCCTCGCGGCGGGCGTGCGGCCCGCGTCGGCGGAGCCTGCGGGGTTGTTCCGCGACTGCGGCCACGGGGACCTCCTTGGGCTGAAGAGCGGATGGATGGGACGGGAAGCGGGGGCGGGGTGGGCGGCCCGGACGAACCGGGCCGCCCCGCCAGGGTCAGCGCGCGAGCAGCGCGTTCGCCGCCTTGGCCGCGTCGTCGAGCGCGGCCTTGGGGCTCTTGTTGCCGATCAGCGCGGCCTGGATCTCGGGCGCGAGCACGCCCATCACGTCGCGCGACTTCTCCTTGAGCGGGCCGGCGCTCATCACGTCGAGCGTCTTGGCCACGTCGGCCTGGAGCTGATTGCCGGGGTAGGGGTCGGCGGCCGAGGTGCGGGCCGGGAAGTAGCCGTTGGACTTGACCAGCGCGAGGCTGTTCTCCGGCTTGGCGACGAAGGAGATCCACTTGCCCGCGGCGTCCTTGTTGGCGCCCTTGAGCATCGCGAACGAGCCGACCGTGCCGTAGCCCGCGGACTTGGCGTCCTTGAGCGGCGGCAGCACGACGGTGTTGTCCTTGCCCCAGAACTTGTCCACGTCGGCCGGGGTGTTCTGCCAGGTGCAGGCGACCTTGCCCTTGGCCACCGGGGTCTGCTCCAGCTTGGGCGTGGTGGTGACCTGGTCCTTGTCGGTGTAGCCCTTGTCCACCAGCGTCTTGAGGTAGCTCAGCGCCTTGACGCCGGCCTCGGAGTTGAACGCGACCGACTTGCCGTCGGCGGCGAACACGTCACCGCCCGCCTGCCACAACATCGGGTACCAGGTCAGGTTCAGCGTCTGCTGGGTGTCGCCGCTGTAGCTGGTGGCCTGGTAGCCCTTGTCCTTGAGCTTCGGCGCCAGGTTGAGCAGGTCGTCCCAGGTGGCCGGGTAGTTCGTCTCGCCGATCGCGGCGAACACCCGCTTGTCGCAGATCAGCGGGTTGGCGCTCATCAGCAGCGGGGTGGCCATCGGCTTGCCGTCCACACTGACCGAGTCGAGCGCGGCCTTGCGGTAGTCCGCCTTGTCGGCGGCCGGCATGTACTCGTCCGCGGGCACCAGGCTGCGCTGGTACTTGGGCAACTGGTCCGGCACCAGGTAGACCACGTCCGGGCCCTTGTTGGCCGCGATCGCGGTGGCCAGCGCGGTGTCGCGGTTGGCCCACGGGTAGGTCTCGACCTTGACCTTGTAGCCCGGGTTGGCCTTGGCGAAGGCGTCGGTGAGGCCGGCCCAGTACTCCTTGTTCTTCGCCTCGTCGGCGATCACCGGGTACATCCACGTGGTGATCGACTTGCCGCCCGAGCCGGGCCCGGAGGAGCCGCCGCACGCGGCCAGGCTCACGGTGAGGGCGGTCGCGAGCACCGGGAGGGCGATCGCGCGGACGGTACGCGGACGGATGTTTCTTCTCATGAGGGTTGCTTCTCCTGACAGCGGGGTTTGACGGGGTGTCAGTTCAGGGGCCGAGGCGGTGGACCGGCCGCTCGCCCACCGCCGGAAGGCGGCGAGGGCGGGACGGCACGAGCGGCCGGGCCGGCTCGGGGGCTGCCCGACGGGGCGGGGGTCGCTCAACTCGCGGGTACGACCTCGGTGTTGCCGCCGTGTCGGGAGCGTTCGACGGCGAACGCGGCGAGGTGGCTGCCGAGCGAGTCGGCGCCGTCGGAGCGGATGTGCGCCCGGTCGCCGGTGGCCAGCGCGGTGACGAACGCGTCGATCAGCGCGGTGTCGCCGCCGCCGTGTCCGTCCGCCGCGTTCGACCCGGAGGCACCCGCGTCGTGGGTGACCACCTTGTCGTCGGCGAAGGTGTGCACGGTGACCCGCTCGCCGTCGCCGCGCAACCAGCCGTGGCTGCCGAAGATCCGCACCTGACGGTGCGTCTGCTCGGTGAACGCGGTCATCGTGAAGGTCGCGGTGATCCCGCCGGACAACTGCATCGCCACCACCTGGTGGTCCACCACGTCGTTGTCGCAGTGGTAGACGCAGCGCCCGTACGGGCCTTCACGCAACGCCCGGACCAACTCGGCCTGATCCTGCGGCCCGTGCGCCGCGTCGGTGACGTGGTTGATCGGCCACGCGTCGCCGGTCTTGCGCAGCGCCGGGAAGTAGAGCTTGGGTCCCGAGTACGGGCAGTCGGGTTCGACCGCGCAGTCCAGGCAGTTGCGTGCCGAACCCGCCGGCGCGTTCTCCGGCTTGAAGTGCGCGAGGCCGCCGAAGCTGGCCACGGTCTCGATCCGAGCGCCGGTGACGTAGCCGATCCAGTCCAGGTCGTGCGAGGACTTGGCCAGGATCATCGGCGAGGAGTCCGCCTCCCGACTCCACGGACCGCGTACATAGGAGTGCGCGTAGTGCCACCAGCCGACCGGTTCCAGCAGGTCCAGGCTGACGATCGAGCCGAGCACGCCGGAGTCCAGCACGCCCTTCACCAGGTCGGTGTAGGGGGTGTAGCGCAGCACGTGGCAGACCGCGAACGGCACACCGGCCTCGGCGACTCCCTCGATGATCCGCCGGCAGTCCGCCTCGGTGGCGGCCATCGGCTTCTCGGTGAGGATCGCGTAGCCGGCCCGGGCCAGCGCCAGGATCGGCTCCACGTGTTCGCGGTCCTGGGTGGCCACGATCACCGCGTCCGCGATCCGCTCGTCCAGCAGTGCCCGCCAGTCCTCGAACTGCACGCTCGCGCCGGACGCCTGCCGGGCCGAGACGCGCGGGTCGGCCACCGCGACCAGTTCGGCGCGGTCGGGGTGCCGATGGATCCAATCGGTGTAGGTCAGGCCCCGGTTGCCCGCACCGACGAGCGCGATCCGGACGGGTCGGTCGGTGCCGGCCGGTGGGCCGGTGTTCGTGGTCAAACTGGCGGCGGTCATGGTGCTTCCCGTGGTGCGAGGGGTGACTGCTGGTACGAGCGGGCCGCGGGCCCGGGGGTGACGACGAGTCAGAGGAGTTGGTTGCCGGCGGTGTGCGCGACGCGCGGGCCCTCGTCGGGCAGCGCGGTACGCGTGACGCCGTCCTCGACGCAGCCGCTGTGCAACAGCGCGCTGCTCCCGCCGAAGGCCGCGCCGGTCAGTTCGAGCCGACCGCCGACGAACGTGTTGCCCGCCGCGCGGTAGCGGTTGGGCCCGTCGGTGACCAGCACGTGTGCCGTGGCCGGGTCGGCGGCGGTGGACACGCAGCCGTCCAACTGCCAGGAGACCGTCCGGGCGCCGCCGGTGCGCGACAACAGCGCGCGGGCCGCGTTGGTGCCGCCGAGTCGGGTGCGCGACAGGGCCACACCCTGATCGCCGGTGCCCGCCAACCGCAGCCCGGTATCCCGCAGTTCGCCGCCCGCGACGGTCAGGGCGGCGCCGGTCACCGTGGTCGGTGCGGCGCCGGGGGTGCCGACCAGCGTGCAGTCGGTGAGCACGAGTCGACCGGCGTTCTTCAGGCTCGCGTTGTCCAGGCCCTTGAGGGTGACCCGGTGCAGGTGCAGTTCGCCGCTCACGTTGGCCTGGGTGATCTCGGCGTCCTTGCCGAGGGTGAACGTCGAGTCGGCGATCACGTTGGCGCGCTGCGAGCGGTTGGACGCCTGCGACACGATCAGCGGTCCGGACGCGGTGCAGCCGCGGATCTGTACGCCGTCGGCGTTGACCCACAACATCCCGGAGCCGGCCAGCGCCGGCTTCCCGATCACCTGCATGTCCTCCAGGGTCAGATCGGTGATCTTGACCCGGGCCACGAACCACGAACACACGTGCTTGCGCACGGTGATGCGCTTGGCCACCGAACCCCACGCGGCACCGGAGTTGGCGAAGGTCATCAGCCCCGAGTTGCCGGTGTAGACGAGGTCGTGCTCGAACTGACCGTGCGTCACGAACGGGCCCTGGTCGTCGCCGTCGCCGTGACAGTTGGTCACGTAGCAGTAGGCGGAGGCGGTCAGGTCGTTGAGATGCCGGCTGTTCGCGACGTGGCAGTCCTCGACGTGCCCGTACAGGCAGTAGATCTGCTGGGTCAGGTAGCCGGCGCCGCCCCACGTGACGCTGGCCGGGTTCTTCAGCGTGCACGCCCGGGTGCGGTAGTGGGTGCACCAGCGGCGCATCACCACCGGCCAGAACGTGCCGATCGCGTCCACGTGTTCGACGTCGCAGTGGATGGTGTACTCGTAGGCGATCGGGTGCGATCCGGTGTACTGGTCGCCGTCCTGGATGCCCTGGAAGACCATGTTGCGCACGTGGGCGCGATCCACCGGTTCGATCCTGGTCCAGGTGAAGGTACGGCCGGCGGCGAGGTCCCAGCCGATCTTGTAGCCGACCCGGATGTGCGTCGCGTCGACGAGCTGGGTGATCTCGACCAGGCGCTGCACCTCCTGCTCGTACTTGCCCTTGCCCGGCTCCGGGTCGATGGTGACCGCCCACCAGTCGCCGACCTTGAACGCCGCGCTGTCCGGCACCTCGAAGACGTCGGCCAGGTCGGGCATCGGCTGGGACAGCTTGGCCTTGACCACCGTGTCGGTGACCTTGCCCTTGAAGTACAGGACGGCGCCGAAGGGGTTGTCGTGGGTGTTCTTCTCGATGCCGGTGGTGCGGACGGTGTGTCCGCCGAAGTCGAGGACGATCCGGGAGCGGCCGAAGGTGTGCCGCTTGACGAAGAGCAGGTCGCTGTGGGCTTCGATCCGGTGGATGTAGGGGTCGCCGACCATCGCGTCCAGGGCCGCGTCGGCGGGGACCTTGTCGTCCAGGATGCCGAACCGGCGGAAGTCCATCACCCCGTCGTGCACCTGGATCCACCGACCCTCGCGCCGGGGCGAGGCGGGGGCCAGCACGGTGCCGCCGTTGACCGGCAGGGTCGAACGCGGTTCCCAGCGCACCACCATGCCGCCGCCGTCACCCGCGGCGTGGTAGCCGGCGACCACGACGACGGTGTTCGAGGCGAGCCGGCGGGTCTCCAGCCGCAGCAGCGCGGCGACGGTGGCGACACCGGTGGGGACGTTGCCGTCCTCGTGCCGATCGTCGGCGGACGAGGACGCCGACGACGCGGCGGCGGCCGTACCCGTGCCGGCGGCGGCCAGGAGCAGACCGCCCAGGCCGCCTGCGGCGAGCAGCCGGCGACGGGAGGACGCGGCGGCAGGGGCGGGAGCCCGCGTCGGAACGGCGGTGGAAGTTTCGGGGGACGTGCTCATCGGGACCTCGGCCTTCGGCGGCAGGGGGGTGAGGATGCTTCCCGTGACACGTGCCGATGCGGCGTTCCCAACCGGTGGGAATCGCGCGGCGGATGGCTTGGGGTGGGTCGCCTCGGCCCGCTGACGGACCGTCGACCCCAGGGCCGCGAACCGGGCACGATTCGTGGCAGCGAACGTGCGGGCCCTGATGAGTCAAGGAACCTAGACCGGCTCGACGATCCCGGTCAAGAGCCGGTGGCGGATTTTCGTGGTCCGTGATCGGAGGAACACGATGAGGTCGAGTCGGATCGTCCCGTCTCGACCCCATCGGGTGCGATTGTCCACCGACGTGTTTCAGCCGGCGTCGATCTCGCCCTCGGCGCCCTCCGTGCTGCCCAACTCGCGGCTGACCCGCAACGCGCCGGCCCGAACCTGGCGGCCCAGTTCCTGGAATCGCCAGCCGGGCAGGTCCAACTTGAGCCCGGTGATGCTGATCGCCCCCACGCACAGCTCCCGGTGGTCGCGGACCGGACTGCCGATACAGAAGATCCCGTCCGCGTCCTCCTCGTCGTCCAACGCGTAGCCGGTCTGCCGGATGTCGCGCAGGTGCGCGAGCAGGGTCGCGGTGTCGGTGATCGTGTGCGACGTGCGCCGGGGCAGCCCCGAGCGCTCGATCACCGCGCGCGCCTCGGCCTCCGGCAGCGCGGACAGGATGGCCTTGCCCAGTCCGGTGCAGTGCGGCAGCTCGCGCACGCCCATCCGCAGGTCCAGGCGCACCCGCTGCTCTATCCCGACCTGGTCGACGACCACCGCGAGCCCGCCCTCGGGCACCGCGAAGCGCGCGGCCATGCCGGTCTCCCTGGTCAGTTCGGCCAGCACCGGTCGGGCCACGTCGCGCAGCGACACCTGCGACTGGGCCCGATCACCGAGCCGGGCCAGGCCCATCCCGAGCCGGTAGCGCCGGTTCATCCCTTCTCCGTCGTCCGAGACGAGGCCGTAGCCGCGCAGGGTCTGGAGCAGTCCGAAGGTGGCGCTCTTGGAGATCCCGCAGGCCTGACCGACCTCGGTGACACTCATGCCGTCCCCCGGACCACGTGTGGAGAGCACTTCGAGGATGTCCGCGGCCCGGGCGACGGACTTCACCCAGTACTTCGACTCCTCGACATTCTCGTTAACGCTGTTCGACATAGCAGAACACATTACCGGTCCGGACCCCTTGACTGCTTTGTACATCCAAATGTAAAGTCTGGGACTGTTCGGTCCTGCCGAACAGTGTTCAGAAAACACGGTGTAGAGCAAATGCAACAACCTGCGACGCGTGCCGAAGGCGGATGGCGCCGGCGATCCACGGCCTGGCAGGGCCGCGGATCCGAACGGTCACGAACGACGCAAGGAGCCCACCGATGAGTGTCGGCACAGCCGCCACCGACTCCCTTCCCGCCCGAGCCTTTCGGGTCATTCCGGGCGGGGTGAACAGCGGTCAGCGCCGGATCCCGGGTCTGACCGAGCTGGTCGTCACCAAGACCGGCGGCGCGACCTTCACCGACGCCGAGGGTCGGGTCTTCACCGACTACCACTCCGCGTTCGGCCCGCCGCTGCTCGGCCACAACGACCCGGACGTGCAGCGCGCGGTGAACGAGGCGGCGAGCCGCCTGGACCTGACCGGCGTGGCCGTCACCGAGGGCGAGGTCACCCTCGCCGAGACCCTGGTCGACCTGGTGCCCTCGGTCGAGAAGGTGCTGCTCACCAGCACCGGCAGCGAGGCCACCTTCCACGCGCTGCGGGTCGCCCGCGCGGTCACCGGCCGCCGACTGATCGTCAAGTTCCAGGGCTGCTACCACGGTTGGCACGACTCGGTCAGCCTGAACGTGATCTCCTCGCCCGAGGCGGTCGGTGCGCACGACCCGATCTCCACCGGCATCCTGCCCGAGGTGCTCGAAGCCACCCTGGTCCTGCCGTTCAACGACCCGGCCGCGGTGCGCGCCGCGTTCGCCGAGCACGGCCGGGAGATCGCCGCGGTGATCCTGGAGCCGATCCCGCACAACGTCGGCTGCCTGCTGCCCGAGGCCGAGTTCCTCACCACGCTGCGCGAACAGTGCACCGCACACGGCTCGGTGCTGGTCTTCGACGAGGTGATCACCGGCTTCAGGCACGACCTCGGCGGCTACCAGAAGATCGCCGGCATCACACCCGACCTCACCACGTTCGGCAAGGCCATCGCCAACGGCGCCCCGGTCGGCGCGCTCGGCGGCCGGGCCGACCTGATGGACCAGTTCAGCACCCTCCCGGGCGCTCCCGCGTTCTTCGCCGGCACCTACAACGGCCACCCGTGGGTGGTCGCCGCCGCCCTGGAGACGCTGCGCAAGCTGCGCGAGGAACCGGTGCACGAGCACGTGTTCCGGCTCGGCGACCGGGTCCGCACCGGCCTGAGCGAGATGTACACCCGGCTGGGCGTCCCGGCGGTGGTCACCGGCTACGGCTCGGTGTTCGTCACCTACTTCATGTCCGGCGGTGTCCCGCGCACCTACGACGACCTGCTCGCCAACGACGCCGGTCTGTTCATCGGCTACCGCCGTCGACTCCTGGAGCACGGCGTGTTCGAGCTACCGCTCAACCTCAAGCGCAGTCACATCTCGTACGCGCACACCGACGCGGACGTCGACCACCTGATCGCCGCGACCGAACTGGCCGTGCAGGACGCGATCAAGGACGGCGGGATCGGCGAGTTGGCCGGCACGTCCACGATGGGCGGCGCGATCGAGGGGACGGTCCGCTGATGTTGGTCGTCGACCGCACCCGACCCACCGGCCCGGCCGGCCGGATCACCCACGTCGAGACGCTGCTCCTGGGCACCGCGTGGCGCGACTTCGGCTACGTCCGGGTCCACACCGACCAGGGCCTGTCCGGCGTCGGCGAGATCACCCACCCGTACCGGGTCGCCGAGACCGCCGCGCTGGCCCAGGCGTTGGCGAACCGGCATCTGATCGGCGCCGACCCGTTCGACACCGAGGAGTTGTGGCTTCGGCTCTACCAGGGCGACTTCCTGCGCGGTGGCGACATCGGCGGCATCGCGCTGTCCGGCTTCGACCAGGCCATGCACGACCTGATGGGCAAGGCGCTCGGCGTCCCGGTCTACCGCCTCACCGGCGGCGCCTGCCGGGACCGGGTCCGGGTCTACGCGAACGGCTGGTACAACGGCGAGCGCGAGCCCGACGTGTTCGCGGCCAAGGCCAAGGAGACCGTGGCCAAGGGCTACTCGGCGCTCAAGTTCGACCCGTTCGGGGCCGGTCTGCACGAGCTCTCCCGGGCCGAACTGCGGCAGTCCGTCGAGCTGGTCGGCGCGGTCCGCGAGGCGATCGGGCCGGACGTGGACCTGTTCATCGAGGGCCACGCCAGGTTCGCGATGACCACCGCCTCGGCGCTGCTGCGCGCCTTGGAGCCGTTCGACATCGGCTGGTTGGAGGAGCCGATGCCGTGGACGCACATCGAGCGCTACGCGGAACTGCGCGCCCGCGCGCCGTTCCCGATCTCCGGCGGCGAGCACTTCCACAACCGCTACGAGTACAAGCAGTTGTTCGCCACCAACGCGGTGGACATCATCCAGCCGGACCTGTCCATGGCCGGTGGCCTCACCGAGGTGCGCAAGCTGGCCGCGATCGCCGACACGCACGGCATCATGGTCGCCCCGCACAACTCCAACTCGCCGCTGTGCACCACGGTTTCCGTGCACGCCTCGCTCGGGATCACCAACTTCAAGATCCTGGAGACGTTCGACGGGCTGTTGGAGCCGTTCGTCTTCGACGCGGTGCGCGGCACGTTGCCGGTGACCGCCGACGGGCACGTGGAGATCCCGACCGCGCCGGGCTTCGGCGTCGAGTTGGACGACGACGTGTTCGCCGAGCACCCGCCCACCCACCGGTTCTGGAACATGTTCTCGGACGGCTGGGAGAAGAGGAACCGCACGTGAGCTCCCAGCGATCCGGCATCGTCGACGTGCACTCCCATCTGTTCCGCCAGTGTTGCGACTTCGACGACGCGTTCCGGGCCGAGTCGGCCCGCGCGCACGACGGCGAGGTCGACCTGACGGTGCGCTGGGCCGACTACGCGGCGTCCAGTCCGGCCGACACCCGGACCGTCGTGGTCGGCGGCAAGGCCCGGCGCAGCGGCCTGTGGGTCGAGGACAAGGCGGTCGCCGAATACGTGGCCGGCCAACCGGATCGCCTGATCGGCTATCTGTCGATCGACCCGACACAGCCCGGGTGGCAGGACGAACTGCGTTTCGGGCACCAGGAGTTGGGCCTGCGCGGGATCAAGCTGATGCCGATGTACGCGGGTTTCGACCCGGGTGATCCGCAGTACGACCCGCTGTTCGCCTACGCCGAGGCCAACGGACTGCCGATCCTGGTGCACACCGGGACCACGTTCGTCTCGGCCGCGCCGATCGCCTACGCGCAGCCCCGGTTGCTGGACCCGGTCGCGATCCGCCATCCCGAGTTGCGGATGGTGCTCGCGCATCTGGGCCACCCGTTCGAGGGCGAGTGCATCGCGGTGATCCGCAAGCACCCGCACCTGTACGCGGACGTCAGCGCGCTGCACTACCGCCCGTTCCAGCTCTGGCACAGCCTGCGGCTGGCCCAGGACTACGGCGTGCTGCACAAGCTGCTGTTCGGCAGCGACTACCCGTTCACCACGGTGGACGCGTCGGTGGCGGGCCTGCGTGCGGTGGCCGCCGTACCCGGGATTCCCGGGTTGCCGCCGCTGGATCGGGACGCGATCGAAGAGCTGATCTTCCGCGACGCGTTGCCCCTGCTGGGGTTGTCGTGACCGGCACTGCGGCGCCCGGCGGGCCGGGCCTGCCGCCGGCCGGTGGGCCCGGCGCGAACTTCGCGCTGACCGATCGCACGGCCCTGGTCACCGGCGCCGCCGGCGGCCTGGGCCGGGCGTTCGCGGTCGCCCTGGCCGCGGCGGGCGCCGACGTCGTGCTCACCGATCGGCCGGGCGTGGATCTCACCGAGACGAGCGCCCTGGTCGAGGCCACCGGTCGAACCGCCCGGATCCGGCCGTTCGACCTGGCCGACACGGCCGCCTTGGCCGGCTACGTGGACGAGTTGCGGGCCGACGTCGGGCCGCTGCACATCCTGGTCAACAACGCGGGCACGGCCGCCCTGGAGCGGTTCAACGAGGTCACCGTGGCGAGTTGGCGCCGGGTGCTCGCGGTCAACCTGGACGCGGTCTTCTTCCTGTCCCAGCGGGTCGCCGAGCACATGATCGCGGACCGCGTGCCGGGCCGGATCATCGCGGTGACCTCGAAGAACGCCCACGTGGCCGAGGCCGGTCTGGCCCACTACAACGCCTCCAAGGCGGGAGTGGACCTGCTGGTGCAGAGCCTGGCGGTGGAACTGGCCCCGCACGGCATCACCGTCAACGCGGTGGCCCCGGGGATGGTCGTCACCCCCATCGACGGCGAATTCCCGCTCGATCGCGAGCCGTTCGAGGCCGCCTACCGCGAACGCATCCCGCTGGGCCGGTACGCCGACCCGGACGAGTGCGCGGGCGCCGTGGTCTTCCTCGCCTCGCCCGCCGCGTCCTATGTGACCGGCACCCGGATCGTCGTGGACGGCGGGGTGCTCGCCGATCAGTTGCCCCGGATGCGCTACATGCCGCCGTATCGCAACTCGCTCTGATTCACCGGGGCGTGCGGGTCGCTCTCCTGTGCGAGCGACCCGCGCGCCCCGAATACCCCCTTCGTGCACGGATCGAGAAAGTGAGCGGGACCCCCATGTCCTCACTCGGTTCTTCCCCTTCGTCGTCCCGCCGCCGGTTGTTGGCCGCGGGTGGCTTGGGCGGGCTGCTGCTCGCCGGCACGGCGGCCGCGGGCACGGCCTCGGCCTCCCCCGACGACGATCGCGACGGCGGGCGCCGCGAACTCTCGGTCGGCGTACCGACGATCGCCGCGCTGCTGGACCTGGAAACCCGCCGGCTGCCCGCCGACACGATGGTCCTGGTGGCCGGCTACCACGCGGCCGGTGACGGCGGCGGCATGGTGGTGCGCTGGGACCCGCGCTCGAAGCTGCCCGCCAACGGCGGCACCGTGCACGCGCTCGGTTCCTCCCGGCGCGAGGGTCGGTGGATCCAGGTGCACGACGGGGTGATGGACTTCCGCCGGTTCGGCATCCTGGACGACAAGGTCCCCGCCGACGCGGCCCTGGACGCGATGGTCGGCGACCCCTACATCCACCGGATCGAAGCCCACAGCGACCTGCTCTTCGTCAAGCGGCACACCTTCGGCCGCTCCCGGATCGTCCTCGACTTCGGCGGACACACCGTCCGCACCACCGGCATCGAGAAGAACACCCACGACAACCCCTTCGGCGCCGTCCTGTACTTCAAGGGCACCGTCACCAAGTCGGTGGTGAAGTATCCGCTGGCCGAGACCGTCATCGAACTCACCGACGCCTTCCCGGTCCCGGACTCGGGCGCGTTCAAGGTCGGCGAGTGGTGGACCGTCGAGATCGACCCGATCGCCGGCGGCGGCATCTACGAGCGCGAGTTGCAGAAGCTGGTCGAGATCACCCAGATCGTCGACGGCAAACACATCCGGGTGGACTACCTCAACGGCTGGGAACTGGCCGCCGGGCGCGGCATCACCTGGACCCGGGTCGAACCGGTCCGACGCGCGGACGTACGCAACATGGTGTTCCTCGGCGCCGGCCCGAACGACGACGAGTACACCGGCTCGCATCCGATCGCCTACGAGTACGCGGTGCGCTGCGACGTGAGCGGGATCGAGGCCACCGGGTCGTTCTGGCCGGTGATCATGCGCCGTTGGTGCACCCACTTCCATACCGCGCGCTCGTCGCTGAAGAATCCGCCGACGGTGATGTACGGCGGCGCGGGCTACCTGACCCAGCAGATCTACTGCCTGTACGGCCGGGTCGAGGACTGCGTGTCGAGCAACGCCCGGCACCTGAACGACCTGACCGCGTCCGCCTACTGTCACGTGGTCAACTGCCACGGGGACGGCGACGACCAGGGCGGCAATCCGTTCACCACGCACGGCCAGTACGAGCACGACCTGCTCTTCGAGGGCAACTCGGGGCTGATGGACATCGCCAACTCCGGTGCCCTGTGGGGTACTTCGGCCAAACGCATCACCGTGCGCGACCACTCTTGCTCGTGGTTCGTCGCGGGTACGAAGATCACCGACCTGACCCTGGAGAACGTCCGGGTGATCCCCCGACCGACGTTCGACCCGGGCGGCACGCTCCAGGTGAACGCGGACGGCGTACACCTGCGCGGCTGTGTGGCGCGCACGTTCGCGATCGGGCAACGTTCGGCCCGCTCCACCCGGCCGAACGTGATCGAGGGGTGCACGTTCGACCTGCCCGCGAAGCAGGTGCTGGTACAGACCCCGGTGAGCAACACCGTGCACTTTCGGGACTGCACCCTCACGGGTGTGGACGGCGCGATCCTGCGCGGTTCGGGCGAGGTCGACTTCGACGGATGCACGATCGTCGGAGCCGGGCCCGCGGCCGCGCCGTTGGAGGTCGGCTCGGCCGTGTTGCGGCTGACCGCGAGCACGCTGACCGACACCGGCGTGCTGCTGTCCGCGGTGCGCGACCAGAGTGTGCACGTGAGTGCGGGCACCCGGCTGAGCGGCGGCAACGGCGCCGGTGCGCTGCTGTCCCGGGGTGCCGGAACGGGCGTCGTGCGCTGGCAGTTGCACGACGCGGCCTCGACCACCGACGGTGCGCACGCCCGACTGGATGCCGGGGTCAACCACTGGGTGGCCACCGGAACCCGGTTCACCGGCGGCCGGTTGGAGCTGCGCCCGCAGGCGTTCGCCGGCGTGTCGTCGATGTTGCACACCACGTGCGTCGAGGACGGTGTGGCCCGGACCGCGCTGCCCGCCGACGGGGCACGCGTGCTCACCACCGGGAACCTGGCGCTCTGAGATGCGACTGCGCACCACCACCCCGGCCGACGACCTCGCGCTGCACGCCCTGTGGGCGGTGGCCTTCCCGGACGCGCCCGACCTGCCGGCCCTGCACGCGCAGGACCCGGGTCGGCATCCGCGCACCCTGGTCGCGGCCGACGAGGACGGGATCCAGGCCGTGCTGCACTGGCAGCCCCGGCCGATCCGCGACGCGACGGGCGGGGTGGAGGTGGTCGGTTGTGTGGGCAGCGTGGCCAGTGCGCCCCGGGCCCGCGGCCGGGGGTTGATCCGCCGGCTGCTGGTGACGGCGATCGACGACATGACCCGGTACGGCTGCGCGTGGTCGCTGATGTTCAGCGGCACGCCGGGGGTGTACACCGGGTCCGGGTGGGAGGCGTTCCCGGCGCCCCACCTGCGCGGCGTGGCCGGTCCCGAGGCCGCGTGGGGCGACCTTCGGGTGCGGCCGGCGCAGCCCGCCGACCTGCCCCGGATGGCCTTGGCGCACGCGGCCGCGAACGCGAACCGGCCGCTGACCACGGTGCGTTCGCCGGCGGATTGGGCGCACCGGTTCGGCCACTGGTACGCCGCGCCCGCCCGGGTGTTGACCACCGAGGACGGCGATTACGCGGTGATCCGCCCGGACCTGGGCGAGGTGGTCGAGGTGGCCTGCGGCCCGGGCCGCCCGTACGCACTGCCCGCGCTGTTGCGCGAGGCGCTGTGCGAACTCGGCGGTCCGGGCACGGTGGTGACGTTGCGGGTGCCGATCGACGCGGCGCTGACCCGGGCGATCGGCCCACTGTTGACCGAGGTCAGCACCGGCCACACCACGTTCGGCCTGGCCCGGCCGATCCAGAGCGACCGGGCGCGGGTACGCGCGACGGTCGACGCTCCCGGCGCGATCCACTGGCTGGGGGACTCGTTCTGATGTCCCGTCGGGACGACCACGAACCGCCCGGCTCGGCGAGGAATCACCCCGTGCCGCCGAGCCGGGCACCGATCCTGGTCGGTGGCGAACGCACGGTGGTGTGCGAGGCCGATCCGGACTCCGGTGCACTCGCCGAGACCGGGCCGGCGCTCGCGGTGCGCACCGCCTACGCGGCCCGGCATCCGCGTCTGGACCTGGTCTACGGCGTGGACGAGGCACTCGACGGCTCGATCACCGTGATCGAGCCGAGCCGGCACCCGCGATTGCGACAGCGGACCTCGTCGCGCGGCGCGATCCCGTGTCATCTCGCGGTCTGCCCGGACGGCGGGCACCTGGTCACCGCCAACTACGGCAGCGGCGACCTGATCGTGCACCGTCTCGACGAGCACGGCTCGCTCGCCGGCGTGAGCGAGCAGGTCGCGCTGCCGGGACCGGGTTCGCGGGCACACCCGGAGCGGCAATCGGCGGCGCACCCGCACCAGATCGTGTTCGAGGACCAGGGCACGCTCACCGTGGTCGACCTCGGCGGCGACGTGCTGCTCACCTACCACCTGAGCGCGGGCCGACTGCGGCTGCGCTCGACCCACCGCGTCCCGACCGGCACCGGCCCGCGGCACCTGAGCGGCCGTTGGCTGCTCGGCGAACTCGATCCGGCGATCCTGGCGCTGCCCGACCTGACCCGCCATCCGCTGGCCGCGCCGGGCCTGCCCTCGGCCATCGTCACCTCCCCCGACGGCGCGCACGTGTACGCGGCCAACCGCGGCCCCGGCACCATCACCACCCTGGCCACGGCCGCCCCGCACACCATGTCCGACCTCCCCGCCGGCGGCGCCGACCCGCAGGACCTGGCCTTCGTCGGCGACGTCCTGTACGCCGCCCTGCCCGACGCGAACGCGGTCGGCGCGTTCCGCCGCACGCCCGGCACCGGCCTGCTGCGCCCGCTCGGCATGGCCCTGCACCTCCCCGACCCACGCTGCCTGTTGCCGATCCGCCGGCTGTCGGCGCGGGCGGCCGGACCCGGGCCCGACCGGGTCGGGCCGAGCGCGGGAGTTCGCTCAGCCGAGTGAAGCCGTCCTTGGCGAATCCGGACCGCACGCCGCCGCGGAACACCTCCGGGACCGCGCTCGGCAGCGCCGCGTCCACGCCCGAATCACGCGTGGTGTGCACGACGTGTTCGATGCTCGCCACCGCCATCGCCAGGTTGTCCACGTCGCCGTCGTGCTCGTCCGCGTCCAGCCGCGGCGCGTAGAAGGCGAGGAAACCCGGCACCGACCCGGCCGCAGCGTGCGGCAGGAAGTCCGCGGCCCACGCCGGGAGGCGCCGAGTCGGCCGCCCGGGTCTCCCGGAGCGAGCAACCGCTGCTGCCGGCCGGGGTGCACCGGACCCGGCCGATCGACACCTGGGAGCGCACCGCTGCGACGGCCGGCCGAGCGGGGTGCGGGTCAGCGCCCCTCGCCCGCCCGCACCACGCCGTTCTCGTACGCGAACACCGCCGCCTGGGTGCGATCGCGCAGGTTCAGCTTGGCCAGCAGCCGGCTCACGTGCGTCTTGACGGTCTGCTCGCTGACCACCAACCGCGCGGCGATCTCCGCGTTGGACAACCCCTGGGCGATCAGCGAGAGCACCTCGGTCTCCCGCTCGGTGAGTTGCTCGACCCGCCCGCGCGGCCCGCCGGTGGGTGGGCCGAGCCGGGCGAACTCGGCGATCAGCCGGCGGGTCACGGTGGGCGCGAGCAGCGCCTCGCCGGCGGCCACCACCCGCACCGCGTGCGCGAGTTGCAGCGCCGAGGCGTCCTTGAGCAGGAAGCCGCTCGCGCCCGCGCGCAGCGCCTCGTAGACGTACTCGTCCAGGTCGAACGTGGTCAGCACCAGGACGCGGGTCGTGCCGCTCGGATCGGCGGTGATCTCGCGGGTCGCGGCCAGCCCGTCCAGGACCGGCATCCGCACGTCCATCAGCACCACGTCCGGGCGCAGCGCGGCGACCTGCTCGACCGCGTCGCGCCCGTGCACCGCCTCGCCGACCACGTCGATCCCGGGCTGCGCGCCGAGCAGGACGGAGAAGCCCTCGCGCACCATCATCTGGTCGTCGGCGATCAGTACCCGGATGGCCATCGATGTCACTGCTCCTCGGTCGGCAGGAAGACGTCCACGTGATAGCCCCCGTCGGGAGTATGCCCGGCTTCGAGGGTGCCGCCGATCATCGCCGCCCGTTCGCGCATGCCCAGCACGCCGTGTCCGGAGCCCTCCCGCGCGGGCGGCCCGGGAAGTGGCGGGGGCTCGTTGTGCACGCGCAGGGCGATCCCGGTCGGTCCGTACCCGACCTCGACCCGCACCCGGGCGCCGGGCGCGTGGCGCAGTGCGTTGCTCAGTGCCTCCTGGCCGATCCGGTAGGCGGACAGGTCGACGCCCTGCGGCAACGGGCGCGGGGTGCCGAGCACGACGCACTCCACCGTCATGCCGGCCGCGCGCACGTTCTCGAGCAGGTCGGGCAGCCGGTCCAGGGTGGGCAGCGGGGCCGGCCGGGGCGGCTCGCCCGGCTCGGTTTCGGCCTCCTGTTCGGTGCGCAACAGGCCCAGTACACGCCGGAGTTCGGTAAGCGCGTCGACCGCGTTGGCGCGGATCGTGACGAAGCTTTGGAGCAGTTCGGGTGGTGGGTCGTCGACCCGATACCGGGCCGCCTCGGCCTGGATCGCGATCACCGACATGTGATGCGCGACCACGTCGTGCAACTCGCGGGCGATCCGCGCGCGTTCCTCCAGAAGCGCACTGCGCTCGCGCTCGGTGGCGGTCAGCTCCGATTGCACGGCGAGTTGGCGGCGCGCGTCGCTGCGGCCCCGGAAGGCGACCACGACCACCATCACGATCGCGGTGATCACCGCGACCGCCGGCATCGTGCCCCAGTGCGAAGGGTCGTGCTGCGCGTTGCGGACCAGCACCAGACCGAGCAACGCGGTGATCATCCACGTCTCCACGATGATGCGCAGCCGGGCATGGAAGGCCACATAGGCCATCACCACGACCTGCGCGAAGACACCCACGGCCGTCCACGGCCACTGGATGTGGTCATGCCCGTTCGACTCACCGGCGAGGGCGCACGCCACGGTCGCGCCGAGCGACATCCACCACGCGACGAGTGGCCGTTGCGGCGCGAGCAGGATCGGCGCACCCGCGGCCAGGCCCAGCGCGAAGGCCAAGCCGCCGGACACCCCGGGGTAACCCGCCAGGACTGCACCCTGAATGCCCACGGTGAGCACGACCGCCACGTAGAGCAGGCCGCGCGCGATCCCCACGCTGCCGAACGGGGCCGGCGGGCGCTCGGTGCGGACCCGAACGTCGAACAGGTCCTCGCGCAGCGCGGTCAGCCCTCGGTTCATCCGACCGACCCGGGCCGCACCGCCGCCGGGCTCGTCGATCCGCCCGGCATCAACCGCTCGCTTCGCTCTGCCCGCCTCGACACTCACCCGCAGCACGCTACGAGGCACGACCGGTCCACGGCATCCCCGCCCCGGGGGATCCCGGGCGTCACTCTCAGGAGCTACGCCGGGAGTCCCCGGGGCCGCGTCCGCCCGCCTCCCAACGATGGAACACCGCCCACAACCCGAGCAGCACCCCCGCGAACACCGGCATCCACCCGATCCGGGCCACGATCCAGGGCAGGTCGACCGGCGCCGTGCCCAGACCGGGCAGCCCGCCCAGCGCGATGCCGAGCCAGGTCACCGCGAGCATCGCGCTCTGGTGCCACAGGAACACCGTCATCGCGGAGAGGTTGACCAGCGCGACCACCGCCCAGGTCCGCGGCCGCCGGCCCAGCGCCCGCCGCAGCGGGGCTCGCACCAGCAGCGCGAGTCCGCACTGGGCGAGGCCGAAGGCGACCGCGGCGAGCGTGGGCGGGTTCAGGTTGGAGATCGACTCGCCCGGGACGCCCACCATGCTCACCGGATAGCCGCCGTAGCGGATCAGCCCGGCGCAGGCGAGCCCGCCGACCACCGCCGGCGAACCGCCGAGTCGCTCGATCCGGGCCCGGTGCGGCCCCGCCCAGAGCACCCCGAGGCTGTACGGGACGAGCCAACCGGCGAGCACGTTGACCCAGCCGACCACCGCCGGTCCGTCGGCGGCGAAGCGGGTCAGGTCCACCACCAGGACCGTGCCGACGGCAAGTACCGGTGCGGCCCGGCCGAGGCGGACCACGAGCGGGGTGAGCGCGGTCAGGCCGGCGTAGACGAGCACGAACCACAGCGGCGACACCACGAGTCTGCCGACCGTGTGCAGGGTGTCCCCGGCCACGAAGTCGGCGAGCACCGCCATCACCGCGGTCCACGCCACGAGCAGCGCGGCGATCGGCCGGCCGAGCCGGATCATCCGCCGCCGGGCCCACCGGCGGTAGCCGTCCGCGCGTGCCCACGACCGGGCGGCCACGTACCCGCCGACCAGGAAGAACACCGCGAGCGGCTGGAGCAGCCAGGTGAGCGGCGCGTAGTCGGGCAGGTGGCGCAGCGGGCTGTCGGTCTGCCAGTGGTCGGCGCCCGCGGACACGCCCGTGACGATCCAGTGGCCGAACACGACGCCCAGGATGGCGATCGCCCGCAGGCCGTCCACCTCGCGTTCGCGGTCCGCCGGTGTCGCCTTCTCGATCCGTCGCACCAGGACGCCGGGTTCACGCATGGGTCACCTCCGTGGCGCGGCCGCGCGCGATCAGCGCGAGGTTGTGCAGGGCCGGCCCACCGGGCCGCAAGTAGTCGGAGTGGCCACCGCCGCCGGCCGCGAACTCGCGGGCACCGAAGCCGCCTCCGGTCGGGTCGGCGCCGAAGCCGACGGTGGTGTCGAAGAACGGGATGCGCACGTTGGGCACCAGGTCGATCCAGTCCGAACCGCCCCGCCCGGCCCAGACCCGGGCGCCGGTGCCCAGGTCGTCCCGCTCGTCCACGCCCAGGCCGGGACTGCCGAACACGGCCAGGTCGGCGACGTCGATCCGGGAGACCGCCCGCCCGCACACCACCGAGCCGTACGAGTGGCACAGCAGCGACACTCCGGCGGCGGGCGCCACCGCGTACAACCCGGCGACGAAGCGCCGCAGTTCGCGCGCCCCGTCGTCGGCCCGGCCGGTGGTCAGTACGTCGAGGCTGATCGTGCGCGGCGGCGAGTAGCCCAGCCAGGCGATCACCGCGACCCGCGCGTTCGGCTCCTGGGCGCGGATCTCGTCGTACAGCGCGCGGGCGCCGCCGGCCGGCGTGGAGTACGGCTTGTTCCCGCGCGTGTCGAAGTGGTCCAGGTCGCTGTCGCTGCCCGGCACCACGATCGCGATCCGGTCCGCGCCGGCCAGGTCGCCGATTACCTCGACCGCGCGGACCCGCCCTGCGCGGCCGTCGAAGGCCAGGAAGCTCCGGGCCGGGTCGGCCATCCGCGCGAGGTGGTCCGCACGTGCGGTGTGCCCGGTGTCCCGGGCCAGACCGGCCGCCTCCGCGATGGCCCGCTGGTTGGCCGCGTAGCGCTCGCCCAGGGTCGCCGCGGACATCGCGGGCAGCGTCGGCGGGTTCGGCGCCGCGGCCTCCGCGACACCGACGCCGGGTCCGGCCGGCGTCCCGGCCACCAGCGCCGCGACCAGAGCCATTCGCAGCCGACCACCCATGTCCCGCTCCCGTCCTCGAAGTACCGGACACGAAGCTAGGAATCGGCGGCGGTAGCCTGCGTCGCACCAGGGAGTGGACCTCGGGAGTAGCTCTCCGGGACTACCCGGGTCGGTCGGCGGCCGCGAACACGGACGAACCACCGAAGCCGTGCCCGCCCGCGACAACCGG
Organism: Embleya sp. NPDC020886; assembly: GCF_044333915.1. Taxonomy (NCBI): domain Bacteria; kingdom Bacillati; phylum Actinomycetota; class Actinomycetes; order Kitasatosporales; family Streptomycetaceae; genus Embleya; species Embleya sp. NPDC020886. Next base: position 201,897 of record NZ_JBIRRX010000007.1, on the reverse strand, counting down.
CGCCGCCGGCCGGGCGCGGGGAACATCGGGTCGAGTCTCAGGTACCACCCCGCCTCTCCTCCGCTGGGGTGACGCGCGCCGGCCCAGGCCGGCTACCGTGGAATCCGTGACTTTTCGCCCCGTCGAGTCGATCCGCCGCCCGTTCCCGTCCTGGTCCGCGGCCCGCCGCTCGTTCGCCTTCGACGTCACACTCGCCGTCTCGATCGGGCTGCTCACCTCGGGGCTCAACTTCGCCCAGCACCTGCGGGATGGCGGCGACTTCACCGACACCGGCGCGCAGATCTCGTTCCTGGTCGAGCTGACCTCCGGACTGGTGCTGATCATCCGGCGCCGGCATCCGGTGTTGTGCGCGTGGATCGCGGCGCTCACGCTGTTGCAGGAACAGGCCCTGGGCGGTTGCTTCGCGGCCTACGCCGTCGCGGTGTACGTGCAGGATCGGCGCAGGATGTGGCTGACCATCGGGGTGCTGTGCGTGGCCACCTGGCACCCGTGGGACTGGCGGGATCTGGGCAACGGCACCGCGAACATGCTCGTGATCCTCACCCCCGCGTGCTACGGCCTGTACATCGCCTCCCGCCGCCGACTCTTCGCCGCGCTCGGCGAGCGCGCCGAACGTGCGGAACGGGAGCAGGAGTTGCGCGCCGAGCAGGCACGCGAGGAGGAACGCAACCGGCTGGCCGGGGACATGCACGACATCGTCACGCACCGGGTCAGCCTGATGGTCCTCCAGGCCGGCGCGATGCGCTTGCGGGCGCCCGACGACGCGACCCGTACGGCGGCCGAGGACCTGCGCTCCACCGGCTGCCAGGCGCTGGCCGAACTGCGGGACCTGGTGGCGGTGTTGCGCACCGCCGAGGAGCGCACCGCGGGCGCGCCGGTGGAACCCGCGGTGCTCGACCTGTCCGCGCTGGTCGACGAGTCGCTCGCGGCGGGCGTGGACGTGCGCCTGGACGTGCGGGGCACCGTGCGACCCGCCTCGCCGGTGGTGGTGCGCACCGCGTATCGGGTGGTCCAGGAGTCGCTGACCAACGTGCACAAACACGCCCCCGGCGCCTTCGTTCGCATCCTGCTCCGGTACGGCCCCGCCGAGTTGCGGATCACCGTCACCAATACCGCGGCCACCGGTCCGCGCGAGATCGAACTGGGCTCCGGCGGCACCGGCTTGGTCGGGCTGGCGCGCCGGATCGAGTTGACCGGTGGCAGCTTCGGCGCGGGCCCGCGTCCGGACGGCGGTTTCGCCTTGGACGCGCGGCTGCCGCTGGCGCCGACCGAATCGGCCGAGCCGACGGATCCGCCGGCACCGACCCCGGCCGCGCCGGGGCGGTCGACCCGGGAGCCGGGAGCCGCGCCGAGCGCGGTCGACCGGCCGACTCGATCACGCGCGTTGCGGGCCGCCGGCCGAGCAGGGCGTACCGGCGGGCAACGCGCGCAATCGGAACCGGAATCGCCACCGGGAGTACTCACCGGGTCACACCCAGAAATCGGTTGATACCCGGCTGATCCGTCCGGGCCGGATTCCGCATCCTCGACACGTGTCACCGGCACTTGGGTGTTGACTTGACCGGCCCCCGGATGGACCCTCGGGCCAACCACCTCGCGAGCCGCCGGCGGCGGACGCCGACTCGGCAACGCACCGTCCAGGCACGCCGTCACGTCGTGGACCCGGGAACATCCACCGGTCCCGACGCTGCACTCGCATCGCGATCCACCGGCACCTCGGCACCGCAGCAGATCGATCGTCCGGAATCGGAACCTCCGCTTCCGAATGTCGAATTCCCCCGGGCTGCAGGCCCTCGGGACGCCCGGAAAGGCGACCTGATGCCACGACCGAACCCCATGAATCCGAACCGCGTGAACTCCAAGCACGGGCACTCGAACCACGTGCGTCCGGACCACCCCACCGACCCCCCGACCCACCCGTCGAGCCCCGCGTCCGGCGGGCCCTCGCGCCGCACGCTCCTGGGTGGCCTCGCCGGCGCCGCCGCACTCGCGGCGACCCAGTGGACGCCCGTCGGCCTGATCCCGGCGACCGAGGCGGGCGCCGCGCCCACCCCGCCCGACTTCCCGACCGGCATCACCCTGGGCGTGCAGCAGTACCGGAACTGGTCCGGCGAACTGCGCGCGGACGACGTCTGGACGGCGGTGCCCGCGCACCCCTCGGATGTGGTGATCCTGGCGAACTGGGCCCGGGCCAAGGGCTATCGGCTGCGCCCGCGCGGAATGAGCCACAACTGGTCGCCGATCCTGATCCCCGCCGGCGCGGACACCTCGCACACCCTGATGGTCGACACCACGCAACATCTGACCTCGCTGGTGGTCAACCCGGGATCGCCCACCACGGTGACCGTCGAGACCGGGTGCAGCGTCGAACGGCTGCTGACCGCACTGGAACAGGCCGGGCGGGGGCTGATCGCGACCACCGCGCCGGGCAAGCTGAGCGTGGGCGGTGTGCTGGCCATCGGCGCGCACGGCAGCGGGATCCCGACGCCGGGCGAGACGTTGCCGCAGGGCGGTACGTACGGCACGCTGAGCAACCTGGTGTTGTCGCTGACCGCGGTGGTGTGGAACCAGGCCGCCGGCGCGTACGTGCTCCGCACCTTCCAGCGCAACGACCCGGAGATCGGTCCGTTCCTGGTGCACCTGGGCCGTGCCTTCGTCACCGAGGTCACCCTGCAGACCAACGCGAACCAACGGCTGCGCTGCCAGAACTTCTACCACGACCAGATCGGCACACTGCTGGGCCCGGCCGGCGGCGGTGGCAAGAAACTCGCCGACTACATCCGCGATTCGGGTCGGGTCGAGGTGATCTGGTTCCCGTTCACCACCGTGCCCTGGCTCAAGGTGTGGAGCGTGGCGCCGAGCAAGCCGTGGGTCTCCACCCGGGTGGACAATCCGTATCCGTACACGTTCGCCAACTTCGTCACCGAGGACCAGGCGAAGTTCCTGGCCGACATCGCCACCGGCAACGTGGGCGCGACCGAGGTATTCACCAACGCCGAGATGGCGGTCGTGGGTTCGGGCCTGATCGTGACCTGGACCTGGGACATCTGGGGATGGTCGAAGAACACCCAGCTCTTCGTCGAGCCGACCACGCTGCGCATCCACGAGGGCGGCTGGGCGGTCTTGACGGCGCGGGCCAACGTGCAGCGGGTGCTCAACGAGTTCTTCGTCCGGTACACCGGCCTGTTGGGCGCGTACAAGGCCAACGGCCAGTATCCGTGCAACAGTCCGATCGAGCTTCGGGTGACCGGCATCGACCGGGCGAGCGAGGTGGTCACCGCGAACGCGGTCGAACCGACCCTGTCCGCCGCCCGGCCGCGCCCCGACCACCCCGAGTGGGACACCGTGGTCTGGCTGGACGTGGCGACCCTGCCCGGCACGCCCGCCAACCACGACTTCTACCAACAGATGGACGCCTGGATCTGGGGCAACTACACCGGCAACTACGCGTGTGTGCGGCCGGAGTGGTCCAAGGGCTGGGCGTACGGGGTCGACGGCGCGTGGACCGACACGGCCGCGGTGACCGGTCGGATCCCGAATTCCTTCCGCACCGGGCTGCCCACGACGAGCAACTTCGACGCGGCCCGGGCCACGTTCAACAAGTACGATCCGGGCCGGGTCTTCTCCAACACCTTCCTCGACCTCCTCCTGCCCTGACCCACCCGCCCGATCGTCACCCGCCGGCGTCGCCGCTCTCGTTCGCGTCGAGCCAGCCGTCGTCCAGTGCGCCGTTGTCGTCGTGGACGACGAACTCCCGTTCCACAAAAGCGATTTCGTATTCGCCCAGCGCGGCCACCAGGGCTGCCGTCGCCGCGGCGGCGGCCTCGTCGCCGACCCGGTGGCAGCGCTGGGTGACGAACCGCTCGGACCGTCCGTCCGCCCGCACACGGCGCGCGTTGTGCGACAGATGCGCGCCGTGCCCGACCACTGCGGCGGCAAGCGCGGCCGGGTCGACGTCCCCGGTCAACACGAGCTTGAGGTGATGCTCGAAGTACGACTCGGGCCCGAGCGCGCGCGCCGCCGCGTCCGTGCGCGGCACGCCGGGGTGCCACGGCGCCGCCTCGATCTTGATCCGGGTCACCGAATATCCGTCCCGGCGCAGCTCCGCGGCCAACGCGGCGGCCCGCTCGCGGGCTCGGGTCAGCGTCGTGGTCGCCCGCTCGGTCAGCATCGGCTGGGACACCGTGCGCCCGCGCGCGAGCACGATGTGGGTCAGGCCCACCCCGTAGCCGCCGGCCCGGCGGGCCAGCGTGTCCACATCGTCCGTACGCACCGTGACGTGCGTCTCGAACTCCCCGACCAGGTCGGCGGGGAAGGCCCGGGGCGGGTCGCCGATTCGGCGGGCCCGGCTGCTCTCGGTGGCTTCGGTCGACGCGTGCACCGCGCCATCCTGCCAGGTGGCGATCGCCGGCACCGGCAATTGCCGGGGCGGCGCGGGAGGGCCGCCGATCCCCCGGGACGGCGCCCCGAACCCGCGTACCGGACCGCGATCAGCTCTGTTCGGTGCGCAACAGCCGCAGGAACGCCTTGATCCCGGAGATCACTTCCCGGTTGTCGGTCAACTGGCTGATGGTGTCCTCGAATCGGCGCCCGAGCGCGTCGATCTTGCGGTCGGCCGCGTGGAATTGCTCGGTCGCCCGCTCGGCGTCCTGCCCGGTCGTGGTCTTGAGCAGCGCGACCGTTTCGATCAGCACGGTGGTCCGCTCGTCCAGCCCCTCGACCCTGCGCTCCAACGTGGTCACCCGGTCGATCAGCGCGAGCACGTCCTCGCGCGGGTGGGTCACCTCGCGCAACATGCTCCGCAGCCGCTGCCCCAGGTGCTCCAGGTATGCCTGGCCGGGTCGGAACAGGGTGCTGAGCAGGTAGAACCCGGCGAACCAATAGCCCACCACGCCACCGGAGATCCAGGTGATCAGCGCGATCACCGCCGCCGAGACGACATGCGCGCCGATCGCGCCCCACAACAACCGACGGGCGATCCGGCGTGCCTCGGGTTCACGCGCCTCGGGGACCGCGAGCCCGCGCTCCCGGCTGATCGCGATCTCCCGGATCAACCGCCGGGCCTGGAAGTGCAGGTTCCACGGCACGGTCAGCACCATGATCAACCAGAACAGGCACAACGCACCCGCGCCCAGCGACAACAGGTCGGCCAACGACGTGTCCTCGACGAAATACAGGACGATGCCCAACACCGTCGTCCCGACCAGCAGCAAAGCTCCCAAACCTTTGGCCGCACGCACCCGAACTCCACTCCCCCACCCGGCGATCCGGTCACCCCGACGGGCAACCTGCTCGGACTGTAGGGCAAGCCGATCGGCCCCGCCGCGCCGCGGGGACGTGCGGGTGCACCCGCACGCGGCAGCCCCCCGCGTGCGGCCGGGAGTCTAGTCGCGGTCCGGTATCCAGGACCCGTGGATGCCCGCCGGGACTCGGCGCGGGAGTTCGACCGTCGCGATCGGTGCGGCGGTGATGTCACGCGCATCCAGCACCAGCAACTCGGAGCCGTCCCGGGCCAGATCGCCGACCACGGTCAGCAGGTAGCCGTCGTCCTCGGCGGTACCGGCCGCGGCGGGTACGAACACCGCCTCGCCCGGCATGCGCCCCGGCCCCTGACCGGCGACCTGCCGCTCCCCGGTGCTCGCGTCGTACTTGACGATCGCATGCTCGTGCAGCCCCGCGCCGGGGAAGGCCAGCGCGTAGTCGAACCGGTGCGGTCGGCCGGTCCGGCGGGCGTCGATGGTCGGGAAGTCCACGACCAGCGAGTCGAGGTCCTCCTCGCCGGCCACGCCGGAGACCGGATCCAGCATCCACCGGTGCCGGATCGCGCCGGTCAGCGGCGTCTGCGGGTGCCCGGGCGCGCCCACCCACCACTTCCAACTGCTCTCCCAGGAGGAGCGATCGAAGCGCGGCCCCTCGACCACGATCCGCCCGCGCGCGTCCTCGTAGGCGTTGGCCACGTGCAACAACATGCCCGGCGCCACGTCGTACCAGGTCGCCGCGGCCGGCCCGGTCCTGGGCATCACACCGATCCGCGGCGCGTAGGAGTCGCTCCACCGGTACGGGATGCCGGAGTGTTCGGCCGGGTTGAACACCACCGGCAGGTCCAGCCAGACCACGTGCCGCTCGGTCAGGCCGAAGTCGTGCATGAGGCAGGGGCCGGCGCCGGGAATCACCTCGGCCCGGGTGATCGCGCCCGCGGCGGACGCGACGTAATAGGTCAGGAACGGCGGGAACGGCGAGTAGCCGAAGAAGTGCAACTCACCGGTGACGGGGTCCTCCTTCGGATGCGCGGTCATCGCGGTGGTCAACCGACCGGCGAAGTCGTACGGGCCGACCGTTTCCAACTCGCGGGTCACCTCGAACGGGACGTTGGCCTCCTGGAGCGCGAGCAACCGACCGCCGTGCTCGACGATGTGGGTGCCGGCGACGCTCGCGGTCCGGTCCACGCTGCCGTCCTCGCGTTGGAACGGCGCGCCGTCCAGGGCGGGCGTGCGCACCCAGCGGTTGCGGTACCACTCGGCACGCCCCTCCCGCAGCCGTATCCCGTGCAGCATGCCGCTGCCGCGAAACCAGTGGGTGGGCACATCCCCGGGTTTCGGGTTGTGTCCGTTCCGGAAGTATCGACCGTTCAACTCGGCCGGCAGCGTGCCCCGCACGGTGAGGTCGAACCCGCTGATCTCGTCGGCGACGGGCGCGAAGTGGCCGGCGAGGTAAGGCTTTTCGAGGTGCGGCGGCGTGCCGTTCATGCGCAGGGCTCTCCCTTCGGAGGGGACCGCCCGGATCCGGGCGGTCGCCCGATCATCGAGTTACGATCAGTCGCGCCAGTTATGCATACTGACACTCGCTATCGCTGATCGCAGGCTCGACGCAAGGGCACACCCGTGACCCCCGCCTCTCCGTCCGGCCCCCGGGCTCGCTTTCGCGAGCAGACGCGCACCGAGATCAAGGCGATCGCGCTGCGGCAGTTGGCCGAGGGTGGCACGGAGGCGGGGCCGGCCGGCGCGATGCTCGTGTGGACGCAACTGCACGGCGTGATCGGCCTGGAGGTGGCCGGTCGGTTCACAGGCATGGGCCACACCCCCGACACGCTGCTCGGCACCGCCCTGGACCTGCTCGCGGACAGTTTCGCCCCGGCCTGACCCCCGGCCGGACCGAACACGAACACGCGAAGGCGGGCCGGGACTTACCGTCCCCGGCCCGCCGACCATCCGTGTGCACGCCCTACCGCGCGCCCAACTCCTCGCCGAGCGCGCTCGCGAACGCCTCGATGTCGCCCTCGGTGGTGTCGAAGGACGTCATCCAGCGCACCTCACCGATCGACTCGTCCCACGTGTAGAACCGGAACCGCTTCTGCATGCGCTCGGTGACGTCCGGGGGCAGCACCGCGAAGACCGCGTTCGCCTGCGGCATGCGACTGAGCGTCACACCGTCCAGGTCGACCACCTTCTCCGCGAGCAACGTCGCCATCGCGTTCGCGTGCCGGGCGTTGCGCAGCCACAGGTCACCGGCGAGCAGCGCCTCGAACTGCACGGACACGAAGCGCATCTTCGAGGCCAGTTGCATCGCGGCCTTGCGCAGGTAGCCGACGCCGCGCGCCGCGTCGGGGTTGAGCACCACGACGGCCTCGCCGAACATCAGGCCGCTCTTGGTGCCGCCGAAGGACAACACGTCCACCCCGACGTCGGTGCTCAGCGCGCGCAGCGGCACATCCAGCGCTGCGGCCGCGTTGGCCAGGCGCGAGCCGTCCAGATGCGCGAGCATGCCGTGCTCGTGCGCGTGGGCGACCAAGGCGGCGATCTCGTCCGGCGTGTAGACGGTGCCCAGTTCGGTGCTCTCCGCGAAGGAGACCACCCGGGGCTGCGCCCGGTGCTGGTCGCCCCAGCCCCACGCGTGGGTGTCCACGAGTTCGGGGGTGAGCTTGCCGTCGGGGGTGTCCACGGTGAGCAGTTTCAGACCGGCCACCTTCTCCGGCGCACCGCACTCGTCCACGTGGATGTGCGCGGACGCCGCACAGATCACCGACTCCCAGCGGTCGGTCATCGACTGGAGACCGACCACGTTGGCGCCGGTGCCGTTGAACACCGGGAACACCTGCGCGCGTTCGCCGAAGTGCGCCCGGAAGACGTCGGTGAGGTGCTCGGTGTACACGTCCTCGCCGTACGAGATCTGGTGGCCACCGTTGGCCGCGCCGATCGCGGCCAACACCTCGGGGTGGATGCCCGCGTAGTTGTCGCTCGCGAAGCCGCGCGCGTCGGGGTCGTGACGCGGGGTCAGGGGACGTTCAGGCACAGTCTTTTCCCGTTCAGGTCGATTGCCGCGGTGGTCCACAGGCCGGCGATCTCGTCGGCCAGGTCGACCACGTCGGTGAAGCCGGCGAATTTTGCGTTGGGTCGAGCCTGCCGCATCGCGTCGTTCACGAGCGCCTTGACCACCAGGATGGTGGCCGCCGCGTCGCTCTCGGCGAACGCGTCGGCGAGCGCGAGCGTCCAGGTCTCCGCAGCCGCCTTGGCCGCCGCGTAGCCCGCGTTGCCCTGGGTCGGCCGGCCGGCCGCCGCCGCGGAGACCAACACGAAGCGCCCGTTCGCACTGCGGGCGAGCGCCTCGTGGAAGGCGAGGCTGGTGTGCTGCACGGTGCGCACGAGCAGGTCGTGCAGGAAGGCCCAGTCGTCGAGCGAGTTGTCGCCGAACTTCTTGCCCCCGCGCCACCCGCCGACCAGGTGCACGAGGCCGTCCACCCGACCGTGCTCGCGCTCGACGTCCGCCGCCCATCGGCGGGTGGCGGCCGCGTCCAGCAGATCCACCACCGCGCCGCGGGCCCCGGGCGCCGCGTCCACGCTGTCGCGCAACCGCTCGGCGTTCGCGTCCGCGCCGTACACGTGCGCACCGGCCCGCGTCAGCCGCGCGAGCACCGCGTGGCCGGCGGGCCCACCCGCGCCGGCGACCGCGATCACCGCACCGTCGAGACCGTTCATCGCACCCACTCCTCGTTCACCGTGTCGTTCGCCGCGCCGTTGGCCGTCACGACGCCTCGGCCGCCCGCTCGGTCGAATCCTGCGCGGGGCTGTCCGCGGTGATCCCCCGGGTCGAGGCGATCACCTCGCGCAGTCGCCGGTTGAGCGCCTCGTAGAACATGCTCAGCGGGAACTCGTCCGGCAACACCGCGTCCACGAGCGCCTTCGGCGGCCCGTCGATCGGCAGCGCGGCGGCTCCCTTGGCCCACACCGAACCGGGGTGCGGCTGCACGTACTCGGCGACCAGCGCGTAACCGGCCAGCCAGTGGCCGACCTTCGAGCGATCCACCCCCGCGCGGTAGAGCCGGTCCACCTCGTCGTAGAGCCCGAGCACCGCGTCGGTGATCCGATCCCAGTCCACGGTGAGCCGATTGTCCGCCCACTCGACCACACCCGCGCGATGCAGGTAGGCGAACAACAGTTGGCCGCCCAACCCGTCGTAGTTGCGCACCCGGCCGCCGGTGACCGGGAAGCGGAACAGCCGGTCGAAGATCACCGCGTACTGCACCGAACGAGCGGTCGACACGCCCTCCTCGGCCAGTCGCACCGCCTCGCGGAACGCGGTCAGGTCACACCGCAGCTCCTCCAGCGCGTACATCCAGAACGGCATCCGCTGCTTGATCATGAACGGGTCGAACGGCATCGGACCGCGCATGTGGCTGCGGTCGTGGATCAGGTCCCACAACACGAACGCGTCCTGGGCGAGTTGCTGGCTCTGCACCAACTCCGCCGCCTCCGGCGGAAGTTCCAGGCCGAGCGTGCGCGCCGCGGCGGCGCCGACCCGACGGAAGCGAGCCGCCTCGCGGTCGCAGAAGATGCCGCCCCAGGTGTACCGCGGCACCTCGCGCACGGCCACCGTCTCCGGGAAGAGCACCGCAGAGTCGGTGTCGTAGCCGTCGGTGAAGTCGACGAACGCGATCGGCACGAACATCGCGTTGTCGTAGCGCCCGGCCTCCAACTCGGCCAGCCACTGCGGCCACACCACCCGCAGCAGCACCGCCTCGACGTTGCGCTTCGGGTTGCCGTTCTGGGTGTTCATCGGGAACACGACGAGGTGCTCCAGCCCGTCCCGCCGGTCCCGCTCCGGGCGAAACGCGACGAGCGAGTCCAGGAAGTCGGGGCGGCCGAAACCGTCCGCCGACCAGCGCCGGAAGTCGGCCACGACGGCATCGAGGTACGCCTCGTCGTGCGGGAACAGCGGTGCGAGCCCGGTGATCGAGGAGGTGATGTCGGCCACCAGCGCCCGGGCGGACGCGTGCCCGGACGGCTCGATCGAACCGTCCTCGGCCTGCAACGGACGCAGGTCGGCGACGGACCGTTTGAGCACGGGCCACAGCGGGTGATCGACGGCGGTACGGACGGCTACGCGGGTCATGTTCGACATGGAACCCTCTCAGGAGAAAGCAGGAACCACGGTCAGGCGAACCTATGTCAAAAGATTTTAACGCCGCAAGGCCCTTCCAAACGCAATCTTATCGTCGTGGGTATGTTTTGCCCGAATAAGTTGAGATTGCCGGGCGACCCTGTTCGATCATCTCCCGGGCGCGGCGGCGGTGCATCCGGCGCCTCCGGAGGAAGGCACAAGATTTCGCCGACCCGGTCGCCGAGGTCTGTGGCTGTTGACCGTCGATCCGGCCCGTCCCTACAGTTTCGTTCTTCTTGACGGAATACCGATTCCGTATAGCGGAATATTGGCCAGGGAGCGCCCCCGGATCCGCATCCACTCCCGCTGCCCGATCCCGCGAACGATCCTGCGATCCCGCATGTCCGATGGGCCGGGCCGTCCCGCGACGGCACCCGATGTGGAGGCACCGATCATGGGCCGGAGAACCACCAGGAAGACCGTTGCCGGCGAGAACGCGGCCGAGGCGCCGGGCGGGCCGCCCGCCGGCGGGGCGGCGCCCGTGCATCCCGTGGACGAGATCCTGCCGCCGGGGCGAATGCCGGCCGGCGCCCTGCAACACGTGGCCACGGTGTATGCCGGAGTGGCCGCCCCACCACCTGGGCAGGGCCGACCTGAACGCCGGCTCCAACGCGCTGATCGTCGCGGTGGCCCTGGCCTTCGGCGTCTTCCCGATCGCGTTCGCGGACTTCTACCACGCGTTCCCGGACAAGGTCGCGATGATCGCCGAGTCCGGCATATCGGCCGGCTCGATCGTCGCGGTCCTGCTCAACCTGCTGCTCAACCACACCGGGTCCGCTCGGACCGAGGCCGCCGGCCGGCCCGCCTCCCCGACCGCCGACGAACGACCCGCACCGCCGGCGGAACAGCCCGCCCGCGCCTGACCGTTGCCCCGAAACGGGCGTAGGCCCCGCCGAAGTACTCGGCGGGGCCTACGTGGTGACGCTGGATCAGACGGCGAGCTGGGTGCCCACCGAGATCAGGTGGGGGTTGCCCCCGATGACGCCCGCGTTCGCGGCGTACAGGGCCTTGTAGCCACCCTTGACGCCGAGCTTCGCGGCGACGCCGGAGAGCGTGTCACCGGCCTTGACGGTGTACTTGCCGGAACCCGAAGTCTGCTTGGTCGCGGCCGACTTCGGCGCGTCCTGCTTGTCCTGCTTGTCCTGCACCTGGACCTTCGGCGCGTTGCCGGTGGAGGTCTTCGGCGCGTTCTCGGTCACGGACTCGGCCTTGGGTGCGGCCTTCGGCTCGACCTTGCTCTTGGTCTTGCCGGTGGTCGCGGAGTCGGCCGTGGCGGAGGCGTTGCCGCCCTTGCCCAGGCCGGCCTTCTGCGAGCAGACCGGCCAGGCGCCCGGACCCTGGCTCGCCAGGACCCGCTCGGCGACCGCGATCTGCTGGTCCTTGGTGGCCTGCGCGGCGCTGGAGGCGTACTGGCTGCCGCCGAACGCGTTCCAGGTGCTCGGGGTGAACTGCAGACCGCCGGAGAAGCCGTTGCCCGTGTTGATACCCCAGTTCCCGGTGCTCTCGCACTGGGCGACCGCGTCCCACGTGGACGAGGTCGCGGCGCTCGCGCTGCCCGTCATGCCCACGAGGGGAAGGACGAGACCCGCACCGGCGGCGACGGCGATGCCGGCGCGACGGCCACGAGAGAGCGAGCGAACGGGAGCGGTGATGGCACGGAAGGTCATTTATTACCTCGTCGGGCGCCTACGAAGTTAGCTGTCGGGTTCGGACGATTGGCCCGGCCTCGCCTGCAACAGGCATGGCTTCACCCCAGACATCGACGTGGCCGATGTCGGCACTCACTTGGTTCCCCCGCTCCTGCCGCCAGTCGATATCGACTGCTTCCCTCGGGCGGCGGCAGGATTCGGCGTACCACCCGGGGAGTCCGCTTGTGCGAACAACCACGAAGCTACGCACCGCTCCGCCGGGTTGGCAAACATTTCGGGCGATTTGTGAGGTGCCCCATAGGGCGGAATAACGCCGATTTGCCCGATATGTCGCCAACCCCGCAGGTCACGGCTTCGACGTCCACGGTGCGCAGCCGCGTGCTCACCCGTGCTTCAGCGACGAGCTATTCCGTCGCGGGCAGCTCCACAGGTACGACTACCCGCTCCTCGTCCCACAGGAACGTCGCCCCGCCGGTCGCGAAATTGGCGACGTCGGCCACCGTGGCCCGCCCCTCCGGCGAATCCAGGGTCGCTTCGATACCGGCGCGGGTCGGTGCGTACAGCCCGACCACCAGGTAATAGGGCGGCTGCGCGCCGGACGGATCCGGTTCGCACTTGCCGATGGTCCAGCCGGTCAACCCGGGCATGGTGCGGGCGAGCGGGACGTGCTTCTCCCAGTAATAGGTGTCGAACGCCGCCGGGTCCTCGGGGTGGCCATAGAGCACGGTCAGCTTGTACATGCCGAATCCTCACGATCGTGTGGTGGATGTGGGTCCTGCCGGTGGTGCCCGGTGCGTCCGGCGCGCCGGCGCCGGATGGAACTAGCGCGCGGCGATGCTCTTGAACGCCCGCGCCTGCTCGGTGATGGCCACCTCGGTGGGCAGCCGTTCCATGCTGGAGGCGCCGAAGAAGCCGACCACGCCGGTGGTGTGGGCCAGCACGTACGCGGCGTCCTCGGGTTCGGCGATCGGCCCGCCGTGGCACAGCACCAGCACGTCGGGGTTCACCTCCGCCGCCGCGTCGCGCATGAGCTGCACCCGCTCCACCGCCTGGTCGAGGGTGACCGCGGTGGTCGCGCCGATGCTGCCCTTGGTGGTCAGTCCCAGATGCGGGACCAGGATGTCGGCGCCCGCCGCGGTCATCGCCCGGGCCTGCTCGGCGTCGAAGACGTAGGGGGCGGTCAGCAGGCCGCGCTCGGCGGCCAGCCGGATCATCTCCACCTCCAGGTCGTAGCCCATCCCGGTCTCCTCCAGGTTCTGCCGGAAGACGCCGTCGAACAGCCCGACCGTGGGGAAGTTCTGCACACCCGCGAAGCCCATCGCGGCGAGCTGGTCCAGGAAGTGCGGCATGATCCGGAACGGATCGGTGCCGCACACGCCCGCCAGTACCGGGGTGCCCTGGACCACCGGCAGCACCTCGCCCGCCATCTCGACCACGATCGCGTTGGCATCCCCGTAGGGCAGCAGCCCGGCGAGCGAACCCCGACCGGCCATTCGGTAGCGGCCCGAGTTGTAGATGATGATCAGGTCCACCCCGCCGGCCTCGGCGCACTTGGCCGACAGTCCCGTGCCCGCGCCCGCGCCGATCACGACGCCGCCCTGCTCGACCGTCCTGTGCAGTCGGCCCCGCGCCTCGCGTCCGTTCATCTCAGTCCACGCGTCCCTTCGTGATCATTTCGTGCAGTCGATCCGCCGCCGCCGTGGCGAACGCCGGATCGTTGATGTCCGTCGCCGCCTCGTGCACCTCGACGGAGCTGCCCGCGAGCCCCGCTCGCAGCTCGTCGAACAGCGCCTTGTCGGCGACGGAATCGTAGAAGGGCGCGCCCTCGACGTCGATCGCCGAGACCCCGTGCAAGGGCAGGTAGAGCGCGGTGGGGCCGGTCGCGGCGACCAGCTTGGCGGCGATGCGCCGACCCAGCTCGGCGTTCTCCGCGGGGGTGGTGCGCATCAGCGTCACGGTCGGGTTGTGCACGTAGAGCTGCCGCTCCTCGAACCGCTCGGGCACGGTGTTGCGCGGGCCGAAGTTGACCATGTCCAGCGCGCCGACGCTGACCACCTGCGGCAGCCCCATCCGGCCGGCCGCGGTCAGCCGCTCGGGACCCGCGCTGAGCACCCCGCCGACCAGGTCGTCGGCCAGCTCGGTGGTGGTCAGGTCGAGGATCCCGGCCAAGAAGCCCGCCTCGGCCAGATTCTCCATCGACGTGCCGCCCGCCCCGGTGGCGTGGAAGACCAGCACCTCGTAGCCCAGCTCGGTGAGCCGCTCGCGGGCGGCGTCCACCGCCGGGGTGGTCACCCCGAACATCGACGCGGCGACCAGCGGACGCCCCTCGCCGGTCACCCCCGCGACCGCCGCACGATCCTCGGCGTAACCGCCAGCCATCCCGGCGATCGCGTCCGCCGCGTTGCCCAGGATGCGCTCGGAGAGCCGATTTATCCCGGCGATGTCCACGACGCTGTACATCATCGTCACGTCCACCGCGCCCACATACGGCGACACGTCGCCCGCCGCCATCGTGGAGACCAGCAGCTTGGGCACACCCACCGGCAGCGCGCGCATCGCGTGGGAGGCGATCGCCGATCCGCCCGAGCCGCCCATCGCGAGCACCCCGTCGACCCGGCCCTGCTCGTAGAGCTCGCGCAGGATCGACGCGGCCCCTTCGGCCATCGCGGTGGTGGCCGCGCCCCGATCGGCCCGGGTCCGCAGGTCGACCAGGTCGGTGCCGGCCGCCGCCGCGACGTCGGTCGCCTGTACGTCGGCCTGGGCCAGCGACTCGCCGAGCACGCCCACGTTCATCAACACCACCTCGGCGCCACGAGCACGCAGCCGGTAGGCCAGCCACGCGTATTCGGATCCCTTGGTGTCGAGCGTTCCGATCAGTACGACGGTGGGCATCGGTGCCTCCGGTGGAGTCGGTAGGGCTTGCCGGGTTGACGCTTCGGCGGCAAACGGCCGCGCACAGTAACCCAACCGGATGATCATGGCGATTGAAAGCACCGTGCGGTAGGACGGGGGGCGAGTTCCGAAGTTTTGGCACGTCACGGAGGTATCGATGGCGGAGGAACCGGACGGACGGGTCGCAATCGTCGCCGGCGCGGGTGACGGCATCGGACGCGCCTGTGCGCTGGCCCTGGCCCGCACCGGCGCGGATCTGGCACTGGCCGCGCGCCGGCCCGAGCCGTTGCGGCGACTCGCGGACGAGATCCGCGAGCTGACGGGCCGTCGGGTGATCGCGGTACCCACCGACCTGGCCGACCAGGCCGGTTGCCGGGCGCTGGTGGACACCGCCGCGCGCGAACTCGGCCGGGTGGACGTGGTGGTCAACGTCGCCACGTACAACCCGGCGGGGCGGCTGGAGGAGTTGGATCCGGAAGAGTTTCGGCGGGCGTTCGAGATCAACGTGCTCGGCGTGCTGGCCGTCTCGCGGGCCGCGCTGCCGCACATGCGCGCGGTCGGCGGTGGGTCGATCGTGCAGATCAGCTCGGAGGCGCCACGCGCGAAGCTGGTGAACCTGGGCGCGTACGCGGCGACCAAGGCCGCGATGGAGGTCGCCTCCGGGGTGCTGGCCAAGGAGGTCGGCCCGGACGGGGTGCGGGTCAACGTGGTCGTCGCGGGCTACACCGAGAACGCCAAACTGGCCGGCTACATCGCCGACATCGCCGCGCGCCGGGACGTGCCCGAGGCGGAGGTGCGCGCCGAGATGACCAAGTCGTCGGCGCTGCGCCGGATCACCCAGCCGGAGGACATCGCCGACACCGTGGCGTTCCTGGCCTCGCCCGGGGCCCGGGCCATCACCGGCACGATCACCCCGGTCACCTCGGGCGTCTCCTTCGGCTGACCCCGGATGCCCGACCGCCGGCGCCGCCGGCCCTGCCCGCAACGCCCGCACACCGCTCGTGGCGCCCCACCCCGTCCGCCGCGAGCGCGCGCTCAGCGCAGCCTGAGCGCCAGGAAGAAATCCACCTTGTCCTCCAACCGGGACAGCCGACGCCCGGTCAACTCCTCGATCCGGCCGATCCGGTAGCGCAACGTGTTCACATGGACGTGCAACCGTGCCGCGCACCGGGTCCACGACCCGTCGCAGTCCAGGAACACCTCCAGCGTGCCCACCAGATCGGCCTGGTGGCTCGCGTCGTAGGCCCGCAGCGGCTCCAGCAACCGGCCCCGGAACGCCCGCCGCACGTCCTCCGGCACCGCCGCCAACAGCGCGACGTGCGACGCGAGTTCGGCATGCCCGACCACCTCGACCCGACCGGACCTGGTGCCCGCGATCCGGCCCGCGTGCCAGGCCTCCTCCAGTGCGCCGCGCAGCCCGTCCGCGCGACCCACCCGCGCGCTCACCCCGATCCGCACCCGCACACCGCCCGCCGCGGGCCCCTCCAACGCCGCCAACCGCTCGCGCAGCAGCCCGGTGGTGGGGTCCGGCTCGCTGCCGTCCCGATCCGGCAGCGCCTCGCCCGGGATCAGCGCCACCGCGCCCGGCCCGGTCGCCGACACCAGGGCCGCGCTCGGTCGATCCGCCAACGCCTCCTCCAGGAGCACCCGGGCCAGCCGCTGGGCCTCGCGCGAGGGCAGGTCCGGGATGGTGGCGGTGGCGAACTGCCAGTGCGTGGCGCCCGCGCCGTCCGGCTCGGCGGCCCGCAGTCGTGCGGCCACCTCGACCGGGTCGGCGCCGGCCGCGAGCAGGTTCAGCACGTCCTCGGACAACCGCCGGGTGCGCCGACGCTGGTCCTCGACCCGGTCCCGCCCCACCGACACCAGCCGCACCAGCTCGCCCAGCAGCGCCTGGTGCCGCTCCGGCCAGTCGGTGACGTCGTCCTCGACCGCGAGGAACCAGTCGCCCCACGTGTCCAAATCGACCGAACCGCCCGCCTCGGGCACCGGGAGCAGCGAGAACGCGCGTCCGTCGACCCGATAGCGAAACGGCACCCGGGCCTTGCGCTCCCGCGCCGCGAAGTGCGCGCGAGCCATCTTCACCCGCAGCCCCGACGCCAGATCGGGCCCGCCGGCGGCGGCCTGACGCCCGGTCAGCGAGAGCACCCAGCAGTGGATGTCGATGTCGGCCGCGATCAGCCCGAGCACCCCGTCCAGGCCCGCCCCGCCGGCGGCGGCCTGCACCAGCCGTCGATGCCGGTCGACCACCGCGGTCAGGTCGGTCGCCCGTTCGGCGGATATTCGACGGATCACGAATTCGGTCAGATGCGCGAAGGAGAGTTCCTCCTCGACCGCGAACAGCGGTAGATGGTGCCGCTCGCACGCCCGCACCAGATCGACCGGGATGTCGCCGATCTCGGCCTGCCCGGCCGCCAACGCGGTGGCCCCGCCCCCGGTCAGCACCCGGACGAAACGCTCCGAGTCCGCCGGCCCCGCCCGCCAGCCCATGCCGGTCAACACCAGTGCACCGGCGGTCAGGTATCGACTGGGGTCGTGCAGGTCGGTGGTCATCACCGCGCGCACCGACCGATCCAGTTCCTCCTCGCCCACCAACAACCGGATCCCGGGTATGCCGACACCGGCCGTGCCATCGCCGAGAAGCGCGCGCAATCGCATCGACGGCCCCCTCTCGATCGTGCCGGCGCGGCCTGCGCGCACACGGCGGATCCGTCATACCGGTTCGACGACCGGACGAACACTTGGAGAAAAGTACGGGAACCACCCCCACATGACACGCCTGGGTCATGTCTTTGGTGGGTACTCACAGTGACCCTCGTCTCGGTGTACTGGTGCGCACCCTCCGATCCGGACGGACCCGAAACGAAGCGCCCCCGCGACGGGTACAAGGACGGTAGGGCCATACGCAAGGCAGAAGGAGACACCCGTCATGGAATTCCTGCGGCCCGCGACGTGGGAGGAGGCGCTCGCCGTCAAGGCGCAGCACCCGTCCGCGGTCCCGATCGCCGGTGGCACCGACGTAATGGTCGAACTGAACTTCGACCGGCATCGTCCGGATGCACTGCTCGATCTCAACCGGATCCACGAACTGCACACATGGCAGATCGAGGACGACGACATGGTGCGTCTCGGTGCCTCCGTGCCGTACGTCGAGATCATCGACGCACTGCACGATCGACTCCCGGGCCTGGCACTGGGCGCGCGCACGGTCGGATCGCCGCAGATCCGCAACCGGGGATCGGTCGGCGGCAACCTGGGCGGCGCCTCGCCCGCCGGCGACGCGCACCCGCCACTGCTCGCGTCCGGTGCCACGGTCGAGGTCGCCTCGGTGCGCGGCACCCGGCTGATCCCGATCGACGACTTCTATCTCGGTGTCAAACGCAACGCGCTGGAGCCGGACGAACTGATCCGGGCGATCCACATCCCTTCGGCGACCGGGCCACAACAGTTCGCCAAGATCGGCACCCGCAACGCGATGGTGATCGCGGTCTGCTCGTTCGCGGTCGCGCTGCACCCGCGTACCCGGGACGTGCGCACCGGGATCGGCTCCGCCGCGCCCACCCCGCGTCGGGCGAGCGAGGCCGAGGCGTTCATCCGTGGCGAGTTGGCGGACACCGATCTGTGGACCTCCGGCGGCGAGTTGCCGGTGGCCACCGCCGTGCGCTTCGGCGAACTGGTCGCCCAAGCTGCCGCGCCGATCGACGACGTGCGCGGCTCGGCCGCGTACCGGCGGCACGCGCTGGCCGTGATGGCACGCCGCACGCTGCTCTGGACCTGGAACGACCACCGAGCCACCGGGAGGGCCGCCGCATGAGGGTCACATTCACCGTGAACGGCCGCCGGACCGAGGCGGACGACGTCTGGGAGGGCGAGAGCCTGCTCTACGTACTGCGCGAGCGGGTCGGGCTGCCCGGTTCCAAGAACGCGTGCGAACAGGGCGAGTGCGGCTCCTGCACGGTCTACCTGGACGGCGCCCCGGTCTGTGCGTGTCTGGTCGCGGCCGGCCAGGTGCAGGACCGCGAGGTCGGCACCGTCGAGGGTCTGGCCGACGGCGACACGCTGGACGCGGTGCAGCAGGCGTTCGTGGACGCGGGCGCCGTGCAGTGCGGCTTCTGCACGCCGGGCCTGTTGGTCCAGACGCACGATCTGCTCAACCGGGCGCACCACCCCTCCGACGCGGAGATCCGCGAAGCGCTCTCCGGCAACCTGTGCCGTTGTACGGGCTACGAGAAGATCATGGACGCGGTCCGCCTGGCCGCCGCCCGCAAGGCGGACGCCCGCGACACGGCGGCCCTCGGGTCGGAGGGCTGAACCATGGCCGGTCTGACCAGGCCGAAGAACCTGCAGGACGTGCTCGCGCCCGGCCGGGACGGCATCGGCGCCTCGCCGCTGCGCCCGGACGGCATCCTCAAGGTCAAGGGCGATTTCGCCTATTCCTCGGATCTGTGGCACGAGGACATGTTGTGGGGCATGGCGCTGCGCAGCCCGCACGCCCGGGCCCGCATCCTGTCCGTGGACGTGTCCGGGGCCCTGGCCCAGCCGGGTGTGTACGCGGTGCTCACCCACGAGGACATCCCGGGCAGCAAGTTCTACGGCCTGGAGATCGCGGACCAGCCGGTACTGGCCATCGACGAGGTGCGTTTCCACGGCGAGCCGATCGTGATCGTCGCGGCCGACCACCCCGAGACCGCGCGGCGCGCGGTCGCCAAGATCGTGGTCGAGTACGACGTGCTGCCCTCGATCGGGCCCGCCCAGGCGTTGGACCCGGAGCGGTACGGCTACGTGCACCTGCCCGCCGACTACAAGGCACACGCGTCCGGCAACATCGTGCACAGCCAGCACATCCGGCACGGCGACGGGGACTCGGCCGAGGTCCGGGCGCTCGCGGACGTGATCGTGCGCGGCGAGTACGAGGTCGGCATGCAGGATCAGGCGTTCCTGGGCCCGGAGTCCGGCCTCGCGGTGCCCGCCGAGGACGGCGGCATCGATCTGTACGTCGCCACCCAGTGGCTGCACGTGGATCGGCAGCAGATGTGCCCGGTGCTGGGTCTGCCACCGGAGAAGGTACGGCTGACCCTGGCCGGCGTCGGCGGTGCGTTCGGCGGGCGCGAGGACATCTCGATGCAGGTGCACGCGTGCCTGCTGGCGCAGCACACCGGCAAACCGGTCAAGATCGTCTACAACCGCGAGGAGTCGTTCTTCGGCCATGTGCACCGTCATCCCGCGACGATGGTGTTCGAGCACGGTGCCACCCGGGACGGCAGGCTGGTCTTCGTCAAGGCCGAGATCGTGCTGGACGGCGGCGCCTACGCGTCGGCGTCGCCCGCGGTGGTCGGCAACGCGGCCTCGTTGGGCATCGGTCCGTATGTGGTGCCGCATGCGGTGGTCGACTCGATGGCGGTGTACACCAACAACCCGCCGTGCGGCGCGATGCGCGGTTTCGGCGCGGTGCAGATGTGCTTCGGCTACGAGACGCAGATGGACCGACTGGCCGCCGAACTGGGCCTGGATCCGGTCGAGTTGCGCCGGATGAACGCGATGGAGCAGGGTTCGGTCCTGCCCACCGGGCAGGTCGTGGACGCGCCGGCCCCGGTCGCCGAGCTGCTTCGGCGGGTCAAGGCAAGGCCGCTGCCGCCGACGGAGAACTGGCGTACGGCCAACGGCCCGGACCTGCGCGAGCTGCCCGGCGGGTTGTCCAACACCACGCACGGTGAGGGTGTGGTGCGCGGGATCGGCTACGCGGTGGGCATCAAGAACGTCGGCTTCTCCGAGGGTTTCGACGACTATTCGACGGCCCGGGTCCGGCTGGAGGTGATCAACGGCGCGGCGGTCGCGCTGGTGCACACCGCGATGGCCGAGGTCGGACAGGGCGGGGTCACCGTGCAGGCGCAGATCGTGCGCACCGAGCTGGGCGTGGACCAGGTGACCATCGCGCCGGCGGACACCCGGGTGGGATCGGCCGGTTCGACGTCCGCGTCCCGGCAGACGTACATGACCGGCGGCGCGGTGAAGCAGGCGGCCGAGGCGGCGCGCACCGCAGTGCTCGCCCGCGGTCGGGAGCGCTACGGCTGGGCGCCCGCGACGATGGTGGGCCTGCGGCTGTCCGGCGGCAAGGTGCTCACCGCCGCGGGCGAGGTGCTCGCCGACCTGGTGGACCTGCTCGGCGACGAACCGGTGGACGAGACCACCGAGTTCCGCCACCGCCCGACCGAGCCGTTCGACAAGGTCACCGGGCAGGGCTTCGGGCACGTGCAGTACACGTTCTGCGCGCACCGCGCGGTCGTGGACGTGGACGTGGACCTGGGCCTGGTCAAGGTGATCGAGCTGGCCGCGGCGCAGGACGTCGGCAAGGCGATCAATCCGCTCGCCGTGCTCGGCCAGATCCACGGCGGCAGCACCCAGGGGTTGGGCCTGGCCGTGATGGAGGAGATCGTCGTCCGGGACGGCAAGGTCCGCAATCCCTCCTTCACGGACTACCTGATCCCCACCATCCTCGACACTCCGCCGATGCCGGTGGACGTGCTCGAACTGGCCGATCCCCACGCGCCGTACGGGCTGCGCGGGGCCGGCGAGGCACCCACGCTCTCCTCCACTCCGGCCATCGTCGCGGCGATCCGCGCGGCGACCGGTCTGGCCCTGAACCGGGTACCGGTTCGGCCGGAGCACCTCACCGGAACCTGAGACACCGTCAGATCCGGTTTCCCGACCGTAGTACGGTCCCGGCGGCGGCGCAGACGTCGCCCCCGGGGCCGGACCGGCCCGACTCCGCACGGCCGATCGCCGTGTCGTCGAACGGACGCGCCCCCACGCAGGAAGGTCGTCGTCCTCGCCTGCCCGAAGAAGGATTCGGGTGGTTTCGAGGCGGCGATTGGCTCCACCCCAACAACACCTAAGACACTTGGGAGTGGGAAGTGGCTCAGACCTCGGTTCCGACGGAACCCGGCGAAAATCCCCCGCATCCGCCACACGGATCCGGTGCCGGACTCGCCCAGGACCCGCCGCCGGCGGGCTCGGCCGACTCGGGCGCGTTGGACAGGTACTTCGGGATCAGCGCCCGCGGCAGCTCGGTGGGCCGCGAACTGCGCGGCGGCCTCACCACGTTCATGGCGATGGCGTACATCCTGCTGCTCAATCCGATCCTGCTCGGCGGCAAGGACGTCGACGGGAATCGGCTCGATCCGGCGCAGGTCACCACGATGACCGCGCTGGCGGCGTTCATCACCACGGTCGCGATGGGTCTGATCGGCAACGTGCCGCTCGCCCTCGCCGCGGGTCTGTCCGTGGCGGGCGTGGTGGGCAATCAGGTCGCCGCCGAGATGACCTGGCCGCAGGCGATGGGTCTGTGTGTCATCTACGGCCTGATCATCATGCTGATGGTGGTCTCCGGGCTGCGCGAGCGGATCATGAACGCCATCCCGATGGCGCTCAAGCACGCGATCACCATCGGCATCGGGCTGTTCATCGCGATGATCGGCCTGAACAAGGCCGGCGTGGTGACCGAGAACGCCGCGCCGGGCGGGCCGCCGGTCACCCTGGGCCAGGCCGGTGAGCCGGCCGGCTGGCCGGTATTGATCTTCGCGGTCACCGTGCTCGCCATCTTCCTGCTGATGGCGCGCAACATCCGCGGCGCGATCCTGATCGGCCTGGTCTTCGGCACGCTGCTGGCCATGGTGATCAACGCGATCGTCGACATATCCGACAAGACCTGGGGCGGTGGCGTCCCGAACCTGCCGGACAAGGTGGTCGACTCACCGGACTTCGGGCTGTTCGGTGAGGTGAGCGTGTTCGGCGGCTTCTCCGAAGCCGGCGGCATCACCGCCTCGGTGCTGGTGTTCACCCTGGTGTTCGCGGGCTTCTTCGACGCGATGGCGACCATCATCGGGATCGGCAACGAGGCCAAGCTGGTGGACGACAAGGGCCGGATGCCCGGCCTGTCCAAGGCGCTGGCCATCGACGGTGCGGGGGGCATCGTCGGTGGGGTGACCGGTTCGTCCGGTCAGACGGTGTTCATCGAATCGGCCACCGGGGTCGGCGACGGCGCACGCACGGGGCTGTCCAGCGTGGTCACCGGCGGCATCTTCGGTCTGATGTTGTTCTTCACGCCGATCGCGGGCGTGGTCCCGGACCAGGTCGCGGCCGCCGCGCTCGTGGTGATCGGCTCGATGATGATCACCCAGGTCAAGCACATCGACTGGGACGACAAGGCGGCGGCGATCCCGGCGTTCCTGACCATCGTGCTGATGCCGTTCACCTACTCGATCACCGCGGGCGTCGCCGCCGGTGTGATCGTCTACACCCTGATCAAGGCCGCCCAGGGCAGGTTCCACGACATCGGTCCACTGATGTGGGTGCTCACCCTGGCGTTCCTGGTGTTCTTCGCGCTGCATCCGATCAAGGAGTGGTTGGGCGTCAGCTAGGCCCACCGACCGCGCCACCACCCCCAAGGAGACGTCGATGCTCGACCTCGGGACCGAACTCGCGGCCTGGCGCCGTGCGGGAACGCCATATGCCCTGGCCACCGTCGTCGGCGTCAGCGGGAGCGCACCCCGCCCCCCGGGTTCGGCGCTCGCGGTGGCCGCCGACGGCACGGTCGTGGGCAGCGTCTCGGGCGGGTGTGTGGAGGGCGCGGTGTACGAGCTGTGCCGCGAGGCGCTGGAGAGCGGTATCCCGGTGCTCCAGCGCTTCGGCTACAGCGACGAGGACGCCTTCGCCGTCGGGTTGACCTGCGGCGGAGTGCTGGACGTGTTCGTGCAGCCCGGCGGCGACGTCGCCGTCGAGGCGGCGTTGGCCGCGGCCGAGCGGGGCGTCCCCGTGGCCGCGGCCCGGGTCGTCGCCGGGCCGGCCGGGCTGTTGGGCCGGGTGATCGCGGTGGTCGCCGACGCGGGCGCGACCGGGACGTACGGCGCCGATCCCGCACTGGACGCGGCGGTGGTCGCAACGGCCCGGGCCATGCTGCACGCGGGCCGGACCGGATCGACCACGCTGCGCCCGGACGGTCGGCCGTGCCCGGAGGCGGGTCCGGACGACCTGACGATCTTCGTCGAGAGTCGCACGCCGCCGCCGCGGCTGTTGGTCTACGGCGCGATCGACTTCGCGGCGGCGGTGACCCGGGTGGGCAAGTTGCTCGGCTATCACGTGAGCGTGTGCGACGCCCGGGAGGTGTTCGCGACGCGGCGCCGGTTCCCGGAGGCGGACGAGGTGGTGGTCGACTGGCCGCACCGGCACCTGGCCTCGATCGCGGACACGCTGGACCGCCGCACGGTGGTCACGGTGCTCACCCACGACCCGAAGTTCGACATCCCGCTGCTGGAGCTCGCGCTACGGCTGGACCTGGCCTATGTCGGCGCGATGGGCTCCCGCCGCACCCATGCGGCGCGCCACGCCCGGCTCCGCGAAACCGGCCTGGGCGAACAGCAGTTGGCGGCGCTGCACTCCCCGATCGGCCTGGACCTGGGCGCCCGCACCCCCGAGGAGACGGCGCTGTCCGTCTTCGCCGAGGTGGTGGCCACCCACAACGGCGGCACCGGCCTGCCCCTGCGCACGGCCGCCGGCCCGATCCACCGGGCGGCGTGACCGAACGCGCCGTCGACCGCGCGTCGTGACCTGTGTCCGCGTCGCGGCCGTCCTGTCGGGCGCCGCCTCCGCGTTCGCCCTGATCGACCCGATGGAGGCGAGCACCGCCGCGCTGCCCGTGTCCCGCGGGCTGCGACAGGGCGCCTGCGTACGCTCCTCGCGCTGCTCCCGGTCGGGCTCGCCTGGGCCGCCGTGGTGGCCGTCGGCAGGGTGCGCTCCGACCGGGCGCTGCCCTGGGCCGGCCTCACCCTCGAAGCCGCCGTACTGACCTGCACCGCCCTGGCCGCCGCCGCGTCGGCGGTGCACCGCGTCCCCGGCAAACCCGCCGCCGCCCTCGCGATCGGGGCCCTGCCGACCCTCCTGGCCGGCACCCTCGCCCTCCCCGCCTCCCTGTGGCCATGGCCCGACGCCGACGCCGACGACCGGTCCCACATCCACCGGCTCTGGGCCGCCCTCCTCATCGTCCCCGCCCTCACCCTGCGGCACGCCAACCACCGCCCCTACCGCCCCACCCCCTGAAACCCGACCCGACCCCAAAGCGCCGCGAGGCCCTCGAAGGGGCCTCGCGGTGGGGGTCGGGTGGGCTCAATCGCGCTTGAGGGAGCCCTTGATCTTGTTGATCGCCTCGTTGGCCTTGTCCTTGGCGCCGGCGACGGCCTCCTTGGCCTTCGCCTCGCCCTGATCCTGTTGGCCCTCGTCGCGGAGATCCTCGTTGCCGGTGGCCTCGCCGAGCTTCTCCTTGGCCTGGCCGCCGGCGTTCCGGGCCTTGTTGCGGATGTTGTCGTCGATGCCCATGTCTCGGGTCTCCTGTCGCGGTCCACCGTGCGCGTCCGTTGATCGCGCAACGTCCAGCCCGACCTATAACCGCAAACAACCCATCCGACACACCTTCGTAGCATTCATGACCTTTGTCACCGAGCCTGGGAGATCTCCACGTTCTCCAGCACACCCAGCGCGTCGGGCACCAGCACCGCCGCCGAGTAGTAGGCCGTGACCAGGTAGGAGATCAGCGCCTGCTCGTTGATACCCATGAAACGCACCGACAGGCCGGGCTGGTATTCGTCCGGCAGACCGGTCTGGTGCAGACCCACCACACCCTGGTCGTCCTCACCCGTACGCAGCACCAGGATCGAACTGGTGCGCGCCTCGGAGATCGGGATCTTGTTGCACGGGAAGATCGGCACGCCGCGCCAGGCCGGGATCTGGTTGCCGCCCACGTCGACCGTGGTCGGGTACAGGCCGAGCCGGCTGCACTCGCGGCCGAACGCGGCGATGGTGCGCGGGTGGGCCAGGAACAGCCGGGAGCCGCGCCGGCGACTGAGGAGTTCGTCCATGTCGTCCGGCGTCGGCGGGCCGGCCTGGGCCTGGATGCGCTGCTCGTAGTCCGCGTTGTGCAGCAGACCGAATTCGGGGTTGTTGATCAGCTCGTGTTCCTGCCGCTCGCGCAACGCCTCGATGGTCAGTCGAAGCTGCTGCTCGATCTGATCCATCGGCTGGTTGTACAGGTCGGCCACCCGGCTGTGCACCCGCAACACGGTCTGCGCCGCGCTCAACTCGTATTCGCGCGGGTTGAGTTCGTAGTCCACGAAGCTGCCCGGCAGCACCGCCTCGCCGTGGTGGCCGGCGGACATCGGGATCTCCGCCTCACCCTTGGCGTTCTGCGGACGGCTGCTGCCCGCCGCGTATTCGGCAAGATGCTCGCGCAGACTGTCGGCGCGCACCCCCTCGAACGCGTCCCTGGGCAGTTCCAGCACGATCACCGAGGTCGCCGCGGTCGCCGTGTATTCCCACGACGATTCCGGGTCGACGAGCATCTTCTCGCCGAAGTGGTCACCGTCGCCGTGCAGACCGAGCGAAGTGCGATCGCCGTACGGACCCTCCCCCGACCTGGCCACCTTGCCGTGCACGACCAGCACCACCCGGTCGTTCGGCTCGCCGATCGTCGCGAGCGTCTCCCCGGCCGCGTACTCCCGCCGCACGAAGCGGTCGGCCAACGCGCGCAGCACCTCGTCGTCCGCGAATCCGCGCAGCGGTGCCAGCTCACCCAACTCGCCCGGGATGACCCGGACTTCGGACCCGGTCTGGACGAACTGCACACGTCCGTCGCCCACCCGGTAACTCAACCGGCGGTTGACCCGGTACGTACCACCCGACACTTGGACCCACGGCAACATCTTCAGCAGCCACCGCGACGTGATGTCCTGCATCTGCGGGACCGTCTTGGTGGTGGTCGCGAGATTCCGCGCCGCCGCCGTCGCAAGACTCGAACGAGCCTGCGTGTCCTGGGCTGCACCTTCCGTGCCGGCCCCAGCATCGATCGACAACGATTCCGCCTCCCCTGGATGAACCAGATTTCGCGGTCCATCGTTGCCGGTGTGAACGCGGCCGGCCATTACCCGAACGGGTGAGACTGGAGGGGCGTGGAAGTGGCTAGGTAACTGGGTTCGGCCGTACTCGTCGGCCCGCGCCCACCCGTTCGGCCGTCGGGCGAACGGCCGAGCGCGCGCCCGGCGTCCGAGGACGTCCGAGCGCGCGCCGACCCGACCCGATCGGGCTTCGGGAGGTTCCTCGCCGCGGTGCGCGGTCCGCGGTCGGTGGTGTGCCGCAGACCGTCTGCCGTGTGCCGTCCGTCGCCTGCCGCCTCAGGCGTCCCGGACCGCCGAGACCGCCTTGGCCACCCGTTCCCCGTACTCCGGATCCGCCGTGTGGAAGTGCCGGAGCACTCGGTCCACGATGTCGTCCCGGGTGACCTGACCCAGGCTGCCCGCGATGTTCTCGACCAGTCGGGCCCGTTCCGCCTCGGACATCAGCCGATACAACTCGCCCGCCTGGAAGAAGTCGTCGTCCTTGGCGTGCGTCGGCGCCGGGTGGGTGCCGGTGTGGCCGGTCACCGCGAGCGGTGCGGACAACGCCGCGTCGCTCTGGTACGGCCCGCCGAAGCTGTTCGGCTCGTAATTCCGGGCCCGCCCGGCCACGTTGCTCGCGTGCGCGCCGTCCCGGCCGTGGTTGACGGCCGTGGTCGCCTTGGGCGCGTTCACCGCGAGTTGCGTGTGGTTGACGCCCAGGCGGTAGCGGTGCGCGTCCGCGTAGGCGAACAGCCGCCCCTGGAGCATCTTGTCCGGACTGGGTCCGATCCCCGGCACGAAGTTGTTCGGGCTGAACGCGGCCTGCTCGACCTCGGCGAACACGTTCTCCGGATTACGGTTCAGGGTCAGCGTGCCGACCTTGAGCAGCGGGTGGTCGGCGTGCGGCCACACCTTGGTCAGGTCGAACGGGTTGAATCGGTAGCGCGGCGCGTCGGCGGCCGGCATCACCTGGACGAACAGCGTCCAGGACGGGAACACCCCGCGCTCGATGGCCTGATGCAGGTCCCGCTGATGCGAGTCCGGGTCCTCGCCCGCGAGTTCCGCGCCTTCGGCGCTGGTCAGACTGCGTATGCCCTGGTTGGTCCGGAAGTGATACTTGACCCAGAACACCTCGCCGGCGGCATCGACCCACTGGTAGGTGTGCGAGCCGAAGCCGTTCATGTGCCGGTAGGACGCCGGGATGCCGCGGTCGCCGAACAGCCAGGTGATCTGGTGGGTGGCCTCCGGCGAGTGCGACCAGAAGTCCCATACGTTCTCCGGTTCGGTGCTGCCGGTGTACGGGTCGCGCTTCTGCGAGTGGATGAAGTCCGGGAACTTCAGCGGATCCTTGATGAAGAACACCGGGGTGTTGTTGCCGACGAGGTCGTAATTGCCCTCCTCGGTATAGAACTTCAGCGCGAAGCCGCGCGGATCGCGAACCGCGTCGCCCGCACCCAGGTTGCCCGCCACGGTGGAGAAGCGCTGGAACACCTCGGTGCGTCGACCCACCGCGCCCAGGAAGTGCGCGCGGGTGTAGCGGCTGACGTCCTCGGTCACCTCGAACACGCCGTACGCGCCCGAGCCGCGCGCGTGCACCACCCGCTCCGGGATGCGCTCGCGATTGAACCGGGCCAACTTCTCGATCAGGTACTGGTCCTGGAGCAGCAGCGGGCCGCCGGACCCGGCCGCCGCGCTGTTCTGGTTGTCGGAGACCGGGGCACCGGCCTCCGTCGTCAGTATCGGCTTGCCCATAACGGAGTTGACTCCCTGTCAGCTATTCGGAGAGATGCCGGCGTCGGGGGTGTGGAAACGGTTCCGAAGGGCCGTCAGGCCGGCCTCGGTCAGCCGACCCGGCAGCCGCAGTCGGGCCACCCCGCCATCCGGGAAGACCTCGATGCGCACGTGCGTGACGGGTCGCGCGTCGGCGAGTCGGAAGCGGTGCCGGGTGTCCGGCTGGACCCGGGTGCGGGGCAACAGTTCGAACCACGCGTCCGGGTCCACACCCGCGTCGCTGCCGACGAGCGCGATCCAACCCGGCGCGTTGCCCAGGTAGTTGTCGATGTCGATCTCGGCGGCCAGGATCTCGGCCTGCCCGACCAGGCGCACCCGTACCCAGTCGTGCCCGTCGTCGCGTCGGCGCCGGGTCTCCCAGCCCTCGCCCATCACCCGCGAGCGGCCCGGCGCGTTGAGGTTGTGCGGCGAGGAGAAGTATCGGTCGCTGGCCGCCTCGGCCACCGCGCCGTACTCCTGCGCGGCCAGGTCCACGGTGAGCCCGTCCAGCCAGGTCGGGTCCGGTACCGCGTCGCCGTACACACGCAGCCGGGCCACCCCGCCGTCCGGGAAGATGTTCAGCCGCACGTGGGTGAACCGCTGCTCGGCGGTGACCGCGAACGGGTGCGCGGTGTCCCCCTTGAGGTCGGTGCGCGCGACCACCGTGGTCCACCGCACGGCCGGGTCGAGCAGTTCCGCCGGGGAGGGGGTGCCGGGCACGGCCGCGGCCTCCACCGAGGCGCTCGGCGGGTAGTTGCCGGTGAAGAACGCGGTGTCCACCACGATCCCGCGCAACACGCCCGGCACGCCGAGCCGAACGATCGCCCAGTCGTGCGCGTCCGGCCCGGGATGCGGATGTTCGGCCGAGGTGCCGCGCCGGCGGCGGGTCTCCCAGCCGTCCATGATCTGACCCTTGGGCCCGAACGTATGCGGGGCGAAGACCGGCGGTTCGGCCCGGAGCAGGTTCTCCTTCTCGGCGAACCACTCGTCGTTGGCGGCCACCACGCCGGCTCCGAGGGCGCGGGCAGCCAGGTTGACGTGTTCGGTGAAATCGGTGCTCACGGTCGATCTCCTTGGCCTGGGCGGGAGTTGGCGAACCTCGATGCGGACTCGGGACCGGGAGGGGGCGGGCCGTGGCCGCGTCGGTGGCGCATCCCGGCGGTGCTCACGAGGCGGTCTCCGTCCGGTCCAGGAGCCGCCCGCGCGGGCTGCCGTGCACGTCCACGGGCGCGCCCGCGAGCCAGGTGGTGCGGACCACGCCGGTGAGCGCGCGGCCCGCGTACGGGGTGACCGGGTTGCGGTGGTGCAGCCCGGCCGGGTCCACGGTGAACACCGCGTCCGGATCGAAGGCGACCAGGTCGGCGTCGTACCCGGGTGCGATCGCGCCCTTGCGGGCCAGGCCCACCAGCCGGGCCGGACCGGCGGACATCAGCGCGACCACGTCGGCCAGCGCGATACCGCGGGCCCGGGCCTGGGTCCACACCGTGGGCAGACCCAGTTGCAGCGACGCGATCCCGCCCCACGCCGCGGCGAAGTCGCCCACGTCCAGCCGCTTGAGATCGGCGGTGCACGGCGAGTGGTCGGAGACCACGGCGGCGAACGAACCCGCCTCGATCCCGTGCCACAGCCGGTCCCGGTTGTCCCGGGAGCGGATCGGCGGGCAACACTTGAACGCGGTGTCACCGGCCGGGACACCCTCGGCGACCAGGGTCAGATAGTGCGGGCAGGTCTCGGCGGTGACCGCGATCCCGGCCGCGCGGGCGGCGTCCAGGAGCGGCAGCACCTCGGCCGAGGACACGTGCAGGATGTGTACGCGGGCACCGGTGCGCCCGGCGGTGTCGAGCAGTTGCTCCACCGCGACGGTCTCCGCCGCGTCCGGTCGGGAGGCCAGAAAGTCGGCGTACGCCCGGCCGGGTACCTGTGGAGCGGCGTCCAGCACGTGCGGCGCCTCGGCGTGGATGATGGCCAGCGCGCCCAGTCGGGCCTGTTCGGTCAGCGCCCGGTCCAGTTCGGCCGCGTTCACGTGCGGGAACTCGTCGACGCCGGACGGCGCGAGGAAACTCTTGAAGCCGTACACGCCGGCCCGATGCAGCGGCTCCAATTGGTCGGTGTTGCCCGGGATCGCGCCGCCCCAGAAGCCCACGTCCACGTAGACCCGGCCGCGGGCGACCTCCTGCTTGACCCGCAGCGCGTCGACCGTGACGGTGGCCGGGATCGAGTTCAGCGGCATGTCGATCAGCGTGGTGACGCCGCCGGCGGCCGCGGCCCGGGTCGCACTGGTGAAGCCCTCCCACGCGGTGCGGCCCGGTTCGTTGATGTGCACGTGGGTGTCCACCAGGCCCGGCAGCAGGGCGAGTTCGCCCAGCTCCTCGACCGGTGCGCCGGTCGCGGTGCGGTGCGGCAGCACGTCCACGATCCGATCGCCGGCCACGACCACGTCGGCCGGCCGCTCACCGGCCGGGGTGAAGACTCGGCGCGAGCGCAATACGAGCGTGGGGGTGTGGGTCACGACGCGTCCTCCGAGTCCGCTGTGCGCGGGTGGGCGGGCTGCTCGCCCAGCAGGTCCTTTGCGAGCAACTCACCTGCGTGCTCCGCGAGTTCGCCGGCATTGGTCATACTGTCCGGGCCGAGGTCGGCCAGCGCGTAGGCCGCCACGATGCCGGCCGCGTCGAGTTGGACCCCGCTCAACTCGACGCGGCCGCACACCACCGCCACGGGTACACCCCGTGCCCGGGCGGCGGCGGCCACCCCCGCCGGCGCCTTGCCGTGCAGGGTCTGCCGATCCAGGCTGCCCTCCCCGGTGACCACGAGCCGTGCTCCGTCGAGCAGTTCGTCGAAACCGAGGAGTTCGAGCAGCACGGCGATGCCGGGCCGCACCCGTGCGCCGAGAAACGCCAGCGCGCCGTAGCCCGCCCCGCCCGCGGCTCCCGCGCCGGGCACCTCGGTCAGTTCGGGCGCGACCACCTCGGCCCAGCGCGCGAGCGCGGCGTCCAGTACCCGTACGTCCTCCGGCGTGGCGCCCTTCTGCGGCCCGTACACCGCTGCGGCACCCTTCGGGCCGAGCAGCGGATTGTCCACGTCCGAGGCGATCACCACCTCGACGCCGGCCAGCCGGGCCGCCAGGTCGCCCCGCTCGATCCGGTCCAGGCGCAGCAGGGCGGCCCCGCCGGGCGGCAACTCCGCGCCCGCCGCGTCCAACAGGCGCACCCCCAGTGCGCGAGCCAACCCCGACCCGCCGTCGGTGGAGGCCGAGCCGCCCAGCCCGAGCACGATCCGGGTGCAACCCAGCTCCAGCGCCCGGGCGATCAGCTCGCCCACCCCGGCGGTGTCCGCCGTCAGCGGCGCGGGCCCGTCCGGAAGCAGCGCGAGCCCCGAGGACTGGGCCAACTCGACCACGGCCGTGCGACCGCGCACCGCCAGCGCCGCCGCGACCGGCCGCCCGGTGGGACCGGTGACCCGCGCCGGGACGCGCGCGAAGCCGGCCGCCACCGCCGCGTCCACGGTGCCCTCCCCGCCGTCGGCGATCGGCAACATCCGCACCTGCGCGTCCGGGCGACCCCGCCGGATCCCGGCACCGATCCTGGTCGCGGCCTGTACCGCGGTCAGGGTCCCCTTGAACTTGTCGGGGGCCAGGACGACGACCGGTCCCATGCGCTGCTCCTTCGGGTGTGCCGGCAGGGGCAACAGTCAACTACGTGGCTGCCGCGACCGGGGAGATGACGGGGCCGGGAAACCGCCCGGCGACGCGGGCACGACACCTGGAATGGGTCGACGTCACCGGGCGGAATCGATGGGGAGCGGGACGAACCCCGGGAGACGGTCCGGCCGATTCGGCCCGCCCCGCTCCGGTTCGGTCGCGCCGGGTCCGACTACGGAACCGGCTCGAACTCCTTGACCGCGTCGATCGCGGGCCCGTGCGGCGTGTTCGCCTCGCGCTCGATCATGATCTCCACCAGGACCGGGCGCGAGGTGCGGCGCGCCTCCTTGCGGGCCCATTCGACGGTTGGGGCGATCTCGTCCGGCTCGACCACCCGCCGGCCCGAACAGCCGTACGCCTCCATCAACTTGACGTTGTCGGTGCCGACCTGGTCGTAGTGGATGTCGACCTGGTAGTTCATCTCGTACGGGATGGACGCCTGCCGGATCAGGCCCAGGTACTCGTTGTTGATCATGATGATCACGAACGGCACGTTGTACTGCGCCGCGACCGCGAGTTCCTCGACCAGATACTGGAAGCCGTAGTCGCCGACGATGCCGACCACCTCGGCGTCCGGGTCGCTGTGCTTGAGCGCCTTCTTGACGCCGATCGCCGCCGGGATCTCCCAGCCGAGCGGGCCCGCCTGGCCGCAGACCTGGTAGTGGCGCGGCTTGTACGCCTTCTGGTGCTGGCCGCCCCAGATCTGGTAGAGGCCGATCGCGGTGACGAAGTAGGTGTCCTCGTCGAAGATCTCGTTGATCTCCTTGTACACGCGCGGCGCCTTGATCGGCACGCTGTCGAAGTCCTCGCGCCGGGTCAGCGTCGCGCGCAGCTCCCGGATCCGGGCGACCCACGCGCCGGCCTCGCGGCGGATGCCGCGCTCCTTCGCGGTCGCCAGGATCGCCTGGAGGAAGTGCCGGGTGTCCGAGACGATGCCCAGGTCCGGCTCGAAGACCTTGCCGAGCTGGGTCGGCTCGATGTCGACGTGGATGAACGTGCGGGTGCCCCGGTAGACGTCCAGGGTGCCGGTGTGCCGGTCGCCGAAGCGCGCGCCGAGCGCGAGCACCAGGTCGGACTCCAGGAACGAGGCGTTGCCGTAGCGCTGCGAGGTCTGCACGCCGGTCATCCCGCTGTAGAGCGGGTGGTTCTCGTCGATCGAGCCCTTGCCCATCAGGGTGGCCTGGACCGGGATCTGGAGCAGTTCGGCCAGTTCGACCAGTTCCTCGTGCGCCTCGCCGATGATCACACCGCCGCCGGAGAGCAGTAGCGGGCGCTCGGCGGCGAGCAGCAGGTCCAGGGCGGCCTCCACACGCGGCTGGTGCGGCAGCACCTCGGTGACCGGCAGCGGCGCGTCCACCTCCGAGTCCCACCAGATCTCCTGCTTCTGCACGTCCAGCGGCAGGTCGATGAGCACCGGGCCGGGTCGGCCGGAGCGGGCCAGCCGGAACGCCTCGCGGAAGATCCAGGGCGCCTGTGCGGCCTCCTTGACCTGCACCGCCCACTTGGTCACCGGCTTGGCGATCTCCACGATGTCGACCGCCTGGAACGCCTCCTGGTGCAGCTTGCTCGAGACGGCCTGGCCGGTGATGCACACGATCGGGATGGAGTCGGCGAGCGCGGTGTACAGGCCGGTGATCATGTTGGTGCCGGCCGGGCCGGAGGTGCCGATCGCGACGCCGACCCCGCCGTTGGTGCGGGCCCAGCCGTCGGCCATGTGGGTCGCGCCCTCTTCGTGCCGGACGATCAGGTGCTCGATGCCGCCGACCGCTTCCAGGGCCGCGTAGAGCGGCAGGATCGCCGCACCCGGGCAGCCGAACGCGGTGTCCACGCCTTCGGACGCGAGCACCTCCACGACGGCGTTCATGACCGGAACACGACGGGGTGCCATCAGTTGTCTCCCTGCTTCGAACCACTGTCGTCGGGGCCGCCGTTGAGCCGTTCCAGGCCGAGCAGCAGACCGGAGTGGTCCAGGCCGCCGCCGCCCTGGGCGCGCAGCGACGCGACCAGTTGCGCGGTGAGGCCGGCGAGCGGCAGCACGAGATCGAACTCGCGGGCCGACTCGGTGACGATGCCCATGTCCTTGTGGTGCAGGTCGATGCGGAATCCGGGTCGGAAGTCGCGCTCGCGCATCACCCGGGCCTTGCGGTCCAGGACGGTGCTGCCGGCCAGGCCGCCGGCGAGCACCCGCAGGCCGGCCTCGGTGTCCACTCCCGCGCGTTCGAGGAACAGCAGTGCCTCGGCGACGAGTTGGATGGTGCCGGCGACGATCAGTTGGTTCGCCGCCTTGACCGTCTGACCGGCACCGTGCGGCCCGACGTGTACGACGGTCTTGCCGAGCACCTCGAACAGGGGCAGTGCGGCGGCGAAGTCCGCCGCCTCGCCGCCGACCATGATGGAGAGCACCGCCTCGATCGCGCCCGCCTCGCCCCCGCTGACCGGCGCGTCCAGCACCCGCAGTCGCCGCTCGGCGCCGGCCTCGGCCACCGCGATCGAGGTGCCGGGCTTGATCGAACTCATGTCGATCACCAGGGTGCCGGGCCGGGCCGCGGCCAACACGCCGTCGGCGCCGAACATCACCTGCTCGACGTGCGGGTCGGCCGGGACCATGGTGATCACCACGCCCGCGTCGCGCACCGCCTCGGCGATGTTCGCCGCGCCCCGGCCGCCGGCCGCGATCAGCCGGTCCACCGCGTCCTGTTCCAGGTTGACGCCGGTCACCCGATGGCCGGCCCGGACCAGGTGGGCGGCCATCGGGCCGCCCATGATGCCCAGTCCGATGAACGCGATGCTCTTGCTCGTGCCGGTCATCCGGCCCCTCCCTCGGTGCCGCGCAGCTCGCGCGGGAGCCAGCCGAAGCTGTCCGCGCTCGGGCCGACGGGCTTGTATTCGAGGCCGACGCGCCCGGTGTACCCGGCGGCGACGAGTCGGCGGAACAGGTCTTCGAAATCCAGCTCGCCGGTGCCGGGTTGGCCCCGCCCGGGGGTGTCGGCGATCTGCACGTGGCCGAACCGGTCGGCGTGCGTGTCGATCACGGCGGCGAGGTCCTCGCCGTTGCGGGCCAGGTGGTACAGGTCGCACAGGAAGGTGGTGTTGCCCAGCCCGGTCTCGGCGTTGACCTTGTCCACGA
Source organism: Embleya sp. NPDC020886 (assembly GCF_044333915.1). Lineage (NCBI taxonomy): Bacteria > Bacillati > Actinomycetota > Actinomycetes > Kitasatosporales > Streptomycetaceae > Embleya > Embleya sp. NPDC020886. Next base: position 166,413 of record NZ_JBIRRX010000007.1, on the reverse strand, counting down.
CGGCCACCGCGTCGGCGGCGGTGACCAGCGGGTATCGCGGGTTCTCCGGCGCGCTGATCGACTCGATCAGTACGACCGCGCCGATGCGATGGGCGGCCCGGGCGGCCGATGCCAGGTTCTCCAGGGCCAGTTCGTCCTGGGCCTGCGGGTCCACGCCGTCCTCGCGGTTGCCGTACAGCGCGTTGAGCGCGCGGCAGCCCAGGCTCTCGGCGAAGCCGGTCGCGACCGCGATGTTGTCCCGGAAGCGCGCCGACCCGGAGGGCCGGGACAGCAGGCCCCGGTCGCCGGCGGGCATGTCGCCGGCGTCGAAGTTGAGGCCGACCAGATCGACGCCGGCGTCGCGGATCGCCCGGGAGAGCGCGTCCAGTTCGGCGTCGGCGGGGGTCGGGCCGGCGAAGGGCCACCACAGCTCGATCTCGGTGAAGCCGGCCGACGCGGCGGCAGCGGGCCGTTCGAGGAGCGGGAGCTCGGTGAAGAGGATCGAGAGATTGATGTCGAAGCGCAGTCCACGAGCGCTCACGGGATCACCCCTTCCACGTCGGTTCCACAATGCGGAAGTAAGATTCTGCTCATCGGAATCATGCCATGCGCCTTCAACAGTTTGTCAAGGTCGACCGTGGCAGTCCGGTCCCGGCGCGGTCCACCCGCCGGAGCTCGCCGCCGCACGCCGGGCGCCGATCCGGGAGCGGGCGCTAGGGTTCGGGCGTGCGATTGCGGATTGAGTTCTCGACCGAACCGTTCGACCTGGACGGCGTGCCGGCCCATGCCCTGGAGGCCCGACGGGTCATCGACGAGGCGGGTCTCGACGTGGAGGTCGGCCCGTTCGGCACGACCGCCGAGGGCGAGGCGCACGCCGTCCTCGCCGCACTCGACCGGGTGTTGCGAGGCGCGCTCGGCGTCGGCGCGAGCCGGATCTCGGTACAGGTCACCACCGTGCCGGAAGCACCGGGAGGCCACGCGTGACCCCCGCCGACCACCCGCTGTCCGCCGCGATCAAGCCCCTGGTGACCGCGATCGGCGCCCGCCTCGTCGCCCCGGAGGAGGCCGGCCCCGAGGACGTGATCCTGGACTGGGAGGGCGAACCGGTCGTCGCCGTCCGCCTCCCCGGCCTGGACAGCGCCCTCGACCGCCTCCTCGGCGACGCGGCCCGCCAATACGGCCCTCTGGCCGACCTCGACCGCGAAGCCAAACAACGCGTCGTCCGCACCCTCGAACAACGCGGCGCCTTCACCATCCGCCACGGCGTCGAAACCGTAGCCGCCGCCCTGGGCGTAAGCCGCTTCACCGTCTACAACTACCTCAACCGCGAAACCCGCCCCTGATCTCTCCGTCGACGAGCACGCCTCGACACCGCACACCCCGCCCCGACCGACCGGCCCACCACCGGTTCGACTCGGGGCGTTTTCGCGCGGCCGACGTTCGGTCGGGTGGGTGATCGGCTTCAACAAACTGTTGACGGAGGTGATTCGGAGCGCCTAGCGTTCCGGCCATCGTCGCATCGGGGTGCCCGCTCCGGTGCGGCGTTCGACTCCGGGTGGGGGTGCCCGCCCCGTGGGGAGGTTCCCGAGATGTCATCTGCGCCAGGGCTCGACAGGCTCGACGAGGCGTCCACCGACGAGGCGATTCGGCTGCTCGGCGAGGTCTGTGCGAGCGGCGCCTGGATCGGCGCGGTGCTCGCGGGCCGGCCGTACGGCGAGCCGGACAAGCTGTACACGAGTTCCGACGAGGCGGTCGCCGCACTGACCGCCGCCGATCTCCAGGAGGCGATCGACGGCCATGCCGTGATCGGCCGCCCGCGCCACGACGATCCGCAGTCGGCGCGCGAACAGTCGGGCGTCCACCGGGCGGGTGACGCGGTGTTGGCCGAACTGCGGGCCGGGAACATCGCGTACGAGAACCGGTTCGGCCGGGTCTTCCTGATCTGCGCGAGTGGTCGCAGCGCCGCGGAGATGCTCGCCGAACTGCGGCACCGACTCGACAACGAACCGGCGTTCGAGTGGGAGGTCACCCGCGAGGAGTTGCGGAAGATCAACCGCCTGCGTCTGGAAGGGCTGATCTCCACGTGATCTCCACCCACATCCTGGACACCAGCGAGGGCCGACCGGCGACCGACGTCCCGGTCGAGTTGTCCCGGCGCGCGGCCGACGGAACGTGGACCGTGCTCGGCACGTCCGCCACCGACGCCGACGGCCGCTGCCCGGACCTGCCTCCGCTGGGTGTTCGACCCGACGCCGGACCGGTCGACGTCCGGCTGGTCTTCGACGTCGCCGCGTACCGCCGTGCCCGCGGCGAGACGCCGTTCTTCCCGGAGGTCCAGGTGGTCTTCACCGCTGACCCCGGCACGCGCTACCACGTACCGCTCTTGCTCAACCCGTACGGATACTCCGTTTATCGAGGGAGCTGACAGGCATGCCGATGGTGCTCGGCCAGAATCAGTACGGAAAGGCGGAGACCCGCGTGGTGCGGGTCCGCCGCGACACGGAACGGCACGAGGTCAAGGACCTCAACGTCAGCGTCGCACTGTCGGGCGAGTTGTCCGACACCCACTTCACCGGCGGCAACGACAACGTGCTGCCGACCGACACCATGAAGAACACCGTGTTCGCCTTCGCACGGGAACACGGCATCGACTCGGCCGAGGGCTACGGCGTGCGCCTGGCCCGGCACTTCGTCGAGTCGCAGCCCTCGATCACCCGGGCCCGGGTACGGATCGAGGAGTACCCGTGGAACCGGATCCCCGCCGCCCCCTCGCGCAACCGCTTCATCGGCGCGGACGAGATCCAACACTCGTTCGTCCGCGACGGCGGCGAGACCCGGACCACCGAGATCGTCTGGGAACACGGGCGGGTCCGGGTGATATCCGGGCTCAAGGACCTGATCGTGATGAACACGACGTCCTCCGAGTTCTGGGGCTACATCAAGGACCGATACACCACGCTCCAGGAGGCGTACGACCGGATCCTGGCGACCCAGGTCACCGCCCGCTGGCGGTTCTCCTTCGACGCGGGCGACGACGCGGTCGAGCCGAACTGGGAGCGCTCGTACGCCCAGGTGCGCCGACACCTGCTGGAGGCGTTCGCCGAGACCTACTCCTACTCGCTCCAGCAGACCCTGTACGCGATGGCCAACCGGGTCCTGACCGGGCGGCACGAGGTGGACGAGGTTCGACTGTCCCTGCCGAACAAGCACAACTTCCTCGTCGACATGGAGCAGATCGGCGTCAAGAACGACAAGGAGGTGTACTACGCCGCCGACCGACCCTACGGTCTGATCGAGGGCACGGTGCACCGCGAGGGCGTCACTCCGCTGATTCCGGTGGACTGAACACACACTGCTCGGGCAATTACCCCGGAGGATTCTCATCCGCCGTCCCGCCTCCGGGGCCCGCAGCAGGCAGGACCAGACGGCGGTACGTTCGCACATCGGACCGCTGCCGCAAAGGGACTGCCCATGTCTGTAGGGACCTCCGCCGGGAACGCCGCAGGGAACTCCGCCGCGACGTCCGCCGCCACCGGGCGCGTCGTCATCGAGAACTGCGCGATCGCCACCGTCGACGCACGCGACACCGAATACGCCTTCGGCCACATCGTGACCGCCGGCAACCGCATCGAGTCGGTCGGCGCCGGAGCCGCCCCGGCCGGCCTGGAGAACGTGGTGCGCCGGGTCGACGGAACCGGCCACCTGGTCACCCCGGGCCTGGTCAACACCCACCACCACTTCTACCAGTGGATCACCCGCGGCCTCGCCCAGGAGTGCAACCTCTTCGACTGGCTCGTGACGCTGTACCCCACCTGGGCGAAGATCGACGACGAGATGTGTTACGCCGCCGCACAGGGCTCGGCCGCCGCGCTGTTGCGCTCGGGCTGCACCACCTCCACGGATCACGCGTACGTCTTCCCCAAGGACGGCGGCGACATCCTGGGGGCGGAGATCCGCGCGCTGGCCGAACTTGGCATGCGCTTCCAGCCCACCCGCGGCTCGATGGACCTGGGCCGGTCGCAGGGTGGGCTGCCCCCGGACGCGTGCGTCGAGGACACCGACGCGGCACTCGCCGCGACCGCCGGGGCGATCGACAGATGGCACGACGCGTCCTTCGACTCGATGGTGCGAGTCACCGCCGCGCCCTGCTCTCCGTTCTCCGTCACTCCGGAACTCCTGCGCGGAGCAGCCGAGTTGGCGCGAGCCAAGGGCGTGCGACTGCACACCCACGGGTCGGAGACGGTGGAGGAGGAGGCGTTTTGCCGGGAGAGGTTCGGCATGGGTCCCACCGACTACCTGGAGAGCGTGGGCTGGCTGGGCGAGGACGTGTGGATGGCGCACTGCGTGCACATGAACGACTCGGACATCACCAAGTTCGCCGCCACCGGCACCGGCGTGGCGCACTGCCCGTCCTCCAACGCCCGAATCGCCGCGGGCATCGCCCGGGTGCCGGAGATGGTGGCCGCCGGCGTGCCGGTCGGCCTGGGCGTCGACGGCACCGCCTCCAACGAGTCGGGCGAGCTGGGTACGGAACTGCGCAACGCCCTGCTGATCGCCCGGCTGCGGGGCGGCCCGGCGGCGATGACGGTCCGTCAGTCACTGCGACTGGGCACGATGGGCGGCGCGAAGGTGCTCGGTCGCGAGCGCGAGATCGGCTCGTTGGAGCCCGGCAAGCTCGCCGACCTGGCCATGTGGCGGGTGGACGGCGTACTGCACTCGGGGATCGTCGACCCGGTCGCGGCCCTGGTCCTGGGTGCGGCGGCGCCGCTGACCCTGCTGCTGGTGAACGGCCGCGAAGTGGTCGAACAGGGGCACCTCTCCCGGGTCGACGAGGAGGAGATCGCCCGCAACGTCGCCCACGCGGCGGCCCGGCTGCGCGCCGCGTAAACGGCCGAACCGCCGAGCCGGCGGACCGGCGGACCGGCAGGCCCGAGCACCGGCGCCCCGACACACCACCGTCATCCCCTGACCTGCCGTCACGCGGCCGAGGCCCCCCGGGACTTCGGCCGCGCGTCGGCCCGCGCCGGCACCTCAGTCCCGCGCCGCAACCGCCTTGGCCACCAGCGCCAGCGGCACCGTCGCACACTGCGTCGCGGACGCCACCGTCATCGTCCGCACCCCGGTCCGCCCGGCGATGTCGACCAGCCGCGCCGCGTCGCACGAGTACGGCCGGCCATGCGGCACGTCCCGGGCACACGTATCCGCGTCGACGAACGCCGGCAACCACGGCTGCCCGTCCCGGCCGCGAATGAAGACCACCGACTCGGTGTCGTCGATCGCGACGACCACCCCGCCGGCCACGATCTCCGCGAGCAGGTCGGCAGGGTCGATCTCGGAGTCGTCGGCGCGGTCGAGGATGGCGGCCAGGGCCGGGTTCGCGGCAGTCATGCCAAGATCATATGGGCCCCGATTGTCGGGATTGGGCAGCACCGACCCGGCGCAACCCACGCGGGGCGGGTCCGACCCGGGTCGGACCCGCCCCGCGTGCTCGAAGCCGGACTACGCCTCGCGCCCCAGCGTCCGCAAATAGGCGCGCCAGCCACCGAACTCGGTGATCTCCTTGTGCCGGCCCGACTGCAATTCGCCGCGCCGCAGGATCATCGAGAAGCAGGCCGAGCCGTCCTCCAGCTTGATGATCCCGAACTCCAGCTCGGCCGGCTCGGTCGGCAGGAGGTTGTCGCGCAGCACCTCGTCCGGAACCTCGTACACCTCGCCCGCGATCTGCACCTCGCTCGCCGGATCGGGCAACAGACCAGGACAACGGTCGCCGATGGAGAAGAAGCGATAGCCGGGCGCGGTACGGATCTTGGCCACCAGCGGCGCACCCGCCAGGTGATGGTGGAACGGACCACCCTCCATCGCCTGGCCGTTGAGGAACATCCGAGCCATTGTGCTGCCTCCTGTTCGATGCCCGCACGGACAACGTCGACGCGAGCAGTGTCGGCATGAGCGATGCCCGCACGAACGGCGTCGGCGCGAGCGGTGTCGACGCGAGCGATCTCGGCACCGGCGGTACCGGCGCGACATCGCCCGCGCCCGAAAACACGGTGCCAAGCTGCGGAACGACCGGGCCCGCCCGATTGGACGCGCCCCACGACCGCCGGGGTGGACCCGGCCGTCCCGGTATTGGGGGGATCGGCGAACAGCCCGCCTCAGTCGAGCAGTTCGTATCCCGGCAGGGTGAGGAAGTCGACGAAGTCCGCAGCCAGGGCCACCTTGAGGAACAGGTCCCGGGCGGCCGTCCAGCGGCCCGCCTCGAACCGGTCGTCGCCGATGTCCTCGCGCAGTGCGCCCAGTTCCTCGACGACCAGGCGCCGGACCAGGTCCGCGGTCACCTTCTCGCCGGTGTCCGCGAGCACCACGCCGTTGTTGATCCACTGCCAGACCTGGGACCGGGAGATCTCCGCGGTCGCCACGTCCTCCATCAGGCCGAAGACGCCGACCGCACCGTATCCGCGCAGCCACGCCTCCAGGTAGCGCAGCCCGACCCCGACCGCCGCGTGCAGCCCGGCCCCGGTCGGCGACCCCTCGGCCGACGCCACGTCCAGGAGCTGATCCGCCGTCACCTCGACGTCGTCCCGGGTGCGTTCGATCTGGTTGGGCCGATCGCCGAGCACCGCGTCGAACGCCTCGCGGCAGACCGGCACCAGGTCGGGGTGCGCCACCCACGAGCCGTCGAAGCCGTCGCCGGCCTCGCGGTCCTTGTCGTCGCGCACCTTGGTCAGCGCCGCCGCGTTGGCCGCCGCGTCGCGTCGGGAGGGGATCACCGCCGCCATCCCGCCGATCGCGTGCGCCCCGCGCCGGTGGCAGGTGCGCACGAGCAGTTCGGTGTACGCCCGCATGAACGGCGCGGTCATGGTGACCGCGTTGCGGTCCGGCAGGACGAACGCGTCGCCCACGTCGCGGAAGTTCTTGACGATGCTGAACAGGTAGTCCCAGCGGCCCGCGTTCAGACCCGACGCGTGCTCGCGCAGTTCGTACAGGATCTCGTCCATCTCGAACGCGGCCGTGACCGTCTCGATCAGCACGGTGGCGCGGATCGTGCCGCGCGGGATGTCCAGCAGGTCCTGTGCGTGTCGGAACACGTCGTTCCACAACCGGGCTTCGAGGTGGCTCTCGATCTTGGGCAGGTAGAAGTACGGGCCCAGGCCCCGGTCAAGCAGGCGGGCCGCGTTGTGGAAGAAGTACAGCCCGAAGTCGACCAGCGCGCCGGCGGCCGGCACCCCGTCGACCAGGACGTGCCGCTCGTCCAGGTGCCAGCCGCGCGGGCGCATCACCACGGTGGCCAACTCGTCGTCCGGGCGCAGCCGGTAGCTCTTGCCCTCGGCGGTGGAGAAGTCGATCCGCCGGTCGTAGGCGTCGATCAGGTTGAGCTGATGCGCGACGACGTTGTGCCAGGTCGGCGCCGACGCGTCCTCGAAGTCGGCGAGCCAGATCCGGGCGCCGGAGTTGAGCGCGTTGATGGTCATCTTGCGATCCGCCGGGCCGGTGATCTCCACCCGTCGGTCCCGCAGCGCGGGCGGCGCCTCGGCGACACGCCAGTCGGCGGCCCGCACCTCGGCGGTCTCCGGCAGGAAGTCGAGCCGGCCGGTGCGGGCGATCTCCTCGCGTCGGGCCCGGCGCAGGTCGAGCAACGCGTCGCGACGGCCGCCGAACCTGCGTTGCAGGCTCGCCACGAAACGCAGCGCCTCGGTGGTGAGCACCTCGTCCGCTCGCGGCACGGAGCCGCCGGTCGCCGTGCCGTGCTTGACCACGATGGCCGGTGCACTCATGGGTGGCTCTCCTTCGCCGTCGACGCTCTTTTGTAGAGTGGACATTAGTTTCCGGGAAACGGAAGTTCAACAACTTGTTGAAATATTCTCGACGAAGGATCATGCCGTGGCCGCACTCGACTCACGTAGCAACGGCACGAGCGGTGGCGTCCAGTCCCTGGAACGCGCGTTCGACCTCCTCGAACTGCTCGCCGACGCGGGCGGAGTGCTGACGCTCAGCGAACTCGCCGCGCGTTCAGGATTGCCCATGCCCACCATCCACCGCCTGGTACGCACGCTCGTGTCGCTGGGATATCTGCGCCAGGACGCCTCTCGCCGCTACACCCTGGGCCCGCGGCTGATCCGGTTGGGCGAGACCGCAGGTCGCCTGCTCGGCGGCTGGGCCCGGCCGTACCTGGCCGAACTGATGGAGGCCACCGGCGAGACCGCCAATCTCGCGGTGTTGGAGGCCGGCGAGGTGGTCTATGTCGGCCAGGTGCCCAGCAGGCATTCGATGCGGATGTTCACCGAGGTCGGCCGGCGCGTACAGCCGCACTGCACCGCGGTGGGCAAGATCCTGCTCGCCCAACTCCCGGAGGCGGACGCCGCCCGCGTGCTCGGCGGTCGACCACTGACCTCGCACACCGAACACACCGTCACCGATCCGGCCGAGCTGCTCGCCCAGTTCCCGCGGATCAGGGCCCAGGGCTATGCGATCGACGACCAGGAACAGGAACTCGGCGTGCGCTGCGTCGCGGTCGTGGTGCCGGGAGCGCCCACCGCGACCGCGCTGTCCGTGTCCGGCCCCGAGGGCCGGATCCGGGCGATGGAGGAGCGCTGGATGACCACCAGGATGCAGGAGATCGCGGTCCGGCTGGGCGCGCGCCTGGGCGGCACCGAACCGGCCCCGGAGTCGATGCCCACGAACTGACACCCGCGCCCGGTCCGCGCCTTCGGATGAATCCACCACGCCGCCCACACCCGCGCCGACCGGCTCTCGTACGTTCCGCCCGTGGACCCTCGCCGGCCCGGCGGCTCTACTGGCGGGCATGTCCCACCCCTTCGCGCCACCGGCCGGACCTGCCCGCGATCGCGGCCGGGCGACCTGCTCGTCGGCGACACCGCGATCGTCGTGGCGGTCGCCACCGCACATCGCGCGGCGGCCTTCACGGCCTGCCACGAACCGGTCGACCGGATCAAGCACGAGGTGCCGATCCGGAAGCGGCAGACCTACCTCGACGGCGCCGGGGCTGGGTCAACTGCGAGCACTGAGCGCCGGCGGCCCGACCGGATCCAGCCCGAGCACCGCACCGGCCACCGCGGCAAGCGTCGCGGCCACCCCCGCGGTGTCCCGCAGATGGCGGGTGCGCGCCACGTCGTTGATCGCGGTCAGCGCGGCGTACACCCGGATCCGGGCGGGCGCCGTCGCGTACTCCGGCCGCACCGCGCACAACAGGTGCACCCACTCCATCAGGTAGTCGGACTGCGCCTGCCGGGCCCGATGCCGAGCCGGCGTCGGCAGGTGCGAGACCTCCGTGAGCAACAACGTGACCAGGTCGCTGTGTTCGGCCGCGAATCGGATGTAGGCCGCCAGCAGGACGCGCAGCGCCGTCTCGGGATCCGCGGCGCCGGCGAGCGCGCGCGTCATGTCCATCGCCAACCACTCGATGCCCCGGGTCACCGCCGCCGAGAGCAGGTCCCCCTTGCTCTCGAAGTGGTTGTACACACTCGGGCCCGCGATCCCGGCCGCCGCGCCGATGTCCTCGATGGCCACGCCCGCATACCCCTGCTCGGCGAACATCCGTACGGCCGCGGTCAGCAACGCCTCGCGGCGCGAGCGCAGCACCAGCCCGGCCGGCGGACGGGCCATCGGCACCAGTTCGGCGGGCGGCGCGGCCACCGCCGCCCGGCCCAACTCCACCAGCAGCCGCAGATATTCCGGACGCGGGAGTTCGATGTGATGGAAGGACGGGCTGAGCAGCACGCCCAGGCCGCACCACGCGAGCAACTCGGCCTGTTCGGACGACAACTCCGGCCGGGCGGTCCGGATCAGCCCGGCGACCACGGCGGTCACCGCGCGGATCTCGCGCCGGACCTCGGCCCGCTCCGCCGCCGGCAACAACCGGCCCTCGCGCTGCCACAACACGCCGACCTCGCGATGGTCGAGGGTGACCGCGACCACCGCACGCAGCACGGTGTCCGGATCCTCGACCGCGCTGCGCGCCAGTGCGTCGCGCACCGGCGCGACCCCGTCGAGCACGACCTGCATGAGCAGGTGCTGCTTGCTCCGGAAGTGCCGGTACAGCGCCGACGGTCCCATGCCCACCGCCTCGGCGATGTCGCTCATACCCACGTCCGCGTACCCGCGGCGGTGGAACAGTTCGGCTGCCGCGGCCAGGATCAGCGCGCGCCGATTGCGTGGTCGGGTCCCCCGGGCCGGTGGCACGTGTCCACCGACCTTGCGCACCGCAGCCGCCATCGCGTACTTCCTTCCGGGATCCGCCCCGGCGCCATTGTTTCAGCCGGCCGCGCCCGCCGCCGACGCGCGAATCGGGCCCGCGGGCGTTCGGTTACTACCCTGGGCGACATGACGACCTCACTGATCACCGGTGCCACTTCGGGCCTCGGCGCCGCGTTCGCCCGACGACTCGCCCACGAGGGGCACGCCCTCGTCCTGGTCGCGCGCGACCGGGAACGCCTGGCCGAATCCGCCCGCGACCTGAGCGAGGAGCACGGGGTGCCGGTGGAGGTGCTGGCCGCGGACCTGGCCACGGACGAGGGAATCGCGGCGGTCGAGGCCCGGCTCGCCGATCGCGTCGCACCGGTGGACGTGTTGGTCAACAACGCCGGCTTCGGCAACAAGGGCGGTTTCCTGGACGCGTCGACGGCCGACGAGGTGCGCATGCTCAAGGTGCACTGCGAGGCGGTGCTGCGGCTGACCACCGCCGCGAGTGCCGCGATGCGCGAGCGTGGTCGCGGCTGGGTGATCAACGTGGCCTCCGTCGCGGCCTTCCTGCCGCGCGGCACCTACGGCGCGAGCAAGGCGTGGGTGGTCAGCTTCACCGAGGGCGCGGCCCGCGAACTCGCGGGCAGCGGTGTGCGGTTGATGGCGCTGTGTCCGGGCTTCGTGCGCACCGAGTTCCACCTGCGGGCCGGGATGGGCACCTCCAACATCCCCAACTGGATGTGGTTGGACGCCGATCGGGTGGTCGCCGCCGCGATCCGCGACCTCGCGGTGGGCCGCACGGTCAGCGTGCCGGACTTGCGCTACAAGGCGGTGGTCGGGTTGGCCAAACTCACCCCCCGCGGCCTGTTCGGCAGCGTGTCCACCAGGACCGGTCGGGTCTACGGACCGACCCGCCCGTAGCGCACATCCGGCCACCGGCCCGGGCACGCCACAGGCCCCGCCGACGCGAAGTCGGCGGGGCCTGCGGGCGCGTACCGGGCGGGGCGGTGGGGACTTCACGCCCCTCCCCCGGGCATCCGCGAGGTTCGGGGGATCGTCCGGGGCCGGTGCCCGGGGGCGCCGGCCGCGGACGCCGGGCCGTCAGCGCTTCGGGCGACCCTTGGGCCGGTCGCTCTTGCCGCGCCTGGCCGCCTTGTGGGATTCGAGGGTGTCCGTCGCCTCCGCTGCCGGTGCCGGTGCGGAGTCGGCACGCTCGGCTTCGACGAACAGCGAATTCTTGTTCTGCAGGTGAGGTTTCGACTTCTGCTTGGCCATGGCCGTTTTCCTCCTACGGAGAACCGATGGTCGGTCGTCATCCACTCTCACATCGATCGTCACGCGGTGCATGTCGAGAGCTACCGAACGTGTTGATCGAATGCGAATGGCAGCCCGGAATTGCTTCTACGATGCCTGGATGCTCCTTGACCCACCCGGGCGCGCTCCCCGGCCCCGGACGCGATTCCACCGCAGCAAACGAGGGATCGTCGGCTCCCTGGCCGGCCTGGGCATCGCATTCGGTTGCGTGCAATGCCTGGTGCCCGCCTACCTGCACGACGGTGCGAAATCGTCCTTGGCCGGTGCCACTCTCACGCCCTCCAAGCCGCCGCCGGCCGCCGCCGCGCATCCGCCCGCGGGGATTCCGGACACCCCTCGGGGCGGCTCCGCGATCGAGGGCCGCAGCTACATCCGCGCGCCCGGCGCCCGGCCGATGGTGTTCGGACATCGGGGTGCGCCGACCCTGGCCCCGGAGAACACGCTGCCCTCGGACGAGGCGGCCCGGCGCTCGGGCGCGGACTGGATCGAGAACGACGTCCAGCCCAGCGTCGACGGCGTCCCGCACATCATGCACGACGCCACCGTGAATCGAACCACCAACGGCAAGGGCCGCCTGCGCGAACTGACGGCCGCTCACCTGGCCACGCTGGACGCCGGAAAGTGGTTCAAGCCGTCCTTCGCCGGCACCCATGTACTGACCCTGCGCGAGCAACTCGCCGACCTGCGCACGCACGGCGGCCGGCTGCTCCTGGAGATCAAGACCCCGCACACCCGGGAGGAGATCTCCCGGATCGTCCAGGAGGTACGGACCGCCGGCATGTCCGGCCGGGTGTTCGTGCAGAGTTTCGACGTGGATTCGCTGCGGATCACCCGTGACGTCGCCCCCGAGTTGCCGCTCGGACTGCTCCGGGATCGGCTGGACCCCGATCCGGTGGCGCTGGCCAAGGAGTTGCGCCTCGCCTCGTACAACCCGTCCTACCAGGCCCTGCGGCAACGCCCGCAACTGGTGCAGCAGTTGCACGCCGCCGGCATCGCGGTGCTGGCCTGGACGCCGGACGACCCCAAGGAGTGGGCGGCGCTCGACGAGGCGGGGGTGGACGGCATCATCACGAACCGGACCGCCGACCTGGTCTCGTGGCTCACCACGCACCACGCGAAGGGCACCGGCAAACCCTGAATCGACGCACCACGAGGCCCGCGGCCGATTCCGGGTAACCCTCCCGGAACCGGCCGCGGGCCTTCTTCTCGGAGGTTCGGCCCGGCCGGCCGGGCCGACTGTCCACGGACCGGCGTCGGCAAACCCTTTACCTCGTGAGGGCAATGTGACATTTTACAGATGTGAGCGAACTCCGTCCCAGTGATGTCGTCGTCATCGGCGCGGGCGTCGTCGGCGCCGCGTGCGCCCACTACGCCGCCCGTGCCGGCCTGTCCGTCACCGTGCTCGATCGTGGTCCGGTCGCGGGCGGGACCACCGGTGCCGGCGAGGGAAACCTGCTGGTCTCCGACAAGGAGCCCGGACCCGAGCTGGCCCTGGCCCTGCTCTCGCTCCGCCTGTGGGCCGAACTCGCCGAGGACGGGCCCGATTTCGAGTACCAGCGCAAGGGCGGCCTGATCGTCGCCCGGACCGGGGCCGAGGCGGGCGCGATGGCCGCCACCGCCGCCACGCAGCGCCCCTGCGGGGTCACCGCGCACGCCGTGGACGCCGCGGACCTGGCCTCCTACGAACCGCACCTGGCCCCGGGGCTGGCCGGCGGGACGCACTATCCGCAGGACGCGCAGGTGCAGCCCGCGCTGGCCGCCGCCGCGCTGCTGAGCTCGGGGGTGCGGTTGCACACCGGGGTCACCGTCACCGGCTTCCGGCTCGGGCGGGACGGGCGGGTGCTCGGCGTACGCACCTCGCACGGCGAACTCGCCACCGGCGCGGTGGTCAACGCGGCGGGCACCTGGTCCGGTGCGGTGGCCGCGCTCGCCGGGGCGTCGCTGCCGATCCTCCCCCGCCGCGGCTTCGTACTGGTCACCGAGCCGCTGCCGGCGATGGTGCGACACAAGGTGTATGCCGCGAGCTACGCGGGCGACGTCGCCGGCGACGACGCGGACCTGGCCTCGTCGGCCGTGGTCGAGGGCACCCCGTCCGGCACCATCCTGATCGGCGCGAGCCGCGAACGGGTCGGTTTCGACCGTTCGTTCCCGGTCCCGGTGCTGCGCCGGCTGGCGGCGCAGGCGATCGAGCTGTTCCCGTTCCTGGCCGGCGTCTCGGTATTGCGCGCCTATCGGGGGTTCCGGCCGTACTCCCCGGACCACCTGCCGGTGATCGGCCCGGATCCGCGCGTGCCCGGCCTGTGGCACGCGTGCGGTCACGAGGGCGCCGGCGTCGGACTGGCGCCCGCCACCGGGCACCTCGTCGCCCGGGGACTGACCGGCAAGGACCCCGAGTTCGATTCCACCCCATTCGCCCCGACCCGCTTCGCGGAGGTGTCCTCGTGACCGGCGCATCCGAACCCACCCCGGTCCACCCGCCCGGCGCGGACCACTTCCGGATCGGCGTGGACGGTCGGCCCGTCCCGGTGGAGGCCGGGCAGACCGTCGGCGCCGCGATGCTCGCCGCCGGGATCCGGTCCTGGCGCACCACCCGGTTCGCCGGCAAGCCGCGGGGGTTGTTCTGCGGCATCGGGGTGTGCTTCGACTGTCTGGTCACGGTGAACGGCACCCCCTCCCTGCGGGCCTGCCTGGTCACCGCCCGCCCCGACGACGAGGTGAGCACCACATGACCCACGACCTGGTCGTCGTCGGCGCCGGCCCCGCCGGCCTCACCGCCGCCGTCACCGCCGCTTGCTTCGGCCTGCGGGTCGCCGTCCTGGACGCCGGCTCCCGCGCGGGCGGCCAATACCACCGGCACCGCGCCGGTCGGCCGCCCGCCTGGCCGCCGCTCGCCCGCCTGCACACCGTCGAACACCTCGCCGAACACCGCGTCTGGGCGGTCGAACGCACGGCCGACGGCTTCGCCGTGCACGCCGTGGCCGGCGAGCGGGACGGCGGCCCGGTGACCGTGACCGGCCGCAACCTGCTGCTGGCCACCGGCGCCTACGACCGGCAACTGCCCTTCCCCGGCTGGGATCTGCCCGGAGTGCTCACCGCCGGCGGCGCCCAGGCCCTGATCAAGGGCAACGGCGTGGCGCCGGGCCGACGCGCGGTGGTGGCCGGCACCGGTCCGTTCCTGCTGCCGGTCGCGGTGGCGCTGGCCGACGCGGGCGTCAAGGTGAGCGCGGTGCTGGAGGCGTCCCGACCCACGCCGCGGGCCGCCGCGCTCGCGCCGCACAGCCCCGCGCGCGTGGTCGAGGCGGGCCGCTACGCGCTCGCCCTGGCCCGTCGGCGCATCCCGTACCGAACCGGCCGGGCCGTGATCGCCGCGCACGGCGACGACACCGGCCTGACCTCGGTCACCGTGGCCCGTCTGGACGCCGACTGGCGACCTCGTCCCGGGACGTCCACCGAAGTGGCCTGCGACACCCTCGCGGTCGGCTTCGGATTCACCCCGCAACTCGAACTGGCGGGCCAACTCGGGTGCGCGACCACCCCGGACGGCTTCGTCGCGGTCGACGCCCGACAGGCGACCGATCTTCCCGGGCTGTCCGCCGCCGGCGAGAGCACCGGCATCGGCGGAGTGCATCTGGCGGAGGTCGAGGGCGAGTTGGCCGGGTACGCGATCGCCGGCCGGACGCCGCCGCGCGCGCTGTTGCGCCGCCGGGCCGCGCTCACCCGGTTCGCCGCCGGGTTGCGCGCGCTCTACCCGGTCCGCCCCGGGTGGTCGTCCTGGTCGCACGCCGACACCCTGATCTGCCGCTGCGAGGAGGTGCCGCGTGATCGCATCGAGGAGGCGGCCCGGCTCGGCGCCGACGACGTGCGCTCGATCAAGCTGCTCACCCGCGCCGGCATGGGCTGGTGCCAGGGCCGGATGTGCGCCGAGGCCACCGCGTGCGTGTTGTCCGACGTGCTGGACCGACCGATCGCCGCGCCGGCACCCACTCGTCCGATCGGTGTGCCCATCCGTCTCGGAGACCTAGCCCAAGGAGCCTCATGAGCCCGCATCCCGCCTCCTCCCCTGCCGGTCCGGACCGACCCGACACCCGGCAGCCGTGGCACGGAGTCGTGGTGGCCACCGCGCTGCCGCTGCGCGAGGACCTGTCCGTGGACTTCGACGCCTACGCCGAACATGTGCGCTGGCTGGTGGATTCCGGCTGTGACGGCGTCTGCCCGAACGGCTCGCTCGGCGAGTACCAGTCGCTCACGCCCGACGAGCGGGCCCGGGTGGTCGACGTCGCGGTCGAAGCGGTGGGCGGCGACCGGGTGTTGCCCGGCATCGCGGCCTACGGCGCGGCGGAGTCGCTGCGTTGGGCCGAGCAGGCCGCCGAGGCGGGCGCCCGCGCGGTGATGCTGCTGCCGCCCAACAGCTACCGCGCGGACACCCGCACGGTGCTCGACCACTACCGCACCGCGGCCCGCGCGGGCCTGCCGATCGTCGCGTACAACAACCCGTTCGACACGAAGGTCGACCTGACCCCCCGACTGCTCGCGGACCTGTACGAGGAAGGTCTCGTGGTCGGCGTCAAGGAGTTCACCGGGGACGTGCGCCGGGCCTACGAGATCGCCGAACTCGCGCCCGGACTGGACGTGTTGATCGGCAGCGACGACGTCGCGCTGGAGTTCGGGCTGGCCGGTGCGGTCGGCTGGATCGCCGGCTACGCGAACGTCTTCCCGCGAGCCACCGTCGAGTTGTACCGCGCCGCGATCGGCGGCGATGTGCGCGCCGTGTTGCCGCTGTACCGCCTGTTGCATCCACTGCTCCGGCTGGATTCGCGCACCGAGTTCGTACAGTCGATCAAGCTGTCGATGGACCTGGCCGGGCGCCGCGGCGGCCCGTGTCGCGCGCCGCGGCTCCCGTTGTTGCCCGAACAGGAGGCGTCGGTGCGCGAGTTCACCGAGAAGGCGCTCGCGGAGGGACTGGCCTGATGCGCTCACGACACGTTTTCCACGCGGTCGACTCGCACACCGAGGGCATGCCGACCCGGGTGATCACCGGCGGCGTCGGCGTGCTGCCCGGTGCCACCATGGCCGAGCGGCGGGTGCACTTCATGGCCCACCGGGACGACCTGCGCACGCTGTTGATGCACGAGCCGCGCGGACACGCCGCGATGAGCGGCGCGATCCTGCAACCGCCGACCCGCCCGGACGCGGACTACGGCGTGTTGTTCATCGAGGTGTCGGGTTGCCTGCCGATGTGCGGACACGGCACGATCGGGGTGGCCACCGTGCTGGTGGAGACCGGCATGGTCGAGGTGGTCGAACCGGTCACCACGGTCCGCCTGGACACGCCCGCCGGGCTGGTGATCGCCGAGGTCGAGGTCCGCGACGGCGCGGCCCGCTCGGTGACCCTGCGCAACGTCCCCTCGTACGCCCACACCCTGGACGCGACCGTGGACGTGCCGGGTCTGGGTTCGGTCGGCTACGACCTGGCCTACGGCGGCAACTTCTACGCGATCCTGCCGATCGACAAGATCGGCCTGCCGTTCGACCGGGCCGAGGGCGGACGCATCCTGGAGGCCGGGCTGGCGATCATGACGGCGATCAACGAGCAGGCCCGGCCGGTGCATCCGGAGGATCCGAAGATCGCGGGCTGCCACCACGTGCAGTTCCTGGCGCCCGGCTCGGACGCCACGCTGTCGCGCAACGCGATGGCGATCCACCCGGGTTGGTTCGACCGCTCGCCGTGCGGCACCGGAACCAGCGCTCGGATGGCCCAGTTGGCCGCACGCGGCGAATTGGCGATCGGACAACCGTTCGTCAACGAGTCGTTCATCGGGACCCGCTTCCACGGGCGGTTGGTGGAACGCACCGAGGTGGGCGGCCATCCGGCCGTGGTTCCGCTGGTCACCGGACGGGCCTGGATCACCGCCACCGCGCAGTATCTGCTCGATCCCGAGGATCCCTTCCCGGCCGGGTTCCGCCTGTGAGGGCGGCCGAACCGGGGGCACGACCGGGGGCGCGACCGGCCGAAATATGCTCACGCTCGGTGATCGCCCGTACGCACAGTTCCGATCCCGCCCACAGGGTGACTGACCGTCAGTAGCATGGCGGGAGGAGGCACCATGGAAACGGGACACGGAGCGCTCGCGCTGCCGTCCTTCGATGATCGGCCGATCCTGCGGGATCGGGTGGCACGGGAGTTGCGCGCGGCGTTGATCGCGGGCGAGATGCGGCCGGGTGTGGTCTATTCCGCGCCCGCGTTGGCCGCGCAGTTCGGCGTGTCACCGACCCCGGTCCGCGAGGCGATGCTCGACCTCGCCAACGAGGGACTGGTCGAGGCCGTTCGCAACAAGGGCTTTCGGGTCACCGAGCTCTCCGACCGCGAGTTGGACGAGTTCACCGAGGTCCGCGCGCTGATCGAGGTTCCGGTGGTGGCCCGCCTCGCGGGCGTGGTCACCCCGGCCCAACTGGCCGCGCTGCGACCGGTCGCCGAGGAGATCGTGGCGGCGGCGCAGGAGGGCGACCTGATCAGGTACGTGGAGGCGGATCGCCGCTTCCATCTGTCGTTGCTCGCGTTGGCGGGCAACGAACACCTGGTTCGGGTGGTCGGCGATCTGCGCAAACGCTCGCGCCTGTACGGCCTGTCCCGGCTCGCGCAGAACGGCCGCCTCGCCGCGTCCGCCGCCGAGCACCTCGAACTCCTGGACGCGCTCGCCACCGGCGATCCCGCCCGGGCCGAGGACGTGATGGCCCGGCACATCGGCCACGTCCGCCACCTGTGGGCGGGTCCCGAGCAACCGAGCTGAAGCCGACACCGGCGGCCCGAGCGCGAGGCACTCGGGCGGCCGGTTCGGTCGGCGTGTCGTTCCCGGTCAGAGTCGGCCGGCGACCATGTCCATCAGGCGGTCCAGGACCGCGCCGCCGGAGGCGTTGGAGCCGTTGTGCTCCCATTCGTTGGTGACCCACGCCCGAACGTTGGCCACCCGGCGCGCGGTGTCCAGGGACAGGTCCGCGTCCACGTACATGTCGTCGAAGAAGACCGCCGCCGCGACCGGGACCCGGTTGTTCCGCAGTCGCTCGACGTCGTACAGGACGGGCCAGTCGTCGTGCCGGGCGAGCAGGTCGGCCGCTTCGCGGAAGGGGCGCAGGGCGGCGATCTCCTCGAACATCCAGGGGTACATCATCTCGCCGGTGAACAGCAGCGGATCGGCGGTCTCGGCGAACTCCGGCAGCTCCGCGTGCACCTTCGCCGCGGCCCATCCGGTGGCGACCTTGCCCTGCGCGTAGATCGGCTCCTGGAGCACGGCCCACAGCGGCTGGTCGGTGAGGGCGGTGGCGTGCATCGCGGCGGCCCGGAAGGTATCCGAGACCCGGTCGCCGTCCCACGCCTCGTCCAGCATCCAGTGCACCTGCTCGAAGCCGTCGCCCATCCCGAACACCTGGCCCAGGAACTGCAGCCGGCGCGGGGTGAGTCGGTCGCCGTCGGGCAACCGCACGTCGTGCGCGGCCAGATGGTCGGCCAGTCGCCGCACCGCCGCCACGTCGTCCGGATAGCGGGCGTAGTACTCGGCGTTCTTCGCCCGCACTCGGGGATACGTGCGGTGGTAGACGTCCTCGGCCGTGCAGTCCAGGCCGATCAAGCCCCCGGTGACATAACAGGACTTCAGGCCCTCGGGCGCTTGGGAGAGGTAGGCGAGCGTGATGAAACCGCCATAGCTCTGCCCGAGCGTCTCCCACGGCTCGTCGCCGCACAGCCGTCGACGGATGAACTCGGCGTCGGCGACGATCGCGTCCTCGCGCATGTGCCGCAGCAGCGCGGCGAGTTCCTCGGGTGCGGTACGGGCCGCCAGGCTCGGTGTGATCGGTGTGCTGCGACCGGTGCCGCGTTGGTCCAGGAGCAGTACGCGGTGGGTGCGCAGCGCGCGCTGAAGCCAGCCGGTGGCGCGATTGGGTCGCCCGGCCTTGCCGCCCGGGCCGCCCTGCAGGAAGCACAACCACGGCCGCTTCCGGTCCGCGGCGAGCGGATCGACCACCTCGCGTGCGAAGACCTCGATGGTCGGCCCGTCCGGACGGGAGTGGTCGAGCGGAACGGTGAAGGTGTGATCGGTCAGGGCCATCCCCGGTATCCGGGTGATGCGGGTCATGCGTCTTTCCCCCAAGCTCGTGTCCGTATCCGTATTCGGGTCTCGCGTGCGGATGGTGCGGACGGCACACGAACGAATCTGCCCCGATATGCCGGCGCCGACTCGTTCGGCCCTTCCGCGTCGTCGACGGGTGCGCAAGGGTCGGGGGTTCCGATTCCACTCGGCGAAAGGTGTGCAGTCGTGGTCGATGGCGCCGACGCTGCCGGTCCCTATTCCGCGTTCCAGGACTCGATCTACCTCGATGGCCTGCTGACCGGGCAGACGCCCGCGTATCCCACGGACGCCGGCGCCCTGGAGGCGGCCGCCGGCGAACGGCTCGATCCGGGTCCGCGCGGCTACGTGCTGGGCGGGGCGGGCGGCGGGGCGACGATGCGGGCCAATCGGGCGGCGTTCGAGCGGCGCCGGATCGTCCCGCGCATGTTGCGCGACGTGGGGACACGCGACCTGTCCTGCTCCGTGCTGGGCACCGCGACACCGGCGCCGGTGTTGCTCGGGCCGGTCGGGGTGCAGTCCATCGTGCATCCCGAGGGCGAGTTGGCGACCGCGCGCGCCGCGGCCGCACTGGGGTTGCCGATGGTGTTGAGCACGGCGTCGTCCCATACGTTGGAGGAGGTCGCCGCCGCGTCCGGGTCGGGTCCGCGCTGGTTCCAGCTCTACTGGCCGCGCGACGACGACGTGACGATCAGCCTGCTCGCCCGGGCTCGGGCGGCCGGGTACACCGCGCTCGTGGTCACCCTGGACACGTGGTTCCTGGGCTGGCGGCCCAGCGACCTGGATCGCGCCTATCTGCCCTTCCTGCACCAGGTCGGCATCGCGAACTATCTGAGCGATCCGGCCTTCCTGGCCGGGCTGAGCAAGCCGATCGCGGAGGACCCGACCGCGGCGATCGTGCACTGGGCGGGAATGTTCTCCGATCCGACCAAGACGTGGGCCGACCTGGCGTTCCTGCGCGAGAACTGGATCGGGCCGATCGTGCTCAAGGGTGTCCTGCATCCGGACGACGCCTGCCGGGCCCGCGACGCCGGTCTGGACGGGGTCGTGGTCAGCAACCACGGCGGGCGCCAACTCGACGGGGCGGTGGCCGCGTTGGACGCGCTGCCGGCGGTGGTGGCGGCGGTCGGCGAGGACTTGACGGTGCTCTTCGACAGCGGCGTACGCACCGGGACGGATCTGCTCAAGGCGCTGGCCCTGGGCGCCCGGGCGGTGTTGCTGGGCCGGCCGTACGTCTACGGACTGGCGTTGGGCGGCGAGGCCGGCGTGCGGCACGTACTGCGGTGCCTGCTGGCCGAGTTCGACCTGTCCATGGCCCTGTCCGGGCACACCCGCCCGGACGAGTTGCACGCCTCGGTGTTGACCTCGGATTGACCGGGCCGCGCGAAGGCCCGAATGTCCGCTCGGAATGGCCCGATTTGCCGCACCGATTCCGATACTGTCCGCGCATGATCACGCCCGGAACGAGAGGTCCCGCCTCGTGAGCGATCACGCGCGCCCCGCCACCTCGCACGCCATTCTGCGCCGGATGACCTCGCGCGACACCACCGAGGAGCATCGCGCGTCCACCCCACTGGAGTTGTTCTTCGACCTGACCTTCGTGGTCGCGGTGGCCCAGGCCGGCAGCCGACTGGTGCACTCGCTGGCGGAGGGACACCCCGGGCACGGGCTCGCGGGCTACCTGTTGGTGTTCTTCGCGATCTGGTGGGCGTGGGTCAACTTCACCTGGTTCGCGTCCGCGTACGACTGTGACGACCCGCTGTACCGGATCGCCACCCTCGTCCAGATCACCGGCGTGTTGGTCCTGGCCGCCGGGGTGCCCCGCGCGTTCGAGAGCAGCGACTACGCGGTCGCCATCGTGGGCTACCTGATCATGCGGCTCGCGCTGACCTTCCAGTGGCTGCGGGCGGCGCACGACGAGACCGACGCCGCGGCCCGGCGCACGGCGCTGCGTTACGCGGCCGGGCTGGTGCTGGTGCAGATCGGCTGGGTGGTGCTGCTGCTCCTGCCGGACGCCGCGTGGAAGTGGGGGTTCGCACTCCTGGTGATCGCCGAACTCGCGGTGCCCGCGATCGCCGAGCGCGACCACGCCACGACCTGGCACCCGCGTCACATCGCCGAGCGGTACGGGCTGTTCACCATCATCATGCTGGGCGAGAGCGTCTCCGCCGCGACCATCGCGATCCAGACCGCGCTCGACGACGAGGCCGCGCTGGACGAGCTGTTGCCGATCGCCGGGGGCGGCCTGTTGATCGTGTTCGCGGCGTACTGGATCTACTTCGCGGTGCCGATCCACGACTACCTCGCGTCCAGTCGGCAGGCGTTCCTGTGGGGATACGGCCACTACCTGGTCTTCGGCTCGGCGGCGGCGATCGGCGCGGGTCTGGAGGTCACCATCGAGCAGGCCGTGGGCGAGGCGCACATCTCCCGGACGGCCGCGTCGGCGAGTGTGACGATCCCGGCGGCGCTGTTCCTGCTGAGCACGTTCGTGCTGCACGCACGGCACCACAAGGTCGGCCTCGCCCAGAAGGCGGTGCTGCCGACCGCCGGCGTGGCGGTCCTGCTGTGCACGTTCCTGGGCGCGGCGGCGGTACCGACCGCGGGTGCGGTGGCGGCGCTGGCGGTCGCGGTGGGCACCGTGTTGTCCGCGCGGCAGGAGGAGCGGGCGGCGACGGACGTGGAGGCCGCCGGGCCGCGCTAGGCCCTGTCCGGTGGATCCTGGTGGGGCCTGGCCGCGCTACCCGGCCGTCAGGCGGCGGGCCGGGCTCTGCGGCTCGGGTGGGAGCAGCGGGCCGCCCTGCCATTGCTGGAATATCAGCATGGTGTGCACCTGGGTCACCTCCGTGCGCGAGGTGAAGCCGTCCACCACGAGCCGCTGCAGGCCGGTCGCGTCGGCGACCGCGACATGCACGAGGAAGTCGTCGGGTCCGGCCAGGTGGTAGAGCGCACGGGTCTCCGGCAGCTTGAGCACATGCCCCACGAACGGGTTGAGCACCACGCGGTGGTGCGGCCGTACCCGAACCGCGAGCATCGCCTGCAGCGGGCGGCCCAGCGCCGCCGCGTCCACCTCCACCGTGGCGCCCTTGACCACCCCGGCCGAACGCAGCCGGGCGACTCGATCCAGGCAGGTCGAGGGGGCGATGCCGACCTCGGCGGCGAGCGCCTTGTTGCTGATCCGGGCATCGTTCTGGAGGGCCCGGAGAATTCCGAGATCGATCGGATCGAGGGCGATGGATTGGCTCATCGGGCGATGATAGTTCGGTGATCGGGCACATTCTCCGGGGGTCGGCGGACCATGGCGGGCATGGATGACCTCCGAGTGGATCTTGACGGGCGGGCGGGGACGACCGCCGTGGGCGGCGTGGCCGGTGTGCCGGGCGGTGTGGCCGGGGCGAGCGCTTCCGGGGCCGCGGACGGCTCGGCGGGGGTGCGGCACATGTTCGAGACCCGGGCGGTGCACGCCGGTCGGGACGACCTCGCCGCCCTGGGTACGCACGCCGTGCCGATCGATTTGTCCACCACCTATCCGCTGCCGGACCTGCCGGCCGCGGCGCTCGCGCTCGACGCCTACGCGGAGGGTGAACTCCCGGACGGCTCGCCGATCTACGGCCGCTTGACGAATCCGACGGTGCGCCGCTTCGAGACGGCGCTCGCGGAGTTGGAGGGGTGCGCCGACGCGGTCGCGTTCGCCACCGGCATGGCGGCGGTCACCGCGTGTCTGCTCGCCGCCGCCGCACGCGGCCGACGGCATGTGGTGGCGGTACGGCCGCTGTACGGCACCACGGACCACCTGCTCACCAGCGGGCTGCTCGGCACCGAGGTCACCTGGGTCGACCCGGACGGGGTGGCCGGGGCGTTGCGGCCGGAGACCGGGCTGGTCATGGTCGAGACGCCGGCCAATCCGACGCTGGCCGAACTGGACCTGGCCGATCTGGCGGCGCAGGCCGGGGACGTACCGCTGCTGGTGGACAACACGTTCGCCACCCCGGTGTTGCAACAACCCGCGCGGTCCGGCGCGCGGATGGTCCTGCACAGCGCGACCAAGTTCCTCGGCGGACACGGCGACGTGATGGGCGGCGTGGTGGCCTGCGATCCGGAGACGGCCGCGGTGCTCCGGCAGATCCGCTTCGCGACGGGTGCGTTGTTGCACCCGCTCGCGGGCTACCTGCTGCTGCGCGGTCTCGCGACGCTGCCGATCCGGGTCGCGAAGGCGTCGGCGTCGGCGTCGACCCTGGCCCGGCGGCTGGCCGCCCACCCGGCGATCGAGCGGGTGCACTACCCGAGCATCGGTGGCGCGCTGGTGGCCTTCGAGCCGACGGGCGACCCGATGGCGCTGGTCGGCGCACTGCGGCTGATCACGCCCGCGGTCAGCCTCGGCGGTACCGACACGCTGATCCAGCATCCGGCCTCGTTGACCCACCGGGTGATCGACGACGCGGCGCGCGACGAGGGCGCCATCGGGCCGAAGTTGTTGCGCCTGTCGGTGGGGCTGGAGCACGAGGACGACCTGTGGCACGACCTGTCGACGGCCTTGGAGCAGGCTTCGGGGCGGCGCGGGACGTCGGCATCGGGGTCGGTGGAGGCCACGAACGGCAAGGCGGCGCCTTCGATGGTGACGCTTCGTCAGGGGGCGCACGTGTGATGTGGGTGCGTCGGTGCGGCCCTTGCCGGACGTGCCGACGCTTGCCGGACGACGCCCGGCCGGGCGATGGGGAAGGCACCCGGCCGGGTCGCGCGGAGTCGGTCGGCGGAAGTGGTCGCGGGTGACCTCGCCGGCCAAGCGGGCCCGTGCGTCGGCCGGTTCGGCCTCGATGGCGGCGTTGCCGGCGGCATCGAGGTCGACGCACTCCGGATACTGTTCGTCGCTCACCACGCGTCGCCGGCGGAAACGGGTCGGCGGGTGCGCGCCGTCCACGCAGCGGCCGGGCAACGCGCGGACCCGGCGCGGCCGTTCGTACTCGCGCTCCGGTACGGCCTCGATGTGTGCCGCGAGGCCGGCCCACCACCCGGCCCCGATCTCGCTGCGCGGGGCCGCCCGTGCGATTCGGGTGTTCGCCGCCACGGCCTGCCGAGGCAATTCGGACGGGCCGATCGGCGGAGGATCCATCGTCAGCGGTAGAGCAGGCCGGAGAGGCGTAGGGCAACGTCGCGGCGCACGGCGGGGATTCGGGTGATCGTGCGCAGGACCGTGTTGCGCAGCGGGCGCAGCGCCGGGGTGACGGTGGCGATCCGGGTCATCCGGTCGGCGAGCTTCACGATCTGCTCGGCGATCGGGCGGCGGGTGGCGCCGTACGCGTCGAGCGCCGAGGTGGAACCGCCGTCGAGGACCGGGCCGAGCGCGTGGGCCAGCGCCACGGCGTCGAGGATGCCGGCGTTCATGCCCTGGCCGCCGGCCGGGCTGTGCACGTGCGCGGCGTCGCCGGCCGGCAGGATGCGCCCGGCGCGGTAGGTGTCGGCGATGCGGTGGTGGACCCGGAAGCGCGAGCCCCACACGACCTCCTCGACCAGCACCCGACCGGTCGAGGGACCGCGCTCGTCCAGGAGCCTGGACCGCTGGGAGGACGACGAGGCGATGATGATCCTGCTGCGCACCGGCGTCACCAACGAGGATGCCGCCGAACGCATGCGCGCGGTGTTCGCGGAACAAGTCGGCCCGCTCGTGGCCCGCGTCTGCCCCACCCCGACCGAGGCCCCTCGCCGAGCCGGCCTGGTCGCCACCCAGGTGCTCGGCCCGGCCCTGTGTCGCTATGTCCTCCGCCTCCCGCCGATCGTGGGCATGACCCGGCCGGAGATCGTCGCCTGGCTCGGGCCTCAGCTACAGCGCTGCCTGACCGGGGATCTCGGGGGCGGGGCAAACCCGGTCGGGTGACGGGGGGTTCCGGGTCGTCGGCCGTCCGGGGGCGAGGACCGGGGCCGAAGGCCGGGAGGCCGACCGCAGCCGGCCCGTCGACCCGGCGCTGCCGCCCGTCGCGTGTCGCCCGTCGCACGTCCCCCCGGAAATCGGGGGACTACCCCCAGTGGTCGCCCGGTTCGATCGGGTAGCGTCCCGAGCAGATCCGAACCGGCCGAGCCGAGCGGTGTCCCGCGAGCCGCCACCGGAGGTGACGCGTCATGCCCGCGCACGTTGCCCGATCGAACCACCCGGTCCACCGCCCGCTCCGCGACTTGTCCCGATGCACGTCCCTGCGAACCGCGCCCGGCCGATACCCGCCGAACCGGCCCGCCGCCGGCCCTCCGGCGCGCCGCCGGGTCGTGGTCGGGCCGCCCCTGTCGTTGCTGGCCGTGCTGGTGCTCCTGGTGTCCTGTACCTCCGCGACCTCCGCCTCTCGCCCCGCAGCCGTGCCCACCGGCGCCGTGCCGACCACCGTCGCTCCGGGCGGCCCGACCGGACCGGGAACGGCGAGTGTGCCGGCCGCTTCGTGCAGCGACCCGCTCGCGAGCCTGCGTCCCCGGTCGGGGCCACCGCGCGCCACCGACTACGCGAGCGACGGCTCGCTCGCACACATCCTGCGACAGGGCTTCCTGACCGTCGGAATCGACCAGAGCAGCTACCCGTTCAGCTATGCCGACGTCGCCGACCACAATCGGCTCAAGGGCTTCGACATCGACCTCGTCCGGGAGATCGCCGCCGACCTGTTCGGCAGTACGGACCCCAGCCGGCTGCACTTTCGCGTCCTGCCCAACAACATCCGCGAACAGTCCGTCGCGAACGGCGACGTGGACATCGTCGCGAAGTCGGTCACGGTGAACTGCGGCCGCCGGGCGCTGGTCGACTTCAGCTCGGTCTACTACGAGTCGGGACAGCGCACACTCGTCGTGCGCGACAGCCCGGCCGCGGCCGCCGACCATGCCAAGGGCCTGATCGGCCTGCCCTCCGGAACCCGTGTCTGCACGGTGGCCGGCACCACCTCCGCCGAGGCGGTGCGGGCGACCCGGGGCCTGGCCCCGGTCACCGGTGAGACCTGGGCGGACTGCCTGGTCCGGATCCAACAGGGCCAGGCGGACGCGGCGGTCGGCGACGACACCATCATGGCCGGCCTCCAGGCCCAGGACCGATTCGTGCAGTTGGTCGGCCCCAAGCTCACCCGCGAACCGTACGGCCTGGAAATCGCCAAGACCCATCCCGACCTGGTCCGCTTCGTCAACGCCTCGCTGGAGCGCATCCGCCAGGACGGGACGTGGTCGCGGCTGTACGAGACGTATGTGGCCCGCTACATCCCGGAATCCGGACCGGTGACGGCCCCGGTCGCGGTGTATCGCGATTGAGCGCGCCGACACCGGTCCGGACTCGGTCCGCCTACGCCGAGGACAGATCGTCTCCCGGCACGACCAGCCCCGACTCGTAGGCCGTCACCACCAGTTGCGGTCGATCGCGCGCACCGAGCTTGGCCATGATGCGACTCACGTGCGTCTTGGCGGTGAGCGGGCTCAACCCGAGCAGCGTGCCGATCTCCGCGTTGGTCAATCCCCGTCCGACCAGCGTGAGTACCTCGCGTTCGCGCCCGGACAGGTCGGCCACCAGCACCGATTCCGGCCCGCCCGCCGTGCGCGCGGCCGGCATCCGCAGGACGCGCGAGATCAACCGCGCCGTCGGACCCGGCGACAACAACGCCTCGCCCGCGCCGATCGTGCGGATCGCGGCCAGGAGTTCGGCCGGGCGTGTGTCCTTGACCAGGAATCCGCCGGCGCCCGCGCGCAACGCGGCCACCACGTTCTCGTCGTCCTCGTAGGTGGTCAGGACCAGCACCCGAACTCCCGGCAGGTCCGGATCGGCCGCGATCGACCGAGTGGCCTCGATCCCGTCCAGGATCGGCATGCGAATGTCCATCAGCACGACGTCCGGCCGGGTGGCGCGGGTGAGTTCGAGGGCGGCCTGCCCGTCGGCGGCCTCACCGACCACCTCCATGTCGGGCGCCGAACCCACCAGCATCGCGAAGGCCGACCGCACCAGGTGCTGATCGTCGGCCAGCAACACCCGCAGCCTGCCGACCGTCACGTGCTCCCCCGCTCGCCACGCATCATCCGCAACCACTCCCCGTCACCACGTACCTCGCCGTCCCCGCCGTGCCCGCCCAGTGTCACCCGGCGCCGGCTCGCTCACTCATCGGCAACACCGCCTCGACCCGGAATCCGCCCTCCGGGCCGGGCCCGGCGACCAGCGTCCCGCCCACACTGCGCGCCCGTTCGGCCATCCCGACGATGCCGAACCCGGCCTCCTTCCGGGCCTCGTGCCCCGCCGCGACCTCGGTCCCCCGGCCGACCTCCGGCCCGGTCCCGTGCCCGACGTCCGGCTCCGACGCGATCCCCCGTCCGTCGTCGCGCACGGTCAACCGCAGTTCCGCGTCGACGACCGACAGTTCGATCCACACCGATCGGGCCTGTGCGTGCTTCACCGCGTTCGTCAGCGCCTCCTGCACGATCCGGTACACCGCCACGCCCACCTCGGGCGCCGGCGGCGGTCCCTGATGCCCGGTCAGGACGACCTCGATGCCCGCGGAGCGGGCCGCGCCCGCGAGCGGTACCAGGCCGTCGAACCCGGCCAGGCCCGGCACCGCCTCGTACGACGCGGCCTCCTCGGCGTCGCGCAACACCGACAAGGTGGCCCGCAGTTCGTGCCGGGCGTCCCGACAGGTCTCGGCGATCGTGTCCAACGCGCCCACCATGACCGCACGTTCGGCCGGCGGCTCCTGGGCGGCGAGGTGCGCGGCCACGCCCGCCTGCACGCCGATCAGCGTGATGCTGTGCGCCAGCAGATCGTGCAGGTCGCGCGCGATCCGCAAGCGCTCCTCGGCCACCCGCCGCCGGGCCACCTCGTCCCGGGTGCGCTCGGCGCGCTCGGCCCGATCGATGATGGCGCACACGTACGCCCGGTGGCTGCGCCACGCCTGCCCCGCGACCACCGCCGCGATCACCCAGCCGACCATCCCGCAACGGTCCCGCCA
Organism: Embleya sp. NPDC020886; assembly: GCF_044333915.1. Classification (NCBI taxonomy): domain Bacteria; kingdom Bacillati; phylum Actinomycetota; class Actinomycetes; order Kitasatosporales; family Streptomycetaceae; genus Embleya; species Embleya sp. NPDC020886. The sequence goes on along the minus strand of NZ_JBIRRX010000007.1, from coordinate 137,864 downwards.
GGTCGGCTCGTCCCGTCCGCCATGGCTCATCGCCACGATCACCACGAACAACACGGCGAAGGTCAGCGCGATCGCCTCCTCGCGGCGGATGTAGGCCGCGACCGTCCCGAGCGCCACCAGTGCCAACACGGCCGCGCTCTCGTGCAGATACTCCCGGCTGTGATACGGCACGGTCAGCACGAACGTCGCCACCAGCACGGTTCCCGGCCTGGCCCGCCGCCAGGCCAACGGGATCGCCCCGCCGACCAGCAGCGCGACCCCGAGCGGGTCCAACGCCCGCTGCCCCGGCAACATCCACGCGAACCAGATCGCACCCGCGGCCAGGACGAGAGCGAGCAGGGCGTCCGCAACGGACGCCCCACCCCGCGTCGATCGCTTCGTCACACCGCCATCTTCCGGGACGGCACGGGCGGTTCCACCGGCCGGGTCCCCACCGCGCCCACCGCGGGCCGTCGGGACAGCGGGCCCGGCCACCAGATCCGCCGATCCAGCGCCACGCTCGCGGCGGTGACCAGGAAGGTCCGGACCAGGAAGGTATCGATCAACACCCCCATCGCGACCACGAATCCGAGCTCCACCAGGGAGACCAGCGGCAGCAACATCAGCACCGAGAAGGTCGCGGCCAGCACGAACCCGGCCGACGCGATCACCCCGCCGGTGGTCTCCAGCGCGGCCGGCGCGGCCACCCTGACCGACGCGCCACGCAGCGCCATCTCCCGCACCCGGTGCATCAGGAAGATGCCGTAGTCCACCCCGAGCGCGACCAGGAACACGAAGGTCAGCAACGGCGTTTGTGCGTCCACGCCCGCGTATCCGAAGCCGTGCTCGAAGATCAGCCCACCGATTCCGAGCGAGGCGGCCCACACCAACCCGACCGCGAGGACCAGGATCAGCGGCGCGACCAGGCTGCGCAACAACACGATCAGCACGAGCAGTACGGCCAGCAGGACCAGCGGAACGACCACCCGGCGATCGCGGGCCGTAGTGTGCGAGGTGTCCATCTGCTGGGCGGTGGGGCCGCCGACCCGCGCGTCCGGCACGGCCCGCAACCGCTCGATCGTGGCATGTTCACCGGTCGACTCCGGCCGATCCTTCGCGAAGGCCAGGATTTCCGTCCAGCCGCCGCCGGTTCGAGCCTGCCGGGCGTGCTCGATACCCGCCGTCGCGGAGACCGCCCCGAGCACGGCCGAGGCCCGCTCGGTGCGCGCGAGCACCGAGATCGGCGCACCCGACTGCTCCGGAAAGGCCGCGCTCAGCGTCTCCTGCGCGGCGATCGACTCGGGCTTCGCGGTGAAGCCGTCGCTCTGCCGCAGCGGACCCGGCAGCGCGAACGCGGTCAACGCGCCCGCCCCGAGCAGCACGACGCCCGCCACGAGCACCGCGATCGGCCGCCGGGACACGCCGGCCCCGATCCGGGCGTACGCCCCGCGGCCCCGCTTGGGGACACTGCCGAACGCGGGCACGAACGGCCAGAACACCCGCCGCCCGAGCAACACCAGCACCGCCGGCAGCAACGTCGTCATCACCGCGAGCGCACACACCACGCCGACCGCCCCGACCGGCCCCATCCCCCGACTGCTGTTCAGATCCGCGGCGGTCAGGCACAACAGCCCGACCACGACCGTCCCGCACGACGCCACGACGGCCGGCCCACACCCGCGCAAAGCCGCCACCATCGCGGACAACGGTCGCTCGTGGACCCGCAGTTCCTCCCGATACCGAGCCACCAAAAGCAGCGCGTAGTCGGTCCCGGCACCGAACACCAGCACCGTCAGCACGCCCGAACTCTGTCCGGTGACGGTGATCCCGAACACCTTCACCAGCCCGTACACCGTCGCCGAGGCAACCGCCACCGCGACCCCGGCACACACGAGCGGCACGACCCACAGGTACGGACTGCGGTAGGTCAGCATCAACAACACCGCGACCACGAGAACGCTGGCCAGCAGCAGCGTCCCGTCGATCGACGCGAACACCTCCTGCATGTCCGCGGTGATGCCCCCGGGCCCACCCAACCGGACGGTGAGTCCGTCCGGATGGCGATCCAGCACCTTGCGGATGTCGGGCACGATCTCGTCCGGCTCCGCGCCACGCCGATCGATGGACAACGCGTAGCGCAACGTCGCGTGGTCGACGGACTCCTGCGCCACCGGCGCCGGCCCGGCCACCAGCGCATGCCGCCCGGCCACCTCGGCCACCTGCCCCGCCGCCAGTTCCCGGTCGGCGGCGGTCAAGCCGCCGTCGCGGTGGTACACGAGCTGCACGTCCATCGCGTCGCCACCGGGCAACCCGGCCTGCACCTTGGCCACTTGGGTCGACTCGGCGTTCGCCGGCAGATAGTCGACGGCCTCGTTGCGCTGCACGTCGCCGAGCTTGGCGGCGAACATCCCGGCCACCAGCACGACCAGCAGCCAACCACCGACGACAGCCCACGGCACCGCCCACCACCGTCCCCGCTGCGGCACCGGTGGGGCCTCTTCCTTCGCGAGTGTCTCCATGCCCCAAGGCTTTCGGCCGACCGACCCGCGATCGTCCGGCCGAAGACCGATGTCCGGGTTACTCCGCACGAAGTCCGAGGGCGCGGACTGATCCTGCGGGAGTAACGCCCGGGAGTACGGGTGGCGAGTCGAGCGGCCGGAACGGACGCCTCAAGGCCCACAGTCCGGCCCGGTCCGGTCCGGCCGGGATCGGCCCGGCGATCAGCCGCCGCCGAACCAGGCCGGCATGTCGAGGTGGAACGAGTCCCCCGGCGTCATCGTCCGCAGGTCCTCCTCCAGCGCGCGCAGCCGTTCCGCGCCCAACGTCCCGGCCCACTTCGCGCGCACCTGCTCGAAGATCGCCGCCGACTTCACCAGCGAATCCACCCCGTGTGCGGTGAGCCGAACCACCTTGCGCCGCGCGTCGTTCGGATCCACTCCGCGCTCGACGTAGCCCAGTCGCTCCAGGCCGTCGATCGTCTTGCCCGCCGCCTGCTTCGACACCCCCAACAGGCGCCCGAGTTCCACGGCGGTGGTACCGGACGGCCCGATGGCCTGGAAGACGAAGCCATGCATGGGGCGCATGTCCGGGTGGCCCTGCCGAGCCAGCTCCGCATGGACCTCGTCGATGACGATCCGAAAGGCCATCAACAGGCGCAGCGGCAGCTCGAAGCCCGGCGGCTCCGGGCCGGCATCGTCGGCGTTCGAGCCGACTGCGGACGGGTTTCTTGACATGGATAGACAACCTGGTTCACTATTTAGACAACAACATTGTCGAATTCCTCGCAAGACCAGGAGACCACACATGCCAGTCGTCCGCAGCACCGACGCTCGGATCACCACCACCCCCAACGGCACCATGACCACCTTCGCCTCCCCCACCCAGGGCGGCACCACCGGCACGGCCCTGTGGCGAGTGGACATGACCCCGGCCGCCTCCGGCCCCTACCACTCCTTCGAAGCCGAACAGATCTGGACCGTCATCACCGGCGGCCTCACCGCCGTCATCGACGGCGAAGAACTCACCGCGACCATCGGCGACACCGTCGTCTTCCCCGCCGACCTCCCACGCCAAGTCCACGCCGACCCCGAAACGGGCTTCACCGCCATCGCCACCGCCCCCGCCGAAGCCCGCGCCTACAACCCCGACGACATCACCCCGCCGGACGCCTGCGGCCTGGCCCCCAGGGACGCCGAACGCGTGCTCCCGCCGTGGACGATCTGACCCGTCCGGCAGGCTGCGAGCAGCGGCGGGGACCGACGTGGGGCAGCGGGACCAAGCCGCCCCACGTCGGTCGGCGACGTCGTGGTGGTTGCGGTTGCGCGCTGCCGGGACCGCCCCGGCTCGACCTCAGCGCAGGGGCGCGTCCGGGTACGTCACCGCGAGGGTGCGTTGGGCCAACTGCGCCAGGGTGCAGTGGTCTTGGCCCGGGAGGCCGGTGCCGACCCGGATCGCGGGCGGCGACGGCCAGGCCGCCTCCGCGCCGTGCAGGATCCCGGCGATCGAGCCCGCCAGCGGCGCGGTGGTGTGGATGTCCCAGCCGGCGCGCACCGTCAGGCCGATGCCCCGACCCGGATCGCCGTCACCCCACAACAGCCCCGCCGCGACCAGGCAGGCGTTGCCCAGCGCGTCCCGCCGAGAGCCGGTCCCGTACCGCTGATGCACCTCGGCAGCCGCCTGCTCCCAGGTCCGGCCGCGGGTGTGGGCCACCAGGACACCCTGAATCGCCCGCGACAACCGCGACTCGACCGGCACATGCCGTAACGAGACCCCGACCGCCTGGGCCGCGTCCCGCGCCGTGAACGCCGCCGCCGCGAGCGCCGCGCTCCACATCGCCGCGTACAGCCCCTCCCCCACGTGCGACACCGCCGCGTCCTTGCGGGCCAACCGCGCGGCCCGCCTGGGATCACCCGGAGCCGCGTACCCGTACAGGTCCGCCCGCGCCATCGCCTCGTCGGTCCCGCCGTGCGCGCTCGCCCGGGACGCCGTCGCCGGCGGCAACGCCCCGCCCAACAGCGCCTCGTACGCGGCCTGTTCGGCCGCACGCTGACGCAGGAACGGCAGGGTCAGCAGCCACAACGCCCCGACCTGCGCACTGGTGAAGCCCGGTCCGTACAGCTCCAACACCCGCAGGCTCAACACCGACCGGTCCATCGCGTCGCTGCGATCCTCCGCCCGGGCGGCATCCGGCACCCCCGACCCGTCCGGAATGCGGGCCGCCTCGTGGGCACCGAGACAACGCCCGATCCAGCCCCCGTGCATGCGATCCAGCAACACCGCGCCGGATGGCGGCGGGTCGATGGAACCGGCCGGCGGCAACCCCTCGTCGACGAGCCGATCGACGGCGTCAGCCGGATCGTCACACCTCGGACCGTTCCGGCTCGGGCCGTTCCGTGTCGAGCCCTCCGCCGACAGGCGCTCCCGCTGCGGACGCCGCCGGTCGAAGCAGTCCCGCCCGCGCTCGTCTCGCCCCGGGCGATCCGCGTCGGGACGCCCTTCGTCGAGACGCCCTTGATCCGGCCGATCCCGGCCGAGGCGACCTCGTTCCGGATGGGCCCTGCCCAGCAGGTCCCGCTCCAGACCGTCCCGGCCCCGATCGTCCGCCGCGCGCTCGCCTCGGGACCCCTCGCCCGGGGCGAGTCGCCCGTCACCCGCCACCGGGTCGCGGCTCACCCCGTCGTCGCCCGAACCACCCCGCACCGAACGACCGCTCCACCGCAAACCTCGATCGCCACCGCCGCCGCCCTGCCCGTGATCGACCCACCTTCCGCGTCCCGAACCCACGTTGTCCGATTCCCGACCATCCCGAGCCGTCTCCGCCACGCGCGTCACCGCTCCTTCGCCGACCGACTCCGCCCCGAAACCGCCGCCCGCCCCGGCGCTCACCACCGCTCCCACCCCGGTCCCACACACCCGCACGGGACGAGCCCCCTGCCGACGCCGATCACCTGCCCGACGGCGACTCCGGGTGCCCAAGCCCGCTCGTACCGCATCATGCTCCGGCCGATCGGCGAAAGACCAGACGCCCGAGACGACGGATTGGACCCAAATGTGATGCCCTATCACATGCCCTGCGCAGGCTATGGAACTGCCCTGGTCCGGGCTATTGGCAAGCCTTGACGAAGTTCAGACGCAACCCGCTGAAATTCGTCACGACCCAGGGGGTTCGCTGACGCCGCGAATCGCGTACCTTATCGGCCATGACCTCGGCTCGCGCCTATGACGGCGGCATCTACTCGCCGTATTCGGAGACCCCGATCTACGACCGGCTCGTGGCCGAACGCGGTCGGCCGGAGATCGGCCCCTTCAACCTCCCCGTACCGGACTTCGCCATGCACCCGCTCTTCGGCGAACGCCCGGCGCTCCCGGCCCTGCCGGCCCTGCCGTCGTCGTACTCGTCGCCCGCCCCGGCGTACGGGTCCACGTACGGCTCGTCCGCCCCGGGCTACGGCTACAACGCGCCCGCCCCGATGCCGGCGCTGCCCGCCGCGCTGCCGGTTCCGGCGCAATACGGCGGTGGCTCCCCGCAGTACGGCGCCGGTCAGTACAACAACGCGCACATGTCCGGGTACGCGTCGATGGCCCCGGCCGCGCCGCAGGCACCCCAGCAGGCCGTACACCAGGCGCCGCAGCCCGGCGCCGGGCAGTACGCCGCGCAGTACGTACAGCCGCCGCAGGTGCCGACGCCGCGCGTGCCGAACATGGGCGAGCCGGGCCAGTTCCCGCCCCGCTACTGATCGCGCGCCACCCGTACCACCCGCACCCCGTGCGGCACCGTCCCGAGCCGGCCGGCGTCGCACCGATCCCCCGTCGGCTTCCCCGGGCCGGCGTGAAACAGTGAAGGCATGCACCACCTCGCCTCCATGCACGTGTATCCGATCAAATCCGCACGCGGTATCGACCTCTCCGAGGCCGTGGTCGAACCGTGGGGCCTTGCCGGCGACCGGCGTTGGATGCTCGTGGACGAATCCGGTCGGTTCCTCAGCCAGCGCAAGAACCCGCTGCTGGCCACCGTGACGGTACGTCGAGAGTCGGGTGGGCGACTGGCCCTACACGCGCCCTCGATGGACGAACTGTGGGTCGAGCCGACCGCCGACGCGCACCTCGTCCCGGTGACCGTCTGGAACGACGAGGTCAAGGCCGCCCTGGGCTCCGACGACGCGCACACGTGGTTCGGCAGGTTGCTGGGGATCGACGCACGACTGGTGCATCTCGACGACCCGACCCGACGAATGCCCGATCAAGAGTATGCGGACGCGTCCGATCGGGTGAGTTTCGCGGACGGGTTTCCGCTGTTGCTGACGACCACGGGCTCACTCGAAGCGTTGAACGCCGTGATGGATTCTCCGCTGCCGATGAACCGGTTCCGCCCCAACGTCGTCATCGACGGGCCCGAGGGCTGGGCCGAGGACCACTGGCGCCGAGTCCGTATCGGCGAGGTCATCTTCCGCGTCGTCAAGCCGTGTTCGCGCTGCGTGATCACCACGACCGACCAACGGACCGGCGAACGCGGCCCCGAGCCGCTCAGATCCCTCGGCAAACACCGCCGGTTCGGCAAGAAGCTGATCTTCGGCCAAAACCTGATCCCCGAACTGCCCGCCACCAAAGCGGGGACCCTCCGGGTGGGCGACCCCTTCGAGGTCCTCGAATCCGTCTGACCACCCGACGGATAGGCACCCGACCGGCCGACCGGGGCCGCACGCCCTCCCGGGCGGCCGGTCGGCGCAGGGACGGTGGTCGAGGAACTCGGCCCCGACGCCCACGTGTACGGCATCGGCACCTCGGCACCCGCGCCCGCCGCCCCACCCGCCGCCCCCACCGCGCCCGTGCGATTGACTGTGCGGCGAGATCGGAGCACAGGGGGTTAAGACACCGATGACGACGACAACCAACGCAACGCCTCGGGTCCCGGACGCCGCATGGCTGGAGGCCCGCTTCGGCAGCGGCTCGCTCTGGCGGCCCGACGAGGCCGACCTTCCCGCGGAACTGACCGACCGCGAAACTCGCAACTTCCTCACCAGCACCGGCTTTCCCGCCGTCGCGATCGACCTCGTCGAGTTCGACTCCACCCACCTACGGGACGCCGACGAGCCATATCTGTTCGACGCCGACGAACTGTACGGACGTCGCTACCCCGACGACGACTCGCCGCCCGAGAACTTCTGCTTCACGATAGGCATGCACTTCGACCAACAGCTCATGGTCGACACCGACATCGGCGAGATCAACCACTACGACCCTTCCGGCTGGGACCACGGAGACGGCGACAAAGGCATCGCCACCTCCTCGCTGCCGACCCTGGCCCTGCTCCTGGGCCTGGTCGTCGAACGACGCGATGCCCTGGAAACCGACGACGACGGGATCCGCCACGCCGCCATCGCCGAACTACGCGTGCACATGGCCGCGATCGAACCCGAGGTGGACAACTCCCCCTTCTGGGACAGCGTGTTCGACCACCTTTCGGCCTGACTTCTCCAAAGCCACCATTCCGGCGCGCCCTGAACCGCCCCCCGAACGCCGCTCAAGGGAATCCCGTTCAGCTCATCGCTTCGCTCATCGCCTGTCGGAGATGGGTGGTTCGGTGCCGCGTCGGGTCGGCGGCCACCGCCGAGGCGAGGGCCGGCCCCGCCGCGTGCACGATCGAGACGTGGCGTTCGCCTCGGGTGACGAGCGTGTACATGAGAGCTCGGGTGTAGGCGTCGGCACCTTCGGAGGGAAGTACCACCACCGCACCCGGACGGCGAACCCCCAGGGACTGACGAGCCGTCAAGGCCCAACCGTGGCGCAGCTCGGTCCGCTGGACCGGCTCGGGAGCGGCCGCGCCGAAGGCCACCACCACTCGGCCGTCCGGGAGAACGTCGCCCACGATTCCTCGAACCACCCCACCACCGGGGTCGCTCGCAGCCCGAACGACGCAGTCGCCGACGTCGATCGACACAGCGGAACTCCGGTCCTCGGGGCTCGGATTGAGCCTCGCCTTGAGCACCGCGTTCAGCGCGGTCGCCCCGGCGGGTCCGGTGGCGAGGGGCGCGACCACGAGCACATCCCGGGCCGCGATCCCGATCGCCCGCGGAATCGAGTCGGCGACCAGTTGGGCACATCGATGGGCGGCCTCCTCCCCGGTGCGGGCCGGAATCAGTACGGCGCGGCGGTCCGGGTCCTGGATCGGGGGCAGCCGACCGTCACGGATCCCGTCGGCAAGTGCCTCCAGCGGACCTTCGGGAACGGTCGGGGCGACCAGGGCACGGATCGTACCGGTGGCCGCGAGATCGGTGAACACCCTTCCCGGCCCGGTGGATTCGAGGCCGGCCGGGTCACCGGCGAGGAGGAGCCTGGCACCGTCCGGTACCGCCTCGAAGATCGCGGCGGCGGCGGTGACGTCGAGCAGAGTCGCGTCGGTGACCACGAGGAGGTCGAGTTCGAGCGTGCCGTCCGGGCCACGCTCCATCGCGGCAAGTTCCCGCAGCCCGACCGCACCCGCACCGAGCCGATCCCGGCCGTCGAGGGTCGGCGCGACCACGACCACGCGCAGGCCCGCCTCCCGGGCCTGCGCGGCGACGGTCAGAACCGCGGCCGGGGGTTCCTCGCCGGGACCTGCCGCATACAGCAGAACCCCGTTGTCGCTCAGCGCCCGACCGAGCTTGCCGTCGCCGATCTCCGGCCACGGCTCAACCGTCGACAACAGCCGGACAACGGCTTCGGCGATGGCCTCCTCGGCAAGGGCATAGTCGTCGAGCGCAAGCAAAACCCCGCCGACGACGCCCAATTCATCGGGTTCCTCGAAGTCCTCCTCGAAGTCGCCGTCGATCTCCCCACTCTCACCGACATCATCGACACTCGCACCGGATCCCCCGGATCCACCCGGCGCAGCGGCAAAGGCCATCACCCGGCCCTCGGCGAGTATGGCCCGCAGCGCCGTGTCCGGATCACCCACCTCGAAGTGCGCGAGCGCGGCCCGCGCCGCATCGGCCTCGATCGCGGTATCCCCCTGACGGGCGGCCCGTCGCAGCAACCACAAAACGATCGCGCGCACCCGTCGAGGATCATCGGCGACCCAGCCGGCGCCGAGTGCTCCACGCGCGAGCAGGTCGGCTTGCCCGGGCGCGATCGCGGGTACCGCGAGTACCGCCCAGGGGTCCGCCGCCAGCAACTCCGCGGCCTCGTCCCCCAACGCGGCGGCCACTTGCGGCGCCATCCGCTCCGGGGCCCCGGCAGCGGCCAACACCCGGGCAACATCCGCAGCCACGGCGGCAAACGGCCGCCGATCCCGGTCGACCGGCGCCGCCGCAGGCACAGCCGGCAAACCCCCCATACCGGGCCCGACCCAACCCCCACCACCCGCCCGACCACCGGGTCGCGGCGAACTCGGCCCGCCGACACCGCCGTCCCCACCCGGGCCGACCTCCGCCCGCACCTGACGCCGCTCCCCGTCGCGAGCATCACGCCCGACATCCCGCGTCGACAACACACCGGCACCGGACGGGTCGTCCGCAGCCCCGCTCTCGGCATCCGAGCCCCGCGGCAAGACCGACTCGCGGTCGGCGATCGGGACCGCAGCCACCGTCGGATCCGGAGAGTCCCGATCAGCAAGAGCAGCAACCCCACCTTCCGAAGTCGCCTGCGAACCAATCACCCCATCCGCACCGCCTACCGGCATCGGAGCCTCCGAAGCAACCGAAACAGTGCTCTCGGGGTCCGGCCTCGATGCCGCCTCCGAATCCGCCGCACCGGTTGCCGGCGATGCCGAGCTCGCGTCGACCGAAGTACCCGGAGCCGTGGTCTCGTTGTCCGGGCTCGGCGGCAGTTCGACATCGTGCACCGATCGCGGGGCGGAAGAGCCGCCCTCCTCTCGAAGGGCGGACGGATCGGTGAGCGAGGGCTCCTCGCCGGCCTCCACGCGGGCGGCTTCGGCCGCAAGCGCGGCAGCCTCGGCGGTTTCGGCAGCCACGGCGGTACGCCTGCGGGCACGCTCGGCGCCGTCGGAGTGAGGAGCGTCGATATGTGCGACACCGCCGACGACCGTCGGGGCCTCGCCGCGCGCCAACCTTGCGAGTTGGTCGCGCAAGAGCGCTACCGGATCAGGCTTGTCGGACGCCCGGGTCGAGCCGTCCTCCCCAACCGCGGGGGCGGACTCGTTCTCCGCAGCACCGTTCGATTCGTCACCGTTCACGCCCACACCGTCCGCTCCACCGGCACCGCCAGTGCAACCTGCACCATTCGCTTCACCCACACCACTTGCGCCACCCACACTGCCGGCACCACTCCTACCGCCGCGCCATCCACTCCACCGACAGCGCCCATTCTTCGCGCTCCCGTTCACCACACCCAATCCGAATGCGTTCGCGCACAAACACCCCGACCGATTCTGCCGACCACCGGCCCCGCCGGATCCGGACTCGCGCCGCACCCACCACGACCATGGCGACACTCTCGCAGCCATCGCCGACGCCACAGCAAACGCGGCACAGACGGGCCATCCGAGCCGCAGCCAAGGACGAATAACCACACGTCCCGGCAAGCAAGGTGGCGGCCGGCCCAAACGGGCAGGCGAACCCCGATCCGGCTGCGGTTCCCGTGCGGGTGGCTCGGGTTGCGCCCCCACCCGCTCCACCCGTTACCCCACGCTCGAACGCTGCGGTTCTACGGGCACCGGAGCGACCCGGTCAGGCCCCCAAACCACCATCGTGGCCCTGGTCCCCCACGATCAATCGGCTGCGGCAACGCATGGGGCCTTCCCCGGGCCCCCGAGTACGGCTGCGGCCCGGCGCGTCAGCGCCCACGACCTGGTCGAGACCTCGTGATCGACGCGCGCAGCGCGGAGAGCGGCGGAGCCGCAAAACAAAGACTTCGTGGCCCGGAGCGAAGCGCAGGGACACGAAGTCACGAGCGAGGGGCCACTTTTTTGTGGAGGAGCCTGCGACGGAGCAAAAAAGTGGCCCCTCGCGAGCCGGCGCCGAAGGCGCCCAATAGAAGCAGCGTTGCATCGCCGAAAGCCCCCCACCCGCCCGCTCCGCTCACGACCCGGGCCCGGTTGCGGCGCTCACCTCGCGACCGGGGCCTTCCGGCCCGCCCGCGACCCAGCCCCCAGCCCCCTAAGCCTGACTCCAAGTGTGATCCGGATACCCCGTCATAGGCTGCGAAACGTCCTCCAACGCCGACCGGATCTCCGCAGGAAGTACGACACTCTCCGCAGCCAACGACGCCCGAAGTTGCGCGGCGTTGCGCGCGCCGACGATGGGCGCGACCACCCCGGGCCGATCGCGTACCCAGGCCAGCGCCACCTCGATCGGTGCGGCGCCCAGCCCGTCCGCCGCGGTGGCGAGCGCGTCGACGATGCGGCGCGAGTGCTCGTCCAGGTACGGCGCCACGAAGGGCCCCATGTTGGCGGAGGCCCCGCGCGAGTCGGCCGGCATCGCGTGGCGGTACTTGCCGGTCAGGACGCCGCGGCCGAGTGGGGACCACGGGAGCAGGCCGACGCCCAGGTCCAGGGCGGCGGGCAGGACCTCGCGTTCGATGCCGCGTTGCAGCAGCGAGTACTCCATCTGGGTGCTGGCCACGACCACCCGGCCGGGAGCGGCGGATTGCCACGTGGCCGCCTTGGCGAGTTGCCAGCCGCAGAAGTTGGAGACGCCGACGTAGCGGGCCCGACCGCTGGTGACCGCGAGGTCGAGCGCGTGCAGGGTCTCTTCGAGCGGCGTCGACGGGTCGTAGGCGTGTAGTTGCCACAGGTCGACGTGGTCGGTGCCGAGGCGGGCCAGCGAGTGGTCGAGGGCCTGGAGCAGGTGACCGCGCGATCCGTCGAAGCGGCGTTCGCTGTAGGGCACGCTCGCCGCCTTGGTCGCGATGACCAATTCCGAACGCGGGATGTACCCGTCCAGGAGACGGCCGATCATGTACTCGGCCTCGCCGTCCGCGTACACGTCGGCGGTGTCCACGAGGTTGCCGCCGGCGTCCAGATATGCCTTCATCTGGTCGGCCGCGTCGTGCTCGTCCGTGTCTCGTCCCCACGTCATCGTGCCCAGGCCCATGCGGGAGACCCGCAGGCCGGTGCGGCCGAGATGTCGCTGCTCCATGGCACCGGAGACTAGCCGTTCCCTCCCCTGTGCCGCCGTTGGCGGGGCCGTTCGGCGGTATGCCGCCCAAGCAGGTTACCGGCGGGTAGGTATCGCGATATGGTCGGCCGAGCACCACGCCAACCGCACCGCAACCACCGCACCACGCCAACCGCACCGCACTCACCACACCACAACCACGCACCACGACGCTCACACCACAAACAACTCCGGTTCGAACCCACAAAGAGGAGGTCCGTATGCGACTCGGTATCAACCTCGGCTACTTCGGCGCCGGCAACGACGCCGACAACCTGGCGGTGGCCCAGGAGGCCGACCGTCTCGGCTACGCGGTCTGCTGGGCCGCGGAAGCCTACGGCTCGGACGCGGCGACGGTGCTGTCCTGGGTCGCCGCGCAGACCACGCGGATCGACGTCGGCTCGGCGATCTTCCAGATCCCGGCCCGGACGCCCACCATGACCGCGATGACCGCCGCGACGCTGGACGTGCTCTCCGGGGGCCGGTTCCGGCTCGGCCTGGGCGTGTCCGGGCCGCAGGTGTCCGAGGGCTGGTACGGGGTCAAGTTCGACAAGCCGCTCGCCCGCACCCGCGAGTACGTCGAGGTGATCCGCAAGGCGATGCGCCGCGAACGGGTCGACCACCAGGGCGCCAACTGGACCCTGCCGCTGCCCGGCGGCCCGGGCAAGCCGCTCAAGCTCACCGTGCACCCGGTGCGCGAGCACATCCCGCTGTACATCGCGGCGGTGGGCCCGAAGAACCTCGAACTGACCGGCGAGATCGCGGACGGCTGGCTCGGTGTCTTCTACGCGCCGGAGCACGCCGAGGAATCGCTCGTACACATCCGCGCGGGCCGGGAAAAGGCCGGTCTGGCGATGACCGACTTCGACGTCGTACCGACCGTCCCGCTCGTGGTCGGCGACGACCCGCTGCACGCGGCCGACCAGGTGCGCGGCTACGCGGCGTTGTACGTGGGCGGGATGGGCAGCCGGGAGCAGAACTTCTACAACCGGCTCGCGATCCGGATGGGCTACGAGGCCGAGGCCAAGGAGATCCAGGACAGGTTCCTGGCCAAGGACTACCTCGGTGCCGGCGCGGCCGTCCCGTACGACTTCATCGACAAGACCAGCCTGCTCGGCGGCAAGGAGCGGATCGCCGAGCGCATGCAGGCGTACGCCGCCACGGGTGTGACCACCCTGACCATCGCGCCGAACGGCACCACCCTGGACGAACGCGTCGCCGCGCTCCGGGTCGCCGCCGAGGCGCTGGAGTTGTCCGGGACGGCGTCCTAGCGGGACCGACGGGCCCGGACCGCCGTCCTCCAGGGACTTCTCGACCCGCCGACCCGACGACGACCCGTCAGCGCGGCCCCGGCACCCGGGCCGCGATCACCTCGGCGAATTCCAGGAGGCGGCGGATCTGGCCCGGACCGCCGTCCTCCAGGGACTTGCTGAACCGGTACGCCTCCTGCCGGAAGCGGCCGGTGGACGTACCGTCCTCGCCCCGCACGGTGGCCACCTCCTGCAGGGTCGGCGTGGCCAGGAACACGAACGCGCCGCGCAGTTGCCGGCGTCCGTCGTGGTCGGTACCGACGAGCGTGCGTATGCCGACGTGCGACACCGAGCCCAGCGGGATCACCTGCACGGAGGAGTCCAGCACGGTGCCGCCGGGCGCGGAGGGGTCGGTCATGTCCTCGCTGTGCCACAACACGAGCCGCCGGTCGTCGCAGACCGCGGCCTCCTGCCACACCGAGGTGCCGTTCGCGTTGATGTCCACGACCCGTTCGAGGGTGAAGCCGCGGACCGGGCGCCGGCCGAGGACCGAGCCCAACGCCTCCAGCGCGACGTCCGGATGCAGCAGGTAGGAGCGGACCGCGTCCTCCAACTGGCTGTGCGAGGACCAGTCGGCCCCGGCGGCTCCGGCCCCCGGAACCTGGGCCGGGCGCGTCCCCGATGTGCGCTGCCTGCCCGACTTGCCGAACATCCCCACCTGCTTCCGCCGCGTCTGTACAAGCAGAAGCCTACGAGAGTCCGGCGTGGGCGGTGCCGGCGTCCACCGCTTGATCGATCACAGAACGAAATCAGGCCGCGGCGGGGGAGTCCAGTGCATCCCCGCCACGGCCGGTATGTGGTTCAACGACCAAAAGAAGCAAAGGACACGACGCAACCCGGCGCAACCCGGCGCAACTCGGTGCGCCCCGACGCGACCCGCGCCCTCGGCGAAGCGCCCGCTACAGCCAGCCGCTCTTGCGGAACATGCGATGCAGCACGATGCACGAGCACACCATCAGGGCGACCGCTCCCGGATAGCCCCAGGCCGACCCGAGTTCGGGCATGTGCTCGAAGTTCATGCCGTACACGCCCGCGATCATCGTCGGCACCGCGAAGATCGCCGCCCACGCGGAGATCTTGCGCATGTCCTCGTTCTGCCGCACGCCCACCTGGGCCAGGTGCGCGCCGAGTACGTCGGTCAGCAGGCGATCGAAGGACTCGATCTGTTCGGTGACCCTGGTCACATGGTCGGCCACGTCGCGGAAGAACGGCCGGGTCTCCGCGGGTACGAAGGGGACGTCCGCCGTGGCCAGTTTGCGTATCGGCTCGATCAGCGGCAGCGCGGCGCGGCGGCACTCCAGGACCTCGCGCTTGAGCAGGTAGATGCGCTCGGCGTCGTTTTCCCGGCTGGGCGAGAAGACCCGGGCCTCCAGCTCCTCCAGGTCGGTCTCCAGCTCGCCCGCGATCGCGAGATAGGCGTCCACGACGGCGTCGGCGACCGCGTACAGCACCGCGCCCGGGCCGTGCTTGAGCAGTTCGGGCTGCTTCTCGACCCGACGCCGGACCGATTTCAGCTCGGCGCCCGGCCCATGACGGACCGTCACCACGAACGAGTCGCCGACGAACATCATCAGCTCGCCGGTCTCCACGGAGGAGGTCTCGTCGTAGTAGTGCAGGGTCTTGAGGACGAGAAAGATCGAGTCGTCGTACGTCTCCAGCTTGGGTCGCTGATGCGCGTGCAGCGCGTCCTCGACGGCGAGCGGGTGCAGCCCGAACTCGCTGGTGACCAGATCGAACTCGCTCGGCGTCGGTTCGTGCAGCCCGATCCAGAGGAACGAGTCGCCGACCCGCCGGGCCTGGTCCAGCGCATCCGAGAAGTCGGCGGGGCCTTGGGTCCGGCGGCCGTTGGTGTAGATGGCGCAGTCGACGATCACCGGTCCATTTTGCCGGCCGGCCGCGAGGCCGGTGGCGAGCGGGGCGAGCGCGTCGCCGGCCCCGTCGGTGGCCGGGAGCCGGAGCAGGCCGCCCCGGTGCCCGAAGAACCGCAGCCGGCACGCCGCAGGCAACGGGTGGAGCCGGTGGGTGAACCGCCCGAGCCGCCCGCAGGCCCCACATGCCCGAGGCCGGCCGCGATGGGGGGAGACATAGGGTTGGGTGTATGACGACGGTGCTCTTTGTTCGGCACGGGCGGACCACGGCCAACTCCACGGGGGTGCTCGCCGGTTGGACGCCGGGGGTGTTTTTGGACGAGCGGGGCGAGGAACAGGCCGCGGCGCTCGGCCGGCGGATCGCCGAGGTGCCGCTCGCGGCCGTGGTGACCAGTCCGCTGGAGCGGTGTCGGCAGACGTCGGAGGCGGTATTGGCGGCCCGGCGCGGAACCGAGTCGGCGCTGAATGCCGGCGCGCAGGTGGACGAGCGGGTCGGCGAGTGTCGGTACGGCGACTGGACCGGGCAGGAGCTGAAGAAGCTCGCCGAGGATCCGTTGTGGAAGACCGTGCAGATGCATCCGAGCGCGGTCACCTTCCCCGGCCCGGGCGGCGAGGCACTGCGTACCACCCAGGCGCGGGCCGTGGACGCGGTCCGGGAATGGAACGAGCGGATCGCCGCGGAGCACGGGCCGGACGCGATGTATCTGGTCTGCTCGCACGGCGACGTGATCAAGGCCCTGGTCGCGGACGCGCTCGGGATGCATCTGGACCTGTTCCAGCGCATCCAGGTCGACCCGTGTTCGCTCACGGTGATCTCGTACGGCACGCAGCGACCGAGTGTCGGCCGACTCAACGACACCGGTGGTTCGGTGGCCGGCCTGTTGCCGGCGCCCGACGGGCGGCACGCGTCCGGGTCCGGTGACGCGGTGGTGGGCGGCGGAGCCGGCGCGCCGTAGGGTGCCGGGGAGGGCGCACTCCCCCGCGCGCCCTCGCCGACTTTGGCCGGACGGGAACACCCGGGCAAGATCGAACCCGGTGGGAACGGGCAGGATCGTCCGGGAGAACCGGAGTACCGGGCATCCGGGAACTCGGGAAACCGGGAGTCCGGGAATAGCCCCCCGGGTGTGGCGGATATAACCGTGCGGAACCCCCAGTCGGGTTCCGGTGCGGTCCAGGTTCGCCATACCGCCCGTCCGACCGCCCGTCCGACCGCCCGCCCGCCCGACCACCGACAGACCGCGACCACCCCCGTCCCGCTCTCGACAGAAACACGGAGCAGCTCGTGCCCCGCCAGGTCTTCCTGTACGACCCCCCGGAGCGGTTCGTCGCCGGCACCGTAGGTGAGCCCGGCCAGCGAACCTTCTTCCTCCAGGCTTCCGCCGCCGGCCGCGTGACCAGCGTCGCCCTGGAGAAGACGCAGGTGTCCGTCCTGGCCGAACGCGTCGACGAACTGCTCGACGAGTTGGTTCGTCGCACCGGCGGCGAGACCGCCGTGCCGGCCGTGACGCCGACCGAACTCGAGGACTCCGGGCCGCTGTTGCCGCCGATCCTGGAGGAATTCCGGGTCGGCACGATGGCCCTCGCGTGGGATGCCGACGACGAGCGGCTCGTGGTCGAGGCGCAGGCCCAGGTGCCCGACGACGACTCTCCCGAGGACACCCTGCTCGGCGATGACGACGACGAGGACGGCCCGCCGCTGCTCCGGGTCCGGCTCACCGGCGGTCAGGCCCGGGCGTTCGCCAAGCGCGCGCTGCTCGTGGTCGCGGCCGGCCGGCCCGCCTGCCCGTTCTGTGGGCTGCCGATGGACCCCGAGGGCCACATCTGCCCGCGCGCCAACGGATACCGGCGTTGACCGACACGGTTCTCGACGCCGCCGCCGTCCCGGAGCTGTTGCGCCGGGGCGAGTTGACGGTGCAGGCGCGGCTGGAGGACGCCTCCAACGCGACGTTGTACTGCACCGCGACGCTGGAGGGCATATCGCTGCCGTGCGTGTGGAAGCCGGTCGCGGGCGAGCGACCGCTGTGGGACTTCCCGGACGGCACGCTGGCGGGCCGCGAGGTGGCCGCGTACGAGGTGTCCGAGGCGCTCGGCTGGAACATCGTGCCGACGACCGTGTTCCGCGAGGGGCCGTACGGCGCGGGCATGTGCCAGTTGTGGATCGACCACAAGCCGGCCGAGGACGAGCCGGAACCGGTGACGATCCTGCCCGCGGTGGACCCGGGCCCGGCCTGGAAGCCGATCGCGCACGTGGTCGTCCCGGACGAGCACGGCAAGGAGCAGCCCGCCCTGCTCGTGCACGCCGCCGCCGACGCGCTGCACCGGATCGCGGTGTTCGACGCGGTGATCAACAACGCCGACCGCAAGGGCGGCCACCTGCTGCCCGGTCCCGACGGCCACGTGTACGGGATCGACCACGGCGTCTGCTTCCACGTCGAGGACAAGCTGCGCACGCTGTTGTGGGGCTGGGCCGGCGAGCCGCTGCCGGGCCCCGCGCGGGCGGCGCTGAGCACGCTGGCGAGCGATCTGGCCGGGCCGCTGGGCGCGCGGCTGGGCGAGCTGATTACGCCGGACGAGGTGGCCGCGACCCGCGAACGGGTGAGAGTTCTGCTCGCCGAGGACCGGCTCCCGAAGCCGGACGGCCGCCGGCACGTGATCCCCTGGCCGCCGATCTGAGCACGGCGCTCGACGTCGACGCGGAGACCCGGCACGCGGTGCGGGTCGGCCCCGGGCCGAGTCCGCGGGTGTGGCGGAACCGCGAGGTCGGGCGCGCCGTTCGGCAAAGACGCGGAAATTAGTCCGCCAACCCTGGAAGATCTTCCACCCCTGCGGACGTTAGTCTCATACGTATGTATGCCTGGCCTGCACCCGAGCTCCCCGTTCTCCCTGGTCAGGGTGCGTCCCTGCGTGTGCACGACAGTTCCGTGCACGAGCTTGTGACGATCACCCCGGGACCGGTCGCGCGGCTGTATGTGTGCGGCATCACCCCGTACGACGCGACCCACATGGGGCATGCCGCCACCTATGTCGCGTTCGACCTGCTTCAGCGGGTCTGGCGGGATGCCGGCCACACCGTGGACTACGTACAAAACGTCACCGACGTCGACGACCCGCTCCTGGAGCGGGCCGAGCGGGACGGCGTGGACTGGGTCGAGCTGGCACAGCGCGAGACGGCGCTGTTCCGCGAGGACATGGCCTCGCTGCGGGTGCTGCCACCGGCCAACTACATCGGCGTGGTCGAGGCGATCCCGCTGATCGTGCCGCTGGTCGAGGACCTGCTCGCGAAGGACGCCGCCTACTCGGTGGACGGCGACATCTACTTCTCCATCGCATCGGACGAGAGCTTCGGCGGCGTGTCCGGCTACACCGCCGTTGAGATGCTGGAGATCTTCGGCGAGCGCGGCGGCGACCCGGAGCGGGCCGGCAAGAAGGACCCGCTCGACCCCCTGCTGTGGCGCGCGGCGCGGCCCGGCGAGCCGTCCTGGGACGCGTCCTTCGGCGCGGGGCGGCCCGGCTGGCACATCGAGTGTGTGGCGATCGCGCTCAAGTACCTGGGCATGGGCTTCGACGTCCAGGGCGGCGGCAGCGACCTGGTCTTCCCGCACCACGAGATGGGTGCCTCGCACGCGCACGTGGTCACCGGCGAGGTGCCGTATGCCAGGGCCTACGTGCACGCCGGCATGGTCGCGCTGGACGGCGAGAAGATGTCCAAGTCGCGGGGCAACCTGGTGTTCGTCTCCAAGCTGCGCCGCGAAGGCGTGGACCCGATGGCGATTCGCCTGGTGCTGCTGGCCCACCACTACCGCAGCGACTGGGAGTGGACCGACCGGGTATTGACCGACGCCCAGGCCCGGCTGGCGACTTGGCGCGCGGCGGTCGGTCGACCCGACGGGCCGGACACCACCGAACTGCTCGCCACGATCCGCGAACGCATGTCCGACGACCTGGACGCGCCCGGCGCGCTGGCCGCGATGGACGCCTGGGCGGCCCGGCAACTCGCCGACGGGGGCGACGACTTGTCCGCCCCGGGCGTGGCCTCACGCGCCCTGGACGCGATCCTCGGCGTGGCCCTCTGAGCCCAGCGGCCCAGCCGCCCGCACCCGATGCGAAGGCCCCGACCGGGAGATCCCGGTCGGGGCCTTTCTCGCGGCGGACATCGAGGTACCGCTCCGTCCGGCCACACCCCCGCGACGGCCGACCGGAGCGACCCCTCGTCCACGACCCCAGCAGATCACGTGCGCCACTCCCGGCACTTCAGGGGAAGCCCTCATCTTCCGAGGGGAGTGCGAGGGAGTCCGGTGTCAACGTTTCTCGCGCACCTCGGTCGGGCGCGCCCCCGCCGGCGCTCACGCCTCCATCAGCAGGTATTGCCGCACGTCCAGATAGCCGGACCGGAAGCCCGCCTCGGACCAGGACAGGTACAGGTTCCACATCCGCCGGAACACGTGGTCGAAGCCCAACACCTCGACCTCGTCCGCGCGTCGGTTGAACCGCTCGCGCCACAACCGCAGCGTCTCGGCGTAGTGCAGGCCGTACGACCTGCTGTCCGCGACCCGCAGCCGGGTGGCCGCGGTCGCCTGGCGCACCGCGTCGTCGGAGGGGATCAGGCCGCCGGGGAAGATGTACTTGTGGATCCACGTGTACGTGGCTCGGCTGGCCACCATGCGGTCGTGCGGCATGGTGATCGACTGGAGCGCGACCCGTCCGCCCGGCGCGAGTCGCCGATCCAGCACTGCGAAGTAGATCGGCCAGTACTCCTCCCCCACCGCCTCGATCATCTCCACGCTGACGATCGCGTCGTAACTGCCTTGCACCTGGCGGTAGTCGCACAGTTCGACCTCGACCCGGTCGGCGAGACCGGCCGCGGTGATCCGCTCGATCGCCAGGTCGCGCTGCTCGGCCGAGAGGGTGATGGTGTGCACGTGCGCTCCGCGTTCGGCCGCACGCAGGGCCAACTCGCCCCATCCGGTGCCGATTTCCAGCACGCGTTTGCCCGGACCGACATCGGCGAGATCGAGCAGGCGGTCGATCTTGCGGTGCTGGGCCTCGGTCAGCGCGTCCTCCCCGGCTCGGGGACCGCCGTCCGCGCCCTGCTCGAAGACCGCCGACGAATAGGCCATCGACTCGTCCAGGAAGGTCGCGAACAGTTCGTTCGACAGGTCGTAGTGCCGATGGATGTTGCGCTTGGCACCGGCCACGGTGTTGCGCTGCGAGCGCGGCATGCGGGGCACCACGACGGGGCGAAGTCGCTGTAGCGCGGGCGGGATCAGCGTGCTCACCCGGGACGCGAACACGGTCAACACCGCGGTCAGGTCGTCCGCTTCCCAGTCGCCCGCCTGATACGCCTCGCCGAAGCCGATCAGCCCGCCCGCGCCGACCCGGTTGAAGAACGCGTCAGGCCGGACGATCCGCATCCGGGGCGCCGCCGCGTCGCCGCTTCCGAACACCGCGCCGTCGATCCACACGCGCAACGGCAGTCGTGCCACCGCCCGCTCGAACAGGAACCGAGCGGCCGCCGCACGCACCGGCCGCCTGGGCACCTCGGCCACGTCGGGCCAGCGCACCGGGTCGATCCGAGTCGGGGCAACCTCGATCACACTCAACGCAGACTCCCTCCAGTCCTGTACCGCTCCCCGGGTGCCGCGCAGCCACGACCCGATGCCACGCCGGCAACTCGCTCCGCGCCTGGGAGCGGCGCCACCGGAAGGCGCGGGGTCGGGCAAGGCGGGGATCGCACCGTGTATGGGCGCGGCTCCCCTCGCACCCGAGCCACAAACGGCCGCGCACCCGGATGGTGCAGCGTGACCGCCGGTGCCGCGTCCCCGTCCGACTCGGGCGGACTCGGTCGACGACCGCCCGATACAGGGAGGAACGGCGACAGGTAGAACTCTTTTTCGGTCGCGGCTCTTCCCCGATCACCGGTGCGTGGCACGGCGGTTGCCTGCCGGGACGGGAACGAATCGGGCGGAAGGGGCGGTCGGGGCGCGGGAGGGAACGGAAGCGGAAACGACTCGGCCCGGTGGTCGGGGCGGCTGTTCGCCGTTCCCGATCCAGCCGGGCCGATCGTGTGTTT
This sequence comes from Embleya sp. NPDC020886, assembly GCF_044333915.1. Classification (NCBI taxonomy): domain Bacteria; kingdom Bacillati; phylum Actinomycetota; class Actinomycetes; order Kitasatosporales; family Streptomycetaceae; genus Embleya; species Embleya sp. NPDC020886. Next base: position 116,047 of record NZ_JBIRRX010000007.1, on the reverse strand, counting down.
CGAGGCCGCGCGCCGCGCGGAGGGGTGTGGTTCGTGTGGTTCGGACGGGTCGTGTGGTTCAGCCGCCGCAGCCGCCGCCCCCGCAGCCGCCTCCGCCACCACAGCCGCTGCTCCCGCCGCAGCCGCTTCCGCCGTCCCCGCCGCCACCGCCGCCGCTGCCACCACTTCCGCCGTACGCCACCAAGGCGACCCTGGCCTCCGGGTCCGGGTGCGCGGCCATGCCCAGGCAGGCCACCGTAAACAGGCCGGCCAGTGCGCCGGCGCCGACCAGCGCGCCCGAGCGGCGGTCCGCCCTTACCTGTACGAGCAGTTCACGCAGAGCCCGGCGGCCCGCCCCGGTGGCCCGGAACGACACGGCGAACAGGGCCGCGAGGACGAAGGTGACGATCAGGAACGGGACCAGGAAGACGACCGGCCTGCCGTGCGCCAGGCCGTTGACGAAACGGGCGATGCCGACCAGGGCGAGCACGAGCATCAGCCGCGACGGCACCTTGACGATCCGCCGGGCCAACGGGGAGTGCACCAGGCCACGATCGACCAGGCTGCCCTCTATCTCGGCGAGCATGGTGCTGCGACTCCAGGCCCGCAGCAGCGCGAGCCGGGTGCCTCGGGTGGTGCGCACGCAGTCCATCACGGCCGCCGCGACCGGCTCGGTCGGCCGGGCGCCGGTGGCGGCGGTGACCTTGCCGGCACGTTGTACGTGCACGTATCCCTCGGTGATCAGCGACGCCATCGCGGTCTCGGCGACCCGGATGGGTCCGCCCGCGAGGTAGGCGGCGTCGTACGCGCCGAGCGGTGCCCGGTTCACCTGGCCTCGGACCGCCCAGGCCATCACGATCCGGAGCACGATCGCGAGGACGACCAGGCCGGCGAGGACGCCGCCGTAGAGCTTGAGGAATTCGGGACCGGTCAGGCCCCACGCGGTGCCGTTCATGTGACGTCCCTCCCGATGGTCCGACTCGCGGATTTCTGCGTCTTGTTCGACTTGTTCGGCTTGTTCGCTGTTCGGCTGTTCCGCCTGATCCGGAAGGTAGCAGCGGCCCGTTGCACCCGGTCAGAGGCATCTCCCTACGTTCGTGCCGGGGCCGTCGCCGGCCGCCCTCGTCCGGGTCCGCCGCCGCGCCGCTCAACCGACCGGTCGGCAAAAGGGCGCCCGGCCCATGCCGACCGCGCACGCGGGTGCAGGATGGTGGTACACCCGTACACACGTGCCGTCCCGCCTTTCCCGAGGAGCCCGTCATGACGGAGGCTGTCCGTCCCCAGCCCACCACCACCGCGGAGGACGAGGTCGTCGACCTGTGCCGCGACCTGATTCGGATCGACACGAGCAACTACGGTGACGGCTCGGGTCCGGGCGAACGCGCCGCCGCGGAGTACGTCGCCGAGAAGCTCGCGGAGGTCGGCCTCGAACCGAAGATCTACGAATCCGAACGCGGCCGGGCCAGCACCGTGGTCCGGATCGAGGGCACCGACCGGTCCCGGCCGGGGCTGTTGATCCACGGCCACCTGGACGTGGTGCCCGCCAACGCCGCGGACTGGACCTACGACCCGTTCGCGGGCGAGGTCGCGGACGACTGCGTGTGGGGTCGCGGCGCGGTCGACATGAAGGACATGGACGCGATGGTGCTCGCGGTGCTGCGCGACCGGGTGCGGACCGGCCGGCGGCCCTCGCGCGACATCGTGCTCGCGTTCGTGGCGGACGAGGAGGCCGGCGGCCTCTTCGGCGCGCGGCATCTGGTGAACAACCACGCCGACCTGTTCGAGGGGGTCACCGAGGGCATCGGCGAGGTCGGCGGGTTCTCCTTCACGGTCAACGACGACCTGCGGCTGTACCTGGTCGAGACCGCCCAGAAGGGCATGGACTGGATGCGGCTGATCGTGGACGGCACGGCCGGCCACGGGTCGATGATCGCCAAGGACAACGCGATCACCGAACTGGCCGAGGCGGTCGCCCGGGTGGGTCGGCACAAGTTCCCGATCCGGGTCACCAAGACCGTGCGGGCGTTCCTGGACGAGATCTCGGACGCGCTGGGCATCGAACTCGACCCGGACGACATCGAGTCCACGATCGAGCGGCTCGGCCCGATCGCGAGCATCATCGGCGCGACCATCCGCAACACCGCGCAGCCGACCATGCTCAACGCCGGGTACAAGGTCAACGTGATCCCCGGGCAGGCCACCGCGCACCTGGACGGCCGGTTCCTGCCGGGCTTCGAGGAGGAGTTCCACGCCGAGTTGGACGCGGTGCTGGGCCCGCGGGTGCGGCGCGAGACGGTGCACACCGACCAGGCGTTGGAGACCGGCTTCGACGGTGCGCTGGTCGAGGCCATGTCGGCCGCGCTGCGTGCGCACGACCCGGCCGCGCGGGCGGTGCCGTACTGCCTGTCGGGGGGCACGGACGCGAAGTCCTTCGCCGATCTGGGCATTCGCTGCTTCGGCTTCGCGCCGCTGAAGCTGCCGGCCGACCTCGACTTCGCGGGCATGTTCCACGGCGTCGACGAGCGGGTCCCGGTGGACGGGCTCAAGTTCGGTGTGCGGGTGCTGGATCACTTTCTCGACAACGCGTGAGCGCGGTGCGCGGTCGGGGTCCGGGAAGCACTCCGGCGTCCCGACCGCGCGCCGACTCGGCCCCAACGTGTGCTCCCGGCCGGGGATTTCCCGGGGGCGGGCCCGATCGAGTGAATACCTCGACCGACACGTAGCCTCCGTGCGATCCCGTCGTTTCCCCTTGTGCGGCGCGCAAGCGCGTCGTGGTGTCGACAAGGAGGACGAAAGAATCATGAAGAAGACGGGCAAGGTCGCGTTCATCGTCGCGGCCGGCAGTGGTGTTGTGCTCGCGGGTGCCGGCGGCGCCATGGCGAACTCCGATGCGCAGGGTGCGGCGGTCAACTCCCCCGGCGTGATCTCGGGCAACAACATCCAGGTTCCGATCCACATTCCGATCAACCTGTGCGGCAACAGCATCGACATCATCGGCGTGCTGAACCCCACGTTCGGCAACACCTGCATCAACGCCTGATCCAGGCCCACGCGTTCGTCGGCGTGAGGACGGCCCCGAGACCCGCACGGTCTCGGGGCCGTCCCGCTGTGCGTCGGCCCGGGCTCGGAGCACGGCCGCAGCCGACTCGTCGGTACCCCGCCGGCACACCCGGGGGCGACGATCGCCATCGGTCAGCCAAGCGCTCGACTGGGATGAAAAGTGCTCGAAAACCGTCAAGACCCGGTTGCGAAGAATCCTGAAACTCAGCCGTACGAGCGAATCGTCCCCACGTCGGTGACCTCGGGTGTCGGCTCTCGTTGACGTCCGTGCGGGGTCATCGTCCCCCGCCCCTCGCGAGAGAGACACAGGGGTATCTACATGCACCAGTTCGCAAAGAAGGGGCTGTTGGTCGTCATCACCACCACGGGCGCACTCGCGTCCGCGGCGGTAGGCGTGGCCAACGCCGGCAGTGCGGCCGATGGCGCGGCCGTCGGGTCTCCCGGCGTGGCCTCGGGCAACAACATCCAGATCCCGATCCACGTTCCGGTGAACGTGTGCGGGAACACGGTGAACGTGATCGGCGCCCTGAACCCGGCGTTCGGCAACCACTGCGTGAACGCGTCGAACCCCACGCGCCCTCCGCACACCGAGCCGCCGCACACCAAGCCGCCGACCACCAAGCCCCCCACCACGAAGCCGCCGACGACGAAGCCGCCGACCACCAAGCCCCCGACCACCAAGCCGCCGACCACCAAGCCGCCGACCACGGGTGGCACCACCAGCGGCACGACGGGCGGCACCACCGGTGGGACCACCGGCGGTAGCACCGGTGGGACGACCGGCGGCAGCACCGGTGGGTCCACGAGCCACGGCACGCTCGCCGAGACCGGTTCGAACGCACTCACCGTGGCCCCGATCGGCGCCGCGCTGCTGCTCGGCGGTTTCGTGTTGTACCGCCGTTCACGCCCCGCGCAGGACTGAGCACGGCCTGCACGGCGGATGAATCCGATGACTGCTCGCCCCTGGGAGGACAGGGGCGGGCAGTCCTCGTGTGTGACGACCCATCGGTGACGACCCATCGGTGACGACTCATCGGTGACGATCCGTTCGGTGACGATTCGTCACATGGTGCGCACCTGACGGATGATCCGCCGCCGCAGGACCACTCGTCGGCTGCCGTCGCCGCGCAGCAACAGCCGATCCAGCTCCCAGTAGCCGTACTCCGCTTGCTCGGTCAGGATGCGACACGCGTCGGTCCGGGAGGTCCCGCGCGGGATGTCCAGTTGCCGAAACTCGTATTCCGCCATGTTTCCGTTCCCCGGCGGCCGCGCGAAGGCGCGGTGACCGGCCTTTTGGTAAGTCTCCGACTCCGCCATCAGTGAACCATTGTGCGCGCGCGGGGGTCTTGCGGATAACGTCACCCCATGACCGGTGTTGCGCAGCCCACGCCAGAGCAGGTCCGTGTCGCCGCGGACGTTCTCAAATCGGCGATCGACGACCATTTGGCCGCCGTCGAAGCCCGCCAAGGCGAGAGCGACCCGGCCGTGTTCGCCGCGTACGACGCGCTCGCGGCCGCCGCCGAGGCGTACGACGAGTTGTTGTACGACGCCTACGACGAGGTCACCCCGTTCGAGGTGCCCGGCAACAGCGAGGAAGCCGAGTACGAGGGTCCCACCAACCCGGAGGCGGTCACCGTGCTGATCCGCCGGGACTACGTGATCAAGGACCTGATCACCCTCGTCGACCACGCCCGCCGCGCCGACGCGGAGACCGGCGACGCGGAACCGCCGGCGTCCCCGCGCGACACCGGCACCGACAGCGCGTCGAGCGCGGTCGCGGTGCTCTTCGACGTCTACGAACCGGACGAAATCGCCCAGCGCGCCGAGGAACTCGGCCTGGAACCGGGCGATTCCACCCTGTGGGTGTCGGCGATCGAGCCGACCGAGCCGGGCGAGTGGCTGGACGCCCCGTTCGACGACGCGGATCCGCGCAGCATCATCTACCGGTTCGAGACCAGTACCGCGTACGAGGACGACCTGGAGGCGTTGGAGCGCGACCTGCTCTGACCGGCCGGGCCATCCGTCGAGCCGAGCACCGCTCGACCCGCTACGACCGAGTGCGGCGGCGCCCCCGAGGGGTCGCCGCCGCACTCGTCGCGGTTCGGGCCTAGTAGCGCAGTGCCAGCGCGATGCCGCCGGCCTCCTTGAGCGTGTCGTCGGGTACGAAGACCACCTTGCCGTCGGCCTCCAGGGTCGCCTCGACCACGGTGTCCACGATGTCGTCCTCGGCTCGGCCGGCCAGTACCGCGTCCTCGGCGTGCGGCCCGGTGAGCACCTGGAGCGCGACCTCCCCGGTGCGGTCGACCGTCACCAGGCGACCGGTCACCCGCAGCCCCTCCTCGACCACCAGCAGCGCACCGCGCCCGGCCCGGGACGGCGCCCACACTTCCTGGATGCCGCCCGCGTACCGCTTGCCGCTGCGCGCGTCGTCCAGCGCCCGCAACGCCGCGGCGGTCGCCTCCGCGGCCAGCGCGGTCCGCGCCGGCGCGAGGATCTCGGCGAACTGGCCGGGGGTCGCCTCGCTCACGCCGCCGACCTCCAACTCGGTCTCGGCCAGGTGCGCGCCGTTGCGACTGCTCTCCCGAAACGCCTTGACCTGCGGTCGCAGACCGACCAGGACGACCTTGTCCTCGCGTCCGAGCAGCGCCCGCGCCAGTTGTTCGTCGGCCTCGTTCAGCAACCGACGCAGGTCCTCGCTCACGCCCAGCCCGCCGCCCTCGCGGGTGGGCGGTCCGTCCCGTTCCGGACCGGCCGAGGTGATCGGGAAGCCGCCGTCGCGGACCTCGTGCACGCCGTCGCCGCGACCGTGCCACAGGTGCACCTCGTGCTCGCTGAGCACCAGTGCCCAATAGGGGGTGAGCCGTTCGGCCGCGGCCACCAGGTTGCGGGTGAGGTAGGTGGTCGCCAGCACCACGCGCTCACCGACCGGTGCCTGCACGGTGAACGCGTAGTGCTCGTCGGCCGACGCGTAGAGCACCAGGCCGTCCATGAAGTGTTCGGGATCCAGTTCGGCCGCCGCCGCCTTGAGCCGGTCGACGGTCTTGATCCGGGCCTCCCGACCCACCTCCGGATCGGCCGCGAGCCGCTTCTCCGCCTCGGCCAGCACGTTTCGCAGTCGGATCGGATCCTGCTGGTTCTCCGGGCGGTGCCGGTGCGTGGGCAGCGTCAGGGACACCGCGGGATACGCGCGCGGGCGGCGCAGCTCGGCGAGCAGTTCCGGCGACAGTGCGGCGGTCGTCATGCGGTCTCCTGGCGTGCGGTCCGGCCTCATGGGATCGACAAACACAGCGTCCTATGCCCGATTCGGCGCGAAAATCGCATGCGTCACCCGACCGGCTCGCAGTCGGCGGCGCGTCCCCGGGCACCCGCCCGCCCATCACTCTGCACGGAACGGTTGTTGACGGTGAGTCAGGAGGGACTTAGGTTGATCCCCGTTGATGCCCCGGACGCAACATCCATGGAGACCCAGGGTCTGCCCGACCCAGGTGGGCCCGTGCGAGGAGCGACCACCGTGCGATCCGTGCCCATCCGGCAGGCGGCCCTGTCCGCCGCGTTGACCGGACTGATCCTGACCACTGCCGCGTGCGGCTCCGACGACGGTGCCGGCGACTCGGCGCGCGGCTCGATGACCGTCCTGGTCACCCAGGAGGCGCGCAGCCTGGACCCGATCGTGGCGAGCCTGTCCCAGATCACCGGCGGCACCCAGGCCGCGGCCGTGTTCGACGTGTTGTTGTGGATCGACCCCAAGACCGGTCGGGCCCAACCCCAGCTCGCCGAGAGCGCGACCGCGGCGGAGGGCGGCCGGGTCTGGACGCTGCGGCTGCGGCCGGACCTGAAGTTCTCCGACGGCACCGCGCTGGACGCCGAGGCGGTCAAGTTCAACTGGGAGCGGCACGCGGATCCGGCGAACAAGTCGCTGCAGGCGCGCGTGGTCGCCGGGATCGGCATAGCCGCCACCGACAGCCGGACCGTCAAGGTCACGCTGCCGGCGCCGAACGCCCACTTCGACAAGGTGATCGCGCACAACCTCGCGTTCGTCGGCTCGCCCACAGCGATCAAGGCCGACCCGAAGGGCTTCGGCGCCAAGCCGGTGGGCGCCGGGCCGTATCGGCTCAAGAGCTGGGTGCGCGACCAGCAGATGGTGCTGGAGCGCAATCCCCGGTACTGGCAGGTGGGCGGTCGGCCGCCGCTGAAGCAGTTGACCCTCAAGCCGGTGGTCGACCAGTCACAGCGGCTGGCCATGCTGGGCGCCAACCAGGCCCAGGTGTTGACCACGGCGCAGGCCAAGCTGCTCGGCGACGCGCAGAAGGCCGGTCTGCCGGTGCTCACCGAGGGCAAGAGCGGCGGATTCATGACGCTGTTCAACACCAGCCGGCCGCCGTTCGACGATCCGCGCGCGCGGCGCGCGTTCGCGTTGATCATGGACCCGGCGGCCCGTGCGAAGGTGGTCACCGACAACACCGGCAAGCCGCTGAGCACGTTCCTGCGCCCGGGTTCGGACTTCGCCTCGGCCGAGGCGCCGCTGCCGTCGAACAACCGGGTCGAGGCCCAGCAACTGCTGGACGCGCTCGCCGCCGAGGGCAAGCCGCTGTCCTTCACGTACAGCACCTACAACAGCCCGGGCTCGCATCTGACCGCCGAGTACTGGCTCGCGCAGGTGGCCACGATGAAGAACATCACCATGCGGACCGAGTTCCTGGAGGGCACCCAATACCTCCAGAAGGTGCAGATCCAGCGGCAGTTCGACGCGGGCGAGTTCGTGTTGTCCTTCGACGACCCGGAGCCGGTGTTGTACAACTTCCTGCACTCCAAGGGCCAGGACAACCACATGCAGTGGAAGAACCCGGCGGTGGACCAGGCGCTGGACGCGGCCCGGGCCACCACCGACGCCTCGGCCCGGCGCGCGGCCTACGCCGTGGTGCAGCGCGAACTGGCCAAGGACGTCCCGATGTTCGCCTACGAGCAGGCGTTCACCGCGGCGATCCGGGCGAAGGACGCGAAGGTGGGCGAGCTGACCGTGTTCGAGGACGGGCTGATCATGTTCGACCGGTTGGGTCCGGCGTAGCCGCGATGGACCGGGGCTCGACGGCCCGGGCGGGGCTCGCCGATTCGAGCGGGATCGCCGCGGCCGTCGGGCCCGCGGGCTCGGGGATGCACAGGCAGGCCACGAGCGCGCAGCCGGCCACGATGCCGGCGATCACGAAGACGACCATGTAGGCGTGCAGGGTGGGCAGCACGTGGCCGCCGACGGACATCGTGTAGGACGTGAGCACCGCCGCCACCACCGCGCTGCACACGGCCTGGCCGATCGTGCGCATCAGCGCGTTGATGCCGTTGGCGGCGGCGGTCTGTGCGGCGGGGATGGCCCGGATGACCAGCATCGGCAGCGCCGAGTAGCACATCGCCGTGCCGGAGGCGACCACGGTGGCGCCCAGGACGATGGTCCACAACTCGTGGCTGGTGAAGATCCGCACCACGTAGCCCAGGCCGAGCAGGATCGCGCCGACGCCGAGGCAGAACCTGGGTCCTCGGGTGGCGGTCAGCCCGGTGGAGATCGGTGAGAGCACGACCATCATCACCCCGCCGGGCAGCAGGCACAGGCCGCCGATCGCGACCGAGACGCCCAGTCCGTAGCCGCTCTCCTTCGGCGTCTGCACCAGTTGGGCGGTGGAGAGGCTGTTCGCGTAGAACGAGAAGCCGATGAACAACGCGGCGATGTTGGGGAGCAGCACCGCCGGCCGCGCGGTCACCCGCAGGTCCACCAGCGGGGTGCTCACCCGCCACTGGTGCACCCCCCAGGCGAGCACGATCAGCACGGCGGCGGCCAGCAGGCCCAGCGTGCGGGTGCTCGTCCAGCCCCACGCGGTGCCCTTGGACACCGCGAGCAACAGGCAGACCAGGAACGCGGTCAGGCCGAGCGAGCCGACCACGTCGAACCGGCCGGGGCTGCGCACCGGCGATTCGCGCACGACCAGCACGACCAGGCCCAGCACCACCAGGGCGAGCACGGTGGCGCCCCAGAACATCGCGTGCCAGTCGGCGTGGTCCACGACCAGACCGGCCAGCGGCAGGCCGACGGCGGCGCCGATGCCCAGCGTCGAACTCATCATCGCGACGCCGCCGCCGACCTTGGCCGGCGGCAATTCGTCGCGCAGGATGCTGATCCCCAGCGGGACCACGGCGGTGGCCATGCCCTGGAGGGTGCGGCCGACGATCAGTACGCCGATGTCCGAGGTCAGCGCGCACATCACCGAGCCGACCGAGAGCACGCTCATCGCCACGACCAGCATGCGTTTCTTGCCGAACATGTCGCCCGCGCGGCCGAGCAGCGGCGTGCACACCGAGCCGCTGAGCAGCGTCGCGGTGACCGTCCAACTGACCGTCGAGGCCGAACTGCCGGTCAGCGCGGGCAGGTCCGGGAGCAGCGGTACCACCACGGTCTGCATGAGCGCGGCGACGATGCCGCACGAGCCGAGCACCGGCACCAGGAAACGTTGTCGCGGGTCCTGCGGGGTTGGGGCGGGGCCGGCCACGGAACGCGCTCCTGGGTGGGGAGGGGGATGGACGGCCCCACCCTAGAGATAGATGTAAAACACATCAATCGTTTGTGCGCACCTTTGTCCGCCACTTTGCCGACCGTACCGTGCCCGCCGCTTTGCCGACCGTCCCGCCCGCCGGCGACGCGGTGGCTAGGCCGCGCGCCCGGTCCGCTCGGCGCGCAGCGAGGCGCCCACGTCGTGCATGTGGCCCAGCGCCTGCCGGTAGGACCGCACCAGGCTCGTCTCCAGATAGGGCACGCCGAGCCGGTCGCAGTGCGCGCGCACGATCGGCTGGGCCCGGCGCAGGTTCACCCGCGGCATGTTCGGCACCAGGTGGTGTTCGATCTGGTAATTCAGGCCACCGAGCATCCAGTCGGTGACCGGGCCGCCCCGGACGTTGCGCGAGGTCAGCACCTGACGCCGCAGGTGGTCCCACTTGACGCCCGGCTCGGGCATCGGCATGCCCTTGTGGTTGGGCGCGAACGCCATGCCCAGATGCAGGCCGAGCAGCGCGTGCGTGACCAGCACGAACACCAGCGCCTTGACCGGGGACATCGCGATCAGCAACACCGAGAGGTACACGGCGTAGTGCACGACCAGCACCGAGCCCTCCACCAGGCGCTCGCGCGGGGTCCGCTCCTTGAGCGCCATCAGGCCGTTGACCTTGAGGTTGAGCCCTTCGAGCAGCAGCAGCGGGAAGAACAGCCGGGCCTGGTGCCGGGTCAGCCAACCCAACACGCCGGTCCGCCCGCCGGTCTGGTCGGCGTCCCAGACCAGCACGCCGACCGCGACGTCCGGGTCCTTCTCCAGGTGGTTCGGGTTGGCGTGGTGCTTGTTGTGCTTCGCGTTCCACCACCCACAGCTCATCCCCATCAGCAGGTTGCCGTGCAGCAGCGCGAGTACCCGGTGGGTGCGGGCCGTGCGGGCGATCTGCTGATGGCCGGCGTCGTGGCCGACGAAGGAGGCGCGGGTGGTGAACAACGCGACCGGAACGGCCAGGGCGAGTTGCCACCACGAGTCGCCCACCCACACCACCGCGGCCCAGGAGCCGAGCAGGAGGAGCAGGTTCAGGCCGATCATCCGGGCGTACCAGGCGGTGCGCCGCTCCAGCAGTCCGGCCGCCTTGAGATCGGCGAGCAGCGGCGCGAAGTCGCTGCCCCGACGCGTGGGCGGGGATATCTCCGGATGGTCCAGGGTGGGTGCGGTCGAGGTCATGGGGCGTCCCGGTATCTGGGGGGAGGATGGTCGGCTGAGCGCGGTGGCTTGGCGCCGTCTCGACGCTATTGACCGCCCATCCGCGGGACGATCCGACAAGCCCCCCGATCCCGGGGGGAGGCTCTGCCCCCTGCACGGGGGGCGAGCGCCATGGACACACGCGGCGTGATCCGGTAGGGGCCGGCACGGGGTCCGGGCACGGTTGCCGCGTCCTGCGAACTGTCGCACCCCAACCGGGTCGCCGGCTACCCGTTCCGTCGGGGAATATTCCGGAATCGACCGATCCGTGCCGGCGTGCGTACAGCCACGGCTCGGCCGCCCGGTGGCGCCGCTCCTGCTCGACCCGCCGTCGGCCGGCCGACACCGCCTCCTCGTCGCCGATCCGGGCCCGCAGACCGCGCCGGTCGAGGTGCAGGGTCACGTGCCGGACGTCGAAGCCCCGCTCGGCCAGGAGATCCAGCGGTTCCGCGCACCGGCCCGCCGCACCGGCGTGATCGGGCGCCGCCGCACCCTCGGCGCTCAGTCCACGTCGAGCGCCGCCTCCTCGCCGAGCGCGGCCCGCAGCGCCACCGCCTGATCGCCGATGCAGGCCAGGAACGCGCTCACCGCCGGCGTCGGGGGCCGGTCCGCCATCAGCGTGGTGCCCACCGTGCGGCGTACCGACTCCAGGGGCACCGGCAGCACCGCGAGCCGCTCGTCGCCGGTGACCACGAGCTCGGGCAACGCGGCGATCATGTCGGTGGCCAGCAGCAGCGCCCGCACGGTCAGGATCGAGGTGCACTCGACCCGGTCGACCGGCAGCGGCAGCCCGCTGCGGGTGAACAACTGAGCCAACTCGCTGCGCAGCGCCGTCTGTTCGAGCGGCAGGATCCACGGGTGCGCGATCGTGTCGGCAAGCACGCGCGCACCGTCCAGGAGCGGGTGGCCGCGCCGCACCACCAGCCGGATCGGCTCGCGATACAACGCGGTCTGCCGAACCCGCCCGGCGTCCTCGGCCCGGCCGAGCCGGCCGACCACGACGTCGATCTCGCCGGCGAGCAGTTGCGGGTACAGCACGTCGTAGGTGGCCTCGCGGACGATCACGGTGATCCCGGGTCGGTCCCGCTTGAGCGCGGACACCGCGCGCGGCAGCAGCACGCTGGTGCCCGCGAGCAGCGTGCCGACGGTGACCGTACCGGTCTGGCCCTCGCGCAGGCTCGCGATGTGGTCGCCCGCCCGGCGCACCTCGGCCAGGATCACCCGGGCATGGGCGACCAGGGCGTTGCCGTAGAGCGTGGGCGTCATCCCGTGCGGGCCGCGCTCGAACAGCGGGACGCCGACCATGGTCTCCAGCTCGCGCAGGGTGCGGGTCGCGGCGGGCTGGGTCAGGTGCAGCGCCTCGGCCGCGCGGCTGACTCCCCCGTGTTCGGCGATCGCCGTGATCAGGGTCAGATGCCGGAACTTCAGGCGTCCGTCGAGCAGGTCCACGCAGGCTCCCGTACCGGTTCGGTGTTGCGTACCGGACGGGCACGCATACCTGTTTGGTGATGCAGTGGCGCCGGATCGGCATTGGATGGACATGCGCCGGCGCAGCCATCATGCACGTGGCGACAGCTTCTTGACGAGCCATCCGTCCGGTGCCGCAGGCACGGTGCCGGGTACGGGTGCCGGATCGAGTCCGCGCGCCGTCGTTGTTCGGTCCCGACGCCGATCCGTTCCGCGTGGCGGAGCGGGCCGGTCCGTCGACACCGCGGTCCTCGACCGACACCCGGGGACACCGGAGCATCCGGGGTCACCGGTCGGGTTTCTTCGCAGAAGGTCGGCTTCGCCTGCGAAGAGGTGACGAGGGCGGTTCGGCCGGCCATCACGGCGCGCTCCCCCCGCCGCACCGCCAGCGCACTTCCCCGTCATTGTCCCGTGTCGGAAGGTTCGTCAGATGCGCCGCACACCCACCCTCGGCAACAGAGCCGGTAGATCCGACGGCTCCCGCAGAGCCGACAGAGCCCGGAAATACGGCAGATCGGGTGCGATCGCGATGGCCGCCCTGGTGGCCGCCACCGGCAGCACCTACCTGGGCGACCCCGGCCGCACCGCCGCCGGCTCCACACCGCGCACCGCGACCGCCGCGGCTGCCGGGCAGGACCCGAACATCCCGTTCGTCTGCCAGGAGCGTCGACCGCAGCCGGCCGACCCGAACTCCTATGGCATGCAGCTCGACGGCTCGTTCCTGGCTCCCGCGTCCACCCCGCTCGACGAGGAGAACCCGCACCCCTTCCCGGGGCGCCGCGCCGACTACGACGGCCGGCAGTACGTGAAGAACATGAACGTCGAAGCCGCCTACGAGGGCTACGACTTCACGCCGGACTTCTTCCACACCTGGCAGAACATCGTCGACTTCGGCGGACGCCGGTACATGTTCCAGTACGACCGTTCCGAGGGCCGCGTCTACGACATCACCGACGTCAAGCACGTCACGGTGGTGGAGCGGATGTCCCGTGAGGACGTGGGCGGCGACGAGCTCAAGGCCAACGGCACCTGGGCGGCGGGCGATTACTGGGGTGCGTCCACGATCCAGTGGAACAAGCGGCTGAACGCCTACGTGATGGTGCAGTCCTTCGAGGACAAGCGGCAGATCAGCGAACTCACCGACGAGCCGGGCCACGACAAGTACGGCAACCCCGAGGGCGTGGCGAAGCTGCGCACCAAGCCCGGGCTCAAGGGCTTCAAGGTCTACCGCCTGGACGGCCCCCGGAAGGCCGATTGGCGGCTGATCTCGACCGTCAGCACCGACTCGACCCAGCCGAATCCGCTGAACAGCGACCCGACCAAGGCCCAGCAGGGCTCCGGTTCGCTGGACGTGCCGTACTGGGACGGCGGCAAGTACATGTTCATCGCCGTCGCGCCGAACGACACCTTCGCCAACACCGAGTACCCGACCAACCTGCACTCGGCCGGCTATCAGTCCTACGACATGTCCGACCCGGCCGCGCCCCGGCTCCTGGACACCTGGCATCTGCCCGGACAGGTCACCGGCGAGGACGACGCGTACGCGCGGAACCCGCGCTGCGGCAATCGCACGAGCTGGCTCGGTGCGCGCATGTCGCTGTTCGTGCCCAAGCCGGTCGAGCAGGGCGGTCGATACGGCTTCGCGGTGCAGGGCGGCCTGGGCATGACCGTCCTGGACATCTCGAACCCGGCGGACCTGCGTCAGGTGGGCCACGTGGACCTGCCGCCGTCGGTGGCGGGTACCGAGGGCGACAACATCGACGTGTCGCAGTACGAGAAGACCGGGATGATCTACCTCTCCGGCTATCCGCTGACCGAGGACTGCTACGAGCCGTACAAGCCGATCTACCAGATCGACGCGCGGGACGTGGCCAACCCCCGAATCGTCGGGCAACTGCCCCGTCCCACGCCGCCCAGGTCGGCCGGGGTCACCGACTACTGCCAGCGGCGGGGCAGCTTCGGCCCCAAGCGCACCGGCTACTACACCAATCCGGGCCGCCACGACGACGGCACGCTGGTGTACGGCTTCTACAACGCGGGCGCCCAGGTCTTCGACGTCAAGAATCCGGCCCGGCCGGAGATCGAGGCGTACTTCGTGCCCAAGGCGTTCGGCACCAAGACCCGGGACTGGCCGACCGAGGACGGCACGTTCCCGGAGTGGGCGATGGGCAACCAGACGCACGGCGTCTACGTCGAGTGGGACCGCAACGTCGTGTGGGTGCTGACCAACCACGGCATCTACGCGCTGTCGGCCAAGGACGTGCTCGGCAAGCCGAACCTGGGCAGGCCGAAGGAGCCGTTCCGCAACAGCCAATTCTGATCGGGATCGCGGCGCAAGACCGTGGCTCGACGTCCCGCTGGGGGCGTCGAGCCTCGGCGCGCCGGGTCAGGCGACCGGCTCGTCCTCGTCGTCCTCGTCGCAGACCGTGTCGAAGAAGCGGTCCAAGTGCTCTTCCGTGCGTGCGCGGAACACGATCATCGCGCCGTCGTAGCGGGCCAACAGGTCGGGGCCCGCGAACCAGCGCACCCGGTTCCCGGGCTCCTCGCACTCGGGATAGCCGGGGAACGGCAACTCGCGCGTCTCCGCCGGCAGTCGCTCGATCTCCTCGGGCGCGAACTCGATCGCCTCGACGAGTTCGTCGTCGAACAGCAGCACCTCGGACAGCACGATCTCCACCGCCGCGACCGACAATCGCGGCAACCAGGCCGACCAGCGCTCGGCGGCCGGCTCGGCCTCGTCGTAGGCCGCCAGCACCGCGGGATCGTCCCCGCCCGGCCGCACCCCCCACCACGCGACGCCCTGGTTCTCCTCGCGAAAGACCAGCACGCCGTCCTCGACGTAGAGCTTGTCCGGCGGCAACAGCACGTCGTGGTTGCTCGTCAGGTCCACCCGCCGACCCAGGAGTTCGTACAGCTCCCGCAGCGCGCTCGGCAATTCCACGCCCAGGCGCGCGGCGCTCGCGTCCAGCTCCGCCGGGTCGTACCCGTCGGCGGCCTCGATCGCCCCGCCCCGGTCGGCGGCGAACGCACGGATGAACGCCCAGGCCCCGGCCCGGTCCGCGAGCGCGGCGGGCAGTGCCGCGTGGATGTCGAAAGTCATGCCCGGACGCTACCGGGTGGCCCGGACGATTCCCGGGTCCCTATCGGGGCAACGGGGCGCGGCCCTTGCGCAGGTCCAGGAAGGCGACCACGAACGCGGCGAGCACGAAGCCCACCGAGACCGTCAGCCCGTGCCGCAGCGGCTCGGCCCAGTCCCGGCCCCGCTCGTCGGCGAGCTGGGAGAAGAAGACCGCGCCGACCGCCGCGATGCCCGTCGCCGAGCCGATCCGCTGTCCGGTCTGCAGCACCCCGGCCGCCGCACCGCCCTGCACGGGTGGCACCTCGGCCAGGGTCAGCGTCTGGTTGGGCGAGATCACCAGACCGCTGCCCAGCCCCGCACACAGCAGCGGCGCCACCAGCATCCAACCGACGTGGTGCCCCGGCACCTCGTACACCGCCAGAATCGAGCCGAGCAGACCGACCACGACCATCAGCAACCCGCCGGTCACCAGCGCGTGACCGAACCGGTTCACCAGGCGCCCGCCGATCGACGCGCCCAGCGCCGAGCCGAGCGCGAACGGGGTGATCGCCAGGCCCGCCAGCAGCGCGCTGTAGCCCAGGCCGGACTGGAAGTAGAGGGTGAAGACGAAGAAGATCGAGGTGAATCCGGCGAAGTAGAAGAGCATCACCAACAGGCCGAGCGTGTACGAGCGGACCTTGAACAGCGCCAGGTCGACCACCGGTTGGCGACCGCGCCGGCCCTGGTGGATCTCCCACAGCACGAAGGCGCCGAAGAAGATCGCCGCGATCGGCACCAACAGCCACTTGGCGGAGCCCTGCCACTGGCGTTCCTCGACCAGCGGCAACAACAGCAACACCACGCCGGAGCCGAGCAGGAGCACGCCGATCGGATCCAGATCGCGCAGGCACGCCCGGTTCGCGTGGTCGGGACCGGGCAACAACCGCCGGGCCAGCACGAAGGCGACGATGCCGATCGGGAGGTTGACGTAGAACACCCAGCGCCAGCCCTCGTCGGCACCGAACACCTTGATGATCAGGCCGCCGAGCAGCGGGCCGACGGCCGTGGAGATGCCGATCACCGTGCCGAACATGCCGAACGCACGGCCGCGTTCACGGCCGGAGAACATCTGCTGGATGAGCGCGGACACCTGCGGGGTGAGCAGGCCACCGGCGATGCCCTGGAGCAGGCGGGCCAGCACCAGCCACAGGGACGTCTGTGCCGCGCCGCACAGTGCGCTGGCCCCGGTGAACAGGGCCAGGCCGGTCATGAACATCATCCGGCGACCGCGCGCGTCGCCGATCCGGCCGGCCGGTACCAGGGCCAGCCCGAAGGTCAGCGCGTAGCCGGACAACACCCACTGGATGTCGCTGACGCTCGCGTCGAGGCCGGCGCGGATGGAGGGGAGCGCGACGTTGACGATCGACACGTCCAGCAGCGTGATGAACCCCGCGATCAGACAGACCGCGAGCGCCTGCCAGCGATGCGGATCGGGCTCCTCGCGCTCGGTCACCGGCCCACACCCCTCCTCCGGAGCCACCCCCGGCGGTGGCCATCCGAAGGACGGTGCCCACATTCGGTGCCGACAAGGCCGCCGCGCGGGTGACCCGGGCCGCTCACGCCCGCGCCGAGTGGGGGCTGGGGGGCGGGTCAGTACAGCAGGGTCACCGCCACGGGCAGGTGGTCGGATGCCGTCGACGGCGGCGAGTCGACGGCCGCGACCCGCAACCGGGCGTCCACCAAGACCTGGTCGATCTCCTTCTTCGGCTTGTCCGCCGGGTAGGTCCGGATCGGCCGGGCCCGGGCCAGCCCGTCCACGAGTCCCCGGCCGGTGAACGCCTTCAACTGCGGACTGTCGATCGTCGCGTTCATGTCCCCGAGTACCACCACCGGCGCCGAGGTGCCCAGGCGCACGGCGAACTCCGCGGCCCGCTCGGCCTGGGCCTGGGGCACCTTGTCGTCCACGTCCTGAAGGTGTGTGGACACCACCGCGACCGACCTGCCGGGCGCGGCCTCGATCACCACGCCGAGCGCCTGCGCACCGGTCGGCGCACCGCCGGCCGGCAACTCGATCGACTCCAGGTGCCGGATCGGCTTGCGGGTGAGCACCGCGTCGCCCCACTGCGGATCGGCGGCCGGCGCGAACCGGTACGGCAGGTCCAGCCGGCGGGCGAGCAGCGTCAGCACGTCGTGGCCGCCGTTGAGGAACCAGGCCCGGTCCACCTCGTTGAGCACCAGCACGTCCGGCTTCAGCGCCCGGATCGTGTCCGCCGTGCGGTCCGGATCGAACCGACCGTCCACGCCGTACCCCATCCGGATGTTGTACGTGACCACCCGCAACGTCCCGGCCGCCGCGTCCGACACCGGGGCCGACCCGGCGGCCGGGCGCAGCCCGAACGCGGCGAGCGCGATCACCACCGGAAACACCGTCGCCAGGGCCAGTGGCGCGTGCAGCCGCTCGGCCAGGGACGGCGGCGGCGGGACGTCCCACGGCCGATCCGGCTTCCGGCCGCCGGCGGCACCGGGCGTGGGCGCGGCGGGAGCTCCCGGCCGATTGCCCGCGCGACCGGGCGCGGGCTTGGCCCCGGGACGCGTGCCGGGCCGCCGGCCGGGCCGTTGCGCACCCTGACCGGCTCGGGCCCGGCCGCCCAGGGGCACATCGGAGCGGACTCCCCCGTGCCCGCCGCTGTGCGCGACCGTGCGGCCGCGGGCACGCGCGGGAGCGGGCGCGGCCTCGGGCTCGGCCGGGGCGGGCGCGCGCCGATCGCGCAGCGCCGCGAGGCCGGCCGGCACCGCGAGCGCGAGCACGCCCAGGAGCAACACCCGGCCGCGAGCCAACACGTCGATCTCGATGTCGTAGCGGGCGTAGTGCAGGAAGGTCAGCACGAAGAAGCCGACCATGCTCCAGGCCGGCGCCCAACGCACGGCCGGTCGCACCCGCCCGGCGGCGTCGCCCAGGACCAGGCCCAGGCCGAGCACGCCGAGGGCCTGCCAAGCTGCCGCGCCGGCCGGTGCCAGGCCGACGATCCCCTCGTGCGCGCTCGTCTCCAGGTAGCCCGCGCCGACCACACCCGCCACCAGGAAGGCCAGGCCGAGCGGCCACACCCACCGGCCGCGCAGCCGGGACACCGGCACCGCGAGTGCCCAGGCGCCGACCAGCACCGGCACGCCCCAGCGCGGTTCGCCGGCCGCCGCGTGCGCGACACCGACATTGCCGAACAACACGCCGGTGAGGAACAACGCCGGTCCCAGCACGGCCCACAGGATCGGCTGCGCCACGGGCCGCGCCGGCGCCGGTATCCACACCTGCGCGGCCACGAACAACACGGCGAGCGTGCCCAGGACGGCCCAGCCGCGCCAGACCTCCAGCCACATCGGGTCCAGCGTGCCGAGCCCCGCGTGCAGCGCCACCGCCACCGCCAGGCCGGCCACGACCCCGACGCCCGCCTCCCAGCCGGTGTGCGCCACCGCGATCAGCCAACACAGTCCGGCGACCAGTGCCAGGCAGGCCAGGTAGAGCTGCGCGTCGCCGCCGTCGGTGAACTGGAGCCACAACCGCGACATCACCATCGCCACCCCGGCCAGGACCGCGACCGGCCGCCCACCGACCCGCCGACACAGCGGCACCACGGCGAACGCGACCGCGAACCAGGCGAGCGCGAACAGGCCCAGTTGTTCGGCGGGCGTGGCCCCGGCGTCCCCGTAGACGGTGATCAGCGAGGGCAACCACACCCGCAGGATGTCGACCAGAAAGACGATCCCCAGAGCGATCACGATCACAGGCACGCGCAACCCCCGTCTCGATGGCGGGGTCAGCATAGAGCGACGAAACGCCGTTGGGCAGACCACTTCTGACGATCGATCGGCGGGCGGCGGGGCGCCCGGGCGTCAGGTGCGCGCGGGGACCGCCCGCGCGAGGGTGGTCAACGCGGCGATGATGCCGTCGCGTACCCGCGGGTCGGCGATCAGGCCGTCCGGGCCCACCGCGTCGCGGGCCACGCCCACGCGGACGCAGGCCGCGTCCACGACGTCGGCTCCGGTGTAGCCGAGCACGATGCGCAGCGACTCGTGTGCCTTGGTCGCGCCGCCCGGGTTGGTGGAGGCGTTGATCCAGGCGACCGGCTTCTCGCTGGTCTCCACGCCGCCGACGGTCCAGTCGAGCAGGTTCTTGAACGACCCGGGCAGCGCGCCGGCGTATTCGGGCGTGGAGAACAACACCGCGTCGGCCGCCTCGATCGCGGCGCGCAACTCCACCACGGCCGGCGGCAGCGGCTCGCGGTCCGCGTCCGGATCGAAGTGCGGCAGGCGGGCGAGGCCGTCGAACACGACCGCGTGCACGCCGGCCGGCGCGACCTCCCGGGCGGTGCGCACCAGCGCGGAGTTGGTGGACTGCGCCCGAAGGGATCCACTGATCAAAAGCACCCGGCGAAGGACTGTCATGGCCGGTCAACGTAGCACTGCGGGCGTATTACCCTCGCCTCATGAACACGCCGGTCGAGAAGGTCGCCGAGGCGCTGCGCGCGCTCGATGCCACGGGAGAGATCCGGGAATTCGCCGAGACGGTGCCGACCGCGGCGGCCGCCGCCGAGGTGCTGGGCTGCAAAGTGGGCGCGATCGCCAACAGCCTGGTGTTCTCCGCCGACGGCCAACCGCTGCTGGTGATCACCAGCGGAGCGCACCGGGTCGACACCCGGGTGGTCTCCCGCCTCCTGGGCATCCGCAAGCTGCGCCGTGCCGACCCGGCCTTCGTGTTCTCCGCGACCGGCCAGGAGGTGGGCGGGGTGGCCCCGGTCGGCCATCCGCATCGCATCCGAACCCTGGTCGACACCTGGTTGGCCGAGCACGACGTGGTCTGGGCCGGCGCCGGCGACCACAACCACATGTACCCGACCACCTACGCGGAACTGTTGCGGATGACGGATGGCCGGGCCGCGGACGTGGAGGTGTAGCCGGTCAGCGGCCGGTCCATTCCGGCGCCCGCTTGGCCAGGAACGCGGCGACGCCCTCCTTCATGTCCTCGGACGCGACGATCGCGGCGAATCCCGTCGCGGTGCCGGCCCAGCCCGCCTCGTCGTCGGCGGCGACCACGTGTTCGACCGCCGCGAGGCTCGCGCGCACCGCGACGGGGCCGTTGGCACAGATGCGCTCGGCCAGTTCGACCGCGCCCGCCAGCGCCTGCCCCGGCTCGGTCAACCGATTGACCACGCCCACCTGATACAGCCGCTCGGCGGGCAGCGGATCGCCGACCAGCAACATTTCCCGGGCCAGGTTCAGCGGCAGGGCCCGCGGTGCCCGGAACGTCCCGCCGCAGATCGCCATCAGGCCCCGCTTGACCTCGGGCAGCCCGAAGCGCGCCGCCGCGGAGGCCACCACCAGGTCGCACGCGAGCACGATCTCGAAGCCGCCGCCCAGCGCGAAGCCTTCCACGGCGGCGATCAGCGGCTTGGTCCGCTGCCGCCGGATCACGCCGTACTCGCCGCCGCGCTCGCCCTTGGGGCTCAAGCCGGCCGCCAGGTCGGTACCCGCCGAGAACACCGTCGAGGTGCCGGTCAACACCCCGACCCACAACTCGGGATCGTCCTCCAGCAGGTCGAGGGCGGCCTCGATCCCGTCGGCGACCCGCTGATCGATGGCGTTGCGCTTGGCCTCGCGGTCGATCGCGACGACCAGCACCCGTCCGCGCCGCTCGGTGGTCACCGTCATGCCGGGCTCCTTCGTGGTCGATCCGGTTCGGCCGATCTCCGGCCCGCGGACGTTCCCCGACTCGCGGACGATCTTCGGCCTTCGGATGATCTCTAGCCCAGGTCGCTCACGCTCGCAAGGGTGATCACGTCGGCCGGCGGACGATGGTCTCCCAGTGCGCCCAGCGCCCCGGCGGCGGGTCGCGGCGCTCGGTGTGTTCCGCGCGCAGCGGCAGGACCGGCTCGAAGTCGGCCAGCAGCAACTCCAGTTCGAGTCGTCCGAAGTAGTGCACGGTGAGGCCGGCCTTGAAGCCGGCCAGGTAGCGGAAGGTGCGACCGCCGTCCTCGTCGGTGTCCAACGTCTCGTGCGCCTCGACCGCCTCGGTGTCGGCGGAGGCGGTGCGCAGCGCGAACAGGCCGCCGGGCGCGACCCGGGCGAGCGAACCGCGCAGCAGCGCCCGCGCGGCGGCCCGGGTGCCGTGCTGGTGCACCTGGATGCCGATCACCAGGTCGTAGCGTCGACCGGCCGGCAAATCCTCCTGGGTGCCGTGGACGAGCGTCGACTCCGGTGCCCGCGCCGCGAGTTGGTCCAACGCGGTGCGGGAGGGGTCGACCCCGATCAGGTCGAGGCCGGCGCGGGTCAACGGAATCAGGTTGCGTCCGTTGCCGCAGCCGATCTCGACGCCGGAGGTGCCCGGCGAGGCGACCGCCAGGATGCGGTCCACGAACGGATCGGGCCCGATGTCCGCGTACATCCCGTCCGCGTAGGCGTTGTCCCAGTAGTCCACGGCGATGTGATGGGGGTCCATGCCGTCGAGCCTGACAGGTTCGGCCCGACCGTCGGCCGCTTCGGCCCGGCGAGTCGGCGGCGACAAACCGGCCACGTTCGCGACGATCGAGCGGTTGTGCGATCTCCGCGAAGGGTCGTTCGTCGAAACCGCTTTCGAACGCACCCGCCTCCGCGGACCCCTTCGCGCCCGACCATCGCAGCGTCGCCGAGGCCGCCGCACATGGTTCGGGATCAGGCCAGCTCGCCGATGAATCGGCCCAGTTGGGTCAGGTTGCGGCACTCGATCATGGAGATCCGCCGGCCGTACACACCGGCGATCGAGTCGCCGGTGTCCCAGTCCCGTTCCGGCTCGGGGTTGAGCCACCACGCGTGCCGGGCCGGCGTCACCATCGCCGCGAGCGCCGCCAGGGCCGGGTCCTGATAGTTGTTCCGCGCGTCGCCCAGGATCAGCAGCGAGGACTTCGGGCCGATCACGTCGCCGTAGCGCTGCACGAAGACGTTGAACGCGTGTCCGTAGTCGCTGTGTCCGCTCAGCCGCACCAGATTCGCCTCGGCGGTCAGTCGGCGCATCGCCTCGGTGACGTCGCCGCCCGGCTTCTCGAAGAACCGGGTCACCTCGTCCACCGTGTCGATGAACGCGAACGCCCGTACCCGGGCGAACTGTTCGCGCAGCGCATAGGCGAGCATCAGGGTGAAGTGGGCGAACGAGGAGACCGACTCGCTGGCATCACACAGGACCACCAGCTCGGGTTTGTGCGGCCGGCGCGGGCGGTGATGGGTGGTCAGGGGCACCCCGCCGGTGGACAACGACGCGCGCACCGTGCGGCGAAAGTCCAGCCGGCCGTGCCGGCCCGCGCGTTGCCGGATCGTCAGCCGGGTGGCCAGCCGCTGTGCGAGCGGTTGGATCTCCCGGCGCAGCGCGATCAGGTCGGTGCGGCTCGCGCGCAGGATGTCCAGGTTCTCCACGGCCGGCTTGACCGCGGTCTCGGCGACCCGCTCGACGCCGCGCTCCTCGGCGAGCCGGCGGCGTACGTCGGCCAGCACGTGCTCGTTCAGCCGGTCCACCCGGGCCTGGATCATCCGCCGCGCGTTGCGTTCGGCCACCCCGCCCGGGAGTTGCCCGCCCAGGACCGCGCGCAGCAGGCCGGCCATCAGCGTCCTGGGGTCGAGCGCCCGACCGACCAGGTGCGCGGACCACGAGGCGCCCGAGGGCCCGTCGAACGCGCCGAACCGCCCGACCGCCTCGCGGGCCAGTCGGCGCAGCGCGATGTCGTCCTCGCCGAGCAGGAGTTCGCGCAGCCGGTCGCGGAATTCCTCGGCGTCCGCGGTGGTCCCGCCTTCGGCCGCGCCGCCCGGCTGCTCGTCGGTCGGGTCCGCCGCATCGGCCTCGGTCTCGGCCGCCGGTCCCACCGGAAACCACAGCTCGAACAGCGTGTCGAAGACCGCCCGGTGGGTGTGCCGCTTGCACAGCGACGCCGCGTAGGCGGCCCGCAGCGTCTCCCGGTCCGCGAGGTCGAGCACGGTCAACGCGCGGGCGGCGTCGAGTCCTTCGGCGAGCGACACCGGCAACCCGCCGTGTCGCAGCGCCCGGACGAAGCCGGTGTGTCGATCCAGGAGGGACATCGGCGATCAGCCGCCGATGCCGGGCAGGCCGAGTTCCTTCACGGCCCGCGTGTGGTCGGAGGCGTGCTTGAGCACGACGCCGAGCGTGCTCGCGATGGTCTCCTCGTCCAACTCGTCGGCGGACAGCGCGATCAACGTCCGGGCCCAGTCCAGGGTCTCGGCGATCGAGGGCGCCTTCTTGAGCTCCAGGGCCCGCAACGACGCGACGGTGCGCACCACCTGCTCGGCGAGTTGCGCGCGGATCCCGGGCACCCGGGTGAGCACGATGTCCCGCTCGCGCTCGGGCGTCGGGTAGTCGATGTACAGGTAGAGGCACCGCCGCTTGAGCGCCTCGCTCAGCTCGCGGGTCGCGTTCGAGGTGAGCACCACGAACGGGCGCCGCGAGGCGGTGATCGTGCCCAACTCGGGGATGGTGACCTGGAAATCGGAGAGCACTTCGAGCAGCAGCCCCTCGACCTCGACGTCCGCCTTGTCCGTCTCGTCGATCAGCAGCACGGTCGGCTCGTCCCGGCGGATCGCGGTGAGCAGCGGCCGGGCCAGCAGGAACTCCTCGGCGAAGATCCCGGCCCGCGCCTCGTCCCACCCGTCCACACCCGCCTGGATCCGCAGCAGTTGCTTGCGGTAGTCCCACTCGTACAGCGCGCGCGACTCGTCCAGACCCTCGTAGCACTGCAGGCGGATCAGTTCGGCGGACGCGGCCGAGGCGACCGCCTTGGCCAGCTCGGTCTTGCCGACCCCCGCCGGGCCCTCGATCAGCAGTGGTTTGCCCAGCGCGTCGGCCAGGAACACGGCGGTGGCGATGCCGGGGTCGGTCAGGTAGTCGACGGCGCCGAGTCGGGTACGGGCGTCCTCGGGCGAGGCGAACATCGTCATGGTGGTGCACTCCTCGCGGGGCGATCTGCGGCCGGCCGGTGCGCCGGGTCCACGCCGGCTGCCCCTCAAGCTAGCAAGCGGCCCGGCGCCCGGGCGGGGCGGTGTGGCCGGGCCGGGGCAATCACCGGCCCGCGTAACTGATTGACCGTCACATGACCGATTCTTGACGCCGATCGGCCGATGCGTAGGGAGATCCCCGCTCCCTTTCCGGCCCCGGGTTCCTAGCATCGAGACATGGATGTCGCGATGGGTTTGGTCATCGGGATCGTGGTCGCCGCGTTGATCGTCGTGGCCAAGGGCGCACGGGTGGTACAGCAGTACGAGCGTGGGGTGGTGTTCCGGCTCGGCCGGGTCCGGCCGAGGGTGCGTCAGCCCGGATTCCACGTGATCGTTCCGTTCTTCGACAGGATGCGGAAGGTCAACGTCCAGATCATCACCATGCCGATCCCGGCCCAGGAGGGCATCACCCGGGACAACGTGACGGTGCGGGTGGACGCGGTGGTCTACTTCCGCGTGCACGACCCCTCACGGGCCATCGTCGAGGTGCAGAACCACGTGTTCGCGATCGAGCAGGTGGCGCTGACCTCGCTGCGCTCGATCATCGGCAAGAGCGATCTGGACGATCTGCTGTCCAATCGGGAGGAACTGCACCGGGGCCTGGCCCTGATGATCGACAGCCCGGCGGTGGGCTGGGGTGTCGAGATCGACCGGGTCGAACTCAAGGACGTGCAACTGCCCGAGTCGATGAAGCGCTCGATGTCGCGTCAGGCGGAGGCGGAACGAGAGCGTCGGTCCCGGATCATCACCGCCGACGGTGAGTTCCAGGCGTCCAAGAAGCTCGCCGCGGCGGCCGACGAGATGTCCAACTCGCCCGCCGCGCTGCAACTGCGTCTGCTCCAGACGGTGGTCGAGGTGGCGGCGGAGAAGAACTCGACGCTGGTGATGCCGTTCCCGGTCGAGATGTTGCGGTTCTTCGAGAACTTCCCGGCCGGCGCCGCCGGGAAGGCCGGCCCCACCGGGCAGGCACCGGCCGATCCCGGCGGCGTCGAGCCGCTCGGCTCCGGCGCCGACGCCCTCCCGCTGCCGCCGGTCGTCCCGGCCACACCGCCGCTTCCCCCCATGCCCGCGGTCCCGCCGGTGCCGACCGCGCCGCCGCTGGTAAAACCCCGGCAAGATGAGGGGCTTCCACCATCCGGCGACCGGTAGAGCGCTGCTAGCTTCCCGAACGTGGCGACCTTTGTGATGCATGGCACGCGAGTTCTCGCGGTGGGCATGAGCGGAGAGGCGGTCAAGGCCCGTAACGGGACGATGATCGCCTATGACGGACGCATGTCCTTCAAACGACTGTCCGGTGGGGGTGAGGGGCTGCGCGGCATGGTGACCCGCCGGCTCACCGGTGAGGGCATGACCCTCATGGAGGTGAGCGGTGAGGGGACCTGCTGGTTCGCCGATCGGGCCACCGAGATCAACCTCGTGCAATTGACCGGCGAGACCCTGCACGTCGAGTCGAGCAACCTGCTCGCCGTGGACCAGAGTCTGCGCACCGGCACCGAGTTCACCGGCCTGAGCGGCGCGACCAGCGGCCAGGGCCTGTTCACCACGACCGTGTCCGGTCAGGGCACGGTCGCGGTCACCTCCGACGGGCCGGCCATCGTGCTGCGGGTGTCGCAGAGCGAACCGCTGTCGGTGGACCCGGGGGCGTATGTCGCGCACACCGGTCAACTCCGCAAGGAGTTCGTCAAGGACGTCAACTGGCGCACCTTCATCGGCGAAGGCTCGGGCGAGAGCGTGCAGTTGCGCTTCCAGGGCGACGGGCTGGTCTACGTACAGCCCACCGAGCGGCAGACCATCGGGGGCCAGACGTGACGTTCGACCAGGTCAACTCCAAGATGATCGAGGCCACCGTGCGCCCGGGGCAGACGTTGTACTGCCTGCGCGGCGCGATGCTGGCCTACCGGGGCGAGGTGTCCTTCACCCCGACCAGCACCGGCGCGCAGGGCGTCGGCGGGATGATCGGGCGGCGGCTCGCGGGCGAGTCGGTGCCGCTGATGAAGGCCGAGGGCGACGGCACGGTGATGTTCGGCCACGCCGGCCGACACGTGCACCTGATCCAGATCACCGGCGACACGCTGCACGTCGAGGCGGACCGGCTGCTCGTGTTCGAGGACTCCTTGCAGCAGGGCACCATGTTCATGGGCTCGCAGGGTGGCGTTCGCGGGATGATCCGCGGTCAGGTGACCGGCCAGGGGCTGTTCACCACGACGCTGACCGGTCACGGCTGGTGCGGGGTGCTCGCGCACGGCGGCGTGATCGAGCTGCCGGTCCAGCCGGGTCGCTCGATCCACGTCGACCCGCAGGCGTATGTGGCCCATCGGGGGCAGATCGAGAACCGAATCGGGGCCAACGTCGGTTGGCGCGACGTGATCGGGCGCGGTTCCGGCGAGGCGTTCCAGTTGGAACTGTCCGGTACCGGCACGGTCTACGTCCAGGCGAGCGAGGAGAAGTTGTGAGCGGTCTCGGTGCCGGCCCGGCCGTGTTCGACGCACGCACACTGCCGCAGGACGACAACGTCAATCCGTACACCTTCTGTGTGGCCCTCGACGGCGAGTGGTTCGTGCAGAAGGGCAAGATGATCGCCTACTACGGGCGGATCAAGTTCGAGGCACTGGGCGTGGGCGCGCTCGACCGGCTGGTCACCGCGAACTTCAACTCCCCGCTGTACATCCAGGACTGGATCGTCGCGCAGGGCAAGGGGCAGTTGCTGCTCGCCGACCGCGGCTTCGACATCAATTCGTACGACCTGGAACTGGGCAACCTGACCATCCGGGCCGCCAACCTGCTCGCCTTCCAGCCCGGCCTGGACCTGAAGCAGTCGATCGTGCCCGGATTCGTCACGCTGATCGGCACCGGCAAGTTCGTCGCCGCCTCCAACGGCGCGGTGCACTTCGTCGAGCCGCCGATCCGGGTGGACCCCGAGGCGCTGCTCGGCTGGGCGGACTGCCCGACGCCGTGCCACCACTTCGACACCAAGTACATGCGTGGTGCGCTGGGCATGGCGCGTCGACTGACCGGGCTGGGCGGCGCGTCCGGCGAGGAGCACCAGTACGACTTCGTCGGGGCGGGCACCGTGCTGATGCAGTCCTCGGAAATCTCGATCGACCCGAACCTGATCCCGGCCCAGACCACGGCGGCCAACCCGCCGCCCCCCGGGCAGCAGGGCATCCCGGGCATTCCCGGGCTGCCGAACATCCCGGGGCGGTTGGGCCGACTCCTGCAATGAGATCGGCGCGGCGGGAACCGACACCGGGGCCGCGCCGTTGACCGGGAGAGGCCCTTCACTGGGGACGGTGGAGGGCCTCGCCAGTGCTTCGGTCGGGTGTGTGGGATCGGTTGGACGCGGCGGGCGGTGCGCTCAGAGTTGCTCGGCCAGGTCGCTGTCCGCCGTCACCTCGCGCAGGAGCTGGACCAGCACACCGACCCCCTCGTGCTCCTGGTCGGCCCGCCAGAACGCGGTCACCGCGACATCCGGCGCCCCGGTCAGCGGCACTTGGACGACGCCGCGGACCGGGCGCTGCCGGGCCCATCCGCGCGGCGACAGGCCCACCCCCTGGCGGTCCACCACGCGCGCGATCACATCGTCCACGCTGCCGTACGCCTCGACGATCTCGGTCGCGCCCGAGCGCCGCAGCGCTTCGGTGACGCGGGTGTACAGCCTGGGGTGCGGTTGGCGCGGCCACACCACGATCGGCTCGCCACAGCCGACCAGCTCGGTCAGGCTCACCGACAGCCGGCCGGCGAGCACGTGTTCCTGCGGGAGCAGCGCGACGAACGCGAAGGTGCCGACCCGGGCGGACTCGAAGCCCGGGCCCAGGTCCGGCAGCCAGCCCAGCCCCGCGTCCAGGACGCCCTCGCGCACATCGGCCACCTGGCGGGCCGTCGGCTCGCTGGTCCACTGCACGCGCAGCGCCGGGTGGCGGATGTGCAGCGCGGAGATGGCCGCCGACACGAGCGAGGGGCCCAGGCCCGAGGTATACCCCACGCGCACCTGACCGGCGTCCCAGGTGGCCCGCCGACGCACCTCGGCGCACGCGTCGTCGAGCACCCGCAGCGACTCGTCGAGCCGACTGCGGAACACCTCGCCGAGCGGCGTGAGCGCCACCGGCAGCGAGGATCGGTCCACCAGCCGGGCCCCGAGCTGCTGCTCCAGACGACGCACCGCCTTGCTGACCATCGGTTGGGACAGATACAGCCGAGCCGCGGCGCGGCCGAAGTGCCGTTCCTCGGCGACGGCCAGGAAACATCTCAGGTCACGCAGTTCCATGGAAACCCACCTATGCCGTGTCGGCATAACGTTAGCAACAACAGGGGCTTGGCTGACGACCCGTCAGCGGGTTTCCTGGGTAGCGCAGGGTCCACGCGTCGCAAGCGGGGCCACCGCCGCCACCGAGGCCCATCGCACGTGCTACAAGGAGCAGGCCATGACGCTTGAGATCCCGCGCATCATCTCCGTGGACGACCACGTGGTCGAGCCGCCGGACCTGTGGACCTCGCGACTGCCCGCCAAGTACAAGGACCGCGGCCCGCGCGTGGTGCGCGACAAGGCGAAGTTCAACTTCATCGGCGGCGTGTTCTCCTACGAGCGCGGCGTCGAGGACGGCGAGTGGTGCGACTGGTGGCTGTACGACGACCTGGTCTACCCGTTCCCCAAGCTCTCGGCCGCGGTCGGCTTCGACACGCTGGACGTGACGCCGGTCACCTTCGACGACATCCGGCCGGGCGCGTGGATCCAGTCCGAGCGGCTCAAGGACATGGACGCCAACCACGTCGACGCGTCGCTGTGCTTCCCGAACATCCTGCCGCGGTTCTGTGGCCAGGCGTTCTACGAGCGTGAGGACAAGGAACTCGCACTGCTGTGCGTGCGGGCCTACAACGACTGGATGATCGACGAGTGGTGCGCGGGCGACGGCAAGGGCCGCCTGCTGCCGATGACGATCATCCCGCTGTGGGACGCGCACCTGGCCGCCGCGGAGGTGCGTCGGTGCGCGGCGAAGGGGTCGTTCGCGGTCGCCTTCTCGGAGAACCCGGTCCCGCTGGGCCTGCCGTCGGTGCACTCCAAGGACCGCTTCTGGGACCCGTTCTTCCAGGCGTGCGAGGAGACGAACACCATCGTCTGCATGCACATCGGGTCGTCCTCGAAGATGCCGTCCACGTCGCCGGACGCGCCCTTCATCGTCTCCTCGGTGCTGACCTTCCAGAACGCCATGGGCTCGATGGTCGACTACATCTTCTCCGGCGTGTTCGACCGCTTCCCGAAGATGAAGATCGCCTACGCCGAGGGCCAGGTCGGCTGGATGCCGTACGTGATGGAGCGCGCGGACAAGCTGTGGGAGGAGCGCGACGACAACGCGTTCGGCTCGTCGCTGACCCAAAAGCCCAGCTCGTACATCCAGGACCGGATCTACGGCTGCATCTTCGACGACGAGATCGGGCTGCGCAACCGCGACGTGATCGGCATCGACCAGATCTGCTTCGAGGTCGACTACCCGCACGCGGACTCGACCTTCCCGAACACGCACAAGGTCGCCCTCGACATCGCCACGAAGGCGGGTCTGACCCAGGCCGAGTGCGACAAGCTGTTCCGCACGAACGCGATCAAGGCGTTCGGACTGGAGCGGTTCGGGATCACCAAGTAACCGAGCATTCCCGGCAGTTCCGGCAGTCCCGGTGATGCCGGCGAACCCCCGCCGCCCCGCACCCCACTCCCCCGGGTGCGGGGCGGCGGTTCACGTTCGGCATGGGGCGGGTCGGACCCTCGGGTGGCCGGGCACGGGGTTGAGCACTCGACCCCGCGGCCCCCGGAATCGCGGGATACCCGGCCCCCGAGGAGCTCGACCGGTTGCTCGCACCGCACTTCGGCGATTCACCGGACGCCGCGGTGGTGGCCGCCCGGCTGCTTCCGACGTTCCGCGGCACCCCGGTCGAACTCCTCGCCACGGCAACGGCCGCCGCCTGAACCGGAGTCGGCGGCGGCCGGGGCCGAAAGCGGCGCGGCAGGGCTACTTGCGGATGCCGCTCATGTCTGCGTTGCCGGCGGCCTTGTCGACCAAGTCCGGGATCACTGCCGCGAGTTCGTCGGGGGTCCAGCGGGATTCCTTGGTGACGGTGGGGCCGTTGGACCAGCCTTCGGCGACGCTGATCGAGGTGCCGGTGACCGAGAAGACGCGGCCGGTGACGGCGGCCGAGGCGGGGCTGCCGAGCCAGACCACGAGTGGGGAGATGTGCTCGGGGGCGAGTTGTTCGGCGATCTTCGCGGCGGCGGCCTCGTCGGCGAAGCCGGCCAGATCCTCGGTCAGCCGGGTCAGCGCGGTGGGGGCGATCGCGTTGACGGTGACGCCGTAGCGGCCGAGTTCCTGCGCCGCGATGATGGTGAAGCCCGCGATGCCGGCCTTGGCCGCGCCGTAGTTGGTCTGGCCGACGTTGCCGAAGATGCCGGACGGCGAGCTGGTGTTGATGATCCGGGCGTCGACCTGCTCGCCCGCCTTGGCCAGGCCGCGCCAGTAGGCCGCCGCGTGGTGCGCGGGGGCGAACGTGCCCTTGAGGTGGACCTTGATCACCGCGTCCCACTCGGCCTCGGACATGTTGGTCAACATCCGGTCGCGCAGGATGCCCGCGTTGTTGACCAGGACGTCGAGCCGGCCGAACGCCTCGATCGCCTGCCCGATCAGCGCCTCGGCGCCGGCGAAGTCGGAGATGTCGGAGGTGTTGGCCACCGCCTCGCCGCCCGCCGCGACGATCTCCGCCACCACGGCCTCGGCCGGACCCGCCGACGCGCCGGTGCCGTCCCGCGCGCCGCCGAGGTCGTTCACCACGACCTTGGCGCCCTCGGCCGCGAACGCCAGTGCGTGCGCCCGGCCGATGCCGTTGCCCGCACCCGTCACGATGACGACGCGTCCCTCGCAGATCCCGCTCATGTGGCCCCTCCGAATGCTGGTCAATCGTTTCCGACGTTCGCTACGGAGGTCACAGTATGTGGAGACGGTTGGCGCGTACATCCTTTGTGGGCGACGCCATCGGCTCGGCGCCGGACGTAGGAATGGCCCCCGTTCTCCTGGGAGACCGGGGGCCATTCGGGTCGGATGGGGACTAGGCGCGGTTACGACCACGCGCGCGGTAGACGAACATCAGGATCACGCCGAGACCGATGGCGAGCGCACTGCCACCGAGCAACATCGCGGCGCTGCCCGTCATGCCGCTGTGGGCGAGCTGCGATCCGCCGGATCCGCCGATGCCACCACCGTGGCCACCACCGTTACCGCCGTGGCCGTGGCCGCCCGAGCCGCCGTGCGGCTTGTTGTGCGCACCGGAGGGCACTGCGGATTGGCTGGTGGAGGGCGAGGCCGAGGCCGAGCCGGACGGGGACGCCGAGGGCGATGCCGACGGCGAGGCCGACGGAGACGCGGACGGCGAAGCCGACGGGGACGCCGACGGACTGGCGGACGGCGAAGCCGATGGGCTGGCACTCGGGCTGGCCGAGGGCGACGCCGACGGGCTCGCGCTCGGGCTGGCCGAGGGCGACGCCGACGGGGACGCCGACGGGGACGCCGACGGCGAAGCGGACGGAGACGCCGACGGGGACGCCGAGGGCGAGGCCGACGGAGACATCGACGGACTGGCCGAAGGCGACGCCGACGAAGACGTGGACGGCGAAGCCGACGTCGACCCGCCGCAGTCCGGCAGGTCACCATCGAACGGGTACCGATGGAACTCGGACCCGGACGTCGACTGGTGCACCAGCGAACCGGCCGTGAAGAAGCGCCCGTTCATACCCGGCACCGAAACGGTCGTCGTGCTCGCCGCGTTGCCCACCAGCAAACTGCCCTGGAACTGCGCACTGCCCTTGATGGTCACCGACGTGGCATCCGGGAAGTTCCACAGCAGGTGCTCGCGCAGCCCGGTGGGGATGTTCGCGTTGCCGATGAAGGTACTGATCACCCGGGTCGGCCCGGTCAGGTTGACCAGGACCGTGGCGCCCGCGGGGATCCCGACGAACGAGATGCCCTGGTCCCCGCCGCCGATCGGATTGGCGATGTCGAAGTCGACGTTGAACACCTGGAGCGGCGACGTACCGTCTCCGGTGAACAACGTCTCGAAGCCCACGTTCGTGGCGGTGCCGGTGGCCGCGCGCGGCCTGCCGTCCGGGAACGCGTAGCAGCTCGACGCGTCGGTCAACTGGGGACGCAGACCGGCGTACGGAGCCGCCGCCGACCCGTCCTTGACCGCCGTCGGGGTCACGGTGCCGGTGAGGGTGCCCGCGTAGCGCACCACACCGCTGACGGTGCCCTCCTCGGCGATCACGCTCTGGCCGTTCGCGATCGTGAGGTTGCCGCCGACGGTGAGGAAGTCCGTACCGTTGTCCGGGGGCACGCGGGTGCCGACACCCACGATGCCCACGTTGTAGATGCTGGATCCCGAGGTCTTGTTCATGTCGAAATTGCCGAGGGCGACCAACTTGCCCTCGGCCTCCGCGGCGGATCCGCCGACGGACCAGTTGCCGCCGACGAACATGTTGATGCCGTTGTCGCGACCCGCGATCGGGCCGTTGTTGGGTTCGAGGTTCGTGGCCGGGCAGTCGCCGGGGATGCAGGGGCCGAGACCGCCGGGCAGCGGCTTGGCGAAGCCCATGACAGCGAACACGCAGACGAGGATGACACCGCCGAGGGTGACGACTCCGGACAGCGCGAGGCCCGTCGCGCGGATCCGGGCGTTCGGTTTCCTGTGCATTTCCGAAGAATCGGACATAAATCTACAAATTAGGACAAGGCGCGCGGAGGCTTCCCTCGAATGCCCCTGCCGACCCGGCGTGTCGTTCGTCGTCAACCGAGATGCGTACGGGCCGAGTACGCCGCAGGTATGGGATGTGAGCGACCGGCCCGAATCGGAAACCGGGCGCGGAACACGATCGTTGGCGTGGCGAGACGTGGCGGGGAGGGCTCCGCGATCGGGCCCGAACCGGCCCGGCGCGGGCCGGCCGTCGCGAGGGGCGCGGGTCGCATCCTCGCGAGGCCGGCAGGGTGTCCGTAGCCGCCCTCGCGGCATATCCGAAATCTTGGTGAATGGGAGTCATCTGTGATCGTCGGTCTGGTCACCGCTGTCGCGGCCTCCGCGTGCTACGGCGTGGGGTCGGTGCTGCAAGCGGTCGGGTCGCGGCGATCCGCGCGCGAGGAGGAGGCCAAACGGGCCGAACGGGGCGGCGGCACCGCCCAGGTGACCGGGTACGGCGGTCCGAGCCTGTCCTCCACCGCCAAGGCCGCGGTCACGTGGGAGTTCATCGTCGGGACCCTGCTCGACTTCGTCGGCTTCGCGCTCGGCGCGTTGGCGGCGCGGTTGTTGCCGCTGTTCCTGTCCCAGACCATCATCAGCGCGAACCTGGTGATCACCGCCGTGCTCGGGATCAAGCTGCTGGGGATCAAGCTGTACCGGGCCGACTGGACCTCGATCGGCGTGGTCTGCGGCGCACTCGTCCTGCTCGGCGTCGCGGCCGGTCCCGAGGGCGACGGGCACAGTCCGCGCGCCACGCACTGGTGGGTGCTGATCGTCACGTTCGTGGTGATCATCGGCGGCACCGTGCTGGTCCGCTTCCTGGGCGCCAACGGTGCGATCGTCGCGGGTCTGCTCTCCGGGCTCGGCTTCGGCGGGCTCGGCATCGGCGTGCGGATCCTGGACGGCGTCGACCCGTTCGACCTGGGCAAACTGGCCGCCGACCCGGCGCTGTACGCGGTGCTGATCGGTGGCATCGGCGGAATGTACCTGCACACCATCGCGTTGCAGATCGGTTCGGTGAACGGCGCGACCGCCGCGCTCGTGGTCGGCGAGACGGTGGTGCCCGGCGCGGTCGGCGTGTTGTGGCTCGGCGACACCTCACGGGACGGGCTGGCCTGGATGGCCGTGCTGGGCTTCGTGCTCGCGGTATCCGGCGCGGTGGCCGTCGCGTACTTCGGCAAGCACGAACCGGAGGAGCCGCAAAAACCTTCCTCCGGCCCGGATCCGGATCCCGCCGAGGCCGCCGCCCGGAGCTGATCGGCCGGACGCCGCGCGAACGCCCGTCGGGCGCGCGGCGTCCGGTTCGTGACACCCCGAGTGGCAGCCCGAGTGGCAGCCCGCGTGGCGCCCCGCGTGGCGCCCGATCCGCAGCCTCGCCGAAGTCAACGGCGGGTGACGCGAACCTCGGACACACCGAGCAGCCCGGCCAGCCGCACCCGGGCCGTGCTCTGCCCCGGGTCGACCGCGAGCCCGTCGGCGCGCAGCAGATCCAGCAGCAGCCCGGCCATCGGCATCACCATGTGCCGCCCCCAGCACCGCTCCGAGACGTGCCCGAAGGGCAGGTATCCGGGCTGTTCGTCCGGGTCGAGCCGGGCCCAGCGCTCGGGGCG
The DNA here is from genome assembly GCF_044333915.1 of Embleya sp. NPDC020886. Taxonomy (NCBI): domain Bacteria; kingdom Bacillati; phylum Actinomycetota; class Actinomycetes; order Kitasatosporales; family Streptomycetaceae; genus Embleya; species Embleya sp. NPDC020886. The sequence continues at coordinate 81,314 of NZ_JBIRRX010000007.1, read as the reverse complement.
GAACTCGTCGGGGTCCGCCCAGATAGCCGGATCGCGGTGGGTGAGCAGCGGCAGCAGCAGGACGTCGTCGGTCGCGGTGATCCGCGGGTCCACCGCCGGGTACTCGGGCGAACTGCGGCGCAGAATGCTCCAGGACGGGGGCAGCAGGCGCATCGTCTCGTAGAGGATGTGCTCGTTCGGGGTGTCGTCGTCGAACGGCGATCCGAGCCACAGGGCGCCGGCGACGAGCGTGGAGACGGTGAAACAGACCGGGGCCGCCGCACGCCGGTACAGGCCCATCGCGTGCCGCCGGTCCCGGTAGGTCCGCGCCTCGGCGGTCAGGCCCGCGATGGCGGACACCGGGGCCCCGGGGCGGAGCCGGCCGGGCAGCGCCGCGCCCGCCGCGATGACCGTCCAGGTGAGCAGCAGGGTCAACTCCAGGGCGCGGTCCATCAGCACGCGCAGCCGATACGGATCCGCACCGAGAATCAGATCGCGCAGATAGACGTGCCCGACGTGCGGCCATTCACCGGTGAGGTCGGCCGTCGGCGTCGGTTTCGCCAACGCCGCCCGCACGTCGCGGCCGATGGCCCGCATGACGGTCGACGCCTCGGTACGCGGAATGCTTCTGCCCTGGAGCGGTTTGAAGGTCGGGCGCTCCACATCCGCGGCCGGCCGGGCGGCGAGAATCGCGTCGGTGCGTTCGGGCCCGGCAACCGCGACGGTATCGGCCTCCAGTCGAAACACGTCGTCGCCGCGATGGTCGTGCAGAAGGGCCTGCATCCGAGGCGCGAATACGGTGGTCCGGCTGCTCCGGCCGGTACCCGATACGTACATCCTGGTCTCCAAAAGCGGGCGGCCCGCGCCCGGCGTTGCCGGTGAGGGCGACGCCGGACGCGGACCGATGAGGCGAATAACGTCCCTGTTCGGATTGTCGATTCGCCGGCTAGTACCAGATGTACCAGGTGTAGGACTTCAGGCTCTTCCCGGGCGTAAACTTTTCCTTGATCGAGAAAAGAAGCTTCACGACAGGCACCTCCCTTTTACCGTGGACGGTCCTTTCCAGGCAATTCAAGCCTCGAAAGGTATGACCTCGACAGCTCGGAGCGGTTATTCCGGCTCGCTCGGAAAATTCTTCCGCCGCTCGCCGCCGGGTCGAGTAGAGCCCACGCCGATTCATGCTGTCAATAAGTACGCGGGCTCGATGATCAGGTGTCGAACCCGCCCTTTACCCGGTTCTACGCCCGGAAAACGCCTGGTGGTGTCGGTTCGGGGCGCCCAGCGCTCGTGATTACCGCAGGACTCACGCTTTTGGAAGCGTCGGATCAGGCCAATCGGGGGCCGGGCCGTCGATCCCGGTTTTGCGTGCGCTTTGAGAACGGACCCGACGGTCGCGTCGTGATACGCGTGGAGACGAGCCTTTGCCGATATTTCCTTCCCTTTGCCTCACCGGGCACCACCCGGCGGCATCGGCACGTGTTGGACCGCATTGATCCCGAATCAACCGACCGAATCGACCGTCGCACGGCCCGCGCCGATCTCTCGCCCGTCCCGGGCACGCAATTCCGCGCCGACCGCCCGCAACGCGCTCAACAAAGGCGACGGGCCGTAACCTCGGCGGACCGCCGCCATCAGATGCCGGCGCGGCGCGGGCGCGACGATCGGGCGCAGCACCACGCCGGGCGGCAGCGCCGGCTGGGCCAGCCGGGGAATGATCGTCACCCCCAGACCGGCCGCCACCAGGGCCAGTTGGGCGCCGAAGTCGGTCGAGGTGTGCACCAGGCGGGGCTGGAATCCGGCCTGATGACACGCGGTCAGGAGCAGGCCGTGGCAGGCCGTCCCGGGCGCGGTGATGATCCAGTCGGCATCGGCGAGGTCGGCCGCCAACGAGACCTCGGCCCGCTCGGCGAGCGGGTGGCCGACCGGCAACGCGATCTCGAACGGCTCGTCCAACAGCGGGTGCAACTCGATCCGCGGATGGTCGGGCGCGGGCAGGTCGGGGTGCGTCATCACGACCGCCACGTCCAACTCCCGGGCGGGCAACAGCGGGAGCGCCTGCTCGGTCTCGTACTGGACCACCTCGAACCGCCAGCCCGGATGGCTCACCTTGAGCCGGGCCAGCGCCGGCCCGACCAGGCCCGAGATACCGGACGGGAAGCCGGAGATCCGGGCCCGGCCGATCCGTCCGTCGCGCTGCGCGGCGAGGTCGGCGCGGGCCTGCTCCAGGCGGGTCGCGATCGCGTCGGCGTGGCCGAGCAACACATGGGCCGCGGCGGTCAGCCGGACCCCGCGGCCGTGCTTCTCCAGCAGCGCCGCGTCCGCCTCGCGGGCCAGCACGGCCAATTGTTGCGAGACGGCGGACGGGGTCAGGTGCAGCGACTGGGCCGCGGCGGCGACGGTGCCGTGTTGGTCGAGCGCGCGCAGGATGTTCAGTCGCTTGAGTTCCATGTAGGAAAACTACCGATTGAGGTATGGAAAATGTAGATGGACTCGATGGATGGCCAGGCCACACACTCTGCTCATGACCCGTACCGATTCACTGTCCGCCGCGCTCGTCAGCGTGATCTGGGGAGTGAACTTCGTCGCGATCGACGCGAGCCTCGACGACTTCCCGCCCCTGTTGTTGGCCGCGCTGCGCTTCGCCCTCGTGGCGTTTCCGGCGGTGCTGTTCGTCAAGCGCCCGCAGACGAGCCTGCGGCTGATCATCGGGGTCGGACTCACCGTCAACGTGGGCCAGTTCGCGTTCCTGTTCAGCGCGATGCACGCGGGGATGCCGGCCGGGTTGGCCTCGGTGGTGATCCAGTGCCAGGCGATGTTCACGGTCGTGTTCGCGATGCTGATGTTGCGCGAGGTCCCGGGCCGTACCCGGCTGATCTCGCTCGCGGTGGCCGCACTCGGGATGGGCGTGATCGCGTTCGGCCGGGGGCAGGGCGCGTCCCTGTGGCCGTTCGTGCTGATGATCGGCGCGGGTGCGTCGTGGGGCTTCGGCAACATGCTGACCCGGAAGGCGGGCATCCCGGGCGGCACCGGCCTGGTGGTGTGGTCCGCGCTGGTGGCACCGCTGCCGCTGCTGGCGCTCTCGCTCGCGGTCGAGGGCCCCGGGCAGGATCTGGACGCGCTCACCTCGGCCTCGTGGAGCGGCGTGGGCGGCCTGGCGTTCACCGTCGTGCTGTCCTCCTGGCTCGGCTACGGCCTGTGGTTCGCCCTGCTCGGTCGCCGCTCGGCCTCGGCCGTCGCCCCCTACGGCCTGCTCGTCCCGATCGTCGGCATCCTCGCCGCCTGGGCCGTCCTCGGCGAACGCCCGAGCTGGATCGAATCCCTCGGCGCCGCCATCGTCCTCACCGGCATAGCCCTGTCCGCGACCGCGGGAACAACCCCGCCCGCCCCTTCGACCGGCCCGCCCCTCCCCGACTCGAGCCAGCCGACCACGCCACGAACCCGAGCTTGACTCCTGGCACTACCTGCGGTCTTTCCTTGGACACGGCACCTCTCGGCGGAGGAGGTGCGAGAGTTCGTCGTCGACCCGGTCGATGCCACTCGTGACGTCGTGGATCTCGACGTCCACGCGAACCTGCACCGCGTCATCGTCGAATGGCGCGCCACCGCCGGAATCCTGGCCGACCCCGCCCTGGCCGCCGACCTCACCACGCCCCTGCCGAGCGAGGACCACGGCGAGGTGCCCACCCCGTGAGCCCCAAGCGCGGCAACGACGTCTCCCCTCCGCCGATCCGGACCGGCCGCATCGATTGCGGGGACGACTGGGTGTGCGCTCCCTCGGCGGCGAGAGTATCCGCAATGGGAGTACGAGGTGACCGCCGGTGGGCGGGTCCGCTACCTCGTCGACGAGGCGGGACGGACCGTGCATCTCGTCCATGCGTCCACCCGCCACCCGAAGGACACCGACCGCTGAGGCCCCGGGGCCCCTCCGGGTCGAGGCGCGAGGTGGGCATCGGCGCCGGCCGGCCCGCGTGCGCGACCCACTGCGGATGCCGGGTTCCTGGGCCGTATGCGTCGCGGGTGGGCGGTGGGGTCGGTAGCGTTGAGGGGTGGTTTCCGGTGGGGCGGGGCGGGGTGTCGGGGGGCTGGAGCGGGCCCTGCAGGGTGTGGTGGAGACCGGGCGCGGGGCGGCGGACGTCGTCGGGGTGGCGGCGGCGCGGTTGTTGAAGGTGGTGCCGGCCGACATCTGGTGTGCGGTGCTGCTGGATCCGTCGACGCTGCTGGACACCGGGGGCGTGCACGAGTCGGGATTCCCGGAGCGGGTGATGCCGCGGTTGTTCGAGATCGAGCACGTGGAGCAGGACGGGGTCGACAACCTGCGGGCGTTGACCCGCCGTGCGGCGCCGGTGAGTTCGCTGAAGGCGTCCACCGGCGGCGCGATCGAGTCCAGCGCCTACTACCGGGACATCCTGCACCCCCTGGACATGGCCGACGAGTTGCGCATCCTGTTGCGCGAACGCGGGCGCACCTGGGGCCTGGTGGTGCTGTGCCGGTCCACCGACAGTGCCCCGTTCGGCAGCCGGGACCTGGCCGCCGCGCGGGCGTTCGCGACGCCCACCACGCGGGCCGTGCGTCGGTCGCTCGTGGTCACCGGCACCGACGAGGGGTCCGCGCCGGACGGGCCCGGATTCGTCGTGCTGGACGCCGCCCAGCGGGTGGTCGAGTGCAGTCCCAGCGCCGAGCGGTTGTTGGCCCGGATCGAGGAGGGTGGCGCGGCCGGCCGGCCGAAGTCCTGCCCGTACGCCGTGCGCGCGGTGGCCGCGGCGGCCCGCGCGGGGCATCCGGGCACCACCGCCCGGTCCCAGGTCCGCACCCGCGACGGCCACTGGTTGGCGCTGCACGCCTGGCGGTTGTTCACCGCACCGGAGCCGGTGACCATGGTCGCGATCGGCTCGGCGGAGCCCGGCATGCTGATCGCGCTGGTGTTGGAGGCATACGGACTCAGCGAACGGCAGCGGCGAATCGCCCAGCTCGTCCTGCACGGTTGGTCCAGCGAAGAGGTGCTCGCCGAGTTGCACATCACCCGGAACACGCTGAACGACCACCTGGAGAAGATCTTCGACAAGGTCGGCGTGCGCAGCCGCCGCGAACTGACCGCCGCGGTCTTCTCCCGCCACTACCTGCCCCGCCTGGGCCTGGGTCCACTCGCCCTGGACGGCCGACTCACCGCCCCGCCGCCCGCCGCCTGAGCACCCCCACATCTGTGGGGTATTCGCGGCCGGCCACGCGGATTAACGTCCGAGTCACAGGGCGCGCCGACGGGGGATCAGGCGACCGGCGCGCACGGGGGAACACCGTCGAGGCTCGGGGGAGCGCCGACACGACGCGACGAGGGCGGCGATCGATGGCCGCAGCCGCACTCTCGGTCGGGTCGGTGCTCGGCGGTTGTTCATCGGGTTCGTCCGGGACGCCCGACGCGTCCCGGACGAACGCGGTCGGCACCTCGGGGGCCTGTCCGGTTCGGTGCGGATCACCGGCTACGGCGAAGCCACCTGCGGCCGGGTCTCGTACCGGGCGACGATCACCGGCGGCATCCGACAACGGCACGGCCCGAACGCCGCGACCCCGCGACCGGTCCTGCCGGCGCGCGGTCGCGGCGAGCGATAAGCAATGAGCGACGCCGCCCCGACAGGGCGGCGTCGACCCACCACCACCTACTTGCGCTTGTTGATCTCCGCCTCGAGCTGCGGCATCACCTTGAACAGGTCGCCGACCACGCCGTAGTCGACCAGGTCGAAGATCGGCGCGTCCTCGTCCTTGTTGATCGCGACGATGGTCTTCGAGGTCTGCATGCCCGCGCGGTGCTGGATCGCGCCGGAGATGCCCACTGCGACGTAGAGCTGCGGGGAGACCTGGGTGCCGGTCTGGCCGACCTGGTGGCTGTGCGGGTACCAGCCGGCATCGACCGCCGCGCGGGAGGCGCCCACGGCCGCGCCGAGCGCGTCCGCGACCGACTCGATCACGTGGAAGTTCTCCGCGCCGTTGACGCCGCGGCCACCCGAGACGACGATGTCGGCCTCGGTCAGCTCGGGGCGGTCGGACTTCTCGCGCGGGGCGCGCGAGACGACCTTGGTGCCGGTGGCGAGGGCGGTGAAGTCGACCGTCACGGCCTCCACGGCGGGGGTGGCCGGGGCCTCCTCCGGGGTGGCGGCGTTGGGCTTGACCGTGATGATCGGGGTGCCCTTGGTGACGTGTGCCTTGACCTGGTAGGTCGCCGCGAACACCGACTGCTCGGTGACCGGGCCGTCGGCGCCGGCCTCGATGTCGACCGCGTCGGTGATCAGGCCCGACTCCAGGCGCACCGCGACGCGCGCCGCGATCTCGCGGCCCTCGGCGGAGGAGGCGACCAGGATCGCGCCCGGCTCGCCGCCCTCGGCGATCTGGGTCAGCGCGTCGACGGCCGGGGCGACGAGGTAGTCGGCGACCTCGGGGGCGTCCACGACGTAGACCTTCTGCGCGCCGTACCTGCCCAGCGTCTCGGTGGCACCCTCGGCGCCCTTGCCCAGGAAGACCGCGGCCGGCTCACCGAGGCGGCGGGCCAGGGTCAGCAGTTCCAGGGTCGGCTTGCGAACCGCGCCGTCGGCGTGGTCGACGAGAACGAGAATCTCGGCCATGTGGGGTTCTCTCCTTGTCCGGTCGGCCCGGATTTCTCCGGCCGGGTTGCGATGCTTGGTCGTCCCGAGGAGCGACCGACACAAACGTGTCGAAACAGTCCGGTGCTGCCGACCGACTCAGATGAATTTCTTGGCGGCGAGGAACGCGGCCAGCTGCACGCCGCCCTCGCCCTCGTCCTCGACGACCTCGCCCTTGGCACGCGGCGGGCGCTTGGTCGCGGTGTCCACGATCGACCAGGCCGCGGACAGGCCGACCTGGTCCGACTCGATGCCCAGGTCGTCCAGGTCCAGCGACTCCACGTTCTTCTTCTTGGCCGCCATGATGCCCTTGAAGGACGGGTAGCGGGCCTCGCCGGTGCGGTCGGTGACCGACACGACGGCGGGCAGCGCGGCCTCGATCAGCTCGGTGGCCACGTCGCCCTCGCGACGGCCCTTGACGGTGGCGCCTTCGACCGTGATCTCGTCCAGGTAGGTGACCTGCGGGACGCCCAGGCGCTCGGCCAGCATGGCCGGCACGACGCCCATCGAGGCGTCGGTGGAAGCCATGCCACAGACGACCAGGTCGAAGCCGGCGCGCTCGATGGCCTTGGCCAGGATCAGCGAGGTGCCCAGTGCGTCGGTGCCCGCGATGTCGTCGTCGTTGACGTGGATGGCGTTGTCGCCACCCATCGCCAGCGCCTTGCGCAGCGCGTCCTTGGCATCGTCCGGACCGACCGTCAGGAACGTGATCTCGGCCTCGACGCCGGACTCCACGATCTTGAGCGCCTGCTCGATCGCGTACTCGTCCAGCTCCGACAGCAGCGAGTCGACCGACTCACGATCGGTGGTGCCATCGTCGTTGAAGCCCCGGTCCCCGGTCGCGTCGGGTACGTACTTCACGCAGACAACGATTTTCACAACAGTTCTCCTGTGGTCGTCCGGTCACCCAGGTGCCGGTCCGAGGGTGTCATGCCCGTCGACGGGGGCGGCGACAGGCCCACGGTTCCGGCCCCAAGATCCATCAATCTCCGCGCCACGATGCCACGCTCGCGCGAAGGTGCACGCGTGACACAGGGCACATTCAGTTCTGACGGTCCGTCAACTTCTGCTTCGAGAGTACGCGGTCTCGGCAAAGCCGCTGACCACCGGCCCGGTCTCGATCTCCGGACAGCTATGTTACCGGAGAGTAATACGAGCCTAGTACCGGCTGCTCGCACTTGTCACCGGTGCGCGGACCGAACGAGAGCAAGGTCACCGGGGCACCCAGCTCGGCGGCGACGAATTCCGGCCACTGCTCGGGCGTCGGCGCCGGCCGCAACACCGGTCGCGCCGCGAACATCCGCCCGGTCAGTTGCTCGGCGTGCGCGAGGTCGGGCACCGGGCTCGCCGAGGGCTCCTCGCCGAGGTACGACCCGGCCACCAACTCGCCGGGGCGCCCGAGCACGTCCGCGTGGGTGAGCGCCAGCCCGTGCACTCCCCCGCACACCGCGACCGCGTAGCGATGCGCCGGCACGTCGAAGTGCCCGACCCGGAAGGCGCCCTGCCAGCGCCCGGTCCCGTTGTGCGGGTCCGGCAGCGCGGCGGTCAGCGCCGCGTCCTCGGTGGGCAACGGCCCCGCGCCGTGCCGCGTCGTGTAGGTGCGCAGCACGCCGAGCCGATACAGCTCCTCGCCCGCCTCGGCGACCAGCGTCTCGGCGTTCGCGAAGGTCGTGGTCGACCAGGTGGTGTACGGATGGAACCCGTGCCACTCGTCCAACAGCGCCCCCTGCGCACCCTCGAAGACCACCGGACCGGCGCGCATCAACTCGCGCGCGTACGCGCGATCCACCATCCGCACGGCCCTCCCGAAGCCCAGGAAGGCCGCCACGCAGGCCGACACGTCCGGACCCAGGGGTGTCCCGAATTCGGCGCTCAGCGCGTCCCGTACGGCCGTCAACCGCCGCCGCAACAACACCGGCGAGGCGCAGTCCCCCACCCGCGGCGCGTCCTGCGGGTGGGCCAGCGCGAAGGCCGCCGTCTCGCCCACCCCCATTCCGCACGACCCGTGCCGGTTCGCGCCGCGGGCCGACTCCCGGGCCCGGTTGGCCGCCGCGTGGTACGGCGTGGTCAACAACGCCTCCCGGTCCGCGGTGAGCAGCGCGAGCGGCTCGGGCACGCCGAGCGCGCGCAGGTGCTCGGCCTCGGCGGCCAGCGCGAGCGGGTCCACCAGCATGAACCGGGACAGGTGGGTGCGGGTGCCCGGGGTGAAGGTCCCCGCGCCGAACTGGGCGAAGGTGTGGTGCCGCCCGTCGTCGGTGACCACGTTGTGTGCGGCCTGCGCACCGCCGTTGAAGCGCACCACGGCGTGCACCGGCCGCCCCTCCTCGCGCGCTCGCGCGCACAGCCGGTCCACCGTGGTGCCCTTGCCCGCGTCGCCGAACCCCAGGTCGACGACCGCGATATGACGTGGTGTCACAGACGCGTGGTGCCCGCGTCGCCGACGCCGTCGAGGCCGGGCAGCGAGCCGGAGACGGCCACCGCGCCGCCGGTGCGGGCGTAGGAGGCCAGCGCCTTGGAGACGTTGGCGACCTGGGCGGTGGCGCCCACCTCGCGCAGGTGTTCCAGGCCCTCGTCCAGGTCGATCGCGTCCTCGGCCAGGCCGATGGTCAGCGCGATCGTCTCGCAGACGCCGTCCGGGTCGTCGAGTTCGATCACGTGCTGCCCCAGCAGGCCCTTCCACTCGCCGAGCACCTCGGCGTCGCCCACGTAGGACGAACCGGCCGGGAGGATGTAGTAGACCTCGTACATGCGCTGCAATTCGGCCAGGATGCGCTCGATCGGAATGTCCTCGGCGAGGTCGTCGCCGATGAACTCCCTCACCTCGGCGCGGCGCACCCGGCGGTAGGGCATCTCGTCGCCGATCACGAACAGGTAGCCGCGCTTGCCGCGCTTGTCGTGACAGTCGATCGAGGTGTGCCGGGCCATGAAGTACAGGGCCAACTCGTAGGATTCGCGCTTCTGGCCGCCGCCGCCACCCTCCAGCAGGATGTTGCCGAGCTGGTCGTCCATCCTGTTGTCCGACTCGAACTGGCCTATCTGCAAAGGCACTCGGTCACAGGTCGCGTCGCCGATCGCGCCGAACATGATCTGCGGATCCTGCACGTAGCCCTTGCGCAGCAGCAGGCCGAACAACTCGGGCAGCTTGGTCTGCAGCGTCTGCGGGACCCGCAACATCGAACCGGTCACGTCGAACAGCACCGAGATGGCCACCGAGGTGGGGTGCTCGTCGCTGTCCCGGCTCTCCCGCACGCTCGCCAGGCGCGGATCCAGGTCGTCGTGCGCCTTCCAGGCGCTGTGCGGCGTGCTTCGCTTGGTGACGTGGTCGTAGTGGAACGCGCTGCGTCCGGCGGCCGCGTTGTAGCTCTGCGCCGCGTCGTAGACGTTGGTGGACCAGTTGCCACTGCCCATGGTGCTCACTCCCCGATCGGATGCGTTGGGATCCGTGCGCGGGTCGGCCCGGCGGGCCGACCCGCGACTAGATGGAATCGACCGGCTCGTCGCCGGTGCGGGCGGTTTCGGCGGCCGGCGCCGGAACCTTGGTCTCGCGGCGCGTGGGCATCGCGAACGGCCGGAATCGGCGCGGTCCGTAGAGCTTGCCGAGCAGTTCGTCCAACTCGCCGAGCAGCTTCCACGCGTCGTGCGGACGGCGGGCGGGAGCGGGCAGCGAGCAGCCTCGGGCGAAGCGCAGCAGCGGCTTGGGCGCGTCCGGGGCGAGCAGGCCGGTGATGCACGCGGTGGCCATGTAGACGTCCGCGGCGGTCTCCGGCGGCTGCTTGCCGGGGATCTCCGGCGGATACAGGTCCGCGTGCCGGTCGATCATCGCCGGCACGTGCTCGACCGCCTTGGCCCGCAGGATCGCCTCCGGCCGGTCGGTGTCCGCCGGGGCGTCGAGCAACACCGAGTAGCACCAGTCGACCAGGACGAGTCCGTGCTCGCGCGGGTGGATGAGCACGTGGTCGGGGGTGATCGCACCGTGCACGACGCCGGCCCGGTGCGCGTATCCGATCGCGACGAGCAGGCGGCGCCACATCCACGCCACGTCGCGGGCGTCCAGGCCGTCCGGGTACGCCTCGCGCACCTCGGTCAACGAGCGGAAGCCGCGCACCCGTTCGAGGACGTTGGCGCGCCGCTCGATCCCGCTCTTGGCGTCCCGGTGCCGGAAGGTCTCGATCAGCCGGGGCACGTAGTTCGCGTACTGGGGATCACCTTCGCGGGCGATCCGTTCCAGCGCGGTGGCCTCGCGCTCCATCAGGTCGTTGTCGCTCACCGAACGCGGCAGCTTGAGCAACGCCCGCGCCTCGCCGTCGTCCTCGGCCCGGTAGCCGACCTTGTACAGCGTGGCGATGTCGCCGCTCGCGCGCTCCTCGCCGACCGAGTAGACCCGGCGCTTGGTGGTGATCACCACCTGACGGCCGGTCACGCCGGTGATGTCCTGCTGATAGCGGTTCCACAATTCGCCCAACTCGGCGAAGGCGCGGGCGGCCTCGGTGCGCCGATCGGCGGGCGCGGTGTCCGGGTGGAGCAGCCGGGCGAGTTGGCGATACGTGCGGTTGCCGGCGCGCAGACACGCCTCCGGCGTGCCGTCGTAGGGCCCGAAGACGCCCTGTGGGTCCGGTGCGCGGCTCAGCAGGTCGAGCGCGGCCGGGTAGGTCGTGGGGGTGGTCGAGGTGGTGCCGGGCGTCCTTGTCATCGGGAGTCCTCCTCCGGGGACGGGCGCAGCAGCGCCGGGTGCAGCAGACGTGCGGGGCCCGCGCGGTACAGCCGGGCGCGGCGACCGCCGCGAGCCCCGCCGCGCGCGGTGGTGGCGCCGGTGTCCTCGACGAAGCCGGGCACGGACAGCACCTTGCGGTGGAAGTTGCCGGCGTGCATGGGTTGTCCCCACACCGCCTGGTAGACCTCGCGCAGTTCGGTGACGGTGAATTCCTCACCGGCGAACGCGGTGGCCAGTGGCGAGTATTCGAGTTTGGCACGGGCGCGCTCCAGGCCGTCGGCGAGGATGCGCGCGTGGTCGAAGGCCAGCGTGTCCGGATCGACCTCGGCCACCGGCACCCACAGTGCGTGGGCGGCGTCGCCGCCGGCGGTCGGGTCGGGCAGGTCCGGCGCGAAGGCCAGGTGCGCGACCGAGACGATCCGCATCCGCGGGTCGCGTCCGGGCGCACCGTAGGTGCCCAGTTGTTCGAGGTGCACCCGGTCGAGTCGGGCACCGGCGGCGAGCCCGGTCTCCTCGGCCAGTTCGCGCGCGGCGGCCTCGCCCAGGTCCTCCTCGTGCCGGGTGCCGTCCGGGTCGACCACGGGCCGCACGAAGCCGCCGGGCAGCGCGAGCCGGCCCGCGAAGGGCATCTCGCCGCGCCGCACGAGCAGCACGTGCAGTGCCTTCGGCGACTCCTCGCCGGTGCCCTCCGGCGCGGTGCCCGCCCGGTCGGCGCCGCCGAGTTGGCGAATCGTCAGCGCGACGATGTCGACGGTCACCGCGATCGGATCCCAGGCCCTGGGGTCGTAGGACGCGAGCCATTCGCGTTCGGTGATGGCAGTGTCGGCCATGTCGCACTTCCCTCCGATGTGCCCACTGCGATGCACGTCCGACGCAGTCCCGCCGGTTCACGTTCCCGACACCGACTCGACGGTTGTTCTCCGAATGAGATGTTCTTAGGTTGAGAACAACATACACGGCGACCCGGACACCGGCGAGGGGGTTATCCCTCGAAGAGTCGCCTCCCTCTGGTAGGCATGGGCGATCCATTCGCCGCCCGCGTGCGGACCACCGGCGGCGGCCCCGAACACCCGAGCAGATGCGGAGAAGGTGGCATGTCCGATATGACCGGTCCCGACATGAACGCCGTCGTGGGCGAGCAGGACCTACTGCTCGTCACGCTCGACGCGCTGCGGTACGACGTGGCCGTCGAGCTCGCCGCGGCCGGCAGGCTGCCCAACCTCTCCCGGGTCCTGCCCGAGGGCGGCTGGCAACGCCGTTACACCCCGGCCGCCCTCGCCTTCGCCGCGCACACCGCGTTCCTGGCGGGCTACCTGCCCACCCCCGCGGGCCCCGGCCCGCACCCGCGCCTGTTCGCCGCCCGACGCGGCGACACCGAGTCCACCGACGCGCACACGTGGTTGTTCGACACCCCGGACCTGCCCAGCGCGCTGACCAAGGCGGGCTACCACACCGCGTGCATCGGCGGCGTCGGCTGCTTCGACAAACAGGGCGCGCTCGACTCGGTGTTGCCGGGGATGTTCGCCGAAAGCCACTGGGACCCCGAACTCGGCGTCACCTCACCGATCTCGTTCGAGGCCCAGGTCGCCCGCGCCGAACTGGTGGTCGGCGGCCTCGACCCGGACCGCCGACTCTTCCTGCTCGTCGACGTCGCCGCCATCGCCCAGCCGAACTGGTTCCACACCCCGGGCGCCACCGCCGCCGACGGCGACAACCGCGACACGCACGCCGCCGCGCTGGAGTACGTGGACCGGCACCTGGGCCGGCTGTTTCGCGCGATGAGCTGCCGCAGACCCTGCTTCGCCATCGTCACCGCCGACCACGGCACCGCCTACGACGAACGCGCGGAGGCGGCCCGCGAAGTGGTGTGGACCGTCCCGTATGCGCACTTCACGATGAGCCCCGGCGAGTGGTGAAGCGCGCCCGACGAGGTCGATCCGGATCCGCTCGTGGATCAAGTTGGCGAACCGAACGCGGATCCGGTAAGTTTTCGCCGCGCAGGCCCCAATAGCTCAGTCGGTAGAGCGTCTCCATGGTAAGGAGAAGGTCTACGGTTCGATTCCGTATTGGGGCTCCAGGCAAACGAGAGGCCCCCCGGTCCGCCGGGGGGCCTCTCGCGTTTCGCCGATCCGTCCCTCGGGACGTCCCGGGCCGGATCTTTCGCCGGTCTTTCACCGACGCGCCGCGGCCGACCGGGCCCGCCCGGCGCGGCTCAGCCGAACCGGGCCGCCAACCGCGCGTCCAGGCCCGCGAGATGCTCTCGTCCGTAGGGGCCGTTCTCCAGGCCCGCCACCAGCGCGGGCGGCAGGTCCCGGGTGTACTCCGCCGAGCAACTCGCCGCCGCGAGCGCGATGGTGGCCACCGTGTCCACGTCGCCGGTGTACGCCACACACGCCTTCAACAACGCGGCCGTGCCGGTGTGCGCGGCCAGCGCGGTGATCGCCGCGCGGGTGCTGTCCATGCCCGGCGAGCCGACCTTGCCGCGCCACGGCTGCGCCCACACGGCCGGCCCGGTCGACGCGGGCAGCGTCGCCACCAGCCACGTCGGCAGTTCGGCGACCGGACCCAGGCCGTACCGGCAGTAGTGCACCGCCAGCGCCGCCGCGGTCGCCGAGGTCATCCCGCCGAGCGTGCGGTGGGTGATCCGGGCCTGCGTCGCCGCCATCCGGCGCACGTCGGCCGGGTCCGGCAAGAGGCCCAGCACGCCCGCGCGCATCGCCGCGCCACTCTTGTCGCTCTCCGGCCGCAATACCGCCAGCAACTCCGCGCCGTCGGCGACCTCCTCCAGTACGCCACGAAACCCCCGCGCGTAACCGGCGCGCGCGTCACGCTTGTACGCCCGCACGAACAGGTCCGCGAGCGCCGGTATCCCGTGATCGTCGCCGAGCAACCATTCGGCGACCGCGATACTCATCTGCGTGTCGTCGGTATATCGGCCGGGCAGCACGTCACGATGACGAGGATGCTGCACATAACCGGCGAGTGTGTTGCCTCGCACGACGAACGAACGATCGGCGTACTCGAATCCCGCCCCGTACGCATCCCCTACCGCGAGTTCCACCAACATCGGGACCACTTCCTCCACTCGGGTGGACCGCCGGGCAACCGCGGCGACGGCGCCCCACCTCGCCGACTCGTGGCGGTAGAGCGTACCGTTGCCCGGGGGCGGCAACCTGATGGTCCGTCAGTCGTCGCGTGGGGAGCCCTGCGTGCGCCGGAGTGCGAGGGCGTACGCCACAATTCGGTACGGACCCGCGCGCACCACATGTCCCTCTCCGGAGTGATGCTCCTCGCGCCGTGTCCAACTACAAGACGTTTCCGCGCCGCGGCGGATACCGTCAACGATGATCACGCGATCGTCGGGACACACCGGAGGTACCAACCGGCTCGTCCGAACGGGTGATAACGGGTGATGTGGCTCGTTCACACGGCCGCTGGGGATTGTGGCCGGCTCGTCCGAGCGGCGACCGCACCGACATTGCACGGTGACGGATCGCCCCCGAGGAGGAAAGGTGGGGCGGTGGATCGACCATCATGGGCGCCGGGCACAGCGTGGGTCCAGGCGTGCCGGGGGACCGGCATGTGCGCCCGGACCACCGTGGGGAGCGCAGGGTGAACGGCGGTACGGACGACGCGCGGGCCGACGGGGCCAGGCCGTCGCTGAGCCGATTCGCCCGCGACTGGGCCCGGGCCGTCGAGGGCACCAGCTTCGTCCCGTTGAGCGGTGCCGAGATCGAGCAATACCTGCGCGACCAGGCGCTGCGCCTGGCGCAGGCGCTGCGCACCGAGCCGTTCGACCCGGCCGCGGCGCGCGAGGTCGGCGCGTCCCTCGTCGGCGAACACTTCACCGGCAGCGGCACGCTGGAGCGCACCCTGGGCCTGGTCGGCCCGTGGTGGCCCATCCTGCGCCGCGAGGCGGTCTCCCGCGGTCGGGATCCCGACGCGTACCTGGAGCGCATCGCCGGGCTGATGGGCGCGCTCGCGGCGGGCTACGCGGAGGCGCTGCGCCGGCGGACCCTGGACGAGCAGGAGGCCATCCACGCCGCCGTCCTGGTCGCCCGGGACAGCGCGGAGCACGCACTGCACACGAGTGAAGCGCGCTTTCGGGCCGTTTTCGACCAGGCCGCGATCGGCATCGGGATCGGCGACGTCGACGGCAACGTGATCGACGTCAACCAGGCGATGACCACGATGTTCGCGGCCAGCGTCGAGGAGATGTGCAAGCGGCAGGTCCGCGACTTCATGCACGACGGCGACACCGACCACATGTGGAAGCTCTACGACGAGTTGATCAGCGGCGAACGCGACCACTTCGCCCTGGAGAAGCAGTTCGAGAAGGCCGACGGCGAGACGTTGTGGACGCACCTGTCGTTGTCCCTGGTCCGCGACTCCAAGGGCAGCCCCGAGTACCAGGTCTGCATGCTGGAGGACGTCACCGACCGGCACCGCCTGCACACCCGGCTGCGCCACCAGGCGATGCACGACCAGCTCACCGGGCTGCCCAACCGCGCGCTGTTCGTCGAACGACTGACCGCCGCGTTCGAACACCCGGGCCCCGGTGACCGGGTCGGCCTGTGCTACCTGGACCTGGACGGGTTCAAGGTGGTCAACGACAGCCTCGGGCACGACGTGGGCGACCAGTTGCTGGTCGCGGTCGCCCGGCGGCTGAGTCGGTACGCGGGCCAGGCCGGGCACCTGATGGCGCGGATGGGCGGCGACGAGTTCGTCATCCTGGTCGAGCACTCCACCGGCACCGGCCAGGTGGTGGCGCTGGCCGACGGCGTGTTCGCCGCGCTGCGCGAGCCGTTCCGCATCCGCGGCCACGACCTGACGGTCACCGCGAGCATCGGCATCGTGGAGCGGCCGGTGGCCGGCACCAGCCCGGCGGACACGCTGCGGGCGGCCGACATAACGCTCTACTGGGCCAAGTCCGACGGGCGCGGGCGCTGGACGGTGTTCGACACCGACCGCAACGACCGCGAGGTGGCGCGCTACACGCTGTCCGCGGAGATGCCCGCCGCGTTGCACCACGGCGAGTTCTACGTCGACTACCAGCCGCTCGTCTCGCTCGCCGACGGCGGTGTGCTCGGCGTCGAGGCGCTGGTGCGCTGGCGCCATCCGCGCAACGGCCTGGTCGGCCCGGACCGCTTCATCGGGCTGGCCGAGGAGACCGGGCTGATCGTGCCGCTGGGCATGCACGTGCTGGAGCAGGCGTGCCGCGAGGCACGCCGCTGGCAGGACCTGGAGCCGGACGGCGCCCCCTTCATCAGCGTCAACCTGGCCGAACGCCAGTGCCGCGAACCGGGCCTGGTACGCCAGGTGGAGCGGGTGCTGGCCGAGACGGGCCTGGATCCGGGCCGACTGCAATTCGAGCTGACCGAGAGTCAGATCATGTCCACCGACGGTGGTCCGCTGGAGCGACTGCGCGAACTGGCCGCGATGGGCATCCGGATCGCGATCGACGACTTCGGCACCGGCTACTCGAACCTGGCCTACCTGCGTCGACTGCCGGTCTGCGAGCTGAAGATCGCCGGCTCCTTCGTCGAGGGCCTGCGGCAACCCGGCGACTCCGATCCGGTGGACGGCCGGATCGTGGCCTCGCTGGTCGAACTGGCGCACGCGATCGGCCTGACGGTGACCGCGGAGGGCATCGAGACCGCGGTCCAGGCGGAGCGGCTGCGGGCGATCGGCTGTGACGCCGGGCAGGGTTGGTACTTCTCCCGGCCCGGGCCGCCGGACCGCATCGAGGGCATGTTGGCGGGGGTCAAGGAGCGCAGTTGAGGGTGGGGGCACGCCGGCTCGGTCCGGCGGCCCCGACGGCGGGTCGGTGCGGGTCGGTGCGATGCGCCGCACCGATACCCGTAGTACCCGAGAGCCACTCGACGGGTGAGCCCCCTGGCGGGATGTCCGCGGCCGGGGACCGCGCCTAGCGTCGGTGCCGAAGGCGCGCACGAGGCCCGCCCGGACGGCGGAGGTGCGGCGTGCCTAGAGTTGATCTTGTGCGAAGGGAGGGCGGGGGCCGGATCAGGACGGCGGTGGGCGCGCTCGTGCGCACCCTGCGCGCCGACCTGTGGACGGGCGCTCCCGACCCGCTGCCGCGCCGTTGGCGGGACTGGCAACCCGCGTCCGCGGTGTTGTTGGTGTTCCTGGCGGTCCCGGCCGCGGTGGTCAACATCAACCAACTCGTCTGGCAGTACGGCCTGAGCCAGTCGGCCGGCATCCTGCTCGGCGGCGCCCCGTCGGTGGCGATCGTGGTCGCGATGTTCCGGCCGGTGCAGGCGTGGTGGGCGGTGACCGCGGCGATGGTCGTCGTCGCGCTGGCGGCGAACCCGGACACCCCGCAGCTGTACCCGTGGACCGGGACCGGGATCGCGCTGCACGCCGCTGCGGTGTTCATGGTCGCGCTGCGGGCCCGGCCGCGCGTCACGTTCGAGGTGCTGGCGATCAGCCTGCTGATCGGGACACTGCTGCACGTCACCTTCTTCGCCCCTATGCGCAGGTTCGACCTGGAATCGGCCGCGGTGACGCTGACCATCGCGGCGGTGGTCGGTGCCTCGCTGCGCGGCCGGCGGCAGGCCCGGACCGCGTTGGTGGTCCAGTCCGAACTCACCGCCGAGGAGCGGGCCCGGCGTACCCTCCTGGAGGAACGCACCCGGATCGCCCGCGAGTTGCACGACGTGGTCGCGCACCACATGTCGGTGATCTCGATCCAGGCCCAGGTCGCGCCGCATCTGGTGGACAATCCCTCCGAGGCGCTCAAGGAAAACCTGGTCGGCATCCGGGCGAACGCGGTCGACGCGCTCACCGAGCTGCGCCGGGTGCTGGGTGTGCTGCGCTCCGAGAACGACCTGTCCGAGGCCGTCCGGCACGCCCCACAGCCCACCCTGGATCGGCTGGACGAGCTGGTCGCCAACGTGCGCGGCGCCGGTCTGGAGGTGGACACCCGGATCACCGGCGAGCGGCGGGCGCTGCCGCCCGGGGTCGAGCTGTCCGCGTTCCGGATCGTGCAGGAGGCGCTCAGCAACGTGTTGCGGCACGCGCCGGGAGCGGCGATTCGGGTGGAGCTGGGTTATCAGGCGACCGGCTTGGCGATCCGGGTCGCCAACACCGCGAGCGAGCCGCTCGATTCGTCCGCCCCGTCGACTCCGCCGGGCGGCGGGCACGGGATGCTCGGAATGCGCGAGCGGGTCGCCATGCTGGGGGGCGATTTCGCCGGCGGGCCGATCCCCGACGGCGGTTACGAGGTCGTGGCCAGACTGCCTTTGGGGGGCGATTCGTGAGCATCAAGGTGTTGATCGCCGACGACCAGATGATGGTCCGGCAGGGCTTCACCGTCCTGCTGAACGCGGAGCCCGACATCGAGGTGGTCGGGCAGGCCGTCGACGGCCTCGACGCGGTCGGGCAGGTGGCCGAACTCGCCCCCGACGTGGTGCTGATGGACATCCGGATGCCTCGGCTGGGCGGCATCGAGGCCACCGGGCGGATCACCGGATCCGCCGGCACGGCGACCAAGGTGCTCGTGCTGACCACGTTCGATCTGGACGAGTACGTGTACGAGGCGCTGCGCGCGGGCGCGTCCGGCTTCCTCCTCAAGGACGCCTCGGCCGAGGAACTCGCGCACGCGGTACGGGTGGTGGCCGCCGGGGACGCGCTGCTCGCGCCGAACCTGACCAAGCGCCTGATCGGCGAGTTCTCCCGTCTGGCCGGTGCGCCGCGGGTCCCGCTCAAGGACCGCGTCGGCGACCTCACCGAACGCGAGACCGAAGTGTTGTCGCTGATCGCCCAGGGCCTGTCCAACGCCGAGATCGCGGCCCGCCTGGTGGTGGCCGAGCAGACGGTGAAGACCCACGTCGGTCGCATCCTGGTCAAGCTGGGCCTGCGCGACCGGACCCAGGCCGCGGTGTACGCCTACGAGACCGGGCTGATCCGGCCGGCGGGCTACTGATCGGCGGCGCGGCCTGTCGGTCGGGGTGGTTAGCGTGTTCGGCGGTGGGGTTGAGCCACCGTCGATTCGACCATCCCGATGGAGGTTTGCCATGTTTCGCCAGGGCGACATCCTGCTGCAACCGATCAAGGCACAGACCGTGCCCACCGGCGTCGAGGCGCTGCCGACCAAACCCCGGGACGCCCGCGGCCGACTCGTGCTGGCGCTCGGCGAGGCCACCGGGCACGCCCACGCGGTGGTCGGCAGTGGCACGCTGTACCTGGCCCCGGAACCGATGTTGATCGGCCACCTGCACCTGGACGAGGCCACCCGCATCGTGCACGAGGAACACGCCACGATCGACCTGCCGAAGGGCTGGTACCGAGTGGTCCGCCAACGCGAGTACATCCCGGGCGCGGTCCGGATGGTGGCGGACTAGATCCGGTCCGGCACGTCCGCCGACGCGCCTTCGGGCCCGGGCTCTTTCCGGCTCGCCGGCTCGAACGCGGGCTCGGGATCGGGTCGGAGCCGACATTCACCGCAGCCGGGTCGGAGCCGGTGGAACCATGGTCTCCGCGCTCGACACACCCCGACGCGCCGAGCCGATCCGGTGGGCGACGATCATCCGACGCGTCGAACCGACCGGTCCGGCCCGAGCTTTCGCCGCCGACCGGGCGCAACCGCACACCACGGGAGACACGATGGCCACGCCGCCCCGCAAGCTGCCCGGGATCGCGCTGCCGCGCAAGGCCCTCGCCCCGCGCCCGCCAAACCCGCCCGCGCCGCCCGCCAATCCGGCGGCGGCGGCCTGGGCGGCGCTGCGGGCACGCGAGGAACGGGCCGCGCGCGAGGCCGAGTCCGCGGCGCGGGCCACTCCCCCGCTCGACGAGGGACCGCACGAGCCGCCACAGCCGAGCCCCCACCGGGCACGGCGCACCCCGCTGCACGCGCCGACCCGGGCCGCCGAGCCCGCGGGGGCGACCGGGCCGACCACCCACGACGCCCGGGCCGCCGCCGACCGCGCCCGGCCGACCCCGCAACACGCGCCGGTCGTCGGCCGGCCGCGACCCGCCCCTCGGCCGGTGCTCGGCCTCGCGGATCGGCTCGCCCTGGCCGAGGCCACCACCGACTGGGCGCACGTCGCCGCCGCCACCGGTCCCGCCGATCGGCCCGCCGCCGAGGAGGCCATCCGGGCCGTGTATCGGGCCGCCGGGTTGTCCGAGCCGGAGCGGGTGGTCTGGTACGACTCGCCCCTCGCGGCGGCGGTGGCCGCGACCGTGGCGGCGGGCACTTGCAAGCCCGCCGACCTGGCCGCCACCCGGCTGTCGGTCAAGGTGCCCGGGCGACCGGGCCGACCCGTGCAGGAACGGCTCTGGAGCGGCCCCTGGACGGCCGCCAAGGCCCAGGCCACCGCGGTGCTGGGGGCGGGCGGCTGGGAGCTCGCCTGGGCCGAGGGCGCCGACCGGCTGTGGGAGCCCACCCGGCAGCTCACCGAGCGCATCCGCGAGGCGGTGCACTCCGGCGTCGGCGCGTGGGACCCCTCGGTGCGCACCCCCGCCTCGCGCGGCCGCTGGGACATCGCGGACAAGGTCCGCGCGACCACGCACAGCGCGCTGGGCGGCCAACACGACGCGGCCTGGCTCGCGGTCTTCGACGGACTCAAGGAGCGCTTCCCCGAGTTCGACTTCCCGGTCCTGGCCGAACTCGCCGAGGTGGCCCGGCACGTCGGCTGGTGGTGGCCGTACGAGCGGGTCGTGCTGGTCAGCGAACGGCCCACCACGATGCATCGCGACGACCAGTCGCGGCTGCACAACGGCGACGGCCCCGCGCTGACCTACGCCGACGGCTTCGCGCTGCACGCGTGGCGCGGCATGCCGGTGCCGGCCGATTTCGTCGGCGGTCTCGGCCCCGGCGGCAGCCGGCTGACCGTACGCGCGATCCACAACGAGGACAACGCCGAGCTGCGCCGGGTGATGCTGGAGATCTACGGCTACGACCGCTACCTGCGCGAGGTCGGTGCCCAGCCGTTGGATCGGGACGAGACCGGCGTGTTGTGGGAGATCGAACTCGACGACGACGAACCGATCATGATGGTCGAGGTGCTCAACTCCACGCCCGAACCGGACGGCAGCACCCGCACCTACTGGCTGCGCGTGCCGCCGGACACCGAGACCGCCCGCGAGGGTGTGGCCTGGACGTTCGGCCTGAGCCCGGAGGAATACCGCCCGTCGCACGAGACCTGACGCCCGGTCACCGATCCGGTCGGCGCCCCGCCGGGCCTCAGTGCGGGATCGCCTGCCTCGGCCGGGTGAACGCCAACTCGTCGCGAAACTCGTCGATGCGCCGCGCGACGTCCCAGATGCTCTCGGTGCCCTCCAGCCGCGACAGGTACAACGAGCGTTCGGCCAGGCCGACCAGGTCGACGGTGAAGTACACGCTCATCAGCGGATTGATGAACAGCTCGCTGTTTCCGGTGCGTTCGGTGAAGTGCGCGTCGCCGAACCGCCCGTGCAGGGCCGAGGCGACCGAGCCCTGCACGATGCTCGGCCGCTGCGGGGTGCGCCGGTTCGCGTACGCCACCGCGTCCAGGTACAGCGCTCCCTCCCGCGATTCGCGCGGAATCGACAACGCGCCGAGGTAGTGCCCCTCCCGGGTAAGCGCCGCCAGGTTCTCCAACACCTGCGCGTGGCAGATGCCGTGGTAGGAGTCGATGCCGAAGCCGAGCGAGACGACCAGCCGGGTCGGCACCCGCACACCCGCCACCGCGGCGAGGCTGGTCATGTCCTCCTCCGGGGTGCCCAACGACGCCTCGTCGCCGCGCATCAGGATGTCGGTGCCGCCGTCCACGAGCACGATCGCGTCCACGTCGAGGTCCTTGACCAACCGCCGATACGCGGCCCGCAGCGGCTTGACCCCGGTCTTCCCGAACGCGTAGACGGTGTCGGCGAAACCGTTGCGCCCGAGCCAGCTCGCCAGCGTGCGCTCCGGGAAGTAGTCGTCGTTGCCCGACGTGTCCGGTCGCACCGCGGCGAGTCCGGGCAACAGCCGACTCGCCGACGGCAGCCGATCCACGGTCACGAACGACAGGTTCGCGTAGTGCACCCGCTTGCCCTGCTCGGCCAGCGCGAGCCCCAGCGGCAGTCCGGAGAACACGTCGAAACCACCCCCCGCCCCCGCGATCAACACGGAACGGGCGTCCCGCAGACGGGCGAAGACCGGAGGTTCGGCAAGGGTGAACACGCGCGGACGGTATCAAGGCACCCGGGCCGTACGCCAAGGCAATTGCCGATCCTCAGGTCGAACCCGGCGCCGCCGCCCGGTACTCGTCGATCAGCAGCCGCTTGTACAACTTCCCGGTCGGATGCCGAGGCAACTCGGCGCGGAAGTCCACCGATCGCGGGCACTTGTAGTGCGCGATCCGGGCCCGGCAGTAGGCGATCAGCTCGCGGGCCAACTCCGGCCCCGGCGTCGCGCCTTCGGCCGGTTGCACGACCGCCTTGACCTGTTCGCCCAGTTCCGCGTCCGGGACGCCGAACACCGCGACGTCGGCGATCGCGGGATGCAGCGCGAGCAGGTTCTCCACCTCCTGCGGATAGATGTTCACCCCACCGCTGATCACCATGTGCGATTGGCGATCCGTCAGATACAGGTAGCCGTCCGCGTCCAGGTGCCCGATGTCGCCGAGGGTGGTCCAGCCCCGGCCCGCCGGATCGCGGCCGGCCTCGGTCTTGTCCGGGTCGCCGTGGTACGAGAACTGCGGCCCGTCGGCGAAGTAGACCAGACCGTCCTCGCCCACCGGCAGTTCCCGCCCCGCACCGTCGCAGATGTGCGGCGTGCCCAGGATCGCCCGCCCGACCGTGCCCCGGTGCGCGAGCCACTCACGGGGCCCGCAGCCGACGTAGCCGTTGCCCTCGGTGCCGGCGTAGTACTCGTGCAATACCGGTCCCCACCAGTCCAGCATGCGTTCCTTGACCTCGGGCGGACACGGCGCGGCGGCGTGCACCGCGTAGCGCAGCGAGGACAGGTCGTAGCGTTCGCGCGTGTC
Source organism: Embleya sp. NPDC020886 (assembly GCF_044333915.1). Taxonomy (NCBI): domain Bacteria; kingdom Bacillati; phylum Actinomycetota; class Actinomycetes; order Kitasatosporales; family Streptomycetaceae; genus Embleya; species Embleya sp. NPDC020886. The sequence goes on along the minus strand of NZ_JBIRRX010000007.1, from coordinate 58,026 downwards.
GGCCGGCAGCTTGAGCATCCGCACGAACATCGTCGGCACCCACTGGCTGTGCGTCACCCGATACCGCTCGATCGCGGCCAGCGCAGCCTCCGGGTCGAAACGCTCCAGGACCACCACGGTGTGCCCGGCGCGCAGGAACTGCATGCAGTAGCGCAGCGGCGCCGCGTGGTAGAGCGGCGCGGGACACAGGTAGACGTCGCCGCCCTCGCCCGAGGTGTCCATCCCGTACAGCGCGCCGATCAGGCGGAACAGGGTCAGCGCCGGCCCGGTGCCCAGCGGGTGCTCCTCGCGTTTGGGCAGTACCCCCTTGGGGCGACCGGTGGTGCCGGACGAGTAGAGCATGTCCGCGCCCTCGAACCGGCTCGCGAGCGGCGTGCTCGGGCAGGTGCGGACCGCGACCTCGTACGGTTCGAAGCCGGGCACCGCGCCGTCCAGCATCAGCCACCGCTCCACCCGGGGCGCCCGGTCGCGGATGGCGCCCGCGAGTTCGGCCTGCGCGGCCGAGGTGACGAACACCCGTGCCCCGCAGTTGTCCACGACATAGGCCAGCTCGTCCGGATGCAGTCGTACGCCCACCGGCGTGTAGATCAGACCCGAGCACTGCGCGGCCCAGGTGAGCGCGAGGTAGAGCGGGTGGTTCTCCAGCGCGATCGCGACGTGGTCCCCCGGGCGCAGCCCGGCGTCGTACAGCAGGTGGGCGAAGCGGTTGCACTCCGCGTCCAGTTCGGCGTAGCCGACGACCCGGCCGGTGCCGGCCATGATCACGGCGGGGCGGTGCGGGTGCGCGGCGGCGGTGACACCGGGATGCATGGGCGATCCTCGTCTCGGTGCGACGGCGTCCCGCTCCCGAGCCGGGCGCGGGCCCTGGGCTTCCGTTCGGATGGCGCCGCAGAAGTCTCGCACCGTACCGGGCCGTATTGAAGGGATCGGCCGGGTCGCCCGCCCACCCGCCGCCGGGGTCTCAGTGCAGCGGTCGCCCGCCCGAGAAGGCCGGCCCGCGCACCTCGCCGCCCGGTCCGGTCGCCAGTTCGCGCCCCAGCCACTCGAACGCGCCCGGCAGGCCCCTGGCCCAGGTACCGAAGTTGTGGCCGCCGGACGACTCTATCTGCACCTTCACGCTGTCCGTCGGCCGCAGTTTGCGGGCGAACTCACGGGCCTCGCGGACCGTCTTGCCCTCGCCCTTGGCCGCGAACAGGTACATCCGCACCGGCGGCCTGCGCACGTCGTCGACGGTGTGCAGCGGGCTGTTGGCCCGGCGCAGCGCGTCGTCGCCGCGGTACAGATCGCCGGTGGTCACGTCGGTGATCGCCTTGAAGTAGCCGGAGAGGCTGGCCGCGGCGGTGTAGCGGTCGGGGTGGCGCAGCGCCAGGTTGACCGAGCAGAAGCCGCCCGTGGAGTAGCCCAGCAGGCCCCATCCGGCCGGCGCGGGCGCGGTGCGGAAGTTGGCCGCTATGGCGTCCGGTACGTCCTGGCCGAGGTAGGTGTCGGCGCGGGCACCGCCGGGGGCGTCCACACACTCGCTGTCCCGGCCCGCGATCGGGTTCTGCGCCGCGATCACCACGATGGTCGGCGGCATCTTGCCCGTTTCCATCAGCCCGGCGAGCATCTGGTGCACCTTCATCCGGCGCAGCCAGGTGTCGGGGGTGCCGGGGAAGCCGGAGGTGAGCTGGATGACCGGGAAGCGGGCGCGAGCGTTCTCCGCGTTGAAGTAGGCGGCGGGCAGGTAGACGAAGGTGTCCAGCTTGTAGCCGGTGCGGGCACCCTGGATGGAGGTGTTGACCAGCACGCCGTGTTTGGGGTCCGCGCCGGACCGTCGCGGCTTGGGGGTTCGGGGCTGGTCGGTCAGCGGGGGTTTGGTGACCATGAACGGCAGCCCCTTGCCGTGGTCGTCGGAGAACGGCACGGCCGGCCTTGGGTCGAGGTGCTTGACCTTGACGGTGGACACCGACACGTCCGGCACCGGCGGCCCGTCCGCGATGTGCATCAGGTCGGACAGGGTCGAGTAGAAGTACATCTGCGCGTTGACCGCGGCCAGGATGGTGAAGGTGACCATGAGCTGGGTGAACAGCAGCGTGCAGATCCGGCGGGTGCGCTGGAGCGTGGGGCGGTTCCAGAACCAGATGGTGGCGAAGGCGGTGCCTGCCGTGGCCAGCGCCATGCCTATGACGAACCACATGCTCGTGATGTCCACGTCCCAGAAGGGACGCCCCGCCAACATCTGATCCACGCTTCCACTGCCTTCTTCGCCGAGCCCGACCGATGACACCGGTCCCGGCCGACACCCGACACAGTCGCGCCGGGAGCGGAGCAGCCTGCCTCTCCATCTTCTGCCCGGCCGCGTGCTGCCGCGTCGATCCCGAGTCCCGAACCGGGTCATTCACAAGTCGCACGCAAGTACGCCGGGTCCTCCGCAGTCGTAGCGCGGACCGGTACACACGGGGGTGTCGATCAGTACGAGCGCGGCAGTCCGAGGGTGTGTTGCGCCACGTGATTGAGGATCATCTCCCGGCTGACCGGCGCGATCCGCAACGCGCGGGCCATGCCCCACAGGGGTACCAGGCCGTAGTCGCGGCTCATGCCGTTGCCGCCGTGGGTCTGGATGGCGGCGTCCACCGCGTGGATGGCCGCCTCGGCGGCGGCGTACTTGGCCATGTTGGCGGCCTCTCCGGCGGCCTTGACCATCGCTTCGCCCGCGTCGTGCAGCCAGGCGGCGCGGGCCGTCATCAGCGCGGCCGACTCGACCTCGACGGCGGCCTCGGCGAGCGGGTGGGCGATCGCCTGGTGGGTGCCGATCGGGCGGCCCCACACCTCGCGGGTACGGGCGTAGTCGGCGGCGCGGGCGAGCGCGTGGCGGGCGATGCCGACTCCCAGTGCCGCACCGGTCACCCGTTCCGGGTTCAGGCCGTGGAAGACCTGGCGCAGTCCGTCGCCCTCGGTGCCGATCAGTCGGTCGGGGGCGACCGGTACGTCGTCGAAGAAGAGGGTGAACTGCCGCTCGGGTGCGGAGCCCTCGATCGCCAGCGGGGTCGCGGTCAGGCGCGGGTGGGCGGCGTCGACCAGGAACAGCGAGAGCCGGGCGCGGCCGGATTCGGGGTCGGTGCCGGTCCGGGCGACCACCAGGATCGCGTCGGCCTCGTCGACTCCGGAGATGAACTGCTTGGTGCCGCGCACCGACCAGCCGTCGCCGACGCGGGTCGCGGTGGTGGCCAGGCGGTGGGTGTTGGAGCCGGCGTCCGGTTCGGTGATCGCGAACACGATCTTGCCGGTGCCCGCGGCCAGGCGGGGCAGCCAGGTGCGCTTTTGCCCGGCGGTGCCGAACCGGGTGAGCACCTCGCCGGCGATCGCACTGGAGACCAGGAGCAACAGCAGCGGGCAGCCGTGTGCGGCGACCTCTTCGCAGACGATCGCCAGTTCGACCAGGCCGCCGCCTCCGCCGCCGTACTCCTCGGGCAGATTGACGCCGATGTAGCCGTGTTTGCCCAGGGCCTGCCACAGTTCGGTGGTGGGTCGGCGGTCGCGGCTGTGCTCGGCGAAGTAGCCGGGGCCGAATCCGTCGGTGATCGCGCCCACCGCGGCGCGCAGGGCCCGGTGTTCGTCGCTCTCTCGGAAGTCCATGGCTCACCCGTCCAACAGCGTCGTGGGGATGTCGGTGTGTCGGGACCGGATGTACTCGGCCAGGCCCTTCGCCTGTGGATCCGGGCGGGTGGTGGCGGCGACGCCCTCGCCGAGCAGGCCGACGATCACGAAGTTGATCGCGCGCAGGTTCGCCAGCACATACCGCTGGATGGGCAACTCGGTTGCTTCGGGCAACAGTTCGCGTAGTCGATCGACCGTCAGATGCCCGCGCAGCCAGCGGAAGCCGGCATCGCTGCGGGCCCACAGACCCAGGTTGGCGTCGCCGCCCTTGTCGCCGGAGCGGGCGCCGCAGACCAGTCCGAGCGGCGCCCGGCGGGTCGGTCCCGGGTGGCGGACCGGTGGTTCGGCCGGCGGGGTGGCGGCGGGCAGCGGCGCGGTGTGTTCGGGCGGCGCGATCGCCCGCGAGGTGCCGTCGGGCAGCACCACGGTGTGCTCGACCTCGGCGACCGGGATCCACCCGGCCCGAAAGACGCCGTAGGCGGTCTCGGTGGTGGGCGGGGTGGTGGTGTGAAAGCCCGGGTAGCCGGCCAGCGCGAGTTCGACGACCGCGCCGGAGAAGGCGCGGCCGACCTTGGTCGGGTCGGGGTCCTTGACGGTGACCCGCAGGTGCGCGGTGGCCTGCTCGTTGGTCGGCGCGTCGGGTCGGTCGTAGCGCAGCAGCCGTACGTCGACCTCGGCGAACCGGTCCCGGCCGCCGAGCGTGTCGAAGAGCATGCGTTCGGCGTGCGCGGCCTTGGCCTCGATGTCCAGGCCGGTCAGCACCATGGTCATGGTGTTGCGGTAGCCGCCGAGTTCGTTGACGGCGACCTTGAGGGTGGGCGGCGGCGGCAGTCCGCGCACGCCGCGGATGCGCACCCGGTCCGGACCTGCCGGGCCGAGCGTGATGGTGTCGAAGCGGGCCACCGCGTCGGGGTTGGCGTAGGCGGGTCCGGCGATCTCGTACAGCAGTTGCGCGGTGACCGTGCCGATCGACACCAGGCCGCCGGTGCCCGGGTGTTTGGTGATCACCGAGGAACCGTCGGCGGCCAGCTCCGCGATCGGGAAGCCGGGGCGGCGGGTGTCCAGCGCGAAGTCGTGGCTGCGGCCCGGCCGTTGCAGGCGTGGGAGGTCGCCGAAGAACGGGTAGTTGCCGCCGGTGGCCTGCGGGCCGCATTCGATCACGTGGCCCGCGACGACGGCGCCGGCGAGCCGGTCGTGGTCCGTGCGCCGCCAGCCGTGCCACCAGGCGGCGGGGCCGACCACCAGGGAGGCGTCGGTCACCCGCGGGCAGACCACGATGTCGGCGCCCCGGGCGAGGGCTTCGGCGATGCCCCAGCCGCCGAGGTAGGCATTCGCGGTCACCGCGCGCGGTCCCGCGTCGATCCGGTCCAGTACGTCGTCGCCGCTCACGTAGGCGATCCGCGGGGCCAGGCCCAGGCGTTCCGCGCTCGCCCGCAGGCGTTCGGCCAGGCCCGCCGGGTTGAGCCCGCCGGCGTTGGAGACGATCCGGATGCCCCGGTCCAGGCAGGTGCCCATCACCTGTTCCATCTGGGTGACGAAGGTGCGCGCGTAGCCGGCGTCGGGGTCCTTGTTCCGGGCCTTCCACAGGATGGACATGGTCAGTTCGGCCAGGTAGTCGCCGGTGAGCACGTCGATCGGGCCGCCTTCGACCATCTCGCGTGCGGCGGCCGGTCGATCGCCGTAGAAACCGGAGCAGTTCGCGATCCGGACCGGGCGGCGGGCCGGCGTCCCGTCGGTCGAGGCGCTCATCGCGCGGCCTCCGCGTGAGTCTCGGCGTCGGCGTCGGGGGCCACGATCGCCAACACCGTGCCGGCGTCCACCGGTTCGCCCGGACGCACGGTCAGTCGGCCGACAACGCCCGCGTGCGGTGCGAGCACCTCGTGTTCCATTTTCATCGCCTCGACGGCCAGGACGAGTTGTCCGGCCACGACGTGTTGGCCCTCTTCGACCGCGACCCGGACCACCGTGCCGGGCATCGCGGCCGACAGCGAACCGACGGGCTCCCGAACGGGTTCGGCCGGTTCCGGCAGTCGCGGCAGCTCGGTCAGCTCGCTCGCGCCCAGCGGGCTGTCCAGGTGGATCGTGTCGCCGACCCGGTGCACCGAGACGGTGCGCCGCACCCCGTCCGCGGTCAGGTCCACCCGATCCGCGTGTGCGGCGTGAACGACCAGACCGGGCAACGGCTTTCCGTCGATCGCGACCTGGTCGGGGAGACGATAGGTGACCACCGTGCGGCCGTCGGTGTCGTGCGCGTAGGTCACCTGCTGGTCGGCGCTGCGGACGTTGCGCCAGCCGCTCGGAATGCCGCCCAACACGCGGGCCGCCGCCCGCCGTTCGGCCTGTCCGGCCAGGGCCGCGGCGGCGGCGTGGATCGCCGCCGCCGCCGGGTCGGGGGCGCACAGTTCGGCCGGCGGATGTCGATCCAGGAAGCCGGTGTCCGCGTCTCCGGCGGTGAACTCGGGCGAGCGCAGGATGCCCACGAGCAGGTCGCGGTTGGTGCGCACGCCGTGCAGTCGGGCCCGGGCGAGCGCGTGGGCGAGCTTGCGGCAGGCCTCGTCGCGGGTCGGCGCGTACGCGATCACCTTGGCCAGCAGCGCGTCGTAGTGCGGGCCGATCCGGCTCCCTTCGGCCACGCCGGCGTCCACCCGGATGCCGTCCCGCTCGGCCAGTTCGAAGCGGTGCAGCGTGCCGACCGAGGGGGCGTAGCCGCGGCCGGGGTCCTCCGCGTACAGCCGGGCCTCGATGGCGTGGCCGGCGGCGACCGGTTCGGCGGGCAGCGGGTGGCCCTGGGCGACCAGGAGTTGCAGCCGGACCAGGTCCAGGCCGGTGGTCAGTTCGGTGACCGGGTGCTCGACCTGGAGTCGGGTGTTGACCTCCAGGAGGTGGAACGCGCCGGCCCGGTCGAGCACGAACTCCACGGTGCCCGCGCCGACATAGCCGATCGCCCGACCGGCGGTCACCGCCGCCGCGCACAACCGGGCCCGCAGCGCCGGGTCGACGGCCGGGGAGGGGCTCTCCTCGATCAGCTTCTGATGCCGGCGCTGGATCGAGCAGTCCCGCTCGAAGAGCGCGAGCACCGTGCCGTGGGTGTCGCCGAAGATCTGCACCTCGACGTGTCGGGGGCGCTCCACCAGACGCTCCAGGAAGACGGTGTCGTCGCCGAACGCGGCGCCCGCCTCGCGCCGGGCGCCGGCCACCGCCTCGGCCAGCGCGCCCGGTTCGCGCACCACCCGCATGCCACGGCCGCCGCCGCCGAAGGCGGCCTTGACCAGCAGCGGGAAGCCGATCCGGGCGGCGAGTTCGCGCGCGTCGCCGTCCTCGCGAACGATCCCGCCGGGCAACACCGGCACACCCGCCGCGCCGAGCAGTTCCTTCGCGGCGAGCTTGTCGCCCATCGCGGCGATGGTCTGCGCCGCGGGCCCCACGAAGACGAGTCCGGCGGCCTCGACCCGGCGGGCGAAGTCGGCGTTCTCGGACAGGAATCCGTAGCCCGGGTGCACCGCGTCGGCGCCGGTGCTCCGGGCCGCCTCGATCAGCAGGTCGGCGCGCAGGTAGGTGTCCGCGGCGGTTTCGCCGGGCAGCCGGACCGCCTGATCGGCCGCCGCGACATGGGGCGAGTCGGTGTCCGGATCGGCGTACACGGCCACCGTGTCGATGCCCATCGTGTGTGCGGTGCGGGCGATCCGGACCGCGATCTCGCCGCGGTTGGCGATCAACAGCCTGCGGATGAACGGCATACGATCCCCTCGGTGTGCGGTTTCCGGGCGGCGGGGCGGCTGGGGTGCCTTGGGTGTCCCGGCGCCGGGTGGGCGAGGCGGCCGGGGTGCCTTCGGTGTGCTGCCGCCTGGTGGGCGGGTCGGCTGGGGTGCCCTCGGCCGGCGTCACATGCGGAAGACCCCGTAGCCGGTGGTGCCCGCGACCGGTGCCGAGTGCGCCGCGGACAGCGCGATGCCGAGCACCGTGCGGGTGTCGCGCGGATCGATCACGCCGTCGTCGTAGAGCCGCGCGGTGACGAAGAACGCGTGCGACTCGCGCTCGATCTGCGCCTCGATCGCACTCCGGCGCAGTTCGTCCACCTCCTCGTCGAAGGCGATCCCGCGCGCCGCGGCGGCCTGTCGGCCGACGATGGACAACACGCCGGCCAGTTGCGCCGCACCCATCACGGCGAGCTTCGCGGTCGGCCAGGCGAACAACAGCCGGGGGTCGAAGGCGCGGCCCGACATGCCGTAGTTGCCGGCGCCGAAGGACGCGCCGATGTTCAGGGTCAGGTGCGGCACGGTCGAGTTGGTCACCGCGTTGATCATCTTGGCGCCGTCCTTGACGATGCCGCCCTGTTCGTACGCGGTGCCCACCATGTAGCCGGTGGTGTTCTGCAGGAACAGCAGCGGGGTGTGCGAGCGGTTCGCCAACTGGATGAACTCGGCGGCCTTGCGCGACTCCTCGCCGAACAACACGCCGCGCGCGTTGGCCAACACCCCCACCGGGAAGCCGTGCACCGAGGCCCATCCGGTGACCAGGCTGGTCCCGTAGCCGGGCTTGTACTCGCCGAACCGCGAACCGTCCACCACCCGGGCCAGCACCTCGCGGGGATCGAACGGCACGCGCAGGTCGGCGGAGACCAGGCCGAGCACCTCGTCGATGTCGTACAGCGGCTCGTCCGCCGGGTGGGTCGGCCCGGGGCCGTGCTTGTGCCAGTTCAGCTCGGCCACGATCCGCCGACCGATCCGCAGGCAGTCGTATTCGTCCACGGCGTAGTGGTCGGCCAGCCCGGACACCCGGGCGTGCATCGCGGCGCCGCCCAGTTCCTCGTCGTCGGCCTCCTCGCCGGTGGCCATCCGCACCAGCGGTGGGCCGCCGAGGAACACCTTGGCCTGCCCCGCCACGAGCACCGAGTGGTCGCACAGGCCGGGGATGTAGGCGCCGCCCGCGGTCGAGTTGCCGAACACCAGCGCGATGGTGGGGATGCCCAGCGCGGACAGCTCGGTCAGGTCGTGGAAGACCCGACCGCCCGGCACGAACAGCTCGGCCTGGGTGGGCAGATCGGCACCGCCGGACTCGACCAGGCTGATCACCGGCAGGCGGTTGCGGCGGGCGATCTCCAGGGCGCGCAGGTTCTTGCGCAGTGCGTACGGGTTGAGCGAACCGCCGCGCACGGTCGGGTCGTTGGCGATCAGTACGCACTCGACGCCGGAGACCGGGCCGATGCCGGTGACCAGGCCCGCGCCGACGGTGAACTCGGTGCCCCACGCGGCGAGCGAGGAAAGTTCGAGGAAGGGCGCGTCCCGGTCGAGCAGCAGCTCGATGCGCTGACGGGCGGTCAATCGGCCGCGCGCCAGGTGCCGTTCGACGTAGCGCTCGCCGCCGCCGGCGCGGGCCAGGTCGAGTTGTTCGTGCAGCGCCGCGAGCGCGGCGAGTTGCGCGGTGCGGTTGTCCCGGTAGATGTCCGACCGGGGATCGAGCCGGGAACGAAGAACGGGCACGAGCACGCCTCCTCACCTGTCGAACATGACGGGGCATGTCGACGGCAGCTTCCGGATGTTAACGGCCGGTAGCTTGGCTGCGGAAGGGTTGCGGGGCGCGGAAGGGGTGCGGGGCCGGGCGTTCGCCGGATGCTCGGGGGGTGCGGAGGGGCGTGGCGGGCGCGGGTGGGCCATTCGAGTGCTCCGGGCGGGGCGGGGCGGGCGGTGGGCATCGCTCCGGTACCCCTTTGGCCGGGAAAACACGACATCGACGCGGCCCGGGAGTGGCGGGGCCGCGTCGATGTGGGTGGGGTCGGGTCAGCCGTGGTGGCCGTGGTGGCTGTCGTGGTTCTGGTGGCTGTCGTGGTTCTGGTGGCCTTGGTGCCCCGCGTGCCCCGCGTGCGGGTCGGCCGGGGCGGCGGGCTTGCCGGCCTCGACGGTGAACTCGGCGGTTCGCACCACGCCCCCATGCTTGAAGTCGAGGAAGAACCGGTAGGTGCCGACGCTGGGCAGCTCGGTGTGGAAGGCGATCTCCGGGCCGGCCGGGGTCACTCCGTCGCCGGGCGCGCCGCCGGGGTGCACGTGCAGGTAGGCCAGGTCGCCCTCGCGCAGCACCACGAGGTGGCCGAACGCGGCGAGGTAGGGCTCCAGGTCGGTGACGGGCCGACCGTCCCGGGCGACCGAGAGGGTGATGTGCGCGCCCTGCCCGGCGGCCGGCTCCCCCGCCAGGGTCACCGTGTAGCCGTCCACCTCCGCGGTCGGCGCCGGCGCGGGCAACGGCACCGGCCGGAAGTCGCCGGCGACCTGGACGTCGACGCCGAGGGTGAGCGGGGTGCCGGTCGCGGCCGGGGCGAAGTCGGTGAAGACCCGATAGGTGCCGGCCCGGTCGAGGGTCAACTCCTGGGTCCACACGCCGTCCTCGCCGAGTACCGGGTGTACGTGGCGGAAGCCGCTCAGGTCGCGCCGCACCACGATCAGGTGCAGGTCCTTGTCGTGCTGCGGTAGGTATTCGCGCACCGGGGCTCCGTCGGGGCCGTCGATGCGGAACGCGAAGGTGCCGGCGGGCGCGGCGACCGGGACCAGCGTGTAGCCGTCGCGCGAGACCTGGAGACCCTCGGGGGTGTCGGCGGCGGCGGTGTGGTGGGCGTGGACGGTCATGGCGATCTCCCGTGCGTCGTGCGATCCGGCCGAGCGGGCCCGGTCGGACCACTCGCGGTGGCCTTGGTGGCGGCCACAACGAAAAGTTATACCCCAGGGGGGTATCAGGCAAGTGCAAGTGCCGGGCGCGCCGGGTGGCGGGGGTCACTTGACGGCTAACGCCGTTAGCCGGATGATGGACACAGAGCAGCTAACAGCGTTAGCTCATCGAGTCTCGGGAGAACTGATGACCATCACCACCGCGCGGACGACGACCGCTTCGACCGGGCAGGTCGCGCCCGGCGCGCCGGGTACGCCCGACGCACCGGGTACGCCGAGCAGGCGCACGCTCGCCGCCGGGGTCGGCCACGCCGCCGTGTGGGTCGCCGGGCTCACCGTCGCGGCAGGGGCCACGCCGGAGCTTGGTGATTCGGCCGCCGAGGTCACCTCGGCCTATGTGGGCGACGCCGGCCGGGCCATCGCCCAGTCCGTGCTGGTGCACGGGCTCGCGGCCGGCGCGTTGGCCGTCCTCGGTATCGCCTTGCTGCGTCGGGCGGGCGGGGATCGGGGAGCCCGCTTCGCCGGTTGGGCCGGGACGACCGCCGCCGGACTGGCCGTGCTCCAACTCGTGCTCGAACTGGTCGCGATCGGCCGGGCGGACACGGCCGATCCGGGCCGCGCGGGTGGGCTGTTCGACCTGGTCCAACGCATCGACGGCGTCAAGATGTTCGCCCTCGCCGCGCTCGCGGTGGGAGCCGTGGCGGCCCGTCGGGTCGTACCGCTGCGCCGCTGGGAATCGTTCACCGGGTACGCGCTGGCCGCCGCGATCGTCGGCTCGGGCCTCGGTTACCTGCTCCTGAACACCGCGCTCGGCGGATTGGCCCTGCTCTCCCTGCCGCTGCTGCTGGTGTGGGTCCTCGCGCTGGGCCACGCGCTGAGCCGGCGACCCGGTCGACGCTGAAGGAAAAACCGGATTCGCATCGCACCCGCCGTATCGGATACTTCGGAATCGAACGGTGCCACGATCATCATCACGGGGAAGCGGGGATCGGCGGGATGCGTACGTTGCTGATGGGGGTGGTCGGCTCGACCGCCTACGGACTGGCCACGCCGGAGTCGGACGAGGACCTGCTCGGGGTGTACATCGCCGATTCGCGGGAGGTCCTGGGGTTGAACGGCGCCAACGCGACGAGCAGTTCCAAGGTGACCACCAAGCCCGATGTGACGATGCACGAACTGGGCAAGTACTGCGGCCTGGCGCTCAAGTGCAACCCGACGGTGACCGAGCTGCTCTGGCTCCCCGAGTACCGCGTCGAGACCGAGGCCGGCCGCCGACTCCGGGCCCTGCGCGGCGCGTTCCTGTCCACGGAGTACGTACGGTCGGCCTACGGCGGCTACGCCGTCCAGCAGGCCAAGCGGCTACAGGGCCGGCACGAGGCGGGCAAGGCCGGCTTCTCCGCCGACACGGCCAAGCGCACCGCCAAACACGGCCGGCACTGCCTGCGCCTGCTGCTTCAGGGCCAACAACTCCTACGCACCGGCGAGTTGCTTCTCGACGTGAGCGCCCACCGCGAAGACCTCTTCGCCGTCGGCCGACTGGCCGCCGAAAACCCCGAAGCCTTCGCCCAACGCTTCGAACGCGAAAAGGCCACCCTCGACGCCATCGACTCGGCCCTCCCCGACCACCCCGACCGCGAAGCCATCGACACCCTGGTCGTCGACCTCCGCCTGGCCGCCCTCACGGGCTGAACCCGACGGCGCCCCCTCCCCAAATCCCGGGAAGGCGCGACAATCCCACGCCCTGTCAGGCGCCGAGCGTGGCCGTCAAGGGCAAGCCACGACGTTGGATCACTCCGGAACCGATGATCCGGGGTGCGGGGTGGTTGGGTCGAAACCATGAGAAGGCGACGACGAGTTGTGGGCGGTCGACAGCGCCGCTCGGCATCCGGCAGAGTGGCCGTCCGTGACGAGCAGTGAACTGTGGACCCGTGCCACCGCCGACCGCTACGACGCCGAGGAGACCGAAGCGTCCTCGGCTGCCGTTCTCGGGCCGACTCTCGCCTTCCTCGCCGAGCTCGCCGGAGACGGCCGGGCACTGGAGTTCGCCATCGGAACCGGGCGAGTGGGAGTCCCGCTCCGGGAACGCGGCGTGCCGGTAGTGGGCATCGAACTGTCCGAGCACATGGCAGCGGTGCTACGACGCAAGATCGACGAGGACACACTCCCGGTAGTCATCGGGGACATGGCCACCACTGTCGTTCCCGGTGAGTTCACCCTGGTCTACCTCGTCTACAACACCATCACGAACCTGCTCACTCAGGACGAGCAGGTCGAGTGCTTCCGCAACGCCGCACGGCATCTGGAGCCCGGCGGCCGATTCGTCATCGAGCTGGGTGTGCCGCCGCTGCGGTTCCTGCCACCCGGCCAGGTCGCGGTGCCGTTCGATGTCTCCGAGCAGCATCTCGGCTTCGACACCTTCGACCTGGTCGAGCAGATTCTCGTCTCGCACCACTTCACCCGCGACGGCGACGACGGCTGCTACCGCCGCGACAACTCCCGGCACCGGTACGCCTGGCCGGCAGAGCTCGACCTGATGGCACGGATCGCCGGGCTCGAACTGGAACGTCGCGTCGCGGACTGGGACGAGGCTCCGTTCACCCAGGACTCCGCGAAGCACATCTCCGTGTGGCGCAAGCCGGCCTGAGGTCGGCCACCGGGCTGTCGGGGGTGACGTCGTTGCGGTAGCCGTCGAGGGCCGCCCGGGAGAAGCCCAGGGCGTTCGCGCCGCGAAGCCTGGCCGGAAGGACCTCGTGCAGCCGGGACCGGACTCCAGCCTCGGTCGCCTCGGATATGTCAGCCCATCCTCGGCTCATGGTGGAGCCGCCGGGTCGCGGCCGGGAAGACCGACACGTCGGCCTGGCATGGCCAAGTGCTCGGACTCGGTCACGTGTCCCCTGACATGTAATCGAGCAATTCTGCCGACAATATCGGTGGGAGAGCCGACTCCTGCCGGCGCTCGTAGGCGGCCGGTATCGGGCACCTTCCGTGTACGCGGCATGAAGGGCAACACGTGGACCGAGATCTCGGGTAGATCCGTCATAGTCCGAAGATGACGGAATCGGCGCACCATAACCGCCTCGCCGCCCACCGGTCGCAGCAGCACGGACTTGTCGCGTCATTCGCAGGTGAAGACGCTCTTCGAGTGCTCGGGTCCCTACGCACGGAGAAGTGCCTCGGCATAGTCCTCCGTCCGAAGCAGCCCGGGCACAACGTGCGCCATGTACTGCCGGATTCGGGTTGCCTGCTCCGCAAGCTCCATGAGCCGCCTCACCCAGTCCGGAATGGACCCGCGGTACAAGTAGCCCCAAAGGTCGATCAGTAGCCCGTCGGCGTTCAGCGCCGCGTCCAGGTCGGCGGCCTGCTGTTCCGTCGGCGGGTGGCCCGGAGCCTGTTCGATCTGCCCGACGCGCGAGTAGTGCATGCGGTTGGCGGCAAGTGCCGACTCGGCTTGCGTCATCCCCGCGCTCAATCGCAGCCTTGCCACGCGTTCGCCGGGCCGTCCGCTTGCCGGGCGTATCCGACGACGTCCGGGGGCAGGTCGAGGCAATGGCCGGCACGCGCGTGCGCGAGGCACATCGCCACCGCAGGGCCGCGCCATGAGCGCCGACCCGTGCGGCACGTCCCGCCGTCGCTTCGCCGGGCCCGGGCCCGGGAGTTCCGATCCGGGCGCGGAAGTCGTACGGGTCGTCAGGCGCGACGAGCGCAACGACGCGCCACCGATCCGCCGCGCAATCGAGCCGGCCGGCCGCGTACGAATGATCGATGCCACCCGGCACCCGGGCCAACCGGCCGGCGACGTGATCGCGCTCGACGATTTCGCGCCCGGCCGCGCGGTATCCGTCCAGCCGACCGACGGCGGCCTGTTCCGGGCACGCCGGATTCACGAAGTCGAGCACGCACCACCACACCACTGGGCATTTTCGCTGCACCGCAAAGGAACTCCACACCCCATCCACTCATTTGCGTAGCCCCCCGACTACGGAAAGTGCCATCTCGCCATCCCGATCGGCGAAATGGGGTGTCTGGGGCGAACGCGTGCGACACAAAAGCGCAACGAGAGGTTTCCACTGGAAATCTCGGCTGCCCATGTCGTTGGAACACCGATAGGTTGTGCGCTTCCAAGGCTCCGCGTGTCCGGTTCTCCGGATCTCCGCGCCTTCAACGCTCCGCATACCCCTGGGGGATCCCGCACGCCATGACCATGCCGTTCCAGAACGAAACGCAGCTCATCATCCGTCAGAATTTCCGCCCGATCGTGAACCAGTACGTGGTCCACCTGGTCGGTCCGGACGGGAAGCACGGACCGGTGATCGCGTTCGCACAGCAAAAGCGCGGCAAGCTCAAGGAAGAGGTCATCCTCTACACGGATGACACCAAGACCACCGAACTCGCCCGCTTCAAGGCGCGCCAAATGCTCGACGTACGCGCCCAGCACGACGTGACCGGCGTCGAGGGCACCAACCTCGGCATGTTCTCGAAGGACTTCAAGAAGTCCCTCCTGCGTTCCACCTGGAACCTCGAACGCCCGGACGCCGCCAAGGCCGTCGGCCAGGAGCGCAGCCTCTTCGGCGCGATCCTGCGCCGCGTGTGGGGCTTCATACCCGTGGTCGGCGCCTGGCTGCCGGCCCCCACGTACCACTTCGACTTCGTCGACGAGAGCGGCAAGCCCGTCCTGACCGTCGAGCGCCAGATGAAGCTGCGCGACCAGTACCTGGTCAAGCTCCCCGACTCCACCATGGACCGCCGCCTCGCCATCAGCGTCGCAGTAGCCATGGACGCCATCCAGAACCGCTGACCAACCCCGGCGCACACCCGCCACCCCTCCCCCACGCGCGCCGACCGCCCCCGAACCGGCCGGCGCGCGCGGGCGGGGAAAGTAGCCCCCTGCGGCGGCACCGGAAATGCACCCACGAGGATGTCGGCTTCAAGGCCCGCGGCCGGGTCGGGAAATGCCCTCGAAGTCCGGCCGGAGATTCCCAGCGAGCGGGAACCCGTGTGGCATTCGATGCCCGAAAGCGAGTGGGAGTCGCCGGGATCGGTGCTGCGATGATCGCGGACGATGCCGGGTGTCCGGGAAGCTGAAGCCGAGCAGTCGCTCGGCGCGGCCGGACCCGTCGTCCGCCGAGTAGACCGAGACGGCGACGACGTCAGCCCCACCGGCGAACCGAGCGGGGGGTTGACGTCTCGGCCGTTCGGGCCGGCGGAGCACTTGCCGCCGGCCGGACGGGACCATCACTCGAAGCGCCCGGTCCGACAGGTGCCACCGGTAGTGGTGACGCCGTTCGTCGCGCATCCTGCCGCCCGAAGGTTCGGGACTCAACTCGCTGCGGGGCCGTTGCCGAGGATGATGGTCATGACTTCGTCGCAGGCGAAGAGACGACCGTAGGAGCGTCCGGTGGTCTCGCGCAGGAGACCGTGCTCCACCGGCTTGCCCACCGCTGTATTGGCCGCCGCATACGTCACGGAGTGTCGACCGGCAGCTTCGGTGGGGCTGATGATGGGATAGCCGATCAGTTCGTCCGCGATGTCGAGTGCCACACCTTTGACCTTCGCCGTGCGCAACCGGCTTTGCACCCGTTCTCTGAACGTCAGAAGGTCCTCGATGCGAGCGACCGTATCGGCTGCCTGATCGATTACCGCCCGGCAGAAGAATTGCGTCCAATCGTCGAAATCTCCGGTTTGACTAACGCGTAGAAGTAGATCCTTGTATTGCTCTCGGTGACGCTCCAGCCACGGGGAGACGTTGAACACCGGGTAGTGGAGTGCACCGGCGGTGGTAAGCATGAGGACGACGATCAGACGGCCCAGGCGGCCGTTGCCATCGCTGAACGGGTGAAGCGTCTCAAATTGGTGGTGAGCCAACGCCGTCTTGGCGATCAGTGGAATGTCGTCATCGGCGTTGATCCATTTATCCCAGTCGCTTACGCCGTTCTCCAGGTGGCTGCCGTGGGGAGGCGGTACGAAGCGGGCTTGCTCGATCCCCCCATACCGCTCGCCGATGTAGACCTGCCGTTGGCGTAGCCGACCCGCGTCGTAGCTGTCGCCTCGAGTCCCCTTGACAAGGACGGCCTGCAACTCGCGGCCTTCGAGGTGACTCGTCGCGTTCAGGTGGCGAGGCTCGTGCGGCGAACGCGTGACAGGTCGAGATGGCTCGACCGTTCTCCGGGCCACACCGCGAACAAGCGCGACTCGCCGGCGACCGCGCGCTTGTATGCCTCGGTGCCGGCTCCGTGCGACATGAGGTCGTCGTTGTGCACCTCGATGTAGCACGCTCACGGCGCGACGCCGTGCGAGGGGTTCGTCACTGATTCGCCAAGCCGGGCTGCGCCCGGCCGGCAATGCAGCCAAGCGTTATCCGATCGAGACGGAAATCGAAAACCTACTACCTAGTGCGGGAACGGTCCCGCTGGCAGTATTCCCGGCGCTTGTCTATGTCATCGCAGTTGACATAGATGCATCCCCGCCTCGCCGACAGCGGTCGGTCCCCGCCGGACCGGCTGCCCGAAACCGGGCCCACCACGCGGCGACTCCCAGGAATGACCGGTGACTTCCCTATGAGCCACACCCCTCTCGGCGTCGACGCCGACGCCGCCGTCCCACCCGACGGCAAGTCCCGACCGGCACCCGCAGGCGACCCCGGGACCGCCCGCCTGGCCCCGCTCTACCTGACGCTGCCGCTGGCCAACGTCGCGCTGTGGCTGGTGTGGATGGGTGCCGGGTCGTACCTGATCCCCAAGCAGGTCATGGAGATCACCGGCGGCACCGACCCGGACGCGATGAAGAACGCCGTGGCCATCGGAGCCGCGCTCGCCGCGCTCGGCAACCCGCTCTTCGGGCAGTTGTCCGACCGCACCAGGTCGCGCTTCGGCCGCCGCGGGCCGTGGGTGTTGTTGTGCGCCGGGCTCGGCGCCCTCGCGCTGTGCGGTCAGGCCAAGGCCGACTCGATCCTCACCCTCGGCCTCACGTGGGGTGCCGTCCAGTTCATCCTGAACGGCTACCAGGCCGGCATCACCGCGGCGATGCCCGACCGGGTGCCACCCGCCAAGTACGGCGTGTTCTCCGGCCTGATCGGCGTCGCCACCCCGATCAGCATCCTCATCACCGCGTTCGTCATCGGTGGCGTCGACATGTCCGAGCTCGGCGTGGACAAGGTGATCGGCGGCTTCGACGGCAGGTTCGCCGGTCCCAACGGCTACTACCTGCTGGCCGCGTCGATCGTGGTCGCGGCACTGCTGTTCGTCGTCCTGTCGCCCGAGACGTCCTCGAAGGACATGACGGTCGAGAAGTTCGACCTCAAGGCGTTCCTGGCCGGCTTCTGGGTCGACCCGCGCAAGCACCCCGACTTCGCCTGGGCGTTCGTGTCCCGGTTCGGCGTCATGGCCGGGTACTTCATCACGCTGATCTACAGCTACTTCATGCTGATCGACTACGTGCACGTCCCGCTCGAGGACGTCGACGGGGTCAACGGCTACCTGCTGGTCGTCAGCGCCGTCGCGACCGTCGTCGCGTCGCTGATCATCGGCAAGATCGCCGACCGGGTCCGCAAGGTCAAGCCCTTCGTGCTGGCGTCCGGCATCGTCTCGGGCATCTCACTGATGATCCCGATGTGGTGGCCCACCGTCACCGGCCTCGCGGTGTTCAACATCCTCAACGGTTTCGCGTTCGGCATGTACCTCGCGGTCGACATGGCCCTGATCACCCAGGTGCTGCCGGACGGCCGCGACGCCGGCAAGGACATGGGCCTGATCAACATCGCCAACGCGGCCCCGCAGGTCGCGGCCCCGTTCGTGGCGTCCTGGATCGTGGACGCGGGCGGCTACGACCTGATGTTCCAGGTCGCGGCGGCGATCAGCATCGTCGGGGCCCTCCTGGTGGTCAAGGTCAAGCACGTGCACTGAGCACCACGTGCGGCAGCCCGCGTCGGAGCGGGTGGGGCGCCCCGGTCGGCATGGCGCGGTGACTTGCCACCCGACCGGGCGCTTGCCCATCCGCACCGACCACCGACCCGGTGACGTCTTGTCGTCCGGAGCCGCCGCGCCCCTTCACCACGAACCCCGCCCCGATATCCGAAGGGCTGGACACGCGTACCTATTGGGTCGCGGCGCGGGCGGCGATCCTTCCGGCTTTGTCGGCATGGAAGAGGGCGTCGTTGTAGTGGCAGCCGGACGGCACCCACTCGAAGGTCTTCTCCTGGGAGAACTTGTAGTACAGCGCGCGGCGGCCGGCGCCCGGGCCGGTCGGCGGCGGGGTGCTGTGCATGATGTCGCCGAAGTGCAGGGTGAGGTCGCCGGGCTCGGTCTCGATCCTGACCACGGGCAGGTCGCCCTCCTCGCCCCACTTCAGCCAGTGGTTGGCGTGGCGGTGGGAGCCGGCCAGGACCATGAGTTGCCCGTTGGCGGGGTTGGCGTGGTCGAGTTGGATGCCGGCCTGGATCAACGGGCACAGTGCGGGGTGGCCGCCGATGCCGTCGTCGGTGTGCCAGCCCAGGTTGCCGTCGCCCTTGACCAGGTCGGAGGACTTGACGAACACCATCGGGCCGTCGAGGCGATCGTCACAGACGCGGAACCCGGCGTCGGCCAGGCGGGCGAGTTCGGTCATGCGGGGCTCGAAACACAGCTCCTGGAGTACCTCGGAGTGGCGACCGAGGTAGTTGATCCGGGTGACGACCTCTTCCCCGTCGCCGTTGAGCGACCACCACGAGAAGCGGTCGCCCGGGGTGGTTCGGGAGCGTACGTGCTCGACCTCCGCGGCGAACCGGGCCACCTCGGCCTCGGCATAGACGCCCTTGACGTGCAGGAAGCCCGTGGTGTCGAGGAAGTGCCGCATCTCCTCGCGGTTGCCGTCGGCGGGGAAGCTGCGACGCAGGTCCAGCGGTTTGCCGTCGCGGTCGACCAGGGTCTCCCGGACGGCGTTGGTGTAGATGGGCCGCCCGGTCAGCAGGGCCCGGGTGGCCGGCTCCCACCGTTTCCAGTCCTGGAGGGTGCCGCGCACGACCTCCGCGCGCTCGGTCCGCACACAGCCGGTGGCGGTCAGGAGCTCGTTGACGTACTCGGAGAAGGTGGGCTCGTCGAGTTCGATCACGGTGGCCGCGCCCGCGTCGCCCTCGACCGCCTCGACCCCCTTCGGCCCCGCGATCCACGTGTAGGCACGACCGTCGGGGAGGCGGAACGCCAGTGGCGGCACGCCGTCGAGGTCGTCGACGAAGAGGTCGCGGTGTTCGGCACCGAGCGCGGGGAGGTGCACGGTGTGGAACCGGCCGAACGAGTGGCGGGGAAAGGAATCCGCGATCGCCTCGACCCAGGGAAGGCCGGTGCCGGTGGTGTCGGCGCCCATGGTGACGCTCCTCATCGTGTTACCATGTAACATGATTGTGTTTCCTGGTGAGGATAGGAGCGCCTAGTGTCCTCGGTCAAGGAAATCCGGTCGGTGCGGAACGCGTGCCGGCTTCTCGAAGAGGTGGCCCGGCAGCAGCCGACCGGGGTCAGCGATCTCGCGCGGATCACCGGGATCGACAAGAGTGCCGCTCATCGGCTCGCGGTGACCCTCAACGCCGCGGGGTGGCTGCAGCGCACCGCGGACGGTCGCTGGTACCTCGCCCCCAAGCTGCTCGCGGTGCTGCGCGAGTCCTCCTCGATGTCGCTCGCCGAGAGCGCCCGCCCGTTGCTGGAGGCCGCCCGGGACGCGACCGGGGAGACCGCGATGCTGGTGGTCCCGGAGGGCAATCGGCTCCTGATCGCCGATGTCGTCGAAAGCGGTCACACGCTGCGCGTCTCGGTCACCGTCGGCTCGGAGATGCCGGCGAGGTCGAGCTCGGCGTTGCGTGCGATCGCGGCCCGCCTGCCCGCGGAACAATTGCCGGCCTGGCGTCGCGTCGATCCCGAACTCACCGACCAGGCCCTTCGGGCCACCCGAGAGCGCGGGTGGGGCCTGAACGACAACGAGGTGTCCGACGGCACACGCGCCGTCGGTGCGGCGCTGTGCGGCGCCGACGGCCTGCCGATCGCCGCGCTCGTGGTGGTCGGCCCCTCGACCCGCTTCGACAGAGAACTGATGCCGCCCCATGGCGAGTTGGTGGCCCGCCTCGCCGGCGACTGGGACGGACGTTGACGGCCCCGGAAACCCGGTGCGGGTGTGCGTCGTTCGATCGGGCCGGGTTGCGCCCTGACGGGTGAGCTGCGGCCCTCGCTCGCTCCGCCGCGGTCGTTGTGGCGCGCCGGGCCGGCCGACCCCTGTCCGCATGCAACGAACAAGGGTTGAGCGGGAGTTCGGGCCCGGTGGGGTGCCGGCGGCTGCGGGGGTTGTACTCCTGGCGGGGTGTCAGTCTTCGTCCGGGACCAGGACCGGGGTGTCGCGTTTGAGGACTTCGCCGCGGAAGAAGGCCGGACTCTTGAGGCGTTGGAGTTCCATCAGGATCGCGCCGAGGACCAGCAGGCCGACGCCGATGATGAAGACGCTGCCGACGCCCGCCACCCGGTTGCCGTCGCCGTAGTTCGGGTCGGCCACGTCCACCAGCGTCTTGAGGAAGATCGCGCCCAGCATCAGGCCGCCGAGCGCGGGCAGTACGCCCTTGATCATCGTCTCGTGGAGGTTGCGGGAGAGGTCCTTGCGGAAGTACCACACGCAGGAGAACGCGGTCAGCGAGTAGTAGAAGCAGATCATCAGGCCCAGCGCGTAGATCGTGTCGGTGAGCACGTTCTCCGACAGGATCGTCATGATCGTGTAGAACGCACCGGTCGCGACGCCGGCCGAGATGGTGGCGAACCCCGGTGTCCTGAAGGTGGGATGCACGCGCGAGAACACCTTGGGCACCGCCTCGTACGCGCTCATCGACAACAGCGTGCGCGCGACCGGGATGAAGGTGGTCTGGAGGCTGGCGACCGAACTGGCCAATACCGCGACGAACATCAGGATGCCCAGGCCCGAACCCATCACCGGGTCGGCCAGCTTGGCGAAGATGTTGTCGTCCTCGTCGTTGTTCAGGCCCAGTCCGGTGGTCCCGGTGCCCGCGTACATCAGCGTCGCGACACCGGTCATCAGGTAGGCGACCACGATGAACAACACCGAGATGATCGCGGCCCGGCCCGGCACCTTGGGGCCTCCGGCGGTCTCCTCGTTGATGCTCAGGGCGGTGTCCCAGCCCCAGTACATGAAGATCGACAAGGACAGACCCGCGGTCAGCGCGGTGAAGCCGCCGTCGATGGAGAACGGGTTGAACCAGTCCCAGGAGAACGGGATCGACGTGGGCACGTCGCCGGCCGTGGCCTTGGTGATCGCCATCACGACGAACAACGCGAGCACCGCGAGTTGCAGGGCCACGAGCACGTACTGGACCCGCTTGGTGACGGTCATCCCGCGATAGCTGATCGCGGTGGCGATCGCGATGAAGGCCAGGCACGTGGGCACGTGCACCAGCTTGTTGTCGTCCAGGTTCCGGACCCAGTCGCTGTCGAACGCCTCACCGAGCGCGAGGTAGAAGAACGACGTACCGATGCCGGCCAGGTTGGACAACACGATGACGGTCGCCATCACCAGACCCCAGCCGCACATCCAGCCCACGCGCGGGCCGAACGCCTTGACCGTCCAGGTGAACGAGGTGCCGGCGTCCGGCACCGCCTTGCTCAGCTCGCGGTACGCGAACGCGACGAGCAACATCGGGACGAAGCCGACCAGGAAGATCGCCGGAGCCTGCGTGCCGACCTTGTTGACCGTGGGCCCGAGCGCGCCGGTGAGGGTGTACACGGGCGCCACCGTGGAGATGGCGACGACCACGCTCCCGAGCAGCCCGATGGAATTTCGGCGCAGGCCCTTGTCCTTGAGATCCGACTCCGGGAGGTAGTGCGACTCCCCTACCCGGTGGTGCTTGTCGCCCCTCTGGCGCACGTGCTCGTTACTCACAAGTGAACAGACTAAGTCAGGATGAAACGACTTTTGACCAAGGAGGTCACGAACGATCCGGTGAGTCGCTCATGTCACTCGTTGGGGCTTTCCGGGCCGCGCCGGGCGTCACCGACTCCGAGCATCCCGGAGAGCAGTTCGACGACCCCGACCCGGATGTCGGCCCGCGACGGCGGCGTCGCCCAGCCCGCGCCGGCGATCGCGTCGAACATCACCCCCTCACACCACGCGACCACGAAGCGGCCGTGCCGCTCGGGCGCCGTCGAACCGAGCGCGGCGAGCATGCCGACCGCCGCGCCCCGGAACGCGGCGCCCGCCTCGTCGTACATCGTGCGCAGCTCGGACCGGCGGGTCGCCTCCAGGGCCAGTTCGTAGCGGGCGATCTTCTGGTCCCGCCCGCTCCGGATCGCGGCGCTCACGATCGTCGCGACCAGGTCGGCGACGCCCGCCACGTCGCTCGGCAGCGCGAGGTGCACCTCGCCGTCGGCCAATATGGGCGCGAACTCGCCCGCTTCCAGCACGGTCATCCGCGCGAGCGCCACCTCCAGGAGCGCGGCGCGCGTGCGCGCGTAGTACGACGTCGATCCGGGCGGCAGCCCCGCGCTCTCGTCGACGGCGCGATGGGTCAGGCCGCGCATGCCGCGCTCGACGAGCAGGCGGATCGCGGTGTCGCCGATCAGGACGAGGCGGTCCGGACGGTCGGGGCTGGTGCGCTTCGCGGTGGTCACGCGGGCCAGCCTGCCATGCGTCCGCTACGGCTGTAGAGATTCACCCTCTACGGCCGTAGAGATACCTCCACTACAGCCGTAGAGGAAATGGCCACTACGGATGTAGAGTCGGCATCACGGCCTCTACACCTGTAGTGGATGCGAAGGCGCGGACGTCGACACCGACATCCGCATCGACATCGGGGGAACCATGTCCGTCACCAAGCCCGAAGCGATCGTCGTCGGCGCCGGCCCCGGCGGACTCACCGCCGCGATCGCCCTGCACCGCCGGGGCTGGTCCGTGCTCGTCCTGGAACGCGCCGCCACCCTGGAGCCGATCGGCGCGGCCATCGCCGTCGCCCCCAACGGGCTGCGCGCGCTGGACGCCGTCGACGCGGGCAGGCAACTTCGCGACTCGGCCGCGATCCGGGGCGCCGCGACGCTGCGTCGGCCGGACGGGCGGGTGCTCGCGCCCACCAGCGCCGGGGCGTTCGTCGAGCGCTTCGGCGAGCCGATGGTGGTGGCGCCGCGGGCGGAGCTGATGCGGGTGTTGCTCGCGGGCCTGCCGGGCGACGCGCTGCGCACCGGCACGACGGCGGCCGGCGTGCGACCGGGCGGCGCGGACCGGCGCGCGTCGGTGACCACCACGACCGGCGAGACCCTGACCGCCGACCTCGTGGTCGGCGCCGACGGGATCCGCTCGCCGATCCGCGGCGCGCTGTTCCCCGAGCACCCCGGTCCGCGCTACGCCGGATTCACCACCTGGCGTGCGATCGTGCCGCACGTCGAGGTCGTACCGGGCGAGACCTGGGGCCGCGGCCTGGTCTTCGGCTCGATGCCGCTGGCCGACGGCCGGGTGTACTGGTACGCGACCGCGAACCGCCCGGCCGGTGTCGTGCACGGCGACGAGCGCGCCGAACTGCTGCGCCTGTACCGGGACTTCCACGCGCCGACCCGGCAACTGATCGAGGCGGCGACGCCCGAGCAGATCCTGCACCTGGACGTGCACGAAATGGCCGAGCCGCTGCCCGCGCACCACCGGGGGCGGGTCGTGTTGATCGGCGACGCGGCGCACGCGATGACGCCCAACCTGGGTCAGGGCGGCAATCAGGCGTTGGAGGACGCGATCGAACTCGCCGACGTGCTCACCGGCGTGCCCGCCGGCAAGGTGGCCGACGCGCTGCCCGCGTACACCAAGCGACGGCTGGCACACACCTCGGAGGTGGTGCGCAAGTCGCGGCGGCTGGGGGCGATGGCACAGTGGGAGGGTCGGGGCGCCGTGGCGATCCGGGACGGACTCCTGCGGGTGGCAGGGCGCTTGGCGCCGGACGCGGCGTTGCGACCGTTGGACTCGATCCTGGGTCGGCGCTCGCCGGACGGTGCGGTCTGAGCCCCGGGAGGGCCGCCGTGTGGGTTCCGCCCACGAGGGATGCGTCGTACATTCCGTACCGGCCGGTATGTGGGTGACGGAGAGGGAACACCGTGTCGATCGATCCGCAGCTCGTGGAGTTGTTGAGTCTCATGCCGGAGGATCTGTTCGTGGGCGACGCGGCCGGCGCGCGGGCGACCATCGACGCCGGAATCGGGCTGCTGCCGGTGATGACCGAGCTGGCCCGGGTCGAGGATCGCACCATCGCGGGCGCCGAGGACGACCGGCCCGTGCGGGTGTACCGGCCCTCGGCGGAGCCCGATCTGCCGGTGACCGTGTTCTTCCACGGCGGCGGATTCGTGATCGGCGGCCTGGACAGCCACGACGCGCTGGCCCGGCGGATCGCCCGGCACGCCGAGTGTGTGGTGATCTCGGTGGACTATCGGCTCGCCCCGGAACACCCGTTCCCGGCCGCGATCGAGGACGCCCTCGCCGCCTACCGGTGGGTGCTCGACCACGCCGCCGAATGGGGCGTCGATCCGAGCCGGATCGCGCTGGCCGGGGACAGCGCGGGCGCCACCCTGTCCGCGACCACCTGCCTGCTGGCACGCGAACACGGCCTTCCCCAACCGGCGTTGCAGATGTTGTGGTATCCGGCAACGGGCGTCGAGGGCACCGCGTCACGGATCGAGAACGCGCACGCGCCGCTGCTCTCGGCCGCCTCGATCGCCTGGTTCATGGCGCACTATCTCGGCGGACGCGGACTCGACGAACTGGGCCCGTACGCCGCGATCGGCACCATCGAGGACCTGTCCGGCCTGGCCCCGGCGCACGTGGTCCTGGCCGGTCACGATCCGCTGCGCGACGAGGGCGCGGACTTCGCCGAGCGGCTGCGCGCGGCGGGCGGCACGGTGGAGTGCGAGCTGTTCGAGGACATGGTGCACGGCTTCATGAGCTTCGTGGACCTGGTCCCGCGCTGCGCGGAGTGCGCCTCGGGCTCCTTCGCGGCGCTGCACAAGGCACTGCACCCGTAACGCTGTCGCGCCGGGCACCGCACCTGCGGCGGTGCCGATCAAGGCCCGGCGCCCGCCGCCCCCGGGCGCCGCCTCCCGGGGCGCCCCGCCGGCGGCGTCAGCGCGACGGCAGGATCAGCAGTTCGTCCGTGCCCGGCCGACGCAGCACGTCCACGGGATGGCCGTACAGCTCGGACAACACCGGCGCGGTGCACACCTCTTCCGGCGGGCCGCACCCGACCAGGCGGCCCCGGGCGAGCAGGGCGATCCGGTCCGCGTAGGCGGCGGCCAGGTTGAGGTCGTGCAGCACGATCACCACCGCGTCGCCTCGACGGGCCCGGTCCCGGGCCAGCCGCAGCACGTCCTCGGTGTGCTTGAGGTCCAGGGCGGCGGTGGGCTCGTCGAGGAAGAGTACGGGCGCGCCCTGCGCGAGCACCCGGGCCAGCGAGACCCGGGCCCGCTCGCCGCCGGACAAAGACGGGTAGACCCGGTCGGCCAGGTGCGCCACGTCCGTCTCGGCCAGGCACCGGGCCACGATCGTGTCCTCGGACTCGTCGCTCGGCAGCCCCGCGTGCGGCGCGCGGCCCATCCGGACCACCTCGTCCACGGTGAACGGGAAGGACAGCGTGACGCTCTGCGGCAACACCCCGCGACGCAGCGCCAGATCGCGCTGCGAGTAGTCGGCCAACGCCCGATCGGCGATCCGCACGGTGCCGTGATGCGGCGTCAGGTCGCCGGTGAGCAGGCCGAGCAGGGTGGACTTGCCCGCGCCGTTGGGGCCGAGCACCGCGACGATCTCGCCGTGGCGCACGGTCAACGAGACGCCGTCGACCAGGTTGCGGCCGGCGATGCCATAGGTGACGTCCTCCGCTTCGACGCCGATCGTGCCGATTTCGGGCGCGCTCGCAAGCGCCGCGGTCCGGTTCCGGGCGAGCAGCCTCATCAGGCCCAACCTCCTTGCCGGGAACGGGTCCTGCGCAGCAGCCACAGGAAGAACGGGGCGCCGATCAGCGCGGTGAGCACGCCGAGCGGAACCTCCTTGGGCATCGCGATGGTGCGCGCCGCGAGGTCCGCACCGACGGTGACCAGCGCGCCGAGCACGGCGCTCGCGGGCAGCAGCAGCCGGTGTCGCGGGCCGGCGATCAGCCGGATGATGTGCGGAACGACCAGGCCGACGAAGGTGATCACGCCGGCCGCGGCGACGGCCGCGCCGACCAGGGTGGCGCTGAGCACGACCACCACGATGCGCACCCGTTCGGTGTCCACGCCCAGGTGTCGGGCGCCGCGTTCGCCGAGCGCCATGATGTCGAGCGCGCGGGCGTACCGGGGCAGGATCAGCAGGCCGACGAGCGCGAACGGCGCGAGCGCGCCGATGATCTTCCAGCTCGCGCCGCCGACGCTGCCCAGGTTCCAGAAGGTGATGCTGCGCAGTTCGGCGTCGTCGGCGACGAAGGTGAACAGCCCGATCGCGGCGCCGGCCAGCGCGTTGATCGCGATGCCGGTCAGCACCAGGGTGACCACCTCGGTGCGGCCGTCCGCACGCGAGAGCAGATAGACGAACAGCGTGGTGAGCAGGCCGCCGGCGAAGGCGAACGCGGTCACCGTCCAGGAGCCGAACGTGGACACGCCCAGCACGATCGCGCCGACCGCGCCCAGTGCCGCACCGGAGGACACGCCGATCACGCCGGGCTCGGCGAGCGGGTTGCCGAACACGCCCTGCATCGCGGCCCCGGCGCAGCCCAGGCACGCGCCGACCATGATGCCCAGCACGATGCGCGGGAAGCGGATGTTCCACAACACCGCCTCGTTGGCCTGTGAGACGTGGCCGACGTCCAGGCCCAGATGTCGCAGCGCCGAGGAGAGCACCTGGTCGGAGGGGATGTCGAAGGCCCCCATGCCGGCCGAGACGATGCTCGTGACCAGGAGCAGCAACAACAGGGTCGGCATCAGCCAACGGCCGTGCCGACGCGGCGCGGCGGTGACCGGGGTCGCCGCGGTCGTCGAGGCCGCGGGGGGTACCGGGGTGGTCGTTTTCGCGAGTTCGACCACCGGCGGCAGTGAGTGCGGTTCGTCCGCGGGTTCTTGACGCTCCGTCACCGTTGCCACGGTCTCCCCCGTCCCTTCCCGTTGTTCGTGCGCAAGCGCCGGGCGGGCCGGCACGGCCCATCCGGCGCTTGCGGTCGGCGGGCCGCGGCCCGGCCGTCCCTAGCCATGCAGCAGATCGACGAGCTTGTTCAGCGCGACGCCCGCGGTCGGGCCGCCGCCGCCCAGTTCGAGGTCGTCCATCGCGACGACCTTGCGGTTCTGGCCGGCGGGCGTCTGGGCGACACCGGGCAGCTTGAGCACGCCGTCGACGCCGCCGACCGACTCCAGGCCCTTCTGGAAGACCAGGATGACGTCGGGCTTGGCCGAGACCATCGCCTCGGGGGTCAGCGCGGCGGACATCTCGACGCCCAGCTCGGTGCCGGTGTCGATGCCGCCGGCCGCGGTGATCATGCTGTCCGGGCCCAGGCCCTTGCCGCCGATCTGGTACAGGTTGGCCTGCCCGCGGATGTAGAGGAACGCCACGCGCGGCTTGGTGGTGGCCTGCGCGCCCTTGGCCTTGGCCGTGGCGATCTCGCCGGCGGTCCGGTCGGCCAGCGTCTTGCCCTTGTCCGGCACGCCCAGCGCGGTGGCGATGGTGGTGATCCGGGTGATCGCGTCCTCGGGCTTGCTGCTGTCCGGGATCAGCACGATCGGTACGCCGGCCGCCTTGAGCTGGTCGATCGCGGTGCGCGGGCCGACCGAGGCGCTGCCGATGGCGACGGTGGGCCGCTGGGCGAGGATGCCCTCGGGGTTGAGGCCGCGCGAGTTGCCGAAGGTCGGCTTGCCCTTGCTCTCCGGCAGGACGGCGCCGGAGGTGTCCACGCCGACCACGTTCGGGGCCAGGCCCAGGGCGTACACGGTCTGCGCGATGTCGCCGCCGAGCGGCACGATCCGGCTCGCGTCCTTGACGGTGACCTTGCCCATCGTGGTGTCCACGGTGGCGGGCAGCACCGAACCGGCCGGGGCCTGGTCGGCCTTGCCGTCGGACTTCTTGTCGTCGTCGCCGCACGCCGTGGCGAACGCGGTGATGGCGAGGACGGCCGCGGCCACCTTCAAGCTTGTTCGACGCAGACGCATCCGGCGGCCTTTCGGGCTGTGGAGAGAGCGGAAGGCAGGCTTCCGTTATTAGGCAAGCCTTGCCTTGTCCTACTCCGCAACCTAGAGGTGAGGCTTGCCTAACTTCAAGCCCGGATCGGGTGGACAACGTCACATGTGGGGCGTGCTCGCCGGCTCACCGGACGAGCAGGCGCGACACCGACATCGCCGGCGTCAGCGCTCGCGCCAGGCGCGGCTGTGCCGACGGATCTCGGCGGCGGAGAAGTTCTCGTGGTCCTCGCCCCACGCGGTGACCCCGTCGAAGGTCCACTCGGTGAGGCCGTTGACGGTGAACAGATTCGGATTCAGGAAGAAGCCGAGCCGGTTGTGCATGCGCCCCTCGGCGTGCAGTTCGCGGCCGAGTTCGTCGACGCCGTCCAGGACGATCCGGGTCGCCCAGCCGGTGGCGTCGTCGCGTTCGACCACCTCGCGGCGCCCCTTGGCCAGCTTGGCCCAGGTGCCGTCGCGGAGCAGGTAGCCGTGGATGGACACGCAGCCCGAGCCGAAATCCAGGGTGATGCTGTGGAAGGCGTCCCGTGCGGAGGCGGTCGCGTAGCTGTAGCCGCCGCGCTTGGCGGGCGACTGCATCAGGCCCGGACCGAACTGCGAACGCGGCCCCCACGAACGGTCCCGGAAGCCGTACGAGTCGACCGCGATCTCCTCGCCGCGCAGCACCACCGTGCCGGTGTACCGCCCGGGCTGGTCCACGTGCTTGTCCCCGAGGTAGTGCGGCGGCAGCACCCCGGTGAAGGTCAGGTCGACGTGGATCTCGTCGCCGCCGTCCGGATCGTCGTAGCCGATCTCGTACACCGCCTGCGGCCGCACGCAGCGCACCCGGAACCCGTTCGGCATGCGCAGGTCGGTCAGGTCCTGGTCCGGGATCGGCAGGTGCCAGAAGTTCTTGGCGTAGACCGCCTCGTGCGGGTGTTGCCCACTGTCGTCCCAGAAGTACGCGCCACCCGCCGCGACCCCCTGGTTCGCCCGGAAGAACGGATAGAGCTGTCCGGACAGCCGCTTGTGCGGCACCGTGAAGGTGAACCAGGAGGTCTCCGACCAGTACGGGTCGTCGCTGGTCGGGGGGTGGAACCGGTCGTCGGGGTGGTGCTCGATGTGGTCCGCGGCGTGCTGCTCGGCCGGATCTGCGGCAGCCTGCTCGGCGTGCGGCTCGGTGTGCTCGGTGGTCATGGCCAACGGGTACTACGGGTGCTTGGCCGAGTCAATGATTATGGCCGTCGAACCCGGTCGGTGATCATCCCCGGAGGCCGACCTCCACCATGAGCGGGCCCTCCGCCGGCACCGGATCGATACGGGCGATGTGTCCGGCCGCGCGCAGGTCCGTCTCGATCAGGGCCACCCGGGCCAGGTCGGCCGGGTCGCCGGTGACCGTGAGCACCGCCACCTCGGCGCGCATCGAGACCTGCGCGGCGGACTTGGCCTTGCGCACGCCGGCGATCAGTTCGGACGCGATGCCCGGCAACGCCCGGTCGGCCGCCGGTGCTTGCGGCGCGGGCCAACCCGCCCGATGCACCGAGCCGGGCTGCCACCACGACCACACCTCCTCGGTCGCGAACGGCAACACCGGCGCGAGCAGTCGCAGCAGTACGGACAGCGCACTCGCGAGTGTGGCCCGAGCCGACTCGGCACCCGCCGCCGAACCGGCCTCGCCGTACGCACGGGCCTTGACCAACTCGACGTAGTCGTCGCAGAAGTACCAGAAGAACCGCTCGGTGCGCGCCAACGCCCGGGCGTAGTCGTAGTCCTCGAACGCCTCGGTCGCCGCGCGGGCCACCTCCGCCAACTCGGCGAGCAGGGCCAGGTCGAGCGGTTCGCACACCGCGGCGGGGGCTTCGGTCGGGTCGGGTGCCCCGGCCGCATCGGGTGCGTGGGCGGCGTCGGGTGCCCGGGCCGCGCCGATCGAGAGCACGAACCGGCCGACGTTGAGCAGCTTGATCGCGAGCCGCCGGCCGACCTTCATCTGGCCGACGTCGAACGCGGTGTCCACCCCGGGCCGGCCGCTCGCCGCCCAGTAGCGCACCGCGTCCGAGCCGTGTTGCGCGAGCAGGTCGACCGGAGTGACCACGTTGCCCTTGGACTTGGACATCTTCTTGCGGTCCGGGTCCAGGATCCAACCGGAGATCGCCGCGTGTGCGAACGGCAGGCTGTGGTTCTCCGCATCCGCCCGCACCACGGCGGAGAACAACCAGGTACGGATGATCTCGTGCGCCTGTGGGCGCAGGTCCATCGGGAAGACCCGGGCGAACAGATCCTCGTCGCGCCCCCAACCGCCCGCGATCTGCGGCGTGAGCGAGGACGTCGCCCACGTGTCCATCACGTCCGCGTCGCCGACGAACCCGCCCGGCTCGCCCCGCTGTTCCGCCCGGTAGCCGGGCGGCACGTCGGTGTACGGGTCGATCGGCAGATCCGCCTCGGCCGGCCGCAACGGCGTGTCGTGGCGCGGTGATCCGGTCTCGTCCAGCGGATACCACAGCGGCACCGGGACGCCGAAGAAGCGCTGCCGGCTGATCAGCCAGTCGCCGTTGAGGCCCTCGACCCAGGTGTCGTAGCGGACCTTCATGTGCGCGGGGTGCCAGGTCAACTCGGCGCCTCGGGCCAGCAGTCGGTCGCGCAGGTCCGCGTCGCGCCCGCCGTTGCGCAGGTACCACTGCCGGGTGGTGACGATTTCGAGCGGCTTGTCGCCCTTCTCGTAGAACTTGACCGCGTGCGTGATCGGTTTCGGTTCGCCGACCAGTTCGCCGCTCTCGCGCAACATCGCCACGATCCGCTCGCGCGCGGTGAACACAGTCGCGCCGGCCAGGCGGGCGTACGCGCGGACCGCCTCGGGGGTGTCGAGCCCGGCCGGTGGATCGCTCCGGAAGCGGCCGTCCCGACCGAGCACGGCCCGTGTGTTCAGGCGTAGTTCACGCCACCAGGTGACATCGGTGGTATCGCCGAACGTGCACACCATGGCGATCCCGGAACCCTTCTCCGGGTCGGCCAGCGGATGCGCGTAGACCGGCACCGGCACCCGGAACAGGGGGGTGCGCACGCTGCTCCCGAACAGGTGGGCGTAGCGCGTGTCGTCGGGATGCGCGACCAGTGCGACGCACGCGGGCAACAACTCCGGCCGGCTGGTGGCGATTTCCAGCGCGTCGCCGGTCGGCCCGCGAAACACCAGTCGGTGGAAGGCACCGGGACGCTCCCGGTCCTCCAACTCGGCCTGGGCGACCGCGGTGCGGAAGGTGACGTCCCACAGCGTGGGCGCCTCGGCCGGATAAGCCTCGCCGCGCTCCAGGTTGCGCAGGAAGGCCCGCTGGGAGGCGGTGCGCGAAGCCGTGTCGATGGTCTGGTAGGTCATCGTCCAGTCGACGGACAAGCCGAGCAGCCGCCACAGTTCCTCGAACGCCTTCTCGTCCTCGTGGGTCAGTTGCTCGCAGAGTTCGATGAAGTTCCGGCGGGAAACGGGGATTTGCCGGCCGGCCGACTTCTTGTCCGGCTTGTCGTCCGACTTCCCGTCCGGCTGCTCGGGCGGCACGAAGTCGGCGTCGTAGGGCAGCGCGGGGTCGCAGCGCACGCCGAAGTGGTTCTGCACCCGGCGCTCGGTGGGCAGGCCGTTGTCGTCCCACCCCATCGGATAGAAGACCTCGCGTCCGCACATCCGCCGGTAGCGGGCGACGGCGTCGGTGTGGGTGTACGAGAACACGTGTCCCACGTGCAACGATCCGCTGACCGTGGGCGGCGGGGTGTCGATCGAGTAGATCTCCGCGCGGGTCCGGCTCCGGTCGAAGCGGTATACGCCCGTCTCTTCCCAGACGCGCGACCATTTCGCTTCCAGCCCGTCGAGCGTGGGCTTGTCGGGCATGCGGGGGGATCCGGAGGGGGCGACCATGCCCCCGGAGCGTACCGGGAGCCGGGGCTGGACTCGACCCGATTCCGGCGCGGCGCGGGCGTGGCGTGGCGGATCGCGGCGTTGGGGGTGCGGTGCGGTGGGTCGGCGGGCCGCCCTTCGGGGGGTGGGGCGGCCCGCCGGCCTCGGTCGGGGGTGGTCGGTCGGGTGGCGTCGGTCAGGGGTTGGTGCGCAGGGTGCCGACGAAGGTGGTCCAGGGGGTGTGGGCGAGGGTCAGCATGCCCACGGCTGGGTCCTTGCTGTCCCGGACGTCGACGGTGCCGTCCGGGTGCGGGCGAATCTCGGTGCAGTCCCCGTTCTGCATGCTGTAGGAGCTTTTGGCCCAACGGGGCGCGGTGTTCGCGGACATGGCGTTGTCGGACATGGCGTTCTTCCTACTCAGTCGGCGAGTCGCTCCGGTCGCGAGTGACTCGGTCTGCGAGGTGCTGGGCACTGGCCGCGATGAAGGCTTCGGACTCGACGGGGCTGAGGGCGATGCCCCGCAAGTCGGCGAAGACCTTGCCGTAGTGAGCGGTGTCCTGGGCTCTTTCCAGGTACGCGTGGCTGGTGATGTTCTCCAGCGAAACCACTTCCATCCCCGACGGGGGAGGGAATCCGTAGATCGAGAACGGCGTGGGGCCGCCCGGATAGGCGCCTGCCGAAAAGGGTAGTACTTGCACGGTCACGTTCGACAGTCGCGCAATTTCGATCAAGTGAACGAGTTGCTCGCGCAGAACCCGTCGTCCGCCCACTTCCTGGCGCAGCGCGGCCTCGCCGATCACCATCAGCACCTCCAGCGGCGCCGGTTCCTCGCGGGTGAGCACACGTTGTCGATCCAGCCGTACCCGGACCCGGGTGCGGCATTGTTCGTCGACCGGACCCACGGTGCCGCCGCGGATCACCGCCGTGGCGTACTCCTCGGTCTGGAACAGTCCGGGAATGATGCTCGGCTGGAACCCCAGGCAGGACGCCACCTCGGCCTCCAGGCCGATCAAGTCCAGGAAGTCCTGCGGCAGTCGATCGGCGAGGTCGCGCCACCAGCGCTGTCGACGACCCTCGCGGGCCAGCGCCAGCCAGCCCTCGCGCGCGGCCGAATCGCGTACCTCGTACAGGTCGAGCAGCGCCTTCAGATCGAGTGCGCGGATCCCGCTGCGGCCGGACTCGATCCGGCTGACCTTCGCGGGATGGCAGGAGAGGGCGTCGGCGGCGTCCTCGAGCAGCAGCGACCTGTCCTCGCGCAAGCGGCGCAGGTTGGCGCCCAGAACACGTCTGCGCACTGTGGGGTATTGCTCGGCGCCCATGGGTCCTCCCGATCCGGCAAGCCCGAACGAGGTCCGGAAACCAAGCTCGAACAACCTGAAGACCCCCGACACACGCAGATTTCCGAGGGGTCGTCCGTGTGCGCCGTCATGGTACTCATGTCCGACACGCTGCAAGTCGAGTGAGTTGTTTGACTTGCACTTATTGCGCTCACCGAGGACGCTACTTACAGCGACTCCTCGACCACTCGGCAGGGGATCCGCGAGTGACCGGTCGCGCCTTTTCCCGACCATTGGGAGGCGAGGGAACGTGCTGCAGGAGCAAGATGCCGGCGTGAACCAGGCAGGCATCGCGTGGATCAGCGCCGCCACCCGCGATCCGCGCGACACGCGGTACACCTGGCTGACCAACCCCGGCGCACGCCGCGCGGCGGACACCGGCCGGCTGTTCGACGCGGTCGTGATGCGGGCCCGACTGGGCGCCGTCGTACTGGATCTGCTCACCGCCGCGGCCGAGCCCACCGGCGCGGTGATCGCCGAGGAGCACGCGGGCAAGTGGGCCTACCTGGTCGGGCCCGGCAGCGCCGAGGTGTGGCTCGCTGCGGTCGGCCCGGCCGACGGCACGCGATACCACTACGTCGGCCACGGCGGCTGCCTCACCCTGCCCGGCCCGCGCCCCTACCCCGGCTCGTCGATGACCTGGATCGTCCCCCCGGGCCTGGGCACCAACCTGACCTGCGTCACCAGCCTGGCCGCCGTCTACCTGGCCGCCGAGGCCGCCGGACCCGACCCCCGCTCCAGACCCGGGCCCACCCCGTGACGCGCGACGCCGGTCACGGCTGGGATCGAGGGCGGACGAAGCGTCGATCGGTGGTGGGCAGGGCGGTTCGCGGGCCGGCTGCGGCCAGGACGGTGTCCAGGCAACGGGTGGGGTCGGCGGCGTAGCTGTTGCTGAACCAGGCCATGTTGGCCTCGACCACGACCCAGTGCTCCTCGGCGGAATCGGCGGTACCGGCCAGGCCGACGTCCACGACCACCGCGCCGGGCAGGTCGGCGTCCGGGTGGGCGAGCAACTCGGCCGCGAAGGAGAGTAGTTCGCCGGACCGAGGATCCTCGCTGAGCGGCAGCGGGTCGAGTCGGCCGAAGGTCGCGTAGCGCGAACCGGTGTGCACGACGCCGTCCAGTACGAACAACCGGTACTCGACGACGAATGTCCGGATCTCGCTGAGAAGGACCGGCGTCCGGCCGGGCACGGTCCGCGGCAGCCGGGTGCCGTCGGCGTACACGGCCGCCTCGAACGACTTGTCGCTCGGCGGCTTGACGAAGACCGGCGTTCGCAACCGGCGCGCCTCGTCCATGGTCGTCGCCGTGATCTCCCGCCGCGTCCAGCGCTCGGGCAGCGTGCTCAGCCAGTGGTCGGCCGGCTCCAGCAGGGCCACGTCCAGCGAATCGACCACCGTGTCGGCGAATCGGGGGCCGCCGTAGTAGGCCGCGGATCCGCGCAGGTCGGGACGCGGGCCGGCGAGCACCGCGACGGACATTCCGCGCGCGACGGCGGCCCGGGCCAACAGGTCGGCGGTCGGGGTGGTTTGGGCGGACAGGGCCAGGGTCTGGATCACGGTGGCACGTTAGGGCGTGTAGCCGAGCGGGGCGACCGGGTTTCGGATAGGAATTGGGCGAGGCTCGATCAGGGGGACGATGTGTGGGACGCGATCGTGGATGTGGCCAATGTGTGTCACTCCGAAGAGCTGTATCCGATCGGCGAGAAGGGGCCGTTTCTGGCCCGTCTGGACGCCGTCGTGGACGCTTGGCGGGCTCGGCACGGCGCCGACGTCCGGGTCGAACTCGTCGCGGACAAGGCGTTGTTGCACGCGCTGGACGCGACCGATCGACGCGACCTGCGGCGGCGCGTGACCGACGGCGAGGTGACCCTGCGCCCGGTCGCCGACACGCTCGTCCTCGAACGCGCCGAGGCCGACGGACTGCACGTGCTCAGCGGCGACTTCTTCCTCGATTTCCGACGCCGGCATCCGTGGATCCCGGCACACCCGGAGCGGTTCCATCACTGGCACCAGGACGCCCGGGGAGTGCGGTTCGTGCTGCGCGGAATCGGGGCGGAACGGGAGCGGGGGCGGGGGGATTTCGAGGACGGGGCGGGCGCGGGGCATCGGGGCGGGGAGGCCACGGGGTTCCGGGGCCGAGAGGTCGCGGGTGGCGACGAGGTCACGGCCGGCGCGGAGTTCGTGGGGCTTCGGGACGAACACTTCGACCCTGGCGAACACCCGGGGATCGCGAACACCCGGTGGCGATGCGAGGAGCCGCTGTGTGTGTACGCGCGCATGTGGACGGGCCGGCTCCCGGTCTGGCCCCGCGTGGATGCCCGCGCGGGGGCGGTCTGCCCGGAGTGCGCGAGCCCGCTCCGAGCGCTGGGGCCCCGGCGGCCGACCCGGCAGGTCGAGCTGGCCGACCACGCCACCGGCGAGCCGATCGAGCGCCTCCCGCTGGAACTGGGCAGCAACCTCGTACTCGGCCGGGGCCGGATCGCGAACGGCTACGACCTGGGCAGCCGACAGGACCGCTTCGGCGAGGCGGTGCGGTATGTGAGCCGCCAACACGTGCTGTTGCGCTTCGCGGAGGGGCGGGCCGGCGAGCACGTGCTCGCCGTCGACCTGGGCTCCTCCAACGGCACGGAAATCGAGCGATGGAACGGCTCGACCCACGAACCCGGCCGCCCACTCGACGCGGACACGGAGGAACTCCTCGCCCCCCACGACCGACTCGTCCTGGGCGGCGGGGTACGCGTCGAGCTCCCACAACACCACCTCGACCCAACAAACGAACCACCGAGGTAAGGAAACCGAACCAAGACCGACAAACAAAGCCACACAGTCCCCAAGCGCAACGACCCCGCGAGCGCAGCGCACCGCACCCACCCCGCGAGCGCAGCAAGCCGGCCGACCCACTTCGCAACCGCAACAAACCAGCCGACCCACCCCGCGAGCACAACGCAGCGACCCACCCACCCCGTCAGCGCAACGAACCCGGCCGGCCCACCCCGCGAGCTCAGCGCAGCAGACCGCACCCGGCCGGCCCCGCCGTGGGCGCGGGGAGGCGTGGGGTGTTGGTGGGGGTTCGGGTTGGCGACAGTCGCGTTACAGGGGGGTTGGGGTGCGGGTGGACGGGGCGGGGCGGGCGGTAGCGTTCGCGGCGGGGGTCGGGGACGGAAGTCGGACGAGAGGGGTGGCGTGAGCAGCGTCGACACGGTGTCGTTGCAGGATCTGTGGGACCGGGTGATCGGGACCCAACCGGATCCGCCGAGTTGGCTCGCGCTCGTGACCGGGGCGGTCGCGGTCGTGGTGGTGTTGTATCGCCCGACCTGGCGGCCGTTGCGGTCGGTGGTGACGATCGCGCACGAGGGTGGTCACGCGATGGTCGCGCTGCTCAGCGGGCGTCGATTGTCCGGGATCCGGCTGCACTCGGATACCTCGGGCGTGACCGTGTCCGTGGGCAGGCCGCGCGGCCTGGGGATGGTGCTCACCGCGATGGCCGGCTACATCACGCCGTCCCTGTTGGGCGCGGGTGGCGCGGCGCTGCTCGCGGGGGCGCACATCACCATGGTGTTGTGGGTGGCGCTGGTGTTGCTCGCGCTGATGTTCATCGCGATACGCAACTGGTTCGGCGCCCTGGTGCTGCTGGTGACCGGCGGGGTGATCTTCGCGATCTCCTGGCTGGCCAGTGCGCGGATCCAGGCGGCGTTCGCCTACCTGTTGGTGTGGTTCCTGCTCGTGGCCGGGGTACGGCCGGTGCTCGAACTCCAGCAGATGCGCAGCCGCGGGCGGGCCCCCTGGTCGGACGCGGACCAGCTCGCCGACCTGACCCGGATCCCCGGGGCGGTGTGGGTCGGCTTCTTCGGGCTGGTCTCGGCCGCGGCCCTGGGCCTCGGCGCGGGCTCGCTGCTCACCTGACCGTCGGGACCGGTCCCCGATCCCCCGCCGGGTTCCACGAACCCGCCGGCGGATCGAACGCACGTCCCGGCCCGACGCAGGCCGGCTCCGCCTGGAGGCGGGGCCGGCCTGCGTCTGCTCAGAGTGCGTCGGGGAGCTTCGCGAGCACGCCGTCGTAGATCCGCTTGAGCCCGGCCGGCGCGAAGGTCTTCTCGAAGAAGCCCCCGATGCCGCCGGCCCCGTTCCACACCGTGACGATCTCGACCCGGCTGCCCGCGCCGTCCGCCGACACGGTCCAGGTGGTGACCATCGACGAGTTGGCGTCGGTCTCCACCAGCGTCAGGGCGGCCGGCTCGGTGACCGTCACCAGGCAGTCGCGCGAGCGCTTGCTCGTGGCCTGCAGGCGCCAGTGCGCCACCGTGCCGGCACCCTTGCCGCCCTCGCGCACGTCGTACTCCGAGAAGTGCTCGGTGAGCAGCTTGGGCCGCACGTCCGCGTAATCCGCGACGGCCGCGAAAACCGCCTCCGGTTCCGCCGCCACAGTCGTGTGTGCGGTTGCCCTGACCTGCGCCATGACCACTCCTTGCCCTCGATTGCTGTCGGCCGGGTCAAGCAAACCACTCCACCGCCCGGGCACCGAATCGTGCTCCGGTTACCCGCCGGTCGGCACCGGGTCTCAGGCGATCTCCACGCCGAACGAGCCGGCCAACCCGGCCAGGTCGAACTCGTAGCCCTGACCCTCCGTACGGAACTTCCACCCGACACCGTGGCGGTAGAACGTGCCGAGCAGCAACACCCGTTCGACCGTGGCGGCGTCGAGCACCGAGCGGCGGAACGAGGTGGCCTGGAACGGCGCCACGTCGATCTCGATCGGCCCGACCGCCGCGAACGTGCTCGTCCCGTCGACCGACGCCGCGACCACGACGCGATGTACGTCACGTGGCAGCGTATCCAGTTCGAGGGTGACGGTCTGCTCGGCGGGGCCGGACGCGTCCAGTGCGACCACGTCCAGCGGGGCGACCGGCTGGTTCCAGAACACGAAATCGGAATCGCCGCGTACTCGTTCGTGCTCGTCCAGCAGGAACGCCACGATGTCGATGTCCTCGTCGGGGCGATCCCACGCCCACGAGGCGTTCAGGATCCACCGGCCGGGCCGGGCGTCGCCGGGCAGTTGCACCGCGCCGCCGCGCGGAAGGTTGCTCGCGCTCGCACCGGGGCCGGAGGAGGCGGGGGTGGGGGTCGGCGCCTCGGTCAGTGCCGCCCGCCACTGGGCTTCGGTCAGGCAGACCGCGCCGAACGCCTGGGCCCGGGCGATCCGGGGATCGCTCGCCGCGCCGGGCAACACCAGCACGGTGTCCACGGTCGAGGTGAGGTTGATCCGGAGCCGGGCGCCCGATTCGCTCACGAGTTGGCGCACCCGGCCGCCCTCGGCGTGCTCGTCCCGGCCCTGGAGAACCAGGACCTGACGCACCGTCGGGCGGGTGGACGGCGGCGACGGGGTGTCGGCCACCCCCGAGACGGGTGCGGGTTCTTCCGGCTCGGGTTCCGGCTCCGGGCGTGGGGCCGGGACTCGCACCGGGGCGGATCCGGCGATCGGGGTGCCCGGCTGCACCCGGGCCAACAGCCGCAGGTAGGTGGCCTCGTCGATCACCGGCGTGCCCAGGCGCGCGGCCGTACGGTTCTTGCCGCTGCCGCTGCCCGGGTCCTCGGTCACCAGGACGGAGGTCTTGCCGCTGACCGAAGTCGCCACGTACAGGCCGGCCTCGGCCGCCTGTCGCTCCAACTGCTCGCGCGCATGTCCCGCGCCGCCGGTGAAGGCCACCCGCATGCCCTGGACCAGACCGACCGCGAGGTCGAGCCGGCCCGGATTCGTCCACGGGCAGGGCGCCTTCGGCCCGGCGGCCCGCTCCGGGATCCGCTTGCGCGCCGCCGCCCCGCGCCGCAGCCCGGAGCCGCTGTCGGGCACGGCCAACGGCAGCGGCAGGCCGGCCCCGGCCGCCTCGTGCAGGCCGTACCGGAAGATCTCACCGAGCACCCGCGCGTCGTCCACCGCGTCGTGCGCGCGCAGTTGGCGGACCCGGTAGTGCGCCGCGAGGGTGGCCAGCTTGTAGTCGCCGATCGGCAGTTCCAGATGTCGCGCCAGCGCCATCGTGCACAACCGCCGGCGCATCGGCCACGGCGTGTCCAGCCGGCGGTACTCCGAGGTCAACATCCCCCAGTCGAAGGGCGCGTTGTGCGCGACCAGCACCCGCCCGTCCAGGTACTCGGCCAAGTCGTCCGCGATCCGGTCGAACGTGGGCGCGCCCGCGAGCCGTTCCGGGGTCAGCCCGTGGATGTGCACCGGCCCGGGATCCCGTTCCGGGTCCACCAGCGTCGACCACCGGTCGGTCACCGTACCGGCTCGATCGAGCAACTCCACGGCGACCGAGACGATGCGATCCGAACTACGGAGCCCGGTGGTCTCCACGTCCACCACCGCGTAGTCGCTCGGGTAGTCGGCGGGCCAGTGGGCAAGCGGTGTGACTGTCACCCAGGGACCGTACAACGCATCGCTCGAACGCGCTTGGTGAGCACCGGAATCGAGGGATCGTCCGGCCGGATCGCACATCCTGGCATCGCGCCTCACGGGCTGCGGGGCACGGGACGCGCAACACGGGTCGGGCGTCAGGTGTTCGGCTGGTACTTCTCCAGTTCCGGGATGACTTCCTTGCCCAGGATTTCGATCGTCCGCATGATGTCGCGGTGTTCCAAAAAGCCCCACTGGACGTAGCAGATCAGCTCGTCCACGCCCAGGTCGGCGTAGCGCTTCATCTTGCGGATGCAGGTCTCCACGTCGCCGATCACGATCATGTCCGCCGCGTCGAAGGTCTCCACCGGCACGGTGCCTTCGAACATCGGCTTCAGGAGCGGGAAGGTCTTGTCCTGTTCGGCCGGGGAGAGGTGCGGCAGTTCCCATTCGAGGGTGAACATCGCCAGGTTCTTGTACCACCACGCGACCGAGTCCCAGACCCGCCGGTCGATCTGCTTGCGTCCGGTCGTGTGCACCAGGGTGTAGGCCGCGACCTTGTTCGTGGTCACCTCGGTCAGCGGCGTCGGGGTCTGTGCCGCCGCCCGGTAGGCGGCCACCTGGGCGGCCATCGTCTCCAGCGGCTGCATGATCGAGAAGGACAACATGCCCAACCCGTTGCGGCCGGCGATCTCCGCCGAGCCCTGTGACGTGGCGGCCATCCAGCACGGCGGGTGCGGGTCCTGGAACGGCTTGGGCGTGACCATCCGGCGCGGGAAGGAGAAGCGCTCCGACTCGTACTCGAAGTACTCCTCGCGCCACATGCCGGTGACGATCTCGATCGCCTCGCGCCAGTCGTCCCGCGAGCGGGCGATGTCCACGCCGAACGCGGTCTGCTCCATCGGGGTGGACCGACCGGTCCCCCACTCGACCCGGCCGCCGGACAGGATGTCCACGGTCGCGACCTTCTCCGCGATCCGCTGCGGCGGCGTGAACCCGAACGGGGTCAGCGTGACGCCGAAGCCCATCCGGATCCGCTCGGTGATGCCGGCCAGGTGACCGAGGAAGACCTCGGAGGCCGGCATGTGCGAGCGGCCCTCGCGGAAGTGGTGCTCCACCGCCCAGACGGTGTTGAAGCCCATCCGGTCGGCCAGCCGGATCTGCTCGACCGCCTCGCGATACGCACGCTGTTCCTCGCGCCGTTGGCCGTACGGGTGTTCACCGTGCCACGGGCGCGGCACGTCCACTTCGTAGAGCACGTCGAGCTTCATCGCGGACTCCATTTTCGATATATTGAAAAATGTTTTCGAATCCCGTATTTCGTGGTCCCGAGTGTGACCCGCCGAGGTACCGGCCACAAGGTGCCCGGGGGTCGGAGAGTCGCCGTCATGGTTCGTCCCGCCCTGGCCGCCGGTCGTGCGGTCGAGATTCTGAACTTCTTCGCCGCGCATCCGGGCGGCGCGTACACGCTGTCCGAGCTGCACGCCGCGCTCGGCATCAATCTCGCGTCCGCGTTGTCGGTGCTCCAGGCACTGGAGGACGCCGGTTATCTGGTGCGGCATCCGCGCCGCAAGACCTACGAGCTGGGTCCGGCCCTGGTCGCGCTCGGGGACGCGGCGCTGCGCGGCAACCCGGCGGTGGACCTGGCTCGCGGCCAACTGCGGGAGATGGCGGACGAGTTCGACACCGAGGTGATCGCCAGCGTCGCGGTGGGCGACGAGATCGTCATCCTGGCCGTCGAGGGTCGGCCGCAACTGGCCTCCGCCGACGTGCGGGTGGGCCAGCGGTTGCGGATGGTGCCGCCGCTGGGCCAGGTCTTCCACGCCTGGTCCACGCCGGCGGAGGTGGACGCGTGGCTGGACCGGCTGGACGAACGGGTGCGCGGTACGGCCCGGATCCACCTGCCGCCGACGCTGGCGGCGGTGCGCGAGCGCGGCTACTCGATCACCCTGGACAGTCCGACCCGGACCCGGATCGGCGACACGCTGGAGCGGATGGCCGAACACCCGTGCGAGGCGGCGCTGTTGCGCGACCGGTTGGCCGAGTTGGCCGCCGCGCTCGGGGAGGAGGAGTACGAGCTGGTCGCGGTCGACCCGGACACCGTCTACGACATCTCGGCCCTGGTCGCCCCGGTCTTCGACACCGCCGGCCGGGTCGCGGTCGCGCTGACCGTGAACGGCCTCAAGGGGGTGACCGGTCGGCGGGTGACGGGCCACGGCGAGCGGTTGGGCGCGGTCGCCCGGCTGGTCACCCGACGGTCGGGCGGCCGGGCACCGGAGTAGGGCCGGGGGCGAGGCGGGAGCGGGGCGGGGACCGAGACAGGGTCCGGATGGGTGCCGCGAGGTGGGCGATGCCTGCCGCGGCTGCGCTGCTCGCGTGCGTGGTGTTTCGGATCGGTGCCGTGCGGGTGTGTTTCGGATCGGCGCTGCGCGGGTGTGTGTTTCGTGAGCGTGTCGGGGCGCTCACCGTGTGAGCACTCGCTCACCGTCGGGCAATCCGCGCGTAACACGGGGCCGGTTCCTTAACCCGCGCGTAACACCGAGGTATACGGCAGGAAACCCGGGCTGCCCACCCTGACCACAGTCCCCGACCCGATCAGGCCCATGAGGGAGCCGCATGACCGTCGCGACCGACGCCCCGAACGCCGGAGACACCGCGTGGCTGCTGGTGGCCACGGCGCTCGTGCTGCTGATGACCCCCGCCCTGGCGATCTTCTACGGCGGCATGGTCCGGGCCAAGAGTGTGCTCAACATGCTGATGATGAGCTTCGTGGCGATCGCGGTGGTGACCGTGGTCTGGATCGCCTTCGGCTACAGCCTGGCCTTCGGCGGCGATGTGGGCGGCGGGCTGCTCGGTGATCTCGGCGACGTGTTCATGGCCGGCACCAAGCCGACCGACCTGCACGGCACGGTGCCCGAGCTGCTGTTCATGGCGTTCCAGTTGACCTTCGCGATCCTGACCGTGGCGCTGATCTCCGGTGCGATCGCCGACCGCACCCGGTTCAAGGCGTGGGTGCTCTTCTGCGCGGTCTGGGTCATCTGCGTATACGTGCCGCTGGCGCACTGGGTGTGGGGGCCGAACGGCTGGATCGCGCACCGGCTCGGCGCACTCGACTTCGCGGGCGGCCTGGTGGTCGAGATCAACTGCGGCGCGGCGGGTATGGCGGTGGCCCTGGTACTCGGCCCGCGGATCGGCTTCAAGCGTGATCCGATGCGACCGCACAACCTGCCGCTCGTGGTGCTCGGGGCCGGGTTGTTGTGGTTCGGCTGGTTCGGCTTCAACGGCGGCTCGGCGCTGGGCGCGAACGGTCTGGCCGCTCAGGCGCTGGTGAACACGCAGGCGGCCGGGTGCACCGCGCTGCTCGGCTGGCTGGCGGTGGAGAAGCGCCGAGACGGGCACGCCACCACGCTCGGGGCGGCCTCCGGCGCGGTCGCCGGCCTGGTCGCGATCACCCCGGCCTGTGGCGTGGTGGATCTGCCCGGCGCGATGGCGATCGGCCTGGTCGCTGGGGTGCTGTGCAGCTTCGCGGTGGGTTGGAAGCACCGCTTCGGCTACGACGACTCGCTCGACGTGGTCGGCGTGCACTACGTCGGCGGGGTGGTCGGTACGTTGCTGATCGGCCTGTTCGCCGCTGCCGACGTCACCGGCGGGCCGGCGGGCCTGCTGCACGGTGGCGGCCTCGCGCTGCTGGGCAAGCAGGTGGTGGCGATCGTGGTGGTGACCGCGTTCTCCTTCGGCGTCACGTACACGATCGCCAAGGTGATCGACCGCACCATCGGCTTCCGCGCCCACGCCGACCACGAGCAGGTCGGCCTGGACCTGGCCGTACACGCCGAAACGGCCTACGACCTCACCGCCTTCGCCGGCACCAAGCGCACCCCCACCCCCCGCCCCACCTCGAAGCCGGCAAACGACCTGGACCTGGGCTGACCTCGCCGGCCGGGGATCACGGGCCGGCGAATCGAGCGGGTCGGCCGAGGGCGGGTCGCCGGTTCAGCGGAGGGGTCGGCGGGTGAGGAGGGCCGCCGTGGCGAGGGTGGCCAGGGCGGCGGCGGGCAGGGCTGCTCGGCGGGCGAGTTTTCGGGTGTTGTGGTGGTCGAAGATCGCGCCGCTGGACTGGAACGAGAAGGCGGACCAGACCGACTGGGCCGAGAACGCCGAGGCCACGCCCAGGTAGGAGCCGATCGAGGCGGCCGACAGGGTCGAACCGATCGACCCGGCGGACAGGGCGGAGCCGACCGAACCGATCGACAACACCGAGCCGACCGAGCCGATCGAGAGCACCGAACCCTCGGAGGCGATCGACAACACCGAGTTGTGCGAACGCCAGGACAGGATCGAACCGTGGGCGTCGACGCCGGACCGCTTCTTCGTCATCGGCCCAGTCTGCCCGACCGCCGCACACCCGGACGACTTCACATGCGATCGACCGCGACCACCCGCAGCACC
Organism: Embleya sp. NPDC020886; assembly: GCF_044333915.1. Lineage (NCBI taxonomy): Bacteria > Bacillati > Actinomycetota > Actinomycetes > Kitasatosporales > Streptomycetaceae > Embleya > Embleya sp. NPDC020886. The sequence continues at coordinate 13,529 of NZ_JBIRRX010000007.1, read as the reverse complement.
GCGCGCCCGGTCTCGTCCGACTCGGTCAGGTCCACCTCGGCGGTGATCCCCCAGTCGTGGTCCTGCGCCGGGTCGTCGAAGACCTGACGGACCCGCCACGCCGAGTCCTCCTTGGTGATCTGCATGAGCTTGGGGCCGCGCGCGTCGGGACCGGTACCGATCGAGTCGTGCTCGTCCCAGTAGTCCTCCAACGCGTCCTGCCAGCGCTCCGCGTCCCAGTTGCCGTCGCCCTCCTGCTCGGACAATTCGCCGAGCTGGAAGTAGCGCCGCAGGGCCGCGAGTTCCACCCGGCGAAAGAGCGCGTTGCGGACCAGGACCCGAAACGCCCGCTCGTTCGCGGTAACCGGCGTGGTGCGGCCCTCGATGTCGTCGAGTTCCTCCTGGGTCGCATCCGGGTTGGCCAGCTTCTCCCACTCGTCGAGCAGGCTGGAGTCGACCTGTCGGACCAACTCGCCCAGCCACGCGATCAGATCGTGCAGGTCCTCGTTCTTCGCGTCGTCCGGCACGGTCTGGTTGAGCGCCTTGTAGGCGCTCGCCAGGTAGCGCAGCACGATGCCCTCGGTGCGCGCGAGTTCGTACCAGCCGACGTAGTCGCCGAAGGTCATCGCCCGCTCGTACATGTCCCGCACGATCGACTTGGGCGACAGCGGGTGGTCGCCGACCCACGGGTGGCTGCGCATGTAGATGGCGTAGGCGTGTTCGAGCAACTCTTCGAGCGGGCGCGGGTATTGGATGTCGGCGAGCCGCTCCATCCGCTCCTCGTACTCGATGCCGTCCGCCTTCATTTGGCCGACCGCCTCGCCCTTGGCCTTGTTGAGCTGCGCGGCGAGGATCTGGCGCGGGTCGTCGAGGGTGGCCTCGACCACCGAGAGCACGTCGAGCGCGTAGGTCGGCGCCTCCGGGTCGAGCAGGTCGAAGGCGGCCAGCGCGAACGTGGACAGCGGCTGGTTGAGCGCGAAGTCGGCCTGGAGGTCCACGGTGAGCCGAACGATCCGACCCTCCTCGTCCGGAGCGTCGAGCTTCTCCACCACGCCGCCGTCCAGCAGCGAACGATAGATCGCGATCGCCTGCCGGATGTGCCGCAACTGCTGGGCTCGCGGCTCGTCGTTGTCGACCAGCAGGTGCCGCATCGCCTCGAACGCGTTGCCGGGCCGGTTGATCACCGCGAGCAGCATCGCGTGGGTGACCCGGAAGCGCGACGCCAACGGCTCCGGCTCGGCCTCCTGAAGCCGGGTGTAGGTCTCGTCGTTCCAGCCCACGAAGCCCTCGGGGGCCTTCTTGCGGACCACCTTGCGGCGCTTCTTCGGGTCGTCCCCGGCCTTGGCCAGCGCCTTGATGTTCTCGATCTCGTACTCGGGAGCCTGCGCGACCACATTGCCCACCGTGTCGAAGCCGGCCCGCCCGGCCCGCCCGGCGATCTGGTGGAACTCGCGCGCCCGCAGCCGGCGCACCCGCTGGCCGTCGTACTTGGACAGTGCGGTGAACAGCACGGTACGGATCGGCACGTTGACCCCGACGCCGAGCGTGTCGGTACCGCAGATCACCTTGAGCAGACCGGCCTGGGCCAGCCGCTCGACCAGCCGGCGGTACTTGGGCAGCATGCCCGCGTGGTGCACGCCGATCCCGTGTCGCACCCAGCGCGAGAGCTGCCGGCCGAACTTGGTGGTGAACCGGAAACCGCCGATCACCGACGAGATCTGATCCTTCTCCGCCCGCGTGCACATGTTGATGCTCATCAGCGACTGGGCCCGCTCGACCGCCGACGCCTGGGTGAAGTGCACGATGTAGACGGGCGCCTCACGCGTGGTCAGCAGTTCCTCGATGGTCTCGTGCAGCGGGGTGACCCGGTAGGAGAAGTACAGCGGGACCGGGCGCGTGGCCGACTTGACGATCGCGGTGGTCCGGCCGGTGCGTCGCTTCAGGTCGCCCTGGAAGCGGTCCATGTCGCCGAGCGTGGCCGACATCAGCAGGAACTGCGCCTTGGGCAGCTCGATCAGCGGGATCTGCCAGGCCCAGCCCCGGTCCGGGTCGCCGTAGTAGTGGAACTCGTCCATCACCACGAAGCCGACATCCGCGTCCGCGCCGTCGCGCAGCGCGATGTTGGCCAGCACCTCGGCGGTACAGCAGATGATCGGCGCGGTCGCGTTGACCGAGGCGTCGCCGGTCATCATGCCGACGTTCTCGGTGCCGAACTGGGCGACGAGGTCGAAGAACTTCTCCGAGACCAGCGCCTTGATCGGCGCGGTGTAGAAGCTGCGCTCCTTGCGCGCCATCGCGGCGAAGTGCCCGCCGGCGGCGACCAGGCTCTTCCCCGAGCCGGTCGGCGTGTTGAGGATGACGTTGTTGCCCGAGACAAGCTCGATCAGCGCCTCTTCCTGCGCGGGATACAGGGTGAGGCCACGCTCCTCGGCGTACGACGCGAAGGCTTCGTACAGGGCGTCGGGGTCGGCCTCGGCGGGGAGCAGATCGATGAGAGTCACAGGCTCTATCCTGCCTGCTCGCGCGCCCGGGCCCGGACGCAACCCGGATACCGCCCACCCGCGCACGTCGCGCGCCCCGCCGGCGGAGCACTTCCGGTGACGCGTGTCACATCCGTAGAGTCGCCGTGATCATCTGCCGCCGGAAACAGGGGTGTGTGTGAGGCCGGTACGACAGATGGGCCGAGTGGGCCGAGTGGGCCTCGTGCTTCTCATGGGTCTGATGTCGACCGGCGCTCTCCTCGGTTGTACGGCGCCCACTTCGCCGCGCACGTTGACCGCGGTCGCGCCCGCGCACAACCCGGAGGCGGACCCCGACGGCATGAGCTGGACGGTCCGGCTGGGCGGCCGGATCCAGACGCAGCGCAACTACCGCCTGGTCGTCTCGACCGACCCCCGCGCGGTCGACGCGGTGACCGACGGTGGCGTGGACCCCGCCGTGTGGGACAGCGGCGTGGTCCAGTCCGCCGAGCACATCGGCGTGCGCCCCTTCGGCCTCCGCGTCGAGAGGGGCGAGACGTACTACTGGAGCGTGCGCGTCCAGGACCACGAGGGCCACGACTCGGGCTGGAGCGCCCGAGACCAGTGGACGGTCTTTCGGGCCTGAGGAATCGGGAGCGGCGCGATCGGGCCGGTCGGGCGTTCGAGGACGCCTCTACGCAACGCGACGGCACCGCGGCCGGCAAGCCCGACCACACCGATCGGCCCGCCCACACCGACTCGGCCCGCCCGGCGTTCGAGGACGACCGGGCCGACAGGCCCGGGCAAGCCCGAATCAGCCCGTCCGGCGTTTGCGGACGAGGCGGCCGCAGGCCCCACGGCCGCCGCCCGCGGGGCCTAGCAGACGATCTTGGCCGCCCGTAGTTCGGCCACCCGGTCCGTGTCGAGGCCCAGTTCGGCGAGGATCGCGTCCGTGTCGGCGCCGAGTGTGGGGGCCGGTGTGCCCAACCGCGCGGGTGTACCGCCGAACAGCGCCGGATGCCGGGGCTGCCGCAGCCGACCGGCGGTGGGGTGCACATCGTCCTCCAGCACGCCGACGGCGGCGATGTGCGGGTCGCCGGCGAGGTCGGCGGGGCCCAGTACGACCCCGCACGGCACGTTCTGCGCCTCCAGGCGGGCGATGCCCTCGGCGACGGTGAGCTTGGTCGCGGCCTCGTGGCAGCGGGTCACCAGCGCGTGGCCGACCTCGCGGTTGCGCCGGCGCTCGGCGATCGTGGCCACCCGGGGGTCGTCGTACCCGTCGACGCCGAACGCCCGACACATGCCGGCGAAGTCCGCGTCCGAGGTGGGCGTGGCGATGCCCCAGCCGTCCAGGAAGGCGTACGGGCGTACGTCCGCGACGAAGCTGCCGGGTTGGCTGCCGTCGCCGTCGCGCAGCACGTCGTTGCCGGCCGAGTCGACCCACATGAAGGAGATCACCGCGTCCAGCATGGACAGTTCGAGATGTTGGCCGCCGCGTCCGCGCTCGCGGGCGTACAGGGCCGCGGTGATCGCCTGCGCGGCGGTGAGCGCGGTGACCTTGTCGGCGAGGGCCTGGTTGGAGAACCTCGGGCGGTCGGTCTGCGGGTCCTTCTGGTTCTCGGCGATCCCGCCGTACGCCTGGATCACCGTGTCGTAGGCGCCTTTGCCGGCGTACGGCCCGTGCGCCCCGAAGCCGGAGATCGAGCAGTAGACGAGGTCGTCCCGCCGCACGTCGGGGTAGCCCAGGCCGAGCCGTTCGGCCACGCCGGGCCGCCAGTTCTGCACCACCACGTCGGCCCGCGCGATCAGTTCGCGCACCAGGTCGCGGCCCCGGTCGGTGCGCAGGTCCACCGCGACGCAGCGCTTGCCGCGGTTGCACATCTGGTAGAGCGCGCTGATGCCACCGGTCGCGGTGCCAATCCAGCGGGAGATGTCGCCGATCCCCGGGCGTTCGACCTTGATCACGTCGGCGCCCTGATCGGCGAGCAGGGTCACCGCGTACGGACCGGTCGCGGCCGTGGACAGGTCCACGACGCGCAGGCCGGCCAGGGGTCCGTCGATCGGAACACGTTCCATGGTGGCGCTCCCCCTCCGATGTCGCTCGCGCGACGTGATTCGACGGGACCCGGTGCCTCGGATACCCGGATGACGAAAACAGGTTCTCTGTCACAGGTCAAGGCTCTGGTCTGTTGGCGAGGTCCGGCGGAGAATCCGGCAGCGTCCCGGTGCTCGGGACGCCACACCGATCCACGGAGGATTCGTGACCAACCCGATCGGGCCGCTCACCGCGGCCGACGAAGGCTTTCACCACCAGGTCGCCGAGACGTTCGCGACCGTGGCCACTACCGACCCGTCGTGGACCGAGAAGGTCTGCGCGATGGCTGCGGCCCGGGACGGCAGCCTGCAACTGGGCTTCGGGCTGGGCAAGTACACGAACCGCAACGTGATGGACGGCTATGCGGGCATCTCGCGCGGCGTCGAACAGCTCACGGTCCGCGCCTCGCGCCGGTTGTCGCCCGAACCGCACACCACGACGGTGGGACCGATCCGCTACGAGGTGATCGAGCCGCTCCGGGTGGTGCGCTTCGCCCTGGAGGCGAACGAAGCCCAGCCGATCGCCTTCGACTGGACCTTCGAGGCGGCCGTCCCGGCGGTCTGCGAGGACCGTACGCACAACCGGCGCGGCTACCGCACCACCGCCGACCTGGTGCGCTACCACCAGACCGGGGTGGCCTCGGGCTGGGTCGAAGTGGACGGCGAGCGCACCGAGATCACCCCCGACACGTGGGTGTCGACGCGCGACCACTCGTGGGGCACCCGCTACGACGTGGGGGCGCCGGCGGCCGACCTGGAGCCGGCCGGGATGCCCGCCTCGATGTCGTTCCGGATGATCTGGGCGCCCATCCTGATGGAGCGGGCGGACGGCAGCCGGTACGCGTTGTTCCTGCACTACCAGATCACCGATGGGCCCGGCTTCGCGCAGAAGCGGGTGATGGGCGGGGTCGAGCACCCCGACGGCCGCGTGGAGGAATGGGCCGACCTGGTACCGGAGTTGAGCTACGACCCGGCCAACCGGCGGCTGCTCGGCGGGAAGTTGCACGCGACGATGGCGGACGGTTCGACCCGGCCGCTGGAGTTGGAGGTGGTCTCGGCGACCGGCTTCCACCTCGGCGCGGGCCTGTACTTCGGCCTGGACGGCCGACACCACGGCGAGTGGCGCGGCGACCTGCACGTGGAGGGCGAGCGGATCGCGGACTGCTCGACCCCCGAACAGGCCCGCCGGCTGCACCAGATCCGGGACACGGTGGTACGGGTGACCGACCCGGTCGGCGGCGGGGTCGGCTGGGGCAACTGCCAGCCGATCGTGACGGGCGCGGACCCGGGGTTGGGGCTCACGGCGGAGTCGTCGTTCATGTAGCGGAGTTGGGTCGGGTGGCGGCGCGTTGCGTGATGGCGGGCGGATCGGTGGCGGGCTGCGCGGGGGCCGTGTGCGGGACGGCTGTGCGCGGGACGGCCGTATGCGGGACGGCTGTGCACGAGCCGGCCGCGCGCGGGCTGTGCGGTTTCTTTCTCGGTCGGTATTCCGCTGAACACGCAGCGCGAGCCATACGATGCTGTCGACTTTGATCAGGGGAAGGGACGTCAGCCATGCGCAGGATCCTCATCGTCGGTGCCGGCCAATCCGGGCTCCAACTCGGCCTGGGGTTGCTGGCCCACGGCTACGACGTGACCGTGATGACCGAGCGGACTCCCGACGAGATCCGCGCCGGGCGAGTGACCTCGACGCAGATCATGATGCCGTCGACGATCGCGCTGGAGCAGCCGCACGGCCTGGACCTGTGGTCGGATCGCGTGCCGCCGATCGACCGGGCCGGGTTCACCATCCCCGGCCCGGACGGCACGCCGGTGGTGAACTGGCTGGGCGATCTGGGTGGCGCGCAGTCGGTCGACCAGCGGATGAAGATGCCCGCGTGGATGGACCTGTTCGTGGCCCGCGGCGGCAACCTGGTGGTGCACCCGGTCGCGGTCTCCGACATCGACTGGTACACCCGCAACTACGACCTGGTCGTGGTGGCCGCCGGCAAGGGCGAGCTGGTGTCGATGTTCGACCGCGATCACGAGAAGTCCGAATTCACCAAGCCCCAGCGGCAGTTGTCGGTGGCCTACTTCCACGGCGCGACCCCGCGCCCGGAGGTCGGGTACGCCGCGCTGCACGTCAACGCGATCCCCGGGATCGGCGAGATCATCATGTTCCCGGGCCTGACGCTGTCCGGCCCGTGCGACATCATCCTGCTGGAAGCCGTGCCGGGCGGCCCGCTGGACGTGTTCCGCGACGTACGCGACCCCGACACCCACTGGGCCGTGCTGCGGGACCTGGTCCGGCAGTTCGCGCCGTGGGACCACGACCGGATCAGCCGCGCCGAACTCACCGACCCGATGTGCGTGCTCAGCGGCGGCTTCGCCCCGATCGTGCGCAAGCCGATCGCCGAACTGCCGATGGGCGGTATCGCGTTGGGCATCGGCGACGTCCTGGTCACCAACGACCCGATCAGCGGACAGGGTTCCAACAACGCCGCACGAGCCGCCGACCTGTACCTGAACGAGATCGTCGCGCGCGGCGACCTCCCGTTCGACGCGGCCTGGATGCAGTCGGTCTTCGACGCGTTCTGGTCCCGCGCCCGACACGGCGTCAAGTTCTCCAGCTCGTTGCTCGGAGTCCCCCCGGAGCACGTCCAGATGCTGATGGGCGCGGGCAATACGTGCCCCGCCGTGTGCGACGCGGTGATGAGCGCTTTCGACAACCCGGTGGAGTTCGAGGAGTTCATGTACGACCCGGAGAAGACGATGGCGTTTTTGACGAAGGTGGGGGCGGTTTAGGGGGGTTGGGGGAGATTGGGAGATTGGGGGGTTGGGGGCGCCGAGATGGAAGTGGGGGCGCTTGGTCGGTTGGCGTCGGTCGCGGGGCGTAGGCGGAGGGCCCGGGTCGTGAGCGGGCCGAGGCGGGTCGTGGGCGGACGAAGTATGAGGGCGCGGGGCGCGAGCGCAGCGAGCACGTTCGGGGTGGAGCGTGGGTCGTGGGTGCGATGGGTGGGGTGGGGTGGGTCGCGGGTGTAGCGCCCGGGGCTGCGGGCGGCAGGGCGACGAGCATGGCGGCCCGGGTCGTGAGTGGAACGGGCGGGACGGCCCGAATCGCGAGCGCAACGGGCACGGCGACCCCGATCGCGAACCGAACCGGTGGGACCGCCCGGATCGCGAGCGCAACGGGCACGGCGACGCCGATCGCGAACCGAACCGGCGGAACGGCCCGGATCGCGAGCGCAGCGAGCACAGCGCCCCAGTCGCGCGGGACCGTCCGGGTCGCAAGCGCGAGCGAGCACTGCGGCCTCGGTCGTGAGCAGAACCGGCGGGATGGCCCGGGTCGCGAGCGCAGCGAGCGCAGCGGCCCGAACCGGCGGGGACGGCCCGGGTCGTGAGCGCAGCGAGCGGGACCGCCCGGGTCGCGAGCGGAGCGAGCACAGCGGCCCCGATCGCGAACCGAACCGGCGGGACGACCCGGGTCGCGAGCGCAGCGAGCACGGCGGCCCGGGTCGTGAGCGGAACGGGTGGGACGGCCCGAACCGGCGGGGACGGCCCGGGTCGTGAGCGCAGCGAGCGGGATCGCCTGGGTCGCGAGCGGAGCGAGCACAGCGGCCCCGATCGCGAACCGAACCGGCGGGACGACCCGGGTCGTGAGCGCAGCGAGCACGGCGGCCCGGGTCGCGAGCGCAGCGAGCACGGCGGCCCGGGTCGTGAGCGGAACGGGTGGGACGGCCCGGGTCGTGAGCGGAGCGAGCGGGTGGGCGGCTTTCGGCGATGCAGCGCTGCTTTTTGTTGGGCGCCTTCGGCGCCGGCTCGCGAGGCACCACTTTTTTGCTCCGTCGCAGGCTCCTCCACAAAAAAGTGGCCCCTCGCTCGTGACTTCGTGTCCCTGCGCTTCGCTCCGGGCCACGAAGTCAACGTTCTGCGGCTCCGCCGCTCTCCGCGCTTCGCGCGTCGATCACGGGGGCGGGCTGGGTCGGGGGCGCTGACGCGCCGGGGGGTGGGGTGGCCGGTTGGGGTTGGGTTGGGGGGCGTGGGTGGGGACGGCGGCGGTTCGGCGGGGGCGGGCTCGGGATTGGTGTCCGACGCGACCGCGCCGGGGCGGGTCAATGTGCGGGGTCGTGGGGACCGCTTCGCTTCAGTTCGCACCTCCCGTCCGTGCAGGAGCGGCGCAGGCGGCCGGCCGAGACCGTCTCCATGAGGCCGATTGCCCAGCACATCGGGCAGCCGCGCAGCGCGACCAGGCCGACCGGGGCGAGGAGCAGGCTTGCCGGGCCGGTGACCGGTAGCAGGGCCAGGGATCCGGCGAGTGCGCCGAACCCGATGGCGCCGCGGGCCAGATGGCGCGGGACGGTGGCGCTGGCGAAGCCGCCACGTGCATCGGCGGCGTCGGGGGTGGAATCGGGCGGGGCGGGGCGTGTTGCCGTGGTCGAGTCAGGAGTCATGGTCGGATTCCCTCGTTCCCTTCGATCCGGTCGGGTCGTCGTGGAGGGCCTCGCGTACCGCCGAACGGGCGCGGTGCAGGCGGGACTTCATTGCGGCTGTGCCGAGTCCGAGCCGGTCCGCGACGGTGCGGCCGGGCAGGCCCTGGATGTCCCGCATGACCAGCACCTGCCGCTGGTCGTCGGGCAGCGCGGCGATCGCGGCGGCGACGCGTTCGGCTTCCAGGCGCAGCAGGACATCCTCCTCGGCGGACCGCGCGGCGCCGCCGAACGCGTCCAACCCACCGGGATCGTCGGCGGGCCCGTGTTGGAACAGGGCGCGGGTACGCCGCAGGCACTCGTTGCGGACGATCCGGAACATCCACGAGGCCAGTGCCCCGGACGCGCGGAGCATGCCGATCTTGCGGTACAGGATGATCAGCGCTTCCTGAGCCGCGTCCTCCGCGTCCTGGGGCGTGGCGCACAACGTGTGCGCGAATCGGCTCACGTGCGGATAGGAGCCGCGCACCAACGCGGTGAGCGCATCGACATCGCCGCGTTGCGCTGCGGCGACCAGGGTCGCGCCCGGCCAGGTGCGGTCAGACACCCTGACGCCTCCGGCGGCGCAGCAGCGTGACGGTACACGCGCACACCAACAACGCGGCAACCGCGACGGCGATGACGATGACAGCGGTCATGAGGTCCTCCCGGGTGGGGTACGGGGGCGGACGAGGTCGTCCGCACACCTAACACCTATAAGAGGCGCGACGACGCGAAAGGATTCACCCCCGTCCGTAGCCGAGTGGTGGTGCAGTCCGTCCCACCCCACAACGCGGAACCACGACCGCACGCCACACCGGGGGTGGTCGGTGGACCGATCACCGCGCGGCGACGGCGATCGACGCGGTGGCGTGCAAGCACTGCCGCAACCTCACCTGGTGTGACGCGCCGGCCCAACGCCCGCCGTGACAGCGGATGTTCCGACGCCTGTCGGAGTCGGCCCCACGATCGCCCACGCCCGCCGGCGCCGCGAGGGGGCACGCCCCGCCGCCGTGACCGGGGCGGAAGCCACACCCCACCCACCCGGCCGGATACGGAAGCCGTAGGCGGCGGCTCAGACGTTTCGTCGGGGGCGTTGGATGCGGACCTCGTGGGCGGTGGACAGGTCCGGGTAGTACGGCAGTTCGAGGTGGCGAACGGTGGTGACGGTCACCGTCGCGTCGTTGCTCCAGGACACGGAGACACCGAAGTCGACCGTGCCGTCGCGGCGGGTGAGGCCGAAGTGCTTCATGGTGTTGCCATCGGAACGCACCTCGGCGGTGACCCAGGCGCCGGCGACCGGATCGCCGCTCGTACCGGTCACCTCAGCCGTCGCCGTCGCCCACCACGGCCCCTGGCCATCGGGCCGCCCGAGTTCGCTCGCCCTGCCGGTAACGGACGTCACGGCCAGGCCCGGCCTCGGAACCGCCGAGGCAGGCATCGAAAACGATCGATCGTCGCGGGCAGGGTGCATGAGACGGCTCTCCAGGGCATGGGCGATCAGTACAGCCTGACCGGCGCAGGCATGCACGGTTCGACGCCCGGATGGTCACCGGGTGAACGACACCCCAACATTGGTTCGGACCGGTTACCACTTCTTGACATGAACGGAACGAATCGCCACCATCCCCACCTCGCCCACCCCCGCACCCCAGCCCGGTCGGCACACCGCGCTTACGACCCGGGTCCGCCGGCACGCTGCGCTTGCGACCCGGTTCGACCGGCGCGCCGCGCTGCGCCCACGACCTCCGCCCACCAACCAAAGCCCCACCCTCGGCGCGTCAGCGCCCACGACCTTGGCCCACCCCGGTGATCGACGCGCGAAGCGCGGAGAGCGGCGGAGCCGCAAACTTTGACTTCGTGGCCCGTAGCGAAGCGAAGGGACACGAAGTCACGAGCGAGGGGCCACTTTTTGCGGAGGAGCGTCAGCGGGGGAGCAAAAAGTGGTGCCTCGCGAGCCGGCGCCGAAGGCGCCCAATAAAAAGCAGCGCTGCATCGCCGACCGACGCCCACCCGCTCACTCAGCTCACGACCCCGGCCGTCCCACCCGTTCCGCTCACGACCCCGGCCGTCCCACCCGTTCCGCTCACGACCCGGGCCACCGTGCTCGCTGCGCTCGCGACCCAGGCCGTCCCTCCCGTCCGTGCGCGACCCAGGCCACCATGCTCGCTGCGCTCGCGACCCAGGCCGTCCCACCGGTTCCGTGCGCAACCGGGTCGCCGTACTCGCTGCGCTCACGACCCAGGCCAACTCCACCGCCGCCCCGCAACCCCAGCCACCCGGACCCGCCACCCCCGCGACCCGCCGGAAGCCCAAGCACCGCCCCGCGCCAGCGCCCGTGCCCCAGCCGCAGCCGCAGCCGCAGCCCCAGCCGCAGCCCCAGCCCCAGCCCCAGCCCCATTCGGCCCATAAAAAAGCCCGACCCGAGAGTTTTCGCTCTCGGGTCGGGATGCCGTCGTGCCCCGGGTGGGGGTGGGGACACGAGCGGCCGGGGATGCGAGATCCCCGAACGGCTACAGACCCTGGGGGGGATTGGGCTGCGCCTGGGCCATTCGGAAAGGGGGGAGTCCCGTTGGTTCCGAATGGACCGTCGTTCTGAAGGCTAGTGAAAACCGTGGCCGAAGAACACCTGTCGACCCGACCGGATTGGCCCCGAGACAAGGGTTTAAGGCCCACTTAAGGGTTGATCAAGGTCCACGTGTCCGGCGGCACACGAACAACTACTCACAGTGAGAAGATCCCTCGTCCAAGTGTCCGCCCCCACCCCGAGCCAACCGCGCATCGCAACGCATCCCACAACGCAACCCCACCCCAAACCAAACAACGAACCAGTCGTCAGCCCCCCAAACCGCCCCACACCCCTGCACGTATTCCCATGAGGTTGATGAAGCAACTTCCGGGTGGTCGACCCATGAGACCGGTGCGTCCGGACCTGACGCTTGCCCCCGCCGTTGCGATGCGGCCGATCCGGATGTGTCCAATAGCACCCGAAATCCCCTCCCCCACAGAGACGTTGCGCCCGCCGTGGGACCGGCCGCAGAGACCGTTATCGGCCAGGAGACGCCAGGACACGCCAGGACACGCCAGGACACGCCACACGACAATGCCGCATCACCCGAAGTCGGCACGCACGCCGTTCCCAAACGCGATCCCCGCGAGGCAGGACTGATCCTCGCCCTCGCCACGGCGCCCGTCACAAAACGCCGGCGCCACCACCACGCGAACTCCCATTTCCCCCACGCCGGTTCCTCCACCGAAACAACCCCACCCAAACAGCCCACCGGACCTCGCCCCTCGGGACAGAACCGAAGGACCGAAGCAGGGCAAATATCACGCGACAGCCAAGCCCCTCATCCGGCAGGGTTCCGCCCGATGAGCGACAACAAGAACGACAACAAGAACAACGACAAGAACGACAACAAGAACGACGAAATGTTCTACGCCCCCCACAAATCCCTCCAAGGGCTGCTGCAACGAGGACGGGGCCTGGGCGCCATACAGGCGCGGCAAAGCCCCTCGGCAGCCGCGCCGTTCGTGTACGACGGGATCCGTCGGGACTGGGCCTGGGACGGACTCGTCGACGAACGTGCCCTGTACCTGGCGCGGTCGGTCCAAGAGCTGGAGTTGTCGCCGGCACCGATCGTGAAGCAACTCGCGGGTTCCGAGGACGAGTGCTCCCGGGCGGCCGATGTGTTGGTCCTGCTCGCTCTCGGCGGATCGCACGAGGCCCGGGAGGGACTGCGGGCCCACATCCGGGAAGGCGCCCACTGGGTACCCGTACTGGAGTCCGTCGCGGACCACTGGCCGGACACCTGGTGGGAGGACCTGGCCGAGGTCGCGCAAACCCGCATCGGCCGGGAACCGGAGCCGCCGTGGCGAACCGAGCCGTGGGCCGGGTTCGGAGTCGTGGTCCGGCGGCCCGATCCACGACCGGCTCCGCACGATCTCGGCGGGCATACCGACGGCGAGCTGCTCGACCTGCTGACCCTCGCCCCGCCCGGGGACCGCATCCGGGTCGACGCCCTGCACGAACTGTGCCGCCGCGACCCGACGGAAGCCCTGATCCCCCTCGTACCCTCGCTCGCCACCCCGGACGGTCGCCGTCCCCTCCCGCAGCTCACCCGGGCCGTCGAACACCTCGGCGCCCTGGCCGTACCGGCGGCGCGCGACTGGGCGGGCGACGAGCGCGAATGGCTCGCCCGCCTCGGCCGTAACGTCCTCGCCGACCAGGCCGTCCCCGAGGCGCTGCCGGTCCTACTGGCCGAACTCGCGCAACAACGGCGGACCCACACCTGGTGCGGCCCCGAGGCCACGGCACGGCAACTGGCCCGCTTCGGGCCGGAAGCCGCCGAGGCGGTGGCCGACCTGCGCCGGCTCTGGCTGCACACCCCGCACTCCTACGCGCGGCCCGCCTACCTGGAAGCGCTCGCCGCCATCGACGCGAGCGGCCTGGAGCATGAGGTGCCCCGCGTTTTCCGGACGCCTTGTTCGCTGTCCTTTTATGCGGCGAGTCCGAGCTCGTGGTGGTTTTGCAGGGCTTCGAGTGGTGTGC
>NZ_JBIRRX010000006.1:77352-486793 GCF_044333915.1 Embleya sp. NPDC020886 | reverse complement strand
GCACACCACTCGAAGCCCTGCAAAACCACCACGAGCTCGGACTCGCCGCATAAAAGGACAGCGAACAAGGCGTCCGGAAAACGCGGGGCACCTCAGATCGCGGTCGAGGACGGTGGGCCTTTTGATCGCGTGGATGGGCGCCGTCATCCGCAGGCGGCGTGGGGACGCGGGCGCGGGTCCGGGTGTGGGGTTGGGGTGGGTGGACGATCCGTGGCGGGTGCGGCGGGAGGATCGGCCGGTGTCGGCACTCGTCGGGCCGGGTGGGTGTCATGTCCGTCCGTAGAGCGTGTGGAGGTCGACGAGGAGGATGTCGGGGTTGGCGTGGGCTGCGGCGCGGGCCTTGTCGTTGAAGCCGGCTCCGCTGAAGCAGACGAGTCGGGTGTGGGTGGTGTCGTAGCGTCCGGCTTGGCCGATGAGGGTGCGGATGGCGCGGAGGCGTTCGATGTGGGCGATGCCGATGATGTCGTTCCACTTGGCCTCGCCGATGGCGAGCATGGGTGGTTTGGTTCCCTCGGCGATGCCGATGGCGGCGACGTCGATCTCGTGGCCGGTGCGGGCTTTGGGGTCGTGAACGGTGCCGTGACCGACTCGGGCGGGCAGTCCTCCGAGGAGGTCGGGGTCGGCGTGGTGCAGGGTCCAGTCCCGGCAGACCTGTTCGAAGTGGGGGCCCAGGACGTTGCCGGCGAAGCGGCGGCGGCTGGCCTGCCAGACCCGGGGGGCGCTGCCGGGGCGCTCGAGTTGGTCCCAGACCGGTCGCATGATGGCGTGGTGGAAGCGGATGAGTGGTTCGGCGATGCGGTAGGTGGGTCGGTTGTCGCGGAAGACGTCGGCGTCGCGGTGAAGGAGTCCGGCGTCTTCGAGGACGTTGATGGGGTGGGCGATGTCGGTGGCTTTGCGTTCGAGGTAGCCGGCCATGCCGCCGCGGGTGGCGTTGCCGTCGGCGACGGCGGCGAGGACGGAGAGGTACAGGGTGGTGTCGCGCAGGTCGGGTTCCTCGGCGAGGAGGTAGCGGGCTTCGCGGAAGAGGGGTGTCTCGGGGTTGAGGACGGTGCGCACGACCCAGTCGTCGAAGTCGTCGGGGCCGGTGGGGCTGTCACCGCGGGCGAACTCGCGGCGGTAGGCGGGGGTGCCTCCGACGACGGCGTTGACGCGGAGGGCGAGGTGGGGGTCGGTGATGTCCCAGAAGTCCGCGGCGAGGCGGTAGTCGAGGGGACGGACGAGCAGTTCCAGACCCGCGCGGCCGCGCAGGGGGGCGTTGCCGGACAGGAGTTTGCCCATGAAGGACAGGGCCGAGCCGCACAGCAGCAGTCGCGCGCGGGAGGCGGTGCGCTGGTCGCGCAGGGGGCGGAACGCCTCCTGGATGACGGAGGGCAGTTCGGGATTGGCCTTGGCGAGGTAGGGGAACTCGTCGATCACGACGGGCACCGGCCGCTCCGCTCCGAGGGCGAGGAGCGCGTCGACCACCTCGAACCAGTTCTCGAAGTGATGGGCGCTGGCGGGTCGGGTGTGGGCGGTGAGGCTCGCGCTGATCCGGCGCAGCGACTCCGCGTCGGCGGCCTCGGTGGCGCCGAAGTAGAAGCCACCTGCGGCACGGCAGGCGGCGTCGAGGAGGAACGTCTTGCCCTGACGTCGCCGCCCTGAGACGACGCCGAGGCTGGCCCCGGATTGCTCGTCGGTGATGAATCGGGTGAGTGCGGACCATTCGTAGTCGCGATCGAACATCTCGGGGGGCTTGTCCACGACAACCTCGCGTATGGATATAGAAGTACAGTTCCATAAACCATACCTCTATTCGTATGTCACGGCCGCGGTCGATCCCGACCCGGGCCGGCGGGCACGTGGTGATCCGCGCCCGCGGCCCGGCCACCCGCCGCCCGACACCCCCGCAGCGGCCGGGCCGAAGACGAGGTTGTCTCGGCGGCGCACACGACGGTCGGCCGCTCGTGTCGGCACCTCGAGCCGCCGGGCCCCACACGCCGGGTCCGGGTCCGGGCCGCCACCGAAGCCGATGCCGGGTCGGACCTCGAGGCGGGCGCAGCGGTGGACGCGGACACCGTCGGATACACGCCGCGGTACGCGTCCTCCTCTCGGACGGCCGGGGCGAACACCGTGCCGTCGTCGGTCGCCATCGCCGCGATCGCTTCGGGCGATCTCGCTCTCGCCGTCGGGGAACGGGCTGCCCAGGACGTCGATGTCGCGCGGGCCGCAACGGGCCTCGAAACGGGTGAGGAGCAGGCCGCCCCCGAGGATGGAGCGCTTCCTGCCCCGCGGTGGGGCCGTTACGCGGTGGAGCAGGCATTCGAGGGCGTGTTCGACCACGAGCTCGTCGGTCGGGCGGCCGGTGCGGCGGTCCGGGAGAGCGGGTGTGTCCGCTCGGGGAGGACGGCGCCGAGAAGCCCCTGTCGACGGGGCTACCGCCAGGGCCCAGGGCTTCGAGGTCGCGGGTGGGCGGGTGGGCGGGTGCCCGCCGAGGCACCGCGGTAGGAGTTGTTCGAGACCGTCCCGGTGCAGGCACATAAGCACGCATCGGCGTGGCAGCGGCACATCCACGAGATCGAGTGTGGGTTGCCGGACGGCCCGGGCGGTGTGGGGGTGGCGCGTGCGCAGTACGGCCCGGGTCGGTCCATGGCGGAGCGGGAGCGGGCCAAGGCCGAGGAGACGCGGGCGTCGGGGTGGACGGGTGAGTGTGGCGACGGTACAGCGGATGCGCGGCCGGTATCGGCGGCAGGGATTGTGGGGGCTGGTCGACAAGCGCATCATGCGCGGCGCGCGTGCGACCGGGCGCAGCGACGAGCGGGTGGTGGTGGCCGTGTTGGAGGCGTTGCGTCGGCGGCGGGGGCGGTCGAAGGGCACGGTGGAGGGGTTGCGGCGGTTGGTCGGGGAGGTCTTGGACCAGGCGCACGGGCCGGGTGTGGTGGCGTTACCGTCGCGGGCGACGTTCTATCGGTTGGTGAACGCTCTGGCCGATCCTGCGGAGTTGCCGGGGCGGCCGGCGCGGACCGCGAGCGCGACGGTGCCGCCGTTCGCTGCGGTGGGCGCGTCGCGGCCGGGTGAGCGGGTCCGGGTCGACACCACCCGCCTGGACGTGATGGCCGTTTTGGACGACGGCCGGTTGGGGCGGCCGGAGTTGACGATCGCGGTGGACGTGGCGACGCGGAGCATCGTGGCGGCGGTGTTGCGGCCGGAGGGGACCAAGGCGGTCGACGCCGCTTTGCTGCTCGCGGAGATGGCCGTGCCGCATCCGATGCGGGCGCACTGGCCCGAGGCGTTGGAGCTGTCGCGGGCGAGCGTGCCCTACGAACGACTGGCGACGGTGGACCGGCGGTTGGAGGGCGTGGCGGCGAGGCCGGTGATCGTGCCGGAGACGATCGTCGTCGACCGGGGCAAGGTGTTCGTGTCCGAGGCGTTTTGGCGGCGTGCGAGACGTTGGGAGTGAGCGTGCAGCCGGCTCCGCCGCGCAGGCCTGTGGCGAAAGGGGTGGTGGAGCGGACGTTCGGCGCGATCGACACGCTGTTGTGTCAGCATGTGGCCGGGTACACGGGCTCGAACACGAGCGTGCGCGGGCGAAGTGTCGAGGACCAGGCGTGTTGGACGGTTCCGCAGTTGCAGGACCTGCTCGACGAGTGGATCGTCTGCGGGTGGCAGCGCCGGCCCCACGAGGGACTGCGGCACCCGATGATGGTCAGGGCGGCGCTGACGCCGAACGAGATGTGGGGCGCGCTGGTGGGGGCGTGCGGGTATGTGCCGGTGCCGCTCACGGGGCGGGATTATGTGGAGTTGCTGCCGGTGTGGTGGCATCGGGTCACCGACCGCGGGATCCGCATCGACCACCGCACCTACGACCACGAGGTGCTGGGGCCGCTTCGTGGGCGGTCCTCCGGCGTCGTCGCCCGGGACGGGAAGTGGGAGGTGCACCACAACCCGCACGACGGCCGCCGGGTGTGGGTACGCCTGCCGGGTGGGGAGTTCGCCGAGGTGCCGTGGATCCACCGCGACCACGTGAACGCCCCGTTCGACGTCCACGCGTGGAGGTACGTGAGGGAGAGCGTCGAACGACGCGGGGACCGCGAGCGGCACGAAACCGACCTCGCCGGCGCCCTCGCGGCGCTCCTGCGCGAGGTCCGCCCCGCCGTGGGGCCCGCCCGCGGCGAGAGCAGTGAACGCGAGGGCACGGCGGCGGGTCGGGCGGTTCCCGGAGCGCGCCGCGTCGTGGGGCAGGCGGTTCCCGGAGCGCGCCGCGTCGTGGGGCAGGCGGGAAGCGGGCACGACGGGCGGGCCGCGAACTCGGCGAGTGTCACGGGATTCGCCTTCCCGGGGCGGGCACCGGGCGCGGCGGCACACGACGGTACCGGCGCCGGTGTGGAGAGTCCGGACGACCTCGACCTCGACGAGGGCGACGAGTTCTTCGGCGAGGACACGGACTCCGACTCCGAGGCGGGGTCGGGTGGGGTGTCCTGCGGAGGGGGCGGTGGCGGGTTCGGGGTGTACGGAGGGGGCGGTGGCGGGTTCGGGGTGTACGACGCGCATGCCGAGGCCGAGTCGTGGTGACCGGCGCGGAGGCGGTGGAGGGCCGGTGGCCGTCGCCCGTGACGTGGGACGGGTTCCGGGACTTCGTCGAACGGCCGCCCGTCACACCGCCCGCAGCGGGCGCGGCCGAGCGCGGGATGGAGGAACGCCTGGCGTATCACTCGCGGTTCGCGGTCGTGCGCACCCCGACGATCGACGCGATCTCGCGGACGGTGCGCACCCTGATGATCCCGGGACCACCGGCAGGACACCGGCGCCCGGCCGTGTGTGATCGTCACCGGACCGCCGACCACGGGCAAGACCACCGCGCTGTTGCGGGTGGGTCGGGCGTGCCACCTCGCCGAGGCCGCCCGACGCGGCCGGGGGGTGGAGGGGTGGGTGCCGGTGGCGTACGTCCTGGTCCCGCCCGGCGCCGGCGCGAAGGCCCCGGCCGGCGAGTTCGCCCGCTTCCTCGGGATCCCCGTCACGGCCCGCATGACCCAGACGCGGATCGTCGACGCCGTGTGCCACACCTATCGCGAGGCCGGGGTGAGGCTGGTCGCGATCGACGAGATCCACCGCCTCGACCCACGCACGACCACGGGGGCGGAGGCCGTCGATTTGTCGAAGAGACCTCACCGAACGCATCGGCGCGACGTTCGTGTTCGCGGGCATCGACGTCACGGCGACCGCTTTGTTCAGTGGTGTACGCGGGGGGCGCAACTCGCCGGGCGCGCCACGGTCGTCGACTGCGGGCCGGTCCCCTCGCCGGCGGGGGCGGGCGGACGCCGTTCCGTGACCTGGTCGCGGCGATGGAAACCTGTCTGGCCCCGCGGGCACACCGGGCGGGGACACTGCCCCGCGCGGCGTCGTATCCCCCGCGCCCGCACCGGCGGACGCGTCGGCAGCCTCGCCCGCCTGCTCCGCCAGGCCGCGATCGCAGCGATCCTCGACGGCACCGAGAAAATCACCAAAGGCGGCCTCGACGCCATCGTCCTGGACCACACCGCCGAGGACCACTACCGCCCCCGTGTCACCAGGCGCACACCTGCCGGTGACCGCACACGGCGGCACGGCACGTGAAGGCGACCGGGACCGGTCCGCTCCCGGGAGCAGGAGCAGAGTCGGGATCGGGCGGACTCCCGAGACACGGCGACCTGCGGGGACCGGCTGCCGTACCCGCGTCGCGGGACCGGACCGACACGCGACCGGGCGCGTTTCGTGTGGCTCCCCTGCCCCACGAGTCCACCGCCTCCTGGGTCGGCCGCGACGCGGCGACGTATCGGCAGAGCGTGCCCGAGTTGCCGGACGGCATCGGCATCACCACCACGGGCACGCGGGGCGCCGACGACCGCGACACGACCGAGATCCACCTCGACGACGCCGCGTGGCACCGACTCGCCGTCCTCACCCGAGTCCCCCACCACCACCTCGCACGGGCCCTCCCCCACCTCGCACGACCCCGGGATCGGAACCCGGCCCGAACACCGGACACCGTCGGGGCAACTGTCGGGGCGACCGGGGCCGGCATCGCCTCGTCGCACCGCCCAAGCCCGTACGAACAACCCTCGTGGGCGTGCCCGTGGTGCACCCTGCGCCACACCCGCGGCGCCACCGCACGCGCACGGGCGTACCTGCCCACCCACCGCGTGTGGTGCCCACGGCACGCGTGTCGGAGCACCGACGGGCCCCGACCGCGACTCCTGGACACCCGGGGCCTGCCCGAACTCGCCGACGTGTACAAAAGCCACCGGCGGCTCCTGCGCCGGCCGAACGCGAACAACGCCTACACGTGGGCACAGGCGATCGTCACACGGCGGTACGACCACGAGCTGTACCTCACCGGCCGATGGCGGGCACGAGGACACCGCCTGGGCGCCTTCGACCGAGACCACACGGCCACGGACGGCAGTTCCTGGGCACTGACGGCCCGGCCGGTGATCGTCCATCCCGAAACGGTCACCCTCGCCCGCGCCTACCGGCGACACCCCGACCCGACCGGCACCCGGCCGTGACCACACTCCTCGAACACGTCGCCCACACACTCGGACTCGGCCCCCTCACACCCGGACCCGACGACCTCCTGTGGTCCTGGATCCGCCACCACACCCGACCCCGAAAACCCCACCCGGCCGATCCCCGCGACCACCCGAAACGGGCCCCCAAACCCTGCCGCCTACGGCATCCCCAACCCAACTGCACAAAATCTCGATGCATCCCACAACACCCGCGAAACCCAACGGAAATGAGAAAACCCCAGCCCACACACCCCGCCCGAGCCCACCCGAACACCCACCCCACACCCCGAAAACCCACCCCACCAGCCCTACGCCCGGAACAACCATCCCGACACAACCACGAAACCCCACCCCACACCCCCCACACCACCCCACAACCAACAACCACCCACAACATGGCGGCGCTGCGCGCGGGTGACGGCCCGTGGGCCGGCCTGCGGACGCAGGTCGTGGCCGCGACCGGCACCGGCAAAACCCGCATCGCGGCGGCCTGTGCGGCCCGTCTGGCGCGCCGCGGCCGGGTGTTGGTCCCGGTGCCCACCCTCGACCTGCTGACACAGACCGTGGCCGCCTGGTGTCGCAGCCGTCGTGTCAAGGTATCGACCGCATGGATCATGGCCGGTTTCCGTCTTCCCCTGGCCAACTCAGATTCTGGAAGCTCGTAGCGCGCTCACCCCGGGGCGTCACAAGCGAAGGCATCCATGCAATCGAGAACGCAACGCCCGTACGTCATGCTCCTGTTGCTCTCCCTGGTCGCCGCGTTCCTCGTCGGCACGGCCGGCACCGCAACAGCCGAATCCGCGCCCCCCGTCCCCGTCGCGGGGGCACCGGAGGACCAACCCAGGCTGCTCCAGGAATACCTCGCCAAGCACAAGCCGCCCGGCCTGACGCGAGGATCGGACGACGAGTGGCCCTGGAACAACGAAAACAACCAACTCATCAACTTCTTCAGCCAGAAGTGCATGGTCGCACTGCCGGCCGCAGACCTGTTCGGAGTAATGCAATACCAGTGCAGAGAAGCTTACGCCGATCAAAGGTGGACAATATGGCGCCCAGTTGACTTCCTTAATAGTCGACGTATAGGTGCTGATTTTACGGGCAAATGCCTGCAAGTCGATGGTGCCACGGTCACCACCCAATCGTGCAACGATTACACGCTGGGCCAGGAGGTGATATTGATCATCGACACCACAGCGAGCTGGTTCCAGCTCAAAACCGCGTACGCGTGTGTCTACGCGAACGGCGCCGGCAACGGCGCCCCGATCAGCGCGTACACCTGCGGCAACTACGCCGACCAGTGGTGGACCTGGTACCTCGGCGACGCCAACTGAGCACCGCCATGAAGCCCGGCCGGTCCGCACCCGTCCGGGAGCGGACCGGCCGGGCTCTCTCGTACGCGTCGAGGGCGGGCCCGAGCTGCGACTCGAACCCGTCGTGGGCGCCGGCTGCGCCGGAATCACGATTGGAAATCCCCGAATTCCTTTTCGAATTCGGCGATTTCGGAAATGGGATCGCACCCTGGGTGCACGCGCTTGTCAGCGGCCGCGTGTGCCCGTCTGCGGGCTCCGCGCGGCTCCCGGGCCCCGTGGGCCAGGTTGGGTGTCGCGGGCGTCCGTACGGGCTTGTGGGGCCGCTGCGCGGGTGGTGCTGGTGATCACGGTGTCGAGTGCGGTGGCGGTGTCGCGCAGGATCGCGAGGGTGGCCACGGGGTCGGCGTCGGGATCGAGGGCGATGGCCGCGAGGTGATCGAGGATCCGGGACGCGGGGCCGGCGACCGTGAGCGGCAGCGGCGACGCCACGTCCGCCGACGTCAGCGGGGCCGGTTCGTACGCGTCCAGCGCGGGCCCGGGCATCGTTTCGGGCCCGTCGGCCGGTCCGACGTCGTACGGGTCGACACGGCGCCCGATCCGCCGCCGGACCGGGCGGCGCCCTGTGGGGCCGGCGGAGCGCACCACCGCCCGGTCCTCGGCGGCGGTGGGCGGAAGCAGCGGGAGGACTTCACGCGGGCGCCACCGGGCCTCGGTCCCCCACTCGTACCGGCACCGGTGGCACCGCCACAGGCCGGCCGCCTCCTGGTCGACGTCGGTGGACCAGCACTGCCCGCACCGCACCGGCACGGCGGGTGCCCGCCGGCGTAGACGCCACCTCATCCGGTCCCACTCCCGATCGTCGTCGCGGGGATCAGGATCGCGCACCGCGTGGACGATCCGGCGAACGTCGCGGCCCTGTCGCCGCGTTCGGGCCCGCGGCGGCCGGCCCGCGCGTCACGCTGGTTCCGGTGGCTTCGCGGTTTCGGGAGGGTTCGATGGGGTGGTTCTCGCGGGAGTTCGCTCCGGACGTGATCTTCGAGGCGGTGATCGCGGACGGGGTGATCTAGCCGGCGTTCACCGACGACGACGGCGTTCTGTGGATCGAGGACGACGACGAGGATCTGTGGGTCGTCGTGGACGGCGCGATCGTGGACGGGGTGATCTACGACGCGCACGTGGACGACGACGGCCGGATCTGGATCGACATGGACGACGACTGACCACGAACCGGCCCGGCCGTGACGACAGGCCGTGAACACCCGGCCCGGGTGGAATGGGAGATGTAGCGATATCCCATACCAGTCTGCGCCGAATCAGGTGGCATACAGGCACCTTGACCTGCGGTTGTCCCGGCCGAGGGGGGTCCGATCTAAATCGGACCCCCGAAAGGACCCCGCATTGGCCCCCCGATTGCGGGGGGGCATTGCCGATGATCTTGAACGCCTGATGGTCACGCGATGTGACACCGGCTGTCCTGGGGTCCGCTGCCGGGTCGGTCAGGTACCCCAGGACAGGGTGGCGATGTCGTCCATCTCGCGGCTGTACTCGGCGGCGGCGTCGACGAACGGGGCGAACGCGGCGCGTGCCTGGGCCGGGGTGACGTCGCCTCGGGCCACGGCGTCGACGAGTTCGAGGATGGCGGGCAACTCGATCGCCACGGTTGCGGCTTCGTGTTCGTCCCGACCGCCGCGCGCGCGGACCACGCCGATGGTGGCGGCCACGTCGGGCAGGGTCACGGGTCCGGCGGTGAGGGTGCGGGTCACGGTGTACGGCGTGGTCGGCGGCCCGATCCGCCCGAGGTTGACGTGGAACGGCATCGTCTCTCCTATCGGGCTGCTCGGGCGGCGGCCACGACCAAGGCGACGAGATCGGCGAACGAGTCGCCCGGTCGGGCGGTGACCTCCCACGCGACGCCCTTGTCGTAGTCGTCCTCCGAGGCGCAGACGTGGACGGACACGTTCAGGTGTTCGGGGTCGGCCTCCAGGACGTACTCGACGAGTTGTTCGTCTCCGTAGCCGTCGACGTGCTCGCCGAACGTGTAGCCGTCGCCGGGGGCAAGGAGTCGGGCCACCATGTCGGCAAGAGGTTCGCCGGGAGTCGTGTCGACCGACCACTCCTGGAAGCGGGCCCCGTTCTCGACAAGAAGGGTCGCCTCGGCGGTGATGCCGACGCTCACCGGCCACGCCTCGGCGATGCACCGGGTGATGCGCTCGGCTTCGTCGGGGGTGTGCTTGGTCCGCACCCGGCTCGGCACGGCGGTGTGGGACACGGGTCCTCCTGGGTGGTCTGCCGTACGGCGCTCCGAGGTTCGAGGCACCCACACAGTCACAACGGCGCCAAACCCGAAACGGTGCGGTGGTCACACGTGGTGCAACGCCCCGGCTGTGAAGGGCCGGGCAGGGATGTTCAGCCTCGGATGTCGAAGTCGATGTAGTCGACGTCGGTCAGCTCCACCACGTCCAGGTCGTCGGCCCGGGTGCCGCCCTCCTGGAAGTAGGCGGCCTGGAGGCCGGCGGCAACGATGCATTCGAGGTCGCGTTCGGAGGCGCCCGCGTGGTGGGCGTCGAACAGCTCTTGGGCGCGGTCGGGGGGGAAGTGGTTGGGTGATGCGGCGCATGCGCGGGTCGGTGGACCCGGCCGCCGAGGAGAACCCGAACCGGGCGCGGGTCTCGACCACGACGGCACCGGCCGCCGCGGCGCGTTGTTCGGCGCGGCGGCGGACCTGGGGTTGCCACAACCGGCGGACCTCGGCGTCGATCCTGGCGTCGACGGCGCGGGGTGGGGTCTTGCGGTCGCCTTTGAGGTAGCGCTCGACGGTGCGCTGGCTGACGCCGAGGACGGCGGCGACGTCGCGGGTGCGGCCCTGGTGCTTGCCCGGCAGGAATCGCACGGGGGCGCTGGTGGACTTCGGCGGTTTGCGGGTGAGGACGTGTTGCGCGGCCTGGTCCAGGCCGTCGCCGATTTTGCCCACCGGGTGTCTCCTCGGGTGGGTGGGGCGCCGGGGTGCTCGGTCTAGGCGGCCAGCCTGCGGCGCACCTCGGCCGGCACCCCGTAGGCGCCCTCGCTCCACACGCCGCCGGGCCTGCGGACGTCACCGTCGGCGCCGGTCGAGAAAACTCGGAGCCCCGCCACCAACGTGATGTCGGTGGCGGGGCCCGGTCGGTCAGCGCTGTTCCTCGTGTCCCTGCTTGAGTTCCTGGCGCAGGGCTCGTAGTGATCGGATCGCCATGGTCGCCTTCTCCGCGAGGGGTGGCACTTGATCGAAGACGTATCCCGCCAGTGTCACGACTCCCGCCACCGATGTCAGAGAGACGGCTACCAGCCCCGCTATTTCCATAGCTCAGCCCTTCGGACAGCGGCGTTCCTCCCGCAGCAGGGGTCTACCTCCCACGGATGAGGGCACCGCGGCCACGGCAATGTTCGCCCTCTCTGGCTGCCCGAAGTCGTAGCACCCACAGGATATTGCGCCTTGCGCGCTGCCACTGGACGAATGGAGTACCGGCACCTCTCGTCGCCTCCCGGCAACGGCCCGTCGACCAGTACCAGGAGCCGTCCCACGCCACGAGCGAGGTGGGCACCGGGAGGTCGAGACGCCGGCGCGAGCAGGGCGGCTGGCAGGCCGGCCTCGACGGCACGCACGGCCTGGACCTGGTCCCGGGTGATCCTCGGCCCGGCCGTCTTGCCGGCCGGGGGTGGCGTCACCGGTGACGCCACCCCCGTACCCCCAAATTCGGGGGTACGACGAAGCGGGTTGACGGCTCTGTCGGAACCGCTCGTACGGTTCGTCGGGAGCGGTTCCCTCGGATGGGCGAACCCGGGGAGTGCAACGGTGTCGTTGGTTCGGATGACCCGAGACCTTCGCTCGATGGGACCACCAGGGCATGCCCAAGAAGAAGCCCAAGCCCCGCAAGCCCTCCACCACGCGCCCGCGGCCTCCCGCGCGGACACGAACGCGGACGCGGGGCGCGGGGTGCGACCTGAGCCGCCTGCGTCCGCCCGGCGCGTTGTACCGGGACTGGTACGACGTCCCGCACGCCGACTGGGACGGCACGCTCCCCGACGATCCACGCCTGTCCGAGGAGGCTCGTGATCTGTGGCGCCGGTTGAGGACGCTGGGCCCGCGGTACGGCGGCTCGTTCCCCCAGGCCGCGGTCGTGCTCGACATGATGCTCGACGACGGCCGGTTGCCGGTGATGCAGTCCGACGGCGGGATCAGCTTCTTCGATCCCGGCGCCTTCGGCCCCGCTGGCCTTTCGGGGTACGGGTTCCGTGCGAGCGTCCACCAACTCCACGCCGCGGCCGCGTTGCTGGTCGAGGAGGAGGGCTACGTGCGGCTGGTCGCGGGGCGCCCCGACCATCCCGGGGGGCGATGGATCCATCAGGGCGAGCCCGAGGCACGGAAGGTGCCCTCCACCTGCATCCCGACGCAGGCGTCCGACGAACTGTCGGTCGAGCAGTTGGCCGCTCTGGCGATCCTGCGCCATCCCGCAACCCGCAGCCCCGAGGACGCGGTCCGCAAACTCCTCGCCCGCCCGGACGAGTTCACCGAGCGGCAGGCCCGCGACCTGGTCGACGCCGTCGTCGCCACCGAGTGGGTCGACGCCAAGGGCTGCGACGCCTGCCCCGTCGCCGAGCACTGCACCCGCGAGGACCGGCCGTGAGCCCCCTGGTGGTGCTGGGCGGGCGCCTGTGGATCGCGCCGGAGGACCCGCACCTGCTGCAATGCGTCGCCGCCACGGTCCGCAACCGCCGATGCCGGAACCCCGTGGAGTACGGGCAGACATGAATGTGCTGGAGGTACGGCCGGGCGAGGCGGGATACGTCAACGCGTATGTGGCGTTCGGCCCCGATCGCGCGGTGGCGCCGCGATGGCTCGCCCAGCACTGCACCGTCCACGACACACCCGACGCCGCGGACACCGACCCGACCGAACTGCGACCGTTCCGGCTCGACACCGACGGCCACCTGGTGCGCCGCTACCGCACCGACGCCCTGATCGACTGAGATCGCCGGAACCCGAACCGCTTCCCGGCCGGGAAGCGGCCGAAATCGCGAACCGCCCCCGGTCCCTCGTCGGCCGGCGCCGTGGGTGTGGTGGTCACGTCCGGATGCCGAAGGCGAAGAGAACGAGCGTTAAGGACCCCGCTGCCTTCAAAACTCGGTTCTGGCACAGATCTTGGGGTGCGAGTGAAGTTCGACGAGCCTCGTCGACGTGGGTCGACGTCGGGATCACCAGCCAGGCTCCCGACAGGCGCTTGCCGTGGGCTGCTCCGTTCGCCGTAGTCTCGCAACGTGGCCGACGAACACAGGGCGAACAGTGCCTTCAAGAACCGGTGCATCAACGCGGCGCTGACGCTGGAGTCCTGCACCAGCTACTCCATCGAGCGCATCTCGTTGGACGAGTCCAACGAGAACCGCAAGGACAACACGCTGGACGTGTGGCTGCGCGAGGGGCCGTGGAAGCCCGACACGGTGATCTCGCTGTCCAATCTCCACTCGGTCCGACCGTGGGAACCCGGGCTCGCCCCCAGTTTCATCGACGAGATCTTCCTGATCCATCTGCCTGCATTGCCGTCGCCCTGGCCTGCCGAGGCCGTCGGTCGCCTCGACCGTGCCGACGACCTGCCCGAACTGGCCTGGCTGAGGATCACCGGACCGCTCGAAGTCGACGCTGTTGCCTCGATCGTGACTGTCTACCAGGCGCAGAGCGACGATGCGGCCTCCACGCCGCTGACAGCTCCGGCTCACTCGACGACGCAGGCAGCAGACAACGTTCGGCGAGACTGATCACACTGCGTTGAGTCGGGTCGGCCGTCGCAGAGAGTCACGGCGCTGTCCGAGCGCGACGGGCGGCACTGCGTAAGACGGCGTACGCCCCGCTGCGCACCGGACGAAACTGACGCTCCATCACGTCTCGGGTCGTCCCTGCCGAAGTACGCCGTGGCCGGTGACGGTACTTCTCATGCAGAGCCGCGCATCGTCCTGGGAATCGCTGGTGTTCGACGGCATCGACGACGTGGGCGTCGATGCGGTGACCGTCGCGTCCGGCATGGTCGAAGTGGCGGCAGGAGGCCGAACTGCCGGAGCGTCATGCCCGGACTGCGGCGGGTTCTCAAGCCAGGTGCACGACCGCTACCAGCGCAGACTGAAAGATCTCCCACTCGGTGCGCGGGGCCTGGTCATCAGGCTGACGGTTCGGCGCTTCCTCTGCGACGCGGGCGCGTGTCCACGCCGCACGTTCGCCGAGCCGTTCACCTTGTTGACCGCTCCCTACGCGCGGTTCACCGCCCGGCTCAACCGCGCCCTGGAGCAGGTCGGGCTCGCGCTGGCCGGCCGGGCCGGTGCCCGGCTGGCCGCCCATCTGGGGTTCGGTGCGGGCAGGATGACTTTGCTGCGCAGGGTTATGGCATTGCCCGATCCGCAGTTCCGGACACCGCGGGTGCTCGGGGTGGACGACTTCGCGACCCGCCGGGGCCAGGTCTACTCGACCGTCCTGACCTGCGGAGAATCCCACCGTGTGGTCGACGTGCTGCCCACACGCGAAGCCGGACCGCTGGCCGCATGGCTGATCGACCATCCGGGAGTGGAGGTCATCTGCCGAGACCGGGCCGGCGCATACGCAGAAGGGGCCCGGCGCGGCGCCCCCGACGCCGTGCAGGTCGCCGACCGGTTCCACCTGTGGCAGGGCCTCGGCCGAGCGGTGGAGACCTGCGTCGCCGCCCACCGCGATTGCCTACGGCCTCCGCCGCAGGACGAGGCGCCGCCGAAGCCGCCGAGTACGGACCCCGTCGGTCGGCGGGCCGAGCGCAAACGGGCCGCGCACGCGCTGGTCCACGAACTGCTCGCCCAGGGCCGCTCCCGGCGGGCGATCGCCCGGCACCTGGGCTGGGGACTGAACACCGTGCTGCGGTACGCGGCCGCCGAACACTGGCAGGACACCGTCCGCGGGAACCGTCCCCGGCCCAGCAGACTGGACCCGCACAAGCCCTACCTGGAACAACGGTTCGCCGCAGGGTGCACAAGCGTCAGGCAACTGCACGGCGAACTGCTCGCCCGGAACGCCCCCGTCACCTACGCCATGGTGCGTGCGCACATCGCTGCCTTGCGCGGCACCCCGTCCGGCACCCCGACCCGGCCGCCGACAGTGCGGCAGGTCACCGGCTGGCTCACCCGCCATCCCGAGACCCTGAGCGAGGACGAACGCGCCGACCTGAAAGAGGTCCAGGCACGCTGCCCCGAACTCGACGCGGCCGCCCAGCACGTCCGCGACTTCGGCGAGATACTCGGCCGCCGCTCTGGAGCCAGGCTTTCGACCTGGATCGATGCCGTCGACGCCGGCAAGCTCCCCGGCCTCACCGGATTCGCACTGCACCTCCTCCGGGACTTCGACGCCGTGACTGCCGGGCTGACCCTGGAGTGGAGCTCCGGCAGCGTCGAAGGCGCCGTAAACCGCATCAAGAAGATCAAAAGGTAGCTCTACGGCAGAGCCGGATTCGAACTGCTCCGCAAGATGATCCTGCTTCAGTGACCCTCTGCGACGACTCCCCAAGATCTGTGCCAGAACCTTCTTGGGTTCTGGCACAAGTTCCGTGATCCGGTAACGCTGGGTGATGGATCTGGGTGCGTGTTTGGCCCTGAAGATTGCCTGAATATCACGTATGAGGCTTGCCGGCCGGCCCAGAATCACCGGCCATGGAGAGTGCGTCGTCGCTGGAGAAGGTGCTGTTCCCGGGCCTGTCGGGGGTGTTCCTGTCGTCCGTGGACACGGAACGACGGTGTGCTCAAAGTGGAGGCGCGAGCGGCGGCCGACGGCGCGAACTGCCCGGTCTGTGACGGCTGGTCGAACCGGATGCACAGCTCGTATCTGCGCTTTCCCGTGGACCTGCCGACGGCTGGTCAACGGGTCGTGGTGTCGTTACGGGTCCGGCGATTCCTCTGCCGTGCCGATCCGTGTCCGCGGCGGACGTTCGTCGAGCAGATACCCGGGCTGACCCGTCGTCACGGCCGCTGGACCGAACGGCTTCGCACCGTGCTGGGGTCGGTCGGGCTCGCTCAGGCGGGCCGGGCGGGTGCACGGCTCGCCGGACGCATCGGCGTGGGCGTCAGCCGGATGACGCTGTTACGCCTGGTCGCGGACAGGCCCGCTCCAACCCACCCGGCCCCTCGCGTGCTGGGCGTCGACGATTTCGCCCTGCGCAAGGGACACGTCTACGGGACGGTTCTGATCGACTGCGAGGAACGGCGGGTGGTGGACGTGCTGCCCGACCGGGAGGCCGGCACCCTCGCGGCCTGGCTCACCGCGCACCCCGGCGCCGAGATCGTCTGCCGGGACCGGGCCGGAGCCCACGCCGAAGGCATCCGTACCGGGGCGCCGGACGCCGTGCAGATCGCGGACAGATTCCATCCGTGGCGACGTGCACGATCACGTTCGGCCCGCCCGTATCGCAGGTCTCGGTCAGGTGCACGCGGTAGCCGACCCACGCGGCCTTGCCGGCCTTGTGGCAGAACCGGGCCTCGGGATCGTGCGGCGTGACGACCTCCATCGTCGACCAGGGCACCCGCGCCGATTCGGGGTCGGGCGACCCGTCGGCGGCCGGGGCGGACGCGGCCCGACGAGGCCGGTCCCGGCGACTGGCCCGGTCCTTGGTGTCCTTCGGGCCCCGCCAACGCAGCCGGCCGGCTGCGTCGTACCAGTACTGCTGCACCCAGACCTGCCGCAGGACCTGCATCGATGGCAGGGTCCGCAGCCTCGGCGGGGCTTCCGGCGCGTGGGCTGCGCGCAGGAGCAACATGCCGTCCGCGCCGACCTGTTCGACGTAGGCGTCCAACTCTGCCCTGCTCTTCGGCAGCCGGTCGTAGCGGACCGACCGTCCGTAACGCTCCGCCCACCCGGGCACGATCAGCGGGACGAGCCATGTCTCGTCGGCCGCCGCCGGCGCCTCCAACGCGTATCGCAGCGTCTCGCCGACCAACTCGGCCCGGTTGAGCCGGCGCACCGCGGCCGGCACGTGCGTGGAGTCGGTCCGCTGCCGCCCACCTCCCCTGACCAGCCCGGCCGCCACCAGACGCTCCACGAATTCGGCCAACAGCCGATCGGCACGATCGCCTTCCGCGACACGGTTCCGGAACTCGGACAGTACCGAGTAGTCGAACCCGGGATCGTCCAACTCCAAGCCCAGCGCGTACTTGCAGTCGATCCTGCAACGAACCGACTCGGCCGCCTGGCGGTCCGTCAGGTTCTCGGCGAACTGCAACACCGAGACCAGCGCCAGGCGCGCGGGCGGGATCCCGCGTCGCCCGTCCGACGGATACCAGTCCGCGAAGTCCTCGTCCGTAAACAACTCGGAGAGCCGGTCCCGCACCCACATCGCAGTGGTGCCACGCGGGTTGGAGGCCCGCGCAACTTCCAACGTCCGCACCGGGATCCCGGCCCCCGAATTGGAACCCATCGACATGGCCACTCCCCTCGCTGCGGCTCACCCCTTCCCAGCCAAGCAGCCCACACACGAACAGTCAGCCTGGCGAACGAAAGCGAATACCCGGCAAGATCACCAACAGCATCCAAAATTTGTGCCAGAGCCCGCTACAGACCGTCATAGCCATCCGGGTCGTCGGCGACGACGATCGGCGGGTAACGCCTCGACGGCTCCCTGGTGGGGTGGCGCTCTCCGCCGGAGCAGAAAGCCGCGTACCTGCACCCGCTCAACCCGGCGGAGCCCGTGGGAGGTTCGGGCCCGGAGGGGCGTTCATGGCCATGCGCGGCCGCCGCTCCCCCGTCACCGACGTCTCCGACATCGTCCGCCCCGACCACCGGCCCGACGAGTCGACCACGACACTGTCGCCGTGAGCCGTCGCCGGCGGCGACCGCCACTACGAGGCCGTCATGGGTCTGCTGCTGCCCGGGCTGTGGACGCACCGGAACGACGAACCCCACGTGCGGTCACGGCTGTGGGTCGGCGACGACACCGGCACCTCCTGGGCGAGCATCGACTACGACGGGCACCGGCTCGCCACCTTCCACGTCCGCCAACACGGGTCCCGCCGCGTCCGAGACGAGGTCGAGACGGCATGGCGCCGGTGGAACGAGCACGCGCGGCCCGCCTTCGACACCTTCGGCCTCGACATCCTCCCCGGCGGGAGCAGCAGGTGTGGTGCGACAAGACGCCCGGTGTGACCTGGGCGGTACCCCGAGATTGACTGCACTTGTCGATACACTGCGGGGATTGCCATTGGGTTGGAGTGGCACTCTGCCGGCACGTATCGATCCGTGGGATGCGCGGATCGCGCGTCGCGCGCCCCGAGAGCGGAAAGCGGCCCTCGCGAGGTCCCCGGACGGGCACCGATTCGCTGAGGCGATGACCGAGTTCGACGATGCCGATCGAAGGCAACTCCTCGTTGTGTTGCACGAGTACGCCGAACACGCCCTCGACGAGCTGACCCTGTTGCGGGCCCGGACGAAGTACGGGGACGTGTACGTCGAGGTGTTCCGCACACTACCCCCGGACATGACCGACGACTCCTTCCACTCGATCGACCACCTGCTGCCCCCGCTCGGTGCGCGGGAGAACCGGTTCACCCCGGCCCACGAGATTCGACTCGCCGTCCTGGTCCGCGCGTACGCCGAGCACGACCTCGACCAGTGGACCGCGCTGCGGACGCGAACCACACGCGGACCCGTCTACATCGGAATCCTCAACTCACCGCCCGGCGACAGAACCCACGACGACTTCCGCTCGCTCGATCACCTCCTTCCGGCACCGGACATCGAGAACCGAAGCGACAACCGCTGAGCCTTGGACGACCAGGTCGGCTCGGGCGAGGTCCACGCCGCGGCCCGCACCGGACCGGCGTTGCAGAACCCGGGCGTGGGGCGTGGCGGTCGGCCGATCCGGCGGCCTCGAGCCTTCGGGGGAGGCGGCCCCGCTGCCGGGGTGGCCGGGGGCGGAACAGCAGCAGGGGGCGGCCTGTGGTGGTCGAAGACTCGGCTACCTGCTCTGACCTCGGATTTCATGCGGTGGATGGGTACTCGTTGAGCAGCCCTCCGAGGACTCGGCGACAGCATATCCGGTCGAGCCGTGCCGGGAACGCGAGCACGTTCGGGTCGTCGTCGGGGGCACACAGGTGCAGTCCGTCGCCTTGGTGGCTGCGTCCGGTGTCGTAGTGCTCGACGTACGCGGCGAGGACCGTGCGCAGGTGGTGTTCGCCGGTGGCGAGGAGCCGGTCGGTGCATTCGCGTCGGACGGAGGCGATCCGGCGTTCCGCGAAGGCGTTCATGCGCGGCGCCTGCGGCGCGGTGGGCACGACCTCGATGCCGATCGACGCGAATACGGCGTCGAAGGCGGCGGTGAACTTCGCGTCCCGGTCCCGGATCAGGTACGCGAACCCGTGACCGGCGTCTTCGAGGTCGGCGGCGAGGTCGCGGGCGACCCGGACGGCCCAGGCGCCGGTCGGGTGTGCGGTGACCCCGAGCAGTCGCACGCGTCGGGTGCCCGGTTCGATGACGAAGGCCACGTACAACCGTTTGAGCGTCACGGTGTCGACGTGGAAGAAGCCGACGGCGAGGAGCGATTCGGCTTGTGCCCGCAGGAACGTGCGCCACGTGTCTTCGCGTCGGCCGGGCGGCGGGACCCTGCGTGCCCGCAGGATCCTCCGGATCGTGGAAGCGGCCACGCGGTGGCCCAGGCGCCCGCGGTTCACCCTGGATCCGCACGACGCCCCAGGTCCGGTTCCCGGTCGCGAACCGCACGATCAACGCGACCACCTCGTCCGGAACCGGTGGCCGGCCCGGCGGACGCGGCTGCCGCCACCGCGCGGCGACGAGGCGGCGGTGCCACCGCAACAGCGTGCCCGGGGTGACGATTCGGTGCGCGCGCAGCGCCTTGGGCAACATCCGGGCCGGCGCGGACAGCAGCGCGCGGTCCGGCCGGGACAGCCGCGGCTTCGGGTGCGCCCGGCGCAACACCGCCACCTCGTGGCGGAGCACGAGTATCTCCGCGTCCTTGGACGCGGTCGACCGCGCGAGTAGCGCCATCCACGAGAACACGTCGACGACGAGCCGGTACAGCATCCGAACAGCCATGGCCGGTGATCATCCGATCAGGCGAACGCGCTGGTCAAACCCGATGGCCGAGTATTCGACCAGGACAGCCATCTCCGCCTCGGCCGGCATCGACGTCGTGGACACCGCGCCGCAGGCGCCGCGGACGAACGCGTTCGCGGAACGCCGGATCGCGCCCGTCCGCCGCGAATGCACCGACCGGCTCCTCACCACCGGCGAACGCCATCTGCGCATCGTCCTCCACGCGTACGTCGCCCACCACAACGCCGGCCGCAGCCACCAGGGCAACGGACTGGACCCGCGCGCCCCGGGCGACGCCCCGAACGTGACCGCCCTCCCGAGCTGGCCCAACCGGATCCGACGCCGTCAACGGCTCGGAGGGCTCGTCAACGAGTACGAAGCAGCCACATGAAAAGCCCGGGTCAGGACCAGTACCCGAGTTCTCGACCAGCACAGCCATCGACGTCCTCGGCCGCGCACTGCGCAACCCCTCGGAGCCCGGCACCGAGCCCGCTGGCGACGACGAACCACCACTTTGTGCAGAACCCGTCCACTGCCGTTGCCGTCAACTACTGCCGTCAAGACGGCCAGCAGCCCCACCAGAGTTCCGGTGGGGCTGCTGCTCATTCAATCTCTATCGGAAGGAGTCGCCGAGCTACCAGCAGCGGGCCTCGACTCCTTCGGTATTCCACTCAAAATAATTTGATGCGCCTGATTTCGTCTCTACTCGCACGTAGATCCGTCAGCAGCTGCTGATAGTCGCCGCCAGATGGAGTATTTCCGGAAAGCCAGATTTGCCGGTACTTCAACCACGCTTCCCAGCATCTCTTGAGCACACCTTCTAGAGCAACCGATAGCTCCATAAGGTCCTTCTCCGGAAGGCTTCCTTTTGCACCTATCTGATAAGAGACATTGAAGCGCGCATGCTCAACCAGAAGCTCGCCAATTGATTCATTGATCGAGCTTGACGTATAGTCGCTCGAAATTACATCGATCACGAAATTCACAAAGTGAACTCGCGTGGGCCCTTTAAGTTCAGGGGGTACAGACCATGCTTCTGGCAGGTCATCCAACCACGCAAACTCATCCATCCCTACCTCCTCTCCCCACAGGATCATCATTCGATTCACTGATTCGCGCGACGCAGAAAGACTGCCAGCTCTCTGATCGTTCCCTCGGCCGGAACATTCGGGACTCCACCTGCCTGCAGAACCCTCGCACAGTAGTGGAAGCAGGTTTCGGTCGAGGCGTCATAAGTGCCAGTGACTCCCCTCTCAAGAAAGACCTCCTGATAGGCCATAGCACCACCAGGATTCGGCAGTTTGAAAGTCACCGAACGCGCACTAGGTGAAACGGATCCGGTGAAGATCTCTGACCTCACTGGCGTAGCTATCGTTTCGCCACCTACCTCTACCAGGCCGCCAACCTGGTGCGTATGAAGAGTCTCCCCGCCCGCGCTGACCTCGATCGAAGCATGGCCACCGTCGTAATGGATCGTCGCTGTGCCGTCGCAATTGTGAACGAGGACCGGCGTACTGCCCGCCAGCACATAGTACGTGCGATCGTCATCGACGGTCAGGTCGTGCGTGCGCTGCTCACGGGCAAGGATCCTGATCGCGCTGATCTGGACTCGGGTGCCTGCGGCGGTCTGGAGCCACTGGCCTTGTTTCAGATCGCCGGCGTCAACCCACTGCTTCAGGTCGGGAACCCAGAAGGGGTGGTTGGTGGTGGTGATTATGGAGGCTTCGCCGTCGTCGGTTGTGATGGTGAGGTCGGCGAATTCCTTGTCGTCCTCGGTGGTGATGGCGGCCAGGACGGTGCGGGGCCTGGATTCGCCGGTTTCGGGGTCCGTGGCCAGGACGACGTCGCCCGGTCGGATGTCCTGGATGGCCTTGGTGGTGCCGTCGGCCATGAGGACGCCGGTGCCTGGGACGAAGCTGTGGCAGACCCGCGCGTACTTGTTGATCACGCCTTGGGCCACACCAGCCGTCAAGGCGCCGACGCCGGCATCCTCGGCGATCTTGACCAGGGATTCCGCGGAGCTGCGGTCGCCGTGGTTGAGCTGGTCGTCGAGAGCGCCGTAAATGGAGTTGCCGAGTGCTCCGCACAGCATGGCCCCACCCACCGCGGCCGCGCCGGCGGTGGCCGCGCCCGCGCTTGCGGCGGCTGCCATGCAGCCCCATTCGGCAAGGCCTCCCGCCAGGATGGGGGCGACCTTCTTCCAGTTGTCCTGTACATAGTGGGCCGCCTGGCCGGTCTTCTTCTTGGCCGCGCCCCAGGCCTTGGCAAAGGGGTTGCTGTTGCCCTTGCCCTTGCCTGTGTTCGAAGCGGGCTTCTTGGGCTTGTCCATGCAGTAGTTGACGCAGTGGGCGGTGCCGCCTGGCGCGGTGGGCGAGGTGGTGGTCTGGTCCGTGCCGGGGCCTCCGCAGGACGCGACGTTGCCGCAGTAGACCGGGTCCGGGTCACAGGACGCGACGTTGCCGCAGTACTTCATGCCGGAGGGGTCGGACTGGGTCAGGGGGTTGTTGTTGCTGTAGGTGTAGCCGTGCATCTGGCCCGAGTCGGTCAGGTCCATGATCGGGTCGACGCTGACGAAGCGGCCCAGCCCCGGGTCGTATTCGCGGGCCCCGACGTGGGTGAGGCCGGTGGCGTCCATGGGCTTGCCGAGGAAGCCCTTGTCGTCGGGCCATTGGCCGTTGGCCTGGGTGGGCTGGGGGCCGCGGGCCTCGCCGAAGGGCTTGGACTGGCGGCGGGTGGCATCCAGGGTGGCGGCGTCGAGGGTGCTGGTGGGCGTGCCGTGGTGGTCGGCCGCCATGTACACGAGCGCGCCGTTGCCGCTGCGGACGACGGTGGCTCCGCCCGCCGTGGGGTAGTAGCGGGTGCCGACGACCGGGCCGGTGCCGTCGGTGTTGGTGGTGAGTTCGTCGCCACCGAGGTAGAGGGTGGTCTTGCCGGCCTCGCGGCGGATGATGCGGCCGCCGTCTGCGTCATAAAGGTAGTCGCTCGTGCTCGTGGCGGAGGTGACCTTGGTGAGCTGGTCCTCTTCGTTCCAGGTGAGGGTCTGGAGGTTGGCGTCGGGGCCGGGGCGGGTCCTGGTGTTGCCTGCCTGGTCGTAGGTCAGGCCTGTGGTGATGGCCTCGCGGGTGCCGGTCTTGACGGTGACGGTGTCCAGGCGGTGGGTACGGTCGCCGGCCTGGGCGCCCGGGCGGTAGCCGTACTCGGTGGTGACGTTCTTCGTCGGGTCGTTCGTGGGGTCGTGCTCGACGAGTTTGGTGCGGTTGCCGACCGTGTCGTAGTCGAAGGACTGCCAATACGGGTCCGGGCCGCCGACCGTGGACGGGCTCGGGGTCTGGGTGGTGCAGCCGCCGACGCCGGGGACGTTGGGGGCGGGGAGGGTGGTGGTGCCGGCGGTGTCGGTCCAGGCTTCCTTCAGCCGGCGCCGGCCGTCGTAGGTGAAACACTGCGTGTCGGTCGAAGTGCCCTCGCGGATGGTCTTGATGGAGGTGACATCGCCGCTGGGCTTGTAGGTGTAGGAGGTGGCGTCCACGCTCGCGGTGGTGCCGGTCTCCTTGTCCCAGTTGGTGCTCAGCAGACGGCCGGTGGCGGGGTCGTAGTCGCTGGTGAACGCGGCCTGACGGGGGGTGTCGCCCAGGGTGGCGCGGATGTTGCGGCCGTAGACGTCGTAGTCGGCCCAGTTGAGGTAGTCGGCGGCGCCGCCGCGGGTGGTCGGCAGGCCGTGGGTGCTGTAGGCGGTGCCGAGTGTCTCGGCGGGGAGGCCGCCGTGGGCGGGGAGGGTGGTGGTGACGGGCAGGCCCAGGACGGGTTCGTACCCGGTGCTGGTGTCGTAGGTTCCGGCGAGTTTGCCCTCGGCGGCGGGGATGGTGGTCCGGGTGCCGGTGGGGAGGTAGGTGCCGGGTTTGAAGCCGGTGATCTCGCTGGTGTACTTCGCGCCGGACTTGCCGCCGACGTAGCGGGACGAACCGTCGGCCTGGCCCTTGGCATGGCGGTCGTAGGTCCACTCCGACAGCAGGTTCGCGTCGCTAACCGTGTCCTTGTAGGCGGCAGTCTTGCGGCCGAGCGCGTCGTAGGTGTAGGTGAGGTTCTGACCGCGGGCGTCGGTGGTGCCGATCACGCGGCCGACGAGGTCGTAGCGGGTGTCGGACGGGCCCTTGTCCGGGTCTTCGACGTGAATCTTGCGGCCGAGGAAGTCGTAGGTGTACGTCCAGGTGTTGCCGCCCGCGTCGGTGACGGTCTTCAGTTCCTCGCGGGGGGTGTAGGTGTAGGTGATCTTCGAGTAGTCGGTGCCTGCGGGGACTTGGCCGTTGTACTCGCGCAGTTCCTTGGGCTTGCCGCGGGCGTCCGAGATCGACAGGGACGCGGTGCCGCCCGCGGGTGGGGTGACCCGGGTCTCGTCGGCGCCGGCGTAGGTGGTGGTGGTGCGCCACTGTTCGATGCCCTTGGAGGAGAACACCTGGGCGGTGGTGCGGCCCAGGCCGTCGTACTCGATGATGATCCCGCCGGCACCTGCCGATCCCTTGTTATCGCCACTGCTTGCAGCCAGTTTTGCCGGCTTCCCCTATCGCCTTTCCGATGCCCCCAGTCGACCCCAAAGAGCCCGATGGGGTCGTATATGGTCGCCGGGTTGTTCTTCCCGTAGGTGTAGCCGTGCATCCGCCCCGCATCGGCCGGGTCCATGGTCGGGTCGACGCTGATGAAGCGGCCGAGGGTGGGGACGTATTCGCGGGCGCCGACGTGGGTGAGGCCGGTGGCGTCCATGGGTTTGCCGAGGAATCCTTTGTCGTCGGGCCATTGACCGTTCGCCTGGGTGGGCTGTGTACCGGGGGTTCGCCGAAGGGCTTGGATCGGCGGCGAGCGGCGGTCAGCATGGCGGTGCCGTGGTGGTCGGACGCCATATGGGTAAGAGGGGGCTGCCCTGTGCGAACGAGGGTGGTGCCGCCTGTGGTCGGGTACGCGCGGATGCCCACGACCGGAGCGGTGTCGTCCGTGTTCGTGGTGAGTTGGTCGTTGCGTGGCCTGCGGGCGCTCTGCTCCTGCCACCTCCCGGTCGGCCCGTCCCTCGCGCCGCGGCGGGCCGAACACCCCACCGGCGCGGCCCTGTTGGCCGGGCTGTAGTCTCCGGCGGTCTCCCGTCGCCGACGCCGCGCCCACGGGTGCGGGTACGCGAGCGATCGGGAGCGGCCCCGTCGCCGAGCCCCTCGGCGCTCACAACGTCCCGGGAGTACTCGTGCGCGGAGTTGCCGTGCCCGTCGCGTTCATCGTGGCGGCGTGTCTGGTCGGATGTTCCTCGACCCGTTCGGATGTCGCGTCGCCCGACAGCACCGAACCCGCGGCCTCGGAGCGGCGACCGACCGGCGCGCCGACCGGCGACGCCTCCCCCGGCACGACCGCGACACCCACCTCCGGCACGGCAACGGGCCCGACGGCCCAGACACCCACGAGCGCCGCCGCAAGGATCCGGACGGCGCTCGAAACCGTGCGGACCGCACGCTCGTTCCGCCTGGTCGTCACCGTCGGGCGGGCCGGCGAACTCCCCCACGTCGAGGACCACCGCATCGTCCGCGGCGCGGGCGCCCGCATCAAGAAGACGGACGGGAACACCGTGACGGAGGAGACGATCTACATCGGCGACGACGTCTACCGGCGCACGGACACGGGAACGTGGGAACACGACACGGTCCGAGAGGACTCCGATCCCGCGAGCAACCTGCTGTACCGGAACACGTCCTCACTGCTCGGGGCACTGTACGACGCCACGGCCGAACCGGAACACTTCACCCCGATCGAACCGCTGACCATCGACGGCACCACATGCGTGGGACTGACCGAACCCGACGGCACCCGCGCCTACCTCACACCCGGCGATCACACCCACCTGCGCCGCCTCGTGGCGAACCCGAACAACACAACCGTCACCTGGGACTTCACCGAACTCGACACCCCCGTCGACCTCACCCCGCCGACCCCCACCCACCCCACGACCCAACGGTAGGAGCACGCACGCCCACACCATCCACAGACGAGGCGGAAACCACGCCGATCACGCCGGCCGACCACACGATCGGCCGGAGACAGCCACGGGGCGCGAACCGTCCCGGGACGACTACCGACGCACCGCAGGCACCGGTAGCCCGACACCGAAGTCCCGAAGTACCTCGCGCGCATGACGAGACCGTGGTGCCGGAAACGGCGACCGGACCCGACGACGGCGTGGGCGAGGACGGTGGAGTCGTCGATGTGCGGCTCGGCACGTGGGTCAACAACCAACGCACCCGGCGGAGTTCCCTCTCGGAGAAACGGGTGCGACTGCCCACGGAACTCGACATGCGGTAGTGAAACGGTATCGGCCGGGGGCCTTCGTGTTCGGTGACGTGAGGTTCGGAGTGAGATCGAGGGCGGCGCCACCGCACGCGCACGGGCGTATCTCCCCGCCCATCGGAGGTGGTGCCCACGGCATGCGTGTCGGAGCACCGGCAGACCCCGTCCGCGACTCCTGGACACCCGGGGCATGCCCGAACTCGCCGACGTGTACAAAGGCCACCGGAGGCCCTGCGCCGGCCGAACACGAACAACCCCCATACGTGGGCACAGGCGAACGTTCACCCGCCGGCCACGACCACGAGTTGCATACCACCGGCCGGTGGCGGGCACCAGGACACCGTCGGGCCGCCTTCAACCCCGACCACACGACCACGCAGGGCAGTTCCCGGGGACTCACCGCCAGGCCCGTGATCATCCATCCCGAAACGATCACCCTCGCCCGCACACACCTACCCGCGACACCCCGCCCCGACCGACACACCCGGCCGCGGGCGCTTCCCTCGAACACACCGCCCACACACTCGGACTCACACGCCTCACGCCCGGCCCCGACGACCTCTTGTGGTCCTGGACCCGCCACCACACCCGACCCCGAAAACCCCGCGCCGGGGCCGATCCCCGACCGCCGGCAAACCGGGGGCAACCACCGCCAATGGCATTCCCATCAGAACTGCACAAAATCTCAACGCATCCCACAACACCCGCGAAACCCATTACAAGTGCGAAAACCCCGGCTCAGACATACCGCCGGGCCATACCCGAACACCCACCCGACACCCCGAAAACCAGGCCCGCCAACACCGCGCCCGGAACAACCATCCCGACACAACCACGAAACCCCAGCCCACACCCCACCAAAACCCACCACCAACGACCACCCACAGCAGCCCGGGCACGCGTGTCGGACACCGCTCCCGACCGGCGCCGCGCAACGCGGATCGCGATGCGCGGCGGCCGGGGCGGGATCAGGAATCGAGGAAGCGCAGCAACTCCGCGGTGACGAACCGGGGGTTCTCCTCGACGAGCCAGTGCCCCGCGTTCGGCACGTCCACCGCCCGCACGATGTTGGTCATGAGCGGGGCCGCGGTGCCCCGGGTCGCGTCGAGCTGCCCCTGGGCGGTCATGAGCAGGGTCGGAACACGAACGGGCGTTGCCGCCTTGGCATCGCGGACGTCCTGGTCCAGTGCGCGGTAGAGCTCGAAGCCGCCCGACAGGACCTCGGGCCGACGGTAGGTTCGGGCGTACTCGTCGATCTCGGCGTCGGTGAACGGGGATCGCTCCGAGGTGCCGCCGAACGCCGTTCCGCCGAACGAGACCTGGGGGTAGAACAGTGCCAGGTACTCGCGGACGTCGTCACCGACGACCGCCTCGGGGACCCGCCGCTGGGAGTGGAAGGCGATGTGCCAGCTCAGTGAGCGGTAGGTGGGCGCATCGATCGCGGGCCCGGGCAGCGGCAGGTCGAGGTAGCCCAGGCGTGCGGTGTCGGCGGGGAACCGGGCGGCGTACTGGAACGCCACCGCGGCGCCGAAGTCGTGCCCGACGACGCGGGCGTCGCGCAGCCCGAGCCGATCGGCGATCAGGGTGTGCACGTACCGCGCCAGGGTGGCCTTGTCGTAGCCGGTCGGGGAGCCGGAGCTGTCGCCGAGGCCGGGTAGGTCGACGGCGTAGACGGTGTGGTGCTCGGCGAGCGCAGGCATGACCGGCCACCAGCCGAACCAGGTCTGCGGCCAGCCGTGGATCAGCACCACCGGCGGACCGCTTCCGCCGGTCACGTAGTGCATCCGGACGCCGTCGACGTCGGCGAACTCGTGCCGGAACGTGCCCTTGAACCCCGGGGCGTCCCGGGTGGCGGCGGCGTAGGCGGGAACGTCGTCGTCGGCTTGCGTGCCGCACGCGACGGCACCGATCGTCAGGAGGAAGGCGAGCACGGCAGTCGCCGACGTCCTCACGAGTCGGGGAGCGTGGCCCGAGGAGGGCCGTGGCGCGGGGATCATGGATGGTCCTGTCCTGGAGACGATGGTGAGGTCGGCGTCCGGCCGCCGTCGGAACGCGCTCAGTCTTGCCAGGCCCACCACGACCTGGCACGGGATCTTGCCGTTCCGGCATGAAGATCGCGGACCTCGACAGCGCTCACCACGGCGCAGCACGTCGGACCGGTTACCACACCGGACAGCGACAGGGCCGTTCTTGGAACGGCCTGAAATGAATCGACGAGATTCCGTTTCGACCGTCGAGGTCGGGCGGGATCTTGGCATTTCCGGGCGTCTTCGCGCCGGTATGCGGGTTCGGGCGGTGGCCGGTGGGGTTCCGGGGTGTGTGTCCTGGGGGTGTGGGCATGCCGAAGCGCCCCGTGGCCTGGGACGGTCGGGGCGCTCGGTTCGCGGTGCGGGGTTGGTCGTTCGGCTGGTTACTTGCAGGCGCCCGGCAGTGGTCGGGTGGTGTGGCCGAGCATCGGGAGCCGGCTCGCGAACAGGCGTGCCCAGGACCGGCGGGGCGAGCTTCCCGCCGGACGCAGCGCGGCGCCGGCGCCCTGGTCGAGGGTGGGCCGTGGCATCCGACGCATCGGCCGGTGGCGTGGCGGCGGCATCCGACCCACACGGCCGAGTACCCGGCCGAACGCGGCGATGGGCCCGGCTGGACGACGTGGGTCCGGACGTGGTGCGTCGCGGGACGTCGATCGGGCGGTGGGTGCCTCGGCAGCGGTCCGGGTGGGACGGGCCGAACGCGGCGCAGCGCGAGCAGCTGGGGTGGCGCTCGGGTCGACGGCGCCCGGGTCGCCTGCGCCCGCGATGGTCGACGCGGCGGCCGAGGCCGGGGCGGTGGTGTCCGTGCCGGACGGGCCTCGGCCGAAGCGACGCGCGAGCAGGCGTGGGCGATCGCGGTGGGCGCGGCGGCGGCATACCGGGCCCGGGTCGGGCACCGGGAAGTACCGTGCAGGCATGTCGAGTCGGTGGTGGCGTTCGACGGACGGCCCGAGGACGTCGGGTTGGGGGTGTGGATCACCACCACCAGGAGCAGGCGGGCGAAGCTGTCGGCCGAGCGGATCGCGGTGCTCGACGCGCTCGACATGCGCTGGACGTGACGGATGTGTGGTCTGCGTCGGATCCGTGTGATCCGGCGGGCTGATCCGCATCGACCGTGCCTTGGGCGGGGACTCGGGGCAGCGCGGGGTGCGGGCGATCGCCTCGGAGTGGGTCCGCCCTCGCGGAACCCGGCGCGGCAGGGCGGTCCGCCGTGTCGGGGAACTGCGGCGCGGGTGGTCCGGTGAGCGGCAGCGACTACCTCGAGTTGCTGCCGGTGCGGTGGCAGGCGGTCGGCGAACGCGGGATCCGCATCGACCAATGTCCAGGACACGATCCCCGCCGTGGATGTCGAGGTCCGGGAGCATGTCGGCGACCGCGGGGGGCATCCACGCCGACGACGACGCCACCAGGCCCGGCGCGGGGCCGTCGTGGCCGCCGTCGTCCCACTCGGTCGCCAACGCGGTGTTCCCCAGGACCGCCACGCCGTTGTTCGATGGGGTACGGGGGCGCAACTCGCCGGACGGGCCTCGTTGGTCGAGTGCGGCAGCGTGTTCCCGGCACGGCTCGGCACATGCGAACGGTTCAAAGATGATCACCGGAGTGGAAGCCGCCCTGGACCCGAAACACGCACCGGGCCGGGGCACTCCCCCGCCTCGCCGCCTACCTCCGCCAACGCACCGCCGGCCGAATCGGCAGCCCCCTCCCGCCTGATCCGCCAAGCCGCCATCACCGCGATCGTGGACGGCACCGAACACATCACCAAACCGGCCTCGACCGGATCCGCCTCGACCACCACGCCGAAACCCCGCACCACCCCGGCACCACCACCGGGTCCCGCACACCCCGGCGGTGGACACCCTGGCCCCGCAACCATCCAAAACCCTGTGACCTGCACAAAAACGGGCCGGGCCTTTAGACGCACAGGCCATGTGCAACACACCCGGGTGTTCTCGACGAAACCGCAATAATCCCAGGCCAGACCACACAACCCCAGCCTGGACGGCGCCGAAACGTTCTCATCCAACCTGCAGCAACACCCCAGCCCACACCACCACCCACACACCAACCACCACTGCGAAATCACACCCGCAGAAGTTCGCTGAGGGGTTGATCGAACTGTTCTCGTGTTGTCCGCGGACGTGGATGCGCTGCTGGTCTCAGACGTTTGGCCTGGTGGTGTTCCAGCCGTGTTCCAGGAGCTCGAAGGCGCTCTCGACGGCCGTTCGTGGATCGTCGCTCGCGCGGGCGAGGGCGGTGGTCTCGAGGGCGAAGTGGGCCAGTGCCCGGCAGGTGGGATTTCCTTGTGGTGCGCCGCTTGCCTCGGCGATGGCCTGGGTGAGCGCACTCTCGTGCCGCATCCACATGCGGTGGGCGTACTCGCTCAATGCCGGGGTTGAGCGGATGAGTTCGAGGAACTGTGCCATTTCCGCATCCTGGGAGAGGTGCGCGCCGGCCAGCACGTAGTCCCGGAGGGCGGCCAGGAGTGGTTGTT
This sequence comes from Embleya sp. NPDC020886, assembly GCF_044333915.1. Lineage (NCBI taxonomy): Bacteria > Bacillati > Actinomycetota > Actinomycetes > Kitasatosporales > Streptomycetaceae > Embleya > Embleya sp. NPDC020886. The sequence continues at coordinate 456,047 of NZ_JBIRRX010000006.1, read as the reverse complement.
CCTGGGGGCGCTTGCGGACGGCGTCGAGCAGGCCGGCCTCCCGATCGGTGTCCATGTCGAAGACCAGCGCCTCTTTGCTGGGGAAGTGTTTGAAGAGCGTGGCGGTCGAGACGTCGGCGGTGTCGGCGATCTCGCGGATTCCGACATTGTCGTAGCCGCGCTCCAGGAACAGGCGCAGTGCCGCATCAGCGATGGCCTTGCGGGTTGCCGCCTTCTTGCGCTCACGGCGTCCCTGCGCCTGCGGTTCGCGGATCTGTGTCGCTCCCATGCCTGCACTCTACCCCTGAATGCGAGGCGCCTCAAAAAGTAGAGTTGTTGCACTCTTGGAGTTGTTGTGCTTCTGTGGATTGGTTGCCGCGCCCGCTGCCCTGTCGGCCGCCGGCCTCCCGCTCTTCGGTCACCACGCATCCCTGAGGGAGTGATCCGTCATGTCCACATCTCCTGCATCCCTCGACGCCCGCTCGACGGCCCCTGCCGGCACGCCCAGGCAGGTCCGCTGGGTGCTACTCGGCGTCATGCTCGCGATGCTGCTGTCGATGCTCGACAACATGGTCGTGGGCACCGCGATGCCCTCGATCGTCGGCGATCTCGGCGGTCTGGAGCACATCTCCTGGGTGGTGACCGCCTATACCTTGGTCACCGCCGTCACCACCCCGATCTGGGGCAAGTTCGGCGACCTGTTCGGCCGCAAGCCCATGTACCTGGCCTCGATCGCCGTGTTCCTCGCCGGCTCCGCACTCTGCGGCGCCGCCCGGTCCATGCCCGAACTGATCGCCTTCCGCGCGCTGCAGGGCATCGGCGCGGGCGGTATCGGCGCGGGCGCCTTCGCCCTCATCGCCGCACTCGTACCGCCGCGCGAACGCGGCCGATACCAGGGCATGACGGCCTCCGTGATGGCGATCGGCACCATCGGCGGCCCGCTGCTCGGCGGCTTCATCACCGGGAACTGGGGCTGGCGCTGGGCCTTCTACGTCAACCTGCCGCTCGGCCTGCTCGCTCTGGTGTGGCTGTGGCGGATGCTGCACATGCCCGCCGGGCGCATCAAGGCGAGGATCGACTGGCTGGGCATCGCCCTGCTGACCGTTACGATCAGCGCGACCGTGCTGGCCGCGACCTGGGCGGGCACCACCTACGCGTGGGCTTCCTGGCAGATCCTTGCTCTGGGGGCAGTCGTCGTGCTCGGGCTCGCCCTGTTCATCCGCGCGGAGCGCCGGGCCGCGGAACCCGTGCTGCCTCCGACGATCTTCACAGGCCACCGCAATTTCCCGCTGGCCATCATCCTGCTTCTGGCCGCCGGCGTGGTCATGTTCGGTGCGGGCCTGTACCTGCCGCTGTTCCAGCAGACCGTCCAAGGCGCCTCGGCCACCAACTCCGGCCTGTTGATGCTGCCCCTGATGATCCCCGTCGTGATCGTCTCCACCATCGCGGGCAAGGTCATGTCCGCCACCGGCAGGTACAAGGTCTTCCCGGTCCTGGGCGCCGCCTTCCTCACCGTCGGCCTGGGGCTGCTCGCGACCATGGGGACCGGCACGTCCCGAATCCAGACCTGCACGTACATGGTTCTCGTCGGTCTCGGGCTCGGACTCACCCAGCAGATGGCCGGTACCATCGCCCAAAACAGCGTCGCCCTGCGCGACATGGGCGCCGCCATGAGCTCGGTCACCCTCTTCCGCACCCTGGGCGGATCCCTCGGCGTCGCGGTCTACGGTTCCCTGTTCACCCGCGCCGTCCAGCCCCACCTGCCCGGCACCGACGGCACCGAGAGCGACGCGCACGCACCGGCTCACCTGCCCGCCGGGGCCAAGGACGCCTACCTGAACGCGGTCACCAGCGCCACCCACCAGATCTTCCTCACCGCGGCGATCCTGTGCGCGGCCGCGTTCATCGCGGCGCTGTACGTCATCGAAACGCCCCTCCGCAAGGCAGGACCACCCGCCGGCGCCCAGAAGGACGCCGTGACGGGCAAGGCACCTGCAGCAGCCACCTGATCCGGCGCCGCGCCATGTCGCTCGCCACCACTGCTGCCGGGCCTCGCGTCCCGCACCGGCGGCGAGCCGCACCAACTGCCGGGCCGCGCACACGACTCCGCGCGCCTCGCAGTCCTCGCACAGCCCACACAGACCCCCAAGCCGCCAGGAGCATGTCGCGCCCCGCGCAATCAAGCCGATCCCAACGGCGGTTGTGGTGAACCTTGCCGAGTCGGTGCGTGCACGCCTGCGGCGTCTGGTGGCATCCGTGACCGCGCAGGTCTGACAGGTTCTGGCGGCGCGGATCGTTCTCGCTGCGGCCGACGGGCTGACCAACGCCGCGATCGCACGCCGGCCGCATCACATCGAGATCGGCGTCCTTGAGGCGACCCCGTCCTCCTCCGTCCACGGGATTTCCCAGCGGAACCGAACATCCGTCCGGGATTCCGCAAAGCCACAGGCCACAGGCCGGACAACGTCCAGTAGGACTGGAAACCCAGGTCACGCAGTCAAGATCCAAAGTCCCAGGCGTAGGCGACGGTGGGGGTGGCGTACCAGCCGGGACCGTCATTAAATGCCGCGACGCCGGTCGTGGTGATCGGGGATGCTTCGCGTGATGACGAGAATCAACGACACACCTCCCGCGTGGGACGAACGCACTCAGCTCACCACGTTTCTCGACTACGTACGCGGCACCGCCCGCGCCAAGTGCGACGGCGTCTCCGAGGAGAACGCACGCAGGGCGCTGCTGCCGGGTTCCCCGCTGACGACCATGAGCGGACTGATCAACCACCTTCGCTGGGTCGAGTACTACTGGTTCCAGGTGGTCTTTCTCGGCGAGGAGGACCGGGGCCCGTGGACCGAGGAGGACCCCGACCGCGAGATGCGTATCGCCGTCGACTTCCCGCTCGCGCAGTTGCTCGACGAATACGCCGGACAGAGCGCCCGCTACCGCGAACTGGTCGCCGGGAACAGCCTGGACGAGCAGGCCCGGCGAGCCGTCCGCAACGGCGTCCACGTCGACCTGCGCTGGATCCTGCACCACCTCACCGAGGAGACGGCCCGCCACAACGGCCACTTGGACATCCTGCGCGAACTGCTCGACGGCACGACCGGCTCCTGACGCCCCCGGCGGCGGCGCCCACCCCTGCGCCCGCGCCGAGCCCGGCGGGCGATCCGATAGGCGCGATCACCCACAGCGCGGAGCCGCCGATCGGCCGGTGACAACCTCGGGTCGTCACCGGCCGGCCGCGTCGGCGTCCGGGTTCCCGTGCAGGAGCTGGGCGGCCGGTTCCTCCGGCAAGATCAGCGCGTTCGCGTCCTGGACGCCCCAGCGCCGTGTCCACCGTCCATTGGTTCGTCCGTACCCCGCGATGGTTGCCGCGTCCGTGCCCGATCAGCCCGCGCGTGAACCGGTTGTGGACGATCCCAGCCGCCTCGCGTCCTTATCTTCGCCTTCTACGCCGCCGTCGTGTCCTCCGCGTCGTCCATGGCCGTTCAACGCCCGAAGCCTCGGGAGTGACACCCGGCGGCACCCGCTCCGGTGACGTCCGCGCGGCGCCGACGGCGATCATCGGGTTTCCCGCCCAGTTGATCACCGGAGCGGCCGGTATCGGCACGAGACGGTGGTGGGCACGACGCACACGAGAGGCGACGGTCCCTTTCGGGACGCCGGTGTCTCGGCGCCCCGGGCGTGGGTGTGCCCCATCACCCCGGTTCGCCAGACGGCTTCGCGTTGCTGTACGGCTCGCGCGCGGCCACGGCGCCGGCCGCGGCGCGATAGGTACGGCCGTCGCCGACCTCATGCCCGACCACGCCATCGTCGAAGAGGACGTCCCGGCGCCGGAACCGGAACGCATGTCGGCGGTCCGAACTATGGTCCCGGCTGTGGGATTCTCGGGTACTTTCATCGTGGCGCGGGCCGATCGACCGCTGACGGATCAGGCGTCGATGCAAGGGTCGGGCTGCGTGCCCGAATGGTGGGCGCGAGACGGGGCTTGGCAGATCCTGCAGGCTTCGCTCGGGGGAGATCCCCGGTCTTCGATCGTGAGCGAGACGCAAGCCCCGGTTCTCGTTGCGCACGTACTCCACAGCGACTTCGTGACTGTTCAAGCCGCCGGTCCGAGCGGCCTGTTCTGGCAATGTGCCTTGTCCCCCGTGATGGCGCGCGACTACGGCTTTCCCGAGAAGTGGATCGGCGATGCGGACACCGTATTCCGACATGCCTGCCTGTGGGCCCGGGAGGCCGGCCTCCGGCCGGACCCGTCGGCGTTGAGAGCCGCTCTGGTGGCAGAGGGCGATCCACTGGCCGAGGCCCTGGTCTTCGACCTCACGCAGGCGTTGGGCTTCCGATTCGACGGCGGCACGCCCCTTGACCCATCGGTCACAGGCAGTTGAATCGTGCCCGCGCGAGGTCGACCGAGGCCGGGCCGGGCGGTGGGTGGGTGACGACACCGATGCAAAGCCGCCGGCAGTGACAAGAGGCTTGTTTCCTCGGTGACGACAAGCTTGCTTTGTGAAGCACCGACCCCCAGCTCGGACTGCCCGACTGGGGAGAACTTCGGTGCTTCTGCACGATCGTTTGCCCGTCAGGACGGCTGTTCGGCCGCCGCGATCCGGTCGGCGTACGTGCGGTGTGCCTTGCGGACGGCCGCTGTGGATCCGTCCCCGAGGAGTACGGCGCATTGCCGGAGCGCGGCCCGGTGGAGGGTGATCGGGGCGGTGACGCGTAGCGAACAGCCGTGTCCGCGGCGGATGTTCCATGCCGCGTTCAGCGCGTCGCGGATCGCGTCGTCCGAGGTGTTCCACAGGTGTTCGGCGAGCAGGCCGGGCATGTCGATGGTGGTCGGCGGGTCGACGGGCGGCGCCTGCTCGGGCCGGTCCTGGTCCTGGGGCGGGACGTGGGGGAGTTCGCGCGCGCCGGCGCCATCCATGCCACCACGCACCGCACCATCCGCCCCGCCCTCGACAACGGCTTCGACCGCAGCGCGAATCGTGTCCTCCCGGATCACCCGCACGAACGGGAGGAACAGCAAGGCGCACGCCGCCGCCGCGAGGGCGAAGACCACGCGCGGGCCGGAGGTCTGGGCCAGGACGCCGGCCAGGACGGCGCCCACCGGCATGCCGCCCCATCCGATCAGGCGGGCCGCGCTCGACACTCGGCCCAGCAGTTCGTCCGGGATCAGTCGGTGCCGCAGGGTCACCACCGTCACGTTCCACAGGCCGCTGCCGAACCCGCCCACGAACGTGGTGATGCCGATGATCCACACCCGGTCGGTGAGGGCCGGGGCGCCGAGCATGAGCACGCTTGTGATCACGTCGACGACCAGCGTGTCGCGTGCTCCCAGGGTTCGCTGCACCCAACCGGCGGCAAGCGAGCCGAGGACGCCGCCGAGCGCGAGCGTGGTCAGGAGCAGGCCGTATTCGGCGCCGCTCAGGCCCATCGGCCCGGGGGCGACCGCGTACAGCACGAGGACCGCGCTCCACGCGCTCCACGCTCCGGCCATCACGCAGACCATCACGGCCAGGTTCCGGAGCAGCGGGTGGCGGCGCAGGAACGTCAGCCCTTCGGTGAGCTCGGCGCGCCACGAGGCCCGATCGGGTGGGCTCGGCTGCGGCCGAGGGGTGGCCGGGCGGGGAATGGCCGGCCGTGGGGCGTATCGGCCCCGGACCAGCAGCAGCAGTGCCCCCGCCGCGGCCAGGTACACACCCGCCGTTCCCAGCACGGCGGTCACCGTGCCGGCCGCGACCAGCAGGCCGCCGAGGGGCGGGCCCACGAACTCGTTGAGCGCCGAACGGGTGCTTTCCATACGGGAGTTGGCGGCGCCCAGCCGATCCTTCGGTACCACGGCGGGCAGCATCGCCGAACTGGCGAGGTCGCCCACGAGTTCGGCGGTCCCGAGCAGGAAGGCCATCGTGTAGATCATCGCGAGTGGGGCCACGTCGCCGGCCAGGGCGAGTGCCAGCAGGCCCAAGGCGGCGACCCGCAACAGGTGTGCGACGCGGACCAGTCGGCCGCGCTCGACCCGGTCGACGAGGACGCCGACGGCAAGCGTGCACAGCACGTAGGGCATGGTCTGTGCCCAGGTCACCCCGGCCACCAGCCCGGGTTCGGACGTCAGGGTGAGCGCGATCAGCGGGAGTGTGATCACGACCAGGCCGTCCGCCAGGTTGCTCAGGGCGTAGGCCGTCCACAGGCCGACGAACTCGCCTCGTCGCTCCCTCATCCCATTCGCTCCACATGCCATACGCCTCTCACACCACTCGCCCCCTCGCACCGTCGCTCCCGCGTCTCGGCCGCATGCGACGACCGCCCCCGACGCTCCGGGGGCGGTCGTCGTCGTCCGGCTGTCGCCGGCATTTCGTGGGCGCTTTCAGCAGAGCAGCGCGCACGTGGCGCGGGTGAACGTCCCCGTGCCGTGGCCGCGCACGGTGTGTGCGAAGGCGGCCCTGGGGTTGGCCGGGGCCGGTACGCCGGCGTGTTCGGTGAGGCCGAGCGGGGCGAGGACGGCGCGCGTCTGCTCGCCGACGCAGTGGACTCCCCGGTTGGCCAGAATCGTGTCGGCGATCCGTCCGCCGAGCCCGTCGAGAGCTTCGCCGGTCCAGGTCGAGATCGTGTACTCGTCCGTTCCGGTCCGCTCGAACAAGCGGACGTCGGCGGCCCCTTCGCTCTCCACGAGGAGGGCGAAGATCCGGCGGCTCGACAGGTCCATGTCCAAGGTGTCCATCTTGGCCAGGATCGCTTCGGGATCGCCGTAGAGCTCGTGCACCTCGGGCGTCCACGCGTAGCGGTTACAGCGCGAGGGTGAGATCGCCCGTGCGGCTTCTTCGGTTTGCGCTGTCTCGTGCATCGATGTGGTCAAGTGACCCCCGATCGTCAGGCGACGAGCAGTGAGCCCGGCGCCGGTGGACAGAGCTCGCGCATGCCATGTTCGTGTGGGAGCGGGCCGACCGGAACTCCAAATCCGGTCAATCACCTACAGCCGGACGAACAAGGCGGCCGTGCGCGTTACGGCTCCTGCGGCGTTCGGGTCGCCCGGCGTCTGGACGTGTGGCGTTTCGAGGGTGCGGCGACCGCTCATCGGCGGACAGGGTTCGACCGGGTCGGTCACGATCTCCGCGACCGGCTCACGCCCCTGGCTCCGACCCTGCTCTTGTCCGTCCTCCGGCCGTCGGTCCGGCAACTGCCCTGTGCCGCAGCCCCTTTGCCGTCAGGGTCGGGCGGACGGGCGGGCCGTCGGCGTCCAGCGCGTGCCGCAGGACCGGCACCGGGTAGGCCGGGAGCTGGTCCATGCGCGCCGGATCCGCGTTCGACAGGTGGTGGCGGCGGGCCGGGTCGCCCGTGTGGATCCACGTCTCGAACGCTCGGTCGGCGAACGCCCGGACGCGGGTCGGGCAGACGCCGGGCGCGGTCACTCGTTCGCCTCCGCGTGCGGCCTCGCCCGCCGCGTCCGGGGTGCCGTGGGCCCGGTCGCGCCGGATCGCCCGCACCCGGGCCCATGGGCAGGCCCTCCAGCCGGGTCGCCACCTCGACGGTGAGGGTGCCGTCCGGGTCGCCGAGGCCCACGCGCGGCGCGAGCTCCTTCTCCCCGAGCGTCTCGGATCCGGCGTCCCCGGCGTCCCTGCCCCGCCCGGCAACGCCTCCCGAGCGCCCAACGGGCCACTCACCACGCCATCGGTCGCGATCAGGTGGGCCGGCAGGTCCGCGAGGTTCCAGCCGTGGCCGGCCGTGTCACCGATCGTGGGTCGGGTGAAGCTTGCAGCGTCCGCGCACAGCGCGTCCACCGGGGGTCCGGCGCGGAGACCGCCGCCGCGAAGCATTCCGCGTGGTCGGCCACGCGCGGCGCGGGAGCCCGTGCCGGCGGCGCCGCGTGCGGGGCTCGGGACCGCAAGTCCGGGCCCAGGAACCGCATTTCGGGCAGCCGGGCTCCGAGCAGCGCGGCCACGTCGGCGTGCGCCGCCTCGGAGCCGTTGGTCGCGCCGGGCCTCCGTGTCCGTTTCGGGTTCGTCGGCGAGCACTCTCGCCGGACGTCGAAGGCCGCTGCGCATCCGGGACTTCACCGTCCCTCCGGCACTCCCGGTTGTGCCGCGACCTGTCGGGTTCCGCTTCGGCCACGGTGGCGATCACGCTGAACGGCTCGTGCCGAGGGCGTGCGGGCAGCCCAGCGAACCTGCATGCCGCGATCTGCGGGAGGCCGCGGCTTCTACCGGGTGTCGGTCGTCTCGGCGAACTCGACGCGTCCGGTGTCGTCGATCGCGAGCCGGCGACCGGTCCGGTGCGGCGGTAGCGGGCCCGTGCCGGGAAGTCCGGTTCGACCAGGAGTCGTACTTCGGAGGAGAGCGCGGCTACGCGGTCGCCGGGCACAGCCATACGCGGGGTACCTGTCCCTTGCCGACTACGTCCCGGACTCGACGTGCGGGACCACGTTCCCATCGGTGGCCGGCTCGAAGTGGAAACGGACGGCCTCCTCGTCCCGGAAGCACGAACCCAACGCGTCACCGGCCCACCGTGCCGAAGGGCTCGTCGTGCCGGTTCCGGCCGGCGGTGCCGTCGTCGTGGATGTGCGGCATGAATGACGTACCGAATACGCGTCTCATCGGTGGTGGGTTGCCCGCCGAAGGTCCCACCGCGTTCACCCCGAAGCCCGGGTCGGTATTGCGCAGGGCGTGGCAGCCGGTTACGCGCCGCGCACGGGGCGGGCGACCCGCGCAAGAGGGACACTGGAGGAGTAGCGGCACCGTGCCCGGCGCCGCCGGGCACGGGTGGGCCGCAGGAGGTTTTCATGCCTGACACCGAGGTGCGCGGCGAGCACCGGCTTCACGACGACCACCACGGAATGCACTCGCCCCCGCGCGCGATGGTACGGGGAAGCGACATGCGCCCGTCCGACGAAGACGCCACATCGGAGCAGACCGCCCACGCCTACGAGACGTCGCAGGCCGAGGGTGACCGCGCCGAGGACGAGGACGACTGACCATTGGAATCGGCGGGCCCGGCCGAATCGGCAGCGGGCCGCAAGCACGGCCTTCGGGAGAGCCTGCGCGGCCGGGAGACCGGTGTGCTTGGCCGGGCCTTGCGCGCGTGCGAAGTCGATCAACCGCAGCCGGGTCCAACCACAGCCGGGTCCCGGAGACGACGTCCCCTCGGAGACGACTTGGAACCACCAACGGAATGACCTTCAAGCCTCGTTGGAGCTGCACGGTGGGTAGCGACTGCGTGCGAGGATGCTGCCGTGCTGGATGAGATCGACGCGGTGGACTGGGCTTCCATACCGGGCCCTCCCAACTGGTATGAACCGGATCGTGCCGTCCGTGGTCTACATGACCTGGCCGAGGCAACGAACCTGGTACAGGCGGCGGGGGCCGGCTCGTGCCTCGCCAACGGTGGGATTGTTCATGGTCACAGTGCCGCCGTGTTCCCAGCGGCCGTGGTTGCGGCTCCACTGCTTCTGGACATCGCCCAGCAGGGTCATCCGAGGGCAAGGGACACCGCGTTGGGGCTGCTTGACGAGGCCCTGTCGTGCTATCCGCATGCCGGGTACACGCGGGTAGTGGCTGCCGACGGCACCGCGGTCCCCATCTGCTGTGCCATCGCCCACCATCTGCGAGCCCGCACCGACTTCCTTGTCGGGCTGGGCAAGAGGGGCCGGTCATTGCCGGCCGACGCGGGCACGCACTGGCGCTTCGAGATCCGCGAGTGCGTGGCCGACGGCGGTGACACGGCGGCCTTCGGCATCTTGGCCGGCTGTCTCCCCGGCGGCGTGCATGCGGCGGAAATGCATCTTGCCGGCGCCATTACCGTGCTGAGCGAACTCACCCTCGAATACCCGCCCGAGGAAGGCTCTCACGAAGCATGCCTGCGGGTGATCGCCCGGGATCCGAGCGAACTGCCGCAAGGTGCCCTGTTGTTTCCGGCGGAGTGCGGGGATCGCGTGCACTGACTCGCTCCAGTGCTTCAACGATCTTCTGGTGCAGGGACCGGCCGCTGCAGTGCCGTGGCAAGACGCCGCCGGCAGATCGGGGCGCATCCGAGGGTGAGGAAGGCTTCGTGGATGTCGTCGCGGATCTCCCAGCGGATCCGCAGGCGGCGGAACCAGTGCGGGTGGGCGAAGGCGCGCACGACGACCCGGCGTTGGGTGCCTGGCCCGGAGCCATGCTCGGTGCCACGTCGTGCGATCACGCGCGTGGTGCGCGCCGAGGATCCGACGCGGTGGTGGACCGCGGCCTACTCCGACGTGCCCGTGGTCGTGCAGGTGCACGACGGGGCTCCATGGGAGGCGGGGCAGACTGCATGGCCGTCGTCGTCGGTGTCGCAGCCCTCGATCGTCGCCGCGACCCTGCTCGCGCTCGAACCGGCATCAGGGGAACGGGTGTTGGAGATCGGCACCGGCGCCGGCTGGAACGCCGGGCTCCTCGCCCACCGCCTCGGCGGCGAGCGGGTCGTCACCATCGAGGTCGACCCGATCCTGGCCGCGAGCGCGAGCGGCCACCTGGAGGCCCTCGACCTGCGGCCGCATGTGATCACCGGCGACGGCGAACAGGGCTGGGCCGCAGGCGGGCCGTACCGGCGGATCGTATGCACGTGTTCGGCCACCCGCGTCCCCGGGGCGTGGTTGGAGCAGGTGGTGCCGGGCGGGCGGATCGTCACGCCGTGGGCCACCGCCTGGACCGCCTACGGCACCCTGCGCCTGGACGTCGACTCCGACGCGGCGCGGGGTCGGTTCGGGCCCGGTGGGGCGTTCATGGCCATGCGAGGCCACCGCTCCCCCGTCACCGACGTCGCCGACGTCGTCCGCCCCGAGCATCGGCCCGAGGAGTCGACCACGACGCTGTCGCCGTGGGCCGTCGCCGGCGGCGACCGCCACGACGAGGCCGTGATGGGGCTGCTGTTGCCCGGGCTGTGGACGCACTGGAACGACGACGTCGGCGAAGCCGGAGTGCGGTCACGGCTGTGGGTCGGCGACGAGGCCGGCACCTCCTGGGCGACCATCGACTACGACGGACACCGACTCGACACCTTCCGCGTCCGCCGACACGGACCCCGCCACGTGTGGGACGAGGTCGAGAACGCGTGGCGGTGCTGGAACGAGAACGGACGCCCCGCCTTCGACACCTTCGGCCTCGACATCCACCCCGACGGGCGACAACGCGTGCGGTGCGACACGACCGACGTCACCCGGACCGTCCCCATCCCCTGAACCGGACAACCTCGGGGCCGAGGCAAAGGGCCCACCGGAGGCCCGGCCACGGATGCGCCCACCTCGCGTCGCGCCGCCCAGGTGCGAGTGCGCACCGTCCGCGACGACGGCGTGAACGCGTGGATCCACGACGGCGACATCTCCTGGGCCGCCGTTACTCCGCGGCGGTCGGCGGCACGACGACGTCGTACCGGGCGCCTCGCGCCGGTTGGGAAACGAGCTCGCGCGGGGCGCAACGGGCCGAGGGCGGCGAGCAACCGCGCCGCTTCGACAACCGTCCCTGCGGAAGCGCGAGGGAGGAGACGCGTGATGTCTGCACGCACCGGCCGCTACTGCGGGTCCCGACGATCAAGGGAGGCTCCCGTTCCGCACGGGGCTCTGCGGATGCGCCGGGAAGGGGCCCGTTCGCGGTTCGCCGTCGGAGCGGGCCGTGCTGCGCGGATCGTGCGGCGCGGTCCGTGCCGACGCGGTATGCCGGTGCCAGGGTGGGCGGAAGTTTCACCCGCCCGAGTCGCGCGATCCGCGGAGCGCCTCGACCCGGGTGCCACGACCATCACGTTATGTCGAACGCATGCCCGCACACGTGCCGCGCGGCCGGGTTGGACGCCATGTGCGGGCCCTGATCACCGCCGCCGACGGCGCCCCCGACCGCGACCTCCTCAAGAAGGCCCGTGGCCGCCCTCGCGAACGAGGCGGCCGAAACCACGGACCCGACGAGCCCGTAGCCGATCCCCCTCGCATGGCGGGTTCAATGGCAGGTTCACCCGCGCGGTGCGGCGTCCCCCGGGCGAACCGGGTGGTGTCGCGTGGGCGCGGACGCCTACCAGGGCGCGGAGACGCTGCCGTCGGGCTCCCATCCATACCGCAGGATCTCGCTCTCGGGCTGCCGGTCCGAGGCCACGACACGAGCCAGATGCCCCAGCGCGGCGATGTCGCCGGCGTCGACGGCCTGCCGGGCGAGGTGTTCCGCGCCCTCGCGATCCCCGGCCCGCTCCCGCATCTCCACGAGGTACCGCAGCACGCCGGTGTCGCCGGCGTCGACGGCCCGCCGGGCGAGGCGTTCCGCGCCCTCCCGATCCCCGGCCGACTCCCGCATCCGCACGAGGTCCCCCAGCGCGAGGGTGTCGCCGGCGTCGATGCCGCACCGGTACAGGCGTTCCGCACCCTCCCCATCCCCGGCCCGCTCCCGCATCCGCGCGAGGTCCCGCAGCGCGACGGTGTCGCCGGCTTGCCGGGCGAGGCGTTCCGCGCCCTCGTGATCCCCGGCCCGCTCCCGCGTCTGCGCGAGGTCTCGCAGCACGGCGGTGTCGCCGGCGTCGCCGGCCCGCAGGGCCAGGTCTTCCGCGCCCTGCCGATCCCCGACCCGCTCCCGCACCCGCGCGAGGTCCCGCAGCGCGACGGTGTCGCCGGCGTCGGCGGCCCGCCGGTACAGGTCTTCCGCGCCCTCCCGATCCCCGGCCTCCCTCCGCGTCCACGCGAGGTCCCGCAGCGCGACGGTGTCGCCGGCGTCGGCGGCCTGCCGGTACAGGTCTTCCGCGCCCTGCCGATCCCCGGCGTCCCTCCGCATCCACGCGAGGTCCCGCAGCACGGCGGTGTCGCCGGCGTCGGCGGCCTGGCGGGCGAGGCGTTCCGCGCCCTCGCGATCCCCGGCCTCCTCCCGCATCCGCGCGAGGTCCCGCAACATGGCGGTGTCGCCGGCGTCGGCGGCGCGTCGGAGCAGGTGTTCCGCGCCGTCCCGGTCCCCGGCGTCCTCCCACCTCAGTGCGAGGTCCCGCAGCACGGCGGTGTCACCGGCGTCGGCGGCCCGCCGGGCCAGGTCTTCCGCGCCCTGCCGATCCCCGGCCCGCTCCCGCATCCGCACGAGGTCCCGGAGCACGGCGGTGTCGCCGGCGTCGGCGGCCCGCCGATACAGGCGTTCCGCGCCCTCCCGATCCCCGGCCTCCTCCCGCACCCGCGCGAGGCCCCCCAGCGCGACGGTGTCGCCTGCGTCGAGGGCCCGCCGGTACAGGTCTTCCGCGCCCTGCCGATCCCCGGCCCGCTCCCGCATCCACGCGAGGTCCCGCAGCGCGAAGGTGTCGCGGACGCGTCGGGCGAGCAGTACGGCGTGACGGTCGCGTCCGCGACCGGTCGCCCCGTCGACGAGGTGGACGAGTTCGTCCGGTGTGGCGATGTCGGCGGCGATCTCCCAGAAGGAGGCGGGCGGGCACACCCGGCGGCGTTCCGCGCGGCCGTGCTGTTCGAGGTAGTCGGCGAGCCGATACACCGGCCCTCGGCTCGCCGCCGGGTCGCCCGTGGGGCGTCGTCGGGGACGGCCGGTGCGGCGCAGGGGTGCGTGGGTGCCGTGGCCGGGGCGGGAGAGTTCGTCGAGTGCCGTCTGGGCCCAGTCGTCGTCGAGGGTGTCCCAGGCGTCGTCGTCGAGGTAGTCGGCGGCGGCGTCGACGAGGAACGCCCAGGGGAGGTGCAGGCCCATGCCCAGGCGTCGGGCGTCCATCGCCGCGCGCAGCAGCGCCTTCTCGGGTTCGGTGCCCTCGTGGTAGCGGCGCAACAGTTCCGGGGCGCCGGCCAGGTCCTGGGTGATCCGGCCGCTGTCGCCGGCTCGGGTGAGGGTGTCGGCCAGGTGCCGGTCGCCGCCTGCGGCCAGGGCGGCGGCCGTGCGCAGGGCGTCGGTGTCGAAGGTGTCGGGAACGGCGAGGGTCCGCCCGGCCAGGAGTTCGCGCACGCGGCTGTGCGGGTCCGGGCCGCCGGGGGGCGGGAGGCGAGTGTAGGCGCGGGCGTACTCCGGCCACAGCGTGCCCAGCACCAGGACCGGGGCGCGGCGCGGATCGGTGAGCAGGGTGTGCAGCGCGGCGGCGACCCGCTCGCCGACCCGGGGGTCGCCGAGGTAGTGCTGGGCCTCGTTCAACCACACCACCGTCTCCGGCCCCACCCGGACCAGATCCGCCGGCGCCGCCTCGGCCCGGGTCGGATCCCACGGATGCCACAACCGCCACCCCGCGTCGGCCAGCGGCTGCACCGCCTCCCAGCACGCCCGGGTCTTGCCCGTCGACGACGACCCGACCAACACCACCATCGCGCTGCGTCCGGACGCGGCCGCGGCCACCGTCTCTGCCAAGGCGCGGTCGTGGGCGCGTCCGACGTATCCGGGCAGCGTTCCGCCGTCGCGCCCGGGCGCGTCCGCGTCGGGCACGACGCCGGCGGGATGGACCTCCAGGTCGTGGGGGTGCCACGCCCCGATCGGCCGCCCCGGTCCCGTGTCGTGCCGCGCGGTCGGTACTGCGGCGCGGCGGCGCAGGTCGAGAAGCGCGGGCGCGTCCTCGCCGAGTGCGCGGGCGAGCGCGGCGACGGTCTCCGCCGACGGCACGACCCCGGGCCGCAGCGCCTCGTTGACCGTGCTGCGGGCCAGGCCCGCCAGGCCCGCGAGTTGCGTCTTGGTCCTGCGCGAACGGGCGAGCGCGTCCTGCAACCGGCGGTGCAGCTCGGCCGCCGCAGCGGCCGCGCGATCCCCGTCCCCGTCCCGGTCCATGGCCCCCCAAGGTCGCGTCGCGGTGTCCGACGGTGACCATCATCGACCGGAGCGGACACCGCCGTACGCGGTTTCACCCACCGTCGGAGTCGTCAACACCGCCCGACGACACCGGAGTCCGTCATGATCCTCGCCCTCGTCCTCACCGGCACCGCCCTGGTGGCCGTCGTGAGCCTGCTCGCCGCCGCAGCCGCCGCCAAAATCGCCCGCCTCGCCGGAACCCCCCGCCCCCGGGCCCTCGCCCACGGCGCCGCCGCGTTCACCACCACCATCACCCTCGCCGCGACCGTCACCACCACCCTGGCCACCCTCGCCACCTGCCTGTGACCCGAGCCGCCGACCTCGCCGACGCCCGTGCAGACCGACATCGACACGGGCGCCGGCGACCCCCGGTACGCGATGGGCAACCTCATCCTCGCCGTCGACGCCACCGGCCGCGGGGTGACCGGGTTCCCCGGCCCCGCCGGGGTCGCGTTCCGGTCCGGACCCCGCCGGGCAGCGGTCCCGTGAACGGGGTGGGGATGCCTTCGAGGCGTTCGAGCCCGAACGGCGTTCGTGTTGGTGTTCAGGGTGCGAGGGTGCGGTTGATCGGTGCCGGTACGGGGTCCGGCGGGCCTGGGAGCGGGGGTTCGAGGCGGCGGTACTTCGCGTGGTGCTCCTCGTCGGGGCGGGCCGCGACCACCACCGCGCCACCGCTGTCCGTCACATCCTCGACAGCCGGCGCGGAAAGCCGGGAAAACACCGTTCCCATAAGCGAGTTGACGTCCGTCACAAGATCATGATCCTCGATGGCTGCTCGGCGTCACCACGGACTACGGGTCAGAGCCGACGTTCGGACACCTCCCGCGCGGAGAGCCGACCTCCGTTGGGTGCGAGGGCCGGCTCTCCGGGGGTGAGTGGTCAGGCGGCCGAACGCGGCCTGCGATTGCTCCGCGCCAGCAAGGCGCACACCAGGAAGGCGGTGCAGGCCAGTCCGGCCGCGGTGAGGAACGCCGGGCGGAGGCCCGGTACGAAGGCGCCCGGAACCGCACCTGCGGCGTAGACCGAGATGATGACGGCCAGGCCGATGGAGCCGCCGAGTTGCTGCGCGGTCTGGAGGAGGCCGGAGGCCGACCCGGCGTGCTGCGCTTCGACGCCGAGCATGACCAGCGACGTCACCGGCATGAAGATCAAGCCGACGGAGACCCCGTTGAGAGTCATGGGAAGGCAGACGTCGAGCACGTAGCTGCTTGAGGTGCCGACGTTGCTCAGCCACAGGAAGCTGATGCTCAGGCCGAGCGTGCCGACGAGCAGTAGCGGTACCTGACCGAAGCGGGCGACCAGACGCGGGGCGACACGGGAGGCGGCGAAGATGCTGAGCGTCGTCGGGAGGAAAGCGGCTCCGGATTCGACCGGGTTGAAGTCCATGATCTTCTGGACGTACTGGACGACCAGGAAGAACATCGAGAATTGTCCGGCGGCGGCGAGTGCCATGACGGCGAGCCCGCCGAGCCGCTGTGGGCTGCGCAGCAGCGCCGGGCGCAACATCGGGTGGGGGATGCGCAGTTCGGTGACGGCCAACGCTGCGGACAGGATCGTGCCGACGGCAAGCCCGCCGATGGTCCGGGCCGAGGTCCAGCCGTGGTCGGGGGCACCGATCACGGCCCACACCACGGCGGCCGCGGCACCGACGGCGCAGACGGCGCCGATGACGTCGAACCGCTCGTGGCGCCGGGGGGTTTCGGTGACGTAGCGCCGGGCGAAGGCGAGGATGGCGATGCCGATTGGCACGTTGATGAGCAGCGTCCATCGCCAGGAGCCGGCTTCGGTCACCAGGCCGCCGAGGAGTAGGCCGATCGTGCCACCGCCCATGCTGACGGCGGAGAAGAGCGCGAGTGCACGGTTGCGCGCAGCGGGGTCGGGTGCGCTGGTTGCGACGAGGGCGAGCACTCCGGGGGCGGCGAGGGCTGCCCCGATTCCTTGTGCCGCACGGGCGGCGACGAGCCAGCCCGGAGACTGCGCGAACCCGCCCAGCAGGGACGACAGGGTGAAGACGGCGAGGCCGATCTCGAAGACGCGGAGCCGGCCGTAGACGTCGCCGAGCCGGCCGCCGAGCAGCAGTAGGCCGCCGAAGGCCAGGGTGTAGGCGTTCAGCACCCACGACAGCGCGGCGGGGCCGAAGTTGAGCCCGGTCGCGATCCGGGGAAGCGCCACGTTGACGACGGTGGTGTCCAGGGTCAGCATCAGTTGTGCGCCGAGGACGATGGCGATGCCGACGGCGGTGCGTCTGCCGGTCGCCGGCTTGGTGGCGGGTGCGCCTGAGCGGGCGCGTGCCGAGATGATCACGGTTGTGGTCCTGCCTTGTTGGTCGGGCGCTTGTTGAGGGGTCCGTCGCTCGGGTGCGGACGGCGGCGATGGCATGGGTGGAGGCACCTGGGCGGACGACGTCGGGGTCGGTGCGCAGGCGAAAGCGCGTCCGGGGCCGTGCGGAGCGGTTCGGGCGCCGCACGGCCGGCGCGGTCGGAGGTGGGCGTCGGCCCTACAGCACGGTCGGACCGCCGTCGACGAACAGTTCCATGCCTGTGATGAAGCCGGATTCGTCGCCGGACAGGAACATGACGGCCCGGGCGATCTCGTGGGGCTCGGCGATCCTGCCCGTGGGCTTGTCCTTGCCCATCGCCTTGATGGCGCCTGCGACGACGTCGGCGCCGAGCGCCTGGTCGAGTGTGCTGCGCAGTGACTCGGTGTTCACGGCGCCGGGGCTCGTGACGTTGATCCGGACGCCGGAGCCTTTGATGTCCTGGATCCACCCGCGGGCGGCCTGGGCCACCGCTGCCTTGGATGCGCGGTACAGGCTCATGCCGACCCGGGCCTGGGTCGATCCGGTGTAGCCGATGATCACGACGGTGGCTCCGTCGGCGAGCAGCGGCAGCGCCTTCTGGATCGTGAACAGCACGCCCTTGACGTTCGTGTCGAAGATCCGGTCGAACTGCCGCTCGGTGATCGCGGGCAGTGGTGCGTGGTGGCCGAGGCCGGCGTTGGCGACCACGGCGTCCAGGCAGCCTTGCTCGTTGTGACATACCGGTAGAGGTCGTCCATCTCGGCGGAGCGCATCACGTCCGCCTTCAGCCCGGTGCGGCCGGCCCCGATCGAGGCGACGGCACTGTCCGCCGCGGACTGGTCGGCGCCGGCGAGGACGACCGTGACGCCGTTCGCGACGAACTCCTGCGCGACGACGTAGCCGATGCCCTGCGTGCTACCGGTAATGACGGCGACCTTTCCAGTCATGTCGGTCATTGGAGTCTCCCCCCTTTTTTCGCTTTCCCAAGTGCCGAACATCCGCCTCCGGCAGACCTGCGGGGGGTGCGGCGTCGACGGCGTGTGCAGCCGGAAAGCCAATGTAAGTACCGTCTTACATTGTTAATGTAATGCTAGCCTCACATAGGAGTCAAGGCAGAGTGGCCGGGTCACCGTGGTGGCTGCGGACTGCGAAGGAAGGACCGGTCGCATGGCTCGATCCACGTACCATCACGGCGATCTGCGCGCCGCGCTCATCCGGGCCGGCTTGGAAGCGATCGCCGACAACGGCATCGGCGCGCTGTCGGTGGCGGAGGCGGCACGGCGCGCCGGGGTCAGCCCGGGAGCGCCGTACCGGCATTTTCCGAGTCGGACCGCCCTGCTCATGGCGGTGGCGATCGAGGCGGCTCGCGAACTCACTGCGGACATTCGGGCGGCCCTGACCGCGGCGGACGCCTCCCGACGGGGAGCGTCCTCGACTGCGACCGTCCCCGTCCGCCCCGCCGACGGGGACGACGCGGTCGAGGCGCTCGCCGCCACCGCGACCGCCTATGTGCGCTTCGTGGCCCGCCGCCGCGCGGGTCTGGAACTGATCTTCGCCCGCGAGCTGACCGGCAGCAACGACCCCGACCTCAGCGCTGCCGGCCGCGAACTCACCGACCTTCTCCTGCCGCTCGTGCTCACGCTGACGGCTGGGGATGCGAAAGCCGCGCTGGACCTGCTGGAGCAGCACTTCGCCGCCGCCCACGGCTACGCGGCGTTGTACCTGAGCGGGTTCATGCACCGGCGTTACGACGACCTCGAGCAGTACGGCGCCAGGGCAGCCGCCGTCACCCGCGTCTTGGCCAAGGCCGCCATGCACGAGGCGCAGCAGGACCCTGTTCTTCTCCCCCGCGCCGACGAACGTGGACCGACACCGGACGGAAGCGGCCGCCGGAGTGCATTTTGATCGGACACGTCGACGACCCGGCGGTGCTCCGTCACAGCCATGACCAGGCCCACGGGTCGAGGAGCGGCTCACCGCGTGGCCGGCGCCCGGAGGCTTGGCCTTCAAGCTTGGCCTCAACGAGGGAACACCCAGGGCGGCGTGATCAGTCCGCTGTTGCTCGACTTCGCGGCCGGGCTGCGGCGGCCCGCTGGGGCTGATGTCGTCGTGTACCGCCGCCGTGATCGGGGCGCGCGGCGGGCGGCGGTGTATGCGGATCGTGCGTTGGTGACTCAGGTGGGCGGCGGCCGGTACGAGGGCAACGGGGTGGGGCGGTTGGCGACGTTGTCGGCGTCCACGCCCTCGACGGTCGCCGGGATGCTCTTCGACCTCGATGCTCACCCGGGCTTGTGGGTGCTGGAGATCGACACCGGGACCGGGGACTGTGCCCTGCGCCTGGTCGTCGACGCGCACGGGCGGTGCGCGAGTGGGCCGTTCACGATGGCCACCGCGTTCCCGAAACGCCGGCGGCAACGCCCCGACCGCCACCACTACGGCGCCGCGTCGCGGCCGTCCGATTGGGCCGGTGTCGCCGTCGCGTCCACGACCGCGCTCGGCCGGCACGACGTGGTCTCCGGGCCCTTCGACCCCGTCGGCTTCGTCGCGGGCCGCTCGTACCCGACTGCCTCGCGCAGCGCTGGTGTGGGTGTCGGCGGGCACCATGTCGGCGGGGTGTTCGTCCCGCGGCCGCGACTCCGCAGCGGGTCGTCGGCTTGGACGCGCGAACTCGCAGGTTGGCGTCGTGCCGCCCGAGCGCCTGGCCTGGTTGGGCCGCCGAGGCAGGCTTGCGGGTCACTCCCAGACGGTGGCCTCGAAGGTGACCGCTTTGCGGGTGGGGACGGCGGTGATGCGCAGGTAGGCGGTGTGGCCTTCCTCGGTCTGGACGCACATGCGCATGCCCTGGGCCAATTTGCCGCTGCTTTCGGCGCCGCGTTTGGCGATGGCCTGCCGACAGTCGTCACGGGTCGGGTCGGGCCCCTCGGGCGCAACGATCGCGATGACATCGCCCGCATGGCCGAGTGTCAGGTCCGGGAGGTTGAACCCGATCCAGGCGTCGCCGCCCTTATTCCCGGGTTGGGCGAGCGGCGGCGAACTGTCCAGGTCGACGTTGTTGGCGTCCTCGGTGAGGATGACGCGCACCGGTCCGGCCAGCACCTTCGCGGGCTGGTTCGCCGTCGGCGCGTTCCCGCCGCCGGACACGGGCGGCACCTTCCCACCACTCGATGCCGACGACGCGGCCGCGCCGGTGTCTGTCGGCTGCCCCTTACCGTCGTCGGAACCCGAGTTCGTGGCCAGTTGGATCGACACCAGGATCCCCGCTACGGGGATGACGATCCCCACGACCCACCACGCCCATCTCGGCTGATCGCCCACAACACTCCCCCGCGGATACATCGTCCAGGCCCGGAGATCCTACCAACGGCAGCGTGCTGCCGAGCCGGAGCGGACGCGCGGCCCATCGGCCCGGCGCGCATGCCGACCCGGCTGGGTGGAGGCTCTTGACACGAAAGCAAGATCCGCCTGGCCGTGTCCGAGGACGAACATGCCGCCTTCGACGCGGAGATCGCGGCGCGACGGCGCGACGGCGCGAGTACGGCCGGGCCGGACACCGGTGCCGCCCGACCCGGGTCAGGACGGCGAGAAATCGTGCAAGTCCTCGTCCCACCAGTCGGGTTCCGTGTCATCACCTGCTGCACTCTGTCACCGGCGTTTGGGTACGGGACGCCTCGACGGTAGTCGGAGGCACCTTGTCGGCGTCCTGTCGCAATGTAGATGGCGAGTGAGACGGGCGCGGCCGGACGGTTGCCATGTCGTTCGAGAACACGGCGTTCCGCTTTTCTCGAACGACATGGCTTCGCGGAAACGGCGGTGGAGATGTCCGACACGAGAAATCGGGTGAGGTCGTGTCCACCACCGGTTTACGATGCGGCCGGACCGGCATCCACCGGATGCCCGGGAGCGATTCCCCCCGTGAGCGCGGGTCGGGCGGAGGTTTGGTTGAGTCGGCGCAGGTATGTGGCCCGAGGAGTGCCCGGCGGCTATCGGATCTGGGACAACAGGGCGCGCCGATGGTGGGGCGACTTGTACGAGTTGTGTCCCGACGAGCTCGTGGTCGCCTTGAACGGTTCCACGACCCCGGAAACGATCACGGCGCTGTTGAAGCGCTACAGGGCACAGAAGCGGTAGCCCCGGAACCCGAATCCCCCGTGGACCCATTCGACATCGTCCGAGTCCATCGGCCACCCCCGCCCGGAGTCACGTCACACTCACTCGCGAACGACCGTGACAGACACCGTGAGACCACGCACACGACAGAGACCGAATCAGCCGTACGAGGTACAAGACCTGTCGACATCGCCAAGTATGCGAGAACTTGCCATTTCGTCCGGGCTTGCGGATCGGGGCAACTCGCCGAACAGGCGACCCCGTTGATGCGCGTCCTGAATAATCGGGACCGTTGTCGCTTCGTGGCGCGTGCGGCCACCGCCACAGACTTCGACCACCACGGAAGACATCCCAGGGGGACACGTTCATGGCAACGGATGCGGAACGCGCACTCGGCACCTTCTTACGCAACCATCCGACGGACAACGGCCGTCGCGGGTGGGTCGCGGTCGTCGAGATCCTGGTCGGCGTGGCCCTCGCGGCCATTGCGGTTCCGGTGACCATCACCGTCTTCACCGACGAGCCGGATGGCTCGACCCTGGCCGGGCTGCTGTGGGGCGGTGCCCTCATCGGGATCTGCTTCGGACTCCCCAACGGGCTGCGGGTCACGACCAGGCACGGGGAGCTCTTCGTGCTGCGACAGGACGGCCTGGTCTACCGGCGGACCGGTGAGACCCGGGTGGTCCCCTGGACTGCCATCCGCCGATCGGCCGACCACGGGATGAACAACGCCCTGGGACGGCTCATGGGCCGGGACGTGCATATGAGCATCCGGGTCGAAGGCGGCGGGAAGCTGCTGCTGACGGGCTTCACCCAGGACGCGGCCGGCCTCGCCGCCACGATCCGGGCTGCCTGCCCGCAAAGCCGCCGATGACGCCTCCAAGACCGCGAACGTGTCCGGCACCGAGTGGCCGGCCGTAGCTTGGGCCCGCCGAACGGCGAAGGTCACCGAAGGCGTCCATCGCCACCGGGCGCCCGGCCGTCCGAGCGAGCCCGTGGCACACGGCGCGACGACGCCATCCGCGCGCAAATACTCATGCCTCGCAACGAGACCCTACACAGTTGGCCGGCCTGCGAATCCGACCCCGGAAGCGGACTCGAAGCCGCCCCGGGCCGAGCCGAGATCGGCCGGCGCCTCGTCGGTCCACAGCTCGTCCAGCCGATGTTCGTCGCCGGTCGCCCAGGCACGCACGATCGCGTCCCAGCGGGCGGACGTTGACGCTGCGATGCCAGGCCACGCCGGGGCAGCGGTGCGGATCGCGGACGCCGGAGCCCCGCCGGGTCGCGTGGTGAGCGCGGTCGGTGGAAGGAGCCGGGGAGTTCGGGTGACGTCGACGAATCGCCGCTCGCAGGTCGGGCTGTCCCGCCTGTTGGGTGCGGGCGCGGGTCTGCGCGAAACGGTAGGAGTCGGTGCCCATGGGCCCGGCCGGGTGGTCGGCGCTTGAACACTGCCCGGCCCATCGCACGGGTCAGCGGACCGACAACCCCCACATGATCGTCGCGCGGATCACCAAGACCGGCCGGGCACCGGCCTCGACCGCCTATGTCAGCCACCTCCCGGACCGCTGCGGCCTCCCGCCTCGAACCCTGTGGGGCAACCCGGCTCGTCGACCACGTCGACGCAGGACGCCTGCCATGGGTCCGAGCAACCGAGCTACTGCAGCCGCAAAACGCCGGGAGCGCGATTCTCGAAGACCTCGACCAGTTGGTCGAAGACGGTCGGTCCGCGCTGGTCACGGGCCGCGGCCAGTCGCGCCGCAAAGGCGGTTCGGTTCGAGGGGTGGCACCGAGACCTACGAAGCTCCAGATGGCGGACCGTCTCCGAGTATCCGAGATGGTCACGAGACACATCGTGATCGCGCCATTCGACGATGTACTCGTCGACGTCGGGGTGTCCGGGGCCGCCACTGAGGCAGTCGGCAAAGGCATCGAAGTTCCTGCCGAAGTAATGGCGTCCGGGACCGTCGAAGGCGTCCATGACGACCCGCCAGAAGTCGTCCAGCGTTCGAATCCGTGTTCCGTCCAGTACGTATACCGCAGTCATGATCCGCAGGATACGTCCACCTCGGTGGCTTGCTCATCCCCATTGAACCCGTGCAGTTCAGCCGCTGCCTCGCCCAGGTTCGCCGGAACATGTGTGCTTTGGCGATTCCGACGTCGGCGCCTTCACCGACCCGAGGCTCCGCGCGGCCATCGCCGACCGGCTCACCTTCACGAACAGCGACGCGCAAACGCGGCCGGAGGCCCGATCTTGTATCAGCGTTGGCGGTGGACCTCTTCGCATATACCCGCTCCGGATCGGTCAACGGCGCACCCGACAGCGCAGGTGAAGCACCCGGTTGCCCTGAATCGCCACGTCGGGATCCTCCAACAGGTGCTGCGCGTGGACCGACCCGAAGTAGCGCTTGCCGGACCCGAACACGACGGGTACGACGTCCATGCGCACCTCGTCGACCAGGCCCGCGGCAAGCACCTGGCCACCGACGTCGCCGGCGGCGACCTCGACCATGCGGTCACCCGCAAGCTCCTGTGCCTTGGCCATGGCTGCCTCGACGCCGTCGACGAAGTGAAACGGCGCCTCGGGGTCCCAGCCCTCGGGCTCCGGCCGGTGCGTCACGACGACCACGTGGTCGATCCCGCCCGGAGGCTTCCCCTCCCAGCCGTCCGTCATGTCGAAGACGTGGCGGCCGACGACCGTCGCCCCGATCCCGTCCCAGTACGGCCGGGTGTAGTCGTAGGACGTCTGCGACACCTTCAGCTCGCCGCTCTCGTCCAACGGGACGTCACCGCCGGACAACCAGTCGAACAGCGGTCCGGGCTGGTCGTTCTCGTCCGCGACGAAGCCGTCCACCGACACCGAGCCGTACATGACCACCTTGCCCACGGGGCCTCCTCTTGCTTTGGGGTGCCCTCAAATTAGCGTGTCGTGAGCTGTCGCTCTTGTAAGAAATCAATCGGCCGGCAGTGGCCAGCGGTCCAGTGCGTGGCCGGGATGTTCGCGCAGGAACCGCCGCCGGACTTCGATGTACCGGGTCGGCGTGAGCCCGGTGAACGCCCGGAACTCGTGGCCGAAGTGCGCCTGGTCGAAGTAGCCGGCGCCACCGGCGACGTCGCCCCAGTCGATCGGTCCGGCGGGGTCGATCGCGAACACGGTGGCGGCGAAGCGGTGAGTGCGGGCCAGCCGCTTCGGCGTGACGCCGACGAGCTCCTTGAACCGCTGTGCCAGATGAGTACTGCTGACACCGGCCGCCACGCTCAGGTCGCCGATCGCCACCGCCCCGCCGGTCGCCGCGATGACGCTGCTCGTATGGCGGACCAGCCCCAAGCCGGCGGTCTCGCGCAGCCGTCGCCTCAGCTCCTCCTCGAGCAGTGTCAGCATCTCGTGCGGTCCGTCCGCCGTGGCCAGCCGGTCTCGCAGCTCGGCTATGGCGGGCCGGCCCCAAACCTGCTCCACCGTCACCGGCCGGTCACACAGCTCGGCCGCGGGCATCGGCAGGAACGGTGCCGGCCCCCACGGCTTGAAGTGCACGCCGACGGACCGGGTCCGGGGTGGGTAGCCGAACTCCAACGCGCGGGTGGGCGTGGTGACCACGCAGCCGTCGGCGTACTCGGCCGTCTCGATGTCGGTGCCGGCGCGGATGCGGAACGGCGCCCCGAGGTTGACGATGAGCAACGCCGACGGCATCGGCGGCAGCGTCAGCCGGGCGTACGGCGACGCACCCTCCAGGTAGTAGAGGTCGTCGATCAGCCCGTCCAGCGGCGGTCGCGGCACTCTGGACACGTACTCCACGCGCACAGCATGGCCGACGCCCCGCCGGCATCGCGCGCCGGGATGGTCCAGCCTCTGCTCCCGGGGCGAGGCCGCTGACACCCCGGCCGACACCGTCGAGGTTCCGTGCGCGTGGAAGTACGGGATGGACTCCCCGGACTGCGGCCGACCCATCCGGTAGACCTGCCTGCCGTTGACCGTCATCGTCGTGAGGTGCTCGTATCCGACCCGCCGGGACCCCTCGGCCAAGCTCTTCGCGTCGGAGGAGTCGTTCGTCGACGACCGCCACGCCCCACGCGCGACATCATCGAATCGGTGCTCTCCGCCTGGGGTGGGCGGGCGAAGTCGCGCCGGAGCGGCGGCGGTGGTGGTGGCCGTCGGCAGCGTTCGGAGTGTCTGTACGGGGCGGCGCCGTCGGAGCGGAATGCCGCCCGTGGTGAGGAGTTCGCGGAACTTCCGCGTTTGTCGCTCCGGCGTTCGCCGAGAAGCCTTCACGGTACCGATCATCCACGTGATGGCGGTTCGGGACGTCGCGCGTTTCCGCGATGCCGATTCCGATGTTCGAGGCCGAGGTTCTCCGGTGGATGACGACCGGTACCCGGTTCATCGACCGAGCCGCGTCGTCCATCGCGGCCTTGATCCGGGAGACCCGCCGAGGTTCGACAATTCCTGGTGGGTCAGGACGAGTTCGAGTCCTCCGTAGCCTTGGGGGCGCTGGTCCACAGCAGTTGGCGGAGACCCCTGGCAGCCCCGCAAGGGGCTCCAGGCCGTGATCCTCGGGAGCCGGTGCAGACGGGCGGCTGCTTCGGCCTCGTCGTGGGCCGGGCCGGGGAAGGTGGGGTCGTGCCGCCCGAGGGCGGTGGCCAGGCGGTGCGCGCCCAGCGGGGTGTCGCCGGTCTCGGCGCCGACGGACCGACGGACCGAAACAGGCGGTCGGCCATCCACAGGCCACCGCGAGCCCTCGGCTTCCCGCAGCAGTGGGTCACCGATCCGGGTGTAGGCGGCTTCCGTCTCCCCGCACCAGCGAACCGCGAACCGAAGCGGGCCCGTCGGCACGGTGGCCGTGGTTGGTCCGTTCGACACCTCGCGCATCAAGTCGCCGACCTCACCGGGGAGACGACAAGGCGCGAGCCATGGCCACGGATGGTCGGATGGAACGGGCCAAAGCGTGCCCCGAACGGCGAACGTGGCCCGTGCGTCGCGGTGTTGGCTGCCGGCGCGGCGCGCGCGATCCGGCGAACGCGGTCGCCTTGGGGAACGGATGCGCCTCGCGGTTCCGTTCCGGCTTGCCGGCTTGCCGGCTTGCCGGCTGCGGGAGGGTGGGCCGAGCAGGCTGCTGCGGTGGGTTCGCGGAGTGGTTCCGGTGCGCGCTCACGACGCCATCGCCGGTCGGCCCTCGTGGCATTCGCGGCACGGATCGACGCCGCGAACTCCGGGCCGCGCACGGTCACAGTCGTCGCATGTCCCCATCACCTGCGGTCCGGGATGGGGAAGCGGCAGGCCCAGGACAGCTCCGGGCGTAGGCGCGGCCGGCGTTCCGGCCCGTGCGCGGCGTCGCTGTCCGGTCGGACATCCTCCCGGTTTCGGGCGCAGCAGCGGCATCGGAGGTCGCCTTCGGGTGGGGCGCCACAGCCGCCGTTCTCGTACTCCCGGTCCTGGCAAGCCCTCCCGGGGCAGGCCACGGGTGCGCCGCCACCCCAGCGGGTCCCGGATCGGGGCGACTTGCCGGCCTGGCGCCGCACGATTTCGAACGACAGCAGGTCGGGAACGACGGTGCGGGTGCCACCACGCAACAGCCCCGATCGGAGACCACCCGGTAGGGCCGGGAGGGTTTCTCGACCGCGCAGTTCCCAAGAACCGCCGGAGTTCGGCGCCCTGTTCTGCAGCCGGAGCGAACTCCGCGCCTACCGTGCCGCGTTGGTGAGCATTCGCGCCCCGGCCATCGACACCCTGGCCGGCGGCGTACGCACCCTGATGATCCTCGGCGACCACCGACCGACCACCGCACCCCGCGCAGGTGGGTCGGCCGGGGCACCTTGTGGAAGCCGTCCGACGCGGGGGTAGGGCGGGCGGCCGGGTGCCAGTGGCGTGCGTTCCTCGTGTCGCCCGGGGCTGCCGCGACGATCCACATCACCCGAACTCGTCCGCCATCCGTCGCCGGCGTGTGGCGCGCTTCGCTCGTATTCCGACCGACTTTGAACCACTCCGTTGGGGGATGGTGTCGAGCCGGGCACAGGATCCAGTGTGTGAATGCCCGTCTTGCTGCCGGACGGGCCGATTCCTGCCGGAAGAAATGGGAGAGCGTGCATGAACGTCAACCGGATTTCTCTTCGATCCCGTCGGAAGGCTCTCAGGCACCGTGCCTTGGTGATGCTCCTCGCGAGTCTCGGGTCAGCCGTGCCGGTGACTTTCGCTGCGTCCGCTTCGGCGGCAGCGACGACCGTCGTGCCCTCGATGCGCACGTCCGGCTGTGACTCGGGTTATGTCTGCATCTACAAGGGCGACATCTGGGACGACAGCCCCAACCACCCCATGGTGTACAGCTTCTACCGCTACGGCACGTACAACGTAGCCAACCTCATCGGCGACTACACCGTGGTGAACTGCCAGACGGGCGGTGCGGGGGTCAAGGGGTTCACGGGGCGGGACGGCACGGGGAACGTGGCGTGGGACGTCGACATCAACAACTGCAACTCGGGCCTGTGGACGAGCCTCACGTCGACGAACTCCGTGCGGGTGTACGCCTGATCGCACACGGCGCCGCACGCTCACGGCGCGACGGCGTCCCCGGTGCCCGGCGGGTCGTCCGCGTGAAGACTTGCGGCCGGGTCGTGGTGCGTCGGGCGGGCGCGGAGGGTCTTGCGAGGGGCGCGGCCCCTCCGGAGCGAGAAGGCAATGGTGATCGGATCCTCGATCGGGCCGAAGCGGTAGCAGTTGGGCGGCACCTCCTCACATGTGCGGTCGCAGACGTTCGGGCACTGCGCAGTGCCCGGGGCACTTTCGCCGCCCGGCGGCGTCGCCGGGGGGCTGCCGGCCCCGCCCGGGGGTGGTGGATGGGCGGGGTCGGGGTGGTGGTTCCGCGCCGGGCGGCGAAGGTGGGGGTGGACCAGAGTTGGTTGTATGCGCCTGCGGCCGGACTACGGCATGCCCAGCAGTGTCGGGATCAGGTCCGGGCCGGGTTCCAGGCAGACACCGACCAGCGAATCGGGGCCGGCGCCGAGGCGTCGCAACCGGTGCGCCAGCCGGTTGGCCCGGATATCGACCTCGCGGTACGACAGCGAGGTGTCGCCCGCCACCACGCCGGTTCCGCATGCGCGGGTTCGCCCACGAGGAGAGCGCACTCGGTCTCGTCCAGGACCGCGATCCGGGACACGGGTGCGTTTTCGTTCTCGACGGCGCCGGTCCATGATCCATTCGAAGTGCCGAACCATGCGACGCACCGTATCGGCGTCGAAGAGCGAGACCGCGTGGACGAACTGCCCCCGAAACGCGCCCGCGCCCTCGTCGACCTGCAACTCCAGGTCGACCTTGGCTGTCTCGCCGGTCGCGCGGTAGCGCTCCATGATCAGCCCCGGCATCCGCCGACGTGCGCAACAGCCGGACGGGCAGCGGCGCGTCGTCCCGCAAGGTCGAAGGGGGAGTGATCCGCAGAACTTCGCCCTCGGGCGAGGTGACGCTTGTTCGCACCAGGTCGCCGAGTTGTCGCTCGGCGACCTGGAACAGGTTGGTTACTCGACTTCCTTGAGGATCCGCTCGACCGACTCCAGTCGGTCCTGCACCGTCTCGAGTTGGCCCCTGGCCTGCGTCAACTGGTCGGTGATGGCGGTCAGTTGACGCTCCGTTCCCTCCTGTGCCAGAACGGCCCGGTCGGCAATGGAGCGGTACTCGCCTTCCCGGGCAAGCTGGGCCTTGGCCCGCCACGTCGCGGCGAGCTGCCAGATACCCACCGTGATCACGCTGGTCACCAGAGCGAAGACTCCGATGACACCGATGACCTCCTGCCAGTCGCTGGAGCTCATGCGTTTGCTCCTTTCACTGTCGTGTCGAGAGTGGCGACCGCCTCGGCGATCGCCTGCGGCGTCAGCCGGACGTCGAAGGGCACGACTTCGTAGAACTTCATCGCCTTGCCGTCCTCCGAGACCTCGATCGAGGCCGAGACGAGCCCGGCGTGTTCGAGTTTGCGCAGATGCACCTGGAGCAGGGGCCGGCTCACCCCGAGCTCGCGCGCCAGTTCGCTCACGTACTGCCGTTGGCCGGTGAGGGCTCCAAGTACCCGCAATCGGTGCGGGTTGGCCAGCGTGGCCAACACCAGGAGCAGCCGATCTCCCGCTGACTCGGTAGCTGTCATGCGCCCTCCTTACCTAGGCACCTGCCAAAAAAAGTTAGCACGTGCCAAAGCGCTCGTCATCCATCGCCGATTCCGGTTCCGCTCCGGGGCGCGAGCGAACGCCCCGAGCGGGCGGGCCGAGCGCCCGGCTCGCGGGCGGGATCCGCGATGCCGCCCTCGTATAGCCACTCGGTGAGGGTCGCCGGAACCAAAAAGGGCTTGCAATGAAAGGGAGTTGCCTTGCAGTGTCGGCACACGGGGAGCGAGGATCCCGGGCGGAGGTACGGCCGGCCGGACCGGCGGGCGTCGGACACCGTGTTGCGATCTCCTCACGCGAGCCCGAAGTCGCCCTGCCCGGCCGCGAGATCGACCCCGAGTTGCTCCCGCGACAACGCGCACCATGCGCGGAAGGCGTCGAATGCCTCGGCCTGCCGGTCGCTCGGATACAACGCGACCATCGGTTAGGCCCCGGAAGGTCTCTCGTAGCGGATGCGCGCCCACCGGTTGGGCGAGTTCGCCGATCAGCTCCCGGCGCCGCCCCGGTGCCGGGTTTCATCTTCGTGCGGTCGGCGGTCGGGCGGGATCCCGAAGGCCGAGCAGGCGGGTGTCGACCGCCTTGCCCCGCCGGTCGGCCGGTCGGCCGGCGGGGCGTTCCGTCTATGCGGGCCCACCCTGCTGCAAGAGAGGCGATCGAGGTCGCGTGTTGGGCCGGTCGGGTTTTCCGGTGCCTTCGATTGTTCTCCTACTCGCTCGTCGTGAACATGGGTTCCGTGCCGCGTCTACCGCCGGCGTCGCGTCCCGTGGAGGACGTAGAACAGCGGCAGCAACATGAGGCAGACCGCGAGGGTTGCGGTCACCTCCCAGGGCGCGTGGTCCCCGAGCAGGGTTACGAGCAGGGTGGGGCCGCCGACGGTGGTCAGCATGGCCGTTATCACCACGGCGGCGCGCAGTGCCTGTTCCGAGTGCTCGGGGCGTCCGTCGTAGGAGAGTTGGTGGTCTCCGCGGGCGTACACAATGCGGCAGTTCTCCCGCTCGCGCTCGAAGTGCACTTCGGGCGACAGCGCGGGTCGTTCTTCCGGGGTTCCGTCCGAGGGGACGGAGTGAGTGGAACTGTCCATCGACGGGAGTCGATCCTTCCTAGGTCAACCAGTTGCAGCAAAGGTTGGAAACCTGCAGGTAGGTACCGATGGGGTGCAAGAGGCCCTTCCGGTGCGGACATGGAGACCTATTCGCCGCTCCATGATCGATCACGAAGAAGTGCCCTGTGTTCGCCTTTTGCTACCCCTCCGTTTCGGAGTCTAGCTTCCCGACGGCCGACGATGCACCCGACACGCACCTGATTGACACGTGTCTGGTGCATCTGAGCACCGCCAGGACTGCGATTCAGCCATTCCCAGCCGCCTGGATGATGTAAACCTGGTGTCCTGATGATGCAATCTCAGGCGGGGCGTGACATGATTTAGGGGCGCCTTGCCTTTTATGGGGGCAAGACACCCAAGGTTGTTGATAGCGGGCATCTCACCGGCGGCGAGGAGAGCAAGTGACCGCGAAGTCCACACACACAGCCGAGCAGCGAGAGCTGCCACCGAGCCAGGGGGTGGAAACGTTGGAGGGCACGGACGAGAGGCTGGCGCGACCGCGGTTCTCCGTCGCGTTGATCTCGGCGGCTGCGAAGTCGATGACATACCTACTACAACGCACCGAACTCAACAAGAACGACATCGTCAACCGTGCCCTCCAGGTGTACGCGTACCTGGAGCAACGGCAGGAAGAGGGCTACGACCTCTTCCTGCACGACGAGAACGGCAACATCGAACGCCTGCGCATCATGTGACATCGACAAGACCTTGACGACGACTGTCGACGGCCCGACGACTCGACGGGCTTCGACACGTGGAACGTTCGGACGAGCCCCGCCGGAAGAGGGACCGGCGGGGCTCGTTCATTTCCCCCGGCCGGCTCTCCCGCGGGCTCGCCCGAGGGGCGATGCCGGACGGTGCGCCGTCCGGCATCGCGCGTCCCCCGGTCGCGCTCCGCCGTCAGTTGGGCGTCGGGCAGGACGCGCGCGGCCCCGGCCGCGGCGAGTGCTCGACGGGTGCCTGCACACGCGACTTGAGCCACGCGTGCGGCACGCAGACCTCCCCGTAGTCGGGATCCTCCACGCCTCTTATCCCCGGTTCCACGCGCGCGACGTAGGTGTCGGCGGCCGGATCCGAATCATCGGACGCCGGGCGCGTAGGGGGGTCGGCGTCGGGCATGCGCCGGGTCCACCACGCCGCGTCGTAGCGATCGTTCTCGACGCAGTGGTGCAGGACCAGGAAGCGCATCGCCTCCGCGTCCTCGGCGCCCGCGCCGAAGCGCCACCAGAACGCGGCCGGTTCGGTCCGACCGGTCAGGTAGAGCAGGCAGCCGAACACGACGGCTCCGGCCGGCGTGCGGTGGTCGACGAAGTCGCTCAACAGGGCGGTGGTGTCGAGGCGGGCGACGACCAGCCGGCACAGGTGCTCCAGTTCGACGGCCGCCCGGGTGCGGACCGTCTCGTCGACGCCCGCGTCGCCCGCGGACGGAGCACGGGGCGGGGTCGGTCGGATCAGCTCGGCGGCGAGCCGTTCCTGCACGACGCGCGACGCCAGGCGCTGGACCGCGGCGGCCGGGTCGTAGTCGGCGAACGCCTCGTCGAGTGCTCGGCGTTGCTCGTGGAGTGCGTGTTCGAGAGGATTCATGTCGTCTTTCCCTCGGGAGGGTTGGGTCGGACGGGGTCGTAGGGGATGGTTCCGTGCTGCGCGGCGGTGAGTTCCCGGCGGGCGGCGTGGATGTGGGAGCGGACGGTGGAGATGGTGATCCCCAGGTAGTCGGCGACCTCGGCGGTGGGGACGCCCACGACCAGGTGCAGCCAGGCGCAGACTCCGCGTTTGCGGGGCATCAGCGAGATCGCGCGGTGGACGGTGTGCAGGTCGGGGACGAAGGTGGCGGGATCGCCTGCGGTGTCGACGCGGGCGCCCGTGGGAGCCGAGGGGGCGGTGAAGTCGACGCTGACCTCGCGGCGGTGGACGGCGCGGCGCTGCCAGTCGACGGCCTTGCCCTTGAGCATGCGGTAGGCCAGGGCCTGGGGTGGGCTCGGGTGTTGGACCAGAAGGTTCCAGCGCACGCACATGGCGAGCATCACCTCGGAGACGACGTCCTCGGCGTCCTGGTGCAGCGAGCCCAGCCGTCTGCGGGCGAGCGAGGTCAGGGTGGGCCGGTAGGCGCGGGCGAAGTCGACGAACTCGTCGGCCCAGGGCAGTTCGACCGGCAGTCGCGGGCCCTCGTCGGCGTTGCGGTGGGGCGCCATGGCGTGTCTGACCCGGGCGCAGCGGGCGGCGTGGTCGTCCAGGTGCTCCATCAGGAGTTTGACGACGGCGTCGACGGGTGGGCCCGGGGAGCGCAGGAGTTCGTCCCAGCGGCGGTCCACGACGACCATGACGTCCTCGACGGCCTGGACGGCGTCGTCCACGGATTCCAGGAATCGGTAGGCGAGGCGGGTCAGGATCGGCAGGTGGGTCCGGGCGAACGCGTGGTAGTCGTTGCGCAGGAGGTCGGTCAGGTCGACGTCGAGGGATCCGTCCGGGTCCGGCCGGGCATGGTCGGGTTCGACGCCGGGGGCGGGCGGTTCGGCCGCGGGGTCCGGGGTGGCGAAGGGGTCGGCCGGGTCGATGCCGGCGAACACGTCGAGGTCGTCGAGGCCATGGAGGACGTCGATCGGTTCCAGGCCCAGCGCGCGGATCTCCGCGTCGGTGGGGTCGAACCAGTAGACCTCGATCCGTTCGGGGGATTCGCTCATCGTCCGCCGCCCTTCCCGCGCGCGGAGCGCGTGGCGCGCAGGCCGCACCCGGGGCGGCCGCGATGCCGGGACGCACCGGTCGGGCGCGGTGCGGGTGCTCCGGCCGTCTTGACGCGGAGGACGGCGAGTACGCCTATGAGGAGCTGGAGGTTCCCGGCTCCGGCGGGCCAGGTGGTGCCTGTCACGGGGGCGATCCTTCCGAACGGTTGATGCACGCGACCTACGGATAAACCGGGCGTACGCCCGGGGCGCGCAGGAGGCGTGAAATGCCTTCGTCGTTATCCCGTTTGCGCGGCGCGTTGCGTCCACTCCGGGTTTCAAGATCTTTGGGAAAGTGCTCGAACCCCGGCGCGTCGGAGGGGGCTCCGGTGGGGGTTCGGCCGAGTGTCGAGGTTGCAGTCCAGCTTCGCTCGAACATACCTATCGCAGCAATCACACATCCGAGTGATGCGTGAGCTGCCGCCACAGGACGCCAAGAGGACCGCGACGGGACGCCCGCGCGTCCTCGGAAGGGTGCCCCGAGGGTGCTCGGATCGCGGCAAATCGACGTCCTGCATCCTTCGGACGGGCGTATTCGCGACGTGGATCCGACGTTCCAACGGCGCGTTCATGACATGATTTAGCCACGCCTCGGCAGATATCAGAACAACAATTGCATAGCTACCTGAAGCGAACATTTCACTGAGGTAGGAGAGTTCATGGCCGCGAGGACCGCGAGAACGGCAGCCGAGAGGCGACCCTCACCACGCGTGGGCAAGGAAGGATCGACGGTGGAGGATTCCGGCGACAGGCAGGCCCGAGCCCGCTTCTCCGTCGCACTGATCTCGGCTGCGGAAAAGGCGATGACATATCTGATGCGGCGAACAGAGATGAACAAGAGCGACATCGTCAACCGCGCGGTCCAGGTCTACGCCTACATGGAAGAACGCCAGGAAGAGGGCTACGAGATCTTCCTGCGCGCCGAGGACGGCACGATGGAACGCCTCCGCATCATGTGAGGCCCCGAGCCCACGAACACCCGCCATGCCCCTGACGGGCCCGACCGAGCCCCGTCGGAACCCGCGCGTTCCGGCGGGGCTTCGCCGTCCCGCCAAGGGGTGAAA
The DNA here is from genome assembly GCF_044333915.1 of Embleya sp. NPDC020886. Taxonomy (NCBI): domain Bacteria; kingdom Bacillati; phylum Actinomycetota; class Actinomycetes; order Kitasatosporales; family Streptomycetaceae; genus Embleya; species Embleya sp. NPDC020886. The sequence goes on along the minus strand of NZ_JBIRRX010000006.1, from coordinate 421,914 downwards.
CTCGGCGTTGCGGTGGGGCGCGGGAGGGGGGTGAGGTATGGCTGCCGGCAGGGCTTCCACTGCGTGGACTTTCCGGTATTCGGTTGTGCCCATCCGGCCCCACCCCCCATGACCGCGGACCTCGAAGGTGCTCCGACCGGCCCCAATGAACGGAGACCGTAACCTGCCTCTCCGACACGGGAGTTCTCCGTACTCGACGCGCGGCCCGCTTCGGGCGGTCGGCTGCTCGTCGGGGGACGGCACGAGGAGTCGAACCGGCTGCCGGGCGCTCGGGGAGCTGTGCCGTTCGGGTGGTTCTCGGCTGTGGGGTTGGGGTCGGGCGTCGGGTTGTGCTGGGGTTGCGGTCGGGGTTCGATCGGCGGGCTCGCTCGGGTGGGTTGGTTCGTGGGAAGAAGCGCGTACAGGTGCAGGCGGTTGTGAAGGTCGACGAAATTCCCAGGGCGCCCGGCGGATGGCCGTTGGTCGGGCACGGTGGGCAACTGTTGAGTGATCCGCTCGGGTTCCTCAGGTCTCTTCCCCCGCACGGGGATCTGGTCCGGATCCGCCTGGGTGCGGTGGACACCGTGGTGGTGTGCGATGTGGAACTGACTCGGCAACTGCTGTTGGACGACCGGACTTTCGACAAGGGCGGACCGGCCTACGACGGGGCGCGCGAGTTGTTGGGGGGTGGGTTGCTCACCTGTCCGCGTGACGCGCACCGCCGTCGGCGGCGGCTGGCCCAGCCGGCTTTCCAACCCGCGCGACTGGATGGATACACATCCGCGATGGTCCGTCAGAATCGGCTGGCCGTGGACGGCTGGCGCGATGGTGGGATCCTCGACGTGATGCCGCAGATGCTCTCGCTGATGGTGCGGACGCTGGCCGAGACGATGTTCTCCAGCGCGCTGTCGCCCGGGGCGGTGGACAGAGCGGTCGAAGACCTCACCTGTGTGGTGCGGGAGAGCTACACGCGGGCGATTCTGCCGCCGGCTCTCGGTCGGCTGCCGACCGCCGGGAAGCGGCGCTACGACGCGGCACAGGCCCGCCTGCGGTGTGTGCTGGACGAGGTCGTCGCCGGGTATCGCGTGCGCGGCGAGGACCGGGGGGATCTGCTGTCCGCGTTGATGGGCGCGCGCAGTCCCGAAGACGCGGTGTGCGGTGGGCTGTCCGACGCCGAGCTGAGCGATCAGATGATCACGTTCTTTGTTGCCGGCGCGGAAACCAATGCGAATCTTTTGTCGTGGGTGCTGCATCTGCTGTCCCGGCATCCGGAGATCGAGGCCCGCCTGCACGAGGAGGTCGACGGCTGCGAGCCCGCCGGACCGGATGGGCGGGTGTGTCCCGACCGGGCGGTGTTCACCGGTCGCGTCGTCCGCGAGGCCTTGCGTCTCTACCCACCGGTGTGGCTGACCACCCGGCGGGTCACCACCGACACCGTCCTGGGGGGCCACCGGTTCGCTGCGGGCTCCGTCGTCGCGTACAGCCCCTATCTCATCCACCACCGGGCCGACATCTACCCGGCGCCCGAACGGTTCGATCCCGACCGGTGGGATCCCTCGCGCCCCGCGCCGCCGCGCCACGCGTTCCTGCCGTTCGGCGCCGGGGCCCGCAAATGCATCGGCGACCGGTTCGCCCTCACCGAGGCCGTCCTGGCGCTGGTCGCCATCACCCGTCGCTGGCGACTGACCTCGGTGTCGGATCGGCCGGTACGGGTGCGCGCGGCGGCCACGATCAGCCCGCACTCGCTTCGTCTGCGGGCCGTCGACCGTACGGTGCCGGTCCGCTGAACCCGCTCCCGGACGGCGTTCCCTCGGTCAGGACCCGGGCCCAGTGCTGCGGGATGGTGATCGCCCGGGCCCGGGGCCGGTCGGCAACCACGGTGCAGCGCACCGTGGTTGGGGTACGCGTGAAGGAGACGTACACCGGGCTCGCGTCACCGACGTTGACGAACATCGAGGCCGCGTCGAAGCGGGCGCCGAAGCAGCCGAACGTCTCGGGGAAGGTGATGCTGCTCGCGGCGAGGGGGTACACCCGGCGTCCGAGCATCGTGCGCAACATCGTCGGGCCGGGACACAGGAGCGCGGGCAGGCCGAGCAGGGCCCGGAAGGCGTCCCGGCGGTCGCCGCGGCGCACCACATCGCTTTGCCGGCGTACGTCGGCGACCGCCGCGCCGAGGGTGGTCGCCGTGCCGGGAAGCACGATCCGGTATCCGCCGATGCGGTTGCCGGGGGCGTGCCTTTCGTGGGGCTGCCGGGTGGACATGACCGCCAAGAGGTGAGCGGGCTCCGGCGGGTGGACGGGGGCCGGGCCGGCGTCCCAGGACTTCAGGGCGAGCGAGAGGGCGGCCAGGCAGACGTCGTTGACGTTGGCGTGGTGCGTCTCGGCGAGGTCGCGCAGGCGGGCCGTCGGGACGTCGTGGTGGTTCCAACGCCGCCCGGAGTCGTCGGCGGGCGGGCGCAGGCCGGCCCATCCGGGGGTCGCGGACAGGAGCGGCGCGTACATCTGCGCACCGATCCGCAACATCGTCGCGGGACTGGCGCGGGCCGCCGGATACAACCTCGGACCGTCGGCGGGGTCGTCCGCGAAGAGGGCCAGGGTGCTGTACGCCCCGCCGACGCCGTCCTGGAACGCGTGATGGATGCGAAAGCACAGGCGGAACCGGTCCGGAGCGGACTCCTGGGTGAGCAGCCGGCAGTCCCATTGCGGGTGCGCGGGTCCGGGCAATGGATCGCTCAGGAGCGTGTCGCACGCGTCGGCGAGAACCTCGTCGCCCGCCGGGAGCACCTGGTGCCGTAGATGAACATCGAGGTCCGGGGCGCCGGTTCGCACGGGCCACCACCGTTTTGCGTCCCCGGGGAGCAGGTGTGTCAGAGCGGGCAGCCCACCTGCCCGCTGCTCGACACGCCGGGCCAGTGCCTCGAAGGGGGGTGGCGTTCCCCGGAAGTCGAGGAAGAATCCGGTGATCGGCGGCTGGGTCGCCGGCATGCCCAGGAAGCTGCGGTCGACGGTTCCGATGGCGTACATGCACCGCCTAACGACGTGTCGCCGGCCGGGTCACCGATGGCCGCAACGAACCGACCGGCGGAGGCTGTTGCGGCACCGCGCACCGCGCCGAGGACCCGTATCACCCGAAGGGGCCACAGAAGAATGCATGACCCTTTTCGGCCATCACCTATCTTATGGGTGGATCACCGAGTGGCCTTCGCTGCATCTCCAGCGGACGTGACCGTACCTGGAGCCGACGCATGCCCATGCCCGCAAGCCTGTCCCTCGACTGCCCCCGTCAGGCAGGCCGTCTGCTTCTGACGAGGGCCCGTCGCATCGTCGACCCGGAACTGCGCCGCTGCATTTCGGGACTCCCACCGGGGGTACGACGGCCCGCCGAGTACCACATGGGCTGGCAGGACGAGCGCGGCCACCCCGGCGAAGCGGGCGGCAAGGCGCTTCGGCCGGCGCTCGTCTTCGCGGCGGCCGCCGCCGTCGGAGGCACCGCCGAGATGGCGATGCCCGCGGCGGTGGCGGTGGAACTCGTGCACAACTTCACGCTGTTGCACGACGACGTGATGGACCGGGACACCATGCGTCACGGACGGGCCACCGCCTGGAAGGTCTTCGGCACCACGAACGCGGTGCTGGCCGGCAACGCGCTCCAGGCGCTCGCCTCGCACGTTTTGGCCGAGGGGCCCGCCGAACACCTCTCCATGGCGCAGAGCGCGCTGACGACCTGCGAGATCGAACTGTGCGAAGGGCAGTACCAGGACTGCTCGTTCGAGCAGCGCACCGATGTGTCGCTGCACGAATGCCTGAGCATGGCCGAGGGCAAGACCGGGTCGCTGTTGGGCTCCGCGTGTGCGCTGGGCGCTCGCTACGGCGGCGGTACCGAGGCCCAGGCCCGGTGCTTCGACCGGTTCGGCCGGGCGATCGGCGTCGCCTTCCAACTCCTGGACGACATTCTCGGCATCTGGGGAGATCCCGCGATCACCGGAAAGCCCGTGTACGCCGACCTGGCGGCGCGCAAGAAGTCGCTGCCCGTGGTGGCGGCCCTGCGGTCCGGAGCGCCCTGCGCCCACGAGTTGGCCGAGTTGTACTCCCGACCGGGCCGGCTGTCGTTGTCCGACCTGGCGCATGCCGCCCGGCTCATCGACCGCTGTGGCGGCCGGAGTTGGTCGCTGGAGCGGGCCACCGGCCAGTTGCACGAAGCGTCGGGACACCTCGCCCGGTCCGGCGTCGATCCGAGCGCCGCGGGCGACCTCCTGGCCCTCGCGGACCTGACCATCCGTCGCAGCCACTGACCCCGGCCCACACGAGGAGGGAGGTGCCGGATGAGGGCACCCACCGCGGCGACACCGTCCCGGCAACGCCCGGCGTTCACCCGCGAGGGCCTGGTGACCTGGCGGTTCGTCTATCGTGATCTGACCGCGTCGCTGCTTCCCGGCTGCCTGTTCGTCCTGGCGGGTGCCTCGCACAGCCACGCCGACGCCGCGGCCACCGGTCGGGCGCTGGCCCGCGCGGCGGTCTACCTGACGTTGTTCATCTACATCTTCTGCGTCGCCAACCAGCTCGGCGCCGACCCTCGCGAGGACCAGGCCAACAAACCCGACCGTCCCCTGGCCTCGGGGCTGGTCAGCCGAGCGGGAGCCTGGCGGCGCTGGCTGGTCGCGATGGCCGTCTTCCCCCTCCTGGGCTGGACCCTGGGGGTGCTGTGGTGGGCCCTCCTGTGGCAGGCGATCACCGTCGTGAACAACTTCACCCCGGTCAGTCGCTGGGGACCGACCCGGGACGCCATCATCGTCCCCGGCGCGATCGTGCAACTCGCGGCGGCCTGGCAGCAGATCGCGCCCCTGGACGCGACGGCATGGCGCTGGATCCTCACGCTCGCCGTCGTCCTGGGCGGACTCGGCCTGCAGATACAGGACTTGCGCGACCTGGACGGGGACCGGATGATCGGCCGGCGCACCTTCCCCATGCTGCTGGGTGAGCGAACCAGTCGCCGATATCTGGCAGTTCTGATACTGGCCATGCCCGCGATCGTGCACATCCTGCTGTACGCCTCGCGCGCGGACCGCGCCGAGGTCCTGCTGTGCCTGGTCCCGGTCGCCGGACTGTCCTGGACGGTCGCCTGGCGGGTGCTCACCCTGCGCACACCGGCCGCGGACCGGCTCACGTACTCCCTGTACACGCTCGTCTATTGCGTCACCCTGGCCGGCGGCATCCCGGTGCTCCGCTGAGGTGCCCCGAACCACCGGCTCGGACGGCCCGGTTCGCCCGGGCGGCGAGCAAGTCCCGGTTCGGGCGGCTGGTCGGGGTTCGGGGCGATCGGGGCGATCGGGGCGATGGGGGCGATGGGGGCGATCCACTAGGGAAAGTCCTCGATGGTTAAGCGGAGTTCGCTGCCCTAGCGTCGTAGTGGGCCGGGCGGATCGTTCGGTGCGTCCATCCGCACGGGACGGAGATGCGATGAAGGCGATCGTCCAGGAGCGATACGGCTCACCCGACGTGTTGCGGGTCGGGGAGGTGGACAGGCCCACGGTCGCCGATCGCGAGGTGCTGGTGCGGGTTCGGGCCGCGTCGGTCAACGCGCGCGATTGGCACGTCATGCGGGGTGACCCGTACCTCGCGCGGCTGGTGTTCGGAGCGACCCGGCCGAAGGCGCGGATCCGGGGCACCGACTTCGCGGGGGTGGTCGAAGCGGTCGGCGCGCAGGTGCAGGGGTTCGCCGCCGGCGACGAGGTGTTCGGCGAGGCGGAAGGTGCCTTCGCGGAATACGTCTCGGCGCCGGAGGACCTGGTGGCATCCAAGCCGCCGAGCGTGACCTTCGAGCAGGCCGCCGCGTTGCCCCTGGCGGGGTACACCGCGCTGCAGGGTCTGCGGGACGCGGCCGGCGTGCGGCCGGGGCAGCGGGTGCTGATCAACGGCGCGTCCGGCGGTGTGGGTACCTTCGCCGTTCAGATCGCCAAGGTGCTCGGCGCGGAGGTGACGGGTGTGTGCAGCACTCGGAATGCCGATCTGGTCCAGTCGCTCGGCGCGGACCACGTGGTCGACTACACCCGGGCGGACTTCGCCGCGGCCGGCGTGTCCTACGACGTGGTGTTCGACCTGGTGGGAAACCGGACCCTGACGGACTGCCGGCGCGCGCTGACCGCGACGGGCACCCTCGTGCTCTCCGGCGGCGGGATGTCCGAAGGCGGCAGCCTGGTCGGCCCGATGGGCCTGCTCGTCAAGGGACGGGTGGTGTCGCGTTTCGCGCGGCAACGGGTGCAGGTGCTGACGGCGACGCCGAGTCGGGAGAGTCTGGCGACGTTGGCGGAACTGGCCGCCTCGGGAAAGGTCGTGCCGGCCGTCGACCGCACCTACGGGTTCGACGAAGGCGCCGAAGCCATCCGGCACCTGGAGGTGGAGCACGCCCGCGCGAAGGTCGTCATCGTCATGTGACCCGGCTGTGGGTCAGGCGAGTCCATAGGCTCTGGCCAGTACGCCCACCTTGTCGGCCATCGCCCGGCGCAGTTCGTCCGGCGCGACGACCTCGACGTCGATACCGAGCCGCAGCAGCTCGCCGCAGGCATGCTCGATGCCCTCGATCGGGACGACCGCCTCGACCCATCCGGTGTCGCCGACGGCGGTAGCGGTGGCGTCGACCGCACGCACCAACTCCGGGGGGACGTTGTCGGGCAGGCGTCGACGGCCCTGCGGGGACAGCCGAATGGTGGCCGTGCCGATGTGGCGGCGGGTCCGGAAGTCCTCCGGATACCCGGTCCAGTACGCGCCGAGGTCGAAGTCCCGCGGCCGGTCGAATGCCTCGTCGCGCAGGCTCGCGTCGAGGACCTGGGAGATCCGATAGGTCGCGATGCGGCCGTCCGCGGCGGCCACGAGATACCGGATGCCGGACTTGAGGACCAGGCCGTAGGGGCGCAGCCGGCGATGCACCTCCTGCGGCGCGCGCCAACGGCGGTAGTGCACGGCGACCACCCGTCGGGCGAGCACCGCGTCTACCAACAAGGGCAGGTACGGGGTCTGTTCGGGCTCCCGATACCAGCCCGGGGCGTCCAGGTGGAACACCGCCGCGGTCCGCTTCGCCTCCTCGCGCAGTCCCGTCGGCAGCGCCGCCAACAGCTTCAGTCGTGCCGTCGCCACCTCCGCGGCGAGCCCCAGGTCGGCGGCGGGGCCCGGCAGCCCGGCGAGCAACAGCGCCCGCGCCTCGCCCTCGCTCATCCCGGTCAACCGGGTGCGATAGCCGTCGAGGAGCCGGTATCCGCCCCCGGGGCCCGGCTCCGCGCGGATCGGGATGCCGGCGTTCTGCAGGCGCCCCAGGTCACGGTAGGCGGTCCGCACGGACACGCCCAGCTCCTCGGCGAGCCCTTGCGCGGACATGCGGCCGCGGGATTGCAGCAGGAGCAGCATCGACAGCAGGCGACCGGCGGACATGGGCGCATTCCTCCCGGAAACCCTGACAGTACCTGGCACGGGGCTCACCTACTGTCGGTGCGCGCCCGGCTTCCACTGTCGGTGCGCGCCCGGCTTCGACCGAACGAGCCGAGAACCCGCGCCCGGAGCAGGGCACCGAACAGGAGTTCCGCCATGACACCCACCGATCCTGTCGACCGCCTCACCGTGATCGAGCTTCGCCGGTACACGCTGCGCTCCGGCCGGCGCGACGAGCTCATCGAGCTGTTCGACCGGGAGTTCGTCGAAACCCAGGAAGAGACCGGGATGGTCGTACTCGGCCAGTTCCGGGACCTCGACGAACCGGATCACTTCGTCTGGCTGCGCGGCTTCCGGGACATGGCGGTCCGGCACCGCGCACTGACCGCCTTCTACGGCGGCCCCGTCTGGGCCGAGCACGGTCCCCGGGCCAACGCGACCATGATCGACTCCGACGACGTCCTCCTCCTGCGCCCCCTGTCCGACGGGAGCGCATTCGCCGCCCCGCCGCCCGCCCGGCCCCCGGTGGGAAGCCTGACACCGGAGCGATTCGTCGCCGCCACCCTGTGGTCCTTCCCACCCGGACGAAACGAGGGCATCGCACTGATCCGCGACGGTCTCCTCCCCTTGCTGCACCGGACCGGACCCGCGCCGATCGCCGCACTCACCACCGAGACCGCGCACAACACCTTCTCCGGGCTGCCGGTTCGCACCGGGGAGAACGTCGCCGCGGTCTTCACCTCGTACCCCGACGAGAGCGCCCATCGACGGCACCTCGCCATGGTACGGGCCCATCCCCTCGCACGGGACGAGGTCCTGCCGGGAATCGAGCACGAACAAATCGCCGCCCCATGGACGTTCCGGCTGGCGCCCACCGGCCGCTCGCTTCTTTCCTGACGTGCTCCGTCCGGCCTCGTCATGGGCAGCCCGTCGGGCTCGTCACGGGCAACCGTCGGGCCCGTGGCGGGCGGACCCGGTCGCGCCGTTCGCGCACGCTCTCTGCCGACGCGACACGTTGTCGCGAGGTTTTCGAGGCGCCGCCGGGTTCACCCGGACCTGGGACGAACGGGCGTACGGACGCCCGAGGTTCAGTTGCGTGCGGCGGCGAAGAGTCGGCTGACACTCGTCTTCATGGCGTACCGGGTGGGGGTGGACGCGCCGTCGCCCTTCCACCAGCGGAAGGGGAACTGCCGTTCGGCTTCCTCGCGCGGCTTCGCGAGACTGGAGAGCGAGGCGGCGATCGAGTGCGGGTTGGTCAATTCCGGGAGCAGTTCGGTGATTTCGTGGGTGGTGAGGCGGCGGCCGGGGTGGTCGACGAACAGGTCGAAGAGCGACTTGGACTTGCCGTTGAGACTCGCATGGAACGCCGCGGCCAAGTCCCCGTCCTCGGGCCCCCATTCGCGGCCGTCGTGCCCGGAACCGCCGGTGTGCCGGCTCCACTCCGCATCGTCGTCGTCCAGGAACTCGGGGTCGGCCACGGTCGTCTCCTTCGCTGGAACCGGATGCACGGCACGAACACGAAACGAACGAGCCGAAGGGGTACCGATCTTCGCAGGTCCGCTCCCGCCCCACCCGTACGGGATGGTGTGCGCTGCGAGCCGAGCACGGCGGGCCGGGTGGCGTGCGACCCGGGAGGATCACGGCACGGACCACGCCCGCTCGGCTGCGGCGCCGGGTCCGCCGTGGCCGCACCGCACACGGGATCCCGCGCAGCCGGGTTCGGCGTCGGAGGATCCCGTGTGGTTGGTGTGGGGTCGCAGGCTAGGGGGCGGGGATGGCGGAGAGTTCGTCCGTCAGGTCGTCCAGGCCCAGCGAGCCCTGGGACAGCGCGGCCATGTGCCAGGACTTCAGGTCGAAGGCGGCGCCCTGGGCTCGGCGGGCGTTCTCGCGGCCCAGCAGCCAGGCGCGTTCGCCGAGCTTGTAGCCGATGGCCTGGCCGGGGATGGTCAGGTAGCGGGTGAGTTCGCTCTCGACGAAGTCGGCCGGGCGGCTGCTGTGCGCGCCGAAGAACTCCTGGGCCAGGCCCGGCGTCCAGCGCTCGCCGGGATGGAACGGGGAGTCGGCCGGGATCTCCAGCTCCAGGTGCATGCCGATGTCGACGATGACGCGGGTGGCCCGCATCATCTGGGCGTCGAGGTAGCCCAGGCGCTGCTCGGCGTCGGTGAGGAAGCCGAGTTCGTCCATCAGGCGCTCGGCGTACAGCGCCCAGCCCTCGGCGTTGGCGCTCACCACGCCGACGGTGGCCTGGTAGCGGGACAGGTCGCCGGCGATGTGCGCCCACTGGGCGAGCTGGAGGTGGTGGCCGGGGACGCCCTCGTGGTACCAGGTCGACACGAGGTCGTAGACCGGGAAGCTGGTCAGGCCCATCGTCGGCAGCCAGGTCCGGCCCGGGCGGGTGAAGTCCTCGGACGGCGGCGTGTAGTACGGCGCGGCGGCGCTCCCGGGCGGGGCGATGCACGACTCGACCCGGCGCACTCGCTCGGCGAGCTCGAAGTGGGTGCCGTCGAGCCGCTCGATCGCCTGGTCCATCAGGCCCTGCAGCCAGGCGCGGACCTCGTCGACGCCCTCGATGTGCGTGCCGTGCTCGTCGAGGTGGGCCAGTGCGACCCAGGGCGTGGCCGCGCCGGGCAGCACCTTCTCGGCCTCCTCGCGCATCTCGCCGAGGAGGCGGTGGTACTCCGACCAGCCGTAGGCGTACGCCTCGTCCAGGTCGAGGTCCGCGCCGTTGAAGAAGCGCGACCAGAGGGCGTACCGCTCGCGCCCGACGGTGTCGGGGGCGTCGGCGACGGCGGGTGCGTACACGTCCCGCATCCAGTCGCGCAGTTCCACCACCCCGGCGGTGGCGGCGCGGGCGGCTTCGTCGAGTTCGGTGCGCAGGGTCTGCGGGCCGTCGGCGGCGAAGTCCTCGAACCAGCCTCGGCCGCTGCCGTCGGTGTCGGCCCACTCGCCGAGTTGGGTGATGCACGTCGCGGTCGGTCGAGGGCCCGCGTACAGCTTGCGTTCCAGGCCGAGGGCGAGCGACTCGCGGTAGCCGGCCAGCGCGTCCGGTACCGCGCGCAGGCGTTCGACGATCGCGGCCCAGTCCGCGTCGGTCTCCGCCGGCGTCACGGTGAACACCTCGCGGACGTCGTGCAGCGGTGTGCCGAGGTTGCCGACGGTGCGCAGGCCCTCGTCGGCCTCGTGCACCGCCAGTTCCGCGGTCAGCCGCTCCCGGAGCAGCCGGGCGCACCGGCGTTCGATGTCGCCCTCGGCGCCGGGCTGCTGCTCGGCCCGGTCGAGCCTGGCGAGGGTGGCCCGCGCCAGGTCGGCTCGCGCCTCCCGCCCGGCCGGGGAGAGGTCGGGCAGCCTGGCGGAACTTTCCGGGACGCCGAGATAGGTTCCGGTGATCGGGTCGATGGCGATGAGCTGGTCGACGTACGTGTCGGCGACCTGACGGGGCAGCGAGGACCTGGTGTCTGACATGCGGACATCCTCGTATGACGACGGCCTCGGCGTCACATGGGTTGCCCGGTCGGGTGTCGGGTGGGCGGCGGTGGCGGCGCGCCGGGCCGCCGGTTGTCTCGGTATGGGCTTCAACGTTGTTCGGACCACGCGGCGCACTGTTTTCGGGCCCGGAGGGTTTCCGGGTGTTCCGCACCGCGGATGCGCGTCAGGTCTTGGACGAGGATCGCGTACAGCTCTGCCGCCTTGCCCACCGCTCCGGCCTTGCCGGTCCAGTGGGCGAGGGCCGCCCGGATTTCCAGGGTGTGTGGGTGTTCGTGGCCCCGGTAGCCGATCAGGTCCTTCAGGAGGAGGGCGTACAACTCCCGTGCCTCGCGTGGCGCCGCCGTCGGACTGCGCCAGGCGGCATGCCATCGACGGGCGTCCAGGGTGTCGCGGTGGTCGGGTCCACAGTGGTGGATCAGGTCGGGAATGAGTTCCTCGTATATGCGGACCGCGGCCGTCGTGTCGTCGGTGCAGCCGGTCCAGAACGCGTGCGCGTGGCGAATGTTCAGCGTGTCGAAATGGTCGGCTCCGTACACGCGGGTCATGTCCTCGACCAATACCCCGAGCGCCTGTGCCGCCCCCGTCGCGTGGCCGGCCTGCCCCAGCGCGTGCGCGTGTGCTCGGCGGGCCCGGAGGGTACCCAGCGCGTCCGATCCGAATGTGCGACGCGACTGCTCGACCTGCGACCAGGCCGCCTCCACCGCGGGCGTGTTCGGCATGTCGACGCAGGTCCGTTCCTCGTGAAGGGCTTTCCGTGCCTCGGGGTGGTCGCTGCCGTGCACCCGCGTCAGGTCGTCGGCGAGCACGGCGAACAGGCGTGCCCCCTCGCCGAGTTGACCGGTGTTCTTCGCCTCGTGCGCATGGGCCCAGCGCAGCCTGAGGGTGTCCGCGTCCGTGCCGCGGACACCGGCGAGTTCCTCGGTGAGCCGGGCCCGGAGCCGCGCCGCTCCGGGCACGTCACCGGCCCGCTCGGTCCAGAGCACGTGTTCGCGACGGGCCTCGACCGTGGTGCCCGCCGCGCTGCCCCGTACCTGGGCGAGGTCGTCGGCCAGCGCGGCGAACAGCCGTGCCGCGCGCGCCGGGTCACCGGATTCGCCGACTCCGCGGGCGTACCTGTGGCGTTCGCGTAAGTCCTGGACGTATGGCCGGGTGAGCGACTCGTCGTGCCGCCGCTCCCGCCGGTAGGTGTCCCAGACATCGACCTCGGACTCGCCGCGCTCCGCCGGGTCCGCGTCGTCGCTCGGGTCGGATTCGGCGGCATCGAGCTGGAGTTCGAGGCCGCGGCAGTGGTTCTCGGCTTCGAGGACGCGGCGATGCGACTCGGCCAGTTCGGCCTCCAGTTCGGTCACCAAGCCGCGCAGCCGGGCCAACTCCGTTTGCAGCCGGGCGTTCTCCTCGTTCCAGCGCTCCAGCGCCCGGGTCTGCGCCACGCGTGATTGCTCGGCGCGCAGTCGGTGCTCGTCGAGTTGGCGTTGCAGCTCTGCAACGCGCTGCTGTTGATCCCGGAGTTCGTTGTCGAACATTCTTTCGCGCAACTGGGCCTGCTGGGCGTGCTCGTCGGCCAGGGCCAGCGCGTCCTTCAGGCGTTGCACCTCGGCAAGGTCGGGGTTGCGCGCCTGCAACACCGCCCGGTGCCGGGCCCGGAGGTCGGCGGCCGCCTCGGCGGTGATCCCCCGGCCCGTGTGTTTGGCCACGTGGTCCTGGAGTTGCACCACGAACTCCCAGGGGGGCACCCGGGTGCCGTTCAGGTAGCGCGAGACCGCTCCCTTGTCCCGGGCGCAGCGGGCGGCGTATCGGGTGATCGACACGTCCAGGACCGCGAAGAGCAGTCGCAGGCTTTCCGCCAGGACCCTCGATCCCTCGGTCAAGTCGGCTCCCAACGGGACCAGTTGGCCCCGCCCGGTTTCCGTCATCGCCACCTCCGTGTCCGGCCGAGCGGTCGTTGCGTCCGTTCGGCAACGGACAGTTCACCGTGTGGGGTGCCGCCCGACCAGTCGTTGCCGGCGAATGGCAACGATCGGTTCACCGTGCCGGCCGGCGCAACGGAGTGTGGCCCGTCCAGGCTGAACCCATTCTCATCCACCGCGACGTCGACAAGGCACCGTCAATGACAACCGAACCACCCTCGCCGCCCCGGCGGTACACCGACCTGGTCGCGTTCCTCGCCGTCCTGGTCACCGGAATCGTCCTCGTCGCCTTCGGCGTTCCGGCCACCTCGCTCGCGGCGGTCGCCATGGCGTTGGCCGCCCTCTACAGCGCCTGGCGTTCCGGTCATCGGCCGGGTCCCCCTCCACGTGATCGCGGGTCGTCCTCGGAGGACGACGACTCGCCGGTCGGCTGAGCCGGAGACCCGGCTCGGGGCGATGCGGGCCGGGTCGTGCTCCGGCCCGCAGCACACCGTCGGCGGTGGTCGATCGACCGTCAGGGCGCCAGGGGGAGTTGGTCGCCGGTGGCGCCGGTCTCCAGATGCGCGTAGTCGGGGTGATGCAGGCGGTGGTGGACGTAGATCTGGTCGGCCCACGGCGGGTCGAAGGGGGTGAACGCGCGCAGGCCCAGGACCCGGCCGATCGCCCGGTCCGGGTGGGCGGCGTTGAACTCGGCAATCGCGGCGGCCTCGCCGATCTGCTCGACGGTGCCCGGGAGATCGTCGAGGTAGCAGGTGACCCTGGGCAGCAGGTGCTCGTGGTCGGGCCTGCGGAAGAGTTCCAGCGCGGTCGTGGTCGAGGTGTAGTGGTCCAGATCCAGGGCGACGAACCCGATCGGGTGGTCCCGGAGTTCGAGCGCTCGGGTGTCGAGGTAGTCGGGCAGCGTCCGGGCGAGGTCGCCGATCACCAGTTCGGCGTCGCCCAGGCGGGCGCGCAGTCGTTCGTGGTCCATCGTGTAGAAGCCGGGGCCGAACAGGTAGGGCAGGTCCCGCGGATCCTTGGCCGGCGGCATGCCCACCCCGCCGTCGAAGCCGACCACCCGGACCGTGACGCCGGTGGCGGCGGCGTAGTGCCGGGCGTGCTCGGCGAGCGCCAGCAGCCCGTTGCCGCCGGCCACCCCGAACTCGACCACCGTCACGCCCCGATGCCCCAGGCGCGCGGCCGACTCGGTGGCCCGGCGCACGCCGTACGCGTAGTGCGCCCGCTCCACCAGTCCGAATCGGTAGGCCGTCGCCGATCCGACCCCGGGCAGCCGGCGCAACAGCCGGTTCCGGGCCGCGTGCCGGGTGCCGGACTTCGACCAGTCCCACATCACGTCGGCCCACCCACCGGTGGGCCGACGACCGAACGGATGACCCTTCTGCGCACTCGAACGTGAACTTCCGCGCACCACGGGCGACTCCTTCTCGACACGACGAACGAACGGACAAACGAACGGACGGACGAACGGACGAACGGACGAACAAACGGACGGACCAACGAACAGGCGCGTGGACGGGCGATCAGCGGCAACCTTTCCCGACTACCCCCTGCCCAACCCGTTCGACGGCTCGAACCGGTCGGCGACGTCGAGGAACACGACCGTGGCGACGACCCCGGTGCCCAGGCCCGTTCCTCCCCGGCGGCCGGGAGTCCCTCGGGTGTGTCGGTATCGGATTCGTCACGCCCGGTGGCATTTCGGAACGTTGGGAACTGGTTCGGAGGCGTTCAGGTGGGGGGCGCCTGGCGGACACCGTGCTGCGTCATGGTCTTGGCGTTCGAACACGTTGGCGTGGGATCGGCGCGGTTGAGGAGTTCGGTGGCTATGAAGCTGGTCTCGAAGGGTTTGCGGGCGGCGTGGCGCGGGGCGTCGGTCGGCGCGGTGTGCGTCGCGTTGTGTGCGGGCGGCGGGCTCGCGGGTACGGCGCACGCGGCGGAGGCTGCGGGCGGTGACGCCCAGGCCGCGTTCCCGTCTGCCGTCAGTGGTTGGAAGCCGATCGGCAAGTACGAGATCGACGCGCAGTCCCAGGCCCAGGGGTTGGCCGGCGTGCGGCCCCACCATGGGAAGCCCTACATGTACTACGCCGGGAACACCTCGATTCCCGCGCCGGTGCGGGAGCGTGGCTGGGGGCACATCGGCGACCCGGACTCCTCGCGCGGCTACGTGTTCGACGCCTACCAGGGTGGTGGGGACGCGACCGCCAAGATGTTCCGGGTCACCACGCCGGCCGGGGACGCCTACGAGTACGTGCACCCGTTGGCGGCGGGTGAGGCGATGAACAACTCCTTCGCCGCGGTCTCCCCCAACGGCCGTTGGCTCGTCTCCGGCGAGTGGGACACGATGAATCGGTTGCTCGTCTTCCCCACGCCGATGCTGAATGAGGCCACACCGCGGACCGGGGGCACCCTCCCGCTCGCCGCGACCATCGAACTGGACCGGCCGGTCAAGGACATCCAGGGGTGCACCTTCCTGGACGAGAAGCGCTTGGTGTGTGCGTCGGACGACTCCGACGCGAAGTTGTTCCCCGTCGCCAAGCCGCTGCTGCAGATCGAACTGAAGAAGGCGCTGAACGGGAAGACGGTGACCGGGCACGTGACTTCCCTCGGTGCGCTGCCGCTGCTCAGCGCCTGCCCGGGCACTGCCGCCGACTTCGAGACCGAGGGCAACGACTACGACCGCCGTACGGGCGTCCTGCGGGTCGAGATGATTCCGCCGCGTGACTGTGCCGCGCAGGCCACCGTGTACGAGTTCAAGCGCAAGCGCTGACCCGGGCCCCCACGCGGGACCGCGAACGCGCGGACCGCGTGGGCGGGTTCGACGCCATGACAGCCGATGCTGCCGTGGGCCGCGGGCGGTGGGCGGGCGGCGGCGAAGACCCGCTCCGCCGCCCGCCGTTGCGCGGTGCCGGCAACGGGTGTCAGCAGCAGCGTGCCTGCGGGTTCTCCTCGCGCCGCCTGGTCCGCCAGGCTTCGTACGCTCGGCGGGAGGGGATCGGCCGGTCCGGATGCTCGCGTCGGTGCCGCAGGCAGTGCCGGTCGTAGTCCGCCGCGCCGGAGATCTCCCGGAGATACCACCGGATCCACCGGAACAGCCGGTTCCGGGCGAACCGTGCGCCGATACCCGGGGCCGGCCCGGTCACGACGCTCCCGCCTCGTCGCCGGGACCGCCGGCGCCCGCGGTGGCGAGTTCCTTCTCCCTGGGCGAGGCCGTCGGTTCGAGCACCAGCGTCGAGGCGACGTAGGGCGTCTCGGTGGTGGGCAGCGGTACGCCGGCGCGGATCGCCCGCGCGCAGACCACGGCCGCGTTGCCCATCACCACCGCGATCAGGACCAGGAACAGGGCGATCAGTACGCCGTCCACGGTGCAGTTCAGCACCACGGTGTGCATGTCGTCCATGTTCTTCGCCGGGCCCAGCACCTTGCCCGCGTCGATCGCGTCGGCGTAGCGGTCGCGTTGGGCGAAGAAGCCGACCCGGGGGTCGTCGGAGAAGATCTTCTGCCATCCGGCGGAGTAGGTCACCGCCACGTCCCAGGCCAGCGGGATGCCGGTGACCCAGGCCCAGCGCAGTCGACCCGACTTGATCAGCACCGTGGTGGCCACGGTGAGCGCGACCGCGGCCAGGAGCTGGTTGGCGATGCCGAACAGCGGGAAGAGCTGGTTGATTCCGCCGAGCGGGTCGGTGGTTCCGGCGTAGAGGAAGTAGCCCCAGAGGCCGACCACCACGGCGCTGGTCAACCAGATGCCGGGCTTCCAGTCGACCCGGCCGATCGGCTTCCACACGTTGCCCAGCATGTCCTGGAGCATGAAGCGGCCCACCCGGGTGCCCGCGTCCACGGTGGTCAGGATGAACAGCGCCTCGAACATGATCGCGAAGTGGTACCAGAACGCCTTCATCCCGGAACCGCCGAACACCTCGGCGAAGATCTCCGACATGCCCACGGCCAGCGTGGGCGCGCCGCCGGAGCGGGCGATCAACGTCTTCTCCTCGACCACCGAGGCCGCCGAGCGCAGGTCGTCGGGGGTGATCGTGAAGCCGAGGCCGGCCACCGCGTGCGAGGCGCTCTCCGCGGTGGCGCCGAGCACCCCGGCCGGGGCGTTCATCGCGTAGTACAGGCCGGGGTCGATCACGCAGGCCGCGATCAGCGCCATGATCGCCACGAACGACTCCATCAGCATGGCGCCGTAGCCGATCATCCGGACCTGCGATTCCCGCTGGATCAGCTTCGGCGTGGTGCCGGAGGCGACCAGGGCGTGGAAGCCGGAGAGGGCGCCGCACGCGATGGTGATGAACAGGAACGGGAACATCGACCCGGCGAACACCGGCCCGGAGCCGGAGCTCGCGAACGAACTGATCGCGTCCGTCTTCAGGTTCGGCGCGGCCAGCAGCACGCCGAGCGCGAGCAGCACGATGGTGCCGACCTTGATGAAGGTGGACAGGTAGTCGCGCGGGGCCAGCAACAGCCACACCGGCAGTACCGACGCGACGAAGCCGTAGCCGACCAGACAGAACACCAGCGTGGTCGGACTCCAGGTGAACGCGTCGCCCAGCGCGGTGTCCTCGATCTGCCCACCGCCGATGATCGCGGCCAGCAGCAGCGCCACCCCGATCACGCTGGTCTCCAGCACCCGACCGGGGCGCAGGAAGCGCAGATAGACGCCCATGAACAGGGCGATCGGGATGGTCAGCGTGACCGAGAAGGTCCCCCACGGGGAGTTCGCCAGCGCGTTGACCACGATCAGGGCGAGCACCGCGAGCAGGATGATCATGATCACGAACACCGCGAGCAGCGCCGCGACGCCGCCGACCCGGCCGATCTCCTCGCGGGCCATCTGGCCCAGGCTCTTGCCGTCGCGGCGCATGGACAGGAACAGGATCACCATGTCCTGTACGGCTCCGGCGAAGATCACCCCCACCACGATCCAGATGGTGCCCGGCAGATACCCCATCTGTGCGGCCAGTACCGGGCCCACCAGTGGTCCGGCGCCCGCGATCGCGGCGAAATGGTGGCCGAACAGCACCCGCCGGTCCGTCGGTTGGTAGTCGACGCCGTCGTCGAGCCGTTCGGCCGGGGTGGCCCGGGTGTCGTCCGGTTCCAGCACTCGTTCGCTGATGAAGCGGGAGTAGAAGCGGTAGGCGATCGCGTAGGAGGCGGCCGCCGCGAAGATCAGCCAGACGGCCGAGATCTCCTCGCCGCGGGCGAGGGCGACCATGCCCCAGCCGGCCGCGCCGAGCAGCGCGACGACGGTCCAGGTCAGGATCGATCTCGGGCGGTACGTACGGGGGTTGCGGGTGTCGGTCGTGGGGGGCACGCGGACTCCTCATCGGGCAGGGGGCGAAACGGCGACGGACGAGAACCTGCGGGTCGGCCGGGGGGCGGCACGGGTCAGGGAGGTTGCCGGTCGGGGCGGCGCAGCAGGAGACGGGCGACGAACATGGCGGCGGCGCACCCCGGCACCCAGGCGAGTTGGTACCAGTAGAAGAACGGGACGCCGGCCGCCGCCGGCTCCCGGCGCGCGTACAGGGGCACCCACAACAGCGCCACGACCGGCGCGGCGAGGCAGAGGCCGGCGGCGAGCCGGCGGGCCGCACGGGGCCGTGCGGGGGTGGGTGGGGGGTGTTCCCCGGTCATCGCGCCTCCTCCGGGTCGGTGGTGCGGGCCGCCGGTTCGTCGGCCCTGTGGAAGAGTTGCCCGGGCTCGCGTTTTGGTTGACAGCCGATGTCCCGCGGTTTTCCGCGGGGTTGCCCGACCGGGACGACGGACGTTTTTCGGCCACGCGCGCGGGCCCGGACCGATGGGCCGGGCCGCTCGGCGGCAACCCCGCCGGAATCGGCCGGTCAGGGCCTAAGGTCGGTACGCTCGCGGCAACCCGTGCCCGAGTGCGCTCGCACGCCGATCCGGACGGTGACGGATGACCGACGGGGCCATGACCGCGGCCGTCCTGATCGTGGTCGGCGGTGCCTCGCTGCTGGCGGTGGCCGCGCCGCGGCTGCACCGCAGTCACGACCTGCCGTCGTTGGAGGACTGGGCGCTGGCCGGTCGTGGCCTGGGCGCGGTCTGGACCTGGTTGGTGCTCGGCGGCACGATCTTCACCGCGTATACCTTCACCGCGGTGCCGGGCCAGGTGTACGGCCGAGGCGCGTCGGCGTTCTTCGCGCTGCCGTACACGGTGGTCGTCTGCCCGATGGCCTTCGTGCTGCTCCCCCGGTTGTGGTCGGTGGCGCGCCGGCACGGCTATCTGACGGTGGGCGACTTCGTCCGGGGTCGCTATGGTTCGCCGGCGCTGGCCCTGGTGGTCGCGTTGACCGGGATCCTGGCCACGATGCCCTACCTGGCCCTTCAGGTGCTCGGCATCCGGGCCGTGCTCGCCGCCGCCGGGCTGCATCCGCGCGGTGCGCCCGGCGACGTGGGCATGGTCGTGTTGTTCGCCGGGCTCGCGATCGCCACATATCGGCACGGGTTGCGGGCGCCGACGGTGATCTCGGCGCTGAAGGCGGTGGCGATCTTCGGTTCCGCCGCGGTGGCGGTCGTGTTCGTGCTGCGCCGCTTCGGTGGCCCGGGGCCGATGTTCGAGGCTGCGGATCGGCGGCTCGCCGGGCGTGGGCCGGGTGATGCGTCGTTGGTGCTCGGCGCGCATCAGCAGGCCGGATTCGCCACGCTGGCGCTGGGTTCGGCGCTGGCGTTGTTGTTGTATCCGCACGTGCTGACCGCGGGGTTCGCCGCGGCCGGCCCCGACACGCTGCGCCGGGTGTCGATCGCGTTGCCCGCGTGGACCGCGGTACTGGCGATGTTCGGGGTGCTCGGCGTCGCGGCGTTGGCGGTGGACGTGGACACGCGCTCGGGCACCGCCGAGGCGGCCGTACCGCTGCTGGTGGACCGGCTGTTGCCGGCGTTTCCGGCCGGACTGGTGTTCGGCGCGATCATCGTCGGCGCGCTGGTGCCGGCGGCGGTGATGTCGATCGCCGCCGCGACCTCGTTCGTGCGTAACGTCTATGTCGAGTACTTCCATCCGACGGCCACTCCGAAGCGGCAGATGCGGGTCGCGCAACTGGTGTCGCTGACCGCGAAGGTGGGCGCGGTGGCGTTCGTCTTCGGGCTGCGCGACCAGGCCGCGATCAACCTGCAACTGCTGGGCGGAGTGTGGATCCTGCAGATCTTCCCGGCCGTGGTGATCGGGTTGTTCACTCGGCGGCTGCACCATCGGGCCCTGCTGGTGGGCTGGGCGGTGGGCATGCTGACCGGTACGGTCGCGGTCGTGCGGGAGGGCTTCGTCTCGCTGATCCGGGTCGAACTGGGAGGTCACGGCGTGCAGATGTACGCGGGGCTCGCCGCGCTGCTGCTCAACCTGGCGGTCACCCTGGCCCTGACCGAGGTGTTCGACCGGTTCGGTGCGACGCGCGGCCCGGACGACACGACCCTGCCGTCCCGGTCGACCGGCCGGGGCGTCGCGGGGAAGGAGGCGAACGGCTCGTGAAACGCCTGCGCCGCGACGCGCCGGCGCCCGCCGCGACGGACCCCGGGCCGGCCCCGGAGCAGCCCGAGCCGGGCCCGAATCGGGTGCCGCCGCAGTTCGCCGCGGGTGCGACCGAATCCGAGCGCGAGGCGCAGGTCGCGCGCCTGTTCGACCTGCACTATCCGTCCATGTTGCGGCTCGCCACGCTGCTCGGCGCGGACGATCCGGAGAACATCGTCGCCGAGGCGTACTACGAGATCTACCGCAAGTTCCGCAGGCTGCGCACGCCCGAGGCCGCCGCGGCCTATCTGCGGTCGGTGGTGTGCAATCTGGTCCGGATGCGAATACGCCATCTCCAGGTCGTCCGCCGGCATGTCGAGGAGCCCTTGGGCACGGTGGCCTCGGCCGAGACCTCGGCCCTGTTGCGCGACGACCAACAGGCGCTGATCCGCGCTTTGCGCGAGTTGCCGGCGCGCCAGCGCGAGGCGCTGGTGCTGCGCCATTGGCTGGGGCTGAAGGAGAAGGAGATCGCGTCGACCATGGGCATCTCGGTCGGCTCCGTCAAGACGCACACCGCGCGTGGGATCGCCGCTCTCACGCAGGCGATGGAGGTACGGCGATGAACAACCCTCCCGACACCGAGGCGACGAACAACCCTTCGGGCACCGAGCGGCAACTGCGCGAGGCACTCGAAACGTTGGCCGCCGGTGTGCACCCGGCCCCCGACGCGTACCGCACCGCGCACGGCGACTGGCAGCGCCGCGAGCGCCGCCGCCGGCTGATCCTGGCCACGCTGATCCTGCTGGTCTTCGCCGCGGCCACGGTGATCGGCGTCCTGGTCCTCAATCACGCGCCGGCCGATCCGGGCCCGACCTTCGAGCATCCGCCCGCTCCGTGACGCCCGCGCGGCGCGGGTCGAGACGGCCCGCCACCGCTGTGCGACGCCTCGAAGTCTTGTTAGTAAAGTTTCCTAACAAGTCTTGACGGCGCGCGCGGCGCCTTGGGATCGTCGGGGCCAACAACCGGGCCGGAGGCTCCTGTTGGGGCACCGCGGGCACCCGACCGCGGTGGTGTCCGAGCACGCGACGGCACCTCTCCGGCCCATTCGAGCGCACCATCCTGCCCGGCTCAGGCACGACGATCGGCTCCTCAACGCTGGAGGACGACGTGCACCTGTCCCTGCCCCCGCGCCCGACCCGCCGAAGTCCCTCGTTCCGCACCGCTCGGCGAGCCGTGTCCCGACTGCCCAGATTTCCCGCCGTTCTCGCCGTGATCGCCATGTTGGCCACGGTGTTGACCTTCGTCGAAACCGCCTCCGCCGCGGAGGTGTTGCTCTCCCGCGGCAAGCCCGCCACCGCCTCGTCCAGCGAGGACTCCACCCTCGGCCCGGCCAAGGCCGTGGACGGCAAGACCACCACCCGATGGGCCAGCACGGAAGGCGCCGGCGCCCAGTGGCTGAGCGTCGACCTCGGCTCCGACGTCTCCATCTCCCGGGTCAAGCTGACCTGGGAGGCCGCCTACGCCAAGGCGTACCGGATCGAGGTCTCGCCCGACGGCGCGTCCTGGACCAAGGTCTACAGCACCTCCGCCGGCGACGGCGGCACCGACGACCTCGGCGCACTGTCCACCCACGGTCGCCACGTGCGCGTGTACGCGACCACGCGAGCCACCGACTACGGCTACTCCCTCTGGGAGTTCGAGGTCTACGGCGCCGGCGGCCCGGACACCACCGCGCCCACCGCGCCGACCGCGTTGCGGGTGACCGGCACCACGCCCACCGGCGTCTCGCTGGGCTGGACCGCGTCCACCGACAACGTCGGGGTGACCGGCTACGACGTGCTGCGCGACGGCGTCACGGTCGGCACCAGCGCGGGCACCTCCTACACCGACACCGGCCTGAGCACCGGAGTCGGCTACACCTACACCGTCCGCGCCCGCGACGCGGCGGGCAACCTGTCCGCGCCGAGCGCGTCGGTGGTCGGCACCCCGCAGGCCGGCGGCTCCTCGTTCACCGTCGTCGCGGCGGGCGACATCTCCGACCCGGGCTGCACGTCGGCCCAGGAGTGCGGGGCCGAGCAGACCGCGCGCCGGGTCGAGGCGATCAACCCGGACGAGGTGATCACGCTCGGGGACAACCAGTACGACACCGGCAGCCTCTCCGACTACCGCAAGTACTACGACACCACGTGGGGTCGGTTCAAGGACAAGACCCGTCCCGCCCCCGGCAACCACGAGGCCGACGACAACCCGTCCGAGGCCGGCTACAAGGCCTACTTCGGCAACCGCGCAACACCCAACGGCACCACCTGGTACAGCTGGGACCGCGGCGGTTGGCACTTCATCGCGCTCGACTCCGAGCAGTCGATGTCGGCGACCTCGGCACAGATCCAATGGCTCAAGGCGGATCTGGCGAACAACGCGCAGGGCTGCGTGGCCGCCTACTGGCACAAGCCCCTGTACAGCTCCGGGCCGCAGGCCGACAAGGTGAGTCAGGCCGCGTGGCAGGTGCTCTACGACGCGCGCGCCGATCTGGTCCTCAACGGACACGACCACCTCTACGAGCGCTACGCGCCGCAGAATCCCAAGGCCAAGGCGGATCCCGCCGGCATCCGCGAGTTGCTCGTGGGCACCGGCGGCGCGGACCCGTACGACTTCGAGAGTCCGCAACCCAACAGCGAGAAGCGGGTCACCGGTTCGCCGGCCGTGCTCAAGCTGACCCTCTCCGCCGGCAGCTATTCCGGACAGCTCGTGCGCTACGACGGCAAGCAGCTCGACACCTTCGGGCCGGTCGGCTGCCACTGAGCCAACCGAACGTGCGGGCCGGCCGGCGACCTGTTCCCCGGCCGGTCCGCACCAGGCCCGACCACCGCCTCCCGTCCGGTGGTTGCCGGCCGTCGCACCGCGACACACCCCGTTTCCACCCCGTCCCGCTCCGACCCGACCCGAGTCCACCGTCCCCGGACGGATCGAGGGAGGACCGCCCGTGTACATCGCCGCCACCCGGCGCGCGGATCAGGCCGGTGGGATCGCCTCGGCCAAGGCACCGCGCAGATTCGCGCGCAACGTCCCGGCCAACGTGCTCGCGCTCGGCGCCGTCAGCCTGGTCACCGACATCTCCTCGGAGATGGTCACCGCGGTATTGCCCACCTACTTCGTGCTCACCCTGGGACTGAGCCCGCTGCAGTACGGGCTCCTGGACGGCACCTACTTCGGCATCACCGCCTTCGTGCGCCTGCTCGGCGGCCAGGTGGCCGACCGCACCCGTCGGCGCAAACTGGTCGCGGGCACCGGCTACGGGTTGTCCGCCGTATGCAAACTCGGCCTCCCGCTGGCCGGTTCCTCGATCACCGGGCTGGGTCTGGTGCTCGCGGCGGACCGCACCGGCAAAGGGCTGCGCACCGCGCCACGCGACGCGCTGATCACGCTCAGCACCCCCGCGCCCGACCTGGGTCGGGCGTTCGGCGTGCACCGCGCGATGGACACGGTCGGCGCGTTCCTGGGCCCGCTCGCCGCGTTCGCGGTGTTGTGGGCCACCCACGACGCGTACGACGCGGTGTTCGTGGTGAGCTTTTGCGTCGCCTCGTTCGCGGTGTTGCTGATGGCGCTGTACGTGCGCGACCACCACGAACCGGTCGGGCCGCGCCGCGAGTCGTCGCTGCGGGCCGCGTTCGCGCTGCTGCGGCTGCGCCCGTTCCGGCGCACCTGTATGGCCGCGACCATGCTCGGACTGCTCACCGTCGGCGACACCTTCGTGTACCTCGTGTTGCAACACGGCTTCGACATCCCGCTGCGCTACTTCCCGTTGCTGCCGCTGGGCACGGCCGGCGCGTATCTGCTGCTCGCGGTGCCGCTGGGTCGCCTCGCCGACCGGGTCGGTCGTTTCCGGGTCTTCCTGGGCGGCCATCTCGCGCTGCTCGCGGCCTACGCGGTGGCCGCCGCACCCGACGGCGACCGCACGCCGGGCTCGCTGCTGTTGTGGACGGTGTTGTCGGCCGTGCTCGTGCTCCAGGGCCTGTTCTACGCCGCCACCGACGGGGTGCTGATGGCCGCCGCCGGGCCGCTGTTGCCGGTCCACCTGCGCACCAGTGGCCTGGCCCTGCTCCAGACCGGTCAGGCCGGCGCCCGATTGTTCTCCTCGGTGCTCTTCGGCGCGGCCTGGACGTTGTGGGGTGCGGGCCCCGCGTTGCTCGTCATGGGCGTCGGGTTGGCCGCCGCCCTCGTCGTGGCCCGATGGCTGCTGCCGTCGCGGTCCCCACTGCCGGAGGTGACCGGATGAAGCGCGCCCTCGGCCTGCTGCTCGGCCTGCTCGTGCTGGTCGGGGTGGCGGTCGGCTACTCGACCTTCGCGGCCGGCCGCGAGGACGACGCACAGGTGCGGCGCCGGCCGCTGGACCTGGCCGCCGGCGGGCAGTTGGTGTTCGTGGACACCGCCCGCAAGGGCGGCCACCGCACCGTGGCCGCGACCGCGATGGACCCGGCCGGCGCCACCGGCCCGGCCCGCACCGACAGCGGACTGCGCTGCGAGCGCTTCGCCGTCGGCGCGGCCACCGGTGTCTGCCTGCAGACCCGCGGCGGCCCGCTGCCCGGTACCGACGCGCTGATCGTGGACCCGGCGATGAACGTGCGACGCCGGATCGAACTCGCGGGCACCCCGTCCCGGGCCCGGGTCTCGGCGAGCGGGCGCATGGTGTCCTGGACCGTCTTCGTCACCGGCGAGTCCTACAACAAGACCGGGTTCTCCACCTGGACCGGCATCCTGGACACCCGCACCGACTACACGCTGATCAACATCGAGGCCATCCCGCTGACCATCGACGGCAAGCGCTACCGATCCGCCGACGTCAACTACTGGGGCGTCACGTTCGCCGCCGACGACAACCGCTTCTACGCCACCGTGTCCACCAAGGGCCGCACCTACCTGGTCGAGGGCGACTACGCGAACTGGGAGGCGCACACGGTGCGGGAGAACCTGGAATGCCCGTCGTTGTCCCCGGACGGCACCCGGATCGCGTTCAAGAAGCGCTCCGGCGCCACCACCTGGCGACTGCACGTGCTGGACCTGGCGACCATGCGCGAGACCGCGCTGGCCGAGCGGGAGAGCATCGACGACCAGGCGGCCTGGCTGGACGACCACACCGTGATGTACGGCCGGGGCCGCGACGTCTACGCGACGCCCGCCGACGGATCGGGCACCCCACGCCTGCTCGTCGCGAAGGCGTCCTCGCCGACCGTGCTGCGCTGAGCACCCCCTCCCCCGAGGCCGCACCTCGCGCGCCGGGTCCGTACGCCGGGCCCGGCGCGCTCAGTGCACCGGCACCGCCCGGACCCAGGTGCCCGCCTCGTCCAGAAGATCCTCCACCGCGAGACCGGACCCGGCCAGGAGGTCGGCGAACCCCGCCTCGGTGAACACCCGGGACCGGAACTCGTGCACCCACCGCGCGTCGGGATACTCGTAGAGCATCCGCACCGCGCGCAACGTTTCGTCACCGTCGATCGGCTCGGAGCCGAGCATGTGCACCGCGCCGCCCGGGTATTCGCGCACCCGGGGCACGTTCTCGTGCCAGCCGGCACCCTCGCGTTGGATCAACACCACGCCGTCGTCCGCGACATGCGCCCGGCAGGTGTCCAACAGGGCCCGACACGCCTGTGCCTCGGCGGTGTTGACCAGGTAGGACGCCAACAGCACCACGTCGAACCGCTCGTCCAGCCGCAGTTCCTCGATGCCGGCGGCCACCGTGCGTGCCCCGCGCACCCGGGCGAGCATCTCGGGCGACTCGTCCACCGCCGTCACCGACCAGCCGCGCTCGACCAACGCGTGCGTCACCCGGCCGGCACCGCTGCCCAGTTCGAGCAGCGTGCGGGCGCCCGACCGGGCACCCAGGGCGATCGTCTCCGGCTCGTCCCCGACCGTCATGCGCTCGTACATCTGCACCGCACACCCGTCCGGGGTGAACGCCCCGGGCCCCTCGCCGTGATGTCCCTCGCGCATGCGTGTCATCGACTCGTCTCCCTTGGTCCGGCGACATCCGACCACCAGCGAAGTCAGCCGCGCCGAACCGCGTCAACTCCTTCGGCCAGGACCGAAAGCCGCCCCGATCCGCCGGGCCGGCCGGTGTGCCGACCGACCAGCAGGGCACCCAGGGTGGTGCGTTCGTGGCGCACCGACCGACCGGCCCGGGTGCTCGTGAGCAGTCCCGCGCCCCGCAGCGCGGCGGTGTGCGCGGAGACGGTCGCGTTGCCCACCCGGAGCCGGCGGGCGAGTTCGCCGGTGTTGTGCGCGCCGGTGCCGAGCAGTTGCAGGATGTCGAGCCTGGTCCGGCCGATCACGGCCGCCAGTGCCTCCTCGGTGCCGCCGGGCCCGGCGAGGGCGAGCGGCAGGCCCGGCCCCGCCGGATAGGTGACGACCACCGGCCGATCGGGCAGGTTCGACAACAGCGGGTGTGCGCTCCAGTGGAAGGTGGGCAGGAGCAGCAGACCGCGGCCGTGCAGCTCGATGTCCGCGTCGCCCGCACCCGCGAACTCCCAGACGTCCCCGTGCAGTCGGCTGCCCGGGACCAGTTCGGTCAACGTCGCGCCGAGGCCGTGTTCGGCCGTGGTCAGCGCGTGCCGGGTGAACTCCGCGTGATGCAGGTCCTGTACCAGGGACCACACCGGGCCCAGCACCGTCTCGAAGGCCGCGTGCTGGGCGCGGCGCACCGACCGCCAGGCGTCCGCGTCGCCGCGATGCAGGCTGCGGATCCACGGCGGCACGGGGGTCGGGTGTCCGGCGTAGACACGTTCGAGCTCCGCGCGCACCATCTCCGGCCGGGTGCTCCGGATCTCGTCCAGCCCCTCGGTCAGCGAGTCGGCGAACACGTCCAGGAACAGCGGCGGGCGCCCGCCGGGAACCAGGTCGGCCAGCGGATCGACGGCCGCCGGCAGTGCCCGCAGCAGTCGTTGCCGCCAACGCCCGAAGAGCAGTGGGTCGTCGGGGCGGACCATCCGCGACAGCGCGACGTTCAGCTCCTGGAGCGGGGCCGGTCTCGGAGCGAACCGGACCCGGGCGAAGTCGGCGGCGGTGAAGCGGATCCGGACCATTACTCCCCCTACGGCTGCGGCGCCGGCTTTTCGGCCCTGGCCACAACCTTCGCGGCTGCTCCCGGGCGCGTGCCAGCCTTCGGGACATGCCCCCGACATTGGCACGCAGGGGCGGTCGATACCACAAGGGTGCAGGTCGCGCGGCGGTGCCGCAGCCGGCCGCGGCACGACACGAGGAGGGTTTGTGAAACGCAAAGCGGAAGCGCGGACGACAGACCGAGTCGAGGGGATCGGGCGCCGCCGGCTCGTCGCCTCGGCCGTACCGGCCGCCGCGCTGCTCCTGGCGGGCGGCATCACCCGCGCCGCTCCCGCGTCCGCGCGACCGGTCGATCGGCGACCCGCGAGCGACGCCGTGTTGCGGCTCGTGCCGCCGACCGGTCCGCATGCGATCGGGACCACCACGCTGTATCTGGTGGATCGTTGCCGATCGGACCCCTGGGAGCCGATCCCGGTGCGCGAGGTGATGGTCACCGTGTTCTACCCGGCCCGCAGGGTGCGCGGATTCCCGATCGCCCCGCAGTTGCCCGCCCGGGCCGCGGCGGAATTCGCGACCGCGGCCCGGGCGACCCATCCCGAGTTGCCGGCGGCGGGCGTGGACTGGGCGGCCACCGCCGCGCACGCGCACGAGAACGCGCCCGCGCGGGCCGGCCGACGTCCGGTGTTGCTGTACAGCCCCGGCGGCGTCGACCCGCGCGGCATGGGTACCGGCATCGCCGAGGAGTTGGCGAGCCGGGGCTATGTCGTGGTGAGCATCGACCATCCGGGAGACGGCGCCGTGGTGGAGTTCCCGGTCGACCTGCCGGGCCGGGACGGCCGGGTGCGCTGGACGGTGCTCCGAGCCGACCCGCGCAGCGATCCCGGACTCTTCCGCACCCTGATCGACACCCGGATCGCGGACACCCGGTTCGTCCTGGAACAACTGGCGGTCCTGGCCTCGGGCGGCAACCCGGACCCGACCGCCCCCGCACTGCCCGACGGCCTGCATCGGGCGCTCGACCTGCGACGGGTGGGCGTCTGCGGCCACTCGGCGGGCGGCACGACCGCGGCCGAGACGATGCACGAGGACCGCCGCATCGCCGCCGCGATCAACCTGGAGGGATATCTGGACCACCCGCCGCCGGCGCCGGGCGAGGCGGGCGAGTTGTACCCGATCGCCCGCGAGGGCACCGGCCGGCCGCTGCTCCTGGTCGGCAGCGACGGCTTCGTGCATCGAGCGGACCTGGAACCCTCGTGGTCCGCGCTGCGCGCGCACTCGCGCGGGCCCATCCCTCGGCACCTGATCGAGCACGCCGCGCACCACGTGTTCACCGACCACGCCGTGCTCGCACCGCAACTTCAGGCCACCGGGCTGATGTCGGCGGCCGACCGGACCGCCCTGATCGGCACGATCGCACCGGCGGCATCGGTGCCCCTGGTCCGTCGGCTGGTACACACGTTCTTCGCCCGACACCTGCCCACGCGCTGACCACCGGGCACGGCTCCCGAACCACTCGGGCGGGCACCGAGAGCGTGCTCGGTGCCCGCACGACCGTCCCGATCGCGGCGCCGCTCAGACCCCGGGGACCGGATCGCCCTCCTCGACCCAGTCCATCGTGCGCGCCACCGCCTTGCGCCAGTTGCGGTAGCCCAGATCGCGGGTGGCGTCGTCCATCCGCGAGGTCCATTCCGCGGCGCGGTGCCAGTTCGCCCGCAGCGAGTCCAGGTCCGGCCAGTAGCCGACCGCGAGCCCGGCCGCGTACGCCGCGCCCAGCGCGGTGGTCTCGGCCACGAACGGGCGGGCCACCGGGGCGTCCAGCACGTCGGCGATGGTCTGCATGAGCAGGTTGTTGGCGGTCATCCCGCCGTCCACCTTGAGCGTGGCGAGCTTGACGCCGGAGTCGCGTTCCATCGCGTCCACCACTTCGCGGGTCTGCCAGGCGGTGGCCTCCAGCACGGCGCGCGCGATGTGCCCCTTGTTCACGTACGCGGTCAGACCCGCGATCACCCCGCGCGCGTCCGAGCGCCAGTACGGCGCGAACAGGCCGGAGAAGGCCGGCACGAAGTAGGCGCCACCGTTGTCCTCGACGGTCAGCGCGAGCGTCTCGATCTCGGCCGCGGTGCCGATCAGTCCCATCTGGTCGCGCATCCACTGCACCAGCGAACCGGTGACCGCGATCGAACCCTCCAGCGCGTAGACCGGCGCCTCCTTGCCGAGCCGGTAGCCGACCGTGCTGAGCAGGCCGTGGTGCGACTGCACGATCCGCGATCCGGTGTTGATCAGCAGGAAGCTGCCGGTGCCGTAGGTGCTCTTGGCCTCGCCCTCCTCGAAGCAGGTCTGCCCGAACAGCGCGGCCTGCTGGTCGCCCAGCGCCGAGGCGACCGGGACGCCCTCCAGGATGCCCCGGGCGGTGCCGTACACCTCCGAGGAGGAGCGGATCTCGGCCAGCACCGAACGCGGCACGTCCATCGCCCGCAGGATCCGGTCGTCCCAGTCCAGCGTCTCCAGGTTCATCAACATCGTGCGCGAGGCGTTGGTGACGTCGGTGACGTGCACCCCGCCGTCCGGGCCGCCGGTGAGGTTCCACACCACCCACGACTCCATCGTGCCGAACAGGATGTCGCCGCGGTCGGCCCGCTCGCGCAGCCCCTCGACGTTGTCCAGCAGCCAGCGGATCTTGGGCCCGGCGAAGTAACTGGCGAGCGGCAGCCCGGTCTCGACCCGGAACCGGTCCTGGCCGACGTTGCCGCCCAGTTCGCGACACAGCGCGTCGGTGCGGGTGTCCTGCCACACGAGCGCGTTGTGCACCGGCACCCCGGTATGGCGGTCCCACAACACGGTGGTCTCGCGCTGGTTGGTGATGCCCAGCGCGCGGATCTGCTCGCGGCGGATGCCCGCCTGGGCGAGCGCGCCGGCGACCACGGCCTGCACCACGCCCCAGATCTCGGCGGCGTCGTGCTCGACCCACCCCGGACGGGGGAAGATCTGCCGGTGCTCGCGCTGGTCGACGGCGACGATGCGCCCGTCCGCGCCGAAGATGATGCATCGGCTGGACGTGGTGCCCTGGTCGATCGCGGCGATGTAGGTGTCGGACATGGCTCCTCTTCCGAAGGATCCGAGGGAAAGGTCGGGGTCGGTGCGCACGCGGGGGGCGGGCGGCGCACGCGCGGACTCAGTATGCGAGCCGGTACAGCCCGCCGGCCGCCAGCCCGCCCAGGGTGGGACCGACCACGGGGACCCACGCGTAGGCCCAGTCCGAGCCGCCCTTCTTGGGAATGGGCAGCAGCGAGTGTGCCAGGCGCGGGCCGAGGTCGCGGACCGGGTTGATGGCGTAGCCGGTCGGACCGCCCAGGGACAGGCCGATGCCCACCACCAGGAGCGCGGTCATCAGGATGCCGGTGCCGGAGAGGGCGAGCCCGTCGGTCAGGCCCTGGGTCAGGATCACGATGACCAGCACGGTGGTGGCTATCGTCTCGGTGATCACGTTCTGCACCGGGTTGCGGATCTCCGGCGAGGTGGCGAACACGCCGAGCACCGGTTCGCCGTGCTCCTTGAACTGACCCAGGTAGGTGGCCCAGGCCAGCACCGCGCCGATCACCGCGCCGGTGAACTGCCCGGCGAGATACACCGGCACCTTGTCCCATTCCCCCGTCTTGACGGCGATGCCGAACGTCACGGCGGGATTGAGATGGGCGCCGGACAACGACACGCTCGCGTACGCCCCGGCCAGCACCGCGAAGCCCCAGCCGAAGGTGATCGCCAGCCAGCCCGCGTTCTGCGCCTTGGATCGGTTCAGGGTGACCGCCGCACACACGCCGACGCCCAGGAGCAGCAGGATGGCCGTACCCAGGGTCTCGCCGATGAAGATCTTGTCGCTCGTCACAACAACACGGCCCCTTCTTGACTGCACGTTCGCGACTGCACGTTCGTGCCTGCACGGGTGGGACGGCACCGGGTTCCGGCGCCGGACGGACGCACGGCGCGCCGGGATCGACGCGCCGTGCGGGGAAGCGGGAATCCGCGCCGCGTCGGGGCGGCGCGCAGGGACCGCCGCTGCGGTGCCGCGCAGTGGGTACGCCGGGCGGATCCGATCGCGTTCGGATCGGAATCGTCCGGGCCCGGTCCATTCGATGACTCTGACTGGCATTCGACATTGACGACCGCTGTCCGGCAGTGTTCTCCGCGGGTTGCGCCGCCGTCAAGAGTCCGTGAACATCTCGTTCCCGACCCCGCCCGTGAGCGCCGGGCCCGACGGGCGGACGGTGGACCCGACCGGCATGTGTACGACCGCTGTTCTACATTGCCAACCCGATCTTCATTGCCAACCTGATCTTCGATGGAGGAGTGGGTATGCCCGGTCCCATCCAGTCGCTCGAACGCGCAGCGGCGATCCTGCGGCTGCTCGCCGGCGGCGAACGGCGCTTCGGCCTGAGCGAGGTGGCCACCACCCTGGGTCTGGCCAAGGGCACCGCGCACGGCATCCTGCGCACGCTGCACCAGGAGGGGTTCGTCGAGCAGGACGCCAAGAGCGGCAAGTACCAGCTCGGCGCCGAGTTGCTCCGGCTGAGCAGCTCCTACCTGGACGTGCACGAGTTGCGCGCCCGGGCCCTGGTCTGGGCCGACGATCTGGCCCGGGCCAGTGGCGAGAGCGTGCGCATCGGCGTGCTGCACAAGGGCGGCGTGCTGGTCGTCCATCACGTCTTCCGGCCCGACGACAGCCGCCAGGTGCTGGAGATCGGCGCGATGTTGCCGCTGCACTCCACCGCCTGGGGCAAGGTGCTGCTCGCGGTCGACCCGGCCGCGCGCGCCGAGTTGGACGAGCGCGACCCGGTCGCCTTCACCGCCCGCACGCTGACCGACCCGGCCGCCATCGACGCGGAGAGCGTGACGGTGCGCGAACGCGGCTGGGCGTGCGACAACGAGGAGTCGGTCCTGGGCCTGGCGGCCATCGCCGCACCGATCCGCGACCGGCGCGGCACGCCGCTGGGCGCGGTGGGCATCAGCGGCGCGGTCGAGCGGATCATCGCCGACGGCGCACCGCGTCCCACGCTGGTGGCCTCGGTGCGCGACGCGGCACGCGCCATCTCGCGCGACCTGGGTGCCACCTTTCCGTACTGAGATCTGCCATATCGACCTATTTCGGACGCCGCGCCGCGCTTCGCCGTCCGGCGCGGACCGGGGCACTTGACCGCTGCCCGACCGGCAATGAAAACTGTCGTTCGTCGTTCGACAATGCCGACCACGTAGATTCGGATCGGGACTCCGTCCCACCGCTTCGCGGCCCGGCCCAGTGGAAAGAAGACGCGTGATGAGCACCGCCACGGATCCGACCGTTCCCGCTCGTGCCCACAGCCGCGCCGAACTCTCGCGCGGCACCCACGACCTGCTCGTCATCGGTGGCGGCATCCTCGGCACGGCGGTGGCCTGGACCGCGGCCCAGACCGGGTTGCGGGTGGCCATGGTCGACGCGGGCGACTTCGCCGGCGCCACCTCGTCCGCGTCCTCCAAGCTCGTCCACGGCGGCCTGCGCTACCTGCAGACCGGCAACCTCAAGCTGGTCGCGGAGAACCACCGCGAACGCCGCACGCTGGCCCGCGACGTGGCCCCGCACCTGGTGCGACCGTTGTCCTTCCTGGTGCCGGTCTACAAGGACGGCCCGCACGGCTCGGCCAAGCTCGGCGCCGGCGTGTTCCTGTACTCGGCGCTGTCCGCGTTCGGCGACGGCATGGGCAAGGTGATCGGCCCCGAGAACGCGCTCGAACTCGTCCCGGCCCTGCGCAAGGAGGGCCTGCGCCGCGCCGCGGTGTACGGCGACCACCAGATGAACGACAGCCGCGTCGCGGTGACCACCGTGCGGGCCGCGGTCGAGGCCGGCGCGGTGGTGCTCAACCACGCCGAGGTGGTCGGCCTGCGCAAGGACCCCGGCGGCCGGGTCACCGGCGCCGAACTGCGCGACCGGCTCGACGGCACCGAGTTCGGCGTGCACGCGCGGGTCGTGCTGAACGCGACCGGCCCGTGGGTGGACCACCTGCGCCGGATGGAGGACCCGACCGCCGAGCCGAGCATCCGGCTGTCCAAGGGTGTGCACCTGGTGCTGCGCCAACAGCAGCCGTGGCGGGCCGCGTTGACCATCCCGATCGACAAGTACCGGGTGTCCTTCGCGATTCCGTGGGAGGAGCACCTGCTGCTCGGCACCACCGACGAGGCCTACGAGGGCGACCCGGGCAAGGTCTCCCCCACCGAGGCCGACATCGCCCAGATCCTGGACGAGGCGGGCAGCGCGGTGGACCCGGCCCAGTTGCGCCGCGAGGACATCACCTACGCGTTCGCGGGCCTGCGGGTCCTGCCCGGCGGCGCGGGCGCCACGAGCGAGGCCAAGCGGGAGACCGTGGTCACCGAGGGGCGCGGCGGCATGTTGTCGGTGGCGGGCGGCAAGTGGACCACCTACCGGCACATCGGCCGGACCGTGCTGGACAAGCTGGCCAAGGCCGGCGTCGTGGCCCTGGAGCAGGACATGGCGACCCCGCTGCGCCGGGTGGCACTGCCGGGCTCGGCGAACCCCGAGGCGGTGGCCCACCGGCTGCTCGGCGAGGCCACCCCCGAGGACGGCGTGGACCCGGTGGTGGCCCGCCACCTGGCGTCGCACTACGGCAACCTCGCCTACGACCTGGCCGCGCTGGTGCGGGGCGACCGCGAACTCGGCGAGCGCATCCACCCGGACGGGCCGGACATCTGGGCCCAGGTGGCCTACGCGCGCGACCACGAGTGGGCGATGACGGTGGACGACGTGCTGCGCCGCCGGACCACGGTGACCATTCGTGGGCTGGACACCCCCGAGGTGCGCTCCCGGGTCGAGAAGCTGCTGGCGACCCGGCCGAACTGAGCGACGGCCGGCGGCGCCGGGTCGGTACGTTCGGAACTCGTTCGGCGATTTCCGTTATCCGCGCCGCCCCGGACGCTCTCCCGAGTGGCGGATGCCCGGGAGTGGGCCCGGCACGCCGGTCGAGGAGAGTGGACGTACGTGGACAACGAGCCCAACACCGCCCTGGTCGTCGCGGCCCAGGGTGGTGATCTGCGTGCCCGGGACCGACTCGTGGCCGACTGGTTGCCGCTGGTCTACAACATCGTCGGCCGGGCGCTGAACGGGCACGCGGACGTCGACGACGTGGTGCAGGAGACCATGCTGTGCGCGGTGTCCGGCCTCGGCGACCTGCGCGATCCGGAGCGCTTCCGGTCCTGGTTGGTGGCCATCGCGGTCAATCAGGTGCGCCGTCGGCACGCCCGCCGGGCGACCACGACCCCGCTCGACGAGATCGCCGAATACCCGGACCCGGCGGCCGACTTCGCCGACCTGACCATCCTGCGGCTGGGCCTGTCCGGACAGCGCCGCGACGTCGCGGAGGCGACCCGCTGGCTGGACCCGGACACCCGCGAACTGCTCGCCCTGTGGTGGCTGGAGGCGGCGGGCACTCTGACCCGGGCCGAACTCGCCGCGGCCCTGGACCTGCCCGCGGCCCACGTGGCGGTCCGGGTCCAGCGCATGAAGGAGCAGTTGGAGGCGGCCCGGGTGGTGGTCCGCGCCCTCGCCGCCGACCCGCGCTGTGCGCAGGCCGGCGCGCTGCTCGCGGCCTGGGACGGGCAGCCGACGCCGCTGTGGCGCAAACGCATCGCCCGCCACGCCCGCGGGTGTGGCGCGTGCGGCGCGCACCGGTACGACCTGGCCCCGGTCGAGGGCCTGCTCGCGGGCCTGGCCCTGCTGCCGCCCACCGCCGTCCTGCTGCACCTGCTCGCCCGGGGCCCATGGTCGGCGACCGGCGCGACGGCCCCCCTCGCCGCCCCGGGCCCGGCCACCCACCCGGGCTCGCTCGCCCACGCGAGCCCACCCACCGACCCGAGCGCGCTCACCCACCCGGGCCCACCCACCGACCCGAGCGCGGCCACCCAGGCAGGTCCACCCACCCATCCTGGCCCGCCCGGCGCCACCGGCCCGGCCGCCCCGTCGCCCGGGACGCACGCGGCCCCGCCGGGCCACGCCGCGCCGCGCCCGAGTCGCCGCCCGCGCGGGCTCGCGCTCGGCGCCGCGGCAATCGGCCTGCTCGTCCTTGCCGCTGTCGTCATCGTCGACCGCCCCCACCACGCCCCGCCGACCCGAAGCACGCCCGCCGCCCACCCGCCGGGCGCCGACGCCGCTCCGACGCCCACCACCGCGCCCACCACCGACCTGCGGCCCGCCACCGCGCCGAGCGCCACGCGGCCGGCCACGCCGACACCCACGACCGAGCCCGTCGGCACCCGCACGACCGCCTCCGCCTCCACCGACCCTCGGCCCCGGCTCGAACGTGCCGTGGTCGACCTGGTCAACGCGGCCCGCGCCGAGCACGGTTGTGCTCCGGTCCGGGTGGACGACCGGCTGCGCGGCGCCGCCCGCAAACACTCCGACGACATGCTCGCCCGCCGGTTCTACGACCACGTGACCCCGGACGGGGTGCGCCCCGACGCCCGGATCACCGCCGCCGGCTACCGGTGGCGGCAGTGGGGCGAGAACCTCGATCGGGGTCGGTCGGACGCCGCGTCGGTGGTCGCACAGTGGCTGGCCAGTCCGATCCACCGGGGCAACATCCTCGATTGCGGCTTCACCGACATCGGCGTCGGCGCCGCGGTCGGCCCGGGCGGCACGACCTGGTGGACCCAGATCTTCGCGACACCGGCCTGACCCGCCCCGCCCGCCCGGAACTCGATTCGGTATTTGTGTTATCCACCCGCGCCCCGCGGCTCTCCCAGGTGTCCCCGGCGTTCGTGCCGGGCGAGTAGCCGTACCTTTCGAGGAGTTGCGCATCGTGCAGTACCGACACCACCGGCTGTACCGACACCACCGGGCCGTGTCCACCACCCTCGCCGCGACACTGGCCGCGTTCGTACTGGCCGGCTGCGGCTCGCCCGCCGAGCGGCACGACGGCGCGGCCCGGCCGGCGGCTCCGACCGACACCGCGGCCACGGCCCCCACGTCGGCGGCGCCCACCTCGCCCGCCCCCGGGCAGCCGGCCGGCAGCACCGGCACCGCGCCCGCGACGCGCACGCCGACCCCGACCGGCAGCCCCAGCCGCGTCGGGACGAACGGCAAGGCCGCCCCGGCGACCAGGAGCACCCGACCCACCACTCCCTCGGCGGCGGACGGGCCGCCCGGGGCCAACCCCACCGTGCGCGGCAACCGGCCCGCGTCCCAGTCGAGTGCCGACGCCGAGGCGATGTCCCTGGAACTGCTCAACGCCGAACGCGCGAAGGTCGGCCTCCGGCCGCTCCGGGCGAGCACCGACCTGAGCGACTTCGCCCGCAAGTGGGCCGAACACATGCGTCGTACCGGCTTCGCCCACTCCGGCCCCGAGGCGGACGTCCTGGTCACCGGCGCCCGCACCGGCGTGGCCGAGAACATCGTGTGGTGGGGCGACCCGGCCATGACCGCCCGGCAGGCGGCCGAGAAGTTCCAGGACATGTGGCGACACAGCCCGGGCCACTACCGCAACCAGACCGACCCGACCCACACCGAGGCGGGCATCGGCATCTACCGCGACGAAACCGGCTGGTGGGGCGTGCACGAGTTCGCCAACGGCTAGCACCGGCCGGCGGCCCGGTCACCGCTGCGACCCGCGTCATCACGGGTCGCAGCGGCGGGGCCGGGCCACTCACCCGAGCCCGAAAATAGCCACAAAACGGACTAAACTATGACCATGGTCTCGCGCTGTCGTGCCCGGGACCGTGCCCCTCGGGGACGAGAGCCCAGTCCGGGAGGACGTCATGCGCAAGATCGTCGATTGCCGGGACATGCCCAGTGAGTCCGGGTGCACGCTCACCATCGCCGGCTCCGAGGACGAAGTCCTCGTGGCCGCCACCCAGCATGCCCAGACCGTGCACGGGCACACCGACTCGCCCGAACTGCGCGAGGAGATCCGCAAGGGCATGAAGGACGAGGAACCCGGTCGCTAGCCGTATTCACCCGCATCCCGAATTCACCCGCACCCGGGACACGCACCCGGTCGACGCCGGCTCGTGTTCCGCACCGCAACTCCCACGGGAACTCGCGCACCGGCTCCCGCGCCGACTCCCGCGGATGAACGCCGATCGGCCCGTTCGCGCGGTTTACCCTCGCCCGGCGCGGCCACAGTCCCCCCATGGCTCCCCGACCCTCGCCCGCCTCCCAGCCCGGCCCCGCCCCCGACCCCGTGACCGCACTGGATCGCATCGCGTTCCTGCTCGAACGCGACCAGGCGCCGACGTACCGGGTCAAGGCGTTCCGGACCGCGGCCGCGGTGGTGGCCGGACTGACGCCCGACGAATTGCGCCGCCGGGTCGAGCAGCGCACGCTCGGCGAGCTGAAGGGCATCGGCCCCAAGACGGCGGACGTCATCGAGCAGGCCCAGGCCGGCCGGCTGCCGGGTTACCTCGCCGACCTGGAATCCCGCCCCTCGCCGGTACCCACCGACGGCGCGGCGCTGCTGGCCGCGCAGCGCGGCGACTGCCACATGCATTCCGACTGGTCCGACGGCGGCAGCCCGATCGACGTGATGGCCCGCACCGCACGGGACCTGGGGCACGAGTGGGTCGTCCTGACCGACCATTCGCCGCGGTTGACCGTGGCTCGCGGTCTGACCGCCGAGCGGCTGCGCGCGCAGTTGCGCGTGGTGGCCGAACTCGCCGCCGAACTGGCCCCGTTCCGACTGTTGACCGGCATCGAATGCGACATCCTCGACGACGGCTCGCTGGACCAGGACCCGGATCTGCTCGCCCGCCTGGACGTGGTGGTCGCCTCGGTGCACTCCAAGCTGCGGATGGAGGAGCCGGCGATGACCCGCCGTCTGTTGACCGCGGTGCGCAATCCGCGGGTCGACGTGCTGGGCCACTGCACCGGTCGACTGATCGGGGGCAAGCAGCGCCCGGAGTCCACGTTCGACGCCGACGCGGTGTTCGCCGCATGTGCCGAGTCGCACACCGCCGTGGAGATCAACTGCCGCCCCGAGCGCCGGGATCCACCGTCCCGGCTGCTGCGCCGGGCGCTGGCCGCCGGGGTCTGCTTCTCGATCGACACCGACGCACACGCGCCCGGCCAACTCGACTGGCAGGGCCACGGTTGCGCCCGGGCCACCGCATGCGAGGTGCCGGCGGACCGGGTGATCACCACGTGGCCCGTCGAGCGCCTGCTCGCCTGGGCCGGCGCCGGCCGCTGAGCCCTACTCGGCCGGTGTGTCCGTCTCGTCCTGGGCGGCGGCCCGGCGGCGGCCGATCACCGCGGCGGCCGCGGCGGCGCTGCCGGTGAACGCGATGCCGACCACCCACGGGCGGTCCAGCACGTGGCAGGTCAGGTGGTCCACCGAGAACCGCCCGGGGCCGGCGAGACCGAGCCCGGCCGCGACGAAGCCGAGGAACGCCGGATACTCGAAGCCGCCCGATTGCGCGAAGAAGCCGGCCGGCGCGTGTACCGCGACCGCACCCGCCATCGCGCCGGCCGCCGCCGCGCCCGCCGCGGGAGTGGCCAGGCCGAGCGCGAGGAGCACCCCGCCGCCCGCCTCGCCGAGACCGGCCGCGATCGCACTCTGCCGACCGGGCCGAAAGCCCATGTGTTCCATCGCCGAGCCGGTACCGGCCAGGCCGTGGCCGCCGAACCAGCCGAACAACTTCTGCGCGCCGTGTGCGAACAACACGCCGCCGGTGCCCAGGCGCAGCGCGAGCAGACCCACGTCCTTGCGCACGGACAGCCGGGCGCGGGTCGAGAAGGGATGGTGGATCGACACGGGGTTGTGCACGGACAGCGGCGCACGAAACGACAGACACATGAGGGACTCTTTCCTGTCTCGGATCCCGATTTCGCATTCGGTGTTCGCGGATTTCGCCTTCAGTGTTCGCGGGCCCGGCTGGGTTGGACCCGGGGTGGTTCGCCGGGCATCTTGGGGTGGTCCGGCGGATAGGGCAGGTCGCCCGCGCCGTGGTCGCGGGCCTGCCGCTCGGCCAGTTCGAGCGCCGGGCGCAGGTCGAAGGCGTGCTCCGACATGTCCGCGTGCACGTCGCCGAGCCGGGCGTAGCGCTCGGGCATGCTCGCGAGGTCGAAGTCGTCGGGGTGCGCGTCGTCGACCTCGTCCCAGGTCAGCGGGGCCGATACGGTCGCCCGGGCGGTGGGCCGCGGCGAGTAGGCGGCGGCGATGGTGCGGTCCCGGGCCATCTGGTTGTAGTCGACGAAGATGCGTTCGCCGCGCTCCTCCTTCCACCAGGCGGTGGTCACCCGATCGGGCATCCGCGCCTCCAGTTCACGGCCCAGCGCGATCACCGCGCGGCGCACCCCGGTGAACTCCCACTCGGGCCGGACCGGCACGTAGAGGTGCAGGCCGCGGCCGCCGGAGGTCTTCGGCCAGGCGGTCAGCCGGTAGTCGGCCAGTACCTCGCGCATCGCGTGTGCGGCGCGGACCGCGTCGGCGAAGTCGGTGCCCGGTTGCGGGTCGAGGTCGATGCGCAGTTCGTCGGGGTGTTCGGTGGCGTTGCGTCGGACCGGCCAGGGGTGGAAGGTCAGGCAGCCGAGGTTGCCCGCCCAGACCAGTGCGGCCACGCTGTCGGGGGCCATCTCGTCGGCGTGCCGACCGCTGGGGAAGGTGATCCGGGCGGTGGGGATCCAGTCCGGCAGGTATTTGGGCACCCGCTTTTGGAAGAACGACTCGCCGTCCACACCCTCGGGGAAGCGTTGCAGGGTGGTGGGTCGATCCCGCAAACCGCGCAGCAGGCCACCGCCGACCGAGATCAGGTAGCGGACCACGTCACCCTTGGTGAAGCCGCGTTCCGGGTAGTAGATCTTGTCGACGTTGCTCACCCGGACGGACCTGCCGTCGACCTCGAATTCCTCGGCAGCGCTCATTCCTCAGGGTAGGCAGATTTGCCCCGCTTCGTCCCGATGGCGTGCCGCCGTTCGGCCGCTGCGGAGGCGACCGGTGCGGCGCCCGAGCACACTGAGCCGCATGCGCCTTCCCGTGATGCCCCCGGTCAAGCCGATGCTCGCCAAGGCCGCCGCGCGGATTCCCGCCGGCCTGCACTACGAGGCCAAGTGGGACGGATTTCGGGCGATCGTCTTCCGGGACGGCGACGAGGTGCTGATCGGCAGCCGTAACACCAAGCCGCTCGATCGTTACTTTCCGGATGTGGTGGACGCGGTGTTGCGGCTGCTTCCGTCACGCTGCGTACTGGACGGCGAGCTGGTCATCGCCCGGGACGGACGGCTCGACTTCGATCGGCTCCAGGACCGGATCCACCCGGCGGCCTCGCGGGTGCGGTTGCTGGCCGAGACCACCCCGGCGTCGTTCGTGGCGTTCGACCTGCTGGCGCTGGGCGACCGGGCGTATCTGTCGCGTCCGCTGACCGAGCGGCGCGCCGCGCTGGAGCGGGCGCTGGCCGAGGTGTCGGCGCCGATCCACCTGGCGCCCGCCACCACCGATCGGGGCGTGGCGCAGGATTGGTTCGACCGGTTCGAGGGCGCGGGCCTGGACGGCATCGTGGCCAAGGACCCGGCCGGGCCGTATCTGCCGGATGTACGGGCGATGGTCAAGGTCAAGCACGAGCGCACCGCGGACTGCGTGGTGGCGGGCTATCGCGAGCACAAGTCGGGCCCGGTGGTGGGTTCGCTGTTGCTCGGTCTGTACGACGACCGTGGTCGGCTGCAACACGTGGGTGTCAGTGCGGCGTTCACCGCGGCCCGGCGGGCCGAGTTGGTCGAGGAGTTGGCGCCGTACCGGATGGCGGATCCGGCCGGGCATCCGTGGGCGCACTGGGCCGAGGCCGAGGCGCACGAGGCGGATCGGCTGCCCGGCGCGGTGACCCGCTGGTCGGGCGGTCGGCTGTCGGACTGGGTGCCGTTGCGGCCGGAATCGGTGTGCGAGGTGGCCTACGACCACGTCCAGGGCGACCGGTTCCGGCACACGACCCGGTTCCGCCGGTGGCGCACCGACAAGGATCCGGCCCAGTGCACGTATGAACAACTCGCCGAACCGGCCCGCTACGACCTGGCCGACGTGCTCGACGCCCGCTGAACCGCGCGTCCGGCCCGCCGTCGCCGGATGCGGCGACGGCGGGCGGTGTGCTCAGCTCCGGGCCAGGTCCACGAACAGCGCGCTGGACCAGCCGAATCCGGTGGTCGCCCGCCCGGCCCGGCCGCCGGTGAGCGGGTTCCAGTACTCGTACAACCCGCCGCCCTCGGCCACCATCCGCACCGTGCGTTCGGTCAACTCGTCGGCCACGTCCGGGTATCCGGAGCGGCGCAGGCCCTCGATCAGCAGGTAGTTGACGTTGAGCCAGACCGGCCCGCGCCACATCGCCTCGGGATCGAAGTTCGGGTCGTCGAACGCCACGGTCGGCACCGGGCGTTCGCCCCAGAAGCTCGGCGAGCGCAGGTCCTCGACCAGTCGGTCGGCGATCTCGCGCGGCAGCCGTCCGGTGAGCAGCGGCAGCAGTTCCAGCGGGGTGCGGACCGGGACCGTGCGGCCCGCCGAGACGGTGGTGAAACGTTTGCCGTCCCACCGCCGGGACACCAGGAGTTCGGTGTGCGCGGCGGCCCGCTCGCGCCAGGTCGCGGCCTCCTCGGTTCGGCCCAGTTCCTGGGCGATGTCGCCCAACACGTCGAACTGGAGCGCCAGATAGGCGTTCAGGTCCGGCGGCTCGGCGCGCGGGCCGTAGTCCCAGACCGGGCTGTCGTCCAGGCCGCTGGAGTACGGGTGCAGGTATTCGGCCAGGCCGTCGCCGTCCGGGTCGGAGTGGGTCAGCCACCATTCCTGGGAGCGGGCGATCGGCTCGTAGACCTCGGCCAGGAAGGCGAGGTCGGGGGCCGCCCGGTGGATCTTCCAGACCGCCCACGCGGTCAGCGGCGGCTTGGTCACCGGAACCGCGTCGCCGGCCGCGGCGGCGGGTGCCGCGTCCTCGCCCAGGGCCTGGCCGACGTGCTCGGCCAGCCGGGCCCGGTCCGAGCGCGGCAGGTCGTTGGTCTCGGCCAGCACGCCCTCGTCGTGCACGACGTCGGGGATCAGCCCGTCGGCGCGCTGGTGGGCGAGCAGGATCCGGATCTGGTCCCGGGCCAGTTCGGGGTCGCCGTGCCGCAGCGCGATGGCGTGGAAGTAGGAGTCCCAGTTCCACACGCCGACGTAGCCGAACCGGGACGGGACCAGGCCCTCCCGGCCGCCCGCGAAGCGGATCGGCAGCAGGTTCACCCCGAGCGTCCACCACGCCATCGCGGCGCGTTCCCGCAGGTCCGCGCGGACCGCCGGCATGCGCTCGAACCAGGCGTTCCAGCGCGCGCCGGCCGCGGCCAGGACGGCGGGCCCCTCGATCCGCGCGTCCCGGCCCACCAGCACCCGGCAGCCCTCGATCGCCGCCTCGTGCGCGGCGCCGTCCGCCGTCCGCCAGCGCGCCCGGGCACCGGTACCGATCAAGACGAGCGTGTCCGGATCGGCGAAGGCCAGGTGCACACCGCCCGCGAAGGAGATCCGGTCCGGGTGCGCGGAGCGGATCGGCAGCGGGTCGCCGCCCGCCGACTCGATCCGCAGCCCGGTGAGCACGGTCGTGTCGGTGAGTCGGGTCTCGTACTCGGACCGGGCGATCCACAGGTCGCCGTCCTCCTGCGCCAACACCAGCAGCCGCGAACCGCGGTCGGTGAAGGGGCGTTCGCGCAGGTCCGGCGCGACCCGGTCGAGCAGGTCGCGGTCGTGCGCCGTCATCTCAGCGGCCTCCCATGCCGGATGCCGCCATGCTGTTGATGATCTTCCGCTGCCCGATCATGAAGGCGATCAGCATCGGCACCACGGAGATCGTCGAAGCGGCGAGGAGCATGCCGTAGTCCAGTCCGCCGTGCTGGCCCTTGAACGAGGCGAGCAACATCGGAACGGTGAAGTTTTCCTCGGAGTTGAGGAAGATCAACGGGTAGATGAAGCTGTTCCAGCTGCCCAGGAAGACGATGATGCCGAGCGCGGCCATGCCGGGCTTGATGTTGGGCAGCACGATCCGGGTGAAGATCGTCCACCGGTTCGCGCCGTCCAGCCGGGCGGCCTCCTCCAGTTCGATCGGCACCGCCCGGATGAACTGGCGCATCATGAAGACCGCGAACGGGTTCGCGATGGCGGGCAGGATCAGCGCCAGGTGGGTGTCGATCCAGCCGAAGTGCGACAACATCACGTAGAGCGGCACCAGGGTGACCTGGGTGGGCACCATCTGGGTGAGCAGGAAGACCACGAACAGCGAGCGGGAGAACGGGAATTCGATCCGGGTGAAGGCATAGGCCGCCATCGAGGCGGTGAGCAGGGTGGCCACG
This sequence comes from Embleya sp. NPDC020886, assembly GCF_044333915.1. Taxonomy (NCBI): domain Bacteria; kingdom Bacillati; phylum Actinomycetota; class Actinomycetes; order Kitasatosporales; family Streptomycetaceae; genus Embleya; species Embleya sp. NPDC020886. The sequence continues at coordinate 378,296 of NZ_JBIRRX010000006.1, read as the reverse complement.
ACCGTGATCGCGGCGATGTAGAAACTGTTCCAGTAGGCGCGGCCGAACGGCATCGCGTCCAGGGCGTCGGGGAAGTTGCTCGCGCGCCAGGGGTCCGGCAGCCAGGCCAGCGGATCCTGGATCATCTGCCCCTCGCCCTTGAACGCGGTGAGCAGCATCCACACGAACGGGAACGTCATCAGCAGCCCGCCCACGATGAGCAGGGTGTGCAGTGCGACGGTGCCGACGCGTCGGCGGATGGCAGTGACCATCACGACCCTCCTCTCTTACGACTCGTAGTGGACGAAGCGCTTCTGCATGCCGAACTGGGCGACCGTGACCACGACCGTCATCAGCGTCAGGAGCAGGGCGGCGGCGCTGCTGGCGCCGAATTCGAACTTCTTGAAGCCCAGGTCGTAGACCTGGTAGACGATCGTGCGGGCGCCCTCGTTGTGGTCCGGGTCGACCAGCACGTAGATCTGGTCGAAGGCTTGGAACGAGCTGATCACCGCGACCACGAAGGAGAAGAAGATGGTCGGGGACAGCAGCGGCAGCGTGACGTGCCGGAAGATGCGCAACGGTCCCGCGCCGTCGATCCGGGCCACCTCGGTCAGGTGCGCCGGGATGGACTGCAGGCCGGCCAGGAAGATCACCACGTTCAGGCCCAGCGAGGACCAGATGGTCACCGCCGCGATCGCGACCATCACCCAGTCGGGGTCGTTGAGCCAGTCCGGCAGGGTGATGCCGAACCAGTCGTGCACGGTGTTGTTGAGCATCCCCAGGTCACCGCTGGCCAGCAACATCTGCCAGATCACCGCGACGGCCACCGAGCTGGTGACCACGGGCAGGAAGTAGATCACCCGGTAGATGGTCTTGCCGCGCACGTTGTTGAGCGCCATCGCGATCAGCAGGGCGAGTACCAGCCCCACCGGCACCGTGATCAGGCCCAGGGTCAGCGTGTTGAGCACCGCGTCGCGGAAGGTGGGGTCGGAGAACTGGGTCTGGAAGTTGTCGAAGCCGACCCAGGACTTCTCACCCAGGCCGTCCCACTTCATGAAGGCCAGCACGACGGCGAAGCCCAGCGGTATCAGGGTGAAGACCAGCAGGGCGGCCAGTTGCGGCCCGAGGAAGAGGGCGGCCCACCACCGTTCCCGACGCCGCCGGCCCAAAAGGGTCCGGCGGCTGTCGGGCTTGTCGGTGGCCGGGCGCCGTGCGTCGGTGGTGCGGCTGAGCGTGGACGTGGTCACGGCGGCCCCCGGTCAGCTCAGTTTGCCGGAGACGAGCGAGCCGAGGTCGTTCATCGCCTGGTCGAACCCGACCTTGCCGGTCCACAACTTCAGCAGCAACTCGTTGATCTTCGCCGTCAGTTCCGGCACGCCGGCCTCTTCCGGGTAGTTGGCGAAGCCGCCGTCCCGGGCGTCGACGAAGGTCTGCGCGTGCGCCGGGTAGCCCTCCATCACCACGCTGTCCGCGCCCTTGACCGAGGGCACCGCGTTGCCGCCGCCCTTCAGGCGCAGGGTCTGGCCCTCCTTGGAGACGAACTCGGACATGAAGGTCCAGGCCGCCTGCGCGTTCTTGGCGTCCTTGTTGAGTGCCAGGAAGGAGGTGCCGACCGTCTGCGGCATCAACACGCCGGACTGGGACGGGAACGGCACGATGTCGTAGTTGTCCGGCTGCCCCTTCTTGACCGTGTCGATCATCCACCGTCCGCCCGCGGCGAAGCCGACCTTGTGCTTGATGAACTGCACGTCGGAGCCGTTGCCCTCGGGCAGGATGTCGGCGACCAGGAAGGTCCCGTTCTGGTAGCCGTCCGCCAATGCCTTCAATGCCTCGCGCGACTTGGGGTCGGTGTTGCCGACGAACTTGCCGCCGTCGTACACCTTGCCGCCGAAGCCGTTGATCATGCTGTAGGTCGAGCCGTACCAGTTGTAGAAGACCGAACCGGCCTTGTCCGCGCCCTTGAGCTTGCGGTTCATCTCCAGGAAGGTGGCCATCGTCCACTTGCCCTGCGCGTTCAGCGCGGCCGGGTCCTCGGTGATCCCGGCGTCCTTGAGCGTCTGCTTGTCGTACCAGAGCACCTCGGGGTTGGCGTCGTTCGGTATGCCGTAGATCTTGCCGTCCTTCTTCGCGCCGCCGTACAGCCCGTCGAAGAAGTCCTCCTGCTTGGCCTTGCTGTCGGGGGCCGCCATCTTCTCGTTGAGCGGCGCGAGCGCCCCGGCGGAGACGAATTTGCCGGCGAAGTCGTCACCGACGTAGAACACGTCGGGCGCGGTCTTGGAGGAGAGCTGGGTGAGCAGCTTGGCGTGGTAGTCGCTGTAGGACGGCACCGCCTGGAGCTTCAGCTTGATGTCGGGGTGGCGCTTGCCGAAGTCCTTCTCGAACTCCTTGAACCGGGCCAGTTCCTCGGGGTTGCCCCAGGTCGACCAGGTGACGGTGGTCTTGCCGGAGCCGGAGCCGGAGCCGCTGCTCCCGCCGCAACCGGTGGTTGCGGCGAGTGCGGCACCGACGGCCAGCACGGCGACGGTCTTCGCTGCGCGGGAAAATGACACGATGTGCCTCCGGGGGGAATGGTGCGGGACGTGCACGTACCGGGACCGGGACCGCGCCCGTCGCCGACGGCGACGACGGGAGCGGGGCCGGGATGACTAGGCGAGGCCGCCGCCGTCGACGACCAGGGCGGTGCCGGTGATGTAGCTCGCCGCGTCGGAGGCCAGGAAGAGCACCGCGCGGGCGATCTCGTCCGGCGTGCCGGCGCGGCCCATCGGACGGTCCGCCGCATCGGCCGCGAACGCCGTCCAGTCCTCGGCCAGTTGCCGGGCCTCCTCGCGCAACATCGGGGTGTCCGTGTCACCGGGGTTGACCGAGTTGACCCGGATGCCGGCCGCCGCGTGGTCGATCGCCAGGGCCCGGGTCATGTTGACCACGGCGGCCTTGGACGCGCAGTAGGAGATCGCGTTGCCGCCGCCCTTGAGACCCCAGCCGGAGCCGGTGTTGACGATGGATCCACCGTCGCTCATCGCGGGGACGGCGTGCTTGCACATCAGGAAGACCGAGCGCACGTTGACCGCCATCACCCGGTCCCACTCCTCGACCGAGGTGCCGATCGCGTCGGCGCGCCGGATGATGCCCGCGTTGTTGAACAACACGTGCAGCCCGCCGAACGTCTGCACCGCCGTGGACACCACGGACACGCAGTCGGCCTCGGCGGAGACGTCCGCCTTGACCCCGACTGCCCGGGAGCCCTGGTCGGTGATCTCCTGCGCGGTGCGGGTCGCCGCCGCCGCGTCGATGTCGGCGATCACCACGTCCGCACCCTCCGCGGCGAACATCAGCGCGGTGGCCCGGCCGATGCCCGAGCCGCCGCCGGTGACGATGGCGACCTTGCCGTGCAGGGATCCAGTCATCCCGTTCATCCGCAGCACTCCTCACTCGCAGGAACAATTCGATAGGGGACGCTCTCGCGGTAGCCGGTGACCACCCGGACGAAACCGCTCAACCGGGCGTCCGTGGCCGGGTCCCCGGTGTCCGCCAACAGCGGCCGGCCGCCGAGCGCGGCCAGCTTGGTGCGGGTGGCGAGCACGGTCAGGCCGTGCACGCGGGCCAGCACCGACGGGCTGATCTGCTGGTTGCCGCGGCCGAACACGAAGCCCTGGCCGCCGATCACCGACACGACGGCGTCCGTCTCGTGCCCTTCCACCAGGTCGAGCAGCGCGCGCTCGCTCAGGTCGACCCCGATCGGCACGCCGTCGGCGACCACGTCCACGCCGAGCAGGGTGGATTCGGCGCCCAGCGCGCGGCCGACCGCACGGGTGGTGGTGCCCGGTCCCAGGATGTAGCGCACACCCGGGCGCATCCGGGCGACCACTTCGCGGGCGATGGCCTCGATGCTTTCCGGCGCGGCGCCCGAGGAGCCGGTCTTGCGACCGGACAGCCGGACCCGGACCGCGGGCACGGTCAGCGTGCCGTACAGGCGGGGGCCGACCCGGCCCTCGCGGTAGCCCTGTTCGTCCAGGTCCACCACCTCGGCCTCGGTGGTGTCCCCGGCGAACTCGGCGGCGGCGTGGCCGGCCGCCGCCGGGCCGACCGCGAAGCAGCCGGAGTAGACCTTGACCCCGGCCGGGATGCCGAGCACCGGCATGCCGGGCGCGGCGTCCAGCACGTCCCGGGCGGTGCCGTCGCCGCCCGCGAACAGCAGCAGATCCACCGCCGCCAACGCCCGGACGCAGGCCCGGGTGTCGGCGGACGAGGACGGCTCCCCCGGTGTGCACGCCACCAGTTCGGGCACCGCGCCGGCGGCGCGCACGGCGTGCTCGCCCATCGCGCCGGGCACGGTGACCACGGTGGCGTCCGGGCGGGCGGCCAGGAGCGCGCGCACGGCCGCGGTCGCGCGCTCCCCGGCTCGGGCGATCGCCCCGCGTGCCAGCGCCTCGCGCTGCACGTCGGCGCCGTCGCTGCCCTTGAGCCCGGCCGCCCCGCCGAGGCCGGCCACCGGGTTGACGACCAGGCCGACTCTCATGACAGGTGCTTGCGGACGTACGCCCGCCAGGTCGTCGCCCACTGCTCCGGGTCGTCCAGGCAGGTCGGGTCGATCTTGTGCACGGTCTGGTTGTACGGCGCGCCCTTGACGAACTCCGGTTCGCTGCGCGCCTCGTCCGCGACGTGCGCCAGGATCGCCGCGTATTCGTCGAGGTCCTCCTTGGAGTACGACTCGGTCGGCTCCAGGGTGAACGGCTCGGGCACCAGGTACGGGTGGTGGCTGGTCCAGTAGTGCACCCCGAAGTCGGACGCGCGCACGCCGATCTCCTCCGAGTGCACGCCCGTGTCCTCGTAGAGCGCCTGCCACGAGTAGCGGACCTGCTCCAGCCGGTCCTTGTTCCACGGCGCGGAGGCACCGGGGATCTGCAACACCTTGTGCATCAGGTAGTTGTTGTTCAGCACCGCCGTCTCGGCCACCTGCCGCAGACCCTCGGCGCCCAGCGCCATGATCCACGCGTAGGCGCGCACCACGTTCGGGGTGACCCCGAGGTAGGGCCGGATCTTGCCGACCGACTGCGGCCGGTCGGTGTCCAGGAAGTAGCGTTCGCCGTCGAACTCGATGGTCGGGCCGGGCATGAACGGCACCAGCTTCTCCGCGACACCGCACGCGCCCGCCGCCGGGCCGCCGCACGCGTGCGGGGTGGAGAAGGTCTTGTGCAGGTTGAAGTGGCACAGGTCGAACCCGGCGTCGGCGGCCCGGGTGATGCCCAGGATGCCGTTCGCGTTGGCCTGGTCGTAGCAGGCCAACCCGCCCGCCCCGTGCACGAGTTCGACGAACTCGGCGATCCGGGGGTTGTAGATCCCGGTGTCCTCCGGGTTGGTGATCATCAGCGCGGCGGTGCGCGGGCCCACGGCGGCGCGCAGGGCCTCGATGTCCGGGTAGCCGTCGGCGTCGGGCATCAAGGTGATCACCTCGTACCCGGCGACCTTGGCGCAGGCCGCGTTCGAGGGGTGCGAGAACATCGTGGTGATCACCTGGTCGCGCTGTTCGCCCTCGCCCCGCGAGGCGTGGTAGGCGCGGATCATCGCGATGTTGGCGTAGATCGCCGCCGAGCCGGAGCCCGGTTGCAGGCAGACCCGGTTCAGGCCGGAGATCTCCTTGAGCATCTGCTCCAGGTGCCAGTAGATCGCGAGCACGCCCTGCACGCTGTCCTCGGGCTGGGCCGGGTGCAGTTCGGCGATCTTGGCGTCGGCGACGAACCGGTCGTTGATCTTGGGGCTGTACTTCATCGTGCAGGTGCCCTGGCCGACGGCGATGCCCAGGTCGACGCCGATGGTCTCCTGGGAGAGTCGCATGTAGTGCCGGAGCACGTGCAACTGGGACATCTGCGGCAGCGCGGGCGCCGTCTCGCGCCGGATGCCGGCGGGCAGTTCGACGGCGGGCACGCCCGCCTCGGGCACCCCGATGCCGCGCCGGCCGGGGCTGGACAGCTCGAAGATGATCGGCTCGTCCCAGCGCGCCTGGTGGAACCGGCGCAGCGGCGGCTTCGCCTCGATCGGCAATTTCGCGAAGGATTCTCCGACGGCACCCATCAGCCCTGCACCTCTCGTACCGCTCGCACCAGCGAGTCGATGTCGTCCTTGCCGTGCCGCTCGGTCACGCAGACCAGCAGCGTCGTGGCGTCCAGCGCGATGCCGGCGTAGATGCCGTGCTCGCGCAGCGCCGTGAGCAGCGCGTCGGTGTCGGCCACCTCGATCGCGAACTCGCGGAAGTGCACCGCCTGGGCGTGCTTGACCGACACCCCGGGTACGGCGGCCAGTTCGTCCATCGCGTAGCGGGTGCGGGCCAGGATCGTCTCGCCGAGTTCGCGCATGCCCTCGGGGCCCATCAGGGCGAGATAGACGCCGGCCGTGATGCCCCACAGCGAGGCGGCGGTGCCCACCCATTCCTTGCCCTCCTCGCGCAGCGCGAAGGAGGTGCGGTCGTAGAAGACGTCGCCGAAGCCGTATTCGCCGGGTACCGCGGTCGGCGCGATGCCGAACAGGCGCGAGGGGAACTCGGCGACCAGGCGCGGTTCGTCCCGGGTGGCGATGTAGCCGGCGTGGCCGCCGCCGTAGCTCTGGTGCATGCCCAGCGACTGGATGTCGCCGCAGACGATGTCCGCGCCGAGGGTGGCGGGCGGGGCGAGTACGCCGAGCGAGATCGGGTCGGCGCTCACCACGAGCAACGCGCCCTGGGCGTGCGCGAGTTCGGCGATCTCGGCGGTCCGGCTCTCGACCACGCCGTAGAGGTTGGGGCTCTCCAGGTAGACCGCGGCGACGGTGTCGTCGACGGTGAACTCGGCGGCCTCGCCGGTCTCGGTGATCGCGATCATGACGATCTCGACGTCGGGCGCGAGGAAGTCGTGCAGCTTGCTCAGCTTGTCCGCGCCGATCGCGGCGGTGACCAGCACCTTGGATCGGCCGGTGTAGCGGGCGGCCATCCGCAGCGCGGTGCCGGTCGCCTGGAAGCCGTCGTAGGTGGGGACGTTGACGACGTCCATCTCCAGGAGTTCGCCCATCATGCTGACGTACTCGAAGAGGGCCTGGAATCGGCCGTGGTCCTCGTACGGCTCGCCGGCGTAGGCGGTGAGGAACTCGCCGCGCGAGTTGACCTCGTCGCACACGGCGGGCACGTGGTGCGGGTAGCAGCCGCCGCCGAGGAAGCTGAGCACCTCGGTGGTGTCGGTGTTGCGTGCGAGCAACCCGCGCATGTGCCGGACCAGTTCGTGTTCCGAGGCCATCGGCGCGGGCAGGTCGAGCGGCCGGTTCAGGCGCAGCGCGGCGGGGATGGCGGTATAGAAGTCCTCGATGGACTCGACCCCGATCGCGGCCAGCATCTCGGCCCGGACGGCCGGCTCGGCATTGGGTATGTAGGGGTGGGTCACTTCTCTCCCTCGTGAGCGGTGCGCAGCACCACGGCGTCCCTGGGCCCGATCTCGATCGGGCCGTGCAGGTCGCGCCCGGTCGGCAGGTCCGTGCCGGGGGCGCGCAGGGTCACAGTCGCGGTGGTCGTGCCGTGATTGAGCAGGAACAGGTAGTCGGCGTCGGGTCCGCTGCGGCGGGTGGCCTCGACCCCGGGGGGCACGTCCGCGACGGGGCGGACGCCCGCGCGGGTGAGTACCTCGGTCAGTACGGGCGTGACGTCGTCGAGGTCGCAGCCGACGTAGGTGGCGCGGCCGTGTCGGGTGATCGCGGGTTGCCCGGCCAGGTCGCCGTCCGCGTAGGTGGCGATCGGCGTGGCCGCCTCGACACGCAGCCACTCGGCCCATCGGGTCGCGCCGCCCGCGGTGCCGTCGGCGTGCCGGACGAGCCTGGTGTCGCCGTCGGCGAGCGGCCAGAACTCGTCGACGCTCACCCCGAGCAGCTCGCGCAGGGGGCCGGGGGCCCCGCCGGGATGGATCCGGTCGGCCGCGTCGACCACGCCGCTGAACGGGCCGACGATCAGCTCGCCGTCGAACGTCCGCAGTCGGGCCGCCTGTTCGTCCGTGCAGAGGTACAGGTTGGGCGCGATGACCAGGCGGTAGTCGGACAGGTCACGGTCCGGTGGGGCCAGGTCGACGGTGATTCCGAGGGCGTGCAGCGGGGTGTACCAGGCGGTGAGCAGGCGCTTGAGTTCCAGCCGCTTGGACGGCATCGACTCGGGCGCCTCCAGGCCCCACCAGGAGGACCAGTCCAGCAGCAGGGCGACGTCCGCGCGGCTGGTGGTGCCGGCGAGTTCGGCGAGCCTGGCCAGTTCGCCGCCCAGCCGCAGCGTGTCCTGCCAGCCGCGGGTCTGCACGCCGCCGTGCGGGAGCAGGGCGGAGTGGAACTTCTCCGGCCCGTAGTGGGCCTGGCGCCACTGGAAGAACATCACCCCGTCGGCGCCGTGCGCGAGTGCCTGGAGGCTGTCCAGGCGCATCTTGCCCCGCGGCTTGGGCACGTTGACCTCGCGCCAGCTCACCGCGCTCGGGGCCTGCTCCAACAGCAGCCACGGGCGCCGCTTGAGCGAGCGCATCAGGTCGTAGCTGAGCGCGATGCCCACGTGCGAGGTGGGGTCGGCCGGGTCGGGGTAGGCGTCGTCGCTGACGAAGTCCTCGGCCTCGGCCCATTTCCAATAGTCCAGGCCGGCCAGGATGCTCATGAAGTTCGTGGTCACCGGAATGTCGGGGGTGACCTCGCGCAGTACGCGCTGCTCCGCCTCGAAGCACTCCAGGAGCGCGTCCGAGCAGAACCGGCGCCAGTCCAGCACCTGGGTCGGGTTGATCGGGCCCGGCGCCGCGCGCGGTGGGGCGATCTGTTCGAAGTCGGTGTAGTGCTGACCCCAACACGAGGTGCCCCACGCGGCGTTGAGGCCGTCGATGTCCCGGTATCGCTCGGCCAGCCAGCGGCGGAAGTGCCGGGCGGACTCGTCGCAGAAGCATTCCAGCGTGTGGTCGGCGTACTCGTTGCCGATATGCCACATCGCCAGCGCCGGGTGCTCGCCGTAACGCTCCGCCATCGCCCGGGCCAGTCGCACGGTGGCCGCGCGGAAGATCGGCGAGCTGGGACAGTAGCCCTGCCGGGAGCCGAATTCGAGCCGGGTGCCGTTCGCGTCGACCGGCAACAGCTCCGGGTGCTCACGGACCAGCCACGGCGGCGGGGTGGCGGTCGCGGTGGCCAGGTCGGCGGCGATGCCGTGCTCGTGCAGCAGGTCGAGTACCCGGTCCAACCAGCCGAAGTCGTACTCGCCGGGCCTGGGTTCCAGCCGTGACCAGGAGAAGACGGCGACCGTCGCCATGTTCACCCCGGCCTCGACCATCAGCTTGGCGTCCTCGACCCAGACCTCCTCGGGCCATTGCTCGGGGTTGTAGTCACCCCCGAACAGCAGCCCGGGCACTCGCGTCAACCCCACGTCGACCTCCCGTTCATGTATTCTGTATTCATAATTCAAGGTGTCTACGGTGTGACATGTCAAGCACCAGTTATCGACGTCGATCGACACGAGGAGTAACCGACCCATGGGAATCCAGCGGCGACCTCTGCGGGAGCAGATCCGCGAGGAGTTGCTTCTGCGCCTCGACCGGGGTGACTTCGCGGCAGGCAAGGACATCAACGAGGTGGTGCTCGCGGGCGAGTTGGGGGTGAGCCGCACTCCCCTGCGCGAGGCCCTGATCACCCTGGCCGGCGAGGGCGTCCTGGAGAGCAATCAGGGACGCGGCTTCCGGTTCGCGCCGGTCAGCAGCAAGGAGTTCCGCGACCTGTGCGAGATCGTCGCGGGCCTGGAATCGCTCGCGCTCGAACTCTCCGACCCAGCCGAACTCCAGGAGATGGCACCGGAGTTGCTGCGCCTGGCCCGGGACTTCCCGGATCCGGTGGCGGAGCAGTCGGAGATCGAGTGGCACGACGACGAGTGGCACGACCTGCTGCTCGGCCGGTGTCCGAACGAGCGACTGTTGGATCTGGTGACCAGCGTGAAGGCGGGCATGCGGCGCTACACCCACCTGATCGCGGGCGAGGACACGCTGTTGGAACGCGAGGCGGAGGAGCACTGCCGGATCGCCGAACACCTGCGCGCCGGGGACGTGGCCGCCGCCACCGCCGCGCTGCGCGACAACTGGATCAGCGGCATGGAGCGCATGACCAGCCGAATCCCGGTGTCCCCGGAATCGGCCTGACCGCTCCCGCCCCACCCCGGCGGGCCGCCTTCGTCCACACCGGACGAAGCCGACCCGCCCCTTGGCATGCCCGGACGCGGCGGATCGACGCCCCCGGGCCGGCGCAGCACCGAGCCGCCGCCGAACCGGCCCGGACGCGCGGTCGGGGCGGGCTCAAGGCGACGGCGGGGTCAAGCGGGCTCGGGCGGACCGGACGCGGTCACCCGGTTCTCACGCGAACGCGGCCGTCCAGTCCACCGCGACCCCGTGCACGTACGCTTCCGCCAACGCGGCGAGAAAGCGGCCCATCCCGCCGTCCTCGTTGCGCAGCGTCGCCATCAGTACGGCCGAACGACCGAGTTCCTCGACGATGTCCTGGATGCCGACGGACAGCACCGGCTGGGCACTGCACTCGACGAAGATCGAGTGCCCGTCGGCGACCAGCGAACGCACCGCCTCGTCGAACCTGACGGTCTGGCGCAGATTCCGGTACCAGTACTCGGCGTCCAGTTCGTCGGTGTCGATGCGCCGTCCGGTCACCGTCGAGTAGAACGGCACGTCGCCGCGCGCCGGTCGGATGTCGGCCGCCAGGTCGAGCAGGGTCTCGCGCAGATCCTCCACATGCGCCGAGTGCGCGGCGAAGTCCACTCCCGGCACCCGCCAGCGCATCATCCGAGCCGCGGAGAGCGCGGCACCGAACTCGGCCATCGCGCCCACGTCACCCGACACGGTCATGGTGGCCGGGCCGTTCACCGCCGCGATCGACAACGCGCCGTCCCAGTCGGCCAGCATGGTGCGCACCCGCTCGTTGGGGGCCAGCACCGTCAACATCTCGCCGCGACCGCGGATCGCCGTCAGCGCCCGACTGCGCAACGCGACGATTCGCGCCGCGTCCTCCAGCGACAACGCGCCCGCGACGTGCGCGGCCACGATCTCGCCCTGCGAATGGCCGACCGTCGCCTTGGGCTCCACGCCGAATCGGCGCCACAGCCGGGCCAGCGACAACATCATCGAGAACAGCACCGGCTGTACGACGTCCACCCGGTCCAGCGGCGGCGTTCCCGGCACCCCGCGCAGCACGTCCTCCAGGGACCAGTCCAGGTGCGGCGACAGCGCCTTCTCGCAGGCCCGGATCTCCTGGGCGAACGCGGGCGAGGTGTGCAAGAGCTCGACGGCCATGCCGACCCACTGGGTGCCCTGGCCCGGGAAGACGAACACCGGCCGGGCATCGGCCTGGGCCTGCCGGGTCGCCCGTCCGCTGATCACGTTCGGCGCGGGCCGCTCCTCGACCAGCGCCCGCAAGCCGGCGAGCAACTCCGCCCGGTCGCGCCCCAGCACCACGGCCCGATACTCGAAGAGCGCGCCGGCCGCCACCAGCGACCGGCCCACGTCGGTGAGGTCGTCGGCGACGTTCGCCGCCGCGTCGGATTCGAGCCGGGCCAGCAGCCGCGCGGCCTGGCCGCGCAGACCCTGTTCGGTTCGCCCGGACAACACCCACGGCACGGTGCCGGCTCCGGCACCGACTGCGGTCGGGACGTCTTGTGTGGCCGGCTCGGTCACGAGTACTCCTCGTCATTGCCAATCGGCGGACTGCGCATTGCAAGATATCGCGCGGGCCGCGAGTTTCCGCCCACCGTGCGGTAATTCCGCCGCCCGGACCCGGTTACCGACGGATTACCCGACAGGGAACAAATCGTGCAAGGCTGCCGACCCCCAGATCACGTCCGCTTTCCAGTACGGAGGCCACTCGTTGTCGGGCTATCCGATAGCGCAGGCTCTTATTCCTGCGCATCCGCAGATCACATCCATTCATTCCGGATCGAATCCGCCGCGCTCCGCTCGGGAAAGCGCGAAACCCGCTGGTGAACTCCTACCCCCGACGATCACATGGTGACCAGGGAAGTCGGCCCGAGCCGCGCCGGCGATGCGCACACGTCCGATCACCCGGAACCCGCACGGTTGCCGTCGTTGACGGGACTGCGCATCGTGGCGGCCATGCTCGTCTTCACGACGCACATCCTGTTCTACACCCGGCTCGTCCCGGGTGACACGGGGGACGACCTTCGCGAGACCTTCGCCCTCTTCGGCTCCTACGGCGTCGGCTTCTTCTTCATCCTGAGCGGCTTCGTGCTCACCTGGACGGCCCGCTCGGGCGACACGACCGGTTCGTTCTGGCGCCGCCGGCTGGCGAAGATCGGCCCGATGCACGTGGTCACCTTCGGCCTGGCGGCCCTGTTCGTACTGGAGACGGACCGGCCCACCCGGCTGGTCGACTGGCTCGCCTCCGGGTCCATGCAACAGGCGTGGTTCCCGGACATCCAGACCGTCTCGGCGGTCAACGGGGTGAGCTGGTCGCTGTGTTGCGAGTTCTTCTTCTACCTGGCCTTCCCCTTCCTGCTGCCGGTCCTGCGCCGGATCCGCGAGGAGTGGTTGTGGCCGGCGGTCGCGGTGGTACTCGCGCTGATCGTGGGCGCGTTCCTGGTCGGCACCTACGTGGTCGACGACCAGCCCCGGCTCGCCGCCTTCGGGGTGTCCGGCGAAGTGTCCTTCGACCAGGTGTGGTTCGTGTACTTCTTCCCGCCGGTCCGGGCGCTCGAATTCGTCCTGGGCATTCTGCTGGCCAAGGTCGTCGCGGCCGGTCGCTGGCCGCGCATCGGCCTGGTGCCCGCCTTCGGCCTGGCCGTCGTCGGCTACGTGCTCACCCAGTACGAGCCGTACCTGGCGGGCACGGCCGGCGTGGCGACCGTGTGGACCGCGCCCCTGATCGCCGCCGCCGCGGTCGCGGACCGACAGCGCACCGCCTCGGTGTTCCGCAAGCCGACGATGATCTACCTGGGCGAGATCTCCTTCGCGTTCTACATGGTGCACTGGATCGTCATCATGCAGACCGCCGAATTCATCGGCCCCACCCGCACGTTCTCGTCCTGGGTCAACGCACTGCTGATCCTGGCCGTGCTCGGCGCCGCGCTGGCCTGCTCCGCGTTCCTGTACTGGTGCGTGGAGACGCCGCTGGTCCGGCGCTTCGGGCGACACCGGCCCAAGGCGAAGAACACGAACCCGCGCACCGCGCCGCCCGCGCGGTCCGAAGGCGACCGCGTACCGAACTGACCGACGGCGCCCGCCGCCCGGCACGGTCCGCCGGCGAACACCACCCCGCACGCGTCCCGCGCACCCGAACCCGCGCAGGGCGCGTGCGGCACAGCCGCACCCGGGTGCGGCGATCCGGGGCCGGGCATACCGCCGCAAACACCAAGACATGCAGGTCGCACCCGCCCGCCGAGCCCGCCCATCGGGCGGTAATCTCGGCACCGGCGTGCGGTTACCGGCCGATTACCCACCGTGGATGGAACCGTGTAAGGCTGCCGACGACCAGTCGCGCTCGCTTTCCGGTACGGAGGCTACTCGTTGTCGGCCTATCCGATATCGCAGGCTGCCATACCTGCGCAACGACAGATCACATCCACCTATTCGCTGTTGCATCTACTGCGCCCCACGGACGACTCCGTACTCCATCTACCGGCGACGAACGCGCAGTTGGTCGAGGAGGTCGTCCTGCGCGTCGGTTCCGGGGCGACCGGTTGGGCCATCGAGAACAGCCGTCTGTTGCTCGCCGAGTTGGCCGGGGAACCGTTCGTGCGCTTCGATCGAAGATCTTCCAGCGAAACGCGGCTGATCGAGGCGATAGCGCTCTGGGTCGTATTGCGACTCAGTGGTGTGCGCGCCATTACCGGGCTGCTTTCCGCCGAACTCACCAATGCCATTCGGGAACGCATCGCCGACAACACCACGGTCGACCTCCTGCTCCGGTGCGTCCGGGCCAGCCAGGCACGATTCACCCGCGAGTTGTTCGCGTTCTGCGAGGCGCAGATCCCCGCCCAGGACCAGCCGGCCATGATGCGGTCCATTTCGGCCGACCTGTTCGACGGAATGGAGACCCTCTCCGCCGCGGTGACCGAGAAGTTCGCCGCCGAACGCAACCGCTGGTTCGCCGGATCCGTGGGTGAACGCTTCGAACTGGTGTCCGCGATTTTGAAGGGCAAGCCGGTCGACACGCGCAAGGCGCTGCGCCGGTTGCAGTACGACCTGACGCTGCATCACGTCGCGCTGGTGTTGTGGCAGGACGAGATCACCCCGGACAGCAAGCGCGAGCTGGAGACCACCGCACTGCGGCTGCTGGACCAGGTCGGCTGCTCCTCGATGTTGCTGCTTCCGGCGGGCCCGGGCCGACTGTGGGCGTGGGGCGGTCGCGCCACCGACCACCCGGGCGAGCTGGGGCGCTCGGACAAGCCGGTGGACCTGCCGGCGCACATCCACGTCGCCTCGGGGTTGCCGGGCGACGGCGTGGCCGGCTTCCAGCGTTCGCACGAGCAGGCGGTCACCGCGGAGCGGGTCGGCCGGATCACCGAGCCCGGCCCGTCCAGGCTGTGCGACTACGGCGACCTGGAGTTGGTGATCCTGCTCGGCAACGACGCCGAGGCCACCGCCGACTTCGTCCGCCGTGAACTGGGCCCGCTCGCCGCCGACAACCGCACCATGGCCGCGTTGCGCGAGACCGTGCGGTGCCTGCTGGACAACGAGCGGGGCGTGGCCGTCACGGCCAAACACCTGCACATCGCGAAGAACACCGTGGTCTACCGGGTGAAGAAGGCGGAGCAACTGCTCGGGCGGTCCCTGCGGGTGGACCACCTGCGCCTGCACCTCGCGCTGTCCCTGGCCGGCCGGCTCGGCTCGTCGGTGCTGACCAAGCAGGGTCCCGCCACGGGACTGGAGAACTCGATTCGGGCGGTGTCCTCATGAGCGAGCGGCAGATGAACAAGGACGAGAAACTCCTCGACTACCTCAAGTGGGTCACCGCCGACCTGCACAAGGCCCGGGCCCGGGTCGAGGAATTGGAATCGAGCCGGTCCGAGCCCATCGCCATTTTGGGCATGGGCTGCCGCTACCCGGGCGACGTGTCCACGCCCGAGGAGTTGTGGCGGGTGGCCGCCGACGGCGTCGACGCGATCACCGAGTTCCCCGCCGACCGCGACTGGGACGTGGCGGGCATGTACGACCCGGACCCCGACGCGATGGGCAAGTTCTACGCGCGCCAGGGCGGATTCCTCAGCGACGTCAAGGGTTTCGACTCGGCGTTCTTCGGGATCTCGCCCCGGGAGGCGCTGGCGATGGACCCGCAGCAGCGGCTGCTGCTGGAGACCACGTGGGAGGCCATCGAACGGGCCCGGATCGACCCGCGCTCGTTGCGGGGCAGCGACACCGGGGTTTTCGTCGGGGTCATGTACACCGGCTACGCCTCCACCGTCGACGCGGCGTCCACCGGCATCGAGGGTTACGCGATGACCGGGATGCTGACCAGCGTCGCCTCCGGTCGGATCTCCTACGTCCTGGGCCTGGAAGGGCCCACGGTCAGCATGGACACGGCCTGTTCGTCGTCGCTGGTGTCGATCCACCACGCCGTGACCGCGCTGCGCAACGGCGAGTGCTCGCTGGCGCTGGCCGGCGGGGCGATGGTGATTCCGGTGCCGGACGGCTTCGTGGAGTTCTCCCGGCAGCGTGGGCTCGCGCCGGACGGGCGCTGCAAGGCGTTCGCGGCGGCGGCGGACGGCACCGGCTTCTCCGAGGGGGTGGGCGTGCTGACGTTGGCACGGCTCTCCGACGCCCGGCGGCTGGGGTACCCGGTACTGGCCGTGATCCGCGGCAGTGCGGTGAACTCCGACGGCGCCTCGAACGGCCTGACCGCGCCGAGCGGCCCGTCCCAGCAGCGGGTCATCCGCCGGGCGCTGGCCAACGCGGGTCTCTCCCCCGCCGAGGTCGACGTGATCGACGCGCACGGTACCGGCACGATGCTCGGCGATCCGATCGAGGCGCAGGCGCTGTTGGCCACCTACGGTCAGGCCCGGGCGGACGGCCGACCGCTGCTGTTGGGCTCGTTGAAGTCGAACATCGGGCATACCCAGGCCGCGGCCGGGGTGGCCGGGGTGATCAAGCTGGTCATGGCGATGCGGCACCGGGTGGTGCCGAAGACGCTGCATGTGGACGCGCCGACGCCGGCGGTGGACTGGTCGGCCGGGTCGATCGAACTGGTGACCGAGGCACGGCCGTGGCCGACGACCGGGCGGCCGATGCGCGGGGCGGTGTCCTCGTTCGGAGTCAGCGGTACCAACGCACACCTGATCGTCGAACAGGCCCCGGTGGCCGAGCCGGTGCCGGTGGAGTCGACCGAGGTCGTCGTACCGGTGGCCCCGGTCGTGCCGGTGGTGGTGCCGGTGGCCGTGTCGGCGCGGTCGGTACCGGCGTTGCGGGCCCAGGCGGAGCGGTTGGCGTCGCTGGTCTGCGCCGCGGCCGGCGACGAGGTGTCGTTGTCGGATATCGGGTTGTCGGCGGCGGTGTCGCGGTCGACGTTCGAGCATCGTGGTGTGGTGGTGGCCGCGGATCGGGGCGAACTGGTCGCGGGGTTGCGGGCGTTGGCGGCGGGTGAGGCCGGGGCCGGGGTGGTTTCCGGGGTCGCGGTGGAGGGGCGTACGGCGTTCCTGTTCACGGGTCAGGGGGCGCAGCGGGCGGGGATGGGTCGGGAGCTGTACGAGGCGTTCCCGGTGTTCGCGTCGGCGTTCGACGAGATCTGTGCCCGTTTCGACGTTCACCTGTCCCGGTCGTTGAAGGACGTGGTGTTCGGCGGGGAGGGGTTGGACGAGACGGGGTTCACCCAGCCCGCGTTGTTCGCGGTCGAGGTGGCGTTGTTCCGGCTGCTCGAGTCGTGGGGCGTGCGGCCGGACTTCGTGACCGGTCACTCGATCGGCGAGCTGGCCGCGGCGCATGTGGCCGGGGTGTTGACGTTGGACGACGCCTGTCGGGTGGTCGCCGCGCGTGGCCGGTTGATGCAGGCGTTGCCCGAGGGCGGGGCGATGGTCGCGGTCGGGGCCGCGGAGGCCGAGGTCGTCGAGTTGTTGCGCGGGCGGGAGAAGGAGGCCGGCATCGCGGCGGTCAACGGGCCGTCGTCGGTGGTGATCTCCGGGGCCGAGGACATCGTCGTCGAGATCGCGGACGAACTGCGGGCGCGGGGGCGCAAGACGAACCGGTTGACGGTCAGTCACGCGTTCCACTCGCCGTTGATGGATCCGGTCCTGGTCGAGTTCGCCGCGGTGCTGGCCGGGGTCGAGTTGACCGAGCCGGTCGTCCCGATGGCCGCGACCGCCGAGGAGGTGTGTTCGGCCCGGTACTGGGTGGATCACGTGCGCGAGCCGGTGCGGTTCGCCGATCACGTCACCCGACTGCGCGCGGCGGGCGTGACCCGCTTCGTGGAGATCGGCCCCGACGGCGTGCTCACCGCGATGGGCCCGCAGAGCGTGGCCGACGCGTCGTTCACCGCGCTGCAACGCCGGGGACGGCCGCAGGTCGCCACCGCCGTGACCGCCCTCGCGCACCTGCACACCGGCGGGCACACCGTCGACTGGTCCCGCCTGTTCACCGGGACCGCCGCGACGCTGACCGATCTGCCCACCTACGCCTTCCAACACCAGAGCTACTGGCTGGACGGCACCTCGCCGGGCGGGCGCAAGGCCGGCGGGATCGGCCTGACCTCACCGGAACACCCGCTGCTGACGGCGGCCATCGTGCTCGCCGGCGGTGACGGTGCGGTGTTCACCGGCGGGCTCTCGCTGCACGCCCAGCCCTGGCTCGCCGACCACCGGGTCGGCGGCATCGCCACGCTGCCCGCGGCGGCCATGGTCGAGTTGGCGGTCCGGGCCGGCGACGAGGTCGGCTGTTCCGGCGTCGCCGAGCTGACCGTCGAC
The DNA here is from genome assembly GCF_044333915.1 of Embleya sp. NPDC020886. Taxonomy (NCBI): domain Bacteria; kingdom Bacillati; phylum Actinomycetota; class Actinomycetes; order Kitasatosporales; family Streptomycetaceae; genus Embleya; species Embleya sp. NPDC020886. The sequence continues at coordinate 360,397 of NZ_JBIRRX010000006.1, read as the reverse complement.
GTCCCGCTGACCGTCCCGGACGACGGGAAGGTCCAGGTGCAGGTCACCATGGGCGCGGCCGACGCGGACGGGCACCGGCGGATCACCATCGGCTCCCGGCCGGATGGGGACGGTTCGGCCGTGCCGTGGCAGGTACACGCCACCGGCCTGCTCACCGAGCCGGCGCCGGCGCCGACGATCGCGCTGGACGTCTGGCCGCCGGCCGACGCCGTGCCGATCGACCTGGACGACCTCCACCGGCGGCTCGACGAGCGCGGTCGCACACACGGGCCCGCGTTCGGGGGGCTGGCGGCGCTGTGGCAACGCGGCGACGAGTTGTTCGCCGAGGTGCGGTTGCCCGAGGACGTCGACTCGGACACGTTCGGGATCCATCCGGCGCTGCTCGACGCCGCGTTGCACCCGTTGCTCGCGGTCGGGCGAGAAATCGCCGAGCCGTCCTGGCACGGGTTCGACCTCTACGCCGCCGGCCCGCGCGCGCTCCGGGTCCGGATCAGGCCCAAGGGACCGGACGCGTTCCGGGTGTGGTTGGCCGACGACACCGGCGAACCCGTCGCCGAGGTGCGCGCGTTGCGGGCACGTCCGGCGGCGCCCGCGGACCGGGTCGACGGCGCGGTCGCCGACTCGCTGTTCCACGTGTTGTGGTCGCCGGTCGTGCTCCCCGACCCGGAGGATCTCACCGACACCGGCTGGGCCGTACTCGGGAACACCCCGGCGGCCGGCCCCGCCCGCCGGGTCGAGAGCGTCGCGGACGCCGCCGGGGACGTCCTGGTCGCCGTGATCGACGTGCCGGCCGGCACCGACCCGGTGGCCGCGGCGCACCGGGCCACCGTACGAGCGCTGGAACTGGTGCAGGACGGGCTGGCGTTCGGGACCTCCCGGCTCGTGCTCGTCACGCGCAACGCCGTCGCGACCCACGACGCGGAGGACGTCGACCCGGCCGCGGCCCCGGTGTGGGGACTGGTCAGGTCGGCCCAGGTGGAGAATCCCGGCCGCATCACCCTGATCGACCTGGACGGCAGTACGGCCAGCGCCGAGCAACTCGGCACCGCGATCGTGTCCGGCCACGACCAGGTGGCCCTGCGCGCGGGACGGGCGAGCACCCCCCGACTGGCCAGGGTGCGTGCCGCCGCGACGGCCGGGCCGGAGTTGGCGCCGGAGGGCACGGTCCTGATCACCGGCGGAACCGGCGCCCTCGGCGCCCTGTTCGCCCGCCACCTCATCACCGAACACGGCGTCCGCCACCTCCTCCTCGCCGGCCGCCGCGGACCCGACACCCCCGGCGCCCACCAACTCGCCCACGAACTCACCACCCTCGGCGCCACCGTCCACATCGCCGCCTGCGACACCGCCGACCGCACCCAACTCGCCCACCTCCTCACCACCATCCCCACCGAACACCCCCTCACCGGCATCCTCCACACCGCCGGCATCATCGACGACGGCATCATCACCGCCCTCACCCCCGACCGCATCACCCCCGTACTCCGCCCCAAAGTCGACGCCGCCTGGCACCTCCACGAACTCACCGCCGACGCCGACCTCGCGATGTTCGTGCTCTTCTCCTCGGTCGCCGGCGTCGTCGGTTCGCCGGGACAGGCGAACTACTCGGCGGCCAACCAGTTCCTCGACGCGCTCGCCCAGCACCGCCGGGCGAACGGGCGGCCCGCCCACTCGCTCGCCTGGGGTGCCTGGGCGCAGGAACACGGCATGGCGTCCCGACTGACCGAGGTGGACCGGAGCCGAGCGACCCAGGCCGGGCTGCGGCCGATCTCACCGGTCGAGGGCCCGGGGCTGTTCGACGCGGCGCTCGCCGCAGCCCACCCGACGACGGTGCCGATGCACCTGGACGTCGCCCTGATCGAGCGGCAACCGGGCCCGATCCTCCCGGTGTTGCGCAGTCTGGTCCGCAGGTCGGGCCGGCGCGTGATCAGCGCGGCGGCCGAGCACACCGGGCTGCTCGCGGAACGGCTCGCCCCGCTCGACGAGTCCGGCCGGCGGGAAGTCCTGCTCGATCTGGTCCGCACCGCCGTGGCCGCGGTACTGGGCCACGGCTCGACCGATCGCATCACCCCCACGACCGTGTTCACCGAGCTGGGGTTCGACTCGCTGACCGCGGTCGAACTGCGCAACGGGCTGGAGGGCGAGACGGGTCTGCGCCTGCCGCCGACTCTGCTGTTCGACCACACCACCCCTGCGGCGCTGATCGACTTCCTCGCGGTGGAACTCGCCGGCCGCACCGAGGGCACCACACGGTCCGGCGTGGACTTCGCGGCCGAGATCCGGCTCGCCGAGGACGTGGTCCCGGCCGACGAGGTGACCACCGTGGTCGCCGATCCCGGGCAGGTGTTCCTCACCGGAGCGACCGGGTTCGTCGGCGCGTTCCTGCTCCGGGACCTGATGCGCGAGACCGGGGCCACCGTGCACTGCCTGGTCCGCGGCGCCGACGAGGAGGCCGCGCTCGATCGGCTGCGCGCCAACCTGACCTGGTACGGCATCTGGGACGAGATCGACCTCGACCGACTGTCGGTCGTCACCGGCGACCTCGCCGAACCGCAACTGGGACTGGGCGACGAGCGGTTCGACCGGTTCGCCCGCGAGGTCGACGCGGTCTACCACGCGGGCGCGACGGTCAACTGGCTGCACCCGTACACGTCGCTGAAGGCGGCCAACGTGACCGGCACCGAGTGGGCGCTCCGGCTCGCCGCGCTGCATCGCACGGTTCCGCTGCACTACGTGTCGAGCACCGGCGTCTTCGCCAGGCCGGCGCCCGACGGCGCCGGGCTGACCCCGCAGGATCCCACCGGCCCGCCGGAGGAGCTGACCAACGGATACCGGCAGAGCAAGTACGTCGCGGAGAAGATCATCGCGCTGGCCCAGGCCCGCGGCCTGCCGGTGTCGATCTACCGCGCCGACGTCATCTCCGGCGCACAGACCAACGGCGCCTGCCAGACCCGGGACTTCGTCTGGTTGAGCCTGAAGGGCAGCCTCCAGGCCCGGGCGATGCCGATCGGCGCGAACGCGCTGTTCCCGATGGTGCCGGTGGACTATGTCAGCGCGGCCGTGCTGGCGCTGTCCCGTACCACGAACGGCCGCACGTTCCACCTGTTCAACCCGGTGGCGGTCGGCTACGCCGACATGGTGAAGCGGTTGCGCGAGTCCGGCTACGTCCTGGACGAGGTGCCCTGGGACGAGTTCGTCGCCACGGTCCGCGCCGATCGGGACAACGCGCTCTTCCCGACGATCGACATCTTCCGGAGCTACATGACCGCCGGCGAGGCGCTGTACATGCGGATGGACGTCGACGAGACGGAGGCCGCCCTGGCCGGTACCGGCATCGCCTGCCCGGAGATCGATGCCGAACTGTTCGCCAGGTATACCGAGTTCTTCGCCGGCGCCGGCTACTTCCCGGCGCCGGGCAAGCTCGGGTAGGTGCCGTCCCGCCGACCGGTGGGACCGAACGGGCCGGATGCAGCCCAGGTGTGTGCTTGCCTTCGACGGCTCGCCACGCACCTGGGCCCGCCGGCCCTTCGGCATACCCGGCCGCGCCCGGTCGGCGCCCGTAAGGGCCCGCACATGTGAGAGCCCGCACACGCGAGGGCCGGTGCCCGGCGAGCGGCTGGCTCGGGGTTGCGGCCCGACGTGAAAAGGTCCGCCGAGGGTGCTCGGACACCCCCGACGGACCGTTCACCGCCACCGGATCGGCGCCGGTGGACCCGCGGTGCGAGTCCACCGGCGCATCCGGGCCTACTGGTTGCCGTCCAGGAACTGGAAGAGTTCCTCGTCCGTCGCGGCGGTGACGTCGAGCCGCTCGTCGGGCCGGTCGGCGGAGTCCCGGAAGGCGCGCAGCTTCAGCAGCAGACCCTCCAGGCGATCGGCGATGCGATCCCCGTCCCGACCGGTCGCCGAGGACATGGTCAGCGCCGAGTCGACCCGGTCCAGCTCGCTGAGCACCGAGCCCGTCGGCGTCGACAGGCGAGCCGCAAGCAGGCGCATCAGCTCACGCGCCACGGCCGCCGCCGTCGGGTGGTCGAACACCAGCGTCTGCGCAAGCCGCAGGCCGGTCTCGGCGCCGAGGCGGTTCCGGAACTCCACGGCGGACACCGAGTCGACCCCCAGGTCGGAGAACGCCCGATCCGGATCGATCGACCGTCCCGCCGCGTACTGCAACACGTCGGCCATCCGGGTGCACACCAGGTCGAGCAGGATCTCGTATCGGTCCTCCTCGGCCAGGCCGGACAGCCGGTCCGACAGGGCGCCCGCACCGGCCGAGGCCGGCCGCGACGCCCGCGGCGCACGCGGCGTCACCCCGCGGCCCGCGAGTCGCCGCAGGATCGGGGGTACCTCCGCCTGGGCGCGCACCATGGCCAGGTCCAGGGCGACCGGAACCAGCAGCGGCTCGTCCAGACCGAGTGCCGCGTCCAGCAGCGCGACGCCCTGCTCCGACGAGGACAGGGTCACCCCGAGCCGGGCCAGCCGGGCCAGGTCCACCTCGGTCAGGTCCTCGGTCATCGTGCTGCGCTCGGCCCACATGCCCCAGGCCAGCGACACCCCGGGCAGCCCCCGGGCTCGCCGGTACTGCGCCAGGGCGTCCAGATAGGCGTTGCCGGCCGCGTAGTTCGCCTGACCGGCCGGGCCGATCAGGCCGGACAGCGAGGAGAACATCACGAACGCCGACAGGTCCAGATCGCCGGTCAGCTCGTGCAGGTTCCACGCAGCGACCATCTTGGGGTTCAGCGCCACGTCGAGTCGCTGCCCGGTCAGCTCGGTCAGCACCCCGTCGTCGAGCGCGCCGGCCGCGTGCACGACCGCCGTCAGCGGGGCCTCGGCGGGGATCGCGGCGAGCAATCGGGACAGCGCGGCGCGGTCGGCCGTGTCACAACCGGCCAGGACCACCTCGGCGCCCAGCGCGGTCAGTTCGGCCGCCAGCTCGACGCCCCGCGCGGACCCGGCGCCGGTGCGGCTGACCAGCAACAACCGCCGCACCCCGTGCACGGTCACCAGATGCCGGGCCACCACCGCGCCGAGCGTGCCGGTCCCGCCGGTGACGAGCACCGTGCCGGTCCCGAACGCCGCCGTCGGCGCGCCGGCGCCGCCCACCTCGGCCCGGACCAGCCTGGGCACCAGGGCCCGACCGGAGCGCACCGCCAACTGCGGCTCCTGCGCGACCAGCGCCGCCACCGCGTCCCACGGCACCGACTCGGCGTCCACGTCCACCAGCCCGAATCGGCCGGGGTTCTCGGTCTGCGCCGACCGCACCAGGCCCCACACACCGGCCTGGGCCAGCCCGTCGACCGGCTCCTTCGGCTCGGCCCCGACCGCCCCCTCGGTCACCAACACGAGCGTGCCGGAGGCGAAGCGTTCGTCCGCGAGCCACTCCTGCACGGCGGTGAGCACCACATTGGTGACCTCCCGGGCGTCCGGGCCGGCCGGGCAGCGCAGGAACACCACGTCCGGATCGGCGCCGACCTCGGCGAGTTCCCCGACGAGCGTCCACCGGGCCGGCTCCACCGGCTCGGCGGGCGCGGCCGACCACTCCACCCGGAACATCGACTCCGCGGGCGTACCCGGCTCGGTCGTCGGCATCTGCCGAAAGCGCAGGCCGTCGACCGACGCCACCGGCACACCGCTCGCATCCGCGAGCCGGATCGACACCACGTCCGCGCCGGCGGCCGACATCCGCACCCGCAGCGCGGACGCGCCGACCGCGGACAGGGACACCCCGGACCACGCGAACGGCAGGACGGCGCCCGGCATCCGGTCGAGGAAGGAGCCGAACCAGACCGCGTGCAGCGCCGCGTCCAGCAGCGCCGGGTGCAGGCCGTACCGATCCGCGTCCGCCGCCGCCTCCGGCGGCAGCGCGACCTCGGCGAACACCTCGTCCCCGAGCCGCCACAGCGCGGACAACCCGCGAAACGCCGGTCCATAGTCGTACCCGCGGGCGGCGAGGTCGGCGTACAGGTCGCCGATCGCGACCTCCTGCGCCCCCTCCGGCGGCCAGTGCCCGGCCTCGAACCCGGCGGGCGGTGCCCAGTCGGACAACGAACCGTCCGCGTGCCGGACCCAGTCGCCGTGCTCGGTGCGGGCGTGCACCGACACCGCCCGGTGTCCGGACTCGTCGGCCTGCTCGACCACGACCTGAAGTTGTGCCCCGTCGCGCTCCCCGAGCACCAGCGGTGTGTGCACGGTCAGTTCGTCGAGCAGGTCGCACCCGACCTCACGGCCGGCCCGCAGCACCATCTCGACGAACGCCGCGCCGGGCACGATCACCCGACCCAGCACCGCGTGGTCGGCCAGCCACGGCTGGGCCTGCGGGGACAACCGGCCGGTCAGTACCGTCCCGCCGGACTCCGGCAGCGCCAACACCGCGCCGAGCAGCGGGTGTTCCCCGGCGGCCAGGCCCGCGGCGCGCAGGTCGCCGGCCTGCGCCGGCACCTCCATCCAGTACCGGTCGCGCCGGAACACGTAGGTGGGCACCGGCACCGTGCGCGCACCCGTCTCGGCGAACACCGCGGGCCAGTCCACCTCCACTCCGTGCACGTGCAGGGTGGCCAACGCGGTCGTCGCGGTGGCCGGTTCCGGGCGATCGGCGCGCAACACCGGCACCGCGACCGACACCGCGTCCCCTTCCGGGAAACACCCCTCGGCCATCGCGGTCACCGCGGCATCCGGGCCGACGCCGACGAACCGGGTCACCCCGTCGTCCCCGAGCCGACGCACCGCGGCGGCGAACCGCACCGGCTCGCGGACCTGGCGCACCCAGTACTCCGGCGAGCACACCGACTCGGCGGGCAGCGGCTCGCCGGTGACCGTCGACACGATCGGCAACACCGGTTCGTGGAACTCCACTTGGGCGAGCACCTCGCGGTAGGGCGCCAGCATCGGGTCCATCAGGGGCGAGTGGAACGCGTGGCTCACCCGCAACCGCTTCGTGCGTCGGCCCAGGGCCGCGAAGTGCTCGGCGACCCGCGACACGGCGGCCTCCTCGCCCGACACGACCACCGATTCCGGGCCGTTCACGGCGGCGATGCCGACCTCGGCACCCGCCGCCATCGAGGCGACCTCGTCCTCGCCGACCCGGATCGACACCATCGCGCCGCCCGCCGGCAACGCCTCCATCAGCCGGCCGCGCGCCGCCACCACGCGGCACGCGTCCTCCAACGTCCACAGTCCCGCGACGAACGCCGCCGACAACTCGCCGATCGAATGCCCGGCCAGCACCTCCGGCCGCACCCCCCAGGAGCCCAGCAGGCGGGTCAGCGCGACCTCGACCGCGAACAGCGCGGGTTGCGCCCAGCCGGTGCGGTCCAGCAGTCCGGCGCCCGTCTGCGTCTGCGTTTCCGGCTCCGGCCCCGACTCCCGCTCCGGCTCCGGCTCCGGCTCCGCGAGCAGTACCTCGCGCAGCGGCCGGTCCAGCAGGCCGTCGAACCCGGCGCACACCTCGTCCAGCGCGGCCGCGAACACCGGGAACGCCGCGTAGAGTTCGCGGCCCATCCCGAGCCGCTGGGTGCCCTGTCCGGCGAACACGAACGCGGTCCGGCCCGGGTGCGCGACACCCCGCACCACCCCGGCGACCGTGTCGCCGGCGGCGATCGCCCGCAGGCCCGCGAGCAGTCCGTCCCGGTCCGCCGCCACCACCGCGGCCCGCTGTTCGAAGGCCGTCCGGGTGGTCGCCAGCGAGAACCCGACGTCGAGCGGGTCGAGCCCGTCCACGGCGGCCAGCAGGGCCCCGGCCTGGTCGGCCGGCCCCTCGGGGGTCCGGCCGGAGAGCACCCACGGCACCAGCGGCAGCGGGGTCCGCTCCCTCGGCTCGACCGCCTCGACCGGCTCGGTCGCCGGCGCCTGCTCCAGGATCACGTGCGCGTTCGTACCGCTGATCCCGAACGACGACACCGCGGCCCGCCGCGGCGCGTCCGTTCGCGGCCACTCCCGCCGCTCGGTCAGCAGCCGTACCTCTCCCGAGGACCAGTCCACATGCGAGGAGGGAGCGTCCACGTGCAGCGTCTTGGGCAGCACCCCGTGGTGCAGCGCGAGCACCATCTTGATCACGCCGCCGACCCCGGCGGCGGCCTGGGTGTGGCCGATGTTGGACTTCAACGATCCGAGCCACAGGGGGCGGTCGCGGTTCGGGCCGTAGGTGTCCAGGACGGCCTGGGCCTCGATCGGGTCGCCGAGGCCGGTTCCGGTGCCGTGCGCCTCGACCGCGTCCACGTCCGTGGCGGACAACTCGGCGTTCTCCAGCGCCTGCCGGATCACCCGCTGCTGGGACGGTCCGTTCGGCGCGGTCAACCCGTTCGACGCGCCGTCCTGGTTGACCGCGCTGCCGCGCACCACGGCCAGTACCGGATGCCCGAGCCGCAGCGCGTCCGAGAGCCGCTCGACCAGGAGCATGCCGACGCCCTCGGCCCAGCCGGTGCCGTCGGCCGCGTCGGCGAAGGACTTGCAGCGCCCGTCCGAGGCCAGTCCGCGCTGGCGGCTGAACGCGACGAGCATGCCCGGGGTGGACATCACCGTGGCACCGCCGGCCAGCGCCAGCGTGCACTCGCCGCGGCGCAGCGACTGCACCGCCAGATGCAGTGCGACCAGCGAGGAGGAGCAGGCCGTGTCGACGGTGACCGCGGGGCCCTCGAACCCGAAGGTGTAGGCGATCCGCCCGGACGCGGCGCTGTTCGCGGTGCCGGTGAGCAGATGCGCCTCCGCGCCGCCGGCGGCCTGGTGCAGTCGGGGGCCGTAGTCCGGTGCCATGGCTCCGGCGAACACCCCGACCCGGGCGCCGCGCAGCGATGCGGGGCGGACCCGGGCCCGCTCCAGCGCCTCCCACGAGGTTTCCAGGAGCAGCCGCTGCTGCGGGTCCATCGCGACCGCCTCGCGCGGCGAGATCCCGAAGAACTCCGGGTCGAACTCCGTCGCGTCGCGCAGGAATCCGCCGCTTCGGGTGTAGGTGCGGCCGGGGGTGTCGGGGTCCGGGTCGTAGAGCGACTCCGCGTCCCAGCCCCGGTCGACGGGGAATTCGCCGATCGCGTCGCCACCGGCCTCCAGCAGCCGCCACAGGTCCTCCGGCGAGCCGACGTCGCCGGGGAAGCGGCACGCCATGCCGATGATGGCGATCGGTTCGCGGCTCGCCTGCTCGGTGTCGCGCAGGCGTTGCTTGGTCTGCTGCAACTCGGCCGTGACCCGCTTGAGGTATTCGACCAGCTTCTCTTCGTTACTCACAAGAACTCCGATCAGGGCATGCCAAGTTCGCCGTCGATGAGGTCGAAGAGTTCGTCGAGCTCCAGCCCGTCCAGCTCGACCGCCTGCGGTACGGGTGACGCGGCCGGCACGGTGGGCCCGGTGGGCTCCGTCGGCCCGGTGGGCTCGGTCGGGGCGAGCGCCGTGCCCAGGTGACCGGCGAGTGCCGCCGGTGTCGGGTAGTCGAACACCAGCGTGGCCCGCAGGCGCAGCCCGGTCGCCGCGCCCAGCCGGTTGCGCAGTTCCACCGCCGTCAGCGAGTCGAACCCCAGTTCCTTGAAGGTCCGGCCGGGGGCGACCGCGCCCGGTGTGCCGTGGGCCAGCACGGTGGCGGTGTGTTCGCGGACCAGGCCGAGCAGGGCTTCCTCGCGCTCGGCACCGGACATCCGGGCCAGGCCCGCGCCGAGCGATGCGACGGCGTCGCCCGGCTTGGCCGCGGTGGCCTCCGCGCGCCGGACCCGGTCGCGGACCACCCCGCGCAGCAGGGCCGGTACCGTACCGTGCGCCCGTACCGCGGCCGGGTCGATCCGGGCCGGGACCAGCAGGGGCGTGTCGGCGGAGACCGCGGCGTCGAACAGGGCCAGCCCGTCCGCCGCGGTCAGCGCGGTCAGGCCGGCGCGGCGCATCCGGCTCAGGTCGGCGTCCGCGAGTCGGCCGGTCATGCCGCTCGGCGGCGCCCACAGGCCCCAGGCGAGCGACACGGCGGGCAGGCCGCCTGCCGCGCGCTGCTGGGCCAGGGTGTCCAGGAACGCGTTGGCGGCGGCGTAGTTCGCCTGTCCCGGCAGCCCGAGGATCCCGGCGACCGAGGAGAACAGCACGAACATCGACAGGTCGAGTCCTCGGGTCAGCTCGTGCAGGTTCAGCGCGGCGTCGACCTTGGGCCGCAGTACCCGTTCGAGCTGCTCGGGGCGCATCGCTTCGAGCACGCTGTCGTCGAGCAGCCCGGCGGCGTGCAGCACACCGGTCAGCGGGCGTTCGGCCGGGATCGAGGCCAACAGCTCGGCCAGCGCGCCACGATCGGCGACGTCGCACGCGGCCACGGTGACCGTCGCGCCCGACTCGGCCAGCTCGGCGGCGAGTTCGGCCGCGCCGGGGGCGTCCGGTCCGCGCCGCCCGGCCAGCAGCAGGTGGGTTACGCCGTACCGGGTCACCAGGTGCCGGGCGAACAGGGCGCCCAGGGTGCCGGTGGCGCCGGTGATCAGCACCGTGCCCGCGGTGAGGTCGGGTCGCGTCGCCGGCCGGCCGGCGACCCGGGCCAACCGGGGTACCAGTGGCCGCCCCTTGCGGATGGCCAGTTGCGGTTCGCCGGTGGCCAGCGCGACCGGGAGGGCGGCGACCGACGCCTCGTGGGCGTCCAGGTCGACGACGACGAACCGATCCGGATGCTCGCGCTGGGCCGACCGGACCAGGCCCCAGACCCCGGCACCCGCCGCCCCGGTGGGATCCGTCTCGGCCGCTTCCACGACCATCGCGTCGCGGGTGAGCAGCACCAGCCTCGACGCGGAGAACCGCTCGTCGGCGAGCCACTCCTGGATCAACCGCAACGTCCGGCCGGCCACGGCGTGCACGCCGGCCGCGGTGGGCTCTCCCGTCGACGCGGCGAAGACCACGTCGGGTACCGGTCCGGCGGCGGCCAGCGCGCCGAGATCGGCGTGGGTCGGCACGCCGACCCCGAGTTCGTCGGTGCCGACGACCGCCCACGGCCGCCGGTCGTCGCGGGTCTCGGGCACGTGTGCCTCGACCCAGTCCACCCGGAACAGGGCATCCGGCGACCCGCCGGTCGGCGCCCCGGCCGGGAGCGGGCGCAGCGCCAGCGATTCCACCGAGGCCACCGGTGCCCCGGTCGCGTCGGCGAGCCGCAACGAGACGGTGTCCGCCCCGTCCGGCGAGATCCACACCCGCAGCGCGGACGCCCCGCCGGCCCGCAACGACACGCCCTGCCAGGAGAACGGCAACCGGCAGCCGGGACCGTCCCCGACCGCGGCGTGCAACGCGGCGTCCAACAGCGCCGGGTGCAGCCCGAACCGGCCGGCGTCCGCCTCGATCTCGGCGGGCAGCGCGACCTCGGCGAAGATCTCCGTACCCCGGCGCCACCACGAGCGCAGTCCTTGGAACGCCGGGCCGTAGCGGTAGCCCAGTTCGGTCCAGCGGTCGTATCCGCCGTCCCACTCCACCGCGACCGCGTCGGCCGGCGGCCAGGCGCTCAGGTCGAACTCCTCGGCCCGACCGACCGCCAGCACCCCGCTCGCGTGCCGGGTCCAGACACCGGAACCGTCCGCCGGGCGAGCGTGCACGGCCAGCACCCGGCGGCCGGACTCGTCCTCCTCGCCGACCGTGACCCGGACCGCGACCCCGCCCTGCTCCGGCAGCGCCAGCGGCACCTCGCAGGTCAGCTCGGCCACCTCGTCGCAGCCCACCTCGTCGCCCGCGCGCACCGCCAGTTCGACGAACGCGGCGCCGGGCACCAGCACCGTGTCGCCCTGCCCGCGATCGGCCAGCCCGTGGTCGGCCAGCCACGGCTGGGCCTGCCGGGAGAGTTGTCCGGTGAGCACGAGGCCGCCGGAGTCCGGCAGTTCCACCACCGCGCCGAGCAGCGGGTGATCCGCCGCGGTCAGTCCGGCCGCCGCGACGTCCGCCGCTTCCGCGTCCGAGGTCGGTTCGAGCCAGTAGCGCCGACGTCGGAACACCGACGTGGGCACGTCGACCGGCCGGGCGTCGGGGAAGACGGTCCGCCAGTCGGGGCTCACCCCGCGTACGTACGCCTCGGACAGCGAGGTCAGGAACCGCTCGGGGCCACCGTCGTCGCGGCGCAGCGAGCCGACCACGACCGCCTGCTCCAGCACGTCCTCGATCGCCGAGGTCAGCACCGGGTGCGGGCTGACCTCGACGAACACCGAGTGCCCGCGTTCGGCCAGCACGCCGACCGTCTCGGCGAAGCGGACCCGGCTGCGCAGGTTGCGGTACCAGTACTCGGCGTCCAGGTCGGTGGTGTCCAGCAGATCGGCGGTCACCGTCGAGTAGAACGGGATCGCCGCAGGGCGCGGGGTCGTTCCGGCCAGGACCGAGGCCAGTTCGTCGGCGATCCGCTCCACCTGCGCCGAATGCGACGCGTAGTCCACCGGGAGCCGCTTGACCCGGATCTCGGCCGCCTCGCACTCGGCGATCAACTCGTCCAGCGCGTCCACGTCGCCGGCGACGACGACCGACCCCGGGCCGTTCACCACCGCCGTCGAGATCCGGCCGTCCCAGCGGAGCAGTCGTTCGGCGGCCTCGTCCTCGGACAGGGCGAGCGAGACCATGCCGCCGGCGCCGGACAGCGCCAGGATGGCCCGGCTGCGCAGCGCGACGATCCGCGCCGCGTCGGCCAGGTCCAGTGCCCCGGCGACGCAGGCGGCGGCGATCTCCCCCTGCGAATGGCCCACCACCGCGGCGGGCCGCACACCGTGGGAACGCCACAGCGCGGCCAGCGACACCATCACCGCGAACAACACGGGCTGCACCACGTCCACCCGCTCCAGCGCGGCGGCGTCGCGCAGCACCTCGAACAGGTCCCAGTCGACATGCGGGGCCAGCGCCTCGGCGCACGCCCGCATCGTCTCGGCGAACACGGCCGAGGAGTCCAGCAGTTCGGTCGCCATCCCGACCCACTGCGAACCCTGGCCGGGGAAGACGAACACCACCGCGCCCGCCTCCCGGGCGACGCCGCGCAGCACTCCGGGTGCCTGGACGCCGGCGGCGAGCGCGGTCAGACCCCGGCGCAGCGCGGCCGGGTCGGCGCCGACGATCGCGGCCCGGTGCGGCAGGCCGGATCGGGCGGCGGCCAGGGCGAATCCGGTGTCCGCCCGGTCCGGGTCGGGGTGGGCGTCCAGGAAGGACAGCAGGGCGGCGGCCTGGGTCGCCACCGCGTCCTCGCTGCTCGCGGAGAGGACCCACGGCAACACCTGACCGGCCGGCCCGACGGGTGCGGGCGCGGACTCCGGCTCGGCCGGCGCCTGTTCGATGATCACGTGCGCGTTGGTGCCGCTGATCCCGAACGAGGACACCCCGGCCCGGCGGGCCCGACCGGTGCGCGGCCACTCCCGGGTCTCGGTCACCAGTTCCAACCCGCCGCCGGCCCAGTCCACGTGCGGGGTCGGCTCGTCGGCGTGCAGTGTCCTGGGCACCGTCTCGTGCCGCAGCGCCTGCACCATCTTGATCACGCCGGCCACCCCGGCCGCAGCCTGGGCGTGGCCGATGTTCGACTTGAGCGACCCCAGCAGCAGCGGGCGGCCCGGCTCCCGGTCGCGGCCGTAGGTGGCGGCGAGCGCGTCCGCCTCGATCGGGTCGCCGAGCGTGGTCCCGGTACCGTGCGCCTCGACCACGTCGACGTCCCCGGTGGAGATCCCGGCGGCGGCGAGCGCCCGGCGGATCACCCGTTCCTGGGCGACCCCGTTCGGCGCGGTGAGCCCGTTCGACGCCCCGTCCTGGTTGATCGCGCTGCCGCGCACCACGGCCAGCACCCGGTGCCCGTTGCGCCGTGCGTCGGACAGCCGTTCGAGCACCACGATGCCGGCGCCCTCGGCCCATCCGGTGCCGTCGGCGGCGGCCGAGAACGCCTTGCATCGGCCGTCCTCGGCCAGCCCGCGCTGGCGGCTGAATTCCACGAACATGCCCGGCCCGGACATCACCGCGACACCGCCGGCCAGCGCCAGCGAGCACTCCCCGGCCCGCAGCGCCTGCGCGGCGAGATGCAGCGCCACCAGCGACGACGAGCACGCGGTGTCCACGGTGACCGCGGGGCCCTGGAGCCCGAGCGTGTAGGCGATCCGACCGGACGCGACACTGATCGTGCTGCCGGTCAGTCGGTAGCCGTCGGACTCGGCGTGCACGGCGTGCAGCGGCGGACCGTAGTCCTGTGCCATCGCTCCGACGAAGACCCCCACGGGTGCGCCGCGTCGGCCCGCGGGATCGATCCCGGCCCGCTCCAGCGCCTCCCAGGACGTCTCCAGCAGCAGTCGCTGCTGCGGGTCCATGGCCAGCGCCTCGCGCGGCGAGATGCCGAAGAATTCCGGGTCGAACCGGTCGGCGTCGTGCAGGAAACCACCGTGCCGGGTGTACGAGGTGCCCGCCCGGTCCGGGTCGACGTCGTGCAGTCGGTCCAGGTCCCAGCCCCGGTTGGTGGGGAATCCCGAGATCGCGTCGGTCCCGTCCACGACCAGTCGCCACAGGTCCTCCGGCGACGTCACGCCGCCGGGGAGCCGGCAGGCCATCCCGACGATCGCGATCGGCTCGTCGCTCGCGAGGTCGCCCGCCGAGCCGCCCGTCGTGTCGCCCGGCGAGCCGTCCGCCCGGTCGCCGGTCGAGTCGTCCGCGTCGTCGCCCGTCACCAGAACACGCAGGTGGTCCGCGAGTTCGGCCGGCGTCGGGTGACCGAACAACAGGCCCGCCGGCAGCGGGCGCCCGATCGCCGCGCTCAACCGGTCCCGCAGTTCCACCGAGCCCAGCGAGTCGAACCCCAGCTCCTTGAACGTGGCGCCGGGATCCACCGCGTCGCCGCCCGAGTGGCCGAGCACGACCGCGACGGTCGACCGCACCAGCCCGAGCATCCGGGGCCCGGCCGGGATCACGGCCGTGACCCCGGCCGGAGCGGGCGCCGCCGGCCCGGACCGCGGCTCGGGGAGCGCGGCCCGTACGGCCGGTTCGGTGAGCCAGTGCCGCTCGCGCTGGAAGGCGTAGCCGGGCAGGTCCACGGTGCGGGCGCCGCGCAGGGCGAACACGCGCGGCCAGTCCACCCGGACCCCGCGCACGTGCAGTTCGGCCAGTGACGCGAGGAAGCGCTCCGGCCCGCCTTCGCCCCGGCGCAGCGAGCCGGTGACCACGCCGGATGCGGATCCGGCCTGCTCGATCGTGTCCCGCAGCGCGGGCAGCAGCACCGGATGCGGGCTGCACTCGACGAACACCGCGTGTCCGTCGCGCAGCAGCGCTCCCGTGGCCTGCTCCAGTTCCACGGTCTGCCGCAGGTTGCGGTACCAGTACTCGGCGTCCAGCTCGGCGGTGTCCAGCAGGTCGCCGGTCACCGTGGAGTAGAACGGCACCGCCGAGGACCTCGGCCGGATCCCGGCCAGCACGGTGTGCAGCCGTTCCCGGATCTGCTCCACGTGCGACGAGTGGGACGCGTAGTCGACCACGATCCGCCGGGTCTCGACGCCTTCCTCGGTCCACCGCGCGACCAGCTCGTCCAGCGCGTCGGGGTCGCCGGAGAGCACCACGGACGACGGTCCGTTCGCCGCCGCGATCGACACCGCGCCGTGCCATGGGGCGATCCGCTCGCGCACCTCGGCGGCCGACCGCAGGACCGACACCATGCCGCCGCGGCCGGACAGCGCGATCAGGGCCCGGCTGCGCAGCGTCACCACCCGCGCGGCGTCCTCGAGCGACAGGGCGCCCGCCACGCACGCGGCGGCGATCTCGCCCTGGCTGTGTCCGACCACCGCCGCCGGCTCGATCCCGCACGAGCGCCACAGCGCGGCGAGCGACACCATCACCGCGAACAGCGCGGGCTGCACCACGTCCACCCGCTCCAGGGCGGTCGCGTCCCGCAACACCTCGCTCAGCGACCAGTCGACATGCGGCGCGAACGCCGCCTCGCAGGCCCGCATCGATTCGGCGAACTCCGGTACGGATTCCAGCAGTTCGACCGCCATGCCGGCCCATTGCGAACCCTGCCCGGGGAAGACGAACACCGTCTCGCCGACCGCCGCGGCCTGTCCCTCGACCACTCCGGCGACGGCCGCGCCGGCGGCGAACTCGGCCAGTCGGAGCCGCAGTTGTTCCCGGTCCCGGCCGACCACGACCGCACGGTGTCGGAACGCGGTCCTGGTGGTGGCCAGGGACAGCCCGATGTCCGCGGCGGACTCCGGCCGTTCGTCCACGAAGGAGGACAGCCGGGCGGCCTGGGCCCGCAGTGCCTCGCCGGTGCGGCCGGCGATCGGCCACACGTGCGCACCGGCCGCCGAGGCGGTGGTCGGGGCGATCGTCGTGGCGGACCGCGCACCGGTCGCCGGGGCCTCGGCGACCACCAGGTGACAGTTCGTACCGCCCATCCCGAACGAACTCACCCCGGCCAGCAGCGGCCGGTCCGGTTCCGGCCACGGCGTCAACTCGGTCTGTACCCGCAGGCCGAGGTCGTCGAGGGGAATGGTCGAGGGCGGTGCGACGAAGTTCAGGCTCGGCGGCAACAACCGGTGCCGCATGCTCAGCGCCACCTTGACCAGCCCGGCGATCCCGCCCGCGCCCTCCAGGTGCCCGATGTTGGTCTTGACCGAACCCACCGACAGCGGCGCACCCGGCTGCCGGGCGCGACCCAGTGCCGCACCTAGCGCCGCGGCCTCGATCGGATCGCCCACCGGGGTGCCGCTGCCGTGCAGTTCGACGTACTGCACGCCGCGCAGCGCGACGCCGGCCCGCCGGTACGCCTGCCGGACGACCTCCTCCTGCGCGGACCGGGTCGGCACGGTGAGGCCGGCGTGCTCGCCCTCCCCGGCGCCGTCGTTGTTCACGGCACCACCGGTCAGGACGCAGTAGATGTCGTCGCCGTCGGCGAGCGCGGCGTCCAGCGGCTTGAGTACCACCACGCCGCCGCCCTCGCCGCGCACGAAGCCGTCGGCCCGCGCGTCGAAGGTGTAGCAGCGGCCGTCCGGCGACAGGCCGCCGAAGCGCACCGCGCCGAGCGTCGACTCGGCCAGGATGTTCAGGTTCACCCCGCCGGCGATGGCCACGCCGCACTCGCCGCGTCGCAGGCTCTCGCACGCCAGGTGCACGGCCACCAGGGAGGAGGACTGTGCGGTGTCCACGGCCAGGCTCGGTCCGCGCAGGCCGAGGTGGTGGGAGACGCGGTTGGCGATGATCGCGCGGCGGGTGCCGGTCATCGTGTGCCGGTCGACGCCGGCCGCGCCGAGCCGATCCTGGAGCGCCGCGTAGTCGTCCCACATGACACCGACGAACACCCCGGTGTCGCCGCCGCCGAGTTCGGCGGGCAGGATCCGGGCGTCCTCCAGCGCCTCCCAGGCCAGCTCCAGCATCAGGCGCTGCTGCGGGTCCATCGCGGCCGCCGCGCCCGGGGCGATGCCGAAGAACGCCGCGTCGAAGCGGTCGATTCCGTCCACGAACCCGCCCCGGCGATGCGGCAGTTCGGCGCCGCGCCACCGGTCCTCGGGGGCCTCGCGTACCGCGTCCGTCCCGTCCCGCAACAATCGCCAGAATTCGTGGCCGTCGCCGGCCCCGGGAAACCGACAAGCCAATCCGACCACGGCGATCCGTCTCATACCCAGCAGTCAACGCGGCCGGCGGTGAGTTGGCTTGTTTCACGAACCCAGAATGCGTATGGAAATCTGGTGGCGGATACCAATGGAAATCGCCGCCGGCCGGGTGGGAAGCGGTCCATAAAAAGGCGCACCGGTATTGCTCGGCGGCCACCGGATCATCCGGCCGCCGAGCAATACCGATGCATTGATCGCTGCGGAGGAGCAGCCGCGCCCGAAGGCCCGGCCGGAAGGAGGAACCTCAGTACAGCAGAGTCACCGAGGGGTGAATGTCCAACGTCGCGCGGCTGTAGTCCTCGAGAATGATCGGCGCGTTGAGCGCGGTGTGCCGGCTCATCACCGAGATATCCCGCCACAGGCGCTGCAGCGGGTTGGACAGGGCGAATGCGCTGCCGCCGACGACGTCGAGCAACTTCTCCACACCCGCGCGCGCCTTTTCGTGCGCGGACCGCTGGTGCATGCGAAGCCGGGCCCGCTCCTCCCACGGCATCGGCTGGGTCTCCGGAATCCCGTCGAGGGCCCGGCCGATCTCGGTCAGGTGCAGTCGGGAGGTCTCGATCAGGTGCGCGGCCTCGCCGAACCACATCTGCACCGACGGCGCGTCGACGGCCGCCTCGTAGTTGACGTAGGTGATCGGCCGCTTCTTGGCCAGCGCCTGCCGGGTGACCTCGAGCGCGCCCTCGGCCGCGCCCACGATCGCGGCGAGCGACTGCGCGCTGCCCTGGAGCAGCATGCTGTCCCGCTCGTCCTCGCCCACCAGGTCGGTGAGGCTGAACCCGACCGCCCGCACCTCGGGGACGAACACGTCCTCGGCGACGACCGTGTGCGTGCCGGAGCCGGCCAGACCGGCCACGTGCCAGGTGCGCTCGATCTTGAGGTCGCTCATCGGTACGACGGCGCCCACCAGGTCGGTGGTCTGCTCCTCGCCGTCGTAGATGTGCACCACGGGGATGTAGGCCCAGTCCGCTATCTCGCAGCCCGAGCTCCACGGGAAGGTGCCGGTGATCCGGAACCCGCCCTCGGTGCGCCATGCCTTGGTGGTGCTCAGGTGGGCCGTGGAGATCACGTACGCGTCGGGGTTGTCCGCGAACATCTCGGCCAGCGCGGCCTCCGGCATCCCGTTCAACGCGAACCGCGTCGACGCGGTGTCGATGGACAGGTTCCAGCCCGCCGACCCGCACGACTTGCCGACCTCGGCGACGAGCGCCAGCAGGTCCGACATCTTCAGGTCGTAGCCGCCGAACCGGGTCGGCGTGGTGAGCCGGAACAGGCCCGCGTCGCGGAGGCCGACCACGACCTCCTCGGCGAGCCTGCGGTCCTGCTCGGTCTTCGGCGCATTGTCGCGGATGAGCTGAGCAAGCTCACGGGCACGGGTCAAAAGCTCCGCGGGGTCGACCGTCGGCCCGGTCGCCTCGTCCGTCCGCTCATCGGCCACTGCTGTCACGAAGCTCTCCTTCGATCGTGGGTCGCGGGCCGACCCCGATCGGGGTGGGCTCACCGCACCGCATCCGTGCTCAAGTCAATCCGCTCCGGCCCGGCAGTCCCAGCGTCGAGAACCCAGAAACCGGCCGCCGGGCTGGTACTCGGAACCAAGTACGAGCCTTGGCACCGAGTACGAGCCGACGACCGGTTCCCGGTCGAAGCCCGCGGACGGATCAGACGCCCGGCACCGCGGCCGGTTCACCGACCTCCGGGTCGGTCTGCGCCGTCACGAAGCGGTCGAAGAGCAGCCCACAGACGATCGCGCCGCCGAGGAAGACCACCGCGCCCCAGAAGAACGCCGTCGTGTAGCTCTCCACGGAGGCCTCCGCGGCGAGCTTCGGGGTCGGCGTCTTGCCCTCGATGTACGAGTCCGCCGCGGTGATCGCCAGCGTGCTCAGCAGCGCGGTGCCGATCGAACCACCCACCTGCTGCACCGTGTTGACCAGTGCCGAGGCGGCACCGGCGTCCTGCGGCTCGACGCCCACCGTGGCCACCGCGGCGCCCAGCGAGACGACCAGGCCGAAGCCGATGCCGGCTATCAGGGTCGGGGCCAGCACGCCGCCCGCGTACGAACTGTCGGTGGTCAGCCGGCTGAGCCAGAACGAACCCACCGCGGCCAACAGCAGCCCGGCCGGGATCAGGATGCGCGACCCCAGCTTGGGTTCGAGGATCGGCGGGACGGTGGTCGCGCCGATCGCGATCCCGACGATCATCGGCAGGAAGGCCAGGCCGCTCTGGATCGCCGAGAAGTCCAGGATCAACTGGAGGTAGTAGGTCAGGAACAGGAACTGTACGAACAGCCCGATCCCCAGCAGGAACATCGCCAGATACGCGCTGCCCCGGTTGCGGTGCAACACGATCCTGATCGGCAGCAGCGGGGTGCTCGAGCGCAGTTCGAACAGCACGAAGGCGATCAGCAGGACCCCGCTGCCGACCAGGTAGCCCCACACGTCGACGCCGCCCCAGTGACCGTCCGCAGCGTTGGACAGGCCGTAGGCCAGGCAGAACAGGCCGACCGAGGCGGTCACCGTGCCGGGCAGGTCGAGCTTCTCCGGGCGGTGCTCGGCCTGCCGGTTCTGCATCGTCAGCGACGCGCCGATGAAGACGACCGCGGTGAGGATCACGTTGACGTACAGGCACCAACGCCAGTCCAACCAGTCGGTCAGCGCGCCGCCCAGGATCAGGCCGAGCGCGAGCCCGCCGCTGCCCAGTGCACCGTAGACACCGAACGCGGTGACCCGTTCCTTCGGGTCCTTGAACACGGTCAGCAGGAACGACAGCGCCGCCGGCGCGACGAGCGCGGCGAACCCTCCCTGCAGCGCCCGAGCGGTCACCAACATGGGGAACCCGTTGGCCGCGCCGCCCAGCACCGACATGACACCGAATCCGACGATCGAGATCATCAGCGACCGCTTGGCCCCGATGAGGTCGACCACCCGGCCGCCCAGCAGCAATAAGCTGCCGAAGGCGAGTGCGTAGGCCGTGACGACCCACTGCCGGTCCGCGTCCTCGAACCCGAGGTCCGCCTGTGCCGACGGCAGCGCGATGTTGACGACCGTCGTATCCAGGAAGATCGTCATCTGCGCGATGCCGATCACCGCCAGGATCAACCAGCGGTTGACGTAGTGGGGGTCGGACGCGCCCTCCGCCGCCACTTTCGACTCGGAATCTGGTGACTCTGACATACCACTTACCTCTGTTGATCGGGCCGGACCATCGGCCGATGGTCCGGCGAACGGCGTTCGGCGGACTTCAGCGAAGAACCGTCTCGAATCCGTGCAGCTTCGCGAGTTCGACAATGGCGTCCACCCGCTCGCGGGTAATGGCACCATCGCCCGTCGATCCACCCCCGGACAATGCGAGTGTGATGGCTTCCGCCGCCCCCGCCGGCAATTCGTCAGCACTCGGTGAAACGCTGAGGCCAGGAGGCAGAATACCGCCAGTGGACACGGAAAGTACACCGGCCCGTACGTACAGTAGATCGTCGCGAGAAGCCGCTACCGTGGATTCGGCACCGGTGCCGAAAAAGGACAAATCGCCGATGATTGCGCCGTCGGTGAGGTGCTTCTCGTCCAACACGGAAACCGGGCTCGAATGTGCCGTGAACACCACGTGTGCATTTCGCACCGGCAAAAGATCATCGGCCACGACGACAAACGGGTCGCTCTCCCGGCTGTCGGCGAGATAGGCGGCGATCGCCTGGCCGCTGGGCTCGTCGCCGGCGCGTCCCTCCGCCAGCCACCCGGCGATGAGCGGCTCCGCGAACAGCGCCGCCGCGATGCCGGTCAGCTCGCCGCCGGCCGCGATCCGCGCCCACGACTCCTGGTAGATGCGATGTTCGGTGGCCTGCAGTCGCTCGGCCGAGCCCGGCCGGCCACTGCCCACCAGCACGATCCGGGCGGCCTCCCGGGCGCCGATCGCGGCGATGGCCGAGCCGATCCGCCCGCCGGCGCCGACGACCGCGACCGTCAACCCGTCGAGTCCGCCGAAGCGTTCGGTGGCCGCGTGCCGGACGGCGGCCAGCGCCGAGCCGACCGCCAGCGCGCTGCCCGCGGTCACCGTGACCCCGGGAACCCGCAACGCGCGGCCGTGACCGCCGACCGCGCCGAGGCCGAAGCCGAGGCCGACGGTGTCGCAGCCGTCCGCCTTCGCCCCGCGCACCCGGCGATCCAGGTCCAGGCCGATCAGGAAGGTCTGCCCGGAGACCTGGTACTCGCGCAACTGCTGCTGGGTCACCAACAGCGGGTACACGGTGAGGTCCACCGACGTCCCCTGCGGCGACGTGAACCGCACCGGTCCGGACGCCGGCAGGTCCTTGAGCAGCTCGGACCGCCGCGCGTAGGCGAGCAGCCGGGCATCGTCGAGGTCGGCCAGCGAGGGGTCGAACTCCCGCAACGCGTCCGGGGTCAGCGGATAGCCGACGAGCCCGACCCGGTGGTCGGCCGGCTCCGTCGGCGCGGACGCCTCGGCCGCGGCCGGTCGGAAGTCCGCGATCTCCGGGCGCGCCGACGCTCCGGCGCCGGTGAGCGGGTGGATCAAGGTCATCGCGTCCTGGTGGCGCAGGATCCGGCAGACCTGGGTGAGGCCGGTCCGAAGCTGCTCGATCTCCTCGTCGCTGATCTCGATCGACGGCTCGATCCGCAACATGGTCGGCACGCTGGCCGTCGGACCGGTGCGGATGTGGTGGGCCGTCTGCAGGTAGCTGCCCAGTTGGAAGACGAGCAGCCCGGCCCGCGCCTTCTCCCGGATGATCGGCGACGAGGCGTTGCTCTGGTCGGCGAAGTCCAGTCCGATGAGCAGTCCGCGCCCTCGCACGTCGGCCACCACGTCGGAGAATTCCTCGGCCAGCTCGCGGAGCATGCCCAGGATGCGGTCGCCGCGTTCGGCGGCCCGGTCGTAGGCGGCGCCGTCCTCCGCTTCGAGGAGTTCCAGGGTCCGCAGCGCAATGGCGGTGGAGAAGCCGTCCTTGGCGAAGGTCGAGCTGTGCACCAGCTCGAACTCCGGGCGATAGCGCGACTGTCGGACCAGCATGACGGAGGTCTTGCCGATTCCGCCGCCCAGCGACTTGCCCAGCACGTAGTAGTCGCCGAGCAGTCCGATGTGCGCGCTCGCGAAGAACTTCCCGGTCCGCCCCATCCCGGTCTGGATCTCGTCCACGACGATCGGGCACTCGATCTCGTCGCAGATCCGCCTGATCCGCGTGGCGAACTCGACGGTCAGCTCGTGGATCCCGCCCTCGCCCTGGATCGGCTCGACGATCAGTCCGGCGATGACCGGGAAGGCCCGCTCGACGAGCGTGACCCGGCCCTCGACCACCTCGACGTCGAGCACGGTGACCCGCTGCTCGGAGACGATCTTCTCGAACGCCCCCGCGTCGTTCGGCGGTACGAACGTCACCGTCGACCCCAGCGAGGCGAACGCCGCCCGGAACAGCGGGTTGTAGGTGAACTGGGTGCTGCCGACCAGCTTGCCGTGGAAGGCCCGCTCCAGCGCGAAGAACACCGGGGTGGTCCCGGCCCGCGCGACGTTGTGCGCGGCCACCGCTCCCAGCAGCGCCGCGAACTCCTCCGGGCCGGTCGGGGCCGGCACGTCCCCGGGCAGCAGGGAGGTGTCGTCCGGCAGTGCCGCCACTCCGTCGCGCACCGCGTTCAGCGCCACGTCGGCGTTCCACTCGATCTGCTCGAACAGGCTCTTCATTCGCAACACGCGGTCGAACTCGCAGTGCTTGACCGCCGCTTCGACCGCCTCCGCGCCGGTGTTGGCGAAGATGATCGGGTACGGCTCGGCGCCGGGGAACTCGCGACCGAGGATGTCGTTGAGCACCGCGCCGACCCGGTCGGCCACCGGGTGCGAGGAGTGCTGCGAGTGCACCGGCCAACCGGTGTCGAGCAGTTCCTTCGCGTAGGCGACGATCTCCGGATGGTTGTGCCCGAGCATCAACGATCCCCAACCACCGACCAGGTCGAGCACCGGCACCTCGGTACCGGTCTCGTCCAGGTAGTACAGGGTGTTCTTGTCCGCTCGGACATACTCGATGTCCAGACCGAAGGTGCCGAGCAATCCGGTCAGTAGGGCTTCGGCGTAACGGATGGGTGCGTTCACCAATATCTCCTGGTGGTCAGCGGTTCGGGTTGGCGGAGGAGCGGCCCAGCTCCCGGTCGATGAAGTCGAAGACCTCGTTCTCGGTCGCGGTCTCGATCGCGGCGGCCAGGTCGATCGCGCCGGTACCCGGGACCGCGTCGGGCCGCGCGTCGGGCCGGGTCTTGTTCCAGCGGGCGAGAATGGCGCTCAGTCGGGCGGCGATCTCGGTGTGCCCGGAGTCCTGGTCGTCCGCCCCGTCGACCGGAACGGCCATCAAGACGGCCTCCAGCTTGTCCAGTTCGGCCAGCGCGGAGCGGCGGCTGACCCCGTCGGTGACGGCCAGCCGTTCGAGCAGGTGCTCCACCAGCACATCGGGTGAGGCGTAGTCGAAGACCAGCGTGGTGGGCAGGGACAGGCCGGTCTGTTCGGCCAGCCGGTTGCGGAACTGCACGGCGGAGAGCGAGTCGAAGCCGGAGTCCCGGAAAGACACCTCCCACTGCACGTTCTCCGGCGTCGCGTGCCCGAGCACGCCGGCCGCCTCGGCGCGCACCAGGTCGCGCAGATACGTCTCGGCCTCGGGCCTGGTCATCTGCGCGAATCGGTCGCCCGCCAGTTCGGCGCTCGCCTTCCGGCGCTCGCCGCGCGGCACCAGGGCGCGCAGCACCACCGGAACCTGCGCGGTGTCGCGGCGCAGCGCGGCCAGGTCCAGCGGCGCCGGGGCGACCACCGCCTGCCCGGTGGCGAGCGCGGCGTCGAACAGGTCGCGTGCCTCGTCCTCGGCGATCACCCGCAGACCGGACTGGGCGCCCTCGACCATCCGACCCCAGGCCATCGACACCGCGGGCAGCCCGCCGGCCCGACGCCGGGTGGCCAGCGCGTCCAGGTAGGCGTTCGCCGAGGCGAAGTTGGCCTGGCCCGGGCTGCCGAGCATGCCGACCACCGAGGAGAACAGCACGAACAGCGCGGGCGGGGCGGACTCGGTCAGCTCGTGCAGATGCCACGCCCCGTCCACCTTGGGCCGCAACACGTGGGCGACCCGCTCGGTGGTCAGCCCGGTGAACACCCCGTCGTCCAGGACGTTCTCGGTGTGCACGACGCCGGTCAGCGGATGGTCGGCGGGGATGCCGGCGAGCAGCGCGCGCACGCCCTCCCGGTCGGCCACGTCGCAGCCCGCGGCGGTGACCGTCGCACCGAGACCGAGCAGTTCCTCCCGCAGCCCCGCAGCGGGCCCGCCGGTCCCGTGTGGGTGTACGAGCAGCAAGTGCTCGACCCCGTACGCGGTGACCAGGTGCCGGGCGAACAACGCCCCCAGCGGCCCGTCGGCGCCGGTGACCAGCACGGTGCCACCACTCGCGAGCACCGGCGGTGCCGACTTCGGCGCGGTCGAGGGTGCCAGCCGAGGGGCGAGCATCCGCCCGGCGCGGACCGCGAGTTGGGGTTCCCCGGCCTGGGCCGCCAGGTACAGCAGCTCGGCCGAGGCCGGGTCGTCGTCCAGGTCGACCAGCACGACGCGATCGGGGTTCTCCGCCTGGGCCGACCGCAGCAGGCCCCACACCGCGGCCCCGGCCGGGTCGCGGACCTCCTCCGCCGCGTCGACGGTCATCGCTCCCCTGGTCACCACGACCAGGCGGTTGTCCGGGAGGTTCTCCTCGGCCAGCCAGGACTGCGTCACGTCGAGCGCCCGTTCCACCGCCCGGTGCACGTCCGCCGGTCGGCCGGCGACGCCGCCCGGCGCCGACGGTTGCACCAGCAGGACGTCCCACGGGGTGTAGGAGGCCGCCGCCGTCTCGATGTCGGCGAACCGCAGCGGCGCCACCGCGGCCAGGTCGCCCGGGTCGTCGCCGAGCAGGGCGAGCAGGCTCTCCGGCTCGTCCTCGGCCGGCGGCGGGACCGGAGTCCAGTCCAGCGCGAACAACGAGGCGCGGCCGGGCGAAACGGCCGCACCGTCCCTGGGCGTCAGCCGCACCGACACCAGGCGCACCGACTCGGCCACCAGCACCGGCAGTCCGGCCTCGTCGACCACTTCGAGGCGGTACGCCCGCGATCCGACCGGAGCCAGCCGCACGTGCAGGACGGTCGCCTCGGTGGCGTACAGGGCGACGCCCTCCCAGCCCAGCGGCAGCAGGGCCGTGCCGTCCGGCTCGACCTCGGCGGCGCCGATCAGCAGCGGCTGTACGGCGGCCTCCAGCAGGGCCGGGTGGATGCCGAACCGGCCGACCTCGGCGACGGCTCGTTCGGGCAGCCGGACCTCGGCGAACACCTCGTCGCCGCGCCGCAGCACCGACTCCAGGCCCTGGAACACCGGGCCGTATCGGCGACCGGCGTCGGCGAGATCCTGGTACGCCCAGTCCACCACCGCGGCCTTGGCCGGCGGCCACGCGACCGCCTCGATCTCCGCCCGGCCGGCTGCGGCGGCGAGCACGCCGGTGGCGTGGCAGGTCCAGTCCCGAGGCGCGCCGTCCGCATCCGGGCCGGCCGCGGGTCGGCTGTGGATCCCCACCGTGCGCCGTCCGGCCTCGTCGGCGGCGCCGGTCACCACCTGTAGCTGCAGGCCGCCGCGATCGGGCAGCACCAGCGGTTCGGCGACCGTGAGTTCGGCCAGCACCGGGCAGCCGGTCGCGTCGCCGGCCCGGATCGCCAGGTCCACCAGGGCCGCTCCGGGCAACACCGGCACCCCGGCGACGACGTGGTCCGCCAGCCAGGGATGGGTGCCGAGCGACAACCGGCCGGTGAACACCAGCTCGTCCCGGCCCGCCACCGCGATGGCGGTGCCGAGCAGCCCGTGCTCGCCGGCGTCCGAGTCCGGGCTCACGGCGTCGCCGGACTCGGCCGGCCAGTACCGCTCGCGCTGGAACGGGTAAGTGGGCAGGCCGGTCCGGCGGGCCCCGGTGTCGGTGAACACCGCCGCCCAGTCGACGGTCGCCCCGGCGACGAACAGCTCCGCCACGCCTTCGAGCACGGTGTGCACCCGCGGCCGGTCGTCCCGAACCAGGAGCACCGAGCCCTCGATCGTGTGCCGGGAACCCGACTCGACGAACCGGGTCACCCGCTGCTCGGCCATCCACCGCTCGGCGGCGGCGATGCCCTCGGCTCCCGGCGACCCGATCGGGTCGCCGGCGGCGAGCGGGCGGCCGGTGCGCAACGACAGCACCGGGATCCGCGGTTCGGCGAACACCACGTCGTCCCGGTCCGCGCCGGTCACCAACCGGGCGGCGTCGGCCGACGAGAGCGCGCCCGCGACGTACGCGGCGGCGAGTTCGCCGATCCCGGCCCCGGCGACGCAGCCGATGGACAGGCCCCAGGACTCGACCAGGCGGAACAGCGCGACCTCGGCGGCGAACAGGGTGGCGTCCTCGCCCTTGTCGCCGAGTTCGGCCAGGGTCCGGTCGAACGCCTTGGCATATGCCGGCAGCGTCTCGTACAGATCGGGATCCGGGCCCGGTACCGGCCCTGCGGTGAACAGGAACGCGGACCGGCCCTCCCGGGCGGCCGATGCCTCGCCCTCGGCGATCGCCCGCAACCCGGCCGACGCCTGGGCGTCGCCCCCGGTGACGAGCACCGCGCGGTAGTCGAACACCGTGCGGGCCGCCAGCGAGAACCCGATGTCGAGCGGGTTCGGCGCGGTGTCGGAGTCCAGCACGGACGACAACCGGGCGGCCTGGGCCCGCAGCGCCTGCGGCGACTTGGCCGACAACACCCACGGCACCGCCGGCAGCGACACCGGGTCCGGCGCCGGTGCCGGGACCGGCTCCGCCGGCGCCTGTTCGAGGATCACGTGCGCGTTGGTGCCGCTCATCCCGAACGCGGACACGGCGGCTCGGCGCGGCCGGTCCAGCTCCGGCCACGGGCGGGCCTCGGTCAACAGTTGCATCGCGCCGGAGGACCAGTCCACCGCCGAGGTCGGCTCCGCGACGTGCAGGGTCTTGGGCAGCAGGCCGTCCCGCATGGCCAGCACCGCCTTGATCAGCCCGCCGGCGCCGGCGGCGTGCTGGGTGTGCCCGATGTTCGACTTCACCGATCCCAGCCACAGCGGGCGGTCGGCCGGCCGATCCCGGCCGTAGGTCGCCAGCAGCGCCTGCGCCTCGATCGGGTCGCCGAGCCGGGTGCCGGTCCCGTGCGCCTCCAGGAGGTCCACCTCGGACGCCTGCACGCCGGCGTTGGCCAACGCCTGGCGGATCACCCGCTGTTGCGACGGGCCGTTGGGCGCGGTCATGCCGTTGGAGGCGCCGTCGGAGTTCACCGCGCTGCCCCGGACCAGCGCCAGCACCGGGTGCCCGTTGCGCCGGGCGTCGGACAACCGCTCCAGCACGAACAGGCCCAGCCCCTCGGACCAGCCGGTGCCGTCCGCGGATTCGTCGAACGCCTTGGCCCTGCCGTCGGGCGACAGGGTGCGCTGCCGGGAGAACTCGATGAAGCCGATCGGCTGGGCCATCACCGTCGCGCCACCCGCGAGGGCCAGTCCGCATTCGCCGCTGCGTACCGCGTTCGCGGCCAGGTGCAGCGACACCAGCACCGACGAGCAGGCCGTGTCGATGGACATCGTCGGGCCTTCCAGCCCGAGCACGTAGGAGATTCGGCCGGAACCGAAGGACGTCGTGGAGCCGGTGAGCCGATATCCCTCGGCGCTCTCCTCGACCCCGTCGCCGCCCTCGCCGTATGCCTGCGCGGTCAATCCGGTGTAGACGCCGGTGTTGCTGCCGCGCAACGACTGCGGGTCGATGCCGCCGCTCTCCAGCGCCTCCCACGAGGTCTCCAGGAGCAACCGCTGTTGCGGGTCCATCGCGAGCGCCTCGCGGGGCGAGATGCCGAAGAAGCCGGCGTCGAACTCGGCGGCACCGTCGATGAATCCACCGGCACGCGGATAGAACGTGCCCGGCTTGTCGGGGTCCGGATCCCAGAGCCGCTCGATGTCCCAGCCCCGGTCGTCCGGCATCTCCGACATCGCGTCCACCCCGTCGACCACGAGCCGCCACAGCGCCTCGGGCGTACCGGCCCCGCCGGGGAAGCGGCACGCCATCCCGACGATCGCGATCGGGTCGTGCTCGCCGCCGGGACCCGCGACCGACGCGGCCACGGCCGCCGCCGAAGCCGGCAGTTCGCCGCTCAGCTCGGCCAACAGGTGCTCGGAGATCACCGAGACCGTCGGGTAGTCGAACACCACCCCGGGCGACAACCGCAGACCGGTGACCTCGGCCAGTCGATTGCGCAACTCGACCGAGGTCAGCGAGTCGAAGCCCAGCTCGCGGAACGGCACGCTCTCGCCGACCCGTTCGCCGCTGCCGAACCCGAGCACCGCGGCCACCTCGGCCCGCACCAGTTCGGCGACCTGCTCGACGCGCTGCTGCGGCGCCAGCGCGGCCAGCCGATCGGCCAGTGCCCGCCCGCCGCCCGCGCCCGGCCGAACCACCCGGCGGGACGGGCGACCGACCAGGCTCCGCAACATCGCCGGGACCGGGGTCGATCCGGCCCGCAGCGCCCGCAGGTCGAGCCGCGCCGGCAGGGTCACCGGGCGATTCGCCGCGAGCGCTCGATCGAACAGGGCCGCGCCGTCCGTCGCGGAGATCGGCCGCAGTCCGGTGTGCCGCAGTTGGTCGAGCCCGCCCGCGGTGACCCCGGCCTGCATGCCGCCCGCCACGGACCACAGGCCCCAGCCCAGCGAGACGGCGGGCAGGCCCTGCGCGCGGCGATGTTCGGCGAGCGCGTCGAGGAAGTGGTTGGCCGCCGAGTAGTTCGCCTGGCCCGAGTTGCCGAGCGTGCCGGCGAGCGAGGAGAACAACACGAACATCACGAGTGGTTGGTCGCGGGTGAGTTCGTGGAGGTGCCAGGCGGCGTCGACTTTGGGGCGGAGTACGGGGGTGATGCGGTCGGGGGTGAGGGCGGTGATGATGCCGTCGTCGATGATGCCGGCGGTGTGGAGGATGCCGGTGAGGGGGTGTTCGGTGGGGATGGTGGTGAGGAGGTGGGCGAGTTGGGTGCGGTCGGCGGTGTCGCAGGCGGCGATGTGGACGGTGGCGCCGAGGGTGGTGAGTTCGTGGGCGAGTTGGTGGGCGCCGGGGGTGTCGGGTCCGCGGCGGCCGGCGAGGAGGAGGTGGCGGACGCCGTGTTCGGTGATGAGGTGGCGGGCGAACAGGGCGCCGAGGGCGCCGGTTCCGCCGGTGATCAGGACCGTGCCCTCCGGCGCCAACTCCGGCCCGACGGTGTCCACTACGGACTGCGGCGCCAGGCGTGGCACGGTCACCGCGCCGGCGCGTATCGCGACCTGGTCGTGGCCCGCCGCCAGCACCGCGGGCAGGACCGCGAGCGAGGCCGGGTCGTCGTCCACGTCCGCGAGTACGATCCGGTCGGGGTGTTCCGACTGCGCCGAGCGCAGCAGGCCCCACACCGCGGCGCCCACCAGGTCCGGGGCGGCGTCCGGGCCGGCCGACACCGCGCCGCGGGTCACCGCGACCAGGCGGCCGGCCGTGAAACGCTCGTCGACCAGCCATTCCCGGACCAGTTCCGCCGCCGCGACGACGGTGTCGTGCACCGCTGCGACGACGTCGCCGGTCTCGGCGACCTCGCCGGCCGGTCGGCCGGCGTGGACGGTGACCAGCACGTCGGCACCGGCCGCCTCCGCCAACGTCTCGCGGCGGTCGACCGTCAACACCTCGTCGATCGACCGGTCGGGGGTGGCGCCCAGCAGGGCCCACTGCCCGGCCTGTCCGGTCGGGCTCACCTCCACCCCGACCCAGTCCACCGCGAACAGGGAGCCGGCCGTCTCGTCCCGCACCGCCGGCGCGTCGGCCGACACCGGGCGCGCCTCCACCGATCGCACCTCGGCGACCGGTTGCCCCGCCTCGTCGGCGAGTTGCACCCGGCACGAGGTCGCTGCGGCGGCATCGCCGTCGATGACCACCCGGACCCGCAGCGCGGTCGCCCCGGTGGCGTAGAGGCTGATCCCGTTCCACACGAACGGCAACAGCAGCGTGAAGTCATCGCCCGCATCGGCGATCGCGGCGAAGACCCGGGGGTGGATGGCCGCGTCGAACAGGGCGGGGTGAATCCCGAATCCGGTCGTGTCCGTGTGTTCCGGCAGCGCGACCTCGGCGAAGAACTCGGCCCCGTCGGCGCCGTCGCGGCGCCACAACGTGTGCAACCCGCGGAACATCGGGCCGTACACGTAGCCGTGGTCCGCGAGCCGCTCGTAGAACCCGTCCGTCGCCAGCGGAACGGCGCCGGCCGGCGGCCATTCACTCAGCTCGAAACGTGGCTCCGGCGCCGAGGGGGCCAACAGGCCGGTGGCGTGGCAGATCCACTCCTGATCGCTCTCCCGGCAGGAATGGATCGCGAACGCCCGGTGCCCGGTTTCCTGCAACTCGTTCACCACGAGCTGGACCCGCACGCCGCCGGTCGCCGGGAGGACCAGCGGCGCGGTGACCACCATCTCGGTCACACCGGCGCAGCCGACCTCGTCGCCGGCCCGGATCGCCATGTCGATCAACGCGGTGCCCGGCACCAACGCCCGCCCACCCAGCTCGTGTTCGGCGACCCAGGCGTGCGTCCGGGCCGAGAGGCGACCGGTGAACACCACCTCGTCGGCGCCGGCGATCCGCACCACCGCGTCCAGCATGGGGTGGCTCGCGGCCGCCTGCCCGGCCGAGACGGCGTCGCCCGACGACGACTGCGCCAGCCAGTAGTTCCGGTGTCGGAAGGGGTAGGTGGGCAGGTCGGTCAGGGTCGCGGCGGTCCCGGTGAACAGGTGGGACCAGTCGACGGTGTGGCCGGCGGTGTGCAGGTGGGCCAACGCGATCACGGCGGTACGCACCTGCGGTCGGTCCCGGCGTTGCAGCGCGGTGAACGACGCGTCGGCCACGTTCTCCGGGCCCATCGCGGTGAGCACGCCGTCGGGGCCGATCTCCACGAAGCGGGTCACGCCCGCCGCGCGCAGTCGGGCGAGGTGATCGGCGAACCGCACCGCGCCACGCACGTGATCGACCCAGTATCGCGCCGAACACACCTCCTCGGTGCCCGCGGCCATCGGGATCTCGGGTTCGGCGAACGCCACGTCGTTCACGACGGCGGCGAACTCGTCCAGGACCGGATCCATCAACGGCGAGTGGAACGCGTGGCTGACGGTGAGCCGCCGGGTCTTGTGCCCCCGCTCGCGCAACTCCTCCGCGATCGCGACGACGACGTCCTCGACGCCGGAGATCACCACCGCCGACGGCCCGTTGACCGCCGCGATCCCCACCCGCGCCTCGTGACCGCGCAGCAGGTCCGAGACCTCGGCCTCGGTCGCCTGCACCGCGACCATCGCCCCGCCCTCGGGCAACGCCTGCATCAACCGGCCACGCGCGGCGACCACCCGACAGGCGTCGTCCAACGTCAACACCCCGGCCACGTGCGCCGCGGCCAACTCGCCGATCGAGTGCCCGGTCACGAAGTCCGGCCGCACACCCCACGACTCGAGCAGCCGGAACAACGCCACCTCGACCGCGAACAACGCGGGCTGGGTGAACCCCGTCTCGTCCAACCCCACCCCGCCGAACACCACGTCCTTCAACGACCGGGACAGGTGAACGTCGAAACGGGCACAGATCTCGTCGAACGCCGACGCGAACACCGGGAACGCCTCGTACAGCTCCCGACCCATCCCCGCCCGCTGCGCACCCTGACCCGTGAACAGGAACGCCGTACGCCCCTCCACCGCGACCCCGGAAACCACCCCGGCCCCGGCCTCACCCGCCGCCAACGCCCGCAACCCCGCGACCAGTTCGCCCCGATCCGCGGCCACCACCACACCACGATGCTCGAACGTCGACCGCGACACCGCCGCCGACAACCCGATATCCGACAACGACACCTCGTCGCCGGCCACCGATGCCGCCGAGGACTCGGAGGCCGCCAAGGACGCCAACCGTTCCGCTTGAGCCCGCAACGCCTCCGCCGACCGCGCCGACACCACCACCGGCACCACCGAGGACTCGACCGGCTCCCCCGACACCGGCTCGTCCCCTGCGGAGACCGATTCCGCGGCCGGCTCCGGGACGATCTCGGGCGCCTGTTCGAGAATGACGTGCGCGTTGGTGCCACTGATCCCGAACGACGACACGGCCGCGCGCCGGGGCCGCCCGGTCGCCGGCCACGGCCGCGTCTCGGTCACCAGCTCGACCGACCCGGCCGACCAGTCCACCGCCGGCGTCGGCGCGTCCACGTGCAACGTCTTCGGCACCACTCCGTGCCGCATCGCCATGACCAGCTTGATCACCCCGGCCACCCCGGCCGCGGCCTGGGTATGCCCGATGTTCGACTTCAACGAGCCCAACAACAAAGGCTGATCGTCCGAATCGGCCGACCGCGCCTGCCCGTACGTGGCCAACAGCGCCTGCGCCTCGATCGGGTCACCCAACCGGGTGCCCGTGCCGTGTGCCTCCACCACGTCCACCTCGGCGGGCGAGAGGCCGGCATTGCTCAGCGCCTGCCGGATCACCCGCTGCTGGGACGGGCCGTTCGGCGCGGTCAGGCCGTTGGAGGCGCCGTCGGAGTTCACCGCGCTGCCCCGGATCACCGCGAGCACCGGCAGCCCGCGCTGTCGGGCCACCGACAACCGCGCCAGTACCAGCACCCCCACGCCCTCGGAGAAGCCGGTGCCGTCCGCCGCCGCGGCGAACGCCTTGCAGTATCCGTCCGGC
Source organism: Embleya sp. NPDC020886 (assembly GCF_044333915.1). NCBI lineage: Bacteria > Bacillati > Actinomycetota > Actinomycetes > Kitasatosporales > Streptomycetaceae > Embleya > Embleya sp. NPDC020886. Next base: position 327,135 of record NZ_JBIRRX010000006.1, on the reverse strand, counting down.
GCGAGCCCACGCTGCCGGGAGAACTCCACGAACACGCTGGGGCCGGCCATCACGGTGGCGCCGCCCGCGAGCGCGATGTCGCATTCCCCGCTGCGCAGCGACTGCTCCGCCAGGTGTATCGACACCAACGACGAGGAGCACGCCGTATCCAGCGTCACCGCCGGCCCCAGGAGGCCCAGCACATAGGAGATCCGCCCCGAGGCGACGCTCGTGGTGCCGCCGGTGAGGACGAAGCCCTCCAACTCCGCCGGCGTCTCCCCCGCGCGAGGCATGTACTCCTGCGGGATCACCCCGACGAACACGCCACCCGAGCTGCCCCGGAGCGACGTCGGATCGATCCGGGCGTTCTCCAGGGCCTCCCACGAGGTCTCCAGCAGCACCCGCTGTTGCGGATCCATCGCCAACGCCTCGCGCGGCGAGATGCCGAAGAACTCGGCGTCGAACCGGCCGGCGTCGGGCAGGAATCCGCCCCGGGTGAGGTAGGTGGTGCCCGGCGTCTCGGGATCCGGGTCGGACAACCGGTCGATGTCCCAGCCGCGGTCGGTCGGGAATTCGCTGAGGGCGTCCTTGCCGTCGCGGAGCAGTTCCCACAGGTCCTCGGGGGTGCGCGCGGCACCCGGGAAGCGGCTCGCCATGCCGACGATCGCGATCGGCTCGCGCGCGGCGGCCTCGACATCGCGTAGTTCCCGCTGTGCTCGCTGCAGGTCCGTGGTGACCCGCCGCAGATACTCTCGAAGCTTCTGCTCGTTGGACATCCCGGGCAGCCCCCTTCCGTTCGGACGTGCAAGATCACGCGATGTCGAGTTCGCCGTCGATGAAGTCGAATAGTTCGTCGTCGGAGGCCGCGGTGAAGTCGCGCTCCTCACCACCCGCGTCCTCGGGTGCCGCGAGTCGGCGCAGCACCTCCTGCAACTGCTTGGCCAGCACCGCTCGTTCGTTCTCGTCGAGGTCGGTCACGGCGAGCCGGTCGAGTTCCGTCACGATCGAGCGCACCGTCGTTTCCTCGGTGGGCACGAGCAGTTCGTTCAGGAAGCCGGCGAGTTCGGCCGGTGTCGGGTGGTCGAACACGACCGTCGGGGGCAGCCGCAGTCCGGTGCCGTTGCCGAGTCGGTTGCGCAGTTCCACCGCGGTCAGCGAGTCGAACCCGAGTTCCTTGAACGCGCTGTCCGCGTCGACCGCCGCAGCCGTACTGTGCCCGAGCACAACGGCCGCGGACTCCCGTACCAGTTCCAGTAGTTCCCTGCGCCGTTGCCGTTCGGGCAACTCGACGAGCCGGTCCGCGTGGCTCGCCGCGGCAACCGCCGCCACGACCCTGCGGCGGGTCGGTCCGGCGGAGTCCAGCGCGAGCAGCAGGTCCGGCACCGCACGGCCGCTCTCGCGCAGCCGGGCCACGTCGACGGGCGCCGCCAGCACCACCGGTCGATGCAGGTCCAGTGCGGCGTCGAACAGGGCCGGGCCCTGCTCGTCGGAGATCGCCCCCAGGCCCATCCGGGTCAGCCGTTCCCGGTCGAGTTCGCTCATGTGGCCGGTCATCGCGCTCTCCCGGGCCCACAGACCCCACGCGATCGAGGTGCCCGGCAGGCCCAGCCCGCGCCGATGTTCGGCGAGACCGTCGAGGTAGGCGTTCGCCGCGGCGTACCCGCCCTGTCCCGCGTTGCCCAGCACCCCGGCGGCCGAGGAGAACAACACGAACAGGGCCAGGTCGTGGTCGCGGGTCAGCTCGTGCAGATGCCACGCGGACTGTGCCTTCGCCCGCAGCACGGTGTCCAGATCCGCTCGGGTCAGCGCCTCCAGCACGCCGTCCGACATCACCCCGGCCGCGTGGATCACCCCGGTCAGCCGGTGTGCCGAACCGACCAGCTCCGCCAGCGAGTCCCGGTCGGAGACATCGCACGCCGGCACGGACACCTCGGCGCCGGCCGCGCGCAGGTCCGCGACCAGTTCGGCCGCGCCCTCCGCCGCCGGGCCGCGTCTGCTCGTCAACAACAGCCGGCGCACGCCGTGTTCGGCGACCAGGTGCCGGGCGATGAGGCCGCCGAGCACTCCGGTCCCGCCGGTGATCAGCACGGTGCCGTCGGGGTCGAGCGGCGCGGGCACGGTCAGCACGATCTTGCCGATGTGCCGCGCCTGGCTCAGGTGGCGGAACGCCTCCGGCGCGCGGTGGACGGGGAACGTGGTGAGCGGCATCGGCCGCAGCGCACCCTCGTCGAACAGGACCCGGATCTCCTCCAGCATCTCGCCGATGCGCTCGAAGCCGGCCTCCATCACGTCGAACGCCCGGTACCGCACCCCGGGATACGTCTGCGCGATCTCCTGCGCGTCGCGGATGTCGGTCTTGCCCATCTCGACGAACCGCCCACCACGCGGCAGCAGCGCCAGCGACTCCTCGACGTGCTCGTGGGCCAGGGCGTTGAGCACCACGTCCACCCCGCGCCCGCCGGTGCTCTCGGTGAACCGCGCGGCGTAGCCCAGGCTGCGGGAGTCGGCGAGGTGGTCGTCGTCGAATCCCCACGCCCGCAGCACGTCCCGTTTGCCGGCACTCGCGGTACCGAACACCTCGACGCCCCAGTGCCTGGCCAGTTGCAGGGCCGCGAAGCCCACCCCGCCGGTCGCGGCGTGCAGCAGCAGGGATTCGCCCGCCCGCAACTCGGCCAGGTCCGCGAGACCGTAGTAGGCCGTCAGGTGCACCACCGGCACTCCGGCGGCCTGCGCGAACGACAGGCGTTTCGGCATCGCCACGACGAGCCGGCGATCGGAGATGGTGACCGAGCCCAGTCCGCCGGTGAACAAGCCCATCACCCGGTCGCCGGGGGCCAATCCGGTGACCTCCGCGCCGACCTCCAGCACGATCCCGGCGCCCTCGCCCAGCGACGACCAGCCGTCCTGCGCCACCATGCCCAGTTCCAGCAGCACGGCCTTGAAGTTCAACCCGCCCGCGCGCACCGCGATCCGCACCTCACCCGCGTCGAGCGGGCGCAGCACCTCGGGGCACGCGGTGAGCGACAGGCCGTCCAACTCGCCGCGATAGGTCAGAGCCAGGCGCCACGGCTGATCCTTGGGCTCCGGCAGCGCCGGCGAGGCGGACGCCCGGACCAGCCCGGGCACCGCGCCGACGCCGGCGCGGATCACCAGCTCCGGATGTTCGGCGACCATCGCGGCCGGCAACGCCTGCTGCGTATACGGGTGTCGGTCGACGTCGAGCTGCCGCAGCCGACCCGGGTGCTCGGTGCGCGCGGTGCGCAGCAGTCCGGTCACCGCGCGATGTGCGGGCTCGTCCGCCCGGGTGAGCACGACGAGCGGGACGTCCGCGAGCCGCGGCTCGGCGAGCCACTCCCGGACGAAGTCCAGCGTGCGGCCGACGACCTCCGCCGGTTCGCCGGTGGGGCACGTCCACAACCCGGCGGTCGCCGCCGCCGCCGACTCCGGACGGTCGTCGCCCGAGAGCGCGACCCAGCCCTGCTCCGCGGCCGGCTCCGGCAGTTCGACCGGCACCAGGTCCAGGCCGAACAGCGCCGAGTCGTCCACCCGGGTCCGTCCGAACGCGCCCGCGTCCACCGGCCGCAACGCCAACTCGCCCACCGAGGCCACCACTTGGCCGGCCTCGTCGGTGACGAGCACGGCCATCGAACTCGGCCCCACCGGGGTCAGCCGCGCTCGGACCGTCCGGGCGCCGGTGGCGTGCAGGTGCACGTCGGTCCAGCCGAACGGCATCCGCAGCTCCTGCGCGCCGCGCAGGCCCGCCGCGTGCAGCGACGCGTCCAACAGGGCGGGGTGCAGCCCGAAGCCGGCGATGTCCTGCTCCTCGGGCAGCGCGACCGTCGCGTAGCTCACGTCGCCGTCCTGCCACGCGGCGCGCACGCCGCGAAATACCGGGCCGTAGCGGTAGCCGCGGTCGGCCAGGGACTCGTAGAACCCGTCCAACGGCACCGCGACCGCGCCCGGCGGCGGCCAGGCGGTCAGGTCACCGGGCGCGGCAGGGCTCTCCGCGGTCAATACGCCGCTCGCGTGCCGGGTCCAGTCGTTGCCTCCGCTCGGGCCGGTGTACATGCTCACCGGCCGGCGGCCGTCGGTCTCGGCGCCGATCAGCACCTGGAGGTCCAGGTCGGTATCGAGGACCACCGGTGTCTGGATGGTCAGTTCGGCCAGGTGCCCGCAGCCGACGCGGTCGCCGGCGTGCAGGGCGAGTTCGACCATCGCGGTGCCGGGCAGCAGCACCGATTCGCCGACCCCGTGTGCGGCCAGCCAGGGCTGGGCGGTTCGGGACAACCGGCCGGTGAGTACCGTCGTGTCCGCGTCCGCCGAGCGCAACACCGCGCCGAGCAGCGGGTGGTCGGCGCGTTGCAGGCCCAGCGCCGAGGTGTCGCCGACGGCCGCGAGCTCCTTGAGCCAGTAGCTCCGGCGTTGGAACGGGTACGTCGGCAACTCCGCCGAGACGGGCGGTATTCGCCAGTCGACGTCGACGCCGTGCACGTACGCCCTGGCCAGTCCGGCGCGGAAGCGGGCCGGCCCGTCCTCGTCGCGGCGCAGGGACTCCAGCACGAGCGCCTCGGACGCCTGCGCCTCCTCGGCCGTCTCGCCGATCGCGGTGGTGAGCACGGGATGGGCGCTGACCTCGACGAACGTTCGGTGGCCCGAGTCGAGCAACGAGCGGGTGCCGGCGGCGAAGCCGACGGTGCGGCGCAGGTTGCGGAACCAGTACTCGGCATTCAACTCCGGTCCGCCCAGCACCTCGTCGGTGACGGTGGAGTGGAACGGGACCCGGGCGGGTCGCGGTTCGATGCCGGCGAGCGCCGTGACGATCTCGTCCCGCAGGGCCTCGACGTGCGCCGAGTGCGAGGCGTAGTCCACCGGGATGATCCGCGCGCGGATCTCCTCGGCCGCGCAGGACGCGACGAGGTCGGCCAGGTCGGTGGGGGTGCCCGAGACGACCGTGCTGCCGGGCCCGTTGATCGCGGCGATCTCCACCGCGCCCGCGTACCGCTCGATCCGGTGGGCGACGTCGGCGGCCGGGAGTTGTACCGAGGCCATGCCGCCGGTGCCGGCCAGTCGCGTGATGGCCTTGCTGCGCAGGGCGACGACGGCCGCGGAGTCCGCGAGGGAGAGCGCGCCGGCCACGTGGGCGGCGGCGATCTCGCCCTGGGAGTGGCCCAGTACCGCGTCGGGCACGATGCCGTGGTGTTCCCACAGGGCGGCGACCGAGATCATCACCGCCCACAGGGCCGGTTGTACGACGTCGACCCGGTCCAGGGGTCCGGCCAGCGCGTCGCGCAGGTCCCAGTCGACGTGCGGCGCCAACGCCTGGGCGCAGTCGTCCAGTCGGGCCCGGAAGACGTCCGACTCGCGGTAGAGGTCCAGGGCCATCCCGGACCACTGCGAACCCTGACCGGGGAAGACGAACACCGTCTTGCCGCGTGCCCGGGCGGCGCCGAGCAGCACGTCCGGGGACGGCCGCCCGTCGGCGAGTGCGAGCAGTCCCGCCGAGGGGTCGGCGGCGGTCACGGCCGCGCGGTGCACCAGTCGGGGTGCCCGGGTGGCCAGCGCGCCGGCCACGGGCGCGTCCGGGTGCGCCGCGAGGTGCTCGTGCACCTGGCGTGCCCTGGCCGCGAGCGCGGTCGGCGAGGAGGCGGACAACAACAGCGGCACCGTCGCGGGCGCGGGCACGGGCCCCGAATCCGGCTCGGCCGGGTCGGATACCGGCTCCGCGGGGGCTTGTTCGATGATCAGGTGGGCGTTGGTACCGCTGATCCCGAAGGCCGAGACCGCGGCTCGGCGCGGTCGGCCGGTCTCCGGCCAGGCACGTGCCCGGGTCAGCAGTTCCACCGCGCCCGACGTCCAGTCCACCGCGGGTGTCGGCTCGTCGACGTGCAGCGTCCGGGGCAGCACGCCGTGTCGGAGCGCCGACACCATCTTGATCACGCCGCCGACTCCGGCGGCGGCCTGGGTGTGTCCGATGTTGGACTTGAGCGAGCCCAGCCACAGCGGTTGCTCCCGCGGCCGGTCCAGGCCGTAGGTGGCCAGCAGCGCCTGCGCCTCGATCGGGTCGCCGAGCCGCGTGCCGGTGCCGTGTGCGTCCACGACGTCCACATCGGCGGGGGTGAGGTTCGCGTCGGCCAGTGCCTGGCGGATGACCCGCTGTTGGGACGGCCCGTTCGGCGCGGTCAACCCGTTGGAGGCGCCGTCGGAGTTGACCGCGCTGCCGCGGATCACCGCGAGCACCGGATGCCCCAGCCGCCGGGCGTCGGAGAGCCGCTCCAGCACCACCATGCCGACGCCCTCGGACCAGCCGGTGCCGTCCGCCGAGGCCGAGAACGCCTTGCACCGGCCGTCCTCGGCCAGCCCGCGTTGCCGCGAGAAGTCCACGAACGTGTCCAGCGACGCCATCACCGACGCCCCGCCGGCCAGCGCCAGCGAGCACTCCCCGATCCGCAGGGCCCGGCTCGCCAGGTGCATGGTGGCCAGCGACGACGAGCACGCCGTGTCGACCGTCAACGCCGGCCCCTCCAGGCCGAGCAGGTAGGCGATCCGGCCGGACGCGACGCTGGCCGCGCTCCCGGTGCCGCCGAAGCCGTCACCGCCCTGCCCGGATTCCTCCGCGCCGAGTCCGTAGCGCTGGCCGCCGTGGCCCATCAGTCCGACGAACACCCCGGTCTCGCTGCCCCGCAACGACTGCGGGTCCATCCCGGTCCGCTCCAGCGCCTCCCAGGACGTCTCCAGGAGCAGTCGCTGCTGCGGATCCATCGCCAACGCCTCGCGGGGCGAGATCCCGAAGAACTCGGCGTCGAACTCGGCGGCTTCGTACAGGAATCCGCCGCCGCGCGCGTAGAAGCTGCCCGGCACACCGGGATTGGGGTCGTACCGGCCGTCGATGTCCCAGCCGCGGTCGGTGGGGAAGTCGCCGACCGCGTCCCGGCCTTCGAGCACCAACTCCCACAGCCCGTCGGGCGAGACGACACCTCCCGGGAAGCGGCAGGCCATGCCGACGATCGCGATCGGCTCGCCGGCCGCCCGCTCCAGTTCCTGCAGACGCTCGCGTGTGTCCTGCAGTTCCCCAACCGCCTGCTTGAGGTAATTCCGCAGCCTGCCCTCGTTCTCCATCGTGTCGTCACTCCTCCGGCCGAGTACTCAACTGGGCCAGTCAACCCTGCGGGGGCGGTGGGCAGCCGGGTTCAGGAAACCCATACCGGGCCGCGAATCTGGCTCCCCGAACCAAGGAATCGGGTCCGTGCTCAGCCGGCGGCGTGGCAGAGCGTCGGCATGGTGTGCTCGTACGGTGCTTCGACGGGTGGGTCGAGCGTCACCGGTTCGAGCGTCATCCAGCTCGCCTGTCGTTGACCGTCGCCCCATCCGGGGCGGCGACGGAACAACTCCGGCCGGGCCGCGGCGACCACCAGCAGCGGCATCGGCTCGGGCAGCCGAAGCAGGTCCTCGATGGTCTCCAGGGTCGCGCTGTCGGCCAGGTGCAGGTCGTCGGCGAAGACCACGAGCGGGCGGTGTTCGGCGAGCTTGGCCACGTTCGGGGTGGCCACCGGCCCGCCGGGTTCCAGCCGCACGGTCGCCGCGTCCTGGACGCGACGTTCGAACGCCGTGAGCAACCGCGACTTGCCGATCCCCGGGGCACCCAACACCAGCACCAGGTGCGGCCGGGCACGACGGCGCACGCGCTCCAACAGGCTGCTCAGCACGTCGAGTTCGGGCTCGCGGTCGAAGACCTCCGGCTGGGCGAAGGACTCGCGGCAGCGGCCCTTGACGGTCCAGCGCGGACGCAGGCCGCCCTCGCGGCCGTACCGGATCGCCGACCCGGTCAGCCTTCTGGTCCGACCGCAGACCACGATCTCGGCGTCCTCGCCGAACTGGAGCAGCGACTCGCAGTCGGCGAGCAGCGCGCCGTTGACCGGCAGCGGCTCCAGCAATGTCTGGCCGGGACGGACCGGAACCTCGCCCGTGGACACCGCCACCCGCAGCGCGGGCCGCTCGCCGTCCGGTACGTCGAGGCAGATCCGCTGTCGCAACGACATCGCGGCGTGCACCGCGCGTTCGGCGACCTGCTCGGCGCCGTCCTCGTGCGGCGAGGTGGGCCGGAACACGGCCAGCGTCACCGAGCCGGTCGATCCGGCGACCACGCCACCGACCCGCTCCACCTCCTCGTGCACGGTCGTCGCGGTGCGCTCCAGCGCCTCGCCGATGTCGGTGACCCGACGGCCGGCCCCGAAGTCGGCGCGGATCAGCACGGCGCTGACCGTGCTGCGCACGCCGGGGGTCGGCGGGGCGACGAGCTGGACCGCCCTGCGCACCGGTGGCTCGGGCCGCTCCGCCGGCTGCCCGAGCCCGGAGATCACCACCGGTGGCGGCGGCCCCGCAGGCGCCGCGATGGCCGGGTCGTGCACCAGGATCGAGTGCTGCAACAGCCGTAGTTCGCGGCCGGGTTCCAGCCCGAATTCCTCGGCCAGCCGCAGCCGCACCAGCCGGTAGACCGCGAGCGAGTCGGCCTGACGACCACTGCGGTACAGCGCGAGCATCAGTTGGTGGCAGGCCCGTTCGCGCAGCGGCTCGGCCTCGACCATCGCCTCCAGCTCGCCCAGGACGGCCTGGTGGCGCCCGTTGGCCAGCTCGGCCTCGTAGTAGTCCTCCATCACGTCCAGGCGGGCGTTCTGCAACGCCGTCAGCTCCGCCCAGGAGTGCCCGCTCTCCACCAGGTCGGCCAGCGCCTCGCCGCGCCACAGGGCGAGCACCTCCCCCAGGGTGACCGCCGCGGCGGCGGGGCGGCCGGCCGCGAGTTGCGCCCGGCCGGCCTGCGCCAGGCGGTGGAACCGGAACATGTCGACCTGTTCCGGGTCCACCTGCAACTGGTAGCCGTGCGAACAGGTCAGCAGCGCCGGCGGACGCGCGTCGTCACGCGCGTGCTCGGCGAACATCACCCGCAGGCCGCGAACCGCGTTCTGCAGGATCTTGCGCGCCGTCGCCGGTGTCTCCTCCGTGCCCCACAGACCTTCGAGGAGCTTGCTGGTCGCCACTTCGCGATTGGCGTTGAGCAGCAACAGGCCGAGTGTGGCTCGGCGTCGGTCGCCACCGATCGCGATCGGTTTCTCGTCGTCCATCAGTTTTAACGGGCCGAGCACCAAGAACTGCAAGAGATCCCCCGTAGATCGTTCCTGTTCAGCGGTCGACCGAGCGATGAGCCCCGGTTACAGCCATTCCGCTTCACGGCCGTCGACGTTCGGTTCCGGCGTGAGGACGCGCATGGTGGTGGGCGCGTCCTGCCGGACCGGCTCCAGATGCAGGCACTCGGTTCCCTCGGGCGGCGAGAACGAGTCCAGGCAGGCACAGGTCGCGGTGGTGAACCCCGCGAACCGGTAAGCCACTTCCATCATTCGGTTGCGTTCGGTGCGCCGGAAGTCGGCGACCAGGTGCACCTCGGCCCGGGCGGCGGCGTCGGTGAGCCAGCGCAGCAGTACCGCGCCCGCGCCGAACGAGACGACCCGACACGAGGTCGCCAACAGTTTGATGTGCCAGGCACTCGGGGTCTTCTCGATCAACATCACCCCGACCGCGCCGTGCGGTCCGAAGCGGTCGCTCATCGAGACCACCAGCACGTCGTGGCTCTCGTCGGACAGGAACGAACGCAGCGCGGCATCCGAGTAGTGCACGCCGGTCGCGTTCATCTGGCTGGTCCGCAGGGTCAGTTCCTCGACCCGGGTGATCTCCTCGTCCCTGGCCTTGCCGATCCGCATCACCAGGTCGAGCGAGCGCAGGAACTCCTCGTCGGCGCCGTGGTATTGCTCCCGCTCCCGGTCCCGCTCGAACCCGGCCTGGTACATCTGCCGGCGCCGGCGCGCGTCGACGGTGACCACCGCCGGGCTGAACTCGGGCAGGCCGAGCAACACGCCGACCTGTTCGGCCGGGTAGCAGCGCACTTCCGGCAGGTGGTACTCGACCTCGGCGCGCTCGGTCGGCAGGTCGTCGATGAACGCGATCGTCTTGAGCGAGAAGTTCAACTGCTCGGCGATCCGGCGCACCGACTCCGACTTCGGGCCCCAGCCGATGTGCGGCAGGACGAAGTACTCGGCGAGGCCGAGCTCCTCCAGCCGCGCCCACGCCTCGTCGTGGTCGTTGCGGCTGGACACCGCCTGTAACACGCCCCGCGCGTCGAGTTCGACGATCACCTTGCGCACGACGTCGTCGACCTCGACATGGCCGTCCTCGACCAACGTGCCGTTCCACAGTGTGTTGTCGAGATCCCACACCAGGCACTTCACGACCGGTTGTGTTTCGGACATCTTCGCCCCCGTTTCTGCGACCGCTCAGCCCGCCGCCGAGGCGGCGTGCTCAGCGAGGATCAACTGGCAGATCTCGTTGCTGCCTTCGATGATTTCCATCAACTTCGCGTCCCGGTACGCCCGCTCCACCACGTGCCCGCCCGCCGCCCCCGCGGAGGCGAGCACCTGCATCGCCGAGGCCGCGCCGCGCGCGGCGTTCCCGGCCGCGACGTGCTTGGCCAGGACCGACGCCGGTACCTGCTCCGGCGAACCCGCGTCCCAACTGCGGCTCGCCTGCTCGCAGGCGAACGTCGCCGTTCGTTCCGCGGCATAGAGCTCGGCCAGGTGCCGGGCGACGAGCTGGTGTTGCAGCAGCGGCTTGCCGAACTGCTCCCGGGTCGCCGCGTGTCGAGCGACGGCCGCCAGGCACGCGCGCAGGATTCCCACGCAGCCCCAGGCCACCGACAGCCGGCCGTAGGTCAGCGCGATGGTGGTCAGCATGAGCGCCGGTTGGCCGGCCACCGCGAGCAGGTTCGCCGCGGGCAACCGCACCTCGTCCAGCTCCACGGTGGCGTGCCCGCCGGCCCGGCAGCCGAGCGGTTCGGCCACCCGGGTCACCCGGACACCGGGCGCCGACGTCGGCACCACGGCGACCGCGGCGCCGCGCTCGTGGCGACCGAACACCAGGATCCAGTCGGCGTACGCGGCGACCGTGATCCACGTCTTGGTGCCGTCCACGACGATCTCGTCGCCGTCGCGCCGAATCTCGGTGGCCATCGCGGCGAGATCGCTGCCCGCGCCCGGCTCGCTGAACGCCACCGCGGCCAGTTCGCCGCCGGTGAGCCGGCCGATGTACTCGGTGCGCTGCGCCTTGTCACCGAACCGTTGGATCGTCCACGCGGCCATCCCCTGGGAGGTCATCACGCTGCGCAGCGAGCTGCACAACGCGCCCGTGTGCGCCGCGAGTTCGCCGTTGGCCGCGCCGGACAGGCCCAGCCCGCCGAAGGTCGGGTTCGCCTCGGCGCACAGCACGCCCTTGGCGCCGAGTCCGCGCAGGACGTCGATCGGAATCTCGCCCGCCACGTCCCACTCGCCCGCGGCGTCGGCGACCGTCTCGGTCACCAGGGCGGTCAGGGCGTCAAGCACCGTCACCACCGGTGCGCAGCCGGGTCACCAGCGAACTCATCGAGCGCACGGTGCGGAACTTGTCCATGGCGAGGTCGGCACCCTCCACCGCGACGCCGAACGTGCTCTCCACGAACACCACCAGCTCCATCGCGAACAGCGAGGAGACCGCGCCCGAGGCGAACAGGTCCACCTCCGGCTCCCAGGTCAGCCTGGTCTTCGCCTGGAGAAACTCGCCGATCCGCTGCTCGATGTCGGCGACCGTCAGATCCGTTGTCTGGTCCGTCATGGGAAAAGTCCCTTCCTATTGCACCTTGTTCTTGCGTGCCAACGTGATGCCGTCCGCCATGACGAGCATGGACAGTTCGACCCTGCTGTCGACCAGGAGCGCGGCGTTGAGCGCGCGGATGGCCTCGGTGTCGGCGTCGTCCGCCTCCGGGTCCGCGACCCGCCCGAAGTAGAGGGTGTTGTCCAGCACGATCAGGCCGCCGGGCCGCAGGTGGGTCAGCGCCTCTTCGTAGTAACGCGCGTAGCCGGTCTTGTCGGCGTCGACGAAGACCAGGTCGAAGGTCTCCGGCCCGTGCTCGGCGAGCAGGTCCACCATGGTCTGCGCGCCGTCCCCCAGCCGCAGTTCGATCCGGTCGCAGACCCCGGCCCGTTCCCAGTACCGCCGGGCGATCCTGGTCCAGCGCTCGCTGATGTCGCAGGTGACGATCCGCCCGCCGGGCGGCAGCGCCCGGGCCATGCACAGCGTGCTGTAACCGGTGAAGGTGCCGATCTCCAGCACTCGGCCGGCGCCGGTCAACCCGACCAGCATGGCCAGCAGTTGCCCCTCTTCGGGCATCGTCACCATGGCGCTGAGCGCGGGCATGAAGGCGGTCTCGGCGACCAGGTCGCGCAGGATCTCGTCGTCGCGCAGGGACACCGACCGCACGTAGTCGAGCAGGCGCTCGTCCACTTCCACCTGGCCGGCCATCAGCGGACGCCGTACTCGTAGAAACCACGCCCGGTCTTACGGCCGTGGTTGCCCTCGGCGACCTTGCGCAGGAGCAACTCGCTGGGCCGGCAACCCTCGTCCCCGGTGCGCTCGTAGAGCACCACCAGGGAGTCGACCAGGTTGTCGATACCGATCAGGTCGGCGGTGCGTAGCGGGCCCGTCGGGTGTCCGAGACAGCCCTCCATCAGGGCGTCGACGTCCTCGACGCCGGCCCGCCCCTCCTCGACGATGTTCGCCGCGTCGTTGATCATCCGGTGCAGCAGGCGGCTGGTGACGAAGCCGGCCCCGTCCCCGACCACGATCCCCTTGCGATCCAACGTGGCCAGCAGGTCTCGCACGGCCGTCATCGCCGCCTCGCCGGTCCGCGGCCCCCGGATCACCTCGAGCGTCCCGATCAGGTAGGGCGGATTCATGAAGTGCACGCCCAGCAGGGAGTCGGGGTTGGGTACCTCCCCCGCCAGTTCGTCGACCGGAATGGACGAGGTATTGGTGATCCGCAGCGTGCCCGGCGCGACCACGGAGGCGATCTCCCGGTGCACCTTGGCCTTCAGCTCGGCCACTTCGGTGATCGCCTCGATCACCCAGGTCGCGTCCGCCGCCGCCACCGCGGAGTCGGCGAGTTCCAACTCGCCGATCGGCCCGCCGCGCGGGAGCGCGCCCATCATGTGGGCGAGCCGAAGCTCGTCCCGTACTCGCTCGCGGGCGTTGCCCAGCCGTGCCGGATCCACGTCAACCAGGACGACCGGCACCCCGCGCCCGACCGCGAGGGTCGTGATCCCGATTCCCATCACTCCCGCGCCGAACACCGCAAGCTGCGGCGCGCGCCCGTTTTCGGTCATCGGTCGACCACGCCCGCCCGTCCCGGAACGGCGAAGGGCTTTCTAAACCCCCGACCGATATCACGAACGACAGACCCGCTCATAACCACCCCCGGTTTGCGTGTGGAAAGTTTGCGTGCGGAAAGATCGCGTGCGGAAATACTTTCGGAAGGAATTGTGCACATCAAGAGAGTGTCCACTCGTCGAGACAAGCGAACACGAAAATAATGGATCGTCAGGTCGACCGAGTCGCATCTTTGCGACGCCGACTGCAAGGCCGCCCTGGGTACGAAATCCTATGCCACCCCGCACCCGGGGAAAATGACCAGTGAATGAATTCGTGCAGGATTCTCCATGCGCAACCTACCTCGCCACCGTGCCCCCGAAACCCCGCTTGTAACGCTCGGGCGAACCGGTGACACAAGGGATGAACGGATCGACGCGGCCCCCTTGGTGTTCGGCTGGTGTTCGGCGAACATCCCGCCGTTGTGCGGTTGCGACTCCCTACAGTGTGTGACAGAAGCGCTGCGGACTCCACCCCCCGACCCGCTCATCAAGCTGCACCTCCACTTGATGAAACTCACGCACCCTGCACTTGACCAGCACACGGGTACCCGGTCATGCGTCGAACGGTCCCCGCGGCGGGCGCGCGCCGACGGACGGGTCGAGGGGAGGGCGCGGCCGCGCCGCGGCCGGCCAAGGGGTGGACGGAACCGGCCGCCGCTACACGTCCTCCGCCAGGTTCGCCTCCTTCACGAGGTAGCCGAACTGGAACCGGCTCGTCGCGCCGAACATCTGCATAACCTGGCCGATATGTTTACGGCAGGTGCGGACCGACACGCCCAGACGCCGGGCGATGGCTTCGTCCTTCGCGCCGGAGATCAGCATCTTGACGATCTCCTTCTTCATGTCGCTGCTGATGACTTCGGTTTCGGCCCGTCGACTGTCGAAATCCTTCGCGGTCGCCCAGACGTGCTCGAAACAGGAGTAGAGAAAGTCGATGAGCGAGCGCTCCTGCACGACCACGGCACCGCCCTCGTCGCCGCTCGCGAGGATGTACGCCGAAGAGCGGTCGAAGATGTATATCTCGCCGAACAGCGCTCCGGCCGTCCGCAACTCGGCACCGGCGTCGACCAACTTCCCCGCATACTCACGGATCGGTATGTCGAACCGGGCCGCGTGCTGGTACAGGACACGCAGGCGCACATCCCGGCCGAGCAGTCGGAAATTCCGGGTCTGTGCCTCGATCGACTCGTCGATCGGCCGCCCGCCGCGGGGCTGCATACAGACGACCTCGTGCGAACTGTGCGCCGCCGCCTCGGAAAGCAGCAATTCGACCGTCTCGGGTTCCTTGACCACGTCGAATGAATTGACATTCCGATCGCCGAACCTGCTCGACCGAAACAGCAGCGAAAGTCGGGCCAGCTCGTTCCGGAGCTGGCCCGTCGCCATCTTCCAACCGAGCAACTCGCGCTCGCTGCGCGTCAGGAGCCGGGAGGAGGCCATACTCGGGTCCGCCGGGACGAACCAGGCGTCCTGGTGACGGGACGGTTGAATGAGCCGAAGTTCCAGGAGTTCGGCCACGATCTCCTCACCCCGGCCGGGACTCTCGAATCCGAACTCGTGCGTGACATCGTCGACCGCGAATCCGTCCTGGCCTAAACTCCATTCATAAACTTCGAATATTCCGGCACCCGGTTCGGGAAACAAAGGCACTCCCAGTGAACTATGCATTCCTTCCATTTACCTCCCGGAAGGATACCCGAGCAGCGTTCAATGTCTCTACCATTTGGCCGGTATATAAAAATTAATCCCTAATGAGCCATTCTCCGCCATGGTGAGCGATATGCGAGAGGAAAGACCGTTCCCGCTGCCCCGTTTCCGCCATTTCCGCCGGCGGCACGACGACACGCGGCGCGGAAGGTGTGGGCAAGCATGGCGCGCACGACCTGCCGATACCAGTGCGAACGACGGTGGATCTGCCGCGGGTTCGGCCCGCGCGGCGCCGACGCCGACCCGCGTGGGGGTCGTGTGGCGAGCGATTCGGGCGGGACGAACGAGGCTGCCGGGCCGGTCCGCGCCGGTCGCGCGCCGGTGCGGGCGGGCACCTGCGCCGCGGTACGGCGCTGCGGGGCCGCGCGTTCGGGGGCTCGGCTACGGCGGTGCGCTCGCGTGCCTTCGGGCAACGGCGAGGTGTGGTCGGCTCGCCGTGCGTCCGCGGCGCGAGGTGCGGTCGGCGCGTACGCCTATCCGGCGGTACTCGGGGCGACCGACACCGTCCGGCCGCCGGCGCCGGCTCCCGCTCCGGGTGCGGCCCCGGCCGCGACCGGTTTCGCGCTCTCCCGAAAGGACCCGAACAGGCCGCGATGAAATACCAACGGCTCGGGCTCGTCCGGATTCACCCGCAGCGCGGTGACCTCGGCAATGATGATGACGTGGTCCCCGGCGACATGCTCGACGTCGATCGAACACGACATCCAGGCGAGCGCGTCACACAATTCCGGGCCGGCCGCCGACTCGCTCCACCGGACATCGGCGAATCGATCGATGTCCTTGACCGAGAACTGCCGACACAACTGCCCCTGGTCGCTGCCGAGGATGTTGACGCAGAATCCGCCGTTCTGTCGAAGATCCACCAGCGTCGCCGACGCCTCACCGACACACAACATGACCAGTGGGGGATTCAACGAAACCGACATGAACGAATTGCACGCCATACCGACGGGCCGGCCGAACGGGTCGGTGGTGGTGATTACCGTTACCCCGGTCGGCAGGTATCCGAGGGTACGCCGGAAATCCGTCGTGTCGAACGGGGCAACCATAACCGACTCCTCGCGTAGCCACTCCTCGAAGCATAATGAGCACTCCGAGTACCGCGTTGGGACGAGCCACCAAGAACTCCGCCCCGATTTGGCTCGCCGGCGCAGTCGGCGACCGGGCCGAAGGTGGACACCGGCCGACCCGCCCCGAATCCCGGTATCGCCGGAGCGGGCAGCGGGTCCCGGGAATGCGAACGGGCCGACTCGACGAATCGAGCCGGCCCGCCGCGTGCACCGAAATCACCGGTGGGTCGCTTCCCCAGGTGGTGGGTCACGCTCCGGACGGCCGGTCACTTCTCCAGATCGGGACGCACCCGCAGGGTCAGTGCCGACGCGGCGTCCAACGACGTCTCGTTGATCGCGTAGACGACCCCCACCGTGTCCGCGTCCGCCCACACACACGTGGGCAGCGCCTTGCCCCCCGAGCGGATGCTGGTACAACGCACGACACCGCCGAGGGCGCCGGGAGTCATCTCGCGCACGTTGCCCATGTCCGCCGACTTCTCCTGCGCACCGTCCTGCATGCCCTCGATGATCTGATCCATCACCGTCGTCGGCGACAACAGCGGCGAGGGGTTGGCCATCACCATCACCAGCGCGGTCGGGGTGGTCGCCCCGGCCGGACCGTAGGCGGCGACCTTCGAACCGGCCACCGCCTGCCGCCGGATGCTGGTCTGGAGCGGATAGACGTCGTCGCCCATACGATCGAGGCCGCCCGCCCGCGCGGGGGTGTCCACCCGGCGCTTGGCCGTCGACGCCGTGCTCGTCGGCCGAGGCGGCGCCGGCGGCGCCGAAGTGGGCCGCGTGGTCGGCGTGGTCGGCCCACCGGTCACCGGCGCGGAAACCGACGACGTGGGCTCGGCCACCGAGTCCTTGTCATCGGAGGAGAACGCCCCGGTCGCCCCCAGCACGGCGACCGTACCGACCGCCAGCACACCGACCACGGCCGTCACGATCAGAGCGACCTTGGGGCCGCGGCGCTCCGGCGGCAGCGGAGGGCCGTATCCGGGCGGCGGCCCGTACATCGGCTGCCCGGGCGGCGGGGCCCCGTATCCGTACGGGTGGGCGCCCGGCTGGTGGGCCCCGGGCGGCGGACCGTAGGGCCCACCGTACGACTGACCGGGGGGCGGCGGTGCCCCGTATCCCGGCGGCGGCCCATAGGGCCCACCACCGGGCGGCGGCTGCTCGCCCCCGGCCGGATGCTGAAACGACACGATCCACTTCCCCGCTACGACAACGACGTCGATCGACGCGTCGCCATCCTGCCCCACCTCGACAAACCGCCCACAAGGTGGTCCCGTCCGCCTCCCGCAGAGCGTCCGTCGAGCCCGCGCCCGGCGCGGGTTCCACGTCGGGCGGGGGGTGATTGTCGGCGGGAACCGGCCGGGGTCGGTACGGTGATCGACGCGGCGTTGCGTCGAGGGTGCCGGATCGCGGTCGCGGCACGGGGTGGATTCGGGACAGGAACACGGGGGGCGCGATCGTCATGACGCACTCATTGCCGGGGCAGGGTCGGGGCCGCGGGCCGACACCACGACCGGGACCGACACCACAACCGTGGGGCGGGGCGACGGAGCCGCCCGCGGCGAACCGGCCGGCCGCGCCGCGCAAGGTGCGGGTGATCGTGGTGTGTGTGCTGATCACCGCGGCATCGGCCGCCGTGATCGCGTTCCTGGTGTTGTGGTTGCACAACGTCGGCCAGTCGGTGGGCCCGCTGGACCGCGGCGACCTCAAGAAGGACCTGCCCGGTCCCCGCGACGTCGGCCTCGGCGCACCGGTGCTACCCGGTATCGCGGGAGGTGGCGCGTGAGCACCCCGCGGCACCCGCACGACCCGGACGGCGCGCCGAACCGGCAGGACTCGCAGGACCCGTGGGACGAGCAACGCCGGGCCCGGGCGGGGCAGTCCACGCCCCCGGGGTTCGCCCCGCCGGCGTCGCCCGGGACACCTCCGCCGTTCGCCCCGCCGGCCCAGGCCCAGACGCCACCCGCGTTCGCCCCGCCGTCGGATCGGACCGCACCCCAGTCGCCGGGCCATCCTCACAGCCGGCCTGCCACCCCCGACCCGGCCCAACCACAGCCCCGACCCGCGCCGTTCCCGAACGCCTCCGGCGGCGGCTTCGTCGCCAACCCCAACCTGCCGCTGCACGACCCGCATCCGCAGCCCACGCCCTACCCGCACGCGCACCCGCACCCGCACGGAGCCGGATATGTCGGCCCGGCCGGCCCCGGTTCACCGCTCCCGCCGACGCCGGCCCCGATGCCTCTGCAACCCGCGGCCTCGGCGCACCACTTCGTCTTCGGACCGCCGCTCGCCCCGGACCGGGTCCGGCCCGCGCGCGATCGGCCGATCCTGCTCCGCGGCACGATCCTGGCCCTGGTGGTACTCGCGATCGCGGGTGTCGGCGCGGTCCGGCAGGCCGTCCGGCAGCCCCAGGGCTACGACAACGTCGGCGAACGCGTCACCGTCGCCTGGGCGTTGAAGGAGGGTCGGGACGGCCCCAAGCCCCCCGACAACGCGGTCGCCGACCCGCGCACGCTGGAGGGCACCTGGTTCCAGGGCGACACCGTGGTCCGCTCGGAACGTGCCCGGGTGGTCGCGTACCGCGTGGACAGCGGGGCGACCGTGTGGGAGAAGCCGCTCCCGAACGGCGCCGCGATGTGCGCGGCCGGCGCCGAGACCGACGGCCCGATCGCCATCGTCGTCTACGGCGTCGGTACCGCGTGCGACCGGATCGCCGGCATCGACCTCACCTCCGGCACCGAGGTGTGGAGCAAGCCGCGCCCCGCCAAGGACACCCCCGCCCGCGAACGCCTGGCCGTCTCGCGCGGTGTCGCGGTCAGCGGCGACACCGCGTTCCGGATCAAGGACGGCGCCCAACTGTGGGTCGCGGACCGCACCTTCGCGGCGGGCTGCCACGTCACCGGCTTCCGCGGCGGCCCCGCGCTCGTCGCCAACGGACTGTGCGGGACCACCGACGCCGTGTGGGCGGTCGACCCGCTCACCGGCAAGCCGGCCTGGGTGCACAAGCTGCCCCGGGACGGCACCGTCGCCAAGGGCGGATCACCGGTGGTCGCCACCTCCCCCGTGATCGTCGACGAGCCGAACGCACCGGGCGGGCCGACGCGGCTGATCGTGTTGTCCGACCGGGGCGAGCCCGCCTACCCGATCGAGGCCGGCGGCCCGCTGATCGGCGACGCGCGCGGCACCGCGCCGCGCATCCTGGCCGACGACCGCACGATCTACGTTCCCGGCAACAACGGCCGGTCCGTGCACGCGTCCAGCACGCCCGGGGCCAACCAGATCATCGCGATCGACCGGGCGAGCGGCCGCGTGCGCTGGATCTCCGCGCTGCCCGCCGCCGTCAAGGTCGTGGGCGTGAGCGTGGACAGCAAGGCCGCGCCGATCGCGGTGGACCGGGACGGCGGCCTGCGGGTATGGGTCAACGCCCGAGGCAGCAAGCCCCCGCGCCTGGTCCACTTCGACCCGGAAACCGGGCACATCCGCGTACTCGACGAGTATCCGCTGCGCCTGGGCGTCTCCGTCGCCGAGACGATGCCCAAGCCCTTCGAACACGACGGCCGACTGTTCCTGGTCGAGGAGAGCACCGCCGGCCTCGGCTACCGCGTGATCACCAGCGCGCGAAGCAAGGACTAGCCGGGGCGTGTCCTCGATCCCCCGTCGGGCTCCACGACGCCCGGCGGGCGATCGAGGACACGCCCCGGGCGTACCCACCCGCGCCCGGGGCCGGGTGGTCGGCCTCGGCGGCTACCTCGGTCCCTGCCCAGGTCCCTGAACCGCGTCTCGGGTCTGCGGCGAGCGTGACCCCCACGGACCGCTGCGCCAGGTGATGCCGTTCCAGCGGCCGAGCCGGCGGATCTCCCAGATGCTCAACCCGGTGATGATCAGCGAACCGCCCACGCCGACCACCGCCTTGATGTTGCCCGGCACGATGTCGGAGCCCGCGAACAGCGGGTTGTCGGTCTTGACCAGCATGTCGGTGAGCGCGAACGTCCAGGCCAGCCACATCGCCATCAGCGCGGGCAACATCGGGTGCCCGTCCGCCGCCGAGAACAGGTGTTGCGCCACCTGCCAGATGGCCACCAGGGCGAACCCGAAGACCCAGATCCCGGCGACCATGGACACCCACGACAACACGAGCTGCACCGCGGTCCCGTCGGTGCGCAGCGTGTTGGTGTCGGCGCCGAGGCCCGCGCCCTTGCGGCACCCCCAGGCCAGGGCGATGCCCAGCACCGGGACGATCAGGAACAACCCGACCGAGCGGATCGGATGGATCAACTGGCGCATGGTCAACGACCGCAGGTGCGGCCGGGCGCAGAGCACCAGGAGGCAGCCCATCAACAGGATGCCGACGATGCCGTACAGCGGCAGCAGCACCAGCCGACGCACCATCGCCGAGACCAACTCGGCGACCACCTGGGCACCCTGCACCTTGGTGGTGGCGCCGGAGGCGTGCGTGCGCTCCTGGTACAGCCCGCGCAGGAACACGGCCAACACGATGGTCAGGCCGAGCCACGCGCGTACCCGGTTGAGGTTGCCCATCAGCCCGTCCGGCTTGCCGATCCGGTGCGACGGACGCAACATCCGGTGCGCGAGCACGCCCGGAACCACCACCGAGGCGACGTTGGCGATCCAGCGCCGCTCGATCTGCGCGGGTGTCTCGACGGCCGCGTGCGCGGGTGTGTGCCCGGGTGCGTATGGGTGTGGCAGCGTGGATGCGTGCTGGCCGGCATGGGCCATCGGTCGGAACCTCCCCGCAGAACGACCGGCTCGGGCCGCACCACGTTAGCAACGCCCACCGCCTGCCACGCGCGCCCGGCCGCCATCGGTCGGCCTGGTGCCGCACGGCCCGGCCGCACCACCCGCGGGTCTCAACCCGCGGCGGCGCCGATCCGGGGCGCGATGCCCGCGAGTTCGGCCAGGCGTCGGGCCGAGTCGAGGCGACCCGGTCGGTCGTACGAACTCGTGGTGACCAGGAACTCGTCCGCGTCGGTGCGGGCGAACAGGGCGGCCAGCCGGGCGGCGACGGTCTCGGCGGTGCCGTGGATCTGCTCGCGCAGTGCCGCGTCCAGGTGTTCCCGCTCGCGGGTGCTCGGTGTGCCGGCGCGGATGCGCTCGGCCGGGATCAGCGGCGGGAAGGTGCCTCGGGTGCGTGAATACGCGGCGGCCCATGCCTCGGGCAGCAGCAGGTCGTGGGCCGCCTCCTCGGTCTCGGCGACCGCGACCGTGCCGGCCACCACGACGTAGGGCCGCGCCGACCACGCGGACGGGCGAAACGCGGTCCGGTAGCGCTCGATCGCGCGCAGCATGCGCTCCTCGCCGATCGCCGCGGCGACCACGAGCGGCACCCCCGCCCGCGCCGCGTGGTCCGCGCCGGCCCCGGTGGCCAGCACGAAGGGGGCGGGGCGCAGTCCCTCGGCCGGTCGGGCGTGCACGCCGGGATGCGCGTCCTGGGTGCCCAGGAAGTAGCCGAGCAACTCGGCCAGGCGGTCCGGAAAGTCCTCGGCCGCGTCCTTGCCCCGACCCAGGGCCGCCCGAATCCCGTCGGTGAAGCCCACCGAACGACCCACGCCCAGGTCGATCCGCCCGGGATACAACGATTCGAGCACGCCGAACTGCTCCGCCACCACCAGCGGTTGGTGATTGGGCAACATCACCCCGCCGGTCCCGACCCGAATCCGCTCGGTGACCGCCGCCACCGCGGCGGCCAACACGGTGGGTGCCGACCCGGCCACGCCCGGCACGCTGTGATGCTCGGCGACCCAGAACCGGTGATACCCCAACCGCTCCACGTCCCGCGCGAACGCCACGGCATGACGCAACGCGGAGGCCGGATGCTCCCCGTCCAGGGTGAGCGACCTGTCGAGCACGGAAAACCGGACCCCCGGCGGCACAACGTTCACACCACCCCCAACGCCGCCCCGGCCAGGGAATTCCCGAGGCGGTCGGGCGGCGGGGACGGCGAGCGGGGTGAGCCGCGCCGGGGGTCCGGCGGTGGGGATCAGTCGCGTACCGCGCCCTCCGGGCGGTAGACCATCAGGCGGCGACCCTTGGCGATGCGGAGTTGGGACGCGCCGGGGCGGACTTCGCCGTCGACGGCGAGTTCGGCGCCCTCCTGTATTTCGGACAGGCGCATCGTGCGGGTCGTGGACGCCTCGTACACGCGCGAGGTGCCGAGGGTGCCGGAGAGTACGGCGGCCACCAGTCGGGTGCGGGCCAGCGGTCGGGAGGCGTCGACGATGCGTACGTCCAGGAGGCCGTCGGTGAGGTCGGGGCGGTAGGTGGGCGCGAAGCCCTCCGGGGCGTATTGGCCGTTGCCCAGGAACAGCAGCCACAACGAGCGGGGACGGCCGTTGACCCGCATCTTGACCGGACCCGCGTCCCGGAGCACCCGGACCAGGCCCACCAGCATGGCCGGCCACTTGCCGATCTTGCCCTCCAACTCCTCGCGGAAGCGCACCAGATCGGGGTAGACGCCGAGCGAGAAGGTGTTCAGGAAGAGCTCCGGGCCCAGTTCCTGCCCGTCGTCGGAGAACGGGTGCGAGTGGTCGCGCTGCAACTCGGCGACGTCCACCGACACCGCCTCGCCCGCCGCGAGCGCCTGCGCGGTGTCGTCCAGTCGGGTCAGGCCCAGGTCGCCGGCGAAGTGGTTGAGCGTGCCGGCGGGGAAGACCGCGAGCGGCATGCCCCGATCGAGCGCGATCCGCGCCGCGCAGTTCACGCTGCCGTCGCCACCCGCGACGCCCAGCACCTGGGCCTCCCGGGCCGCCTCGCACAACAGCGCGACCAGATCGCCGTTCTGGCCGCGCTCGACCACCTTGGCAGCCGGCAGCAGTTCGCGCAGGCGCTGGGCGGCGTCGCCCTCGGGGCCGGCCGAGGAGTTGACCACGACCACCAGGCCGTCCCCCTCGACCAGCGCCGGCACCTTCCCGCGCGGCGGCGGCGCGGACGCCGCCTCCACCGGCCGGGTCGGCCACCAGCGCAGCGTCACCGCCGCCAGGCCCGCGCCGAGCGCCGCGCCGGCCAGGACGTCACCCGGATAGTGCACGCCGGTGTACACCCGGGAGAAGGCCACCGACCCGGCCAGCGCGCCGGCCGCCACGCCCAACGGACGCGACTCCAACGCGACTCCGGTGGCGAAGGCCGCCGCGGAGGCCGCGTGCCCGGACGGGAACGACGTCGTCCACGGCTGCCTGCTGAGCCGGCGGGCCATCGGCACCGCGTCGATCACCGGCCGGGGCCGGCGTACCCAACTCTTGAGGACCACGTTGGTCACGGTCGACGCGAGCGCCACCGAACCCAGTCCGCGCAATGCCGCCCGGCGCCCGCTGCGTCCACCGGAAAGCGCCATTCCCGCACCGGTCACCGCCCACAGACGCGAATGGTTGGCCGCGCGCGACAAGGCGGGCAGCGCCTTGTTCGCCCACGGCACATGATGCGTTGCCACCCACGCGAAGGCCGCCCGGTCGGCGGCATGGATCTTTCCCATGGCGCCATCACTACCCGTAAGCGGTCCCGGACACCACGACCTGCGTCACATCCGGAGCGCCTCGGACACCTCGGACAGTTCGACCGGGTACTCGATGCGCTCCAGCCAGGCCGCGGGCCACCCGTCGAGGCCGTGCACCGCGCCGATCATCGCGCCCGTCAACGCGGCGATCGAGTCCGAGTCGCCGGAGGTGGCGGCGGCCCGGGCCAGCGCCGACCTCGGGTCGTCCGGATACAGCGCGACACACGACACGGCCGTGGCCAACGCCTCCTCCGCGATCCAGCCGGCGCCGGTGATCCGGCACGGATCCGACCGTCGATCGCGCTCCAGCAGCGCGCTGTCCAACCGGTCCAGCACGCCCAGGCATTCGTCCCAGCCGCGCGCGATGAAGCCCTCCGGCGTGTCCGCGAACGGGCCGCGCCACAGGTCCTCGCCGAGCCAGTCGGCGTGGTAGACCTCGCGCTGCGCCTCGGCGTGCGCACGCAGGTACGCGGGCAGGTCGGCGATCGACACACCGGTACGCAGCGCGTGTACCGCGGTCGCGGTCAGGTCCGAGGCGGCCAGTGCGGTGGGGTGACCATGGGTGATCGCCGCCTGGAGCTGCGCCGCACCGCACCGCGCGGCCTCGTCGAGGTGGTCGACCAGGCCCAGCGGGGTCACCCGCATGTTCGCGCCGCAGCCCTTGGAGCCGCGGCGGGTCGCGTCGATCCAGCTCCGGCCGGCGGCCAACTCGGCGCACGCGGACATGCACGTGTGCCCCGGCGCGCGGGTGTTGTCCGGGGAGTCCCACCAGGTCAGGAACCGCTCGATCAGCAACGGCGCGAACTGCTCGGCGGTCGGCACCCACCCGTTCGCCCGCGCGTGCGGCCCCGCGTTCGTCCGCGCGTCGATCAGCGCGTGGGCCACCGCCAGGCCCATCTGGGTGTCGTCGGTGACCAGCGCGGGCGTGCCTTCCAGGTCCATCGGGCCGGGCAGTTCGTATCGACGCACGATCTGCGCGTAGGACAGGAATTCCGTCGGCGCGCCCAACGCGTCCCCGTACGCCAGGCCGAACATGCTCCCGCGCACCCGCTCCGCGTTCCCCACCATGTGGCACCACCCTTCGTCGAGGTCCCAGCCTGCCGGCCGGGCGGCTCGCGTTCGGATCTTTATGCGGGCCGGTGACGGGCACGCGGGGCGGGGCGGCGGCGGGGCGGCGATCCGTGCAGGGGTGGGACACACCGCCCCGAAAGGGTTCGAAATCGTGGCCCCGGGGCGAAGCTTGAAGGCATGGACGTACTCTCCGGCCGCATCCTGTTGCGCCCCCTCGACCTCGATCGTTCGCTGGCCTTCTACCGCGACGTGCTCGGACTCGCGATCGCCCGCGAGTTCGGGACCGGGACACATCGCGGGACGGTGTTCTTCCTCGGCGGCGGGTTCCTGGAGGTCTCGGGCACCGCGACGGAGACCGGGCCCGGCTGCGCGGATCTGCGGTTGTGGCTCCAGGTGCGGGACTTGGGCGTCACCCACAAGGAACTCCTGGGCAGGGGCGCCACCGTGCTGCGCGAACCGCGCCGGGAGGAGTGGGGGTTGGACGAGATGTGGATCGCCGATCCGGACGGGGTGCGGATCTGTGTGGTGCAGGTTCCGGACGAGCATCCGATCCGCTATCGACCGGGCATCTGACCCGACGCGACCCGGCATCCGACGGGACGTCGGCGGCCGTCGCGCGAGCCGCCGGACACCGCGGTGCGTGGCTTGGGCAAACCCGATCGGCCGGTATTCCCGGGCCTCTTGACGGCCTCGGGCGGCGACGACACACTCAAGCTACCAGCCGGTAACAATTCGACGATGTCCCGGGGGCCACCACCCATGACCGCCTTCAACCTCGCGCTGAACGAGGACCAGACCACCATCCGCGACTGGGTGCACACCTTCGCCGCCGAGACGATGCGCCCGGCCGCCGCCGAGTGGGACGAGCGGGAGGAGACCCCCTGGCCGATCATCCAGGAAGCCGCCAAGATCGGACTCTACTCCCTCGACTTCTTCACCACCCAGGCGTTCGACCCCACCGGCCTGAGCATGCCGCTGATCATGGAGGAACTCTTCTGGGGCGACGCCGGGTTGGGCCTGGCGTTGACCGGCACCGCGCTCGCCGCGGCCGGCCTGGTGGCCAACGGCACGCAGGAACAGATCATCACCTGGGCACCCGAACTGTTCGGCACCACCGACGACGTCCGGGTCGCCGCGTTCTGCTCCTCCGAGCCCGACGCCGGTTCCGACGTCTCCTCGATGCGCACCCGCGCCGAATTCGACGAGGCCACCGGCGACTGGATCCTCAACGGGGTCAAGACCTGGGCCACCAACGGCGGCATCGCGCACGTGCACGTCGTGGTCGCCACCACCGACCCCGCCCTCGGCTCGCGCGGCCAGGCCAGTTTCGTGATCCCGCCGAACACGCCCGGGTTGTCCCAGGGACAGAAGTTCAAGAAGCACGGGATCCGCGCGTCGCACACCGCCGAGGTGGTGCTGGACCACGTCCGGGTCCCCGGCGACTGCCTGTTGGGCGGCAAGGACAAGCTGGACGAGCGGCTCGCGCGCGCCAGGTCCGGCACGTCCGGGCGCTCGAACGCGGCGATGGCCACCTTCGAGTCGTCCCGCCCGGCGGTCGCCGCGCAGGCGGTGGGCATCGCGCGCGCCGCCTACGAGGTGGCCCTGGAATACGCGCAGGTCCGCGAGCAGTTCGGCCGGCCGATCATCGACAACCAGGGCGTCGCGTTCACCATCGCCGACATGCGCACCCGGATCGACGCGGCCCGGCTGCTCACCTGGCGGGCCTCGTGGATGGCGGCGACGAACCAGCCGTTCACCGCGGCCGAGGGCTCGATGTCCAAGCTGTACGCCGGCGAGACCGCCAAGTGGGTCACCTCCGCCGCGATGCAGATCCTCGGCGGCAACGGATACACCCGCGAATACCCGGTCGAGCGCATGCACCGGGACAGCGCGATCTACACGATCTTCGAGGGCACGAGCGAGATCCAGCGCCTGGTCATCGCGCGAACGTTGTCGGGCGTACCGATCCGCTGACGAACCAACAGGCCGGACTCTCGTCCACGGGAAAGAAGCAGCACCCGGCCGCAACCGGCGGCCGGGAATCGCATTCGCGCTCCTTCTCCGGTTCCCGCCGCGTCCGGCGTCGAGAGCGACCACACCCGGCTCGGCCGGAGCCCCGGGAGCGCGGGGCCCGGATGGGCCCCTGGTGGGTGGCGGAGGGCGGTGGCGTGCGCCGGTGGGCGCTCCCGGCGTGTCTCGGCACGCGGAGCGCCCGGGTCGGCGGCGTCGAAGAGTGCGCCGGTGCGTCAGCGCATCGGCGCCGGCTCCGGTTCCGGGTCGGGTTCGTCCGGCACGGGTGGCACGGGTGGGCCGCCCGGGTCGGGCGGGAGCGGTTCGGGGCCGGGCTCCGGCAGCGGGCGCGGACCGGGCATCGGCGGAATCGGGGGCAGGGGATCCGGCCACGGATCGGTCACGGCAACCTCCTGGCGAGGGCTGGGTCCGGGCGGGCCCGGACACGTCGCGGCGGCGACGATGCCTCCCGGATACCCCGTCGGCGCCCACCCACCTCCGCCGGCCGGCCGATCCGGCGAAATCCACCCGCATCCCTGCGGGCAAACAGTGCAAACCCGGGCCAAGGCCGCATCGAAACCCAGGAAGAACACCGATCGACACCCTGTTGCACCTAACCTGAAGCCCCTTATGTTCGAACAGGAGAACCTCATGGGCGGCCAGGTCCCGATCAGCGAAACCCCCCTCCCGGGCATCGGTACGCAGTACACGCTCTCCACCACCGCCGGTCGGGCCATCTCCGTGGTCGCCGGCCGTGACGGCGTGCGACGGATCGCGTTCTACAACGTGGACGACCCCGACGCCTGTGGCCCGGGCGTACGGCTGACCCGGGCCGAGGCCGTGGCGCTCGCGGAACTGCTCGCCGAGGACTGACCCCACCCGACCGCGGACTCCCTCACCCGCGTTCGAGCCGCAGACCGCCCCTGCCCCTGCGAACGACGCGAGCACAGCCCCACATGCACCCGGCAACACTGCTCATCGAACTCGGCGCCATCATTCTGGGCCTGTCCATCCTCGGCCGGGTCGCGACCCGGATGGGGATGTCACCCATCCCCTTCTATCTCCTCGGCGGCCTCGCCTTCGGACACGGCGGCGTACTCGACCTCTCGCAGAGCGACGACTTCATCGAGATCGGCGCCGAGATCGGCGTGGTCCTGCTCCTGTTGTTGCTCGGCCTGGAGTACACGGCCGGCGAACTGGTCACCAACCTGCGCACCGCCGCGCCCGCCGGCGCGATGGACGCGCTGCTCAACGCGGTCCCCGGCTTCCTGGCCGGGCTGCTGCTCGGTTGGGGGACCACCGCCGCGCTCGCACTGGCCGGCGTCACCTGGATCTCCTCGTCCGGGGTGATCGCGAAGGTACTCGGCGACCTGGGCCACCTGGGCAACCGGGAGACCCCGGTCGTCTTGTCCGTCCTGGTCATCGAAGACCTCGCGATGGCGCTCTACCTGCCCATCCTCACGG
The DNA here is from genome assembly GCF_044333915.1 of Embleya sp. NPDC020886. Lineage (NCBI taxonomy): Bacteria > Bacillati > Actinomycetota > Actinomycetes > Kitasatosporales > Streptomycetaceae > Embleya > Embleya sp. NPDC020886. Next base: position 299,047 of record NZ_JBIRRX010000006.1, on the reverse strand, counting down.
CGCTGCTGGCCGGCGTCGGGCTGCTCGGCGGCTCGCTCACCGTGGCCATCGCGCTGGGCACGATCAGCATCGTGCTCTTCCTCGCGCTCCGACACGGCGGCCGGATCTCCAAGGCGCTCTCCAGCGAGGAGCCGGAGTTCCTGCTGCTCGGCGTACTCGGCCTGACCCTGCTGGTCGCCGGCGTCGCGGACAAGCTCCAGGTCTCCGCGGCCGTCGGCGCCTTCCTGGTCGGCATCGCGATCTCGGGTGACGTGGCCGAACACGCACAGACCCTGCTGGCGCCGCTGCGCGACCTGTTCGCGGCGGTCTTCTTCGTCTTCTTCGGCCTGTCCACCGACCCGAGCGCGCTGCCCGGCGTGCTGTTGCCGGCGGCGGCGCTGGCCCTGGTCACCGCGCTGACCAAGATCGCCACCGGCTACTGGGCCGCCGCCCGCGCGGGCATCGCCAAACCCGGCCGCTACCGGGCGGGCGGCGCGCTCGTGGCGCGCGGCGAGTTCTCCATCGTGATCGCCGGCCTGGCCGCGACCTCGGGCGTCGAACCCCGGATGGGACCGTTCGCCGCCGCCTACGTCCTCATCCTGGTGGTCGCCGGCCCCTTCACCGCGCGCTACGCCGAACCCGTGTTGCGCCGCCTGTTCGGCCCCAAGGCGGTACCGGCGCCGATCGAGGAGGAGGACGACGACCTGACGCCGCGGTAGCGGCGCACGGCCGGACCCCGCCTGGTCCCGGTGGCGGTCGGACCCCCGCGTCTGCGCATTCCCCCGGGATGCGCCGACTTCGCGTTTCGAGAAGAACCCCTTATCGCGGGCTTGTGGTTCCCACCCGGTTACCTCCGTATCGTCGTTGACGGTAACCCCAGGCATCGGTCCGACTCCGGCCCGCCGCGCCCCACCACCGTCCCCGCCCCCGGCCCGCGGCCTGTGTGCGTCGCGGTCGTCGACGCGCGGTCCCGACCGCTACGAGAGGACGCTCGCAGATGAGTCCCACCAGGTGGCTGCACTACTTCGAGACGCAGATCCCGCTCGCCGAGGAGCCGCTGCTCGTCGCGGCCCGACTGGCCGGCTCCGGGCTGCACGCGTCCTACGTGGTCTACGAGAACGACGGCATGTGGGCGTACGCGGGCGGGGTACGGGCCGAACTCACGCTGGACCGGCACGGTGCCAGGCTGAGCCGCGAGCACGAGCCGGACACCGTGCTGCCCTGGGACGACCGGCCGCTGGACCTGGTGTCCCGACTCCTGGACACCGTGGCGGTGCCCGAGTGGCGCGCGTACGGCTGGGCGGCGTTCGAACTCTCCTACGCCAAGGACGGCGACCTCACCCACGTCGGCGACGAGCGGCTGCTGCACCTGGTGGTGCCGCGCGCCGAGGTCCGACTGGAGGACGGCCACGCGCTGTTGCGCGCGGTCGACCAGGAGACGCTGAGCGCCCTGATGACCACGATCGGCACGCCGGTCGCGGGGTCCGCCGAGCCGGCCCGACCGCTGGACGTGCACGGCCGGGGCGAGTTCGAGTACCGCGAGGCGGTCAAGCTCGCGGTGGACGAGATCAACCACGGCGACCTGCACAAGGTGATCCTCTCCCGGGTGGTCGACGTGGACGAGGACATCGACCTGATCGCCACCTACGTGACCGGTCGGCGGAGCAACGACCCGGCCCGCTCGTTCCTGCTCGACCTCGGCGGCATCGAGGCGATCGGCTTCAGCCCGGAGATCGTGGTCAAGGTGTCCGCGGCGGGCACCGTGGTCAGCCAACCGCTGGCCGGTACCCGGGCGTTGACCCCCGATCTGCTCGTCAACGAGAACCTGCGCGCCGACCTGCTGGCCTCCGCGAAGGAGGTCTACGAGCACGCGATCTCGGTCAAGACCGGGACCGACGAACTCGAGGACGTGTGTGTGCGGGGCAGCGTGTCGGTGCCCGAGTTCATGGCCGTACGCGAGCGCGGCAGCGTGCAGCACCTGGCGTCGCAGGTCTGCGGACAACTGGCGCCGGGCGCGGGCATCTGGGACGCCTTCGCAGCCGTCTTCCCGGCGGTGACCGCGTCCGGCGTGCCCAAGGACGCCGCGTACGCCTCGATCCGCCGACACGAGCCCGGCACGCGGGGCCTGTACAGCGGCGCGGTGCTCACGGTGGACCACATCGGCGAACTGGACGCGGCCCTGGTGCTGCGCAGCGCCTACCGCAAGGACGGGCACACCTGGCTGCGTGCGGGCGCCGGCATCGTCGGCCACTCGACGCCGGAACGGGAGTTCGAGGAGACCTGCGAGAAGTTGGAGAGCGTGGCGCGCTACCTGGTGCCCGCGCGGGAGGAGGACGCGTGATGAGGTTCCACGAGGACGTATTCGTCGCGGGCGTGGGCACGTATCGACCCGATGTGGTGAGCACCGCGTTCGCGGTCGGCGCGTCCTGGTACGACCCGGCGGACCGCGAGGCGTCCGGCATGGAGTCGGTGATGGTTGCCCGGGACCTGCCCGGGCCGGACATGGCGGTGCGGGCGGCCGAGGTCGCGGTGCGCCGGTCGGGCCACGACCGGGACGACTTCGGCGCGCTGCTGCACACCGCCACCCACCACCAGGGCCCGGACGGCTGGTCGGCGCCGCACTACGTGCTGCGCAACACGTTGGATCGGCCGATCACCGCGGTCCAGGTGGGGCCGGGTTGCCTCGGTTCGCTGGCCGCGTTGGAGAGCGCCGCGTACCGGCTGCTCGGCAACCCGGAGCACGACGCGGTGCTGCTGACCTGCGGAGACAACTTCGGTACCCCGCTGGTGGATCGCTGGCGGGCGTCGAAGTTGTTCCTGCTCGCGGACGGCGGCGCGGCGGCGGTGGTATCCCGGCGGGCCGGCTTCGCCCGGGTGCTGGCCTTCGGGGCGGTGTCGAATCCGTCGATGGAGGAACTGCACCGAGGCGGCGAGAAGCGCTTCCCGCCCGGCATCACCATCGGCCGCTCACTCAACTTCGAGGAGCGCAGCGCCTATTGGCGCGAGCAGTGGGCCCAGGGCGTGGCCCCGCCGATGGGGCACTTCGGTGACGTGGTGGCCGAGACCGTCGAACATACGTTGGGCGAGGCCGGTCTCGCGTTGGACAAGGTGGCCCGGATCTGCCACTCCGGCTACACCCGAGGCGCGTTGGAGAGCATCTACCTCGACCCGCTGGGCATCGACGACACACGCGGCACCTGGGAACTCACCCGCACGCTCGGGCACGCCGGTGCGGCGGACCCGTTCATCGGCCTCGAACACGTGTGGACCCGCGGCGAGGTGGTCCCGGGCGATCACGTCCTGCTGTTGTGCGCCGGGCCGGGCATGGAGACGGACTGCGTGGTGCTGGAGATCGTCGCCCCGTACGAGCCCGCGAAGGAGGGCTGACCGATGCCGGACGGATGTGTGCCGTGGCCGGCGGAGGTCGCCGCGCGTTATCGACGCGAAGGGCTGTGGCCGGGCGTCGACCTCGGCGGCCTGCCCCGGGTCTGGGCCGACACGCACGGCGACCGCACCTCCCTGGTCGGCGGCGAACGCCGTTACTCCTACCGCGATTTGGCCGATCGCATCGACCGGACGGCGGCCGGCTTCCGCCGGCTGGGCCTGCGACCCGGCGAGCGGGTCGTGCTGCAGTTGCCCAACGTCGCCGAATTCGTGATCGTCGCGTTCGCGCTGTTCCGGGTCGGCGTCAAGCCGGTGTTCTCGCTCGCGTCGCACCGTGCCAACGAGATCCGGCACCTGTGCGCGTCGTCCGGGGCGTCGGGATACGTGGTGCCCGATCGTCATCGGGGCTTCGACCACGCCGGTCTCGCACTCCGCATGCTCGACGAGATCCCGACTCTGCGCACGGTGTTCGTGCACGGTGACCCGCCGGCCGCGGCCGGCGCAGCGGTGGTCCCACTGGCGAGCGTGGACGCGGATCCGCTCCCGCTGCCCGCGAACGACCCGGCGGACGTGGCGTTCTTCCTGCTCTCCGGCGGAACCACCGCGCTGCCCAAGCTGATTCCGCGCACACACGACGACTACGCGTATCAGATCCGGACCGCGGCCGAGGTATGCGAGGTCGGCCCGGACGACGTGTACCTGGCCGCGCTGCCGGTGGAGTTCAACTTCACCTGGGGCTGCCCCGGTGTGCTCGGCACGCTCGGGGCCGGCGGCACGGTCGTGTTGGCCGAGGACCCCTCCGCGGACGACTGTTTTCGTGCCGTCGAGGACGAGCGGGTCACCTTCACCTCGGTCGTGCCCACCGTGGCCCGACTGTGGCTGGAGGCGTTGGAGTGGGGAGCGGCGGACCTGTCGAGCCTGCGGCTGATCCAGATCGGCGGTGCCAAACTGCCGGTCGAACTGGCCGCCCGGATCGAGCCGGGCTTCGGCAGCCGACTGCAGCAGGTGTTCGGGATGGCCGAGGGCCTGCTTGCGATGTCTCGCGCCGACGACTGCGCGGAGGCGGTCCTGACCACGCAGGGCCGCCCGATCTCGGCGGCCGACGAGGTGCGCGTGGTGGACGAGCAGGACGCCGACGTGCCGCTCGGCACGGTCGGCGAACTGCTCACCCGCGGCCCGTACACACTGCGTGGCTACTACCGCGCCGACGAGCACAACAGGCGTGCCTTCACCTCGGACGGCTTCTACCGCACCGGCGACCTGGCCCGACTGACCCCGGCCGGGCACCTGGTGATCGAAGGACGGCTCAAGGACGTGGTGATCCGCGGCGGCGACAAGATCGCCGCCGGCGAGGTGGAGGGCCACCTGCTGAGCTGCGCCTCGGTCGACGCCGCCGCGGTGGTCCCGGTCGCGGACGAGTTTCTCGGCGAGCGCATCCACGCGTTCGTGATCTGCCGCGGCGAACCACTCACCCTGGCCGACCTCAAGCGGGCCCTGCACGAGCGCGGGTTGGCCGAGTACAAGCTGCCCGACCGGATGGAACACGTCGACGCCTTCCCGCTGACCGCGCTCGGCAAGGTGGACAAGAAGATCCTCACGGCCGCGGCGAACGACCCGACACTGAGCCGGAATTGGGGACCGGCCGCAAGCGTCTGCGAACACCGGGAAGGGTGAACCGCACATGGACGGCACCACCAGTACCGCCGGCAATGCCGGCACCGACCACGACGCCGGCGCCGGCGGTACGGCCGGGACCGCCGGGCCCGCTCCCGCTCCCGCGCCGCCGACCTCGGCCGACCTGCGCGCGAGCGTCTCGGCGATGATCGGCACCCCGCCCGGTGAGATCGCCGGCGACGCCAACCTCGTGCTGCTCGGCCTGGGTTCGCTGGAGATGATGCGGCTGGTCAACCGGTGGCGACGGCAGGGCCTGGCGATCGAATTCCGCGATCTGGCCGCCGAACCGACCATCGACGCGTGGACCGAGCGGTTGGCCTCGGCCGGGGCGAAAGGGTCGCCGGGGGCGAAGCGATGAGCGCGCTGTTGGTTCGCGGCGGCTGCCTGTATCCGGGAGACACCGGCGCACGAGTGATCCCGGACGGCTCGGTCCTGGTCGAGGCCGGGCGGATCACCGCGGTCGGAACCACCGCCGACGTCGAGGCCGCGTTGACACCGGCGCTGCGGGCGGGCCTGCGCACGATCGACGCACGCGGGAAGATGATCCTGCCCGGCTTCGTGAACGCGCACTGGCACGAGATGTTCGCGCTGCGCTTCCCGTTCAAGGGGGCCCTGCGTCCACCCGCCGACCGGGACGACAAACCCGCGTTCATGGCCCTGGGCGGCGACGTCCGACAGATCTCGACCGCCTTCGACGTCTTCCATGATCAGCTCGAACTGCTCACCCCGGACGAGGCGTCGGCCATCGCGCGCTACTCGATGTGGACCCAGTTGCGGTCGGGTACGACCACCCTCGGCGACGTCGGCTCGTTCAACCGGCCCCAGGCGCTGATCCGGGCGGCGCGGGACCTGGGCATGCGCTGTGTGGTCAGCACGTGGGCGAGCGACGCGGTGTGCGCGGCGGGCGAGACACGCTTTCGTCGCACCCGGGACGCGGACGACGAACTGCGCCGGATCGAGGACGTGCTGCGCGAGGTCGCGGCCGCCCCCGACGACCTGGTCCGGGCCTGGCCGACCGCAGTCTACGGCACCAACATGAGCGACGAACTCGGCGCCGGACTGGCCGAGTTGGTGAATCGATACGACGTCCCGTTCGGCACGCACGTGGGTGCGCTGCGCAACGAGTCGGCGGTGATGCTGGCCTACCACGGCAACACCCCGGTCCGCCGTTTCGCCGAACTCGGGCTGCTGTCGGACCGGTTCATGGCGGTGCACTGCGCGTTCGCGGACGAGGACGAGAGCAAGCTGCTGATCGAGGCGAACGCGCACATCAGCCACTCGCCGGCGAAGTACGGTCCGGCCGGGGAGTCCGCACTGACCGAGACCCGGGCGATGCCCCGATTCCGGCGCGCCGGTCTGGACGTCTCGCTGTCCACGGACGGGGCCTCGCTGCCGATCGGCGGGATGGCCGAGGCCATGCGGGCCTGTTGGCAGATGTACAACGAGATGTACGCCGATCCCACCGAGGTGTTGCCCACCGACGCGCTGGCGATGGCCACCCGGCTGCCCGCCCGCGGCCTGGACTGGGCCGCGGAGATCGGCAGCCTCGAAGTGGGCAAGCAGGCGGACCTCCAACTGATCCCCACCGACGACTGGCGCTATCTGCTCAACCCGCGACCCCTGGAGGGCTTCCTCGCACTCGGTGGATCCACCGACGTGGACACCGTCGTGGTCGCGGGTCGGGTCCTGGTCGAGGGCGGTCGGGCCGACGGCATCGACGAGGCCGACCTGGAAGCGGATTACCTGGCGGCGCTCGGCTCGTTCTCGGTGCGCTGCCTGGGCATCGACCCGGACGTGGTGGCCTCGCTCACCGGACGACCCCGCACATCTCGACGACAGCGGAAGTGAGGTGGGCCCGATGCGGGACACCACGGCCCTGGTCACCGGGGCGGCAGGCGGCATCGGCGGCGCGGTGACGCGCGCGCTGGCCGCCGAGGGGATCGCGGTCGCGGCCCTCGACGCGAACGCCGAGGCGCTCGGCCCGCCGGTCGAGGAACTGACCGAGGCCGGACACCGCGTGCGCGGATACGCCGCCGACGTGCGATCGAGCGCGGACGTGGACGCGGTGGTGGCCCGCGTCGAGGACGAACTCGGGCCGATCGACTACCTGGTCAACGCGGCGGGGGTGCTGCGCACCGGCGCCGCGGTCGAACTCTGCGATCGGGACTGGGAGCAGACCTTCGCGGTCAACACGACCGGCGTCTTTCACGTCTGCCGCGCGGTGGCCCGCCGGATGATCCCGCGCGCGAGCGGCGCGATCGTCACGGTGGCCTCCAACGCGGCGGGCACCCCGCGCTGGGACATGGCGGCGTACGCGGCGTCCAAGGCCGCGGCGACCGTCTACACCAAGTCGCTCGGCCTGGAACTGTCCGGGCACGGCATCCGGTGCAACGTGGTCGCCCCGGGCTCCACCGACACTCCGATGCTGACCTCGTTGTGGGCGGACGGCGACGCGCGCGCCGCCTCCATCGAGGGCACCGCGGCCACCTTCCGGGTCGGCATTCCGCTCGGCCGACTCGCCCGCCCGCAAGACGTCGCGGACGCGGTGCTGTTCCTGCTCTCCGACCGTGCCGCGCACATCACGCTCCACGAGCTCACGGTCGACGGCGGCGCCGCGCTGGGCAACTGAGCGCGCGCTTTGTCGAGCGTCCCCCACCGCACGAGAACGGAGGCGTCATGGCGATCCCGGCGATCGCGTCCTACCCCATGCCGACCGAGGACGAGCTGCCGCGCAACGTCGCGTCCTGGACGATCCATCCCGCGCGCGCGATGTTGCTGATCCACGATCTACAGCACTACTTCCTGCGGCCCTTCGACGCGGACCGGGCGCCGATGGCCGACCTGATGGACAACGTCGCGGCGCTGCGGGCCCGGTTCGCCGAATGCGGAGCGCCGGTCGCGTACACCGCGCAACCCGGCGGAATGAGCGACGAACAGCGCGGCCTGCTCAAGGACTTCTGGGGCCCGGGGATGACCGCCGAGCCCGGGCAGCGGATGATCCCGGACCGGATCGCGCCGAACGCGGCGGACACCGTGTTCACCAAATGGCGGCCCAGCGCGTTCTTTCGCACCGGCCTGCTCGACCTGCTGCGCGCGCACGGCCGGGATCAGTTGGTGATCTGCGGCGTCTACGCGCACGTGGGCATCCTGATGACCGCGCACGAGGCCTTCTCGCACGACATCGAGACCTTCGTGGTGGCCGACGCGGTGGCCGACTTCTCGCCGCAGTACCACCGGATGGCGCTGGACTATGTGGCGTCCCGGTGCTCGGTGACGGTGTCCACCCGGGTCGCGTTGGCGATGTCGACGGCGATGTCGGGCGGAGCGCGGCGATGACCGGCCCGCTGCCCGAACCATCCGTCCTGGATCGCATCCTGGCCCCGGACCCGCCGCCGTTCGCGTTGTTGCATCGGCCGGGCGCGGCCGGTCCCGAGCGGATCGACGTACTGATCGGGCGGATCACCGAGCCGGACCGGATCGCGGACATCCCGCTGCCGCCGGCCGGCGGTCGCGGCCGGCACGAGACGCTGGCCGTGCTGCCGTATCGGCAGATCGGTGAGCGGGGCTACGAATTTCCCGACGACGGCGCACCGCTGCTGGCGATGACCGTCGTGGACCAGGACGCGGTGTCCGTCGCGGAGATCCTCGATCGGCTGCCGGACGGGCCGATCGAGCTGGGCCGCGGCGGCTTCGACGCCGACGACGAGCAGTACGCGAATACGGTGCGCACGGTGCTGGCGCAGGAGATCGGGCGCGGTACCGGCGCCAACTTCGTGATCAAGCGCTCGTTCCGGGTCGAGATCGGCAACTGGTCGCCGCATACCGCGTTGGCCTTCTTCCGTCGGTTGCTCGGACGCGATCCGGGTTCGTACTGGACGTTCGTGATCCACACGGCCGGCCGGACGTTCGTGGGCGCCTCGCCGGAGCGGCACATCAGCCTGGACGCGGGCACCGTGGTGATGAATCCGATCAGTGGCACGTATCGGTATCCGGACGGTGGACCGGACCTGGGCGAGGTGCTGGACTTCCTCGCCGACGAGAAGGAGGCCGGCGAGCTGTACATGGTGCTCGACGAGGAACTCAAGATGATGGGCCGGGTGTGCGACCTCGGTGGTCGTGTGGTGGGACCGCGGTGGAAACGCATGGCGCGGCTGGCCCACACCGAGTACCTGATCGAGGGCCGCAGTTCGCTGGACGTACGGGACATGTTGCGCGAGACGATGTTCGCGCCGACGGTCACCGGCGGCCCGTTGGAGAGCGCGTGCCGGGTGATCGCGCGGCACGAACCGGCCGGGCGCGGTTACTACGCGGGCGTGGTCGCCTTGATCGGGCGGGACGCGCACGGTGGTCGGGCGATGGACTCGGCGATCTTGATCCGGACGGCCGACGTCGATCCGGCGGGACACGTGCGGATCCCGGTGGGCGCGACGCTGGTGCGTGATTCGGACCCGGCCTCGGAGGCTGCGGAGACCCGGGCCAAGGCGGCGGGCCTGCTGGAGGTGTTGTGCGGTCCGGTGGGCGGTGCGGTCGGCCGGTCGGCCGGGACCGGCGCCGATCTCGGCGAGCATCCGGAGGTACGACGGGCGTTGGCGGCGCGGAACCGGCCGTTGGCCGGTTTCTGGTTCGCCGGGCCGGGGGAACGCACCCGGGCCGAACCGAGGTTGGCGGGTCGTACCGTGCTGGTGATCGACGCCGAGGACACCTTCACCTCGATGGGTCGACACCTGTTGGCCGCGCAGGGGTTGGTGGTGACCGTGCGGCGGTTCGACGAGGACTATCGCCTGGACGAGCACGATCTGGTCATCGTGGGCCCCGGCCCCGGGGATCCGCGGGATCACGCGCATCCCAAGATCGCCCGGATCCGGGAGGTGACGCGCACGCTGCTGGCGGCAAGAACGCCGTTCCTGTCGGTATGTCTGGCCCATCAGGTGTTGTGCACGATGCTCGGCCTGGACATCGTGCGCAATCCGCTGCCGAATCAGGGCACCCAACGGACCGTCGACTGCTTCGGGCGGGCCGAACGCGTCGGGTTCTACAACACGTTCGCGGCATCGAGCCCTACCGATTCGATCCGGTGCGCGGTGCGGGACGGTGCGGTCGAGGTGTTCCGCGACGCGGGCAGTGGCGAGGTGCACGCGCTGCGCGGGCCCGGGTTCGCTTCGGTGCAGTTCCATCCGGCTTCGGTGTTGACCGATCACGGAGCCGAGATTCTGGGTGGGTTGTTGGGGGATCTGGCGGAGAAGAAGGTGCGCCCATGAGCGGCGACGAGGGTGAGGAGACCCTGTACTTCGCCTCGGCGGAGGCATTCGGGAGCTGGATGGAGGCGAACCACGCCGACTCGGACGGGGTGTGGGTGGCGTTGGCGAAGAAGGGCACGGCGGAGCCGTCGGTGACCCGAGGGCAGGCGTTGGACGTGGCGTTGTGTTACGGCTGGATCGACGGCAAGGCGTTCTCCGGTGGTACGCCGCCGGGGTGGTGGGCGCAGCGGTACACCCCGCGTCGGGCGCGCGGCAGGTGGTCGAGGATCAATTGCCGGCGGGCGCAGACGTTGATCGAGCGCGGGCGGATGCGGCCCTCGGGGTTGGCTCGGATCGAGGCCGCCAAGGCGGACGGGCGTTGGGACGCGGCGATGGAGCCGCCACGCAGTGCGGAGGTACCGGCGGACCTGCGGGTGGCGCTGGACGCGTGTCCGCCTGCGGCTGGGGCGTTCTCGGCGTTGAGCGCGAGTCGGCGGTATCAGGTGTTGCTTTCGGTGGCCGATGCCAAGCGGGCCCGGACGCGGGCTCGAAGGATCGCTCGGCACGTCGAGCGATTGGCGCTCACCGAGCTTCGGTAGGCGGGATCGGTCTCCGGCCGCCCGGCCCGTCGGTCCGGTTCGCAGGGTGAGAACGAACTCTTATCGCGGGTGCGTTGTTCCGGTTCTGTTACCTGCGTAGCGTTTTTGCCGGTAACCACATCCTTCGCTCGAAAGGGAGAACCGTGACCACCAGGGTGTATCCCGCCTACATCGGCGGCCGGGACATCGGCGGCGAAGGCGGGGAGTACGTGCACACCGTCACCGCGCGCGCCATCATCGAGGACACCTTTCCCAGTCTGCGGTTGAAGCGTGATCTCGACCTGGGCAAGGTCGACCGGGAGAGCGCCGGCGATCGGCTCGCGGGAGCGTGTGCGGTCGCCGACGAAGGCATGATCGCGGCGGCGCTCGAGGCGGCCGCCGGTGCCGCGCCCGAGTGGGCGCGCACGCCGCTCGCCACCCGGATGGAGATCGGGCGGGCGATCGCGCGGCGGCTGGGCGAACACCGGGATCCGCTGGTGGAGATCCTGGTCGCCGAGGGGCAGCCCCGTTCGGGAGCCGAGGCGATGATCGACGGGATCCCGCTCACCGGGTGGAGCCCCGAGACGCTCGAATGGTGCGCCGAACAACTGGAGTTCCGTCGTCACGACGGAGAGCGCGAGATGATCCTGCGACGCGTGGCCGACGGTGTGGTGTGTGTCAACCCGCCGCAGAACGCGGCGACGGTGAACGCGCTGTCCGCGATCACCGCGCTGTTGGCGGGCAACACGGTCGTGGTCCGCGCACCGCGCGGTGTCGCGCTCAGTTGCATGTACGCCATGCGCGAGGTGGTGGCGCCGGTGCTGGAGGCCGCCGGAGCGCCCGCCGGCACGCTGAACGCCTACTGCGGACCGCCGGCCGTCGACACCTGGCTGGCCAGCGAACACGTGAACGACATCGTCTACTACGGCGGCAGCAAGCAGGGCCTGGCCTTCGAGCGGGACTGCATCGCCGCGGGCAAGAAGCCGATTCTCGAACTCGCGGGCAACGACTGCTGCGTGGTGTGGTCCGACGCCGATCTGGACGCCGCGGTGGAGACCGTGACCCAGTTCTTCCTGAACTCCGGTCAGATCTGCAACGTGCCCAACCAGGTGGTCGCCCACCCCGCGATCGCGGACGAGCTGATCGAACGGCTGATCGTGGCGACCGGCAAGATCCACCCCGGCCATCCCGACGAGCCCGGCGTGGTGCTCACCCCCGTGCTCGGCGCCGACTGGTTCTTCGGTTGCCTGACCGAAGCCCTCATGGGCGGCGCGACCCTGGTGCACGGCGGCCGTCGCCTGGAGGTGGACGGCACCCCGTCGGACACCGGCTTCTTCATCGAACCGACGATCGTGCGGGTGGCCGGACTCGGCGACGCCCGCTCGTTGTCGGTGGTCCGGGACGAGACGTTCTTCCCGCTGCTGCCGATCATCGTGCCCGAGCCGGGCGACTCGGACGAGCGATTGTTCGACGAGATTCTGACCTTCGTCAACAGCAACGCCTACGGCCTGCGGAACTCGTTCTGGTCGACCGGCCCGGAGCACATCGAGCGGTTCCTGTCGGCAGTCGGCAACGGCGGCAACCTGAAGATCAACGACTCGCACGGCAACTTCCTCCCGTTCCTGCCCAACTCGGGCGGCACCGGCCTGACCGGCGGAGCCTTCGGCGAGGCGAGCCATCCCATGTTGCGCACCACGCATCTACAGGGCGTCAGCATCGTGCGCCCGACGCCCCGACTCGGAGGAGCCCGATGACTTCCCGCACCCTCAAGGCCGCACTGCCGTGCTCGGCGGCGAGCGCGATCGAACGACTGCGCGACGAGCGGGCGTTCCCCGACCGGGCCGCCGAGATCGTCTCGGTCCGGGACGTCGGCGACGACCTGCGCGAGTGGACGCTCGCCTTCCGCGGCGGCACCGCCCGGTGGACGCAACGCACCCGGGACGCGAGTGGTGGGCAGCAGCCGTACCGGATCGAGTTCGAACAGGTCGACGGCGACTTCCAACAGTTCGGCGGCGCGTGGACGTGCACCGACACCGACGACGGTTGCGAGGCCGTGTTCGAGGTCGGTTACCGCACCAGCGTGCCGCACCTCGCCGGCGCGATCGACTCGGCCGTGGGCCGGGTTCTGGTCCGCGTCGCGCACGAGATTCTGGTCGGCGTCGGCGGTGGCGCACGCATCACCTCCGGTGGGCACCACCTGCGCGACCTGCCGGTCGCCTCGACCCCGGAGGGGAGCCCGAGCCATGCGCTTCGATGACATCTGGCTCACCGGCACCGGCGGCACACTCGGCGAGCGCACTCCGGTCGCGGACGCGGTCGCGGCCGGCCACTACGAGAGCGAGGCCGCCGAGAGCACCGGCATGGTCAGCGTCGCCCAGGCCCGGCTCGCGCCGCCGGAGATGGCCGTGATCGCGGGGCGCCAGGCGATCAAGGACGCCCAGGAGTACGGCACCGTGGTCGACCCGGGCAGCCTGTACCTGCACAGCCACGGGCACTTCCAGGGCATCGACATGTGGCCCGCGGCGTGCTGGATCGCCAAGGAACTGTTGGGTCCGCGCGTCGACGGGATACCCACGACCGTCTCCGCGTGGTCCAACGGCTCGCTGGCCAGCATCGACATCGCCGCGGCGATGCTCGCGTCGCGCCCCGCGCTGCCGTCCGCGCTGATCACGCTGGGGGACCGGTTCGCGCCGCCGACCGATCGCTGGCACACCTCCCCGGGCATCGTGTTCGGCGACGGAGCCGCGGCGGCCGTGCTCGCCCGAGGCGGTGGTCGGCTGCGGCTGGTCTCGCTCGTCTCGGAGACCGACACGGTCCTGGAGGGGCTCTCCCGCGGCGACGAGCCGTTTCGCACCGCGCCTGCCGAACTCGGCGACATCCGGCACCGCACCCGGCAATTCCTGGCCCGGGGCGAGATTTCCATCCGGGACGTACAGACCCGTTCGGCGGATCGCACCCGCAGCGTGGTGGCCCGTGCCCTGGCCGACGCGGAACTGGAGCAGGAGCAGATCGACTGGTTCGTCACTCCGTTCGTCGGCAGCACGCTCTACCGGGAGAGCTTCGTACGGCCGCTCGGCATCACCCCCCGCCGCGATCTGCACAAACTCGGCCTGACCATCGGTCATCTCGGTGCGGCCGACCAGATCTACGCGCTCGACCACCTGCTCAAGGCGGACCTGTTGGCGCCCGGGGCGCGGGTGCTCGTGATCGGCACCGGCATGGGCTTCACCTTCTCCGCCGCCGTGTTCGCGACGGATCGGTCCCGGCCCCGCGAGCGAAAGGAAGGAACTCCGTCATGAGCCTCGGCGGCAACCCCGACTCCCGCGTGACCGCGGTCGACAGACTCATGTCGCCGACCGCCCTGCGGAAGGAGATAGCGATCCCGCCCGAGACCCGCAAGGCCGTGCTGGCGGCGCGCCGGGATGTCAAGCGGATCCTGAACGGGAAGGACGATCGCCTGGTCCTGGTCACCGGTCCGTGCTCGATTCACGACACCGAGGCCGCGCTGGTCTACGCCGAGCGCCTGGCCGAGCTGTCCCGGCAGGTGGCCGACCGACTGTTGATCGTCATGCGTGTATACGTGGAGAAGCCGCGTACCCGGATGGGCTGGAAGGGACTGGTCAGCGATCCCGGCCTGGACGGGTCGTACGACCTGAACACCGGGCTGCGGATGGCGCGCGGACTGATGGTGCGGATCCTGGAGACCGGACTGCCGATCGGTTGCGAGTTCCTCGACCCGATGATCGCCCGGTACTTCGCCGACGCGGTCTCGTGGGCCTCGATCGGTGCGCGCACCGTGCAAAGTCAGGTGCACCGCCAACTCACCAGCGGCTTGGACATGCCGGTCGGGATCAAGAACACCACCGCCGGTCGTACGGACGACGCGATCGACGCGATCGTCACCGCCTCGAACAGCCACGTGTTCCCGAGCATCACCGACGACGGGCAGGCGGCGGTGGTGACCACCAGCGGCAACCCGGACTGCCACGTGGTGTTGCGCGGCGGCACCGAGGGCCCCAACTACAGCGCGCCCGACGTGGCCGAGACGCTCGATCGGTTGCAGGCCGCGGGACTGCCCGGGCGGGTGGTCATCGACGCGAGTCACGGCAACAGCGGCAAGGACCACGAGGAACAGGCCAACGTGGTCGAGGACGTCGCCGAACGCATCGCCGACGGTGAGTCCGGCGTCGCCGGGATGATGATCGAGAGCTTCCTGGCCTGCGGCCGACAGGACCTGATCCTGGGTCGGACCGACGGCCTCGCCTACGGCCAGAGCGTCACCGACGCGTGTGCGGGCTGGGAGCAGACCACGCACATGGTCGAGCGGCTGGCGGAGGCGGTGACGGCCCGGCGGGCGGCCGATCCGTCGGTGATGGTGGCCTGAGCGCTCGAACCGACACCCGGCTCCCGACACCTCCCCCGGCGCTCGGGACACCGAGACGCCCAGGCACCCAGGCACCCAGACACCCGAGAATTCGAGAGGAACGATTCCGGTGGCCACGACCACGAGTTCGGCACTTCCGCTCGCCCGGCACATCGATGGTGATCGCACCGGTGCGGTGCATCGGATCGCCATCGCCGCCCCCGAGCGGGCGAAGTCGGATCCGCAGCGGTACGCGTCGGCGGCGCTCGCGGCGCTGATCCACCGCTACACCGGCGAGACCGATCTGCTGATCGCTCGCCGGATCGGTCCGGGCCCGACCGAGATCATCGAACCGCGGGTGTCCGGCGACGAGACGGCGGCGGAACTGCTCGCCGCCGTCGCCGCCGCGCCGCCCGCCCAACCGGCGGCCGGTCGCCCCTGCCACGGCATGGTGGCCGACGCGGCCGCGCAAGACGTTGCCGACCGCGCCGCGCTGACCCTGACCGTCGACCGGGGAACCTACGAACTGCTGCTCTTCCAGGACGAGTTCGACGACGAGGCAGCCGCCCAGTACGGCCGGCACCTGGCCCGTCTGCTCACCGCGCTGAGCAACGACGAAGGCGTGCTCGTCCGTGATCTGCCGCTGCTGGGCGACGAGGAGAGGCAGCGCATCCTGGTCGAATGGAACCGGACCGAACAGTCCGTACCCGAGCCGTTCTTCCACGAGATCGTCGCGGACTTCGCGCGCCGAACCCCCCAGGCGACCGCGATCGCGCTGCCCGACACCGCGCTGACCTATCGAGAACTGGACGACCGGGCCAATCGACTCGCACACCGCCTGGCCGCGATCGGTGTTCGCCGGCAGGACCGGGTCGGAGTCTGCTTTCCGCGCGGCGCGGAGAGCCTGATCGCCCAACTCGCCTGCTTCAAGCTCGCGGCTGCGGCGATCCTGCTCGACCCGGACTTTCCCGCCGATCGGGTGCGCTTCATGGTCGAGGACGCCTCGGCCGCCGCGGTGGTGACGCTGTCCGCCCACGAGGACACGGTCCGCGGACACTGCCCGGTGCTCGCGCTCGACGTCGCCGACTGGCACACCGAGCCGAGCACCGAGGTGAGCGCGCCGGTGGACGTCGACGACCTGATCCACATCTGCTACACCTCCGGCTCCACCGGTGCGCCGAAAGCGGTTCTGGTCCGGTTCGGGGCGGCGCGCAATCAGATCCACAGCATGTGCGAGATGACCGGGATGAACACCGACACCCAGGGCACCTGGCTGGCGGCGCCCGGCTACGGCATGGTCGAGGTCGAGTGTTTCCCGGTGCTCGCCGCGGGTGGCACGGTGCACATCCCCGATGTGTCCGTGGTGGCATCCCCGCACTTGCTCCAGGACTGGTACCTGGACAAGCGGATCACCACCACGCTGTTGATGAAGCCGATGGCCGAGCGGTTGTGGAGCCTGGACTGGCCCGCCGACACCCCGTTGGCGAACATCAGGGTCTGCGGCGAGCGGATCCAGTCCTGGCCGCCCGCCGGGCTGCCGTTCCGCCTGATCAACCTGTACGGCTCCGCCGAGGCGACCACCGTCGCCGGCTGCGATATCACCGAGCTGGGCCGCGAGTTGGGGCCGGAGGGACGGGGTCGCCGGCTGCCGCCGATCGGCCGGCCGATCCCGAACGTCAAGATCTACGTGCTGGACGAGAACCTCGCGCCGGTGCCGCCGGGTGTGGTGGGCGAACTGTGCATCGCGGGCCACAGCCTGTCGGCCGGCTACCTGAACCGGCCCGAGGCGACCGCGCTGAAGTGGGTGCCCAACCCGATCGACGTGGACCCGAACCCGATGCTCTACCGCACCGGCGACATGGCGCGGTACTGGCAGGACGGCGGCATCGAGATCATCGGCAGGGTGGACAACCAACTCAAGGTTCAGGGCAACACCGTGCAACTGGGCGAGATCGAGGTGGTCGCCGCGAGGCAGCCGGGCGTCGCCCAGGTCGCGGTCCTGGCACATCGGGATGCGGACGGGGACGTGCGACTGACCGCGTACATCGAGCCGAAGGGTGAACCGGCGCCGGCGGTTCGCGACATCCGTCGGGCGCTGCGGGAGAAGTTGCCCGCGTTCATGGTGCCGTCCGCGTATGTCGTGGGCGGGCTGCCGACCTCGGTCAACGGCAAGATCGACCGGGCCGCGCTGCCCGAACCGCCGCGCTCGCGGCCGGACCTGGACAGCCCGTACCGGGAGCCGCACACCGACACCGAGCACTCGCTCGTGCAGTTGTGGACGAAGGTGCTCGAACTGGATGGGATCGGCGTGCGGGACAACTTCTTCGAACTCGGCGGCGACTCGCTGCGCGGGGCCCGCCTGACCGAGCAGGTACGCGAACTCTTCGACGTGGACGTCGAGTTGGGTGACCTACTGCACGAGCCCACGATCGACCGCATGGTCGAGGTGATCGAGGCGGCCCACGCGCGTTGAACCCTCGGGCGAGCGGCCGTCGTCTCCGGGGCGCCCGACGGGGACGACGAGCCGCGTCGCCGGGCTCAGCCCTTGCCGGTCTCGGCCAGGACGTCCAGGTAGTTCGGGTTGTGCATGATGCCGAGTACGTTCCCGAACGGGTCGAGCACCGAGGCACCGACGAAGCCCTCGCCGAAGTCGCGCGCCGGCTCGTGCTCCCTCGCACCCATGGCCGACAACCGGGCCAGGGCGGCGGGAAGATCCTCGACATGCCAACTGACGACGGCACCGCCTGCCTCGGCCGTGCCGTGTGCGCCCAACTCCGAGACGTAGCGGGCGTCCACCAGTCCCAGTTCCTGCCGGAAGTCGCCGACCCGGAACTCCACATACCCGGGTCGCTCGAAGTAGGGCTCCACGCCCAGCAGTTCGGTGTACCAACGACGGGCCGCGGGCAAGTCCGCCGCCTGATACCTGACATGGGCCAAACCTTGCAACATCCGTGCTCCCTCGGTGTTCGGCGGTACCGGTCCGACATGGTGACAACGCCGCGGATCGTGCGGGGTCACGCCCGGGCCGGACCGAATGCGGCGGGTCGGGGTGCGCCGTCGGTGCGCAGTACCACCCTCCTGCCGTGCAGTTCGTGCCGTTCCATCCGACGATGCACGTCGGCGGCGGCGGACAGCGGCAGGATCTCCATCGTGCGCGGACGCAGCCGGCCGGCGCCGAGCAGGCGGTTGATCGTGTCCGCGGCGGCGGCGAGTTCGTCGATGCCGGCGTGCGAGATCACGAAGCCGCGGATCGAGCCGTCCTTCATGTAGAGCTCGCTCGCGGGCAACACCGGCGCGGTGCCCGATCCCGCGCCGGCGAGCAGAACGATCCGGCCGCGTCGAGCGAGCAGGCCGACCGCCGCCACGAGGTCGTTGTGGCCGGAGGTGTCCAGATACAGGTCGACGCCGTTCGGGGCGGCCTCGGCGAGGTGTCGGGTCACCTGGGGATCGCGATAGTCGCAGACGATCTCGGCGCCCAGTTCGCGGCAGTATCGGGCGTCCCGAGCCGAGGCGGTGGCCAGGATCCGGGCACCCGCCTCGGCGGCCAGAGTGACCAGTGCGCTGCCGACGTTTCCGGCGGCGCCCGCGATCAGCACGGTGTCGCCGGCGCGCAGACCACCGTGCGCGAACAGGGCGAGGTGGGCGGTGGCCGCGGGATGCAGCACCGCCGCGGCCGCGAACGCATCCACCCCCGGCGGGAGTCGGTAGAGCCGGTCGGCGGCGATCACCGCCCGTTCGGCCGCCGCACCCTGCCGGCCGCCGTGGCCGAGGCTGTTGCTCCATACCCGGTCACCGACGGCGAAGCCGGGCGCACCGGGGCCGACCCGGGCGACCCGGCCGACCAGATCGCGACCGATCACGAACGGGAAGGCCACGGGGGTGACGAACCGCCCGGAACGTACGAAGGTGTCGACCGGATTGACCGTGCCGGCCCACACGTCGACGAGCACGTCGCAGGGGCCGGGGCGGGGGTCGGGCAGCTCGCCGAAGCGGATCTCCGATGGCGGGCCGAGCCGTTCGAGGTAGGCAGCGCGCATGTAACGGAGTCTGGCATCGGCCGACGTGAATTCCCGTGCGTGACCCGCCGGTTCGAAACGCGCGTGGCTTCGCGATACGAGAAGCACGTCTTATCGCCGGGGCGTGGTCGCCGCACTGTTACCACCATAACGTGATGAGTGGTAGCAATGCTCTCGCCATGTCGGCGACACCGAAAGGGGCACCAGGAGATGACCAACGCACCCGGCTCGGCGACCTTCGAGGTCGGCGAGCGTGCGCCACTGTTCCTGGTGGCGGCGCATACGCACATCGCGGCCGATCCGGCCGAGGTCTACGCACTCGTCAGCGACCTGCCGCGCAGCGCGCAGTGGAGTCCCGAGTGTGTCGGCGGCACCTGGATCAGCGGCGAACCGGGCACGGTGGGGGCGGTGTTCCGCGGCGAAAACCTGCGGGCCCCGGACGTGGTCGGCTGGGCGCCGGTGGTCCGAGGCACGTGGTTCACCGAATCCGAAGTGATCGCCGCCGACCCCGGGCACGGCTTCGGCTGGGCGATGCGGGACTCGGCGGGGGTCCGGCAGGACAGCGTGTGGCGCTACGACATCGAGCCCGCCACCGGCGGTTGTGTGTTGACCCACCGGTTCCGGATGGGCCACGCGACCGAGGGGATCCGCGGCATCACCGCGGCGATGGACGAGGCGCAGACGCGGCGCTTCCTGGCCGAGTGGGGCGCCAAACTCGCCGCGGATCTGCCGGTCACCCTCGAACGCGTCAAGCGGATCGCCGAGCGCTCCACCACCGGCCGGCACTGAACCGTCGCCGCCGGCGCCCGCCCTGCCCGGCCCGCGGCCGATCGGGTCCACCGCCCGCCGTCTCGCACCCTCCCGGCGTGGTCGTCGGCCCGCCCGAACCCACCGACGAAGGTATGACCTCATGTTCTTGCAGCGCATCGGCAATCGCGGCATCCGACTGGGCACGCTCTTCGAACGCGCGGCGGCCCGACACCCGACCAACGTCCTGATCCTCGACCACGACCTGGACATCGCTCCCGATCTGGGCCGGCGCGCGACCATCCCGGAGATCGCCGACCTGGTGGACGACTTCGCGGCCCGGCTGGACGCGGCCGGGATCCGACCCGGCGACCGGGTCGTGGTGCACAAGCGCGACGGCTTCGACATCACGCTTTTGGCCTGCGCGATCGCTCGAATCGGCGGGGTGCCGGTGCTGCTGTCGCCGATGCTCGACGGCGCGACCGTCGCCGAGTTGGTGCGGCGCACCGACCGGCCGTTCCTGGTCACCGACCAAGCCAAGCTCGACGGGCTGCCGGGCGCGCTCTTCGCCGAGACGGCGCGGGTGCTGCTGACCAAGGGCACACATCCGGACGCCACCACCCTGGACGCGTTCGCCGGGGCGACCCGGGTGCCCGCGGTGACGCGGCCCGCCGAGGAGCCGACGCTGATCACCCACACCTCGGGCACCACCGGCGTGCCCAAGCTCGCCGTACACACCGGTCGCAGCCTCCAGGCCCGATACCGCCCGCAGGCCGCGATCGTCGCGCCGATCCTGCGGCGCCGGGAAACCATCGCGCTGCACGTGTCGTTCGTGCACTCCCGGCTGATCACCGCGCTGGCCATCGCGCTGCTGCGCGGTTTCCCGATCGCCGTGCTGGCCGACTCCGATCCCCGACGCGCCGCCGATCTGTTCGCACGGCTGCGACCGGGAATCCTGGAGGCGCATCCCAACACCTTCATGGAATGGGAGGAGTTGGCCGACGATCCGCGCGAACCCCTGGCCGGCGTCAAGCTGTTCAGTTCCACCTTCGACGCGATCCACCCGCGCACCGTGCACCGACTGCTGGCCGCCACCCGGCGCCGCGCGCCGCTGTTCGGCCAGTTGTACGGCCAGAGCGAGGTCGGACCGGCCGTGGTCCGCGCCTTCACCCGGGGCCGGGCCCCGGACGCCGACGGTCGTTGTGTGGGCCGCCCCTTCCCCGGGATGACCGCCGCCCGGGTGGTCGGCCGGGCGGGCCGGCCGCCGTCCGCCGAGCACCCCGGCTTCATCGAGGTCAAGAGCGACGGACGAGTCCTCACCTACCTCGGCGAACAGGATCGCTACGACGCGCAGGTGTCCGCCGACGGCTGGTGGCGGATGGGCGACGTCGGCTACCGGACCAGGTGGGGCTGTATCCATCTGCTGGACCGCGAGGTCGACCTGATCGAGGGCTTCGGCTCCACGCTGGCCGCCGAGGACGCGCTGTTCGACAAGCTGGACGAACTCGCCGAGGTGGTCATCGTGCCCGGCGCCGACGGCAGCGCGGTGCCGGTGGTGTGCACCAGGGACGACCGCCCCATCGACCCGGACGCCTGGCGTGCGGCCACCGCCGAACTCCCCGACCTGGCCGATCCGGTCCAGCGCCGGATCGAGGACCTGCCGCAGACCGCGACCACCAAGATCAAACGTCTCGAGTTGGCGCGCCGGCTCGAAGACGAGGATCGGGGTGCGTGATGGCCGAGGTCATCGTCGCGGGCGGCGGGATCGGCGGCTTGGCCACGGCTCTCGCGGTGGCCGCCCGCGGACACCACGCGGTCGTGCTCGAACGCGCGGGCGAGTTCGCCGAGATCGGCGCCGGTATCCAACTGGCCCCCAACGGACTGCACGCCCTGGACGTCCTGGGCGTGGGCGCGGCGGTGCGTGCGACCGCGGTGCGGATGGCCGAACTGCGCTTCATGGACGGCGTCACCGGTGCGCATGTGGCGAGCCTGCCGCTGACCGAGCGATACCGGCGCCGCTTCGCCGGCCCCTACGTGGTCGCGCATCGCGCGGAACTGCATCGGGCGCTGCTCGACGCGTGCCTGGCCGCCGACACCGTGTCGCTGTATGCCGGCGCACAGGTCGTCGACTACGCCCGGGACACCACGAGCGCGACGGCCCTGCTCGCGGACGGCACCGGGATCACCGGCGACGTACTGATCGGCGCGGACGGGATCCACTCCGCGATCCGGGCCCGGCTGGTCGGCGACGGCGAGCCGCGGATCTCCGGGATCAGCGTCTACCGGGCGGTGATCCCGATGGAGCGGGTGCCCGACGCGCTGCGCTTCGACCGGTCGGTGGTGTGGTGGGCCGGACCCGGTTGCCACTTCGTGCACTACCCGATCGCCGGCGGTCGCTTCCTGAACCTGGCGGCCAGCCGCGCGGACGGCGGCACCGAGGCCGTCGCCGGCGAGCGCGTGCACCGGGATCGGGTGTTGCGCGAACTGGCCGACCTGGGCGGCACCGCACAGCGCCTGCTCGAACTCGGCGCGGACTGGAAGACCTGGATGCTGGTCGACCGCGACCCCGTGTCCCGGTGGACGGACGGCCGGGTCGCACTGCTGGGCGACGCGGCCCACCCGATGCTGCACTACGCGGCGCAGGGCGCGTGCCAGGCCCTGGAGGACGCCGTCGTGCTCGGCGCGCGATTGGCGGACGCGCGACCCGACGAACTGCCGAAGCGCCTGGCCGGGTACCGCGACGCGCGGCACGAGCGGACCACCCGGGTCACGCTGGCCGCGCGGGAGAGCATCCGCCTGTGGCATCCCGCGGGTGCCGAGGCCGAGTCCAGGAACGCGCTGCTCGGCGCGATGTCGGCCGATCGACTGCACGACCACGTGGCCTGGATGCACGGGTTCCGGGTCGGCGGGCCGGGCGCGGCGGAGGCGGCGGCATGAGCGCCGCCGGCCCGATCCGGGTCTGCGTCGTGGGCGCGGGGCCACGCGGGCTCTCCGTCGTGGAGCGCCTGTGCGCCAACGAACGTGCCGCGCCCATACATCCGAAGGTCACGATCCACGTGGTCGACCCCGCCTCGCCGGGGGCCGGCGCGGTCTGGCGTTCGGAGCAGTCGCAGCACCTGCTGACGAACACCGTCGCGGCGCAGATCACCGTGTACACCGACGCGAATTCGCGGATCGAGGGGCCGATCGTACCCGGGCCGAGTCTGTACGAATGGGCACGGTCGACGGCCGCGGGCGAGACGGGCGAGCACGACGGGGAAATCCTCGCCGAGGCTCGTGCGCTGGGCCCCGACGACTACCCCACGCGCGCGTTCCACGGCCGCTACCTGCACTACGCGTTCGAGCAGGTGGTGGCCGGCGCGCCGGCACATGTCGCGGTGCGGGTGCACCGCTCGCGCGCGGTGGCGCTGGCGGACACGCATGGCATCCCGGGTGGCCCGCAGGGAGTGCGCCTGGAGGACGGCACCCGACTGCACGGGTTGGACGCGGTGGTACTGGCCCTGGGGCATCTGCCGGCCCGACTGTCCGCGCGCGAGGCCCGAACCGCGAGCCTGGCCCGGATCCACCACCTGACCTATATCACCCCGGCCAACCCGGCGGACCTGGACCTGGAGCGGGTCCGGCCCGGCGAGAACGTGTTGTTGCGTGGCCTGGGGCTCAACTTCTTCGACTACATGGCCCTTTTCACCAGTGGCAGGGGCGGCCGCTTCGGTCGCGCCGAGGACGGGCGAACAAAATACCATCCGTCCGGCAACGAGCCTGTGTTGTACGCGAGTTCGAGGCGCGGCGTGCCCTACCAGGCGCGGGGCGAGAACCGGAAGGGCGCGTACGGGCGGCATGCCCCGCGGCTGCTGACGCCCGAGTACGTCGAGGGTTTGCGGCGGCGCGCCCGCGCGGGGCGGCCGGTCGACTTCACCGCGGACCTGTGGCCGTTGATCGCGCGCGAGGTGGAAGGCGTCTACTACGCGGCGCTGTTGCGCCGGCGAGGTCGCCGGGAGGCCGAATGCGCGGCGTTCACCCGGGCGTTCCTTGCGGTTTCGGACGACGACGAGAGTGCCGACCTGGCGGTCGCGTACGGCATCGAGCGGGCCGCGCACTGGGACTGGTCGGCGATCTCCCGGCCCTGCGGTGAGCGGGAGTTCGCGAGCCGGGCGGAGTTCACCGGGTGGCTGGTGCAGTACCTGGAGCGGGACGTCGCGGCGGCCCGTGAGGGAAACGTGGACGGGCCGCTCAAAGCCGCACTGGACGTCCTGCGGGACCTGCGCAACGAGATCCGGCTCGCGGTGGATCACGGTGGCCTGACCGGCGAGTCGCACCGGGACGACCTGGAAGGGTGGTACACCCCGCTCAACGGCTTCCTGTCGATCGGCCCGCCGGCGAAGCGGATCGAGCAGATGATCGCGCTGATCGAGGCCGGCGTGCTGACCCTGACCGGCCCGGGCACCCGGATCTGCCTGGACGTCGCCGAACCGGCGTTCGTGGCCGCCTCCACCGTGGTCCCGGGCCCGCCGGTACGCGCCGCGGTGTTGATCGAAGCCCGGTTGCCCGAACCTGACCTGCGCCGGACCGAGGACCCGCTGCTGCGCCACCTGCTGAGCACCGACCAGGCCGCGCCGTACCGGATCCGCGGCGTCGGCGGCGAGGACTACGAGACCGGTGGCCTGGCGGTGACCGAGCGGCCGTACCGGCTGATCGACGGGCGGGGTCGGCCGCATCCGCGCCGATACGCCTACGGCGTGCCGACCGAATCGGTGCACTGGGTCACCGCCGCCGGGATCCGTCCCGGCGTGGACTCGGTCACGCTCGCCGACTCGGACGCGATCGCCCGCGCGGTCCTCGCGCTGCCCGCCGCCTCCGTAGTGCCGGCGAGCGTGCGTCCGGTGTTGTCGACCGACCCGGACATCACCCCGAACGGAGTGATCGTGTGACCACAGACCCAGACCCACTCGACCCACACGGGTGCGATCGCCCGGACATCGAGCAGGACGCGGGACTGTTGTCCCCGGTCCGGGCGGGGACACCGGTGGAGGCGGCCGTATGCGATCGGGCCTGGCTCCAGGCCATGCTCGACGCGGAGGCCGCGCTCGCCCGGGCCCAGGCGCGGCTGGGCACCCTGCCGCGGGCCGCCGCCGAGATCATCACCGCGACGGCCCGGGCCGAACGCTTCGATCTGCGCGAGGTGGCCGTGTCCGCCCGGGAGAGTGCCAATCCGGTGGTCCCGCTGGTCGCCGCGCTCACCCGGGCGGTGGCCGAACGGGACCCGGCAGCCGCAGAGTTCGTGCACCGAGGTTCCACCAGCCAGGACATCCTGGACACCGGCGCGATGCTGATCGCCGCGCGGGCCCTGAACATCGTGCGGACCGACCTGACCCGGATCGCCGACGCGCTCGGCGCGCTCGCCGAGCGGCATCGGGACACCGTGCTGGCCGGACGCACCCTGACCCAGCACGCGGTGCCCTCCACCTTCGGCCTCAAGGCGGCGGGCTGGCGACAGTCGGTCCTGGATGCCCGACGACGGATCGAGGTGCTGCTCGCGGACGGCCTGCCGGTGTCGCTCGGCGGCGCGGCCGGCACGCTGGCGGGCTATCTGGAGTACGCGGCGCTCGCCACCGCGGAGCGCGAGGACGCGGGCCGCGACGAGTCGGCCGAACGGCTCGACCCGGGCGCCTACGTCGAGGCGCTGGTCGACGCGTTCGCCGCGGAAGTCGGCCTGGCCCGAACGCCGTTGCCGTGGCACGCGGTGCGCACCCCGATGATCGACCTGGCCGCCGCGCTGGCGGGTACCACCGGCGTGCTGGGCAAGATCGCGGTGGATGTGCAGGTGATGGCGCGGACCGAGGTGGGTGAGGTGGCCGAACCCGACGTGGCCGGCCGCGGCGGATCGTCGGCGATGCCGCACAAACACAATCCGGTGTTGTCCACGCTGATGCGCAGCGCGGCGCTCCAGGTGCCGGCGATCGCGGCGGCGCTGTCCGGGTGTTCGGTCGCCGAGGACGAGCGCTCGGCGGGTGCGTGGCACGCCGAGTGGCTGTTGTTGCGCGAGGGCCTGCGGCTCGCGGGCGGCGCAGCGCACACGGCCGTCGAGCTCGCCGAGGGCCTGGTCGTCCGCCCCGAACGCATGCGCGCCAATGTGGCGGCGACCGGCGCCCACATGGTCACCGAGCGGCTCGCGGCGACCCTGACCCCCGCGCTCGGGCGGGACCGGGCCAAGGCGCTGTCGGCCGCGGCGTCCGCGAGCGCGGTGCGGACCGGGCGGACATTGGCCGAGGTGCTGGCCGGCGAGCCGGAGGTCACGGCGCGCATCTCCGCCGAGCGCCTGGCGGAACTCCTGGATCCGGCCGGATACACCGGGGGCGCGGGGGTGCTGGTCGATCGTGTCCTGGGTGTGGCCGGCCGGGAGCACGGACGAGTGGGAACCACCAGTGAAACGGAGACGCCGGTAGCATGGGCGGCATGCAGTCACAACGCGAAATCCGACAACCGGGAGACCGGGCGGTCGCACCGGGCGGACTCGCGCGGGTGCAGGCGTTCGTGAACAGCGTCAACGTCGAGTTCGGTCCGGACGAGTTCGCCTCGGCCCAGGGCCTGAACCGCTGGCTGGCGCGCAACGGCTTCGCACCGACGGCGACCGCGCCGGACGACCTCGACCTCGCGCGCACGATCACGCTGCGCGAGGCGTTGCGGAGTCTTTTGCGCGAGAACAACGGCGCGCCGGCCGACGAGCGGGCCCGGCGGGTGCTCGACCGGATCGCGCGGGAATGCCCGCTGGTCGTCGGCTTCGACGGCGGCGCGCCGGATACCCTGCTCCGGCCGGCGCGCACGGAACTGCCCGGCGTATGGGCCGCCGTGCTGGCGGCCACCGTCGAGGCGCGGCTCGACGGCACCTGGCAGCGGTTGAAGTCGTGCAGGGAACACCGCTGCGAATGGGCCTTCTACGATCGTTCGCGCAATCGGGGCAGCCGCTGGTGCTCGATGGCGGTATGCGGCACCCGGGCCAAGATGGCCACCTACCGGGGAACACGAGCGACCTCGAACGCCGGTGCGTCCGGGGGGTGACCCCAGGCGTGTTCGGCGTTCGAACGCCCGGCCTCGGCCGTGCGTCCTCGCTCGCGGCCGCGTCCGTCGTCGCCCGCCGTCCCCGGCCGTTTCCCGGCGGCTTCCCCTCCTCTCACGGCGCGGCGGTGCGGCCCAGGAGTTTGCGGGCCACCACGAGCTTGGTGGCGGCGGCGGTGCCGTCGGCGAGTTGCAGGCCGATCACGTCGCGGAGCCGGCGGGCGATCGGGCCGTCCTCGGTCCAGCCGAGTTGGCCGAAGGTCAGCAGCGCCTGATGCACGGCGTCCATCGCGGCCTTGGGGGCCCACCACTTGGCCATGTTCGCCGGGATTCGCGGATCCTCGCCGGCGTCCGCCACGGCCAGCGCCTCGTAGGCGAGCAGGCGCGCGGCGTGCAACATCGTCGCGTGCTCGACCAGGGCGAAGGCCACCGACTGGAACCGGCCGATCGGCTGCCCGAACGCTTCGCGCCGCCCGGCGTGCCCGATCGCCTCGTCGAGTGCGGCCTGCCCGACCGCGATCGCCATCAGCGAGATCAACGCCCGGGAGACCCCGAAGCCGCGCATCACCTCGACGAAGCCGCGGCCGGGCGTGCCGACCACGTCTCGTGCACCCACCGGCAACCCGTCCAGGAGCAGCCGGCCGCGGCCGCCGGCCCGGCAGCCCAGGTCGTCGAGCTGTTCTCGGCTCACGTGCGCGTCGTCGAGCCGTACGTAGAACGCGGTGACGCCGTGCGCGCCCGCCCCGCCGGTGCGCGCGAACACCAGCGCGTGGGTGGCGTACATCGCGGCCATGATCGAGGTCTTCTCGCCGGAGAGCACCCAGCCGCCGGCGGTGGGCTCCGCGCGCATCCCGATGTTCGCCGCGTCCGTGCCGTGCCCGGGTTCGGTCAGCGCCAGGGCCACGATGGTCTCGCCGGCGGCGATCGACGGTAACCATTCGGCGAGTTGTGCGGGCGTACCGTTCGCCGCCAGGACACCGCCCACCAGCGCCGCGTTGAGCACCGGGAAGCACGCCGACAGGTCGGCCGCGGCCAGTTCGGCCAGCGCGATGCCCGCGCTCGTCGCGTCCAGTTCCCTCCCGCCGTACTCCCGCGGGATGCGCAGGCCGAACAGGCCCTCGGCGCCCATCTCGGCGAGCAGACCGGGCCGATAGCTGCCGCGCGCATCGCTCTGCCGGGCGTGCGGCGCGATCCGAGAGTCGGCGAACTTACGTACGTGGTCCGCGAGTTCGCTTTGATCGGCGGTGAAGGTGAAGTCCATGGTTCCTCCTCAGGCTTGTCGGCACCGGTCGCGCAGGGCGAACTTCTGCACCTTCCCGGACGGCGTCCGGGGCAGCGTGGTCGCGATCTCCACCCGCTCGGGCCAGTAGCGCTTGGCCATGTCCAGGCCGGCGAGGTGGGCCTGAAGGTCGGCGAGCGTCGGCGCCGGTCCCGCCGGGACCACCACCGCACACGCGCGTTCGCCCAGCCGGGCGTCCGGATAGCCGACGATCGCCACGTCCTTGATCGCGGGGTGGCGCAGCAGCGCGGCCTCCACCTCGACCACCGGGATGTTCTCCGCGCCGCGCATGATCAAGTCCTTGACCCGCCCGGTGATCCGGATACCGCCGTGCCCGTCCGAACGGGCCAGGTCGCCGGTGTCGAACCAGCCGTCCTCGGTGACCGACGCCGCGTAGACCTCGGGGCGGCGGAAGTAGCCCAGACACTGCGCGGCACCGCGCACCTGGAGCAGGCCGGACTCCCCCTCGGCCACGGGTCCGCCGTGGTCGCGGTCGACGATGCGCACCCACATCCCCGGCACCGCGGTGCCGTCGCTCTCGGCGGCGCGCAGGGCCGGTTGTTCGGGACGGGTGATGGTCACACAGCCGTTCTCGGTCATGCCCCACAGCGCGTACAACCGGCAGCCCAGGGTCTCGCGCGCGTCCTCGACCAGCATCGGCGCGATCGGGGCGCTACCGGTGGCGAACGTGGTCAGCGCGGACAGGTCCCGGGGAGAGGTGCGCTGTGCCTCGATCAGGTCGGAGAGGAAGGTGGGCGCGCCCATGAAGAAGGTGACCCCATGCTCCTCCAGCACGCGCAACATCGGCGCCGGATCCCACGCGTCCACCTGGACGGCGGTCGCGCCGAGCAGCAGGGGCATCACGAAGTTCCAGGTGTAGCCCGCCTGGTGGGAGGTCGGCGAGCCCATCGCGGTGACCTCGTCGGGGGTGAGTCCGAGCACGTCGGCCTGCGCCTTGTTCATCGCGTAGAGCGTGTTGTGGCTGTGCACCACGCCTTTGGGCTCGCCGGTGGTGCCCGAGGTGAACATCACCTGCGCGGCGTCGTCGGGTCCGGCCTCCAGCGTGTCCAGGGCGGCCAGTTCGGCCGTCGTGGGTTCGCGCTCGACCAGTTCGCGCTCGAAGCTCAGTGCTCCGTCGGCGCTTTCGTCGCCGCCTGCGCCGAGCAGCACGCGCCCGCGCAGGGTGGGCACGGTCCGCGCCACCTCCGCGCTCATCCGGGCGTAGGAGAAGCCGCGGAACTCGGCCGCCGCGATGTAGAGCGGGCTCTCGGTGAGGCCGGTCATGAACTCCACTTCGCGCCGGCGCATGACCGGGACGACCGGGCCGGCCACCGCGCCCATCCGCGCGCAGGCCAGGCACAGTGCCACCAACTGCCACGAGTTGGGCAGTTGCAGGGTGACCACATCGCCGGGGCCAACGCCCAGACGCACCAGGTTGGCGGCGAACCGGTCGACTCGGTGGGCGAGTTCGGCGTAGGTGAGGGTCACCACGGTGTCGTCCTGGTAGCAGACGAGGGCGTCCTTGTCGGGATGGCGTGCCACCGCGCGACGCAGGTCGGCCAGGACGGTTTCCTCGCGCCACCAGCCGTTCGCTCGGTACGAGCCGGTCATCACAGGTCCTTTCGGGTCGGGTCGACGGCCGAACGGGCGTACGCGGCGATGGCGCGGGCGGTGATGCCGCCCCGCTCGACCAGATACCGCTGGCCGCCCGCGACCGAGACGAACGCGTCCGGCATGGCCACGCGACGCACGCGCACCGGGACGAGTTCGGTCAGCGCCTCGGCGACGGCGGAGCCGAAGCCGGCGGTGCGCCAGTGCTCCTCGACCGTGATCACGGTGCCGCCGGGGCGGACCGCCGCGGCGAGGGCGGCGGTGTCCAGCGGTTTGACGGTGTGTACGTGCAGGACGCCGGTCGAGATGCCCTCGGCGCTCAACTCGTCGGCCGCGGCCAGGGCGGCGAGGACCGGGTATGGTCCGCACGCGGCGACGGTGATGTCGGTGCCGTGGCGAAGCCGCTGTGCCCGGCCCAGTTCCAGGGGCGGTCCGGCGGGCAGGTCGGGGGTGGCGTTGCGGCCCATTCGGAAGTAGACCGGTCCGGGCAGCGTGAGTGCCTGGCGAAAGAGCGTGTCGGTGCCGGCCGCGTCGGCGGGCACCACGACGGTCATGTTCGGCAGGGTGCGCATCACGGCCAAGTCCTCCAGGCCGTGATGGGTGGGGCCCAGGTGGCCCGCCGAGACGCCGGAGTGGGTCGCGGCGATGCGTACCGGCAGGTCGTTCAGCGCGATGTCGAGCTTGACGGCCTCCAGCGCCCGGGACGCGGCGAACGCCGCCATCGTGTTCACCAAGGGCATCCGGCCCTCGCGGGCCAGCCCTGCGGCGGCGCCCATCAGGGTGTGTTCGGCGATGCCCAGATTCAGGTAGCGGTCCTGCCCGGTGCCGAAGTCCACGCCGGTGAACAGGCCGGTGTCGGTGTCCAGGCAGATCAGCCGCTCGTCGCCGGGCAGCAGTTCGGCCACGATGTCGCGGTAGACCTCACGCGAGGAGCGGGGCTCGGCCGCCGCGGTCGGGTTCGGGGTCGGTTCGGCGGTGGTGGCGGCGGTGCTCATCGGCTCTCCCCGGGGGTCTGCGTGCGCAACGCCGCGTGCGCGCGCCGCTGTTGCCGCTCGCCCAGTCGGGCGTAGTGGCTGCGGGCCTGGCCCTCGACGAACGGAATGCCCTTGCCCTTGACCGTGTGCGCCAGGACGAGGGTGGGTCGGCCCGGCACCGGTGGCGCGGCCAGCACCCGGGTGAGCGCGTCGATGTCGTGGCCGTCCACCTCGTGGACGTGCCAGCCGAAGGCGCGCCAGCGGTCCGCCAGCGGTTCCAGACCGCCGACCGACTCGGTCCCGCCGGTGATCTGCAGGCCGTTGCGGTCGATGATCGCGGTCAGCCGGTCCAGCCCGTGGTTGCCCGCCACGGCGGCGGCCTCCCACACCGAACCCTCCTCCAACTCGCCGTCGCCCAGCACCACGAAGCAGCGGCGCTCGCCCTCCTCCAACCGGTGCGCGAACGCGAAGCCGACGCCCAGGGCCAGGCCGTGCCCCAGCGAACCCGACGGCATCTCCACGCCGGGGATCTCCGGGTGCGGGTGGGCCATGAACGGGCTGCCCGGCCGCGCGTACTCGGCGAGCCGCTCGGGGGCGAAGAAGCCGGCCTCGCACAACGTCGCGTACAGGCCGATGCCGCCGTGGCCCTTGCTCAGCAGCAGGATGTCGCGGTCCGGTGCCTCCGGGACACGGGGGTCGATCCGCAGTACCCGCAGGTACAACGTGGCGAGCACCTCGACCAGCGACATCGAGCCGCCCAGGTGGCCGCCCTCGGGGCCGGCGCACATGTCCACGATGTGTGCGCGGATCCGGCCGGCGACCTCGATCGCATCCGCCGTGGGGTCCGGTTCTCCGGCCGGACCCGGTCGATCGTGCCGGCCCGGCGGGACGGGACCGGGCAGGGTCGCGGGACTGCTGCTCATCGCTGGCTCCTCTCGCCTGGGTCGGTGTGGTTGGTGCGCGATGTCGCCGATTCCGACGTTCAGTTCGGGTGCAACCCGGTGAACTCCAGGCCGAGCCGTTCGGGCATGTCGAACCGGACGTTCAGGCACTGGACCGCGTTGCCGGCACCGCCCTTGACCAGGTTGTCCAGTGCCGCGATCACGGTGAGATGGCTCGAACCGCGATCGAGCGCGAAACCGACGTCGCAAAAGTTCGAGCCGGCCAGGATCTTGGCCTCGGGAAAGCGGTGCATGCCGCGCCGGTGGGCGACCACGCGCACGAAGG
Source organism: Embleya sp. NPDC020886 (assembly GCF_044333915.1). Classification (NCBI taxonomy): domain Bacteria; kingdom Bacillati; phylum Actinomycetota; class Actinomycetes; order Kitasatosporales; family Streptomycetaceae; genus Embleya; species Embleya sp. NPDC020886. The sequence continues at coordinate 266,925 of NZ_JBIRRX010000006.1, read as the reverse complement.
GTTCCGCGGCGTAGCGGGAGCGGTAGGCGGCGCGGACCCGGCGCTCGTCCGCGCCCGGCACCAGGTGGGCCCGGCCGACGAGTTGCACGCCGCGAATCGCCTCGATCCCGGTCGCGGTCATCCGTACCGAGAGCCCGGCGGCCTGGGCGATCTCCGCCTCGTGTCGGTGCCGGGTGGGAGCGAAGACCCGCAGTGCGCCGCTTCGTTCGGCGTGCAGGTTCTCCGGGCCGGCCTTGGCGCCGGAGCCGCTGGAGCCGGTGCGGGCGTCGATGGTGACCTCGCCGCGGATCAGCCCGGCCTCGGCGAGCGGGACCAGCGAAAGGATCCCGGCGGTGGCCATGCAGCCCGGTACGCTGATCCGCCGCGCCGTGCGCAGTCGCCTGCGGTGGAACTCGGGCAGTCCCGGGACGAACGTCTCCAACAGGTCCGGCGCGGTGTGCGAGACGCCGTAGTAGTCGGCGTACACGTCCTTGTCGTGCAGGCGGAAGTCCCCGGACAGGTCGATCACGGTGTCCGCGAGCTCCAGGAACTCCGGCATCCGACGCATCGTCTCGCGGTGCGGGGTGGCCAGGAACAGGGCGTCGTAGTAGTCGAGTTGCTCCTCGGAGCAGAAGTCGAGTTCGGTCCGCCCGCGCAGGTTCGGGTGCACCCCGTCGATCCGCCTGCCGCGCAGCGTGCGCGAGGTGGCGGCGGCGAGCTCGACCCCGGGGTGCACGGTGAGCAGCCGCAGCAGCTCGCCGCCGATGTATCCGGCCGCCCCGACGACCCCGACCCGGATCACGTCCGCATCCCGGCCGCGAGCAGGTCCGCGATGGCGCCGGCCACGTCGAGGTCGCGGCCGTGGGCGCCCTGTAGTCCGGTGAACTCCACCCGGTCGTTGACTTCGAGCACGGTGAGTCCTCCCTCCAGGTCCTCGATCAGATCGACTCCGGCCAGTTCCGTGCCGACGGCGGCCGCGGCGGCGACCGCGAGTTCGGCGTGCTCGGCGCTCGGCGCCAGGGGTTCGCTCACCGCGCCGCGCGCCACGTTGGTGCGCCATTCGGTGCTTCGGCGGTACGTACCGCCGAGCGCTCGGCCGGCCACGACCAGGATCCGGATGTCGCGATCGGCCTTGGCGACCTGCTCCTGCACGTAGACCACGTGCGACTGCGGGGAGGGCATCGCGGCGATGTGTTCGAGCACGGCGCCGGCCATCGTCGAGTCGGTGACCCGGGTGACCAGTCGCCCCCAGGAGCCGACGAGCGGTTTGAGCACGGCCGGATATCCGATCTCCTCGAGCGCGGCCAGGGCCGCGTCGGGCGTGATCGCCAGCGCGGTCCTGGGCGTGGGCAGCCCGTGTCGGAGCAGGGCCGCCGAGGTGTACCACTTGTCGCCGGCGAGGTGGGTGGCGGCGGCGCTGTTGACCACCGTCACCCCCACCGATTCGAGCGCGCTCGCCGCGTACAGGGCCCGGAAGTGCCCGACCTCGCGGTTGAGGACCAGCCGGGGACCGGTGTACGACGTGCCGCTCGCGACGAACAGCGTGCGGGGATCGAGATGTTCGAACGCGATCCCGCGTCGGTCGAGGGCGGTCATGATGCTCTTCTCCTCGAACCGCACCCGGGACGCGAGCACGGCGAGCCGCGGGGACGCGGCCGGCGTCGTTGTCGCCGACCGGTTCACCGCTGATCGGATCGAAGTCATCGACCGAATCCCTCCCTCCGATTCCGACTATTCGCCCCAGTCCTCTTCGACCTCGGGCGCGAGCTCGACCTTCGGCGGCTTCACGGACGCGATCTCCAACTCGCTCCGGCAGTCCACGCACTCGATGATCTCGCTCACCCTGGCGTCCTCGTCGAGCGTCACCGTCGTCGCACATTCGGGACACTCGGGGGCGTGCACGGCCTGCTGCATGGGTTCGACCTCCGACTGTGGCGGTGAAATCCGGGCGATCTCGACCCGGGCGGCTGGTTGCCACTGATAAACCGTAACGCGATTTCCCCGGTAAATGCCAATGAGGAAATCTGATCGAACCGAAAGCGAATCCTTATGGTCGACCCGTCATAACCGGGAGGGATTTTCGCATAAGCAGCCCTGCTTGCCGGCTCCGGTACAACCGGTCGTTTCGCGATTAGTATTTCCCGGATGGAATCGCCTCGGCGATTCGCCGCCGCAAGAATGACACCGAAAGGCCCGATCATGATTGTTCGACCGCGAGACCGTGTCGCCATGGTCGTGGCGTCGAGCGCCGGTGTGGGCCTGGCCGCGGCCAAGGGCCTCGCCGTGCGGGGCGCGCACGTGTCGATCTGCGACCGGGACCCGCACCGGCTGGCCCGCGCACATGTCGAGGTCAACGCGCTGGGGCCGGGCGACGTGCTGAGCATGCCGGTGGACCCCTACGATCCTTGCGCGGTCGCCGAATGGGTACGCCGCACCGCCGACAACTTCGGCGGTCTGGACATCGTGGTGACCAACTCCGGCCCGATCACGCCCGGTCCGGTGGACGGGTTCCGGCTGGCCGACTATCGCGCGGCGATCGACGCGAACCTGCTGCCGCACGTGAGCGCGACGCTGGCCGCGCTGCCCATCGTCAAGCGCGGCGGCTGGGGCCGATTGTTGCTGATCGCGCCGGCGAGGACGCGTCGCCCGCACGGGCGCGAGGGATTGTCCGGCCTCGCCCGGATGGGCCTGATCGGCTATCTGCGCGGATTGGTGGACACTCTGGACGGCACCGGCGTGACGGCCAACGTGCTGGTGCCGGGCGCGGGGCCCGGTGCCGGCCCCCGGTTGTGGGGCGATCCCGGGGCAGCTTCCGAGATCGCTCGGGTGGCCGACCGCATCCGCGGCGAAGGCGGCCGGGAGCGCGCCGAGTTCGGCGCGTTGGCCGCGTATCTGGCGAGCGAGCGGGCCGCGCCCGTCACCGGTCTGGTCTTCGACGCGCACGGCGGCGACGTCGGCGCGGCGGCCGCCTGCCGCGGTTAGCCGGCCATCGGTGAATCCCGGCGGGGCCGCGCCCGACCCGGGCTTCCGTCCCGGTCGCGACGCGGGGCCGGCTACCGGTGCGCGAGCATCCGGCCGGCGTCGCCGCGGTCCGCGCGGCCCGGCTCCGGGGCGGGCGGGGCGTCCACGAACGGATAGCCGAGCAGTGCCCGACGAAAGGCCTTCTCCGCGATGGCCGGCAGGTTCGAGGGGGCCAGAGCGGAGGGAAAGGCCATCGTCACCGGCAACGGTCCGGGCGGGGCGGGCAGCCCGGGACGCACCGCCTTGGGCAGGTCCCACAGTTCGTCCCCGTTGGCCACCAGGCACGCGACCCCCAGACCGGCCTTCGCCGCCGCGCGCAGGCCGACCAACTCGGGGCCCTCGTAGGAGATCCGCCATGGCACGTCGCAGGCGTCCAGCGCGTCCACGATCCGGGCGCGCATGGTGCACGGCTCGGTGAACAGGGTCAGCGGCAGCGCGGCGTTCTCACCGTGCGCCGGCTGGCCGAACCAGTCCATCCGCAGGTGGCCGAGTCCGCGACTGGTGGCGACCGTTACGTCCGAGCGGGTCTGCAGGAGCAGCGCCAGGTCGAGTTGCTCGGTGGCCACCTGGGTCTCCAACACCTCGCTCAGGCCGGTGCGCACACTCACCTGCGCCTGCGGCAACCTGCGGGTGACCAGCCGAAGGAACTCCGGTAAAGCCTCGGCGAGTTGATTGACGATCCCGATGGAGAGCCGTTCGTGCCCGGTGGCCGGTACGAAACGCTCCACCGCCTCGTCGTTGAGCGCGACGATCCGCCGGGCATAGCCGAGGAGTTCCTCGCCCTGCGGGCTGAGCCGCAGGTTGCGCCCGGTCGAGGTGAAGATCGGACCCTTGATCAGACCGTTGAGCTGCCGGATCTGCTGGCTGACGGCGGGCTGGGTGATGTGCAGAGCCTCCGCGGCCCGGCGGAAACCGCCGAGGTCGACCACGGTCAACAGAGCCCTCAGTCGATTGACTTGCAGGTCGTGATGCATTCTCCACTCACATCCATGAAGGGTCTTGCCACACACCTGACGCTCGGGTGGCAACGGGGCCAAGGTGATGCTGTGCGGCAACAAGATCTATAAACCTGACACATTGCACCCCACCGGCTTCCGTGCCTTCGGCGTCGTATGGCCGGCCGAAACCAGCCTACGGGGCGCCGGCAGGCCGTTCCACGGTACGTTTCACGTCTTCGGCATGAAGTTTTCACAGCCGAATGCGAATATGCCATCGCGTGGCATGATCCGGTGCCGAGCGGGCAGACGACGTGCGTCGTGCGCGATGCGCATACGGGCAAACGGGCATTCGGTGGGGACCGACGCCACAAAACCGGGCGTTTGCCGACGCGGCGCCGACGGCCATTTCGTCGAGTATGCACCGGCCCGCGTGTCCGGAGAAATCACGCGCACTTATCCGGGTCATAAAAACACGCGTTCGACGGCGACCCCCGGCGGTGAAGATCGCGCCTAATGTCGATTACTCGGGCACCTTCCCGAGTTCGAATCCAGCCGAGGAGTCGCCATGCAGGGAGCCGCCGCCGGGCCCGCCGTCGAGCAGGGAGTCCGGGTCACGCTCGCCGACCCCGGGCTGCGCACCCGCAGTCCCGGCGAGGAATTCGCCTGGGCGATGGGCGGCGTGCCCGCCGCCGAGGATCGGGTGGTCCCGTTCCGGGCCCATCTGCCCGCGGTCTTCCCGCTGTTCGCGACCCGACCGCGCTACGCGGTGCGGCACCTGCTCAAGAGTGCGTCGGTGCCCGACCGTCGGGTGCCGTACGTGCACGAGCCGCCCGCCCGCACGCGCGCCGCGGCCGGCACCTCCTATCGCAGCACCCCCGAAGGGGCCTTCGTGCCCCGCCTGGAGCAGGCCGAACTCACCGACCTGACGGTGTCCGTACCGCTCCCCCGCGGGCTGCTCGACGAGCCCGCGCTGCTCGCGTCCTTCGTGGACTACCGCGTGCTGGTCCGGCTGTCCGTGGTGGAGAACGAGACGTTGCTGCACGGCAGCGAGGACAAGGCGATTCCCGGCCTGCTCACGCTGCCCGAGAGCCGGCAGGGCCGGCTCGGCGCGAACCTGGCCGAGGACCTGACCGGCGCCGCCGCCGAGGTCGAGGAGACCGGTGGTTCGTGCGACGGCATCGTCGTACACCCGTTCACCTACTGGGAGTTGGTCAAGACCGGCACGCTGGACCTGCTGGCCCGAGCGGGCGTGACCATCTCCCGGACCCGGATGATCCCGCGCGACCGGGTACTGCTCGGCGACTTCCGCGCCGCCGCGACCCTGCTCGTCCCGGACGTGGCCGCGCTCGCGCTGCGTCGCGGCGTCGGACCCGACGGCGGCGACGTGGTACAGGCAACCACCCGCGTGGGCCTGGCCGTTCACCTACCCCAGCACTTCCTGCTGCTCACCCGCGACTGAGAAAGGAGTGTGCTCGCGATGGCCGACCGATCCCCACGCGTGTTGTACATCACCGGCTGGATGCGCAGCGGCAGCACGCTCCTGGGCAACATCCTGGGCGAACTGCCCGAAGTCCGGCACGTGGGCGAACTGCACTACCTGTGGCGCAACGGCGTGCTGGGCCGGGGCAGCAACTCGACCTGCGGCTGCGGCGCGAGCCTGCGCACGTGCCCGCTGTGGTCGGGTGTGCTGGAGGAGAGCGACGGCACCGGGCCGGAGGCGACCGCGCGACGCACGGCCATGCGACAACACGCGCTGCTGCGCACCCGGCACGTCCGCACCCGGCTCGCCGAGGCCCGCGGACAGGTGCCTGCGGCCCCGGGAGTGGACGAACTCCTGGACCGCACCGCGCGCATCCATCGCCGGCTCGTCGACGAGGGCGCCGGCCGGCTGATCGTGGACGGCTCGAAGTATCCGGCGGAGGCGGCCGCGTTGCTCGGCCACCGCGACCTGGACGTGCGCGTCCTGCACATCGTGCGCGACCCCCGGGCCACCGCGCTGTCCTATCGGCGGGCCAAGCAGTACATCGACCCGATGAGCCCGGTCCGCAGCAGTGGCTACTGGAACGCCTTCAACCTGGCGTCCGAACTGGTCGGCGCCACCGCCGTGGGCCGCTACCTGCGGGTGCGCCACGAGGACCTGTGCGCGCGGCCCGCGGACGTACTCACCGACGTGCTGCGCTTCGCCGGACTCGACGACGAGCCGCCGGTCGACGCACGGGGCCGGGTGCACCTGAGCGGCAACCACACCGTCACCGGCAACCCGGATCGACTGCGGCAGGGCCTCACCGAGATCCGTCCCGACGAGCGGTGGCGCACCGAACTGGCTCCGCGCGACCGGGCCACCGTCACCGCACTGACCGCGCCGCTGCTGCGCCGCTACGGCTATCCCCTGCTGCCCGGGCACGGCGATCGGGCGCACCCGACGAAGGCACCGGCGGAGCCGGTCCCGGCGACCGCCGCCGAGCAACGATAGGAGCCGACCGTGGATCTGGGACTCGATGGCCGCGCCGCGCTCGTCGCCGCGGCCGGCAGCGGGATCGGTCTCGCCGTCGCGCGTGCGCTGGCCGCGGAGGGCGCCGACGTGTCGATCTGCGGACGGGACCCGGACAAACTGGCCCGCGCCCGGGAGGAGATCGACGCGTGCGGCAAGGGCCGGGTGCTGGCCGACTCGATCGATCTGCGCGACGAGGAGGCCGCCGCGGGCTGGGTCCGGCGCACCGCCGAGGAGTTCGGTGCCCTGCACATCGTGGTGAGCAACTCCGGCGGTGTGCCGTTCGGCCCGGTGGAGAGCTTCACCGTCGCGCAGTACCGACAGGCGGTCGACGGCAACCTGCTCCCGCACGTGTCGCTCGCGCTCGCCGCGGCGCCGTACCTGACCGCGGCGGGCTGGGGCCGGATCGTGATGATCACCTCGGAGTCGGTGCGCCAACCCCACCCCGGCAGCGGGCTCTCCTCGGTGGCCCGGCTCGGGGTGCTCGGCTTCGCCAAGGGCCTGGTGCACACGTTCGGCGCGGCCGGGGTGACCGTGAACGTGCTGGCCCCCGGTTTCCACCGGACACCCATCCTGGACGTGCAGTACGGCGACCGGGTCGAGGAACGGCTCGCCGAGGTCGCCCGGGACATTCCGCTGGGCCGGATCGGCCGGGCCGAGGACCTCGGCGCGTTGGTCTGCTTCCTGGCCGCCGAGCAGGCCGGGTACGTCACCGGCTCGGTCGTGGTGGTGGACGGCGGCAACTCGCGGGGAATCGGCTGATGTCGGCGCCCGCGTCCCGGCCCGGGGCGGATACCGCCTGCGCCCGCGCCCGGTCGGCGCAACCCTGGGCGCGCACCTTCGCCGGCGTCCTGCTCGCCCTGTTCACCTCCTTCGTCGCGATCGGCGCGGCGATCACGCTCATCCCTCGACTGGTCACCCGGGAACTGCACGGCTCACCCTTCGAGGTCGGCGTCGCGTTCACGGTCTCGGGCGTGGTGGCCCTGCTGGTGCGGCCGTACGCCGGGCGGCTGGCCCAACAACGCGGCTGCCGCCCGGTGATGACGCTCGGCGCGGCGCTGATCGTGCTGGTGGGCGGGCTGTACGCGCTGCCGCCGACCCTGTTCGGGTTGCTTGCGGCCCGGTTCGTGCTCGGTGTCGGCGAGGCCCTGCTGTTCACCGCCGGATCGGTGTGGACGGTGGCCCTGACCCCGGTCGACCGGCGCGGCCAGGTGGTCGGGTTCTACGGACTGGCGATGTGGGCGGGCCTGGCGGTGGGACCGGCGGTGGGCGAAGTGTCGTACCGGACCGGCTCGTACGGCGCGGTGTGGACGGTCGCCGCCGTGTTGCCCGCCGTCGCCGTCGCGGTGCTGATCCGACTGCCCGACGACACCCGCCGAGGTGTCGCGGCGTCCGCCCGGTTGTTGCCGCGCGCCGCGATCCTGCCCGGCCTCTCGCTCGGCTTCGGCGCGTTCGGATACGCGGCGGTGGCGAGCTTCGGGGCGCTGGCGTTGACGGACCGCGGGATCGGCAACGGTTCGCTGCTGATCAGCGTGTTCAGCGCGGCGTATGTGGGCGTGCGGGTGGTCGCGGGGCGGGTGCCCGATCGGGTCGGCGCGCTGCCGGTGATCGTGGTGTCCGCGTGCGTGGAGGCGCTCGGCCTGGTGCTGATCGCGTTCGCCGCGACGCTGTGGGTCGCGGCGGCCGGCGCACTGATCGCCGGCGGCGGCTTCACCCTGCTGTATCCGGCGCTGGCGATGATCGCGATCGACACCCCGCCGGAATCCGAACGCGGCGCGGTACTGGGCGCCATCTCCTCGTTCTTCGACCTCGCGGTCGGCCTCGCCGGGCTGGTCGGCGGGCTGCTCGCCGAGGTCGGCTACACCGCGACCTTCCTGTTGGCCGCGGTCGCCGCGCTGGGCTCGCTGTACACCGGCACCGCCGCGGCCCGGCGCCGGGACCGGGCCCGGGCCTCGTGACGTGATCGACCCCCGCGCGTGGCCACACGCGTGCCGACCCACCGAAGGAGTCCTCGCATGTCCGCCGCACCGAGCGGGAGCACCCGCGCGCGCGACGCCGCCCTGTACGTGCTCAAGCTGGGCAGCGCGACGCTCGCGCACGAATCGCTCTACGACGAGATCCTCGCGCTGCGCCGTCGTGGGGCCCGGCTGCTGGTGATCGCCGGCGGCGCGGCCGGCATCACCGAGCACTACGCCCGGATCGGACGCGACGTGCGGATGTTGACGCTGCGCTCGGGCGATACCGTGCGCTACTGTCCGCCTGCCGAACTGCCACACCTGCTGGCCGCCTACGAACAGCTCACGCTGCCGCGCGTGGACGAGGCGCTGACCCGACGCGGCCTGTCGGTGTTCGCCGCCCCGGCCCGCACCGCCGGCCTCGTGCGCGCCACCGCCGTGGGCCCCCTGCGGGTGGTCGAGGACGGGCGCACCCGCGTGGTCCGCGATCAGCGCGTGGGACGCGTGAGCGGGGTCGACACGGCGCGCCTGACGGATTTGTTGGCCACCTTCGACGTGGTGTGCCTGTCCCCGCCGGTCGCCGATGCCGACGGGGGCGTGGCGCTGAACGTGGACGCCGACGTGCTGGCCGCCGAGGCGGCGAGGGCCCTGGACGCCGACCACCTGCGCCTGGTCACCGGCACGGCCGGACTGCTGGCCGACCCCGAGGCGGGGACCGGCACGCTGCGCGACCTGTTGCCCGGACAGGGACAGCGCTACGCACGTGGCCGGATGCGGCACAAGGTCCGGGCCGCGGAGATCGCCCTCGGCGGCACCTGCGACGTGGCGATCACCGGTCCGCACACCCTCGACACCACCCGCGCGACCCGGTTCTGGCGTGCCCCCGCGCCCGACCCCGACCTCGAACTCCTGTCCCGGGCAGTGGAGTTGTCCTCGGTCTCGCACGACGAACGTGAACTCGCCGAGTATCTCGCCGGCTGGTGCGCGGCTCACGATCTCGATGCCCGGATCGACACGGCCGGCAACCTGGTGGCCACGCGCGGCACCGGCCCGCGCCGACTGCTGCTGCTCGGCCACCTGGACACCGTGCCGCACCGCTGGCCGGTGCGCTGGGACGGCGACGTGCTCACCGGGCGCGGCTGCGTGGACGCCAAGGCGAGCCTGGTGACCTACCTGCGTACGTTGGCCGACCTGGAAGTGCCGAACGACGCGCAGGTGCGCGTGATCGGCGCCGTGCAGGAGGAGATCACCGGCGCCGGCGCCTTCCACGCCCGCGACCACTACCCCGCCGACGCGGTCGTGATCGGCGAACCCAGCGGCGCGGGCGCGCTCACCATCGGCTACTACGGCCTGGTCAAGCTGCGGCTGAGCATGTCCGAACACACCGAACACACCGCCGGAAAGGGTGTACGCACGGCCGGTGATCGCATGGTCGAGGGACTGCGGGCGGTCCGCGCCGAGGTGGAACGACTGAACCCCGACGCGCTCACCGCGGTGCTGGGCGTCCACGCGCTCAACCGCGGCGACGTACAACGCGGCGAGGCGACGGTGGACGTGCGCGTGCCGCCGGGCCTGGCCGTGGACGACCTGCTCGCGGCGCTGCGCGCACTGCCCTTGGCGCCGATCGCGCTGGAGGTGGTCCGGGCCACCCCGGGGGTGTCCACCACGCGCTCCAGCCCGCTGGTGAAGCTCTTCCAACGCGCGTTCCGCGCCGCCGGGACCACGCCGCGATTCCTGCTCAAGAAGGGCAGCAGCGACATGAACACACTGGCCACCACCTGGCACGACATCCCCATGGTCGCCTATGGCCCGGGAGACTCCAAGCTGGACCACACCCCGCACGAACGGCTGGACGCGGCGGAGTTCCGCGCGGCGGGCACGATCCTGACCGCCGCCGTCCGAGCGTGGTGTGCGTCGTGACCACACCCGCGTACTGCACCTGCCGGCCGGGTGCGACCGTCTGGCTCACCGGGCCGCCCGGCGCGGACCGGGACCGGCTCGCCCGAGCCGCGGCCCGCTCGTTGCGGCGCGCCCACCGTCGGGTGGAGATCCTGAGCGATGCCGCCCTGGACCGCGTCGTCGGCACCGACCCGACGCCCTCCGGCGCCGATCGCCGAGGGCAGGCGTTGCGGATCGGCCGAGTCGCACACGTCCTGGCCCGCAACGGCACCACCGTGCTGGTGACGGTGCCCGCCCCCGACGCGGCGACCCGGGCCCGGGTGCGGGCCTGGCACCTGGAGAGCGGGACCCGCTACCTGGAGGTGCGGGTGGGCGCCGACGCGGACTCGACCGGACCGTCGACCGCGGCGGACCCGGCGCACGGATCCGAGGCCGCGGCGACGCTGCGCGCACTGCTCATCGAGGAGGGATCGGCATGACCGTCGCGGCGAACCGCGCCGACGGCACCGACAACGGGTATCCGTTCGCGCACCTGGAGGCGATGGAGTCCGAGGCGGTGCACATCCTGCGCGAGGTGGCCGGGGAGTTCGAGCGGCCGGTGATCCTGTTCTCCGGCGGCAAGGACTCCATCGTGATGCTGCACCTCGCGCTCAAGGCCTTCGCGCCGGGAGTGCCCCCGTTCGCGCTGCTGCACGTGGACACCGGCCACAACTTCCCCGAGGTCCTGGAGTACCGCGACCGCACGGCGGCCCGCCACGGACTGCGCCTGCACGTGGTGTCCGTCCAGGAGTTCATCGACGCCGGCGAACTGCGCGAGCGTGCGGACGGCACCCGCAATCCGCTCCAGACCGTGCCGTTGCTCGACGCGATCGAACGGCACGGCTTCGACGCGGTGTTCGGCGGCGGCCGGCGGGACGAGGAGAAGGCCCGGGCCAAGGAGCGGGTGTTCTCGCTGCGCGACGAGTTCGGCGGCTGGGATCCGCGTCGGCAACGGCCGGAGTTGTGGCAGCTCTACAACGGGCGGCACGCGCCGGGCGAGCACGTGCGGGTCTTCCCGCTCTCCAACTGGACCGAGCTGGACATCTGGCAGTACATCGCCCGGGAACGCATCGAACTCCCGGCCGTCTACTACGCGCACGAGCGCGAGGTCTTCCGCCGAGCCGGCATGTGGCTGACGCGGGGCGACTGGGGCGGCCCGGGCGAGGACGAGCCGACCGAGCGCCGGCGCGTGCGCTACCGCACGGTCGGCGACATGTCCTGTACCGGCGCGGTGGACTCCGACGCCGACACCGTCGAGAAGGTCGTCGACGAGATCACCGCGTCCCGCCTGACCGAGCGGGGCGCCACCCGGGCCGACGACAGGATGTCCGAGGCCGCGATGGAGGACCGCAAGCGAGAGGGCTACTTCTGATGAACGTCGACACACTGCGCTTCGCCACCGCCGGCTCCGTGGACGACGGCAAGTCCACCCTGGTGGGCCGACTCCTGCACGACTCCAAGTCGATCCTGGCCGATCAACTGGAAGCGGTCGAGCGGGCCTCCTGCGACCGGGGGCGGCACACACCCGATCTGGCCCTGCTCACCGACGGCCTGCGGGCCGAGCGTGAGCAGGGCATCACGATCGACGTGGCCTATCGCTACTTCGCCACGCCCCGCCGCCGGTTCATCCTCGCCGACACTCCCGGGCACGTGCAGTACACCCGCAACATGGTCACCGGGGCGTCCACCGCCGAGCTGGCCGCGGTGCTCGTCGACGCGCGCCACGGCGTGGTCGAACAGACCCGGCGACACGCCGCCGTGGCCGCGTTGTTGCGAGTCCGGCACGTGGTGCTCGCGGTCAACAAGATGGACCTGGTGGACTGGTCCGAGACCGTCTTCGCGGGCATCGCCGACGAGTTCGGCGCCTACTGCGCCGCGCTCGGGGTGGCCCGGGTCACCGCGATCCCGGTCTCCGCGCTGACCGGGGACAACGTGGTGGAGCCGAGCGAGGCGATGCACTGGTACAGCGGGCCGACCCTGCTCGAACACCTGGAGACGGTACCGGTGACCCGGGACCCGGACGGCGACCCGACACGCTTCCCGGTCCAGTACGTGATCCGTCCGCAGACCGCCGAGCTCCCGGACTACCGGGGCTACGCGGGCCAGATCGCCTCCGGCGTGCTGCGGGTGGGCGACCGGGTCAGCACGCTGCCGTCCGGCGGCGTCAGCACCGTCGAGGGCATCGACGCTCTCGGCGAACCGGTGGACACCGCGTGGGCGCCGCAATCGGTGACCGTCCGGCTGGCCGACGACCTGGACGTCTCCCGCGGCGATCTGCTCGCCCCCGAGGACACCGCGCCCGCCCCCACCCGCGACGTTCGGGGCACCGTCTGCCACCTGCACGAACGGCCGCTGACGCCGGGCCAACGGGTGCTGCTGCGGCACACCACCAGGACGGTGCGGGCGATCGTCGAGGAGATCCCCTCGCGGCTGAACCTCGACGACCTCGCACACCGGCCCTCCCCCGGTGAACTCGTCGCCAACGACATCGGCACGGTCGTGCTGCGCACCGTCGAGCCGGTCGTCCTCGACCCGTACGCGCGTTCCCGGCGCACGGGCTCGTTCCTGCTGATCGACCCGATCGACGGGACGACGCTGTCCGCGGGGATGGCCGAGACCCCGGCCTGACCGAGCAGGACACCCCCGCGCCCACGTACCGCCGTCCTCGGATGGCGGTACGTGGGCGCGGGGGTGTCCTGCGACCGCATCGGCCCGGCGACAGGTGGTCAGCGGGGCGCGCCGATCGTGCCGTTGCGGGACTTCCACTCGGTGGGTGCGTCCTCGGCGGGGCCGTCCGCCGGAGCCGCCGCGGCCTCGGCCTCCAGCGACGGATCGACGGCGGGGCGCGCCGGCAGCGCGAACATCAGCACGAAGATCGCGACCAGTACGACGGCGGCCCACAGCAGCGAGTTCTCGAAGGCGTTCACGAACGCGGGCCCCACCTTCTCGGGCGCGAGGCCGTCGTCGATCAACCGGAAGAAGACCACCGACGTCAGGCCGAGACCCAGCGCGTTGCCCATCTGGAGCGTCGTATTGATCAGTCCGGACGCCGATCCGGCGTGCTCGCGCGGTACATCGGACAACACCGCGTTGGTCAGCGGCGCCACGATCAGCCCCATGCCGAGGCCGATCACCAGGAGCGGCAACGCCATCTGCCAGGTCGCGATCCCGGTGCCGTACCGGTCCGCTTCCCACAGGTAGATCAGCATGCCCGCACCCATCACCAGCGCACCGGCCTGGAGCACCTTGCGGCCGAACCGCGGCACCAACTTCTGCACCGACACCCCCGCCGCGGCGGCGACCGCCAGCGAGAACGGCAGGCTGGTCAGACCGGCGCGCAGCACGCTCCAACCCAGTCCGACCTGCATGTACAGCGTCCAGACCAGGAAGAACATGCCGCACACGACACCGAAGCCGAACTCCACGGCGATCCCGGCGCTGAAGCTCTTCACCCGAAACAGCGACAGCTCCACCAGCGGCGAGCCGTCCCGACGGGTCTTGGCCCGCTCGTACAGCGCCAGCGCGGCGAACACCAACACCGAACCGGCCATGGAGAGGTAGCCCCACAGCGGCCAGCCCAGCTCGCGGCCCTGGGTGAGCGGGTACAGCAACATCAGCAGGCCCAGCGTGACCAGGCCGACGCCGACCAGGTCCAGATGCAGGGCGCGGGCGGCCTTGGACTCGGTGATGTACTTGCGGCCCAGGACCAGGCCGGCGATGCCCACCGGGACGTTGATCAGGAAGATGGTCCGCCATTCGAGGCCGAACATGTTCCACTCGGTGAGCAGCGCGCCCAGCAGCGGTCCGCAGACCCCGCCCATGCCGACGATGGCGCCGAACAGGCCGAAGACCTTGCCACGTTCGTGCGCGGGAAAGGTGGCGTGCACGATCGACAGGACCTGCGGGACCATGATCGCGGCTCCGGCGCCCTGCAGGATCCTGGACGCGACCAGCATGTCCGCGTTCACCGCGCAGCCGCTGAGCGCGGAGGCGACGGTGAAGGTGGTGACACCGATCAGGAAGATCCGCCGGCGCCCGTGGATGTCGCCGAGCCGGCCGCCGGTGATCAGGCCGGCCGCGAACGCGAGCACATAACCCGCGGTGATCCATTGGATCTGGCTCGTGGAGGCGTCCAGGTCGCGCTGGATGGAGGGCAGTGCGACGTTGACGATCGTGACGTCGAGCAGATCCATGAACGCCGCGGTCATGACGATGGCCAGTGCGATCCAGCGCCGCGAATCCGGCGGGGCCGCTTCCGGGTGAGCGATGGGTGAAGTCATGCTTCCAGGCTAGAAATCGAAGGGGGTGTACAGGGGGTCGGGCGTTAAGGGCTTGCGTTCGTTTCGATCAGCACGGTTTATGGCCGAGCCCCGGGATTTCCGCGTGAATGCGCGGCGGCGGCAATCGATGGGGCGCGGATCGAATACGTGTTCCATCGGGCGGGTGCTGCATTCGTGATATCCGTTGTGTATGCCCGGAGTTCACCCTCCGGCCGATGGAAACCCGCAGCGCGTCGCGGACGTGGTCACGGCGCGCGGAGGAAGACTTCCCTCGTCATCGACGAAGTGCCCGGTCCGGTCGCCGGCTTCGGACACACCGGCCCGGCACGCCGCCCGCCCACCCCCCGAGAGCCACCATGAACACCATTGCCCTTCCGCCCACCCGAGTCCACCTGCCCGCCACTGCGGCACTTTCCCCGACGGCCGCGAGAAACCGGTCGTCGAAAATCTCGGCGCATCGCCGACCGACGAAAACCGGCCGGCCACGTGTATCCGCCGGTCGAACGCGCAGCCCCTGGACCGACCGGGATATCTCGGCCCGATCGCAGGACTTCCCCGAGGACGGAAGGGAAATCGTGAACGGCGCACGACCGAATGCCCCCGGCCTTGCCTTCGAACCCCGTCTCGGCGTACCGGGAACTCGCGGGTTCGGACGGTCATTTCGCGGCGGACCGGGCACGCGTCGGCCCGGTTGACGTGGTCGGTATCGGCGCGACCGGCACCGCGACCGGGTGCGGCCGACCCCGATCAACGACGGCATCGACGCGAGGCGGACGCCGCCGCACGACCGGTCGACGCGCGTCACAACCAGCCGGAGTCGCGCGCGATCCGCACCGCGTCCATGCGATTGCGGGCGTTGAGCTTGGTCACCGTCGTGGTCAGGTAGTTGCGTACCGTCCCGGCGGACAGGAACAGGCCGCGCGCGATCTCCGGCACGTCCACCCCTTCGGCGGCCAACCGCAACACCTCGGTCTCCCGCGCGCTCAACGGATTCTCCGCCGCCTGCAACGTCGCCACCGCCAACCGCGAATCGATCACCTGCTCACCGGCGGCCACCGTGCGGATGGCGGCGGCGAGTTGGTCCGGATCGGCGTCCTTGAGCAAGAACCCCCAGAGGTGCGCGGCCATCGCCCGCCGCAGATTGCCCGGCCGGCCCAGGTTGGTCATGATCACCGTGCGGCACTCGGGTAACCGCTCGTGCAGCAGCCGGGCCGCCCGAATGCCGTCCAGACCCGGCAGATCGATGTCCAACACCGCGACCTCCGGCCGTACCTCGAGCGCCACCGGCAGGATGAGATTTCCGCGATCGACCTCGGCGACGACCTCGATGTCGGGCTCCAGTTCGAGCAGCGACACCAGCGCCCGGCGCAGCATGAGCATGTCCTCGGCGAGAAGAACCCTGACCATCGTGTCCCCCCACGGCATCCCAACGGGATGGTCACTGTCATCGACGTTCCTCGAAAGCACCGGCAGCGGCGCCCCGCCCGCGCCACCGGCGATCCCACGCCCTGTCACCTGCCCCGACGTGCTCCGATCACGCCGGGTCGGACCCGAACACCACGGCTCAGATCGAGAACGTCTCGCCACCCACCCGTACCGAGCGACCGACCCACGGGTCGGTGCGCATCGACGCCAGCACGTCGGCGTCCGTCGAGGAGGCCACCGACCGCACGCCGCCCGCTCCCTCGACCACCGCGATCGCCACCGCCGGCTCGCCCTGCTCGAACGCCACCGTGCAGCCCACCACCTCGGCCGGGCCCGCGTAGTCCGGGTCCACCGGGCGGCTCGGCAACTGCGCGCGCACGTCGATCGCCCGGAACCCGTCGGCGGCCGGCCGATCCGACCACAACGCGCCGGCCTGCTTGGTGACCATCCCGGACACGCTCGTCACCAACCCGTCGCCACCCGCGAGCACCCGTCGGGTCACCTCGACCGTCGCCTGCAACGCGTAGTTGTTGAGCGGCCCGCCGGCGAACGCCATCCCGCCCGTCGCGGTCAACTCCCGGCCGGGGCGCCCGGTCAGACCCAGCTCGTGCCGCTGGATCCGGACCGCCGCCGGGAAGCAGCTGTACAGGTCCAGGTGCGTCGCGTCGCGCACCCCCGCGCCCAGTGCCGCGCCGACCTCGGCGAATCCGGGCGAGCGGCCCAGGTCCGGCCGGGCCACCAGCGGCACCATGGTGTTCGCCTCGGCCGCGGCCGTCGGGAACACCCACCGGTCCCGGGCCACCCCGAACCGGCGCGCCGCCTCGGCCGAGCACAGGAGCAGCGCGGCGGCCTGGTCGACGTTCATCTGCGAGCAGTGCCACTTCGAGTACGGGCTCGCCAACCACGCGTTGCGGCCGGTGGGTGCCAGCAGTTCGTCCGGCTGCACCGCGCGGCCCCGGATCGCCTGCCCGGCGTCGGCGGCGACCGTCGAGAAGTCCGCCCACAACGCGGCGATCTCGCGCGCGTCGTCCGCGGGCGACCGGTCCCGAGCGGCCCCGATCGCCGACTCCATCACCGCGTACTGCCGCGCGGGCACCGCCAGATGGCGATCGATCTCGACCCGGGCCAGGATGTCCGCGCCGGGCGCCCACACCGTGTCCGGGACACCCTCCGCGACCGGATCCGCGAGTTCGAGCCCGGCGATCCGGGCGCGCAGTCGCCGATGCGCCGCCTCGCCGCCCACGACGAGCACCACGTCGGCCTGCCCGGCGGCGATCTCGGCACATGCCCGGGTGATCAACGACTGTTGCAGGACCCCCAGTTCGGCCAACGTGCTGTGCGCGTCCACGATCTTGAACCGGTCCGCCAGCCAGCGGCCAGGATCGCCGTGCCGCCAGGTCCCGCGCGGCACCAGCACCTGCCGGACCGCCCGCAGCAGCGCGCCCGACCCCTCGGCGGCCTCCTCGACGGCCCGCGCCATCAGCTCCAACTCGCCGACGCCGGCCCCGGCCTCGGCCGAGCGCTGCCGCGCCACCCCGGCCCCGACCAACACCGGCGTCCGCGGCTCGACCGCCTCCAGCCCCATCGCCGCCCCCTTGCCACCGCCCGACCGCCCCGGACCATCCGGCGCGCGCCGACGTTAGTGGCGGAGCCCGACGATCACCAGTGCGTCCCGGTCCTCGATCCCGGGTGGCAGAGGGCGGGGCGCGCTCCCGGTGTCGGTCCGCGACGGTTGTGGATCACCGTTCGGCGGGCATAGGACAACCTTCGGCCGGTGGCGCAGGGAGCGGTGTGATGACCGAGCACGATCCGTTCGTCCGGGTGCGCGGGGCGCGCGAACACAATCTGCGAAACGTGGACGTGGACATCCCGCGCGACGTGTTCACGGTGTTCACGGGGGTGTCCGGATCGGGCAAGTCCTCGCTGGCCTTCGGCACGGTGTACGCGGAGGCGCAGCGGCGCTACTTCGAGTCGATCGCGCCCTACGCCCGGCGGCTGATCCAGCAGGTCGGCGCACCGCACGTGGACGAGATCAGCGGATTGCCGCCGGCCATCGCGTTGCGTCAGCAGCGGTCCGCGCCCACCTCGCGCTCGACGGTGGGCACGCTCACGACGCTGTCCAACTCGTTGCGGATGCTCTTCTCCCGGGCCGGCGACTACCCGCCCGGCGCGGAGCCGGTGGACTCGGACGCGTTCTCGCCGAACACCGTCGCCGGCGCCTGCCCGAACTGTCACGGCCTGGGTCGGGTGCACGAGGTGAGCGAGGAATCGCTGGTCCCCGACCCGAGCAGGTCGATCCGGGACGGGGCGATCGCCGCGTGGCCGGGTGCCTGGTACGGAAAGAATCTGCGCGACATCCTGGCCACGCTCGGCTACGACGTGGACCGGCCGTGGCGCGAACTGCCCCGGGTCGAGCGGGACTGGATCCTGTTCACCGACGACCAACCGGTGGTCACCGTGCACCCGGTGCGCGACGCGAGCCGGATCCAACGCGACTACCAGGGCACGTACAGCAGCGCGCGGCGGATCGTGCTGAAGACGTTCGCGAGTTCCAAGAGCGCGACGCAGCGCAAGCGGGTCGAGCGTTTCCTGACCAGCGGGCCGTGTCCGGTGTGCCACGGCCGAAGGCTGCGCCCGGCTTCGCTGGCGGTGACCTTCGCCGGCTTCGACATCGCCGCGCTGGTCGCCCTGCCGCTGGTCGAGGCGGCGAAGGTGTTGGCCGGTGCGGGGGACGCCGGCGAGCCGGCCGCGACGATCTGCGCCGACCTGGTGGCCCGGATCGCGGTGCTGGTGGAGTTGGGCCTGGGTTATCTGAGCATGGATCGGGAGACGCCGACCCTGTCCTCGGGCGAGTTGCAGCGGCTCCGGCTGGCCACCCAGTTGCGGTCGGGGCTGTTCGGGGTGGTGTACGTGCTGGACGAGCCGTCGGCCGGGCTGCACTCGGCGGACACCGAGGCGCTGCTCGTGGTGCTCGATCGGCTGCGCGCGGCGGGCAATTCGCTGTTCGTGGTCGAGCACCGGATGGCGGTGGCCCGCCGGGCGGGCTGGCTCGTGGACGTGGGGCCCGGCGCGGGCGAGGGCGGCGGCCGGATCCTGTACAGCGGTCCCCCGGACGGGCTGCGCGCGGTGGCCGACTCGGCGACCCGCCGATTCCTGTTCCCGGCGGGTCCGCCGCCGGCTCGGGAGCCGAGGTCGCCGACCGGCTGGCTGACGCTGACCGGGGTGCGGCTGCACAATCTGCGCGACCTGGACGTGCGGCTGCCGCTGGGCGTGTTCACGGTGGTCACCGGGGTCTCCGGCGCGGGCAAGTCCAGCCTGATCGGCGGGGTGCTGGCGGACGTGACGGCGGAGCACCTGGGCACCCGGGCGCAGGAGGACGAGGAACGTCGGCAGGAGTCCGGCGAGATCCGAGCGGTCCGCGGTCTGGAGGTGATCGACCGCCTGGTGCGGGTGGACCAGAAACCGATCGGGCGCACGCCGCGCTCGAACCTGGCCACCTACACCGGTCTGTTCGACACGGTCCGCAAGCTGTTCGCGGACACCGACGCGGCGCGCGAGCGTGGGTGGACCGCGAGCCGGTTCTCCTTCAACGTGGACGGCGGGCGGTGCGAGACGTGTTCGGGCGAGGGCTTCGTCGCGGTCGAGCTGCTGTTCCTGCCGGGGACGTACGCGCCGTGTCCGACCTGCCGGGGGGCGCGCTACAACCCGCCAACGCTGGAGGTCGCCTACCGGGGGCTGAGCGTCGCGGACGTGCTCGGGCTGACCGTGGACGCCGCCGCCGACTTCCTGGCCGAGGTGCCGGCCGCCGCGCGCAGCCTGACCACACTGCGCGAGGTGGGCCTGGGCTATCTGCGGCTGGGCCAACCGGCGACCGAGCTGTCCGGCGGCGAGGCGCAGCGGATCAAGTTGGCGAGCGAGCTGCAACGGGCCCGGCGTGGGCACACGTTGTATCTGTTGGACGAGCCGACGGCCGGACTGCATCCGGCGGATGTCGAATTGTTGATGCGTCAATTGCACGGGTTGGTCGCCGCGGGCAACACGGTGGTGGTGGTCGAACACGACCTGGACGTGATCGCGGGTGCGGACTGGATGATCGACATGGGCCCGGGTGGTGGGGCCGATGGTGGGCGAATCGTGGCGAGCGGGGTGCCTGCGGAGGTGGCGACGGCGGGGGTGGGGGTGACCGCGCGGTATTTGGCGGGGCGGTGACGGGGGCGACGGGTGGCCCGACGCGCCGTCAGTCGGTCCGTGGTTCGGCCAGGAAGGCGAGCAGGGTGGCCGGATCCTCGCTCGCGCACGCGGTTCGTACGGCCGATTCGTGTGCCTCGGCCAGCGCGTTCAGCCGGGTCAGGCGATCGTGGCCGCGTCGGGACAGATGGGCCGCGATCCGGCGGCGGTCGATGCCGGACTGACGTCGGTAGATCCAGCCGTCGTCCACCAGCGCGTCCACGATCCGGGTCAGACTGGCGTGCGGGATCAGCAGGCGCTGCGCCAGATCGCCCATCAGCCGGCCCTCGCCGTCGCCCAGGGCGCGCAGCACGAGCCACTGGTCGAAGGTGCAGTCCTCCTCGGCCAACGCGTGGGTCAGCGTGCGGGTGAGGCGGCGCTGCGCGAGGGTGAGCAGCTCGACCAGGAGCGGCGGCGCGACGGCTCGCTCTGCGATTTCGCCGGCGGACATGCTCATCACCCCTTCGCCAGGCCGTTCCCAGGAGCATACTTACTCGCCTTATGAGCGTCGAGACAGTCCTGATCGAGCCGCTCGACGCGCTGTATTCCGACCGGGATCCCCAGGTGCTTCGAGTGGGACTCGTGGTGCCCCAGTCCGGTGCGCTGGGGATCATCGGGCCCTCCGCGGTGGATGCGGCGCTGCTCGCGGCACACGAGATCAACACGGCCTGCGGTGTGCGCGACCGCCCGATGGAGCTGGTCCTGGTGGACGCCGGCGGCCCGCCCGACCGGGTCGCGGCGCAGGTCGGGATGCTCGGCGACGCCGGCGCGGTGGACGTGCTGGTCGGTTTCCACACCAGCGACGTGCATCGCGCGATCGAGGCGGTGGTCGGCGGCCGGACGCCGTACATCTTCACCCCGCCGCACGAGGGCGGCGGCCGGTTGCCCGGGGTGGTCTGCACGGGTGTCGACCCGATGCGGCAACTGCGCGAGTCGATCGGGTGGCTCACCGAGCACCATCGGCTGCGGCGGTGGGCGCTGATCGGCAACGACTACATCTGGCCGCAGGCCATCCACGCCGCCGCCGGCCGGTTGATCGCGGACGCGCGCAGCAGTGTGGTGTACGAGCGGCGGGTGGGCTTCGGCGCGGTGCGGACCGGGTTGGACGAGTTGTTCGCGGGCCTGCGGAGCACCCGGGCCGACGCGCTGCTGCTCAGCCTGATCGGCCGTGATCTGGTCGACTTCAATCGGGCGTTGCGGCACGCCGGGCTGGATCGCATCCTGGTCCGGCTGTCCGGCTCGCTGGAGGAGAACGGGCTGTTGGCGTACGGCGGGGACGACACCGGCGCGATGTACGCGGTGATGCAGTCGTTCGCGTCGCAGACCGACGATCGCCGGTTGGGTCTGGCCGAGCGGCACCGGTCGTTGTTCGGTCCGCAGGCGCCGGTGTTGGACGCCTACGCGGAGGGCCTGTACGACGGGCTGCATCTGGTCGCGGCGTTGGCCGCGCGGGGCGCGCTCGCGCCGAGCGGGTTGGCGGCGGCGGTGGATCGGCTGTTGGACGGGGGGTCGGACGCGGCGCGTGGGGCCTGGGCGCGCTCACCGTTGGGGCCGCCGCGTCGGCAGGTGTACCTGGCTCGGGCGGAGGGGCTGGATTTCGCCGTGTTGCCGCGGCGAGAAAGTACTTCCATTTGGAAATAACTGGTTCTAAGGTCTCTTCGAGACCCCTCGGGGTCGTCCCGAGGAGAGATCGACATGAGCGAAGTCCCCACGCCCGCATCGACCGCAAGACCCGGCTCGACCGGTGGTTCCGGTTCGTCCGGTGGTTCCGAGTCGATCGAGAAGTACGGCTACAAGCAAGAGCTCCGCCGCTCCCTGAGTTTTCGTGATCTGCTCGTCTACGGCCTGGTCTTCATGGTCCCGATCGCGCCGTTCGGCATCTTCGGCGGCGTGTTCCAGGGCTCCGGCGGCATGGTCGCGCTCGCCTACGTCATCGGCATGGTCGCGATGATGTTCACCGCGCTGTCCTACGCGCAGATGTCCCAGGCGTTCCCGATGGCCGGGTCCGTGTACTCCTACGCCGGACGCGGCATCGCCGCCCCGGTGGGCTTCCTGGCCGGCTGGATGATCCTGCTCGACTACATCCTGGTCCCCGGCCTGCTCTACCTGATCGCCGCCGTCGCGATGAACTCGCTGGTCACCTCGATCCCGGTGTGGATGTGGGTGGTCGGGTTCGTGTTGCTGAACACGGCGGTCAACTACCTCGGCGTGGCGATGACCGCCAAGGTCAACAAGATCATGCTGATCGGCGAACTGATCATCCTGATCGTGTTCATCGTGATCGGCGTGGTCGCCCTGATCGACGGCAAGGGCCGCGGCTTCGACTTCACCCCGATCTACAACAGCGACACCTTCTCCTGGAGCCTGGTCTTCGGCGCCGTCTCGATCGCGGCGCTGAGCTTCCTCGGCTTCGACGGCATCTCGATGTTGTCCGAGGAGAACAAGGACTCGGCCAAGGCCATCGGCCGGTCGATGGTCGCCGCGCTGCTCCTGGCCGGGACGTTGTTCATCGTGCAGACGTGGGTGGCCTCGCTGCTGGTGGCCGACCCCAAGGCGCTGATCGACAACGGCGATCCGGACGGCACCGCGTTCTACGACGCGGCCCGGGTCGCGGCGGGCGGCTGGCTGGCCAAGCTCACCGCGGTGGCCACCGCGATCGCCTGGGGCTTCGCCAACTCGCTGGTGGCCCAGGCCGCGACCTCGCGCCTGCTGTACGCCATGGCCCGGGACCGGCAACTGCCGTCCTTCCTGGCCAAGGTGCACCCCAAGCACCGGGTCCCGGTCAACGCCACGCTGCTCGTCGCCGCGATCTCGCTCGCCCTGGGCCTGTACACCAGCACCCGCGACGACGGCATCACCACACTGAGCAGCCTGGTCAACATCGGCGCGCTCACCACCTTCCTGGTCCTGCACGTGTCGGTGGTCGTGCACCATCTCGTCCGGCAGCGCAGCCGCGACTACTGGCGACACCTGATCGCGCCCTCACTCGGCTTCGCGATCCTGGCCTACGTCGTCTACAACGCCGACGGCGACGCGAAACGGCTGGGCGGGATCTGGTTCGCGATCGGCCTCGCCCTCCTCGCCGGCCTGGTGCTGGCGGGCCGTCGGCCCCAAATTTCCGCCATCGACCAGGTCGAGGAACCCGTATGACCCTGCTCGAAGTCGTCTCGCTGAGGCCGACCTACCACCAGTACGCCTACACCTTCGGCGGACGCCGACCCCTGGTCACCGTCCGCCCGGGCACCATCGTCGAACTGTCCACCGAGGACTGCTTCGGCGGCAACGTCAAGGGCATCGACGACCTGCCCAGCGCGGTGTGCACCTTCCCCTACCTCAATCCGGTCACCGGACCGATCGCGGTCGAGGGCGCCGAACCCGGGGACACCCTCGCGGTGCACTTCGTGGACATCACGCCCGCCCGCGACTGGGGCATCTCCAGCACCTTCCCGCACTTCGGCGCACTCACCGCGACGAACACCACGGCGATGCTGCACGCGCCGCTGGAGGAGAGGGTGTGGGTGTACGACCTGGACGTCGCGGCGGGCATCTGCCGCTTCCGGGCCCGGAAGAGCGACTTCACCGTCGACCTGCCGCTGGACCCGATGCACGGCACCGTCGGCGTCGCGCCCGCCGGCGGCGAGACGCTGATGTCGATCACCCCGGGCGCGCACGGCGGCAACATGGACACCCCCGAGATGCGCGCCGGCACCACCGCGTACTTCGGCGTCAACGTCGCGGGCGGCATGCTCTCGATCGGCGACGGCCACGCCCGGCAGGGCGAGGGGGAGGTCTGCGGGACGGCGGTCGAGGCCGCGATGCGCACGGTGATCGTGGTCGACCTGATCAAGGGCGGTGCCCCGGTGTCGCCGCGCCTGGAGAACGACGACCACCTGCTCACCACCGGCTCGGCCCGCCCCCTGGAGGACGCCTTCCGGATCAGCCAGCGCGACCTGGTGGACTGGACGGCGGACCTGCTCGACCTGGACCTGCTCGACGCCTACCAATTGGTCAGCCAGACGGGGCTGGCCCCGGCGGCGAACGTGTGCGACACGAACTACACGATGGTGGGGAAGCTGCCGAAGGCCCTCCTCGGCCGACACCGCGCCTACGAGGGCCGACACGACCACCTGCGGGCGGTGGCGGCGGCCTACTTGGCGGAGCGGTGAGGGGCGGGGCGGGCGGGCTTCGGGTGGGGTGAGGTTGCGGGGCTGGGGGGGTCGGCCGGCTGGTTGGATGGAGTGGGGCGTTCGTCCAGGCGGATGTTTGGTGAGGTTGGGGGGCTTGGGGTTGAGGAGGGGTGTTGGCCTTGGTCGGCGGGTTGGCGGGCGGGTTGGCGGGTGGGCTGATCGGCTGGCCGGCGGACGGGCTGACCCGCGGACCGGCTGGCCCGCGAACCGGCGGACCGGCTGGCCGGCTGACGGGCTGAGCAACTGAAGGGCCTGCCGGCCGAGCCGCACGGTATGGACCCCGGGACCCAGGCCATTGGTCCCGGCGCCCGGCGTGTGCCGCCCCCGTGCCGGGCGGGAGGGGACATCCCCGGGGAGTACGCGTCCGCCGACGCGGATCCTTTTGGGAACCCGGGGATGTTCCCGCAACTGCGCGCACGGGGCGCAGCAGGCGTGGCGGGCCGAACGGTGGGCGGGGTGGTGTCCTGGGGCGAGCGGCATCGTGCGTGAAGCCGGCCCGCAAGCTGGAGTCGTGGGCGGAGCGTGGCGGTTCGCCGGGGTCGCGAGTGGAGCGACGCGGTGAGCGAGGGTGCGTTGAGCGCGACTGGGCTGGGTTGTGAGTGGAGCGGGTCGGGGGGCCTGGGTGGTGGGCGGAGCGAGGGGGTGGGCCCGGGTCGTGAGCGGAGCGAGCGGGTGGGCGGCTTTCGGCGATGCGGCGCTGCTTTTTATTGGGCGCCTTCGGCGCCGGCTCGCGAGGCACCACTTTTTTGTTCCGTCGCGGGCTCCTCCACAAAAAAGTGGCCCCTCGCTCGTGACTTCGTGTCCCTTCGCTTCGCTACGGGTCACGAAGTCTTTGTTTTGCGGCTCCGCCGCTCTCCGCGCTGCGCGTCGATCGCGCGGCTCACCTGTCTCGGGGGCGCTGACGCGCCGGGGGGCGGGGCGGGTCGGCGGGTTGGGGGAGGCCGGCTGTGGCGCGTGTGTCGCGGTGGTGGTCGTGCCTGGTTGGCTTGAACCTGCCTGGTTCGTCGCTCACTTGCCTCGGGGGGCGGGTGGGGGTCGGGGTCGAAACCGGGGTGGAGGTTGGGTGCGTCCTGGGGGTGCGGGGGCTGCGATGTGGGGCACCGCTACGGTGTGGGCCGCCGGTCGTTGGGCCGGGGGGTGCGAGCTGGTTTCGATAAGGGGCTGTGGTGGCGGTTTCGGGGGCGATATCCGGGTCGGCCGGACGGATGGCGGCGGTATTGGCGGCGGGGCGGGTGGCCGCCGGGGTGGTGTCCATGGTGGCTCCGCGCGGTGGGGTGTGGTTGCGGCCCACCGCGGCCCGGGAGGCGTCGTTGCTCGGCCGCGGTCTCGGGGCGCGGGACGTGTTGTTGGGCGCAGGCGTGCTGCGCGCGTTGGCGGCGGGGCGGGGCAGTGCCGAGTGGGGTTGGCTCGTGGTGGCCTCGGATCTGGTGGACGGGGCCGGCGGGGCGCTCGAATGGCGCCGGCTGACCCCCGCGGAACGCACGTGGGTGGGCGCGGTCTTCGCGTTGGCCGCGTGCGAGGCGGCGGTGGCCCTGTCGCTGGCCGGCTCGGATGCCGAGGACGCCTGGGACATGGTGACGGGCCTGATCGAGTAGCCGGGCAGGCGCGTCGAGCGGGCAGCCGAGGCAACCGGCCTTCGCAGCCCGACGCAAACGTTTCGACCGCAGCCGGGTGATCGCTACCGTGGGTCGGGGGGCGCGGCACCGACGCGCGGCGCCGCGACCAAGTCCCCTCCCCCGCACGCTCGTACCCTGGTCGGCGCGGGTGCGGCCGTGCGGGAGTGTCACTCGTTTGCCCTATGCTCAACTCCCATGGTGGCGCGGCCGTTGGGCGAACTTGTCGAGGCAGGATGGGCGAAGGCCCTGGAACCGGTGGCGGGCCGAGTGGCCGCCATGGGCGAGTTCCTGCGAGGTGAAATCGCCGCCGGGCGGCGGTACGTACCGGCGGGCGCGAACGTGTTGCGGGCGTTCACCCAACCGTTCGCGGACGTACGGGTGCTGATCGTGGGTCAGGATCCCTATCCCAACCCCGGGCACGCGGTGGGGTTGAGCTTTTCGGTCGCTCCGGAGGTGCGTCCGCTGCCCGGTTCGCTGATCAACATCTTCACCGAGATGAACCGCGACCTGGGCCTGCCGATGCCCACCAACGGTGATCTGACCCCGTGGGCCGACCAGGGCGTGTTGCTGCTCAACCGCGCGCTGACCACCGCCCCCGGTCGGCCCGCCGCGCACCGCGGCAAGGGCTGGGAGGAAGTCACCGAGCAGGCGATCAAGGCGCTCGCCGCGCGCGGCACCCCGCTGGTGTCGATCCTGTGGGGTCGCGACGCCCGCAATGCCCGGCCGCTGCTCGGCCCGGGCGCGGCCGTGGTCGAGTCCGCGCACCCCTCCCCCATGTCGGCCGCCGGCGGCTTCTTCGGCTCCCGCCCCTTCTCTCGTACCAACGACCTCCTGGTGGGCCAAGGCGCCCAACCGGTGGACTGGCGCCTCCCGTAACCCGAAGGCACCAACACCCGCCCCCGGGCCCGCCGCAGGACACCCGTGCTCCGGCCGCGGCACCGGGCACACACCGCCCCACCGGCACCGCCGCAACCGAAACGCCGACCCCGCGCGTCCACGCCTATACGCACCGCCGCCGGCGACGGAAGGTGGTGTGATCTCGATAGGGTGGCGGCCGGTACAACCGGTCATGGGCCACCGCCGGTCGGGGCCGTCGCTTGGAGGAACCTTCTTCGATGTCAGGCAATAGCGTTCCCGGCCAGGGGGGTGCGCCGCAGCGCTCCTCCGAGGCGTTGCCGCCGCGTTCCAAATTGGCGATCACCGCGAGTCGGGTGACCGCGGCCATCTCGCGGCGCGCCGGCAAGGGCAGCGGTTCGGTCATCGGCGGCAAGCTCGCGCTGCGACTCGCCCCGGACCTGCTCGCGCAGTTGTCGGTGGGGCTGCAGGTGGTGCTGATCTCCGGGACCAACGGCAAGACCACCACCACCCGCCTGGTCGCCGAAGCGATGCGCGCGGCCGGCCCGGTGGTGTCCAACGCGCTGGGCGCGAACATGCCGGCGGGCATCACCTCCGCCCTCGCGGGCGCGGGCAACGAGGCCCGCTACGGCGTGATCGAGGTCGACGAGAAGTACCTCGCGGGTGTCGCCCGCGACTCCGACCCCGTCGCCATCGCGCTGCTCAACCTCTCCCGGGACCAGCTCGACCGCGCCGCCGAGACCCGGATGCTCGCCGAGAAGTGGCGCGAGGGTCTGCGCGGGCGGGACGCGATCGTGGTCGCCAACGCGGACGACCCGCTGATCGTGTGGGCCGCGTCCTCCAGCAAGGACGTCTTGTGGGTGGCCGCCGGGCAGACCTGGCAGGAGGACTCCTGGTCCTGCCCGCAGTGCGGCGGCGTGATGCAGCGTCCGGGCGACGACTGGTTCTGCTCGGAGTGCGACTTCCGTCGTCCCTCGCCCACCTGGTCGCTCGCCGGCGATCGCATGGTCGACCCGGACGGGCAGGTGTGGCCGCTGCACCTGCAACTGCCGGGCCGGGCCAACCGCGCCAACGCGGTCACCGCCGCGGCCGTCGCGTCGTTGTTCGGCGTGCCCGTGGAAGCGGCGCTGGAGCGGATGAAGCACGTCACCGCCGTCGCCGGCCGCTACGACGTGGTCGACTACATGGGCCGCAAGTTGCGCCTGCTGCTGGCCAAGAACCCGGCCGGCTGGGTCGAGACGTTCTCGCTGATCGACCCGCCGCCCACCCCGGTGATCCTGTCCGTCAACGCGCTCGACGCGGACGGCAAGGACACCTCGTGGATCTGGGACGTCGACTTCACCCAGCTCGCCGGTCGCCCGCTGATGGTCCTGGGCCAGCGCCGACTCGACCTGGCCGTCCGGCTGGAGGTCGCGGGCCTGCAGTTCCAGGTCTTCGAGACGCTCGGTCAGGCGGTCGCGGCCTCGCCGCCCGGCCAGATCGAGGTCATCGCCAACTACACGGCGTTCCAACAGCTTCGCAAGACGATCAAGGAAGCGGCCCACGCATGATCGGTGAGAGCAGGCTGCGCCTGGTCTGGATCTACCCGGACCTGCTCAGCACATACGGCGACCAGGGCAACGCGCTGATCGTGGAGCGCCGCGCGCTGATGCGCGGCATCGAGGTCGAGCGGGTGGACGTACGCTCCGACCAGCCCGTGCCCACCTCCGGCGACATCTACCTGATCGGTGGCGGCGAGGACCGGCCGCAGCGGCTGGCCGCCGAACGCCTGCGCCGCGACCCGGGGTTGGCCACCGCGGTCGGCGCCGGCGCCGCGCTGCTCGCGGTGTGTGCCGGCTACCAGATCATCGGCAACGAGTTCATCGACGACCTCGACCAGGCCGAAGCCGGTCTGGGCCTGCTGGACGTACGCTCCGGCAGGGGCGCGCCCGGCAAGCGCTGCGTCGGCGAGGTGCTGGCCGAGGTCGACCCCGCGCTCGGCCTGCCGGTGCTCTCCGGGTTCGAGAACCACCAGGGCGTCACCCACGTGGGCCCCGGCGCCAAGCCGTTGGCCCGGGTCACCCACGGCAACGGCAACGGGACCGGCGACGGCACCGAGGGCGCGTACGCGGGTCGGGTGATCGGTACCTACATGCACGGGCCGGTGATGTCGCGCAACCCGGCGCTGGCCGACCTGCTGCTCACCTGGGCCACCGGCGTGCCGCTGACCCCGCTGGGCGACCACTGGCACGAGCAGCTCCGCTCCGAGCGCCTGCGCACGGTCCGCGCCGCCGCCTCGAACTGAGCGAAGAGCAGATGGGCCGAGGGCCCGCGTACCGCCGAGCGGTACGCGGGCCTTCGGTCTTGTCGGCGCTCCCCGTCAGCGCGTGTGCACCGTCCCGTGCGGGTCCTCGCAGTGCCCGCGTGTCGTGCCGATCGCCAGCACCGCCGGGTCGGCGTGATCGACCTGAAGCGTCGTGTGGGTGATCGCGTACCGTTCGCGCAGCCGCTCCTGGAGCCGGTCGCGGACCCGGTGGCAGTCGTCCCCGGGCTCGACCAGGACGTGTGCGGACAACGCCGGGAAGCCGGACGTGATGGTCCAGATGTGCAGGTCGTGCACCTCGGTGACGCCCTCGACCGAGGCCAGGTCCGCCCCGACCGCGTCCGGTTCGATGCCGTTGGGGGCCGCCTCCAGGAAGATCCGCCACGACTCGCGGACCAGCACGATGCCGGACTTGAGCATCAGCGCCGCCACGATCAGCGAGGCGATCGCGTCGGCCCGGGCGAAGCCGGTGGTCAGCACCACGACGCCGGAGATCAGGGTGGCGATGAACGCCCACAGGTCGTTGAGGATGTGCTGGTAGGCGCCCTCGACGTTGAGGCTGGAGCGGTTGGCCCGGGAGATCAGCCACGCCGCGATCACGTTGATCACGATGCCGACCGCGGCGGTGACGATCACCAACGAGCCCTCGACGTCGGGCGGCGAGATCAGCCGCCGGACCGCCTCGTAGGTGAACCACACCGCCAGGACCAGGAACGTGATGCCGTTGATCTGCGCGGACAGGATCTCCGCCCGCTTGAACCCGTACGTCCAGCGCCCACGCGCGGGCCGGGCCGCGAGCCGCATCGCCACCAGCGCGAGCCCGATCGCGAACGCGTCGGTGACCATGTGGCCGGCGTCGGTGATCAACGCGAGCGAACTCGCCAGGATGCCGACGGTGACCTCGACCACGATGAACGCGCCGATCAGCACGAGCGCGGCGGTCAGGTAGCGGCGGTCCGCGTCCGCGGCCACCCCATGCGAGTGACCGGCGTGCCCGGCTCCCCCGTGGTCGTGCCCGTCGTGCCCGTCGTGCCCGCCGTGGCTGCCGTGCGCCGGATCCGGCTCGCGGGTCGGCGCCGTGGACCCGGCCGCGTCCGGGCCGTGGTCGTGGTCGCGGGTGGTCATGAAGTCCCTCCGGGGAGCTCGTTCGCGCAGCCGGTGTGATCGGTGGCGGGGGCGTGACCGATGTGCGCGAGCGCCACGTCCAGGAGCAGCCGAACGTGCGCGTCCGCGAGGCGGTAGTAGGCCATCCGGCCCGCCCGGCGCACCGTCACCACCTGGTGTGCGCGCAGCAACCGCAGTTGGTGCGAGACCGCCGATTCGCCCTGCCCGCAGGCGGCGGCCAGGTCGCGGACGCACAGCTCGCCCTCCAAAAGCGCGACCAGCAGGGTGAGTCGGCCGGGGTCGCCCAGGAGCGCGAACACGTCCGCGGTCTCGGCCAGGTGCGGGCCGTCGGGCAACCGCGATCGCACCGAGTCCACCAGGTCCGCGTCCACCGGCTGCGCCACCGGGTCACCTCCACTTTCGCGTGGTCGCCCACGTCCGCCGTCGTCTCGACTCGGACATCGTATCGTCTGAACAGCTCTTCATACGAGCATGAGAAGAAGATAGGGGCAGGGGGTATCCACACGCAAGCGCGCCGCGCCGTTCCCACCACCGCGCCGCACCCGTTCCCGCAAACGCGTAACACCCGTTCCCGCAGGCCCGCCGCGCCCGTTCCGAAGCCGCGGCCGGCCCCGCTCAACCCCGCCGAGGATCCCGATCCAGGTGCGCCCACCACCGCTGCGCCGGTTCGTGGACTTGGTGCCACGTAGCCACGAACAGGTCGCTCGCCGCCGCCCCCGGCCAATCCGCCGGCAGCAGCGCGGCGGGCAGGCGCGGGTCGCATTCGAAGGTCAGCCGCCACGCGTGCACCAGCCGGGTACGCAGCTCGAACGCCTCCGCGTCGGTGTTCGCCCGCGCGCCGGCGAACCGGTCGACGAACGCCTCCAGGACCACCCGGATCGCGGCCGGGTCCCACGCCTGTTCGACCAGGGCCCGTTCCCGCTCCGGGTCGCTCACGCTCGACGTCATCCAGGTCGCGTGCCCGGCCAGGCCCTGCTCGGCGATCAGCGCCCGCAACGCGCCCACCCCGCCCGGGTCCGCCGCGATCCACACCCCCCGCCCCAGATCGCCGAAGCCCTCGAAGGCGAGCTGCTCCTCGACCACCGCGCGGGCCTCGCGCAGCGTCGCCGGCGGGCGGAACAGCAGTTGTTGCCACTGTCCCGACCAGGGCGTCTCGCGGGTCGCCCGGGCGAGCCGCTCGGTCCATCCGGTCAGCAGCCGATACAACGACGGCGCGAGGGTCAGCCGGGTGTACCGCCCCTCGGCCCGGGCCACCAGCCAGCCCTCCCCGGTCAGCCTGGTGATCGCCCGCCGGGTGGCCGCCTCCGGCACCCCCAGCGCGTCGAGCGCCGCCACGGCCGTCGGCGACCACACCCCGTCGTGCCCGGGCCAGCGCACGTACTCCCCCAGCACGGTCAACAACAACGTGCGGGCGCTGGGCCCGCCATCGGCGGTGCGCCGGGTGCGCGGCCCGGTGCGACCGGCGGGCGTACCCCTTGTTTCCTCGCGATCCTCCAGGTAGGACATAACTCATCCAAGCATGTTCTTGTGTCCTACGAAAGGTCCAGCCCGTGTCAGAGGCCGCTCCGCCGACCCGCTTCGGTGCCTTCATCGCCCCCTACCACGGCATCGACGGCAACCCCTCGCTGCAACTGCGCCGGGACCTCGACCTGGTCGAACACCTGGACGCGCTCGGCTTCGAGGAGGCGTGGATCGGGGAGCACCACTCGGCCGGATACGAGACGATCGCCTCGCCCGAGGTGTTCATCGCCGCCGCCGCCGAACGCACCACCCGGATCCGACTCGGTACCGGCGTCAACTCGCTGCCGTACCACCACCCGCTGGTGCTGGCGGACCGCATCGTGCAGCTCGACCTGCAATCGCGCGGCCGGGTGATGTTCGGTTCCGGGCCCGGCCAACTGGCCTCGGACGCCTTCATGATGGGCATCGACCCGATGCGCCAGCGCGCCATGATGGCCGAGGCGCTGGCCGCGATCGTCCCGCTCCTGCGCGGCGAGACGGTGACCATGCGCACCGACTGGTTCACCCTGGACCAGGCCCGGCTGCACCTGGGCCCGTACACGCGCGCCGGCATCGAGACCGTGTGCGCCTCCACCGTCTCGCCGTCCGGATCGGTCCAGGCCGGCACCCACGGCATGGGCCTGCTCTCGCTCGCCGCCGCCGACCCGTCCGGCTTCGCGGCGCTGTCCACGAACTGGGACGTCTACGCCAAGACCTGCGCCGAGCACGGCCACGTCGCCGACCGCGAGCGCTGGCGCCTGGTGGTGCCGATGCACCTCGCCGAGACCACCGAGGCGGCGCGCGAGCAGGCCGAGTACGGCGTGCACCACCTGGTCGACTACATCCAGGGGTTGTCCGGGATGACCATGCCCTGGGGGGCGACGCCCGGGCAGGCCGTGGCGCAGTGGACCGGCGAGGGTTTCCCGACCTTCGGCGTGGCGATGATCGGCACACCGGCGCAGGCGATCGAACGCATCACCGCGATGGCCGAACAGTCCGGCGGCTTCGGCACACTGCTCCTGCTCGACCTGCCGATCGCGCGACCGGCGGACAAGCGGCGCAGCTACGAACTGTTCGCCGAGTACGTGGTCCCGCACTTCACCGGCGCCAACCGTCCCCGGCAGTCCTCGATGGCCTGGGCGCACGACAACAGCGAGCGCTTCATCGGCGCGCTGCGTCAGGCGGTCGTCGCGGCGATGACGCCGCCCGCCTCCTGAACCCGTCCACGCACGTTCGTTTCGGCGATCCGGAGCACCGGTGAGCCGTCGACCCGACAGGGAGATTGCCCAACATGCGAGCAGCGGTACTACGCGGCGGCGCGTTCACGGTCGAGGACATCGCGGCACCCGAACCCGGCGAGGGGCAGGTCCTCGTGGAGACGATGGCCTGCGGGATCTGCGGCTCGGACCTGTCCGCGTACAAACACACGGCCGAGTTCCTCCGGGCGTCCATCGATTCCGACACGCCGTCGTTCGTCTTCGACCCGGACGCCGACCTGGTGATGGGTCACGAGTTGTCCGCGCGGGTCGTGCGGCCCGGGCCGGGGGTGACCGGCTTCGAGGAGGGCGAGGTCGTGGTCGGCCTGCCCTGGGCGCTGGACGGCGGTGGCGTATTGCGCACCATCGGCTACTCCAACACCTTCCCCGGCGGCTTCGGCGAGCGCATGGTGATGCAGGCGGCGGCCCTGGTCAAGGTGCCCGCACACGTACCGGCGCACGTCGCCGCGCTGACCGAGCCGCTCGCGGTCGGCTTCGGCAACGTGGCCCGCTCCGGCGCGGAGAAGGGCGGCGCGGCGATCGTGATCGGCGCCGGGCCGATCGGCCTGGGCGCGATCGCCGGCCTGATCGAGCGCGGCGTGGCCCCGGTGGTGGTCTCCGAACCCTCCCCGCGCCGCCGCGAACTCGCCCGCGCGTTCGGCGCCCACGTCGTGGTCGACCCGGCCGAGCAGGACCCGTTCGTCGCGTGGCGCGAGATCGCCGAGCCGGGGCAACCGCTGACGATCTTCGAGTGTTCGGGCAAGGCCGGCATGTTCGATCGCATCACCTACGCCGCGCCGCGCGGCGCCACGGTGTTGCTGATCGGAGTGTGCATGACCGAGGACACCTTCCGACCCGTGGTGGGCATCTACAAGGACCTCACGGTCAAGATGTGTCTGACCTATCCGCCGGAGGAGTATCCGAAGACGCTGGCCCGGATCGCCGCCGGCAGCGTGGACGCGGCGGCGCTGGTCACCGGCCAGGTGGGCTTCGGCGGGGTGGCCGCGGCGATCGACACGCTCGGCCGGCCGGACGAGCACGTCAAGGTCCTGGTCCGCCCACATTTGGAGGGGTCGGGCGTACATCCCGCCACGGCGTAGCGGCGGAGCCGGGTACGGGCCGGGTCCGGGGGACGCGCGGGGCGGGTGTCACGCGTAAGGGTGGACCCCGGCCGGTCCGCCCTGGCGCGCGCCGTGCGCGGACGGCGCGCTCGCCAGGGCGTTTCGTTCGCGCACGCCCCCGAACGCCCCGCCGAGCGGGGTGTGGAAGTGTCGCAAACGGGACGCACCGGGTGTCGGAATCGGTACGCTCCGAGGGAATTCCCTCGGAAGATCCGTACACCCGCCATCGGGGACATCATGAGTCACACCGGGCACCGTCACGGTGCCGTGTCCGTCCATCGCGTGACCGCCACCGGCTCGGGAGGCGCGGTATGACCGTGCTCAATGACGCCCATCCGGTGTGTCGGTTCGATCTGCCGCCGCACGAGGCGGAGGTGTCCGCGGCCCGACGCAAGGTGGTCGCGATCGCCGTCGGGTGGGGCATGCCCGCCCACGGCGATCTCGCGGACACGCTGCGTCTGGTCGTGTCCGAGTTGGTGACCAACGCGGTCCGGCACGCGGGGGTGTTGACGCCGGCCATCGGCGTCACCGTGTGCGGCACCGACGACGGCGGGGTGCAGGTGGGGGTGCACGATCGACATCCGTTCTGCCCCAAGGCGCTGTTGGAGACCGTCGACGACGACAGCGGGCGCGGCCTGTTGATCGTCAAGGCCCTGGTCGCCGAGGCCGGCGGGTATGCGGGGATCCAGCCGGACACGACCGGCGGCAAGACGGTGTGGGTGACGCTGCCGCTGCGCTGAGCCGGCACTCGGGCCGTCGTCGGGCCGGGGCGGGCGCCGATCCCGGATCGATTCCGGGGTCGACGCCGATCACCACTTCAGGTCGAAACGTTGCCTGACGGTGTCGATTCCCCAGGTCCGGGCCGGGTGTTCCTCGGTCAGGGCGAAACCGGCCCGGTCGTACAGGTGCCGGGATGCCTCCAGGCCGGCGATCGTCCACAGGTAGACGCCGACCGCGTCGCGCCGACGG
Source organism: Embleya sp. NPDC020886 (assembly GCF_044333915.1). NCBI lineage: Bacteria > Bacillati > Actinomycetota > Actinomycetes > Kitasatosporales > Streptomycetaceae > Embleya > Embleya sp. NPDC020886. The sequence goes on along the minus strand of NZ_JBIRRX010000006.1, from coordinate 231,740 downwards.
GCCTCGGCCAGTGCGGTGTCGAGCAACGCACCACCCACCCCGCGACCGCGCGCGGCCGGATCCAGGATCACCCAGCGCAGCCGCGTCCACCCGTCCTCGGCACGGGTCAACCCGATGCCGCCGAGCACACGTTCGGTGTCCCGGTCGTCCTGGGCGACCCACATCCGACCGGGCCCGTCGTCGCCTTCGCGGGTTCGGGCCAATACGAGTTCGGCCATGCCCGCGGCGACGCCCGCCTCCATCGTCGCGTCCATGCCGTATTCGCGGCTGTACAGCACGCCGTGCAACGCGGCGAGCGCGCCCAGGTCGCCGGGACGCGTCGCGTCGCGAATGCTCACGCCGCGCGTGCTCGGTGTCGAGGTCATGGTCTCGATACCCTTCACTGAAACAGTTGTTTCAGTAGAGAGTATGCGGATGACCGCCGACGTGAAACCCCCCACCTCCGCCCGCCGTGACGAGCTGCTCGCCGCGAGCGCGGCCTACGTCGCCGAGCACGGGCTGGCCGAACTCTCGCTGCGCCCGCTGGCCCGGGCGATCGGCTCCAGCCCCCGTGTACTGCTCTACCTGTTCGGCGCGAAGGAGGGACTGGTCCGGGAGATCCTCGACGTCGGCCGCGCCGAGCAACTCGCCCTGGTCGCCCGCGCCGACGGCCACCCGGGCACCGCCCGGGAGACCCTCGACCTGCTGTGGACCTGGCTGGTCGCCCCCGAACGCCGAGGCGCGCTCCGCCTGTTCTTCGACGGCTACGTGCGATCCTTCGACGGGCCCGACGGGCCGTGGTCCGACTTCGCCGGCAGGTCCCTCGACGACTGGCTGCCCCCGCTCCGGCGCGTCCTGGCCGACCACCCGGTGCCGCCGACCCTGGTGCTGGCCGTGCTGCGCGGCCTGCTGCTCGACCACCTGGCCGGCGGCACGCCGGACCATCGGGACAGGGTGCAGTCGGCCTGGACCGCCTTCCTGGACCACTCCTTCCCGCCGCCCGGGTGACACCCGCCCACCCCGGCGCGCCGGCGGCTCAGCCCAGCGGAAGCTTGGCCTCCTTCTCCGGCGGCAGGCCCACCACCGGGCGGTCCGGGCGTTGCGGCACGACGCCGTTCACCGAGCGCAGCCAGGTCCACGTGTCGGCGACGGTCTCCTCGACCGGGCGCACCCGCAGGCCGGCGGCCAGCGCCTTGCGCACGTCGCGCCGGTGAATGCCGTCGTAGTCCTCGCCCGCCGGGAGCCAGATCGGCAGTTCGAGCCAGGGCTGGATGCCCGCGGCCAGGATCGTGTCCGGGTCGATCCAGCGCAGTTCGGCGTCCGAACCGGTGATCCGCACGCACAGGTCGAGCAGCTCGCCCATCGTGGTGTGGCCGGTCGGCCCGACCAGGTTGTAGGCGCCGCTGCGACCGGCCTCGGCCGCGTCCAGAGTCCACTCGGCCAGGTCGCGCGCGTCGATGTACTGGAGCCGCGCCTCACGCGGACCCGGAGCCGGGACGAGGCCGCCGCGGGCGATCCGGTTCAGCCACCACGGGAGCCGGCCGATGTTCTCCCGCGGACCCAGGATCAGCCCGGCCCGCGCGTGCACGTACCGGTCGCCCAACGCCTGCTCGACGGCGATCTCGGCGCCGCGCTTGGCCCGGGGGTAGGACACGTCGTCGCCGTCGTCGGGCGCGGCCTCGACCAGGGCCGCCTCCTCGCCCAGTCCGGCGGGCGTCGGCTGGTCGTACACCGAGCAACTGGAGATGTAGACGTAACGCCCGACGCGGTCGGCCAACAGCTCGGCCGAGGCGCGGACCACGCGCGGCGCGGCGCTCCAGGTGTCCAGGACCACGTCCCACTCGCCGTCGGCGAGCGCGGCCAGACCGCCCACAGTGGTCCGGTCACCCACCAACGACCTTATGCCGGACGGAAGTTCGTGCCGACCGCGATTGAACACGGTCACGTCCCAGTCCCTGGCCGACGCGGCGTCGGTGACGGCGCGGCCGACGAACTCGGAACCACCCAGAATCAGAATTCTCATGCCCCGACTCTGCCCACCCGCGACGATCACCGGAAGCACCTCACGCTCTGGGCGGAATCGCTGTCGGCGTAAACCCGCGGCCACCGCTCATCCCCCGTCGCGCGGCGGGCACGAGCGCCCGTCCCGGACCGCCCCCGGCTCCACCGCCTCGTACTCGGCCAACTCCCGGTCCACCAACCGCAACAGCCGCAACAACTCGGCCCGATCCGCCTCGCCCAGTCGATCGAAGACGGCCGCACCCGCACCCTGCCGGATCGCCCGGATCCGACGCAGCTCGTCCCGCCCCCGCTCGGTCAACTCCACCAGCGTCGCGCGCCGATCCAGCGCGGAGGTACTGCGCCGGACCAGGTCCCGCGCGGCCAGATCGTCCACCACGGTGGTCGCCGAGCGCGGCACGATCTCCAGCCGCGCCGCCAGATCCGCCATCCGCAGCGGCTCCTCGGCGTGCGCGAGCACCTTCATCGCATGCGCCTGAGCCGGCGTCAGACCCAACGGGGCGAGTTCCCGGCCGGCGCGCACCCGAATGCGCCTGGCCAGCCGCATGAACAAATCGCCGATCGGCGCCGAGCTGGATTCCGGCGAACTCACGCGTGTCACGTCCAGGAGACAGGGACCCGAGCGGATCCGAATACCCCCCATTGTCCCGCCGCCCCCGACCCGGGACGACGGGGGTGGTCACGGGCCGCTCCGGGCGGTCACGCCTCGGGCGCCTACTGCGATTTCGGTAGTGCGTCGTGTGGTTTCGGTAGGTCGCGGTGTCCGTAGCGGCATGACGACGGGACGGGTCCTCCCGGGCGAGCCTTGAGCGGTCATCGCTCGTGGATAGGGAGACCCTGACGTGGCGACTTTTCTGTATCGGCTCGGGCTCGGCGCTTTCCGGCGCCGCCGCCTGGTCGTCCTGGTCTGGCTCGGGGTGCTGGCCGCGGTCGCGGTGGGTGCCGCGGGAGCGCGGGGGCCCTCGGACGAGGAATTCTCGATGCCGGGGATCGAGTCGCAAAAGGCGTTCGATCTCATGGAGGAACGCTTCCCCGGGGCCGCCGCGGACGGCGCCACCGCCAGGATCGTCTTCGTCGCCCCGGACGGGCGGCAGGTGGGCACGGGCGACCTGCGCAAGGCCGTCGTGAACGCGGTGGACACGCTGGGCGGCGGCCCGCGGGTGGCCGCTGTCGCGGACCCGTTCGAGTCGCAGGCGGTCAGCAAGGACGGTACGACCGCGTACGCGACCGTCACCTACAAGGTGGAGTCCGCCGACGTCACCGATGCCGACCGGGCGGCGGTGGACAAGGCGGCGAATCAGGCCCGGGCGGCGGGCCTGACGGTGGAGACCGGCGGGTCGGCGATGGACGGCGGCGGCGGCCCCGGCGGCGTCGCGGAGATCGTCGGCCTCTCGGCGGCGGCGGTCGTGCTGCTGATCACCTTCGGGTCACTGGCGGCCGCAGGTCTGCCGCTGCTGACCGCGATCGTGGGTGTCGCCGTGAGTCTGTTCACGGTCGTATTGCTGGCGGGCCCGTTGGGGCTGTCCTCGGACACGCTCACGCTCGGGACGATGCTGGGCCTGGCGGTGGGCATCGACTACGCCCTGTTCGTGGTCTCCCGCTATCGGGAAGAGCGCGAGCGCGGCCGGCCCCCGCAGGAGGCGGCCGGGGTGGCGGTGGGCACCGCCGGATCGGCGGTCGTGTTCGCCGGGATCACCGTGATGATCGCCCTGGCGGGCCTGTCGGTGGTCGGGATCCCGACGCTGACCAAAATGGGCCTGGCCGCCGCGGGGGCCATCGCGGTCGCCGTCCTGGTCGCCTTGACACTCGTGCCCGCGCTGCTCGGGTACTGGCCCGACGCGGTCCTGGCCCGCAGGACGCGCAAGGCCCGCGCCCGGGGCGCCGACCGGACCGTGCTCCCGAGCGGCGGTGCGCCGGGCACCCGCACACGGGTCAACCTGGGCACCCGCTGGGCCGGCTTCGTGCTGCGTCGTCCCGTGGCGGTGCTGATCCTCGGCGTGGTGGGCCTGGTCGCACTGGCCGTACCGGTGGCATCGCTGCGCCTGGGCATGCCCGGTGACGAGGCCAAGTCCACCGCCACCACCGAGCGACGGGCCTACGACGCGCTCGCGGCGGGCTTCGGCCCCGGCTTCAACGGACCGCTGACCATCGTCGTGGACGCCAGGGGCTCGGCCGACCCGCACGCCGCGGTGCGCGCCGTCGGCGACCGGATCGGCGGCACAGCCGGCATCGTGTCGGTCTCGCAGGCCCGCTTCAACCAGGTCGGCGACACCGCGGTCTTCCGGGCCACCCCGTCGAGCAGCCCCACGGACCAGCGGACCAAGGACCTGGTGGAGGCGATCCGCCGGGACCGGCCGGCCGTGGAGAAGCAGGCGTCGGCGACGTTCGAGGTCACCGGCACGACCGCGCTGAACATCGACGTCGCGGCGAAGGTGCAGGCCGCGCTGGTGCCGTACCTGGCGGTGGTGGGCGGCCTGGCGGTGGTGTTGCTGCTGCTGGTCTTCCGGTCCCTGCTGGTGCCGATCAAGGCGGCCCTGGGTTTCGTGCTCTCGGTGCTCGCGGCGCTGGGCGTATTGGTGCTGGTCTTCCAGGAGGGACACGCCGCGGACCTGTTCGGGGTGGAGCAGACCGGGCCGATCATGAGCCTGATGCCGATCTTCATGATGGGCATCGTCTTCGGGCTGGCCATGGACTACGAGGTCTTCCTGGTCTCCCGGATGCGGGAGGCGTACACCCGCGGGGAAGGGGCCGAGCAGGCGGTCGTGTCCGGGTTCCGGCACAGCGCCCGGGTGGTGACGGCCGCCGCGCTGATCATGATCGCGGTCTTCTCCGGGTTCATCGGGGAACAGGGCGGGCTGATCAAGATGCTCGGGTTCGGCCTGGCCGCCGCGGTGCTCTTCGACGCCTTCGTGGTCCGGATGGCGATCGTGCCCGCCGTCCTGGCCCTGCTCGGCGACCGGGCCTGGTGGCTGCCGAGCCGGCTGGGCCGCGTCCTGCCCCGAGTCGACGTGGAGGGCTCGGCCCTGGGCCACGCCCGGCCCGCCGGCCCGGACCGCGACCCGGACGGGCCGGTCCGGGCGCACCGGTGATCGACTGCGCCCGAAGGACCGCCCGAGCAAGCCGTCTCGGGCGGTCCTTGCGCCGTCCTCGTGGGCATCGGCAACCATGGACCCGGCACGCCCCCTCGCGGAGAGCACGATGACCGGCAATCTCGAACGGTACGCGGAGCGCCACGCCCGGGCCGCGGATGTGGTGACGGCGGTGGCGATGTGCGTCTGCACGCTCTTCGGGGCGCAGATCAGCACGTCCGAGTCCTCGCCCCCGCACGCCCTGTGGCCCGCCTGGATCCTCGTGGTCTCCGGCGTGGCCGTGCTCGGCGCCCGCACCCACCCGCGTGCCACCCTCGCGGTCACCACCGGCGCGGCCGCACTGCTGACCGCGCTCGGCTACCTGCCCAGTCCGCTGCTGCTGGCCCCGGTGATGACCGCCCTGTACTGGCTTGCCGCGCTCACCGACTCGCGGACCACCGGCCGCTACGGCCGGGCGGCGGTGGCCGTGCTGCCGGCCACCTCGCTGGCCGGCGCGCCGCTCGGCGACGACCTCATCCTGCGGACCGTGGGTACCGTCCTGTGGTTGTGGCTGCCGATGTCCCTGGGCAGCAGGAGCCGCTTCCGGCGCGCCTACCTCGAATCCGTCCAGGCCCGCGCCACGCACGCCGAACGCACCCGCGAGGAGGAAGCCCGGCTGCGCGTCGCCGAGGAACGCATGCGCATCGCCCGCGAACTGCACGACGCCATCGCCCACCACATGGCCGTCGCGCACGCCCAGGCCGGCACCGCCGCCCACCTCGCCGACACCCACCCCGAACAGACCCGACGGATCCTCGCCGACCTGGTCGGCACCACCACCTCCGCGCTCCTGGAACTGCGCGCCACCGTGGGCGTGTTGCGCCAGAGCGCCGACCCGGACGCCGACCCGCTGGCGCCCGCCCCCGGCCTGGACCGTCTCGCCACGCTGGTCGCGGCCTGCGAATCGGCCGGCCTGACGGTCACCGTCACCACCGAGGGCCGGGCCCGGCCGCTGTCCCCGGGCGTGGACCTGACCGCCTACCGGATCATCCAGGAGGCCCTGACCAACGCCACCAAACACGCGCCCGACCACGCGGCCCGGGTTCGGCTCCACTACCAGGACTCACACCTGCTCGTCACCGTCGACAACGACGGTTCACCCGACGGCGGGGCCGTCCCGCCGGTACCCGGAGGCGGCTACGGACTGATGGGCATGCGCGAACGCGCCCACTCCGTCGGCGGCGACCTGCGCGCCGGCCCCCGACCCGACGGCGGCTTCGAAGTCGCCGCCGCACTCCCCCTCCCGCCTCCCGCCCCGGCGGACACCCCGGCCGGACGACGACCCGAGGAAACCCGTTGACCATCCGCGTCCTGCTCGCCGACGACCAGGCCCTCCTGCGCGGCACCTTCCGGCTGCTGATCGACTCCTGCGCGGACATGGAGGTGGTCGGCGAGGCCGCCGACGGCCACCAGGCCGTGGAACTCACCCGCGCCCGGCAACCCGACATCGTCCTGATGGACATCCGGATGCCCGACGGCGACGGGCTCGCCGCCACCGCCGCCATCTGCGAGGACCCCGACCTCGCCGGCACCCGCGTCCTCATCCTGACCATGTTCGAGACCGAGGAGTACGTCGCCCGGGCACTACGCGTCGGCGCCAGCGGCTTCCTCGGCAAATACGTCACCACGGACGCGCTGCTGGACGGAATCCGCACCGTCGCCGCCGGCGAGGCGCTCCTGTCACCGGGAGCCACCCGGGCCCTGATCACCCGCTTCCTCACCACGCCCGCCTCCGGACCGCCCCTGGCCCCCGCCGAACGCCTCGCCGACCTCACCCCCCGCGAGCAGGAGGTCACCGTCCTGGCCGCCCACGGCGAGTCCAACGACCGGATCGCGGAAAAGCTCGTCCTCAGCGTCCTGACCGTGCGCACCCACATCCAACGCGCGATGACCAAACTCGGCGCCCGCGACCGCGCCCAACTCGTCGTCATCGCCTACCAGAACGGCCTGGTCCGCCCCGAACCCCCCAGCCTCTGACGGCAACGGGCCCAGCGCCCAGGGTCGACCCGCGCCCGCGCGGCTCGACGCGCCCGACCCGCGCGAGCCCGCCGCGGTGGCCCGAGTGTTTTTCGGCCCGAGGGGCGTGGCATTGTTCGGGAATGCTTCCCCTGGTCCATGCCATTCGTTACGTCACGCCGATGCGCGAGGGCGGTTCGTTGCCCGGGCTCGTCGAGGCCGACGATCTCGGCACCTACGTCGTGAAGTTCCGCAGCGCCGGGCAGGGGGCCAAGGTCCTGGTCGCCGAGGTCGTGGTGGGCGAACTGGCCCGCCGGCTCGGGCTGCCGGTGCCCGCCCTGGTGCGGATGGAGGTGGATCCGGTGATCGCGCGCGGCGAGCCGGACCAGGAGGTGCAGGAGCTGATCAAGGCCAGTGCCGGGCTGAACCTGGGGATGGACTTCCTGCCGGGCTCGGCCGACTTCACCCCGGCCACCTGGGAGCCGGACGCCGAGCTGGCCGCACGCGTGTTGTGGCTGGACGCGCTGACCTCGAACGTGGACCGTTCCTGGCGCAATCCGAACCTGCTGGTGTGGCACGGTCGGCTGTGGCTGATCGACCACGGCGCCTCGTTGTGGTTCCACCACGCGTGGCGGGCCGCGACGTCGGCCGCGACGCGTGCGTTCGACGCCGGCGATCACGTGCTGGCCACCCTCGGCGGTCCCGGTCTGCTCAAGGCGGACGCCGAACTGGCTCCGCGGATCACCCGCGCGTTGCTCACCGAGGTACTCGCGCTGGTCCCGGACGAGTGGCTGGAGTCGGGCGACGCCGAGCGCGCACTCGGCCTGGACAGCCCCGACGCGCTGCGCGAGGCGTACATCGCGCACCTGTCCGCCCGCGCCGCCGCACCGCGCGCGTGGCTCCCGGAGATCGCGCCGGAAACGGTCGCGCGACCGGGCGCGGCCTCCTCGGTGTCGAACCGCCCGGATTGGCTCAAGTGATGACGACGATCGCCCAGCGGGAGTTCTTCGAGTACTCGATCATCCGCCTGGTGCCCCGGGTGGAGCGCGGGGAGTGCCTGAACGTCGGCGTCGCGCTGTACAGCCAGGCGTTCGGCTTCCTGGGCGCCCGCACCCACGTCGAACAGTCCAGGCTGTGCGCGCTCGACCCGGACGCCGACGTCACCCAGGCACGCGCCGTACTCGCCGCGTGGGAACTGGTGTGTGCGGGCAGCGAGGCGGCCGGTGCGCCCGGCGCCGAGCCGGTCGGGCGCCGATTTCGCTGGCTGACCGCGCCGCGCAGCACGATCGTGCAGCCGGGTCCGGTGCACGGCGGATTGACCGCGAATCCGGCGGCGGACCTGGACCGGCTCTTCGACCTCTTGGTGTTGTGAGGCGCGGCGAAGGCCCGGCGGTCACCCGGCCGCCGGCCGCCGCGCCACGTGGTTCCCGGGCGCCGCGCTCTGTCCGTCTCGCGAGCTGCTGCGCTACCGTGCCAGACACCGGTTCGTTCCCGGGCTCCGAGGGTGGAGGCGACGATGATCCGTACCTACGGTCCACAGAGTCGGGGCATGGTGGCCTGCACACTCGTGCTGCTCACCATCCTGGGTCTGTACAGCGCGCTGTACGACGCGGTGGCCTGGATGTGGCTGGTGTGGTCGCTGATGGCGATCGTCACCGGCCTGCTGGTGGCCACCGACCGAGGCGTGTGAGACGCCCCGCTTCCGCTGTGCGCGCCCCGCTCACGCGACGGTGAAGCCGTGTTTGGCCCCCAGTCGGGTCAGTGACCGGCGCCCCGGGATGCCGTCCGCGTCCGAGCCGTTGTAGCCCAGTCGGCGCTGCCATTCGGCGTATGCCTTCAGGGTCGCGGTGCCGTAGTGGCCGTCGGCCAGATGGCCGGCGAGCAGGCCCTCGGCGACCAGGGCGTTCTCGACCATGCGGGTGCCCACGTAGGTGACCGGAGTGCCCTGGCGGCTCGGGTCCGACCGTGCCGCGGCGACCAGTTCGGCCAGGTCGACGGCGGGGCGCGGGGCCGGGATGTCGACGGGTGGGGTGCCGCCGGTGCCGGCCACGATGCCCGGGAAGATCCGGTCGTGGAACTGCCGTACGCGCGCGTCGCCGGGGCACGCGGTGCCGTCGATGGACCATTTGGCGAACAGCCGGTGGTAGCCGTACCCGGGGTCGTCCCACGCCCGGCACACCCGCAGCGGCAGGTCGTGCCGTTCGTGCATCCACACGCCGAGCCGGATCAGGCTGTCCACCTGGGCCTCGGTCCACGGGTCGGTGTGCTCCAGGTTGCTCGCGCTCTCGACGCTGACCGCGCCGGTGCCGTCCGACCGGCGGTTCGCCGAGGCGTTCGCGTCGGCCCGGGTCTCGGTGCCGATGAACTGCCACAGGCCGCCGTCGTACGCGCAGCCGAAGTGCGATTCGAGGTTGGTCGAGTCGCGCCAGTACTCGTACATCCGCTCGCCCGACCACGGCGCGGCGATCGAGTGCAGGATCAATTGAGTGGGGCGGATGGCGGGCTGCGCGTCGGATTCGGGCTCCAGCTCGCGCTTGGTGGCTCCGGGGTACCAGGCCATGGCGGTCTCCCTGGGATCGAGGTCGCAAATGCCCATGGTCACGACGTTTTGCCGGCTTTTCGTCGATCTTCCGCAAAGCCGGGACGATCCCGCTGAAGCAGCCCATAATGCCGCGCGCGGCTTGCCGCACCGCACGCCCCGCGAGCGTCCTCGCGCGCGCCCCGCGACTGCCCTCGCGCGCGTCCCGCCGCCCCGGATCCGTCGCTCACAACCGCCGATCATCGGCGGGTATCAGCCGTTTCGATGGCATTTGCGGAGCTGAACCGGTTACCGGTCGGTTGTGGGAACTCAACAAGTAATAGGACGTCCTCTTTATCGGTGTCGATACCCCCGCGCCGAACTTTCCCTGACAGCGTTGCGGATCAAGTGACCCGTACGCGAGCGCGCGTGGGTCACCCGTGTCGTGTTTCCACAATGCTTCGACAGAGCTGGGGTGCGTTTTATGACGCTCGGCAAGACCGATGTGGTGGTGACGGGGATGGGCGCGACCACGCCGTTGGGCGGGGACGTGCCGTCCACGTGGGCGGCCCTCCTCGCGGGCGAGTCGGGAATCGAAGCCCTGGCGGACGCGTGGGCGGCCGACCTGCCGGTCCGGATCGCCGGGCGGATGCGAGTCTGCCCCGAGACGGTGCTCGACCGGGTCCGGGCGCGGCGTCTGGACCGGTGTCAGCAGGCCGCACTCGTGGCGGCCCGCGAGGCGTGGGCGGACGCGGGCGCGCCGGTGGTCGAGCCGGAACGGTTCGCCGTGGTGGTGGGCACCGGCATGGGTGGTGCGATGACGATGCTCGCGCAGCACGACGTGCTGGCCGCGTCCGGCGTGCGCCGGGTGTCCCCGCACACGGTGCCGATGCTGATGCCCAACGGGCCGGCCGCGCAGGTCAGCATGGAGTTCGGGGCTCGCGCCGGCGCCTACACCCCGGTCAGCGCGTGCGCGTCGGGCTCGGAGGCGATCGCGTACGCCCTGGACCTGATCCGCCTCGGTCGCGCCGACGTGGTGATCGCGGGCGGCGCGGAGGCGACGATAGGCCCCCTGCCGATCGCGGGCTTCGCCCAGGCCCGCGCGTTGTCCACCTACGACGGCGACCCGGCCGCGGCGTCGCGTCCGTTCGACGCCAAGCGCAACGGCTTCGTGATGAGCGAGGGGGCCGCGCTGCTGGTCCTGGAGCGGGCCGACTTCGCGGCGGCCCGCGGCGCCGGCAGGCACGCGTACCTGGCCGGCGCGGGGGTCACCTCGGACGCCAACCACATCACCGCCGGGTACGGGCCGGGCCAGGTCCGGGCGCTGCGGATGGCGATGGCCGAGGCCGGCGTCACCGGCGCGGACGTGGATCACATCCAGGCGCACGCGACCTCGACACCGGCGGGCGACGTGCTGGAGGCCGCCTCGATCGCCGAGGCGATCGGCAGGCACGCGGCGGTCACCGCGATCAAGTCGATGCTCGGCCACCTGTGCGGTGCGGCCGGCGCGATCGGCGCGGTCGCGGCCGTGGCGGCGCTGCGCGACGGCGTCATCCCGGCCACCCGCAACCTGGACTCCCAGGACCCGAACATCGACCTCGACGTGGTCGCCAAGGAGCCCCGGGTGGGGCCGCTGAACGTCGCCGTCGCGAACGCCTTCGGATTCGGCGGCCACAACGCGTCCCTGGTGTTCACCTCGGCCGGCTGAGGCCCGACGGATCCGATCGAAACAGGAACGCCCCGGCTGAAGCCCGAGGAGACACCGCGCTCCCCGACCCCGGTCCACCGCGTCGCGACCCGACGCCCCGACCGGGGTCGTCGCATGCCCGCGCCGCGGGGCGCCAACCGTTCGGGGCGGACACGGCGCGGCGCGAAAAATCGGGTGCGGCCGGTGCCGGTTCTGCACCAGGGTGGTGGGCGGCACGACCGTCCCGCACCCCGGGTCGGCGGGCCCGGAGGCCAAGCGGCAGCGGGGTTTCGGCGAACCGCAGGGTTTTTACCGAACACCTCGCGCGCACCGGGTGAATCAGGAACGTCTCTGGCCTCATTCGTTTCTAGGCTGAAGGACATGAAGACCACGGGGAAGAGCAACAACGCAGCCGGCGGCAGGGCCGGGAAGTCCGGTTCGATCGCCGCGTTCGCGCGGTTCGTGGTCTTCGGGGGCGGCACCGGGATCGCCTCCTCGGGTGCGCTGGTCGTGCTCTCCGGCACGATGCCGATCGCGATCGCCAACGCGTTCGTGACCGTGGTCTCCACGGTGGCCGCGACCGAGTTGCACAGCCGGTTCACCTTCGGCGGCGGGCGCGCCGGATTGCGCGCCCACGGCCAGTCGGCGCTCAGCGCGCTGGTCGCCTACCTGTTCACCACGACCGCGGTGCTCGGCCTGCACGCGGCGGCGCCGGGCGCGGGTGTCCTGGTCGAACAGGGCGTCTACCTGGGCGCGTCCGGCCTGGCCGGGATCGGCCGGTTCGTGGTGCTGCGGCTGTTCGTGTTCGCCCGCCCCGCCGCGCGCCCGCGCCCGCGCCCGCTCACCCCGACGCTGGCCCGCACCCACGTGGTGGCCGCCGCCTGACCCTCGCGCGAAGGGGGACGGCGGCGGCCCGGTCCGGTCGGCGTGCTCAGCGCGGTTCGAGCGCCCACCACTGCGACGGGCTGTCGGTGTCCTCCCACTGCCGCACGTTGCCGCCGGGCTCGGTGCTGCCGTCGGCCGCCTCCAGGAGCAGCCCGCTGACGTAGTTGACCAGCGTGACCCGGCCCGGCACGTCGACGTGCTCCTCCAGGATCCACTCCTGCGCGCCGAAGTTGTTCGCCCGCCACAGTTGCACGTTGGCCCCGTTCTCCTCCGAGGCCCCGGTCACGTCCAGCCGCTTCCCACTGGCCACGTGCTCCACGTGGTGGACCGCGCCGCCCGCGTGTACGGCGGTGATCCGCCAGTGCTGCGCGGCGGAACCGTCCTCGGCGCCCTGCCACACATTGGCCCCGCTGTGGGTCCGCCCGCCCTCGACTTCGAGGACCAGCCCACTGCGCACGTTCCGCAGCACATACACACCCTCGCCAACCCCAGCCACGAAGCGCTCCCGGTCCGGATCCATGATCTTGAACCAGTCACCCTCGCACGCCGCACCCACACCGGGCCCGCCGGCCGCCGACCCGGCGATCGCGCGTCGGCGCTACTTGCGCCCCCCGTTCGGGCAGTACCCGGTCATCGCGGCGTTGGTGATGGCCAGGGCCTCGTCGCGGGTGTAGGTGACGCCCATGATGCGGTTGGCGATCTCCTCCCGGTCCTTGCCCATCTGCACCCAGCCGCAGGCCACGTTGGCCATGCTCAGCAGCACGTTCAAATCGGCTTTCGGGCCCACCAGTTGCGGTGCGGAGCGACCGAGTTCGGCGACGAATCTGGCATCGACGGGCGAGCGACTGCCGTCGGCCGGCGAGGAGTCCGCCCGGCCGGCTGCGGCCGGACTCGCCGCGTCACCGTCCCCCTTGCCCTGCACCAGACTTGCCACGAACACGGCGGCGCCGATCACCAGGACGATGGCCACACATGCCCCCACGACACGGTTGCCGATCCGTCGACGCCGCTGCGGCGGTTGATTGCTCACGGGACTCCCCACAGTCGGATGCCGCGGAGGCTACGCCCCCGGACCACTCGAACGGGCGTCCTTCACCGAGTCGTGATCCATCCCGCGCCGAGTCGCCCCACAACGGCACGACGGCGCCGCCCGCTGCTCCCGTAGCGGACGGCGCCCGTCGTGTTCGGCCGGGCCGCAAACGTGTGGCCCGGCCGAGTCCCGGGTGGGACTGACCAGCGAGGATTCGCAATGCGCCCAACGCAGACGACCACCAGCAGTGCGTCGCCGCTCACCTGCGGGCCTCAACGAACGCGGCATCCTGGCGCCGGAGAGCGCTTCCCCCACCCGCAGCGAACCGCGCGAGCAGTACGGCGTCGGCGACGGAGCCGCCCACGAGGTTATGCGGGTCCTCCGTGCGGATGCACTCATCGAGAGATCCCAGCGGCATCGCCTCACCGCGGTGCATCCTCCGGCGATTGGGCAAAAGCCATCCGACGCGCGGCGTCGTACCGGACATCGCTCGGACGCTACTCGGCCTCTCCGACAATGCCCGAGTCCCGTGCGAGCGGGTGGAGTTGCTCGACCCCGACGGGCGGACCAGCCACCTGCTCGTCGGGTAGACCGGCCGCCTCCCGCCCCATCCCGGATGGCCACACGATCGGCGGCGTGTCCGGGCGCGCTGCCGCCTCCGGCGAGGCCGGCATGCTCGGGGTCACCATCGGGGCGATGCTCCTGGTCGTGTGGGTGGTCGGGTACTCGCGGGACGGACGAGGCGCCGCAGTGGAGGGGTTGCTGCCGGCGGACCGGTGGGAGGTCCGGCTCGGGTAGGTCACACCGGCCGCGAGGGGGCCCTGCCGCCGGCGTACATCTCGTCGGCGGGCGCGACGTGCGTCTCCCGCTTCGTCGGCGACCAGCCGCGCCTGTACTCGACCAGCCACCGGCCGTCCGTCTCCTGCCAGACACGGGTGATGGTGCCGAAGTGGTGGTTGCCGTCGCCGAGTTTGCGCCACAGGTTGTCGCCGACGGACCAAGGGCCCGAGCTGGACATGACCTCTCCAGGGCTGGGTGTGGGTGGTGGTCCTCGCCCGGCCGCCTTGGGCGTACCCGAGGCCGGGCGAGGGGAAGGCGGGCCCGGCGGTGACACAGCACCGCCGGCCCGGGCCACCCGACGGAGGACGGGTGGCCGGGGCCGGCCAGGCGGCGCGGTGGGACGCGCGGGCCTGGCCGGAGGCCGCGTGCGGGTCCGAGCCGCTGCGGCCATGGGGCGGCTCGTCAGCCGCCCGAATTCGAGATCCGGCCGAGCGACGGAGCCGGGACCCGGTACAGCAGGTGCACGCGGATCTCGTGCTGGAGCGCGACGAGTTCGTCGCTCGTCATGTCCGTCGGCTCACGGTCCGGGAGCTTCACGCGGATCGGGCGGTGCGGATCGCCGGACGGGCCCACGTTCACCGTCGGGGCGGGGCCGTTCACCGGATGCTCCGTACCGTCGCGTCGACGTCGAACAGGTCGAGAAGGTTGACCATTTCGGCGACGTGACGCTCGGCCTCCTCGCGAGTCGGTTCCACCTGCGCGGTCGACCCCATGTGGATGACGAACGGCTGGTCGGCCTCAGGCTCCAGCTCTACGGTCACTCGCGGTTGCTCGGTGTCGCCGGCCATCGCTTCTCCCTTGGTGATCTCGGTGTCACTCCCAGTGCATAGATCTTGCGAGAGAAACCAGCCGAGGGCCCGCACAGTTTTGTGCGGGCCCTCTGAGCTGCGGAAATACCTGGGACTAGAGGTCGATACCACTCCAACGGGCGAATCCCGCGACGGATTCGCGGTTGCCGCGGTCCTGCCTCAGCAGCGCGGCGGCCGTGTCACGCACCCGCGGGTGATGCCTGGTGTGTTGAGGCGCGAGCTTCCGCGCCTCCTGCAACGACTTCAGCGTGCCGTCGCGATCACCCGTCGCCAGCTTGGCGTGCGCCACATCGATGTGGTGGTGCGAACTCCGCTCGGGCGCCAGGTCGTTCGGCAACACCATGTCCTCGGCCATGCGGACCGCGTTGTCCATCTCGCCGATCTCGATCTCGGCCGCCACCTTGTGGATGGCCACGTTGGCGGGTCCGAACGTCGTCTCGTAGACGACCTTGTCGCCGCCCATGGTGGCCGCCAGTCGGTCGGCCTCCTCGAAATACGCCTGAGGGTTGCGGTTGCCCACGCCCCGGGCCGTCAGGATCGCCAGCTTGAGCAGGATCGCACCGTGCACGCCGGTGTCCTGGATCGTGCGCGGTCGCTGCGCGGACAACGCGACCAAGTCCCGCTCCACTCCTTCGAGCAGGCTCACGCCCGACTCGATGGCGCCCTCACGGAGCATCGCCCCGCCCAGGAGGTAGCGCGCGGTCGCCACGGCAAGCGGATCCTCGGACTGCTCGGCGGCCCACTCCGTGCGCTCCAGTGCCGACGTGCTCAGGTCGTAGTAGCCGAGCTTGTGGGCCAGGGAGTTCGCCGCCCGATAGCCGGTCGCCAGCAACCCGAACGCCTCCCGCCGCTCCGGGCCCTCCGCCGTCAGGGCGACGTGCCCCAACTCGGTGAGCACACCCGGCAGGTTCGGGGCAACCTGGGCGTACTGCGCCGCGCGACGGTGGCGGCTGATCGTCTCGACCGAGACGCGCAGTTCGGCAAGTGTGCGCGGGGCGACGGTCAGCCGGGCCGGGTTGCGATAGCAGAGCAGGACCCGCCGCAGTTCGGGGATCACCCCGCTCACGTCTCGATCGCTGCGATCGGGTTGCCCGTTGAGGCGGGTGACATCGGTGCGGAGGGCGCCGGCGAGCCGCACCAGGACGTCGTGAGTGGGCAGACGTGCGCCCCGCTCCAGCTTTTCGAGGTAGCTGAGCGAGAGCCCCGCAGCGGTCGCGGTGTGCTGTTGAGTGAGTTGATGCAGGTTGCGGGCGGTACGGATCCGCGCTCCCACGCCCTCGTCGTCCATGAGGCCCATCGATGTCTCCCCGGGTCGGTGGCAATCGCAGGGTACGTCGCCAGCGCTGTCCGCATACCAACGCACAGATGAAGCCTTCCCACCCGCACAGATTTGTGCGGGTCGAAGCATTCCCCGGCGCGTACTCCGCCCGTGTGCGCGGGCTACCGATCGCCACCACCGCGATGCCACCCTGACCGCATGGACGACGACCTCCGCGACCCCGACCGCCCGACGATCACCACCACCGTCGACGGCGTGCTCACCCGACTCCCCGGCACCCTCGCAGACATCCGGGCCACCCTCCCCGAAGACCAGCGCGAAGCATTCGACAAAGAGATCAACAACGCGGCGCTGCGGGACATCGTCGCCATCGCCGTCCACTGGGCCATCCCGCCCGAGGAACACGCCCGGATCCGGGCCGACGCCGACCGCATCAGGTCCGGCGACCTCACCGGCGTCGTGGACGTCCATGGAAACCCGGTGGAGCCATGAGCAGCTACTACATCCAGTACTCCAACCGTGCCCGCAGTGAATACAGCGCCCTGCCCGCGAACGTGCGCCGCGACTTCGATGCCGCCGTGAGCTACATGGCCCGCGACCCCTACGCCCACGGCGCGGCCATCCGCGGCGACAAGGATCGGCGCTCGGCGTGTCTCGCTGGAGTGATCACCGAGTACGAGATCAGCAGCAGCGTGCTCGTGGTGACCATGCTCAAGCTCGTCTCGATCTGAGCGGGCCTTGTCGGACCGGCCTCGTACAGCGTCGAGATGCACGACGAACACATCGCCCAGGCCACGGCAGCGGCCACCCGCACCGGCACCGGAGAGGGCGCGCGACATGCAACCCGAGGAGCCCCGGACGCCTCTGGTGCCGCCCCCGCTACGGCTGACGGAGCCCCCACTCGCCCGGCGGAGCACGAACCCCCGGCGAGCGCGCTGCGGCGAACCTGTGGACAAGCCCGCCGCGGCCGGCGTCGCGGGCCTGGAGGGGATGGTTCCCCACGGCTTGCGCCATGGCCATGCGGTGTGGCTGGACGAGGCCGGACATCCGGACGTCGCGATCGAGGAGCGCCTGGGGCACGAAACGCGCACGGTCAAGGGAACCTGCCGGCACGCCGCCCCAAGCATGGAACGGGCCATTGCCGAGGCCGTCCAGGGGTGGTGGGAGGCAACGGACTCGGCGGCAGCCGAGGCGTCACACAGCGTGGGCCGACGGGTCCGTGCCCCAACCCCCGCCTCCGGACAGAGCAAGGCGCCGCCCGCTGCTCCCGTAGACGGACGGCGCCTGTCATGTTCGGCCAGGTCGGAGGGTGGTTCCCACGGATCCGGCCGAGGCTGAACGGGGCTACTCGCCCGTGTAGTTCACCTGGAGTTCCTTGATCCCGTTGATCCACGCGTGGCGCAGTCGCCGGGGATCGGCGGCCTTGGTGATGTCCGGCATCGCGTCGGCGATCGCGTTGAACATCAGGTTGATCTCCATCCGGGCCAGCGAGGCGCCCAGGCAGAAGTGCGGGCCGCCGCCGCCGAAGCCCAGGTGCGGGTTCGGGTTGCGGGTGATGTCGAACTTCGTCGGGTTCTCGAACACGTCGGCGTCGTAGTTGGCCGAGCTGTAGAAGATGCCGACTCGCTGCCCCGCCTTGATCTCCTGGCCGCCCAGGACGGTGTCCTGGGTCGCGGTGCGCTGGAAGGACATCACCGGCGACGAATAGCGCACGATCTCGTCCGCCGTGGTCTCCGGGCGCTCCGCCTTGTACAGCTCCCACTGGTCGGGGTTGTCGAAGAAGGCGAGCATGCCGTGCGTGATCGCGTTGCGCGTGGTCTCGTTGCCCGCGACGGCCAACAGCAGGACGAAGAAGCCGAATTCGTCCGAGGACAGGCTGCCGTCGGACTCGGCGGTGATCAGCCGGGTGACGATGTCCTGCGCCGGGCACGCCTTGCGTTCCTCGGCCATGCCCATCGAGTACAACATCAGCTCGGCGGCGGCCTGCGCGCCCACCTCGGTGGACTCCGCGTACTCCGGGTCGTCGTAGCCGAGCATCTTGTTGGACCACTCGAAGATCTTCTTGCGGTCCTCCTGCGGTACGCCGATCAGCTCCGCGATCGCCTGCAACGGCAGCTCGCAGGCCACCTCGGTGACGAAGTCGCCCGAGCCCTTGAGCTTGGCGTCGCGCACGATCTGCGCGGCCCGCTCGGTCAGCGCGGCCTGGAGCGCGTTGATCGCCCGGGGGGTGAAGCCGCGCTGGACGATGCTGCGCAGCCGGGTGTGCTCCGGCGGGTCGATGTTGATCATGATGAGCTTCTGCGCATCGATGTTGGACATGTCCATGCCCTCGGCGAACCGGATGATCGCCGTGTTCTTGTTCGTCGAGTAGATCTCCGGCTTGGTGGAGACCTCCTTGACGTCCGCGTGCCGGGTGACCAGCCAGTAGCCGTCGTCGCCGAAGTTGGACACCTCGGGCGTCTGCGGGACCCACACCACCGGCGAGGTCTTGCGCAGCTCGGCGAACTCGTCGAGCGGGATGCGCGTGGTGTACAGGTCGGGGTCGGTGGGGTCGAAGCCGTGGTCGAGGACCGGACACGTCATGGTGGAACTCCCGTTGCCGGAGGGTGTGCGAGGTCGCCGCGGGAACCGGCCGGGGACGGGTGCCGGAAAGCGCGGTGGTGCGATGGCGCGGTGCTGCGTACTGGTACCGGTGGTGGGCCGGTGGTGTGCTGCCGGTCAGGCCCCGGCGACCGGGCCCGGTGCTCTGCGGCGGGGGCCCAGGAGCTTGCGGACCACGCCGCGCAGGATGCGGCCGAGTTCGTCGTCGGGCAGTTCCGCGAAGGCGGCGACGGCGGAGTAGATGCCGCCCATCGCCACGGCCGTGGACACGCGGTACTCGATCGAGTCGTCGACGTCGTCGAGGACTTCGCGCACCCGCGCGGTGATCGAGGCGAGTCGGGGCTGAATGGCGGGGTGGCGTCCGATCGAGACGTCGCGATCGAGGATGACGGCGAGGGTGCGATACCGGATGAGGAAGTCGACGTAGCCCTCGAAAAGCAGGCGCTGGCGAGCGGTGGTGCCGCGTCTGCTCTCGGCGACCTCCAACACTCGGTCCAGATCGTTCAGGGCCGGGCGCAGGAGGGCGTCGAGCAGTTCGTCCTTGGTGCGGAAGTGGTAGTAGAGGGCGGCCTTGGTCACCCCGACCCGATCGGCGATGGCCTGCAACGAGGTGCCGGCGAAGCCCTGTTCACCGAACAGTTCCTCTGCCGCCTGGAGCACCTTGTCATAGGTGTCCTCGGGTGCCGGGATCGCCACGGGTCCCCCTTCCTGTTGGGCATGAACATACGTCGACCTCTGCCAATCGACAAGGCTGATGGGGCGTCAATTTTCATCTCGGCACCGTTGTTCACAAGGAAAGCGGCTTGCCGTTCGGCCAGGGTCGGGGACGGCCGGACTGACGGTGGGGCAGGCCGTCCGGGTCCGTCCGGGCGGGGTGGAGTCGGACCGGCACGGGACGCGGCCGGAGCGCCGAGGCGTCGGTGTCGGTCGTGTCCCGCCCGCGGTCGGGTGGTCGCGGGTAGGTTGCCGCCATGAGCGACTTCGACGCGCGTATCGAGGCGGAGCGGCGGCGACCGGCGGACCCGGCGGCCGGTGCGGACCCGGGCGCCGGCGCGACGCCGGCCGGGCGCCGGCCTGCGGACTGGGCGCGGATCATCGAACGCGTCGAGGTGCTCCTGGTCGCGACGGCGGCGGAGTTGCACGGCCGGGAGGTCGCGATGTTGCCGGTCTTCGGTCGGCCGGCGACGCGGGGGCCGGCCCGGCTCCTGCGTCGCCGGCCGACCGTCGTCGACCGGCGGCGACCGGTCCTGGACCTGTTCTCGCTCGACGGCTCGGGTCGGCCGTTCCTGGAACGTGGCGCCGTACCGGCCGAGGAGATCTGGCTGCGCACCTCGCACCCCGGTCGGGCCCACGCGCTGCGCGCGGCCGTCCTCCGCGCCGGCCTGACCCCGGACACCCTGATCCTGCGCGCGGGTCCGCCGATCGTGTTCGATGCCGACGAGGCCGCGCGCACCGACCGCGCCGGCGGCTGTTTCGGTGTCGCGGCCGACGGCACGCTGCTGGTGCATCCGCCGCCGGCCGACGCCGCGCCGATCCCGCTGGTCGACGTCCTCGCCACGGCGGTGGCGAACGCCGCGCCGCAGCCCTGACCGGCGCGGCCGGCGAAGCGCCCGAGCCGGCCTCCCCGCGGTCGCGCTCGACACCGACGGCCGCCCGCCGCCCGGCACGCGGCGGCCGGATCAGCGCACGGCCTCCGCGTACATCCCCCCGCCGCTGCCGCGCGCCCGCAGCGCGGCCCACAACCGCTGGGCCCGCTCCGCCGGCATCGCCGCCGCGCCCCGATCCGGCGTCAGTAGATGCCAGGCCCGCAACTCGTCGGTCTGGAGCCGGATTTCGGCAAGCCGGTCCGGGCCCAACACGCCGCCGTCGAACAACCAGCGCATCCCCCCGCGGTGCCCGTCCACCGGTGCCACCCACTGCGCCACGAGCAGGTTCGGCGGCCCCTCCAGCACGATCCCCAGCTCCTCCCGCACCTCGCGGACACAGCCCGCCCAGGGCGACTCCCCCGGTTCGAGGATCCCGCCGGGAAACTCCAACCCCGGCTTGTAGTCCGGCTCGACGAGCAACACCCGCCCCTCGCCGTCGAAGAACAACGCCCCGGCGGCGGCGGTCAACCCACCCGCCGCACCGCTCTCCACCAGGCTGTCCGCATGGGTGTCCATGACCACGAAGTCTGACCCAGCCTCCGCCCCACCGCCCGAACGGGGTCCCGCTCCGGCCGCCGTCGCCTCGATTCAGGGGCGCGTCGCCAGGCCCAGGACGACCACGTCGACCAGCTTGGGCAGACGCTCGGGATCGTCGCCGTAGCGCTGCTCGTGGGCCCAGGCGATGCCGTGCGCGAGGGTGAACAGCTCGTCCGTGTCGACGTCCGGGCGCACCTCCCCGGCCGCCTGGGCGCGGGTGAGCAGCTCGGCGCCGGCGGCGCGCATCGCGTGACAGGAGGCGTACAGCTCCGAGTTCTCGTCGGCGAGCGTGTTCAACAACGTCGCGCTCATCCCCCGGAACGTGCCCGCGCCCTCGATCAGCAGCCGCAACCACGTGGCCAGCGCGTCGCGCGCCGCCGGGCCGTCGCGCAACGCCCGCGCCCGCGCGGCGAGTTTGTCGAACCGGTCCCGCACCACCGCCTCGACCAGCGCGTCGCGGGTGGGGAAGTGCCGATACAGCGTGCCGATGCCGACCCCGGCCCGGCGGGCGAGGTCCTCCAACGACGCGTCCACGCCGTGCTCGGCGAACAACAGCCGGGCCTCGGCGAGCAGGCGCTCGTAGTTGCGGCGGGCATCGGCGCGCATCGGTCGGGTCATCGGCGTTCCCTCTCGGACGTTGTCAAACGGAGCCTGCCTCCATATGGTGAGGCAGGCAAATCGGAGGCAGCCTCCGAATAACCGGGAAAGGACACCCGATGACGCACGACAAGACCGCCCTCGGCCGGCTCGGCCTGTGGACCTTCGCGTTCGACGGGCAGCCCGCCGGCGCGGTACGCGAGGCGGCGGCCGAGATCGAGGAACTCGGCTACGGCGGCCTGTGGGTCGGCGAGGGCATCGGCCGCGAGGCCACCACCCACGCCCAACTCCTGCTGGCCGCGACCCGGACGCTCCCGGTCGCCACCGGCATCGCGATCATGTCCGAACGCACCCCGCGGCTGATGGCCGCCGCCGAGCGCACCCTCAACGAGGCGTACCCGGACCGCTTCGTGCTGGGCCTGGGCGGCCACCGCGCCGCGGGCCAGGCGGACCTGGCCGGCATGCCCAAGGCGAACACCGCCCCCGCCGTCGCCACCGTCGGCGCCTACCTGGACGAGATGGACGCCGCCGTCCTGGTCGCCCCCGCGCCCGACCGCCCCGGCCGCCGGGTGCTCGCCGCGCTCGGCCCGAAAATGCTGGCCCTGGCCGGGACCCGGACCTGGGGCGCGCACACCTACCTGGTGCCGGTGGAGCACACCGCGGCGGCCCGCGCGGCGATGGGCCCGGACCCGTACCTGTCCGTCGCGCTCACCGCGGTCCCGGACACCGACCGCGCCCGGGCCGTCGAGGTCGCCCGCGGCTTCACGGCCGGCTACCGGGTCGCCCGGCACCAGGCGAACAACCTGCGTCGGCTGGGCTTCACCGAGGCCGAACTCGACGGCGAGGGCACCCGCCTGGTCGAGGCACTGTGCGCCCTCGGCGACACCGCGTCGATCGCCGAGCGCGTCCGGGCCCACCTGGACGCGGGCGCCGACCACGTCTGCCTCCAGGTCCTGACCTCCGACCAGGGCCGAATGCCGCTCGCGCAGTGGCGCGAACTGGCGGCCCTGACGTCCGAATTCGGATAGCCCGCGGTCGCCCTGCCTCCTCGGCCCGCGTAGGCTCCCCGGCATGGTTGAACCCACCTTCGTCCCGGCGGAGTTCGTCGTGCCCGCGCCGCCGAGCACCGCGTCCTTCCGGTTGGAGCCGCTGGCCGCCCGGCACAACCGGGCCGATCTGGCCGCGTGGTCCTCCAGCATCGAGCACATCCGGGCCACCCCCGGCTACGCCGATCGCCACTGGCCACCCCTGGACGGGCTGAGCGCGGACGACAATCTGCGCGACCTGGTCCGGCACGCCGACGACTTCGACAAACGCACCGGCTTCACCTACACCGTGCTCGACAACGGTGGCAACGCCGGCGACTACGACGTGATCGGCTGCGTCTACATCTATCCCGACCACGACGACCCCACCGTCACCTCGGTGCGTTCCTGGGTCCGGGCCGATCGGGCCGAACTCGACGAGCCGGTGTACCGCGAGGTCAGTGCGTGGCTGGCCGAGCACTGGCCGTTCGAGCACGTGCGCTACGCGAAACGGTAGCCGGCACCGGCCCGGCCGCGATCACCCCGGCCGGGCCGCCGCCCACCAGGGCCCCTCGTCCCGATCGGCATCGGTGATCGCGTCCGCCAACGAGGCGAAGGCGTACGTGCGTCGCGGGTCCCAGTCGGTACTGCGCAACAGCCGATCACGCATGCCCGCCCAGCCCGGCGCGGTACCCGCCACCACCCACGCGTCCGGAGCCTGTGCGGTCAGCCGCAACGCCGGGCGCAACCACGAGGCCGCCTGCTCGGGCCAGGAGACGACGGCCGGCACCTCGCCCGGCCAGGCCGCCGCGAGCGCGTGCGCCGCGGCGGTCGAGGCGCGGTCTCGCCCGTGCCCGATCGCCAGCGTCCGGCAGCCGGCCAACCGGTCCAGCAACTCGGCCAGTTCGGCGTCGGTGTGCGGCGCCGGCAGGCGACCCTTCCAGCGCGCGTAGGGCTCCGGCAGACACACCGCGCAGGGCCGGAACCCGGCCGCGATCGCGGTGGCCTCGTCGGCGAAGAACACCCGACTCGCGACGTAGCCGCCGCGCGCGATCGCCCGCAGCGCGCTGCGACAGTGCAACCGCCCGTACAGCCGACCGTTCGTGGTGCCGCCCAGCGTGCCGGGCGTCGCGCTGCGGTAGGGCCGCCCGTCCGGCCCGATCAGCGTGTACCGCACGTCACGCCGCATCGTGGAAGACCAGGCCGAGGGTGCGGCGCAGCCCGGTGTGCACGGTGCTGACGCCGTGCCGCATGGGCGCCGCGGACCAGCCTCGGGCCGAGCGGATCGGCCGGTCCCGGGTGGTGAAGATCAGCCCGTGCCCCTGCGGCAGGCTGATCGCGGTGCCGCGCGACTGGGCCCGGAACCGCTGCTCGGCCATCAGGAACTCGCCGCCGGTGTAGTCGACTCCGGGTTCGTCCAGGCCGATCACCACCTGGAGCGGGAAGACCAGGTCGCCGTACAGGTCCCGGTGCAACGCGTTCCAGTCGCCCGGTCCGTAGCGCAGCAGGATCGGGGTCGGCCGGGTCTGGCCCGCCGCATGACACATCGTCAGCCACTCGTCCAGGGTGTCCGGCCAGGGCGCGGGCCGACCCAGGCGGGCGGCCCAGGCCCGGGCGATCGGCAACAGGTGCGGGTAGCAGGACGCGCGCAGCGTCGCGATCGGCTCGGGCACGGGCACGGCGAAGTAGCGGTACCGGCCGGAGCCGAACCGATGCCTGGCCATCTCGATGGTGGCCCGGAAGAGTTCCGGGCGGTCGTACAGCTCGGCGATCTCTCGGCAGGTGTCCGGGTCCAGGATCCGGTGGGTCAACGCGTGGCCGTGTTCGTCCACGTGCGCGGCGAGTTCCGAGGTGGTCGCCGGCTCGGCCGCGAAGAGCGTGTCCACCACGATCACCGCACCCGCGCCGCGAGCGCGCCTTCGTGCACGAGCAGGTACTCCTTGCGGTCCAGGCCGCCGGCGTACCCGCGCAGCGCGCCGTCCGCGCCGATCACCCGGTGGCAGGGCCGGACCAGGAGCAGCGGGTTGGCGCCGATCGCGGTACCGACCGCGCGCACGCCCGCCCGCGAGGTGCCCACCCGCTCGGCGATCGCACCGTACGTGGTGGTGGTGCCGTAGGGGATCACGTCGATCGCGGCCCAGACGCGTTCCTGGAAGGCCGAGCCGCGCGGTGCCGTCGGCAGGTCGAAGTCGTGCAACTCGCCCGCGAAGTAGGCGGTGAGTTGGCGGACCGCCTCGGCGAAGACGGCCGGGTCCGGGCGTGAATCGGCGGGCACGGCGGCCCCGCCCTTTTGCCCCGGGACGGACAGCGAGGCCAGCGCGAGGGTGCCGTCGGGACGTTCGTCGCCGATCAGCAACAACTCGCCGAGGGGGCTGTCGAAGGTGGTGTGGACGGTCATCAGCGCTTCCTTCGTCGAGGCCGCGACGGCTGTCGCGGGCAGTGGTCGGACACCGTGTGCACTGGTCACAGGTGCTTCCGGATTCCACTGTGCGCGCTCGCGGGCCCATCGTCCGGCGGGAATCGGACATCGCGTTGGGCCCGATTCGGGCCGAGCCGGCGAGCCCGCGTTCGGGCAGGATGGTCCGATGATCGAAACCGAGCGTCTCCTGCTCCGCCGCTGGCGTGCCGACGACCTGCCCGCGCTCACCGCGCTGAACGCCGACCCCGAGGTGATGCGCTACGTGGGCGACGGTCTGCCGCGTACCGCCGAGCAGAGCGCCGCCGCCCTGGCCGCGTACGAACTCGCTTGGGAGAAGCGCGGCTTCGGCTTGTTCGCGGTCGAACTGCGTACCGCCGAACCGGGCCCGGTCGGCGCGTTCGCGGGCTGGGTGGGCCTGGCCGTGCCGGAGTTCCTGCCCGAGGTGCTGCCCGCGGTGGAGATCGGCTGGCGGCTGGCCCGCCCGTACTGGGGCCACGGCATCGCCACCGAGGCCGCCGTCGAGGTGCTGCGCTTCGCGTTCGAGTACGCCCGACTGCCGCGGCTGGTCTCCATCTGCCACGTGGACAACACCGCGTCCGCCAAGGTGATGGACAAACTGGGCATGACCGAGGAGCGCCGCACCACCGTGCCCGTACAGGGTCGACCGGTCCTGGTCACCGAACTCCCGCGTGGCCGCTACCTGCGCACCCGGCACTGAGTCGCCGGACGGCACCGCTCGGGCGCGGCCACCCGGCGATCACCCCGAAACGCAGAACTCGTTGCCCTCCGGGTCCTGCATCGTGGTCCAGTTCAGCCCCGGTACGTCGCGTTCGGCCACCACCTTCGCGCCCAGCGCCACCAATCGCTCGACCGCGGCCGTGCGGTCCGCCGTGGAGAAGTCCACGTGCACCCGGTTCTTGCCGGCCCGCTCCTCCGGCACGCGCTGGAAACCCAGCACCAGGGGCTGGGCCGCGACCATCACGAACTCGCCGAAGTCCTGGGCGATCTCCACGCCCAGGGCGTTCGCCCACCAGGCGGCCAGCGGGCCGGGTTCGGCGCAGTCGATCGTGATCATCTCTTGCTTCAATTCCATACCCGCACGATAGGAGGCCGGTGTGACAATCCCGCTTCCTTTCCGCCGGAGTGTCGCGGCTCACGGACGCTGTCGCGGCCCACACCGACGGCCCCCGACGGGTCCCGCGGCACCGCGGTCAGGAGCGGACGATGCCTCGGATCAGGGTACGAGCGGTGCTCGCGGCGAACTCGGCCACCGTCGGCCCGTCCTCGATGCCCATGAAGTGCCGTAGGAAGGCCCGCTGGTAGCACGCGCCGAGCAACATCGCGGCGGCGGCCTCCGGGTCGGCGTCCGGGTCGATCCGGCCCCGGTCGCGTTCGACCGTGAGGTAGGCGGCGAGCAGGCGCAGCGGGACGTGCGGGCCCGCGCCGATGCCGCGCAGCGCCTCGCGGTGGCGTTGCAACAGCGCGGGTTCGGCGAACAGCGACGAGGCGATCGGCATGCTCTGTTCGTAGAACTCGGCGGCCCGGCTCGCGATCGCGGCCAGCCGGCGCTCGACCCGGTCGGCCGCCTCGGATCCCTCGGAGTCGTGGGATCCGTCGGATCCGTCGGAGCCGCCGAGTTCGTCGGCCCCCTCGAGTGCTTCGGCCCCGTCGGCCCCGTCGGGCTCGTCGGCGAGTCGGGCGAGTTCGGCGAGCAGCGGGCCCAGCGGTGGCAGCCGCTCCTGGAGGACCGCGACGAACAGTTCCTCCTTGCCGGTGAA
Organism: Embleya sp. NPDC020886; assembly: GCF_044333915.1. Taxonomy (NCBI): domain Bacteria; kingdom Bacillati; phylum Actinomycetota; class Actinomycetes; order Kitasatosporales; family Streptomycetaceae; genus Embleya; species Embleya sp. NPDC020886. The sequence goes on along the minus strand of NZ_JBIRRX010000006.1, from coordinate 205,007 downwards.
GTGCTTGTACAGCGCGGCCTCCGAGCAACCGGCGGCGCGCGCGATCTCCTTGGTCGTGGTCCGCGCGAGGCCGAGGGTGCGCATCAGGTGCTCGGCGGCGTCCAGGATCCGCTGCCGGGTGGGCACGACGGGTCGCGGCGCCGAATGCGGCTCCCGCTGCCGGCCTTCGGGGCGGGGTGGGTTCGGCATCGCGGCGGTCGTCCGTTCGTCGTGGGTGGGGTGATCCGGGGGCTTCGGGTGCCTCCGATGGGTTCGGGGCGATCCGTCTCGCGGACTTGACGTGGTGGTGGGCAAGTATTCACCATGTGCAGGTGAGTGAGTATTCACCCACCCTCACTCACCCACCTCGGGAGGCAGAAGATGAGACTCACCGTTTTCGGGGCGAGCGGTGCCACCGGCGAGCACGTCCTGCGCCATGCCGCAGCCGCCGGACACAAGATCACCGCCGTGGTCCGGGCGCCGTCCCGCCCCGCCGTCGAACACCCGAACATCGAGCTGCTGCGGGCCGACGTGACCGATCCGGCCGAGCTGCACGAGGCGATCGAGGGCCACGACGCGGTGTTGTCCGGGATCGGACCGCGCGGCCGCAAGAGCACCGGGATCGCCGCGGCGGCGACCGCCGCGATCCTGACCGCGATGGCCGACACCGGCGTGCGCCGGTTGGTGACGATCAGCGCGGCGCCGGTGGGCCCGACGCCGCGCGAGGACTCGGTGTTCGTACGCGGCGCGCTGATCCCGATGCTGCGCGCGTCGCTCAGGACGGTGTACGCCGACCTGGCGGCGATGGAGGCCGAGTTGGCGCGCAGCGACGCCGACTGGACCGCGATGCGGCCGCCGATGCTCACCAAAGGCCGCGGCACCGGCACCTACCGCACGCAGATCGGCGGCAGCGTCCCGCGCGGCAGCACCATCGCGCGGGCCGACCTCGCGCACGCCATGCTCGCGATCCTGGACGACCCGGCGACCTACCGCCGACCGCTGGGCATCGCGTACTGAATCGCCGAGGCACCGAGGCACCCGGCCGAGCCGCCCGATCGCCCGCCGGTGGGATCGCCACGAGTCGGGTACAGGCCATCGATCACCACACACGAGCGGGAGGCACGATGGCTCGACGCGGCACCACCGGCGGACCCACCATCACCGTGCGCCGGGTATACGAGCCGGTCGATCCGGACGACGGTCTGCGTGTCCTGATCGACCGGCTGTGGCCGCGCGGGATCGCCAAGGCGGACGCGCGGTTGGACGAGTGGCCCAAGGAGTTGACCCCCTCCACCGAGCTGCGCCGGGCCTGGCACACAGGCGGCCTGGCCGAGGAGGTGTTCCGCGCCCGCTACCGCGACGAACTCGACAGCGCGCCGGCGCACGCGGCCCGCGCCGCGCTGCTCACCCGGGCGGGCGACGGCCGCCTCACCCTGCTCACCGCCGTCCGCGACCCGGACCACAGCCACGCCCCGGTCCTGGTCGACTACCTGGGCGAGGGCTCGTAGCCCGTGTCCCCGACCACGCCGCAACTCCGCCCCACCCGTGGGGAGTCGCAGGCCCGCCCCGATCCGCCGAGCGCGCCGCGCGACCCTAACCGTGCGCGTGTTCGGCCGCCGGCAACATCGTCCGCGGATCCTGGCCGGCGAACCACATCCCGATCACGATCGCCGCCGTCGCCTCCAGGTAACCCGCCCGGTCCAGCCCGCCGACCGACAGCGGCACCGCGCCCACCGCCGCGACCAACGTGTGCGCCACGGCCAGCGCGGCCGGGTCGTCCCCGCACAACGGCACCGCGACCCCCCGCCCATGCGGCCCCGCCCACAACTCGGCCGCGCCCAGGTGGAACGCCTTGACCACATGCGCCCCCGGCGCCGCGTCCGCGAGCGTGCGGGCCGCCGACGGCCCGCCGTCGGTGGTCAACATCAGCCCGTCCGGCCCGGGCACGATCGGGTTCGAGCAGTCCAACAGCGCCTTCCCGACCAGCAGACCGGCCACCGGCACGACCACCTCGGCGGTCGCCGTGTGCCCGACCGCGGCCAACACCGCGTCGCCGTGCTCGGCCGCCTCGGCGAAACCGCCCGCCCGCGCCCCGATCCGCTTCGCCAACTCCTCCGCGCGCGGCGCCGAACGTGCCCCGATCAGCACGTCGTGCCCGGCCTCGACCCACTTCGCGCCCAACGCGCCCGCCATGTTGCCCGCACCCAGAATTCCGATTCGCACAGCCGCTGCTCCGCTCGTTTGGCCGGGCCGTCTCCGATTCCTCGAAGCTAGGCGGCCCGATCCGCACCATTCGGTGTCCATCGACCGGGCCACAATGGGCCGATGACCACGCACGAGGGCGAGTACGTCGCCGACTGCCGCGCCCGGATGGGCTTCGACCTGCTCACCAATCGCTGGAACAGCGTGGTGGTCTTCGCCCTGGCCGACGGGCCGATGCGGCCCGGCGCCCTGGCCGCGCGGATCGGCGGGATCAGCGCCAAGGTGCTCAACGAGACGTTGCGCAGGCTGGAGTACCACGGCCTGGTGTGCCGCCGGGCCTACGCCGAGGCTCCACCGCGCGTCGACTACGCGCTGACCGACCTGGGCGAGAGCCTCCTGGTCCCGTTCCACGCACTCGGCGCCTGGTCGCTCGAACACGGCCACCGCGTCCTGGCCGCCCAGGACGCGGCGGACACCGGCTGAGCCGGCGGGCGATCACCGGCCCAATCGGGCCGCCGGCGCCGTGGTGACCAGCGCCGTCGCGGCGATCGCCCAGGCCGTCAGTTCGCCGGCGTGGTGGAAGTCGGCACCCACGGACAGGTAGAGCGTGCCGAAGGCGGCCACCCCGAGCACCTGCCCGAGCTGGATCATCGTCACCATCAGCCCCGACGCGTCCGCCGCCCTGGGCAACGGGACCCGGCCCAGCGCGAGCATCATCACCGGGCTGTACGCGACGCCCAGCCCGAAGCTGCTCACGATCATCGTGGCGAGCAGGATCGCCAACGGTTGCCCGCTGCCGAACGCCCACCCGGTGGCCGCGAACCCGAGCGCGCCGATCGGCATCCCGATCGTCGGCAACCACCGATGCCACGCCGCGGGCAACCGCTGCCAGCGCAGCGACACCGTCGCGAACACGGCCGAGGACGGGATGAAGGTCAGCCCCGCCTCCAACGCGCTGTAGCCCAGACCGCTCTGCACGTACAGCGCGGTGATGAACATCAGCCCGCCGAACGCCGTCATCACCAACAACAGCGTGACCGCCCCCGCCACCACGCCCGGCATCCGCAGCAGTTCGACCGGGATCAGCGGCGCCGACACACGTCGTTCGACGAGCGCGAACAGCACGAACAACACCGCGCAGGCCCCCAGGCCGACCCAGCCCCAGGTCGGCCAGTGCAATTCGTGCCCCATCACCAACGGCACGACCAGCGCGAGCAACGCGGGGGCGAGCAGCGCCAGGCCCGGGACGTCCAGACCGCGCGCCGCGGGGGTCCCACCGGCCGGCAACACCCGGCGGGCGAGCAGGTACAGCACGATCCCGACCGGGATGTTGATCAGGAACACCGGCCGCCAGGACAGCCCGAACAGGTCGGCGCTGACCAGGAGTCCGCCCAATACCTGGCCGGCGACCATGCCGCCCGCGATGGTCGCCGCGTACCGACCCATCGCCCGGGCCCGGTCGGCGCCGGTGTAGGTGGCCTGGATCAGGTTGAGCACCTGGGGCACCATCAGCGCGGCGCCGCCGCCCTGGACCGCGCGGGCCGCGATCAGCGAGGTTTCGTCCCAGGCCAGGCCGCACAGCAGCGATGCGGCGGTGAAGACGATCAGGCCGACACCGAACACCCGCCGGAAGCCGTGCCGGCCGCCGAGCCGCGAGCCGGTGACGATGAGCATCGCGTAGACGATGGTGTAGCCGGAGACGACCAGTTGCAGTCCCGCACCGCTGGTGTCCAGGTCGGTACGGATCGTGGGGCCGGCGACGTTGACGACGGAGGTGTCCAACAACGCCATGAACTGAGCGGTCAGCAATGCGGTCAGCAGCAGCGGATGGGCGCGTCGCGCCGTGTCCGGCGCCGCGGTCGTGGTGGTCATGCCAGGAGCGTGCGGGCCGCGCGATCCTGTTGCCGAGAGTCTGTCGATCCTGGTACCCGGAGCACCTGGCAGCGGATCGGAACAGAGGCGAGGATGGCCGGATGGGTACCAACACCGCGAGCCGACGCACCGAACTGGGCGCGTTCCTGCGCAGCCGGCGCGAACGCCGAACCCCGGAGGACGTCGGCCTGCCGCCGGGCCTGCGCCGGCGTACCCCCGGGTTGCGTCGCGAGGAGGTCGCGATGCTCGCCGGCGTGGGGGTGACCTGGTACACGTGGTTGGAGCAGGGTCGCCCGATCAACGCGAGCGTGCAGGTGCTGGACGCGGTCGCGCGCACGCTGGGGCTCGACCCGGCCGAGCGCACCCACCTGTACCGACTCGCGCAGGTGCCCTGGGAGATCGAGACGCAGTCGGGCACGACGTTGCCGGTGGAGATCCAGCAGATCCTGGACGGCCTGGTCCCGAATCCGGCCGCCGTGTACAACGCCCGGTACGACGTGCTGGCCTGGAACGAGGCGTACCACAAGATGTTTCCCGGCCTGGTCGAGCAGGCGCCGGACGAACGCAACGTGATCTGGGCCACGTTCATGTCGCCCGACCCGTGCAATCCGTTCCTCGACCGGGATTTCGAGGAGCCGCGCATGGTCGCCGAGTTGCAGGCCGCGTTCGCCCGGCACGTGGGCGAGCCGGAGTGGGAGTCGTTCGTGCGACGCCTGGCGAGTTGCAGCCCGAAGTTCGCCCGGCTGTGGGCCCGTCGCGAGGTCGGCTCGGGCAATCGGCACGTCAAGCGGATCGTGCACAACGTGCTGGGCCGGATGGAATTCGCGGGCACCCGACTGCTGTTGAGCGTGCCGGAGACCCGGATGCTGGTGTACACGCCGGCCGACGACGTCACGCGCGGGCGCCTGGCCGAGCTGATGGCGATGACGACCACGCACTGGTGTTGCGCCGCGTGCCGGCGGAAGTCCCGCTGGACCCAACCCACTTCGGCCCTCGGCGTGCCGCCGGATCGACCCGACGAACCCGCCTGCGCGCTCCCGCCCGCCCGGCTGTCCGGGTGACCGCGACCGTCCCGGCCGGCGCGACCTCCGATCGCGGCGGCGGCATCGAGGTACCCGTGTTCGCCGACCCGGCGCAGCGGCGGCGCTGGTGGGCCGCCCGACGTCGGGCGCTGGAGCACGCGCTGCGGTTGGCCGCGGAGGGGCCCTCGGGCAGTGCGCTGGTGTTGCGCGGCAGCATGCCGCTGACCGTGTGGCTGGGGGCGGCGGCGCGGGAGCCGGGCGACCTGGACTGGGTGGTGGCCCGTTCCCCGGTGCGCCCGGTCGGACTGCTCGACCCGCACCCGTACGTCGCGCACCGCGCGGCGGTCCAGGAGTGGCCCGAGGTGTTCGCCGGCGCGGGTGCGGCCGAGTTGTGGTGCGACGAGGAGTTCGACACCGGAGGCATCCGGGCCTGCCCACCGCCCGAGGGGACCGCGTGGGTGCGGGTGGAGAGCTGGGGCGACGACGAGGACGACGGGCCGTCCGACGACGGCGAGGAGGGGGACGACGCGGGCGAGTCGCCGCATCACGAACTCGTCGAGGCCCTGCGCGAGTGCCCCGACGCGGGTGCCGGCGTGGTCCTGGACGGCAGTTGGGCGCACGCGGAAGGGGGCGGGTACCAAGGCGGCGAGGGTGGCGTGCGGCTGATCGTCCCCTGGCGTGCGCACGGGCTGCCCGAAGGCACGATCCGGGTCGACTACGCCTTCGACGAGCCGATGCCGGAGCCGGCCCGGTGGATGGCGATCCCACGCACGGGCGGCGGGCCGCCGGTGGTGGTGCCGGCGGCGAGCCGGGCGTTGTCCCTGGCCTGGAAGCTGCGCTGGTTGCGCCGGGACGCGGCGCGAGGCGGTGTCTTCGCCAAGGACCTGTACGACGCGGTCCTGCTCGCCGAATCCCCGCATCTGCGGCTGCCCCCGGGGCTGCTGGACCGGGTGGTGGGCGGCGCGCCGATCACCGCACCCGAGATCGGCGCCTGGCCGGTGCCCGACTGGGAGCGGTTCCGCGCGGAGCACCCGGCGGCCCGGGACGGCGCGGCGACCTGGTCGGCCGGACTCGCCCGCGCCCTGGCGTCGCTCGCGGACCGGCCCGGCTCGCCGCGGGTGTCGCGGGGGGCTCAGATCTCGTAGGCCACGGTCACCGGCGCGTGGTCGGACCAGCGCTCCGCGTAGGTGTCGGCGCGTTCGACCACGGCGGTGACGGCCGCGTTCGCCAGCTTCGGGGTCGCCACGTGGTAGTCGATCCGCCAGCCCGCGTCGGTGTCGAACGCCTTGCCGCGGTAGGACCACCACGAGTAGGGGCCGGGGCCGTCGGGGTGGATCCGGCGGACCACGTCGTGCCAGTCGGCCGCGCCGAACAACTCGTCGAGCCAGGCCCGCTCCTGGGGCAGGAAGCCGGACTTCTTGACGTTGCCCTTCCAGTTCTTGATGTCGTGCTCGGTATGCGCGATGTTCCAGTCCCCGCACACCAGCGACTCGCGACCGCCGATCGCCGCCGTCGCGCGCATCACCTTGAGGTGCGCGACCAGGTCGGCCATGAACCGGTTCTTCTCGTCCTGCTTGGGCGTCTCCGCCTCCCCGGTGGGCAGGTAGAGGCTGGCCACGGTCACCTTGGGCAGGTCCACCTCGATCCACCGGCCGGCCGCGTCGAACTCGGCCGAGCCGAATCCGATCCGCACCGCGCTCGGCTCGACCCTGCTGTACACGGCCACGCCGGCCCGACCCTTGGCCGTCGCCGGGGCGTAGTAGGCGTGCCAGCCCTCGGGGTCGCGTACCTCGTCGGTGAGCTGCTCGGGCATGGCCCGTACCTCTTGCAGGCACACCACGTCGGCCTCGGTCGCGTTCAGCCATGCGGTGAAGCCCTTGCCGGCGGCGGCGCGCAGGCCGTTCACGTTGGCGGTGGAGACGGTGATCATCGGTGCAGATTAGCCCGTTTCGGGGCGGCGCGAAGCCGGGGGGTGAGCCGGCGAGGGTCGGCCGGCCCGCGATCGGCGGCGCCGCCCTCGGACCTCAGCCGAGCAGCGCGGCGTGCAGCGCCGACCAGGCCGCGTCGGGGCAACGTGCGGCCACCCGGTCCGCCTCGACCCACTCGGCCGCGTCGCACTCGGACCCGGCGTCGGGCCGGGTCGGCGCGCCCGGCCCCGGCAGCCGCACCGTGTAGAACGCCTGGAACGCCCGGGTCGGATAGCGGTAGCCGGCCGGCGGCGTGCCCAGCAGGGTGATCCGCTGGCCGCCGAACAGGGTGAGCCGCTCGGTGGCCACCCGCAGGCCCGCCTCCTCCGCCAACTCGCGCGCCGCCGCCCGGGCCGGCGTCTCCCCCGGCTCCAGGTGTCCGCCCGGCACCTCCCAGCCGCGTCCGGGCCGGTCCACCCGGGTGAGCAGGGTGCGCCCGAGGCCGTCCAGCGCGAGCACGAAGGCGGTGGTGACGGTGTGGCCCTCGGGCAGATCGGCACAGCGCAGTACGTCCAGCCGGTGCGCGGTGGGGATCCAGGGCACGGTCAGCGATGCGAGCACGGTTGACGCCATGCCGCCATCCTGGCAGCGGTTGCCGAAGCAGGCTCGATCGGTCCGTCCCCGCATCGCAGACCGGGTCCTGTGGCACGGTGGGCGAATGACAACGCTCGCCAAGGGGGCGAACACTCCGCTGTCGAGGCCGACGTTGCACGCCACCCTGGGTTGGCGACCGGGTCCCGGCGTGCCGGACGTGGATGTGTCCGCACTGCTGGTGAACGGCGACCGTCGGGCGGGCGGCGACGCGGATCCGGTCTTCCACAACCAGCCGAACCACCCCTCGGGCGCGGTGACCCACCGGGGCGGACCACCCGGGTCGCACGTGGTCGCCATCGACCTCACCCGCGCGCCGGCCGATCTCGACGCGGTGATCCTGGCGGCCTCGACCGACGCCGGCACCTTCGGCCGAGTCCCGGGTCTGCGCCTGGAGTCGGTCGACGCGAACACGGGAGCACCGGTGGCCGTGTTCGACATCGACGCCGCCGGGCCCGATCGCCCGACCGCCCGACCGGCGAAGCGCACCCACACCGCGGCCGGGCCGCCGCCGGAGTCGCAAAGCGGTGCATCAGGGGGCACAGGGGGGTGCCTCAGGGAATGCCTTAGGCCGCCTTACCCCGCCTTGGGTCGCCTTAGGGCTCCTCGGCGCGGCTTAGGTATCGGGTGGTGGTCGGGGGTGGGCATAGATGCGGCATCCGCCTCATGCCCGGCCCCCCACTGGCACGCGAAGCTGTTACCACGAGCCGGGGAAACCGGGTCGAAGTAACAGAAGGTGGACACAGTGATCGAGTACGAGCTTTACAAGAGCCGTCAGCAGGAGCTTCTCGCCGGTGCCGACCGCGACCGTCTGGTCATGGCGGCGCTGCGCACCCGGCGGGCCGCCGCCAAGGCCCGGCGCGCCGAGCGCGCGACCCACGAGGCGGTGGTGCAGAGCGCCGCCGCGATCGAATCGGTACGCATGCGTCGGAACCTGCAGCTGCTCACCCGGTGACCGCGGCGGTGACCCCCGACACGCGGTCCGGACCGACCGGACGATGTCGACGGCCGAACGCAACACCGAAACCCCCCGGCGACCCCGAGTGGACCTCAGTCCCTCGGGGTCGCTGCACGTCCGGGCCCGGTGCCCGACCCCGGTCCACCGCGGCACCGCGCCGCCGCGCGCACCGCCCGGGCGGCTACCTTGGCGGCGTTCGCCGAAGCAATCGATGGAGAGGCTCTGCCGATGAGCGTCGCGTTGTTCACACTCGGGGGCACGATCGCGATGGCCGGGGCGGTCGGCGCCGACGCCGGAAGGTGGTCGCCCGGCTGACCGGCGCGCAGTTGACCGCCGCCGTACCGGGCCTCGCCGAGTCGGGCATCACGCTCGACGTGCAGGACGTACAGGCCGTGTCCAGCGGGAACCTGACCTTCACCCAGGTCCTCGACGTGGTCGCCGCCGCGTCGCGCGCGGTCGCCGCGGGAGCGACCGGTGTCGTGGTGGCCCAGGGCACCGACACACTGGAGGAGACCGCCTACCTCGTCGACCTGGTCTGGCCGCATCCGGAGCCGTTCGTGCTCACCGGAGCGATGCGCAACCCGACGCCGGCCGGGCCCGACGGCCCCGCGAACCTGCTCGCCGCCGCCCGGGTCGCGGCGGCCGAATCGGCCCGTGGGCTGGGCGCGTCGGTGGTGTTCGCGGACGAGATCCACGCGGCGCGCCGGGTGCGCAAGACGCACAGTACGAGTACCGCCACCTTCCGCTCGCCGGACACCGGACCGCTGGGGGTCGTCGTCGAGGGCCGGGTACGGATCCTGGCCACCCCGCCGCCGCATCGGCCGCTGCCGATCCCGGAGCCGGCCGCGCTCGCCTCGACCCGGGTGGCGCTGTATACGGTCGCCCTCGACGACGACGGCGCGCTGCTCGCCGACTACCCGACCGACCGACGGGGCCTGGTGGTCGCCGGATTCGGCGTCGGCCACGTGCCGGCGGCCCTCGCGCCGGTGCTCGGCGAACTGGCCGCGCGCATCCCGGTCGTGCTGACCTCGCGCACCGGCGCCGGTTCCGTGCTGCGGCACACCTACGGCGGGGCCGGCTCGGAAACCGACCTGCAACGCCGCGGTCTGCTCGACGCCGGCCTGCTCGACCCCTACAAGGCCCGGGTGTTGCTACGCCTGCTGATCGCCTCGGGCGCCGACCGAGGCGCCCTCGTCGCGGCCTTCGCCGAGCACGGGTGAGCCCGAGGCCGGCGCCCGGCGCCGCCCGGTCGCCCGATTCCCGCGCCGGCACCGCCGGTCGATCGCTCGTACCGCGCTCGCGCCGGGCAGGTTCCGCCGGGCCGCGGCGGGCGGCGGCGGGCGCCTCCGCGTCGCCGCGGGATCGAGCCGAGGGCGGTCACCCGTCCGCGCGCGAGAGAAACCGGCGCACGTCGCCCGCGAGCGCGGCCAGTTGCTCGCCCGTCTCCACCACCAGCGTCACCGAGGCGGCCCAACCGCAGCCGCCCAGCCGTCTCGGTCGCAGCTCCCAGGTCAGTTCGACCCGCCCGCCGGAGCGGAAGGCCGCCGTGACGGTGAGATCACGATCGTCGGTGTGCCAGCGGCGTTCGCCGTCCCAGCCGCCGAAGTCCCGGGCGAGATCGGTCAGAAAGCCGTCTATCTCCCTCGTCTCGCCGACCCAGCCGACCACCCGATCGAGCTGCGCGGCCATTTCGGGCGCGTGGATCTCGACGGTGTAGTGCACCAGCCGCGAGGCCGTGTAGCGCACGGCGACCTCGTCGTCGGGGTTGACCGCGTCGCGGAGGCGGATCCGGATGGCCGGATTGTCGTTGCACCGGATGATCACGTCGTTCGGGTCGGTCGATCCGGTCGGCTCGTTCGATTCGTTCGCCGCGTCGAAGTGAGGATGCATCCGCCGAACCGTAGGGCAGAGGGCCCGTCGACGTCATTCCGGTTCCCGGTACCGGGCCCACCGGCCCACCGGTCCGCGAAGGGGCCGCCCCACCACCGACACGACGAACCCCCGGGTGGGCGCGCGACTCCCGCGCCCACCCGGGGGTTTCGGGTCAGCCCCGGACGCGCTCGACGCGCCCCTCGTCCCACACCGGGCCGTCCGTCTCGCGCACCCGACCGTCCTGGCCGAAGACCAGGAAGCGGTCGAAGGAGGACGCGAACCACCGGTCGTGGGTGACCGCCAGCACGGTGCCGTCGAAGGCTTCCAGGGCCTCCTGGAGCGCCTCGGCCGAGACCAGGTCGAGGTTGTCGGTCGGCTCGTCGAGCAACAGCAGGTTGGCGCCGGAGAGTTCGAGCAACAGCACCTGGAATCGGGCCTGTTGGCCGCCGGAGAGGGTGTCGAAGGGCTGCTCGGCGCCGTAGGCCAGTTCGTACCGGTCGAGCACCTTCGCGGCGCCTTCGCGGCCCAGCCCGCTGCGGTGTTCGTCGCCCCGACCGAGGATGTCGACCAGCGTCTTGCCGACGAACTCGGGATGATCGTGCGTCTGCGCGAACCAACCGGGCCGTACCCGTGCCCCGAGCCGGGCCCGCCCGGTGTGCGCCACCGGTGCGATCACCGTCTCGCCGACCGGTTCGTGCTCGACCTCGGGATCGGTGCCGCCGGCCGCGAGCAGCCGCAGGAAGTGCGACTTGCCCGAGCCGTTCGAGCCGAGCACCGCGACCCGGTCGCCGTACCAGACCTCGGTGTCGAACGGCCGCATCAGACCGGTCAGTTCCAGCGCCTCGGCGATCACCGCGCGTTTTCCGGTGCGCGAACCGCGCAGCCGCATCTTGACGTCCTGCTCGCGCGGGATGTTCTGCGGCGGCCCGGCCTCCTCGAACTTGCGCAGTCGGGTCCGGGCGGCCTGCAGCCGGGAGGCCAGACCGTCGTTGTACGCCGCCTTGGTCTTGTACATCAGGACCAGCGCCTTGAGCTTGGCGTGCTCCTCGTCCCAGCGCCGGCCCAACTCCTCGAAGCGCTCGAACCGGGCCCGCCGGGCCTCGTGATAGGTGCCGAACGAACCACCGTGGATCCAGACGGTGTTGCCCGCCGCGCCGAGTTCGATGGTGACGATCCGGTCGGCGGCCTGGGCGAGCAGTTCGCGGTCGTGCGAGACCAGCAGCACCGACTTCTGGGACTCGCGCAGGGACTGTTCGAGCCAACGCTTGCCCGGGACGTCGAGATAGTTGTCCGGTTCGTCGAGGATCAACACCTGGTCCGGGCCGCGCAACAGCGCCTCCAGGGCGAGCCGCTTCTGCTCGCCGCCGGAGAGCGTGCGCACCTCACGCCACTTGGCGCCGTCGTAGGTGGTGCCCAGCGCCGCCTGACAACACTGGTCCCAGGCCGGCTCGATGTCGTAGCCGCCCGCGTCACCGAACTCGGCGAGCGCCGTGGCGTAGCGCATCTGGTGCTTCTCGTCGTCGTTCTCCATCAGCGCCAGCTCGGCGTCGTCGACCGCGCGCATCGCGTCCCGGATCCGCGGCGGGGCGAGCGAGACGAGCAGATCACGCACCGTGGAGGCGTCCCGGATCCGGCCGACGAACTGCGGCATGATGCCGAGTCCACCCGTTCGGGCGACCGCGCCGGTGTCGGGTTTCAGCTCCCCCGTGATGATCCGGAGCAGCGTGGTCTTGCCGGCGCCGTTCGCCCCGATGAGCGCCACGGTGGTGCCGTCACCGACCCGAAAGGAGACCTCGTCCAACAGAACACGCCCGTCGGGAAGGGTGAAGCCGACGGTGTTGACATCGATGTAGCCCATGGCCTGCGCGCGTCCTTCGTCCTGCGGTCGGGGGATCCGAGGTGGTCCTCGACGGGTCGTTCCGAGGATGACAACCCTTCCTACCCGTTCCACGCCGACCGGGCCAACGCATTTCGGGCTCCCCCGCACGGTAGCGCGCCTCGGGCACGTCACGGAACGCACCGGCGCGAGCGGCGCCGGCCCGCGGGCCGCTCGACCCGCCGACCCGACCACCTTTCGCATAGTGCAACTATTGATTCGCGCATCGCAACCTGGAACGGTGACGGCTCATCAGTTTTCGGGTATTCCAAGGAGTCGCGGTGGCACACACGGAACCGCAGCAGATCGCCCGGCAGGTCGCCCTGGGCGAGCGCCGTCCGCTCGAGTTCGGGGTCTTCCTGGCCCCCTTCCATCAAGCGGGGCGCAACCCGACCCTGATGCTGGAACAGGACCTGGCCCTGGTCGAGCACCTGGACCGGCTCGGTTACGCCGAGGCGTGGATCGGCGAGCACCATTCGGGTGGCTGGGAGATCGTCGCTTCGCCCGAGTTGTTCATCGCGAGCGCCGCGGCCCGTACCCGGCACATCCGCTTCGGCACCGGCGTCGTCTCGCTGCCCTACCACCACCCGCTGCACGTCGCGGATCGGCTGGTCCTGCTCGACCACCTCACCCGCGGCCGGGTCATGCTCGGTGTGGGGCCCGGCCAACTCGCTTCCGACGCGCACATGTTGGGCATCGACACCGCACGTCAGCGGGCGATGATGGAGGAGTCGCTGGAGGCGATCGTCGCACTGCTGGCCGGTCGCGAACCGGTGACCCGGGAGAGCGACTGGTTCACACTGCGCGATGCCCGGTTGCAGTTGCGGCCGTACACCCACCCGTCGCTGGAGCTCGCCGTCGCCGCGACCTTCTCGCCGGCCGGTCCGCGTACCGCCGGGCGGTTCGGCGCGGGCATGCTCTCGATCGCGGCGAGCCAGGAGGGCGGCTTCGACGCGCTGGGCACGCACTGGGGCATCGCGAACGAGGTCGCCGGTCGGCACGGGCAGACCATGGACCGGTCCAAGTGGCGGCTGATGGGCATGATGCACATCGCCGAGACCGAGGAGCAGGCCCGCCGCGAGGTGGCGTACGGCCTGGAGGGCATCCAGAACTACCAGGCCAAGGTGCTGCCGATCCCGCTGGACACGTCCACTCCGCTGGCGGACCGCATCGACCACGGCAACGCGACCGGCTCGTTCATCTGTGGCACGCCGGAGATGGCGATCCGTCAGATCGAGCGGTTGTGGCAGAAGTCCGGCGGTTTCGGCACCTACCTGTTCATGGGCGCCGACTTCGCCGACCCGGAGGCGACGAAGCGTTCCTACGAACTGATCGCGCGCGAGGTGATCCCGTACTTCACCGGTGCCGCGCACGGCCCGCTCGCGTCCCAGGACTGGCAGGTGGGCCTGTCCCAGACCTGGCGCGACCAGACCGCGCACGCTGTCGGCGGGGCCGTGAAGGACTACGAGAACACGAAGGGAAGCACGGCGTGAGCACGCGGATCGAGGGCGACGCCGGCCCGGGACGCGTCGCGGGCAAGGTCGCCCTGGTGACCGGGGCGGCGGCGGGCATCGGGCGGGCCGTGGCACACCGCCTGGCGGCCGAGGGCGCGTACGTGCTGGCGGGCGACATCGACGCGGCCGGACTCACGACGCTCGCCGACGAGTTGGGCCCGGAGCGGTGCGCCACCCGGTTGTGCGACGTGACCGTCGAGGACGACGTGGCTGCGCTGGCCCAAGCCGCCGTGGACGAGTTCGGCGGCCTGGACATCGCGGTGGCCAACGCGGGCGGCGGCACGGCGGCCGAACTGGCCGACCACGAGTACGCCGCCTGGCGTCGCGTCGTCGACCTGTGCCTCAACGGCGCGTTCCTGACCGTCAAGCACGCGGGCCGGGTGATGCGCGCCCAGGACGGCCGAGCCGGTTCGATCGTCAACCTGGCCTCGCTCAACGCGGTCCAGCCCGGCCGAGGCATGGGCGCGTACTGCGCGGCCAAGGCCGGCGTGGTCGCCCTGACCGAGGTGGCCGCCCTCGAACTGGGGCCGTCGGGCATCCGGGTGAACGCGGTGGCCCCGGGCCTGATTCGCACCCGGGCCACCGCCGGCATGTGGCATGTCCCGGGCGTGGTCGACGAATACGTCGAGAACGCCCCGCTGGGCCGGTTCGCGGAACCCGAGGAGGTGGCGGCCGTGGTCCTGTTCCTGGCCTCCGACGAGGCCTCGTTCGTCTCCGGCAGCGTCTACGGCGTCGACGGCGGCGCCCGCACCCGACGGTATCCGGACCTGATCGGCGCGCTGGAGCGGTTGTCGGACCGGGGGTGACACGGCGCCGGAGCGATCCGCCGGCGCCGCGATCGTCCGCCCGGCGACCGAACGGTTGTCGGGCGGACGATCATGGGCGATCCGGTCGGTTGCGAGCAGAGCGCCGGATCGGTGATCAAGCGGCTGATCAGCGACGAAATAGGGCGGGAAGGCTCCTCTTCCGGTTACTGACGCAGCGTCATATTTCTGTTCGGTAATGGCGCTATCGCCTTCGAATGGACGTCTCCGCGATCGGTTGGAAGCCGGGTCCGGCCGGGTTCGACCTCTTCGTTCGGAGGCGGTTTTCCGGCCTCGCAGCGGGGAAACCAGAGGGCACCGAACGGGAGGGGAGGGGACCTGACACCCCCACTGCGCGACGGCGCACCCCCACCCCGCGGGTATCAAGGCGCCGACGGTCGGGCCCACTCCCCCGTGCCCGACCGTCGGCCGCCGCGAACACCGCGCCGCGGCCGGGCGGTCCCCGGCCGCCGACCCGATCCCCGCCCGCTCAGCGCACGTCGATGCCGCGCAGATGCCGCGTGTCGTTGTAGCGGATCGCCCGCAGCCGCCCGTCGCGCGCACGCCAGCGGGAGATCGAGGCGTTGCCCACCGGATCGGTCCGGACCAGGCGGTCGACGTCCGTCTCGGTGAGGCCCTCCAGGATGTAACGCAGCATCAGCACGGTCGCGTCGTGCCCGACGATCAGCACGTGCGCGCCCGGCGCCTCGTGCCGCAGGTCGGTGAGCAGCGTGCGCAACCGCAGCGCGACGTCGGCGAGGGATTCGCCGCCGGGTGGGCGGTAGTACAGGTCGCCGACCCGACGCCGACGCTCGGCCTCGTCCGGGTGCAGCCGCTCGATCGCGGCGGCCGTCCGCAGCTCCAGGACACCCATCTCGCGGTCGCGCAGCCGTTCGTCGCGACGAGGTCGCGGCAACAACAGCCCCGCCCGGGCCGCCTCGCGGGCGATGATGCGCATCGTCGAGCGGGCCCGGCGGTACGGCGAGACCAACACCACGTCCGGCGTCTCGGCCCGGAGCGCCAGCCGTCGCCCGACCGCGGCGGCCTGATCCTCGCCTCGGGCGCTGAGCGCGATGTCGGCGTCCCGACCCACCGTCGCCGGATCGAACTCGCCCACTCCGTCGCCCACTTCGGCCACCCCGTCGACCGGGGTGCGGTCGGGGCCGGCTTCGGCGGCGGCAGCGGCGGCGAAGGCCGCGTTGGCCATGCTCTCGCCGTGGCGTACGGCGACGATCTCGGCGGGCCCGAAGGGCGCGGTGTCCGACGTGCCGACCACGGTGCCCCCAAGCCTCGTTCCCTGTCATGGTTCTCACCCCGCCGGCCGCACCGAAACGCCCGCGGGCGCACCGACGGCGATCGCCGGCCCGAGCCGACCGCGCCCTCGCCTCCACCCCCGTCTCCGCGCCACACCCGACGCACGCCCCCACGAGGTCCGCCGTCCGACGAGCGAGCACACGCCAACCACCTCGTGGGTTGTTCGGTCGGGACACGGCCGGGCTTGGGTGATCTTCCATCCGCGTATCCGGATAATCTGACCGCATGATCGAACCTCGCGTCGCCCTCGCCACCTGCGCCGAGCTGCCGGACCTCGACCCGGACGAGCGCCTGCTCTTCGCCCCGCTGGCCGCGCACGGCATCCGCGCCGAGGCCGTGGTGTGGAACGACCCGACGGTGGACTGGGCCGCCTACGACCTGGTGGTGCTGCGCTCGGTATGGGACTACCCGACGCGCCGCAAGGAGTTCATCGAGTGGGCCGCGGGCGTGCCGCGGCTGGCCAACCCGGCGTCGATCGTGGCCTGGAACACCGACAAGACCTACCTGCGCGACCTGACCAGGGCCGGCCTGCCCGTCGTGGAGACGATGTGGCTGGAGCCCGACTCGACCGTGACGCTGCCCACCTCCGGCCTGCATGTGGTCAAGCCCGCGATCAGCGCCGGATCCCGCGACACCGAGCGATACGACCTGGCCGCACCCGAGCAGCGCGCGCTCGCCGCCGGACACGCCACCAGCCTGCTCGCGGGCGGTCGGACCGTGATGGTCCAGCCGTACCTGGAGGCCGTCGACACCGTCGGCGAGACCGCACTCGTCTACTTCGACGGCGTCTTCAGCCACGCCGTCCGCAAGGGTCCGATGCTCGACGGCACCGCCGAAATGGTCGACGGCCTGTTCCGCAGCGAGCGGATCGAGGCACGCGAACCCTCCGCCGCGGAGTTCGCGGTCGCCGCCCGGGTGCTGACCGAGATTCCGGTCGGCCCGCTGCTGTACGCCCGCGTGGACCTGATCCCGGCCGCCGACGGCACGCCCACCCTGCTGGAACTGGAACTGACCGAGCCGTCCCTGTTCCTCGGCCACGCCGACGGCGCCGCCGGCCGCTTCGCGGACGCGATCGTGACCGCGCTGCACCCGTAGCCGAAAGCGCACCCGCCGCCGGGCCCGACCACCCGGCCGGGTCCGGTGCGCCGGGCGGGAAACGACCCGGCCGGACGGCGGTACGCGAGCTGTGCGGCCGTCCCGACCGGGGCACCATGGATCCATGAAGCGCGACATTTCCCTCGAATGGGCCGGCAACCCGGCGGCCGAGGAACGGCCGGCCACGGAGGTGTACGCCTCCGTGGACACCGGGGCCGGCGTCGCATCCGACCCGGACCCCTCCGGCACCCGTCTCGGGACCGTCACCGCGCGCCGCGCCGGCCGATCGCTCGGCCGGCTGAGCATCCACGGCGACGGCGAGGCCGCGGTCACCACACAGGGCGAACGTGCGGATCGGCTCGCACGCCGACTGGTCCGGGAGTCCCGTACCGGGGAGGTCCCCGCGACCGCCGAGGAACGGGACGCGTTCGTGCGGATGTACCGGCGGGCCGCCGAGCAGGCCCGTGCCGTCGGGGCCCGAGTACTGCATTGGAGCGGCACCGAGACCGGCCCGGAGGGCGAGGCGGCCCGGGCGCTCGCGGCTCGCACCACCGGCGAGATCGCCCGGATCTGGACGGTCGACCCGAACGGGTGGTGGCCGCCGGGCGGCCTGCCCGCCGTGCGGGTACGCGCGCTGCCCCCGCCCCGGGTGGGCCTGATCGGCGAGGGCGCCGAACTCACCGTCGCCGTCGAAGGCGACCGGGCGTACCTCGACGCGGGCGAGGCGATCACCGCTCCCGGCGTCGCGGCCGACATCCTCGCGGCCCTGGTCGCGGAACTGGTGGAGTCGATCCGCCGGAACCACCCGAACGTGCGCGAACTCGCCGTGTTCGAATTCGACGGCGACACCGAGGGCACCGTCCGCCAGGCCCTGCCCCTGGCCGGCCTGCGCATCGAACACCGGGTCTGGGACTTCGAACTCGCCCTCGACTGATCGCCGCCGCCGCGTCAGGTCCGGCGGTAGGTCGCGACGGACATGCCGCCGGCGAGCACCGTGCCACCCGTCCGGGTGAACGCGGTGACCTCGAATCCACCGGACACCATCGGGATTCCGGTGCCGATCAGGATCGGGTAGGTCTTGATCACGAGTTCGTCGATCTCGCCCATCAGGGTCCCCGCCAGGCGCCCGCCGCCCGCCAGCCAGATGCCCTTGCCGGTCGGCTCGGCCTTCAGCTCGCGGACCTTGGCGACCGGGTCGTCGGCCACCAGGGTCACCGCCGGGTCGGGGCTCTCGGTGATGCTGCCGGTGACGACATACGTACGCAGGTGGCTGTACGGGTTCGGGAATCCCGCGTGCAGACCCGGTTCGTAGGTGGCCCGGCCCATCACCACCGTGTCGAAGTGCCGGAACTCGGTGTCCGGCCCGACCCCCACGTGCGGGGCGATATGCGCCGGAAGCGTCTCCGGGTATTCGGCGACCAGGTGCGCGACGACGTCCTCGCCCACCGGGAAGAAGTCGAAGCCGCCGTCCTCGGCGGCGATGAAGCCGTCGAGGGTGGTGCCGACGAGGTACGTGAGCTTTCGCATCCGGGCTCTTTTCCATGGGTGACGTCCAGCAACGACTACAGTTATAGTACTTCACATGTAGTGGTTGCAATCCTTTTCCCGCGTCGTGCCGCCGGCCCCCTCACCAGGGCCGCGCCCCGGGCTCCGGCAACGGCCGCAAACCCGGCCAGCCGGTGACCATCCGCCCGCGCAACCGCCTTGCCAGCAGGCCCAGTTCCCGCAGCGGCTCGGATGCCGTGTCGGCGACCACGCCGAGCCGGTGCACGAGTCGCTCGCGCGCCGAGACCGAACCCCACGTGAAGTCGGCGACCGGTACGCGGGCCAGTTGATCGGTGCGATCCCGATGCGCCCGTTCGACCAGCGCGTCGCCGCGGATCAGCCAGCCTGCGCACGCGTCGGCGATCCCCGCCCCCGGATCCGCCGCCTGCCCGGTCAGCGCCCGCCGGGTCGACGCGTACACCGCCTCGACCTCGGCCAACGGTGTGGCCGGCACCGCCATCGCACACCAGCAGGTCGGGAAGCCGATCCGGAGATAGGCGAGTTCGACCAGACCGTCGCCGAGGGCGGCCTGTTCGAAGTCGACGAAACGCACCCCGTCGACGGTCCGCAGGTCGTTGCCCGGACACGGATCGCCGTGCAACAGGGCGTACCGACCGGCCGGATCCAGCCGGGTGAGCAACGCGGCCAACTCGCCGGGCACGCCCGGCGGGATCGCCACACCCAGGGTCGTGGCCAAGGCCAGGAACGACTCGGCGTCGGCGTCGGTCGGTGGTCGCCACGCGGGCAACGCGCCGGCATCCGCCGGTCCGGTCAGCGCGTGCAGCCGGGCCAACGCCTCGGCGTAGCCGGGCAGCCAGTCGTCCGTGCGCCCCAGGTCGTCCAGGTATTCCAGGACCATGACGCACCCATCGGGATCGGCGCCCAGGACCCGGGGGCCGACCGGGCCGCGGGCGGCCAGCCGCAGACCCGCGACCTCGCGGGCGAACCGCTCCGGCGCGCCGTACCGGTGGTCGCCCCCGTCGGTGATCTGCTTGACGATCGCCCGCTCACCGCCCAGCTCCACCCGCCACACCCGCGAACGGGGGCTGCTGTCCAGGAGTTTCGCCTTCTTCGGCGGGCCCAGCGCGGCCCGCAACGTATCGCCCATCGGCACCCGAAACCTCATGGAACGAACACCCTAGCCGGCCCCGCCCGGGCCACCGCGCACCACGCGCCCGCGCATCGACGGCGGCCACACCCGGGTCGGGGCCCGCCGCCCGGGCCGGCAGACTCGCCGGGTGGAGATCAACGGCGCCCCCGCCCACCCCGACGACCTCGCCGCGCCGGCCCTGTCGAACATCGGGCATTTCACCTCGATGCGCGTCGCGGACGGCCGGGTGCGCGGGCTCGACCTGCACCTGGCCCGCCTGGTCCGGGACTGCCGGGTCGTGTTCGACGCCGAACTCGACCCGGAACGTGTGCTGACCCTCGCCCGCCGGGTCACCGACGACCGGCACGACACCTTCGTCCTGCGGGTGACCGTGTTCGATCCGGCGATCGGCCTGGCCGATCCGACCGCACCGGCCACGCCGCACATCCTGATCACCACCCGGCCGGCCGGACCGTCGGCGCTGCCGCCGCTGCGGGTGTCGCCCTCGGTGTT
Source organism: Embleya sp. NPDC020886 (assembly GCF_044333915.1). Lineage (NCBI taxonomy): Bacteria > Bacillati > Actinomycetota > Actinomycetes > Kitasatosporales > Streptomycetaceae > Embleya > Embleya sp. NPDC020886. The sequence continues at coordinate 184,794 of NZ_JBIRRX010000006.1, read as the reverse complement.
CCGGCGCGACCTGCCACAGGTCAAGCACGTGGGCCTGTTCGGCCAGTTGCAGCAGCGCCGGCGCGCGATGCTCGCGGGCTACGACGACGCGCTGTTCGTCGAGCCGGACGGCCGGATCGCCGAGGGCGGCACCTGGAACATCGGCTTCGTGGTCGGCGACCGCCTGGTGCGTCCCGACGCGCCGTGCCTGCGCGGCGTCACCGCCGACCTGCTCCAGGCCCGACACCCGGCCTCGACCCGCCCGGTCCGGATCGACGAACTCGCGTCGATCCAGGCCGCGTTCGCCACCAACACGGCAATCGGCGTACGCCCGATCGGCGCCATCGGCGAGCACGAGCTGCGCACCGACCACCCGCTCCTGGCCACCCTCGCCGACACCTACCGCGCGCTCCCCGGCGACCCGTTGCGCCCGGGTCAGGGGTAGTCGAAGAACCGGATCCACCACGTCGGCCCGTCCTCGACCGTGTAGTGGTCCGCCAGCCGACTCGCCCCGTCGTACGTCGTCCGCAGCAGATCCTCCGGCACGACCCGATAGCCCAGGTCGTCGAGCGCCGCCTCGACCCGCTCCAGATCGGCCGGCGCCACGTACGCGGGCGCCGCGCCGACCGGGTCCTCGTCCGGCGTATCGACGCTCGTGACGACCAGATCGCCGAAGTTGCTGACCACCAGGGTGACTCGTCCGGTTCCCGCCAACGCCGCCGCCGGCACCACGATCACCCCGTGTCGGCTCGCCGCCCGCGCCGTGCCCTCGACCGCACACCGACACCCGAAGTCCGCGTCCAACCGCTCGACCAGCCGATCGAAGCGCTCGGCCGTGGCCGCCGCGTCGTAGTCCGCCGGGGCCGTCAGATGCTCCGGGTCGTCCAGGGCGCGCAGCAGCGCCCACGCCTGGTCTTCGTCGAGCAACGTCATGGGTCAACCGATCCGTGCGGTCCGCGGCGCCTGCGCATACCCGAGAGCGGGAACGAGCACACAACGACATGTCCGCTTCCCCACGACCGTCGATCGTCCGGCGGGACACCCGCATCATGCCGGCCACCGGCTCGCCCGCGCCGGTGCGATGATCTTGCCGTCCCGACAATCGCCCGCCGCCGGCGACGGTCGGCATCGCCCCGACTCGGGGCGGGCCGAGTCCGTGAGTCACGCTGTGCGTCGACGCGTCCCTTCCACATCTGGTGGTGAACCCGGCATGACCGCCTTGGACCCGGCGATATCCGAGTCGTCCGACCCCGAGCGGGTCGACCGATCGGCGCTTCAACGGCGGACCGTGCGCACCCTGATCGCCGCGCAGGTGGTCGGCGGCGTGGGGATGGGGTCGGCACTGACCGTCGGCGGGCTGCTCGCCGAGGACCTGTCCGGATCCAAGAGTTGGTCGGGTCTGGCGACCACCGCGATCACCCTGGGCGCGGCACTGTTCGCGATCCCGATGTCGCGCGCGGCGACCCGGTACGGGCGTCGGGTCGCGCTCACCACCGGCTGGGCACTCGCCACGCTCGCGGCCGGCGGGGTGATCCTGTCGGCCGTGCTGGAGTGGTTCCCGCTGCTGATCGCCGCGCTGCTCGTGTTCGGCGCGGGCACCGCCGCCAACCTCCAGTCCCGGTTCGCCGCGACCGACCTCGCCGACGACGCCGGCCGGGCCAAGGCCCTGTCGATCGTGGTGTGGTCGACCACCGTCGGCGCGGTCCTGGGCCCCAACCTGAACGAGCCGGGCGCCGTGGTCGGGCGTGCCCTCGGCCTGCCCGAGTTGGCCGGGCCGTTCCTGTTCTCGATCGTGTCCTTCGCCGGCGCGGGCGCCATCCTGTGGGTCGCGCTGCGCCCGGATCCGCTGCTGATCGCCCGGGCCGACCTCGGCGACCGGCAGCAGCCGCGCGGCGACCTGCGCAGCGCGCTCGCGGTGATCCGCCGGGCGCCGCAGGCCATGCTCGGTCTGGCCACGGTGGCGTTCGGCCACGTGGTGATGGTGTCGGTGATGGCGATGACGCCGGTGCACATGAAGGACCACGGCACCGCGTTGACCCTGGTCGGGCTGACCATCAGCCTGCATATCGCCGGCATGTACGCCCTGTCGCCGGTGGTCGGCTGGGCCGCCGACCGGTTCGGTCGCATCCCGGTGATCCTGAGCGGCCAGTTCGTGCTGCTGCTCGCCGTGTTCGTGGCCGGCACCTCGGGCCACTCCACGTGGCGCACCATGGTCGGCCTGATCCTGCTCGGCTTCGGCTGGTCGTGTTGCCTGGTCGCCGGCTCGGCGCTGCTCGGCGAATCGGTGCCGGCGGACGCGCGAACGGGCGTGCAGGGCGTGTCGGACCTGCTGATGAACCTGGCCGGCGCGGCGGGCGGCGCCGTCTCCGGGTCGGTGTTGGGCCTGGCCGGCTACGGCGGTCTCAACCTGGTGGCCGGCTTCCTGACCGTCCCGGTCCTGTGCGTCGCGGCCGGCTTCGCACTGGGCCGATCCCGGCGCCCGGCGGGCTGACCGCCCGAGCCGCCGGCGCGCCGCCTCGGATGGCCCGCCCCGGTCGTGGCCCGCCGACGAGCCCCATATGTTTGAACAAAATGTGCCAAATGGTCGCGGGTTACCTGCCCCGGCCTTCCCGGAAGGGGCAACCATGGTGCAGCGGGTGGTCGTCGTCGGAGCAGGATTCGCCGGGTTCGAGACGGTGCGCAAACTGGAACGAACCCTCGGCCCGCGCGAGGCCGAGATCGTGCTCGTGAGTCCGATGGACTACATGGTCTACCGGCCGCTGCTGCCCCAGGTCGCGGCGGGCGTGTTGTCCTCGCGGACCACGGCGGTGCCGCTGCACCGGATGCTCAAGCGCACCCACGTCCTGCCCGGCGGCGCGATCGGCGTCGACCTGGCGGCCAAGGTCTGCGTCGTACGCAAGATCTCCGGCGACATCACCAACGAGCACTACGACAAGCTCGTCCTGGCCCCGGGCAGCGTGACCCGCACCTTCGACATCCCCGGGCTGACCACCTACGGCCACGGCATGAAGAACCTGGCCGAGGCGGTCTACCTGCGCGACCACGTGATCGCCCAGTTGGAGATCGCCAACTCCAGCACCGACCCGGCCGAGCGCGCGTCGCGCTGCCAGTTCATCGTGGTCGGCGGCGGCTACGCGGGTGTGGAGACCGCCGCGTGCCTGGAGATGCTCACCACCAATTCGCTGCGGCACTTCCCGCGCCTGGACCCGGCGCAGGTGCGCTGGATGATCGTGGACGTGGCCCCGCGCCTGATGCCCGAACTCGGCGAGAACCTGGGCAAGGCCACCTTGCAGATGCTGGCCAAGCGCGGTGTGGACGTGCGGCTGGGGATCAGCGTCCAGGAGATCACCGAGGACTCGGTGACGCTGACCACCGGCGAGAAGTTGCCGTGCCGGACGCTGGTGTGGACGGCGGGCGTCACCGCGAGCCCGCTGGTGGGCACGATGGGCACCGAGTTGGTGCGCGGTCGGCTCTCCGTCGCCGCCGATCTCGCCGTGCCCGGCAACCCGGACGTGTTCGCCCTGGGCGACGCCGCGGCCGTGCCCGACCTGGCCAAGGGCGACGGCGCGATCTGCCCGCCCACCGCGCAGTACGCGCACCGGCAGGCCAAGATCGCCGCCGCCAACGTGGTCGCCTCGCTGCGCGGACAACCGCTGAGCCCGTTCCGGCACAAGGACCTGGGCCTGGTCGTCGACCTCGGCGGCACCCAGGCGGTGGCCCGGCCGCTGGGCCACGAGATGCGCGGCCTGCCCGCCCAGGCGATCACCCGCGGCTACCACCTGATGACGGTGCCCTCGATCCGGGCGCGCACCCGGGTGTTGTCCAACTGGGTCCAGCACGCCTTCGCGGGCGACGACCTGGTCCGGCTCGGCTTCATGTCCGACCTGGACGGCCGGATGGGCAACCTGGAGAAGACCGACGCCTACCTGTCGGTGGACGAGGTCGCCGCCCGCACCGGATCCCGCGCCGCCCACCCGTGAGCCCGGACTCGGTGCCGGGTGCCGACGCCCGTCCGGGCGGGTACACCGGGGCCATGAACGACGAGCACACGGCGGCCCGGCTGCGGGCGGCGCTGGTGGAGCGGCTGTGGGTGACCGGGAGCGTGCGCACCGAGTCGGTCGCGGACGCGATGTCGTGGGTGCCGCGCGAGGTGTTCACCCCCGGCGCCGGCTCACTGGCCCGTGCCTACGAGGACCGGGTCGTGGTGTTGTCCACCGACGAACGCGGGCTTCCGGACAGTACGGTCAGCCAGCCGGCGATGGTCGCGCTGATGCTCGAACAGCTCGCCGTCCGGCCCGGGATGCGGGTGCTGGAGATCGGCACCGGAAGCGGCTACAACGCGGCCCTGTTGGCCCGGCTGACCGGCCCCGAGGGGGAGGTGGTCAGCGTCGAGGTGTCCGCCGAGTTGGCGGTCGCGGCCGCCCGGCGGCTGGCCCGGCTCGGCACCCGGGTGGACGTGCGGACCGGGGACGGCTGGGTCGGGGTCGCCGACCGGGCGCCGTTCGACCGGATCGAGGCCACCGTGGGGGTGCCGGACCTGCCGCCGGCCTGGGTGGAGCAGCTCGCGCCGGACGGGGTGCTGGTCGCTCCGATGTGGCTGCGGCCGGGCCTGGAGCTGGCCGTCGCGTGGCGGCGCGGCACCGGTGGCATGTTGGTGAGCACGTCGGTGGCGCGCTGCGGATTCCTCCAGTTGCGCGGCCCGCATGCCGGGCCGGGCCGGACCCACGCGCTGACCGGCGACCTCGCGGTGATCGGCGAGGATCTGCCACCGGCCGCGTTGGACGTGTTGCGGGGTCTGCTCGACCACGGTGCGGTGGACGCGGGGCCGGTACTGGGTCCGGTGGACGTGCGGCTGACCGGATTCGCGTTGGCCGAACCGCGCTCGGTGTTGTTCCTGGGGCATCCGGGCGACGGGATGACATGGGGTCTGTTCGACCCGGAGCGGCCCGCGCTCGCGGTGCTCATGCAGGACCGGATCCTGGTCTACGGCGACCGCGACGCGGCGGTCGACCTGTACTACGGCGTGGCCGGCGCGCCGGTGGTGAACGCCGACCGGCTGCGGCTGGAGGCGATCCCGGTGGCCCCCGGCCTCCCGGACTCGGCCGACACGCCGAACGCGCCGGACGCGCCGGACGCGCCGGACGCGGGCGGCCGGACCTGGACGGTGGAGCGGGAGCACTACCGGTATCGACTCACCGAGACGTGAGCCGATCCGCGGCGCGATCGCCGGGCCGCGTGTCGCCGGGCTACACGGGGGTGCGCAACAGGCAGAACTCGTTGCCCTCGGGGTCGGTCAGCACCTGCCAGCTGTTGTCGCCCTGGCCGATGTCGGCGGGCTTGGCACCGAGTGCGAGCAGCCGGGCCAGTTCGCTCTCCTGGTCCGAGCCGATCGCCGGGCTGACGTCGATGTGCAGCCGGTTCTTGACCGTCTTGCCCTCGGGGACCGGCTGGAACAGGATCGTGGGCAACGATCCGTCGGGCGCGTTCAGTTCGATGTCCTCGCCTTGCACGGTGAGGTCCCAGTCGAGCACTCGGCGCCAGAATTCGGCGAGGGCGGGCACGTCGTTCGCGTCGACGACGAGTTCGGAGAACACGGCGGCCATGGTGGCTCCTGGGCTCGGGATGGGTGAGGCGGACCCGGACGGGTGATCGCTCACTGGGGCGGCAGCGCGCGGACCACCTGTCCGAATCGCGCGGATCCGGTCAGCGTGGCGTGCTCCGGCCCCTGCCAGTTGACCTCCAGCTCCTCCAGGATGCCCTCGTGCCACCAGAACATCCCGGTGGACAACGGCTGCTGATCCCGGGTCAATCCCTGTGCGGTCTTCAGTACGAAGCCGGCCATCCCCACGGTGCGCTGCGAGGTCAGCGGCAGCGCGAGCAGGCAGTTGTCCACCGGCAGCGAGACCAGCGCACCCGCGCGCAGCGGGTCCCCGATCGCCTCGCCGAGCCGGAACAACTGGGCGGAGCCGGGCCAGCCCTGGCCGAGCAGCGAATGCAGCGTGCTGCCGGTGGAAATCTCCATCGGCGTGCCGCCGTAGCCCTCCATCCGCAGGTTCGTCGCGGCCTGGAGCCAGACGTCCTCGACCGCCATGCCCCACTGCTGCACCATCGGCGTCTCGACCGTGACGGCGGCGCCGTCCGGGCCCTTGACACACGCCACGGCGACGATCTCGCCGCGCTCGCCCAGCGGCCACACCATGCCCTGCATCCCCAGGTGCGGGCCGGGTCGGCTGATGATCAGCCGCAGGTCCTGGCGGATGCGATCCGGTGGCGCGCTCATCAGCACGCCGCGCACGTCCTGCCCCCAGGCGGTGTTCTGCGGGCTGCGGGACTGGCGACGAAACAGCGCCACGGGAGGCTCCTCGTGCGGGTGGCGGGCGGGCCTGACAAGTCATAGTCAACACCCCCCGCCCGGCGCAACATCAGCGGGCACGACCACCCCCGCGGCGATCCCGGTCGGGGCTCGACCGGGTCTTCCTCTCCGCACCGACGAGTCACATCATCGGACGATGGAAATCAAGGGCTGGGCGCTGGTGCCGGAGATGGCCGGGAAGTACCGGACCGGCTACGTGCGCGTGAAATGGCCGTTGGCCAGGCTACGGATCGAGACCGGTCTGATCGGTCTGCGAAGCCGCCCGGCGTGGGTGACGACCGCGTTCAACGGCGAGCCGTTGGCGGTGAGTTCACCGACGGACATCGAAGTGGTCTTCGCGAGCGTCGGGACGCTGCGGCTGCCCCTGGTGGGCGTGCGCACGGCCACCGGGCTCACGTACTACTTCGGGCCCGGTCGTGGCACCTACTTCCGGGCCTCCCGCCGCGTGGCCGAAATCCTCGACCTGTGCGAAAGGGAGGGCTTCACCGTGTCCCGGGAGGCCCGCAGGCTCGACCTGACCGGATGATCCGCCGGGCCCGCGCTCGGGCGCCTCACGCCTGGCGGGTCGGGAGGATGACGATCTGGCGCAGGTTGACGTGGCGCGGTCGGGTCGCCACGTAGGCCACCAGGTCGGCGACGTCGGTTGCGGACAGGCTGCCGATCGTGTCGAACATGGCGCCGAGTTGGCCCGATTCACCCAATTCGGCGTTGTCGATGTGCGAGCCGAGCTCGGTGTCGGTCAGGCCCGGCTCGATGTTGGTGACCCGGACGTCGCGCGGGCCCAGTTCGCTGCGCAGGGACGCGGACAGGTGGCTGAGCGCGGCCTTGGTCGCGCCGTACACCGCGTAGTTCGGGAAGGTCACGTGGGCGCCGATCGAGGAGATGTCGACCAGGTCGGCGGGCCGCCCGTCGGCCGCGGCGGCCACCAGGTCGGCGGTGAACGCGCGGATGATCCGCAGCGCGCCGGTGACGTTGGTGTCGATCATCCGGGTCCACTCGTCGATCCGGCCGTCGTCCACCGGGTTGGGCAGCATCACCCCGGCCGAGTTGACGACCAGGTCGACCCGGCCCAGTTCGGCGCGGATCCGGGCCGCGCCGGCGTCCACCGACTCCTGGTCGGTGACGTCGACCACGACGGCGAGGGCGGTGCCGCCGGCGGCGTCGATCTCGGCGGCCAGGTCCTTCAGCCGATCCTCGCGGCGGGCGAGCAGCGCGACGTGCGCGCCCTGGGCGGCGAGCAGCCGGGCGGTCTCGGCGCCCATGCCGCTGGCGGCTCCGGTGACGACGGCGATCCGACCGGCAAGCGTGGTGTGGCTCATGGGAGGGCTCCAGTGGAAGCGGGGCGGGGCGTGTTCCCCGCCGACTCACCCCACCTTGCCGGTGCCCGCGAGACGCACCCAGACCCCGCGTTTTCCTGGGTCTGCTCGTACCACCTTCGGGGCCGGGGCGACCACGCGCGCCGCCGGACGCGGTGCTGCTCGGCGCGGGATCGAGCGCACGCCCTAAGGTCTTGGGGCATGAGCAACGCGTCGTTCGAGCAGCTTGGTGACTTCCTGCGTGCGTGTCGGGCCCGGGTCGCGCCCGAGGAGGTCGGGCTGCCGGTGTTCGGGCGCAAGCGCCGGGTGGCCGGGTTGCGGCGCGAGGAGGTCGCGCAGCTCGCGGGCGTGAGCGTGGACTACTACGTGCGGCTGGAGCAGGGCCGGGGGCAGCACGTCTCGGATGCCGTGCTGGACGCGATCGGACGCGCGTTGCGGTTGGATCCGACCGAGTCCGAGCACATGTGGGATCTGGCCCGGCCGACCCGGGCGGGTGTGCGGCGGGTCGCGCCGTCGACGGTGCGGCCGGGCGTACAGGTGCTCCTCGATCGCATCGACGCGCCCGCGTTCGTGCTCGGGCCGTGCATGGACGTGGCGGCCTGGAACGCGGCGGCCGACGCGGTGATGGGGTTGAGCGCGATGGCGCCGCACGAGCGCAACATGGCGCGGCACACCTTCCTGTCGCCGGACGCGGGGCGCTTCTATCCGGATTGGGAGCGGGTCGCCGCCGATACGGTCGCGTTCCTGCGTCTGGACGCCGCGCGGCACGCCGCGGATGCGCGAATGGCCGCCCTCGTCGAGGAGTTGACGGCCGGCAACCCGCGCTTCCGGCCGTTGTGGGACGCCCACCAGGTGGCCGAGAAGACGCATGGCAGCAAGCGCCTGCGGCCCGCCGACGGCAGCGTGCTGGACACCGCCTACGAGAGCCTGTCCTTCCCCGGCGACCCCGATCTGCTGCTGATCGTCTACACGACCGCGCCGCGTCCGGTACGCCCCGGCATCGAGCCGGCGGCGACGGCCGGCCGGGCCTGAACCCGGCCCGGCGGCGCGCCTACGCGGTCAGTTCGCGGTCCAGCGGGACGCGGAAGCGGGGTGTCACGCAGGTGCCGGCCAACCATGCGGCGTGGCGGGCGACTTCGGCCTCGATCGCCTTGGTCGCCTCCGGCGGGAGGTCGGCGACCAGTGCCTGCCAGACCAGCTCTCCGTCCGCCCGGGTGGCCCATCCGCCCACGACCCGGCCGTTCCACCACACGGTCGGGCCGATGTTGCCCATCCGGTCGAACAGGCGCTCGCGCAGCTCGGGCGTGATGTACCAGTCCCGTGCCTTCCAACCCATCGGCGTGGCGTCCAGCGCCGGCAACAACGCCGCCCACGGCTCCGGTGTCGGCCCCGGCTCCTCGTCGCCGGGCCGTACGTAGCCGACGCTTCCGTCGTCCAGTGCGACCTCCACCGCGCGCACCGCCGCGAGCGCGTGTCGGGTGTCGGTCATCGTCCAGCCGGTCCACCACTTGAGGTCGTCCACCGTCCCGGGGCCGAACGCGGCCAGCCAGCCGCGCACCAGTTCGGCCTTGGCCTCGGTCTTCCCGATCTCCGGCAACGACGGTGCGATGGCGTAGCGGAATCGGCTGGACAACCACGACCCCTGCGGCCGGGCCCGGACGATCCTGCCCTCGCAGGAGAGGGTGAACAACAGCCGCGTGGACACGCCCTGGTTCGCCTCGTACGGCTTGCCGATCGCCACCCGGATCTGGGTGCGCAACTTCGGTACCACCTCGCCCAGTTGCATCGCCGTCGCCTCGCCCAGCCCGGTCAGCGCGGCCACGGTGGCCTCCTCGACCTCGTCCAGCCACGCCTGGTCGTAGCCACCCGACGCCAGGAACTGGAGCATCACCCGGCGCTGCGTGATCGCGACCGCGTCGGTGCTGGAGCGCTGGACCACGTGCACGATCTCGCGCGGGACCACGTAGACGGTGCGCCGCATGCCGGGCATCCGGACCAGCGACTTGTCGTCGTAGAGCGCCCGTTCGACCTCGGTCGACGACGCCTCGGCCAGGCGCGCGCACAGGGACAGGTAGACCGTGGCGGGGTCGGTGGCGTGCAGCAGGAGCACGGCCCGGGCCGCGTCCTCCGCGTTCGCGGCTCGCGCGCCGGGCGCCAGGCGATGCCGAATGCCCAAACGCGCTCGTCGTTCGTCGTCGCTGATCCGTGGCAACGCAGTGCTCATGCGCCGACCATAGGGGTCCGGTCCGACATGTGGCCGGGAATCATACGGCGCGGCGATTCCGGATCGTTTTACCGTGGCGGGTCGGTACACGGAAGAATCGAGTACCGAGTAGCGCGCACCGAGTTCCTCCCCCGTACCACCGCACGTCCGTGTGAAGGAGTCACCATGCCGTCTGCGGGATCGTCCCGATTCGATTGGCGTCGAATGACGCTCGCCCGCAGGGCGGCGAGCGCGGGTGGTCCGCGCCCACCGAAGGCCGGGAACGGTCTGGTGATCGGGGCGGTGATCATCGGGGCGATCGTGCTCCTGGCCTGGTGGTTGTTGTCCTCCGGCGGGAGCGACAACGGCAAGAAGTCGGCCGCCGCGACCGCGCTGCCCAACGCGTCCGGATCGGCGAATCCGTCCGCGCGCACGAGTGGCTCCTCGGTGCCCACGCCCACCTCGACGGCCAAGATGGCGGTCATCGCGCGCCAGTCGATCGGCCTGGAGATACGGGAGAAGCCGGGCAAGGGCAAGACCGTCGCCGAGGTGAGCGCGGGCACCAAACTGACCGCGACCTGCCGGGCCAAGGGCACCAACATCTACGGCTGGCGTGGTGGCAAGAGCGATCAGTGGGTGCTCGTGACCACCGGCCAGGGCACCGGCTACGCGCCCGAGGCGTGGTTGGAGACCACCGGCTCGGCGAAGGACCTGCTGCCCGTCTGCTGAGCCGCCGGCGCGGGCCCGGACCCCCGGGTGGATCGGGCGAACCGGGCCGACCGCCGGCCCGGCGCCCGTTCGCGGCCGATCAGCCACGGGCTCAGCGGGGTCCGCGCGACCAGCCAGGCGAAGCCGGCGGCCGCGACGGTGACCACGGCCGCCAGGACGGCGGTGTCGACGGCGGGCGACCAGGGCAACGCGGCGGCGAATCCGTTCAGTTCGAGCAGTCGCAGGATCATCGGGTGCACCAGGTAGACCCCGAAGGCCAGTTGCGCGCCGCGCGCGGCGGCGGGCCGACTCGGGATCGGCGTCCGGGCTCGTTCCCAGCGGCCGGCGACGGCGTACAGCGCGAGCACCGCGACCGGCCCCCACAGCAGGCTCACCGGCTGGGTGGCGATCGAGGCGGTCGCGGTGTCCCGGCCCGCGGCCACGGTGTGCCGGTACCACGCGTAGGTCAGCGCGAGCGTCGCGAGCGTGCCGACCGCAATGGTCCTGGTGTGCCCCAGGACCCAGGCGTGGAAGGCGTCCAGGTGCACCGCGGCGAGCGCGCCGGCCAGCACGAAGAAGCCGTAGGTGGGCAGCAGCATGCCGCCGTGGACGCGATACCACTCCAGCGGCCCGCTCAGCGGCGTGGGATGGAACAGCACCACCAGCGCCGCGAGTTGCCCGAGTCCGGCGATCGCGAGGAGCAACACGTGGCGACCGGCGCAGGCCCGGACGAGCTTGACCAGGAGCGGGAGCAGTACGGCGATCTGGAGCGACACGAGCAGGAAGTACAGGTGGTACCAGGATCCGCCCCAGACGATGCCGCCGCGCAGATCGCCCAGTGCGCCGGGCAGGTCCTGTCGGATCCGCACGTGGTCGCCCAGCACCCAATAGGCGGTGGACCACAGCAGATACGGCACGCCCAGGAGCTTGAACCGCTTGCCGAGAAAGGCCCCGACCCGCAGCGGGCGGCCGTAGGCGCTGTGGAAGAGCACGAACGTGCTGACGAAGAAGAACACCGCGCGCGTCGAGTGCAGGACGAGCTGGGTGAAGGCCGGGCCCTCGCCCGGGAACGGGTAGGTGACGCCGATGACGTGCACCACGATCACGCACACGAAGGCGATGTCGCGCATCAGGTCGACCCGGTGCAGATGCGGCCGGCGACCGGTGCCGCGCGCGTCGGTCGGCGCCGGTGCCGGAGCCGGAGCCGGTGCGATCGTCGGGCGGAGGTCCCGGGCCCGCTTGTCGTGGGTGCCGAAGGAGATGGCCATCACCGGGCGCCTGCCCCGAAAGCGGCGATCACCTCGCCGCGGGCCCGCCGATTTCGCCCGGGTGCGACGGGCGGTCGCGCCCTCCGAGCGGGGTGCGAGCCGGATCGAACCGCAGGACGCGGGGTGCCACAACGCGGAAAGTCCATGTAGGCAGCATGGACGTGCTACATGAGCGAATGATTAAAGCGGCCCCGAAGACCCCTTGACGTTGCGTCAGGTTCGGGCAAAATCCGCCGACGCGCACCGGGCCCGGTCCGGCGGACAGACAGGGCCCGGTGCGTGTCGGCGGCCGGATCGAAGGGTGAGGCGGCGGACGTCGGGCGGGGTTCGGGCCGGATACCGCTCAGCCGCCCGGCTGGGGATCCGGGACGAACACGGCGCGGTCCCGGTGGAAGGTCATGGTGCCGGCGGTCGAGCCGTCCCAGCCCAGTCCGGCGGGTTCGTAGCGCTTGCTGACGGTGGCCCACCACAGGTTGGAGGTCATCACGTGGCCCACCTCGTCGAGGTAGGCCCGCATCCCCGGTTCGCCGCCGTGCGGCCCGGCCATGATGCGATCGCACAGGTCGAGGAACTTGCGTTCGGTGGCGTCGATCAGCCCGCAGATCTTGTTCATCGCGCCTTCGAGGTCGAGCCCCTCGGCCTCGCCGAGGTAGTAGACCAGGTTCACCCGGTCGTCCATGACCAGTTCCTTGCGATACGAGACCAGGTCGTTGATCAGCGTGTATCCGTCTATCGCGGTGTCGTGCAGGGCCACCATCTCGGCGGTGCGAAACGCCTCCTGGGACAGTGCGACCCCCGGGACGCCCTCCTCGGCGAAACCGAACAACCAGCGCACGCCCAGGCTGTGCCGACGGTCGTCCATGTAGGTGTCGTAGTCGGATATGCCGGCGTCGCGCCAGCTCTCCAACTCGGTGGTGAAGCCGTGCGCGAAGTCCTCCATGTAGGAGACGAAGCGGATCCAGCGGGCGGGCGGCATGCGCTCGCGCAGCCAGGAGAAGTCCTCCCGCAGAGGGGTCGAGCCGTCCCCCCAGCCGAGCAGGTCGGACATGAAGCGGCCGAAGACGTTGCGGGTGGCGAACGAACTGCCGCCCAGCCCGGCCTTGTCGACCAGGCTGTTCTCGATGCCGATCAGGTAGTTCATCACCTTGGCGGTGGTCAGGGCGAGTTCGTAGTCGGCGTGTGGCACGGACAGCGCCACCAGCAGCGTGCCGTCCACGTTCTTGTCGATCCGAGCCGCGTCGCCGGCATACGCGAAGCCCAGATGGCGGTGTGCCCACCAGCGGGATTCGCGCATCAGCCGGTCGGTTTCCGGATGGAACGTCATCGGCAGGAGGTTCGCGAGCTTCGGCAGATGGAAGCTGATCGGGAGGTCGACGACGGTGGGTGTGCTCACGCCGGGCTCCTTTCGCCGGTCTGCGTCGGAGTGTTCCTGCCCCCGCCGCGCGATCCGGCGGTGCCGGGTGCGGGGGCGCGCAGAGTCGTGGGGTGTGCTGCCGACCGGCCCGGGCCGCACGGGCTGCCCGGACGGCGGTGCGATCGCAGGGCCAGTCGATTGCCGAGGTGACCCAGGGCCAGCAGGGTGAAGTGGTCGGCCAGGCACGGGATCACGTACAGGAACGGTCTGGTGCCGAGCATGTCCGGCACCGACTCGATCCCGCCGTCGCCGCGTTGCGCGCCCAGCAGGTGCTCGACGCCGCGCGCCACCGGGCGCGGGTCGCTTTGCCGACACAGCGCGATCAGGGCGTACGCGGTGCTGATCGCGTCGCTGGGGTCGCCGGGTTGTTGGCCCCAGCCGCCGTCCGGGTTCTGCCCCTCGCGGATGGCGCCGAGGGCCCGCTTGACGGTGGCCCGGTAGGCGTCCGGGCCGCACGCGTCGATGGCCAGCAAACCGCGGAAGATCGCGTGGAAGCGGCTGCGGCTCCAGTCCGGCTCGAACGTGCCGTCGGGGCGCTGCGCGGCGGCCAGGAACCGGCGTCCGGCGGTGATCCGTTGCACGTGTCGCGACGAGCGTACGCTCAGCGCGTTGACGGCGGCGGCGGTCATGCACGCCTCCGAGGGCGCGCCGGTGATGTACGTGGGGAATCCGCCGTCCGGGCCCTGGTAGGACCACAGGGCGCGGAGGCCGAGGTCGATGGTGCGCCGGTAGCGCACCGGGTCCGTCGTGTGCAGGAACTCGATCGCCACCGAGGTGTCGTCCACGTCGGCGAGTACCGCCGCGTCGGTGTACGACCAGCCGCCGTCCGGTCGTTGGCCCGCCGCGAGGTGGTCGCCGATCCGCCGGCGGACCTCGTACGGGGCACCGGAGGCGTCCAGCGCGATGCCCGCGGTGACCGCACACCACGTGTCCGTGTCGGTCACGAACGGCACTCCGCCGTCCATGCGTTGGTGGGCCAGCGCCTTGGCCACGCCGTTGACGAGCAGCGCGTCCAGGTGCGGGCGGTCGGCGAGGGCGTGCAGCACCAGCAGGTGCACCAGGAGGTTGCCTTCCCAGACCCCCGAACCCTGCTGGGTGTCCAGGAGCAGGCGCAGTTCGGCCGGGGTGATCTCGTCCGCGTGGCCGGTGAGGTCGGCCAGCGCGACCTTGAGCGCGACGGTCTGCACGTGCGCCCACGGGTGCAGGTTGCCGGTGTCGAACGCCCCCGCGTCGAAGGGCCGTCGGGCGGCCCGGCGCGGTGGGCCCAGCAGGGCCAGGACGGTCTCCAGCATGACCCGCTTGCGCACGTTGAGAAACGCCGGCGCGCGTTGCAAAAAGCGGTCGAGCACATCGCCCGCATCCTGCTCGGAGGGCTCGCCGACATGGCCTGAAGCAATCGTTGCCAGCAATCGATCGAGGGGTTCGGCACTGTCCAGGCGATCGGTGAGGAATCCGGCCACCCGACGATGGTGATCGGCCTCTATGCCGGTGCGCTCCAGAAGGCGCAACAACAGTGCCGATTCGAGCACCCGGCTTCGACACGGACCGCGCACCGCGCCGTCGGGGCGGACCGAATCGGCGACGCGTCGACGCAACCGAGCCGTGGCCACCGGCAGTTCGGGGACGAACAATTCCGCAGGCCACCCCGGCAACCGGGTGTCTCGCACGCGCATCGGTCAGCGCCTCCCCCACACGTCCTGTCGCAAGCTGTGCCGTGCTATCCGGTGTACGGGTATGGCGCCGAGCGGGCAATGGGTACTGCGGTCGGGGGGACTCGGCGCGGAATGCGCGCCCCGGCAAGTGGAGGGCCCCATCGCTCGAACCGGGTGTGTCCTCAACACGAAATCACCCGAAGGCGTGAATGCGGAAGCCTGTACTCGTTTGTTGTCTGAATTGGTGAGTAATCGCCATCAAATGTGCTGGAAATGAACGGCTATTGACGGCACTTCAGACCACCGGGAGCAGCCCTTCGAGTCCGGGAGCGGTCCTGGTGGGCGCGAATTCGACAACGTCGTACGTCGCCACGCCCTCGCGTCGGAACGGATCCTCCGCCAACAGCGCGTCGAGCGCGTCCCGATCCGCGGCGCGCGCCAGGATCACTCCGCCGGTCCGCGGCACCCGACGACCGGAGGCCACCAACGCGCCGGCCGCATAGTGGCGGTCGAGCCACTCCAGGTGTTCGGGCATGAGCGCATCGACGTCCTCGATGGGGGCGGTGTAGGTCAACGTGATCACGAACATGCCCCGATCGTAGGGCGTGCCGGGGGCCGGCCGAGGGGGGGTTGTGCCCATTCGGCACGCATCGGTCCCGGGCGGACGCCCCGATCCCGCCCGGGTGCGCGGCGTGGGCCCCATTGCCGCCGCCTTGTTCGAGCGGGGTCGGTTGGGCCATTCTCGGCACATGATCACTCCCGAGACCAAGAGCTGGACGTGGGTCCTCGAGTCGGCCTGTCCCGACTGCGGCCTGGACACCCCGGCCGTCCCGCGTACCCGGGTCCCCGCCCTGACCCGCGCCAACGCCGCCGCGTGGCACGAGTTGCTCGTCTCCGGTGGCAAGGAACTGCGCATCCGGCCGAATCCGGACACGTGGTCGCCGACCGAGTACGCGTGCCATGTCCGCGACGTGTTCGTGCTCTTCGACGAGCGCCTGCGGCTGATGTTGACCCGGGACGCCCCGGACTTCGCCAACTGGGACCAGGACACGACGGCGGTCGAGTCCCGCTATGCCGAGCAGGACCCGGCTGCGGTCGCGGTCGACCTGGTGGCGGCCGGTGCCACGCTGGCCGACGCGTTCGCGGCGGTGACCGAGGAGCAGTGGGCCCGTACCGGCAACCGCAGCGACGGCATGGTCTTCACCGTCGAGTCCTTCGCGCGCTACTTCATCCACGACCCGATCCACCACCTGTGGGACGTCACCGGCGTCCCGGCCGGCTGACCTCGCGGCACGTCCGCCCCGACCGGATGGGCGGCCGACGAGCGAGTTCCTACCGTCGGGTGAGTTCCTCGCCCAGCGCCTCGGCCACCGCGTCGCGGACGGCCGACTCGGTCGGTGTCGCCCGGCCGGTTTCGGCGGCGAGTTCGGCCAGGGACGTCATCGTGGTGTCCGGGAGGGCACACGCGGTGAACGTGGTGAAGGCGCTCAGGTCGGGGTCGATGTTGAGCGCGAAGCCGTGGCTGCTGACGCCGCGTCGGATCCGCATCCCGATGGACGCGAGCTTGCGGTGGTCCGGAGTCCAGATGCCCACCAGGCTCGACGCGCCCGCCGGGGTCTCCCGCCGGATCGCCGGGAAGCCGAGTGTGTCCAGCGCGGCGAGCAGGCCGTTCTCCACCCGCCGCACCAGATCGCCGGGCCCGAGCGCCCGCACGTTCACCACCAGGTAGCCGATCAGTTGGCCGGGTCCGTGATAGGTCGCGTGGCCGCCGCGGTCCACCTCGACCAGCGGGATCGGCGACGCCGGATCCGGGAGGTCGGTGACCGGGGTGCGTGCGCTGTACGTGATCACCGGCGGGTGGGTGAGCAGGAACAGCCGGTCGGGAGCCGACTCCTGCTGCCGCTCGGCGACCCAACGGTCCATCTCGACCTGCGCCGTCGGGTAGGCCACCACGCCCAGGTCGACCCGCAACGGCGTGGTCGTGTTCCGGATGCCCTGCTCGTGCACGCGCCGACCTCCTAGGCGGTCGTCGTATCGTCGGTGCGGCGCCAACGCATCGCGGTGGCGAAGGACAGGTCGACGAAGTCCGCGCCCGGGAAGACCTCACCGTAGCGGTCCCGGTACTGCCCGCGGGTCAGATAGTGATCCGACATCAGGTGGTCCAGCCAGGCCGCGCCGGTGCGGAAGCGGTACAACCACCAGGCGTCCCGGGCACGCATGCCCCGCAGGTCGCGGGCCAGTTCGCGCGCGGCGCCGGCGATGTACTGCCGGCGTGTCGCACCCGGCACGGTGGCCACGTTGTCGACCAGGACGATCTCGCCACCGGGTCGCACCAGCGATTTCAGGTGTGTCAACGCCGCGCCCAGGTCCGGGAGATGGTGCAGGGTGCCCATGCTCAGCACCAGGTCGAAGCCCTCGCCGTCGTGCACGTCGGTGAGCGAGGCGACCCGGTAGCGGACGCGCTCGTGCGGGCGTCGGACCCGCGCGACCTCGATCAGCGGCGCGCTCACGTCCGCCGCCAGCACCTCGACATAGGAGCCGGCCAGGGCCAACGCGTGCCGGCCGGAGCCGCAACCGGCGTCCAGCGCACGACCGCCGGTCAATTCGAGCCCGGCCAGCCACTCGCCGAGGGGGTCGCACAGTCCCGCATAGCGGTCGTAGTCGCCCGCGAAGGCGTCGAAGAGCCGGGGGTCGGCCTTGAGCGGTTTCATTGACTTGGTCAAGAATGGCTTGCGTGTCCCGAACCACGTACGGGTCCCGAACCAGGTGCGCACCGCGGACCAGGCACGCGCCCCGAACCGGCCACCCGACGCCGCACGTTTCGCGTCGGCCGGCTCGCGGCCGGCCGCCCGGTCGACGATCGGGCGATTCGCCCCGATCAGTGCCACCGGAACGGCATTTGCACCCATTCGTTCCCCGGTTGCCCGGTCCGACGCCGTGCGACTCGAAGCCCTTCGCCCCTCAATCATGCCGAGGATGACGCCCCCATGTCCTTCGTACTCGTCGACAAACCCCGCCCGCACATCACGCTCATCACCCTCAATCGACCGGACCGCATGAACGCCATGGCTTTCGACGTCATGGTCCCCTTTCGTGAGGCGCTGGAAGCCGTGAGCGCCGACAACGATACGCGTGTCGTCATATTGACCGGCGCGGGGAGGGGCTTCTGCTCCGGTGCGGATCTGGAGAATTCCGGCCGGATCCCCGGCATCAAGGGGTTGACCCGAACCAGCATCGCCCGTCGCTCGATGGAGATCCTGGACGACGTGATCCTGGGACTGCGCCGGATGCATCAACCGGTGATCGGCGCCATCAACGGCCCCGCGATCGGCGGCGGCTTCTGTCTCGCCACCGCCACCGACATCCGAATCGCCGCCGACACGGCCTACTTTCGGGCAGCCGGCATCAACAACGGACTCACCGCGAGCGAGCTCGGAATCAGCTATTTGCTCCCCCGGGCGATCGGGTCGTCTCGGGCATTCGAGATCATGTTGTCCGGACGGGACGTGGACGCGGCCGAGGCCGAGCGGATCGGACTGGTGTCGCGCGTGGTGTCGGGCGAGAAGTTGCTCGACGACGCGTACGAACTCGCCGAGCGGATCATCGGGTTCAGTCGAGTGGGGGTGGAAGTGACCAAACGGTTGCTGTGGTCCGGCATGGAGGCCGGCAGCATGCACTCGCACATGGACCACGAGGGGCACGCCCAGTTGTACGTGCGCCTGACGACGCAGAACTTCGAGGAGGCCATTCGGGCCCGCAAGGACAAGCGGCGGCCGGAGTACAAGGACTGACGGACATTCGGACAGAGCTTGAGGCCGCCTTCGGCCGACCGGCGGCGACCTCCGGCGGAAGTTCAGCCGAAAGGCTGACGGATATTCAGCCGGATGCGGGCGTGACGTCGACCCGATGTCGGTGTCACATGTCCGTAATTACTTGGTCCGGACTTCACACGTTGAGTGAATGTTGAACATGTGTTGACCGGGAACGGGCAAGCTCAGGCTCATAGTGCGGCGGTCCGGCCGGATCCGGCGGGGCCGCCGCCCACACCGCGGGGGTGTGAGCGAGATGCGAGGAGAGTTTCCGTGCTTCACGGAAGGAACGACGAACTGGCCGCCGTCACGGCACTGCTGCAGCGGACGCGCGCCGGTGACGGCGGAGCGGTCGTGCTGCGCGGGGCCGCGGGGACGGGCAAGACGACGCTCCTGGCCGAGGCGATGTGGGAAGCGAAGGGGATGACCGTCCTGCGGACGGCCGGCCCGCGCGGCGGCGGCGCCCTCCCCTACACCGGGCTCCGCCAACTCCTCGCCGGCCTGCACCCCAGAATCGGCCGCCTCCCGCACACCCGGGCCCAGGCCCTGCGCACCGCACTCGGCCTGGCGCCGGGTGCGGCCGACCGCGGCGTGGTGGCCGCGGCGGCCTGCTCACTGATCCTGATCGCCGCCCGCGAACAGCCCGTCCTGCTCCTCGTCGACGACACCCACTGGCTCGACGCGGCCTCCGCGGCGGTCGTCTCCTACATCGCCGGCCGCGCCGAGGGCCTCCCGATCGCCGTCCTGCGCGCCACCCGCGAAGGCGCGAGCGGGGCGCCGAAGCCGACGGAGGGCGGGAGCGAGGGCACGGCGGACGCGGCATCGTCGGTCGACGACGCGGCCGGCGCGGACACCGTCGCCGCCGACCTCGACGAGCCGGCGACGAACGTCGCGACGCCGAGCGAGGCGACTCCCGACCGGGACGACCTCGACCCGAACCACGCGCGATGCACCGCATCGACGGACCAACCCTCGACGCTCGAACACACGTCCGACACGGGAACGTTCGAAGCCGGCACCACACCCGACGGCGCCGAGCGGGAGGGCGACCCTGAGTCGGTCGCCGCCCCGGGTGAGTCGGGCACATCGAACGGGTCGCCTGCCGAGCAGCCGATGTCGCCCGGGCGGGCCGCCGGAACCGACGTGTTCTGGGGTGCCGAAAGCCGGGAAAGCGGCAGCGGCGCGAGCGCCGGCCCCGTCCCGGGCGCGGACCGGCCCGTCGAAGCCGGGCGGGTTCCGCCGTCCTCGGAGACCGGCCGAAGCAACGGGCGCGACCACGAGCAGAGCGGCAACGAGACCAACGACGCGAGCGACGACCGGAGCAACGACCGGAACAACAACCGCAACGGCAACCCGCACAACAGCCGGCACGACGACCAAGGCAGCGGCCGGGACGGTGGGCGCGGTGCCGCCGCCGAGGCCGGGGCGCGTCGGTCGGGGTCCGGTGCGGCGGTCGCCGGTGGGGACGTGTCGTTCGCGGCGCTGCCGGAGGACGCTCGCCGCCTGCTCGCCTTGGCCGCGCTCGAACCGGCCGCCGACCTGGACCAGTTGGCCGTCGCCGGTCGCCGCATCGGGATCGGACGGAGCGCTCGGCTCGCGGTGCTGCGAGCCGGTCTGGTCGACGCCGCCGAACATCGGGTGCGCTTTCGAAACGCGGCGGCGCGCGAAGAGGTACGCCGCTCGCTCACCCCGGCAGAGCGCCGCTCGCTGCACGGGGCACTGGTCTACGCCGCGAGCGGGGCCCTGGCCTACCGGCGACCGTGGCACCTGGCCGCGCTCGCCACCGGCCCGGACGCCGACCTCGCCGCCGCCCTGGAGGCCGGCGCCGGCCGTACCCGCCGCGAACTCGGCGCGGGTGCCGCCGCCGCGACCTGGGAGCAGGCCGCCCGGCTGACCTCGGACCGCCCGGTCGCCCGCCGCCGGTACGTGGCCGCCGCGTACGCCGCGTGGGAGGCCGGCTTCCCGGCCCGCGCGCGCACCCTGCTGGACACCGCCGACGCGACCGACCTGGACGGCGTCGCCGACGAGGGCTCCTCGGCACACTCGTCCGGCACCGCGATCCGGCTCCGCGCCGCGCTGCGGCATGCCGAGGGACATCGCTCGGAAGCGGGAGCGCTGCTCCTGGAGGCGGCGCATGGTCGCGCCGCGCTCCTGCTCGCCGCGACCGGCGCCGCCTGGGAGGCGGGCGACCGGGCCCGGACGACCCAGGCCCGCGCCGCCCTGTCCGCCCTCCCGCTGGCCGCCGACGACCCGCTGCGCACCGTCGTGGCCGCCCTCGGCGCCGACGGCGTCTCCCCCGCGATGGTGGCGCCGGCCACCCGGGCCCGGCTGTACGGCCTGGGCATCGCGCTGTGGGAGGTCACCCCGCTGGCGGTGCACGCGGCGGCCACCGACCAGGCCGCGTACGAGGTCCTCCTCGACGAGGCCGCGGTCCTGCGCACGCACGGCGCGCGCGGCGCCCTGGCCGCGGCACTGATGCCGCTCGCGGTCGCCGGCGCGCTGTCCGGGCGGGCCGTGGAGGCCGAAACGCACGCCGCCGAGGGCCTGCGCCTGGCCCGCTCCACCGGCCAGGGCACGCTGGCCGCCTGGTTCCTGGCCGCACTCTCGATGGCCGCGACCACCCAGGGCCGCATCGCCGAGGCCCGCGACGGCGCCTGGCAGGCCCTGCGGCTGACCGGCACCACGGGGCTCACCCCGGTCGGCGCCTACGCCCTCTACGCCCTCGCCGTCGTCGAACGCGCCGAGGGCCGCACCGAAGCCGCCTGCGAACTCCTCGCCAAGGCCCTGGCCGCACCCGCCGGCGCCCTGATGGAAGTCCGCATCCGCGCCGAACTCGCCACCGCCGGCCCCAACCGCACCGGCCTCGCCGCCCTCCCCCCACGCCCCACCCACCCCAACACCCCACCCCTCGCCCTCACCGCCCGAATCCCCCGCACCCCCCAACTGGCCACGGGCAGCGCGTAGGGAACACCTCCGGGGCGGGGGTGGTGGTGGCTTGGCAAGCGGGGTGGGCCAATGGGGGCGCGGGTCGCGGGCGCAGCGGGCGGGGTAGGCGGGTCGCGAGCGCAGCGGGCGCAATGACCGGGTCGCAAGCGCAGCGAGCGGCGGGGCCGAGTCGCGAGCGCAGCGAGCCGAGAAGCCCAAGACGCCAGCCGAACCCGACGCCGGGGCCGGGGTCGCGAGCGGAGCAAGCCCAATGACCAGGCCGCGAGCACAGCGCGTGGGCGGGGCCGAGTCGCGAGCGCAGCGAGCCGAGAAGCCCAAGACGCGAGCCGAACCCGACGCCGGGGCCGGGGTCGCAAGCGGAGCGAGCCCAATGACCAGGCGGCGAGCACAGCGCGTGGGCGGGGCCGAGTCGCGAGCGCAGCGAATCGAGAAGCCCAAGACGCCAGCCAGACCCCACACCGGAACCAGCGTCGCAAGCGCAGCGAGCCCAATGACCAGGCGGCGAGCACAGCGCGTGGGCGGGGCCGAGTCGCGAGCGCAGCGAGCCGAGAAGCCCAAGACGCCAGCCAGACCCCACACCGGAACCAGCGTCGCAAGCGCAGCGAGCCCAATGACCAGGCCGCGAGCACAGCGCGTGGGCGGGGCCGAGTCGCGAGCGCAGCGAATCGAGAAGCCCAAGACGCGAGCCGGACCCGACACCGGGGCCGGGGTCGTGAAGCGCAGCGAGTGGGGTGGGCGGCTTTCGGCGATGCAACGCTGCTTTTTATTGGGCGCCTTCGGCGCCGGCTCGCGAGGCACCACTTTTTTGCTCCGTCGCAGGCTCCTCCACAAAAAAGTGGCCCCTCGCTCGTGACTTCGTGTCCCTTCGCTTCGCTACGGGCCACGAAGTCAACGTTCTGCGGCTCCGCCGCTCTCCGCGCTGCGCGCGTCGATCACCAGGGTGGGGCTGGGTCGGGGGCGCTGACGCGCCGGGGCGGGCAACGTTGTTCGGCGGCGCGCTCTGGACGCTTGGCCACCGCCGTGGTCAAAGCACGCACCCTCGACTCGGGCCTGTCGTTCCGCTGCCTCCACGACATCGGTCCCGCGCGCCTCGGCGCCTCCGGTCCGCTGCGCCTGCAACCCGGCTCCGCCGACCGCTTCGCGGTGGGTGGACGCGATCGACAGTGCGCTCAAGGAAACGTCGCCGACTGCGGCCCCGTGCGGACGGCTTGCCCGGCGTACCCACGCGCTCAATCCGTTGCCCATGGCTCGGAAGCTGCGGTCTCACGGGCACCGGGACGGCCCGCTCCGGCCCCTCGACCCCCACCGTGGCCGTCGACCGACGACGAACAATCGGCCGCACCAACGCCCGAGGCTTTCCCCAGGCCGCCGAACAACGCTGCCCCCCGGCGCGTCAGCGCCCCCGACCCAGCCCCACCCCAGTGATCGACGCGCGCAGCGCGGAGAGCGGCGGAGCCGCAGAACTTTGACTTCGTGGCCCGTAGCGAAGCGAAGGGACACGAAGTCACGAGCGAGGGGCCACTTTTTTGTGGAGGAGCCCGCGACGGAGCAAAAAAGTGGTGCCTCGCGAGCCGGCGCCAAAGGCGCCCAACAAAAAGCAGCGCCGCATCGCCGAAAGCCCCCCACCCGCCCGCTCCGCTCACGACCCAGGCTCAGGCGTCGGGCCCGGCTCGCGTCTCGGGCTTCTCGGCTCGCTGCGCTCGCGACCACGCCCAGCCACATGCCCCACACCCCCAACCCGGCCCCGACCGACCCCCCGCGCCCACGACCCAGCCCCCCGCACGCCCCGTGGCGGACTTGTTCCGCATCGACCTGGGTAGATCGTCGGCGTGATGGAACGAGGCGCGGTCGAGGAGTGGGACGCCCGGCTGGGGTGGATGGGCGCGCTTGTGTCGGATGACGAGATCGCGCACCGGCGTGCCCTGGACCACTATCTGCGGGTGGCCAGGGAGACCCGCGAGGCCCGCGCCGCCTACGACACGGTCGTGTTGCGGGTGCCCCGCTCGGTCTCCGCCGAGGAGACGGCCTGGCAACGCTTCCGCGCCGCGTGGCTGCGCACGCCCGCCGCAGCGCTGCTGGCCGAGCCGCTCGCCGCCGCCGAGGTGCCCGATTGGGGCGGGCTGCCGTACGCACTGACCTATCTGGAGTGGGAGGCCCGGTACCCGACCGAATGGACCCGGCACGCCAAGGTCTGGAGCACCAAGCAGCGGCTGATCCGGCTGCTGGCCGTCCCCGGGCACCACGCTGAGGCCCGGAGCCGCCTGGTGGACCTGGTCGAGGCGGTGGTGTACCGCCGGCATCGATGCAAGGACCGCGAGTACTCCCGGATCGCCCGCGTCGTGGACGGCGAGGACCTGCGCGCCCGGCTGACGAAGGCACAGGACAGCGGCGAGCCGTGGACCCGGGATCAGGCCGGCCACGTGTTGTGGCTGTTGCACAACCCCCAGATCCCGATCAACCGCACCAACTGGTTCCGCTGGCTGTCCATCAACCAGGACACTCCCCAACCCCCACCCGGCACATCACCCACCGAGCCGACCGCGCCCACCGCGCGTCCCGAGCTCTCCGAGGCCGCCGAGCCCTCCGCCCCTCCCGACCTTCCCGACCCTCCCGACCACCCCAACCCGCCCAACCACCCCGACCCCCCTCCCCCACCACTCGTTTGACGAGCCGTCATTCGGCGTACACCACCCGCTCTCCACCCATAGGTTGGCCACCGACAACTTCGGCGACAACGGCAACAGCCTTCCGGGGGACGACATGGGTCGAACCGACGACATGGCCAGCACACATCGCGTCGAGGCGTTCAGCAGACAAGACACACCGCGCACACCCGCCACCGCGGAGCCGGGGGCCGCGACCCGGTGATCGCGGAACCCGACACCGAGCGCCCGCCGCACGTCCTGGTCGTGGACGACGACCCCTCCATCCGACGCGCCCTGGAGCGCGGTCTACGGCTGGCCGGATACCGCGTCACCCTCGCCCCCGACGGCACCCGCGCGCTCGAACTGATCGTGCCCGCACCGGCGATCGCCCCCGCCGCCCCGGCCCCGCCCGCCGTATTCGACCCTCAGGTCGTGGTCCTGGACGTGGCGATGCCCGGTGTCAGCGGCATCGAGGTCTGTGCCGCGCTGCGCGCCCGAGGTGCCGCGACGCCGGTCCTGATGTTGTCCGCGCGCGACGAGACCGCCGATCGCATCGCGGGCCTGGAGAGCGGCGCCGACGACTACCTGGTGAAGCCCTTCGATCTGCGCGAACTCGACCTGAGACTGCGGGCGTTGCTGCGCCGCCGCCCGGTGGTCGGGGCCGGCGAACCGGTGTTGCGGGTGGGCCCGGTCGCGGTGGACGTGGCCGCGCACGTCGCGACCTGCCACGGCGCCGCCCTGGAGTTGACCCGCCGTGAGTTCGCGCTCCTGGAGGTCTTCACCCGCAACCCGGGTCTGGTGCTGTCCCGGGATCAACTCCTGGACCGGGTCTGGGGCTACGACTTCGACGTGCGCACCGACGTGGTCGACACCTTCGTCAGCTACCTGCGCCGCAAGCTGGAGGCCGGCGGCCGACCGCGCGTGCTGCACACCGTGCGCGGCATCGGGTTCGTCCTGCGTCCCTCGGGCGGTCCCGGATGAAGCTCTCCACCCGGATCGCGCTGTCGGTCGCCGTGCTGGTGCCGCTGCTCGTCCTCGGCGCGGGCACCCTGGTGGTGCGCTGGGCCCGACACGACTTGACGCAGCGCCAGGAACAACAACTCCAGCAACGGGCCGAACGCCTCGCGCCACCGGCCCGGTTCCTGGCCCGGACCGACCTGGACGAGCGCCAACAGGCGATCCGCACCCGGCAGTACCGGATCCTCGGTCTGGCCCTGGACGTCGGCGTCCGCTTCGATACCGCGGACGGACCGTTGTTGGTGGGGCCCCAGCCGCCGGAGGACACCCCGCTGCCCGCCCGCGCGCCGTCTCCGGTGACCGTTCACGCGGGCGGGCGTTCGTGGCGAATGGTGACCCGGCCGCTGCCGACCGGGGCGTTGTACGTGTTCGTGCCCTCGGGCGAACCGGACGCACAGGCCGCACTGTTGCGCCGACGGGTGTACGTGGTGACCGCGTTCACGGTGCCGCTTTCCGGGCTGGCCGGGCTCGCCGCCGGCGCCGCGACCACCCGATCGTTGCGCGCGCTGCGCCGCCGGGCGGCCCGGCTGGATCCGGACGGCGGCGCGCACGACGCGGTGCACGTACCCTCCGGCGTGGTCGAGGTGGACGAGCTCGGCCGCACCCTGGACGACGTGCTGGGGCGGTACGCGGCGCAGACCGCACGCACCCGCGAAGCGCTGGAGACCGCTCGCTCGTTCGCCGCCACCGTCGACCACGAACTGCGCGGGCCGCTCACCGGGATGCGTACCGATCTGGACGTGCTGGCCACCTATCCGGACCTGGTCGCGGCCGAGCGCGAGGACGTGGTCGCGGACCTCCGGGTGGGCCACGAACGGGTGTTGTCGGTACTGACCGCGCTGCGTGCGCTCGCCCAGGGCGATCTGGTGGACGCATCGGCCTTCGGGCCGGTGGAGTTGGGCGAGGTCGCGCACGCGGCGGTCCGGGCCGCGCCGACCCGCCGGCCCGGCGCGGAGGAACAGGCCGCCGCGGAGGCCGTCGACGTGCGGGTCGAGGCACCGCACGAGGTGGTCGTCTACGGACTCGCGCCCGGGTTGCGCCTGCTCGTGGACAACCTGGTGGGCAACGCGCTGGTACACGGGGCGGGTCGGGTGCTGGTGAAGGTGTTGCCCGGGATGGACTGCGGCGTGGTGTGTGTGGACGACGAAGGGCCCGGTATCGCACCGGAGTTGCGTGAGGTGGTGTTCGAGCGATTCCGACGTGGCCCGGACAGCCCCGGGGCCGGGCTGGGGTTGACCCTGGTCGCCCAGCAGGTCGCGTTGCACGGCGGCCGGGTCACCGTCGGGGTGCCACCGTCGGGACACGGCACCCGGATCGAGGTGGTGCTGCCGCTGCGCGCCGACCCGGTCGCGGCGCGGGAACGCGCCTGGTTGGGCATCCGGGCCCCGGAGCCGACGAGTTCACCCGCGCCCCGCTCCACCGATGCGACCGGCGGATCCGACACCACCGGCGTCGCCGCCGGGTCCGGCACCCACTCCGTCCCGGTTGGGTCCCGCCCCCGGGCCGGCGTACCGAAATCACGCGCGACAACCCGGCGCACCGGGAAGATTCCTTCCCCGACGGCCCGTTCACAGGAAACCCACAAGGAACGTCCCTAGCCTCGAGAAACGCCGTGCCCGCCCGGGGTGGGGCGGGCACGGCGTTTCGGGGGAGGTCGCACATGCGTGTGTTCGACCGCAGCGAGAGCGCGACTCCCACCGATCCGGTGCCCATGGGGACACGGCTCACCGTGCCCTTGGCGTATGCGGGAACGCCCGGTGGCGGCGGCCACCGGGCGCCCGCCCCGTGCTCGCGGCGGCTGCGGCGGGACCCGCGGCCGGCCACGGGGCCGACCCGGTTCGACGGCCACCCGAGCGGCACGGGTTCGATGACGCGCATCCCGTGGTGGAGCGCGACGGACGAGCGGCACATCCGGCCGGAGGCGGCGACCTGCCTTCGGAACGACCGGGCCACGCCTTGGCATCCGACGCCGGAGTGGCGGCGGCGGAGCACCGCTACCGGGGTGCGCAAGGCGTGGCGTGCCGCCCGGCCGGGGAAGACGATCCGGTGAGTCGCGGACTCGCCGTGCCCGCGGCGACGGCGGGCATCCTGGCGGCGGTGCTGTCCGCGATCGTCGCGCTGACGGCGCGCGGTACGGACGACAGCGGCACGGGCAGACACGAGATGGGCACGTTCGTGCCCGCGACGGACCCCGAACCGGCCGCGCCACCACCCGCGTTCACCTCGATCGTGCGCGGCGCGCGCACCGCGGTGGACATGCGGGCGCGGACCTGAGAACCGAGCAACCGGTATTGCCCTGAATCGATCCGCCCCGGGGCCGGCACCGCGGTCGGCCCGAGGACGGTGTGGGATGCATGGATCACGGAGGGGGAGATCCGGGCATCCCACACCGCTCCCATCCCCGGAATCGCACCCCTGGGAGCTGCACCCTCAGAGCTGCAAATACCGCAACACCGCCATCACCCGCCGGTGATCGGTGTCCGAAGGCGGCAGGTCGAGCTTGGTGAAGATGTTGCCGACGTGCTTTTCCACCGCGCGCTCCGTCACCACCAGCTTCTTCGCGATCGCCGCGTTCGTCCGCCCCTCGGCCATCAGCCCGAGCACCTCGTGCTCGCGCGGGGTGAGCGTGCTCAGGCCGCCGCTGCGCAGCCCGGCGCCGAACAACTGGGTGACCACCTCGGGGTCCAGCGCGGTGCCGCCGGCCGCGACCCGCTCCAGCGCATCGGTGAAGTCCCGGGTGTCCACCACGCGTTCCTTGAGCAGGTAGCCCACGCCCGCCGCGTTGCCGCCGAGCAGTTGGGCGGCGTACCGGGTCTCGATGTACTGCGAGAAGACCAACACTCCGATGCCGGGGTGGTCCCGGCGGATGTCGATCGCGGCCCGCAGGCCCTCGTCGGTGTGGGTCGGCGGCATCCGGATGTCGACCACGCACACGTCCGGCTTGTGCTCGACCACCGCCGCTCGCAGGGCGTCGGCGTCCGCGACGGCGGCCGCGACCTCGTGGTCGCGGTCGAGGAGCAGTTGAACGAGGCCGTCCCGCAGGATCGCGGCGTCCTCGGCAATGACGATGCGCATGGGCTCGATCGTCCCATGCCCCGACCGCCCCTCGGCCCCGGTCCCTCGGTCCGCGCTTCCCGTCCCTCGGTCCGCGCTCACCCTCGCGCCGGCAAATCCACGGTCACCTCGGTCGGTCCGCCCGGCGGACTGACGATCCGCAGGACGCCGTCCACCGTACGCACCCGCTCGACCAGGCCGGTGAGACCGCTGCCCTTGCTCACGTTCGCGCCACCGTGCCCGTTGTCGGTGACCACCATGAGCAACCGGCCTTCCCGAACCCGCACCTGGACGACCGCCGCGCTCGCGCCGGAGTGGTGGGCGACGTTGGTGAGCAGTTCGGCGGCGCAGAAGTACGCGATGGTCTCGATCGTGGCGGGTGGACGCACGTCGATGTCGGTGTGGACCTCCACCGGGACCGCGCTGCACGCGGCCAGGGTGGCCAGCGCGGCGTCCAGGCCCTGGTCCAGGACCGGCGGGTGGATGCCCCGGGCGAGGTCGCGCAGTTCGACGATCGCCTCGCGGGCGTTGCCCAGCGCGCTGTCCACGAGCGTGCGCGCGCGATCCACGTCCATCGGACGCTCGGTGTCCTCGGCGTCCAGCTTCTCCTTGGCCATGCTGAGGTTCATCGCGAGCGCGACGAGTCGGGCCTGCGCGCCGTCGTGCAGGTCGCGTTCGATCCGGCGCAGCGTCGCGGCCGAGTCTTCGACGGCGATCGCCCGGGTCTCCTCCAGGTCGGCCACGCGCTGCGCGGATTCGGTCGGCCCGAGCAGCGCGGGGACGAGCCACCGGTCGAGCTGGACGAGCCCGCGTACCACCCAGGGGGCGAGCAGCAGGATCGGGATGGCGGACACGCTTACCAACAGCGAGAGCGGCAGGGTGTCGAAGTACACCTCGCCGATCTGTACCCCCGAGCGGCGGTCGACGCCGTGCGAGTCGGTGGTGTGCGGGTCGAACACGACGATGAGCAGCGGGTAGGCCAGCATGACCAGCCCGTAGCACCAGAACGCGCCGGTCATCACGACGGTGACCACGCTCAGCGGGAACTTGATCAGGTGGTAGGCGATCGCCCGCCAGCCCTCGGCGTTGCCCAGCGACGAGCCCAGCAGCCCGAGCGGGCCGCGCTTGGGCCGGAACGTGCGCAGCGGCGGCGTCTCGACCCCGAGCATGGCGCGGGCGAGTCCTCGGTGCACACCACCCCAGGCCCGCGCACCCATCACCCCGAGAGCCAGGATCGGCAGGCCGATCAGGGTGACGGTCAGGGCGATCCCGAACACGGAGAACAGGAAGATCGCACCGAAGCCGAACACCGCGAGCGGGAAGGTGAGGATCGCGTAGCCGGTCTCGGCCCATGTTCGTTTCGTGAACGGGGCCTTCAGGAACGTGTACATGGCGGGCATCCTCAAGGCGTAACGATCGTGATGGTGGAGTGTGCTCATGCTCCCCGGCCCGGGGCACCCGGATCGAGGGTGACAGCCCCCGACCCCGGGGTTCGGTTTGCCCCACCTCTCATACCGGACGATTCATCCACGGCATGATCCACCCCTCGGCGATCACCGGGTCTGTCGCCCCACCCCGGTCCGGACCGCGAGGGCCACCGCGTCGGCCAGCCGCTCGGTCTCCTCGGCGGTGAGCGTGGCCACGGTGATCCGCAGGCCGGGCGCGGAGGTGATCCGGAACCGCGAGCCGGGGGCGACCACCCAGCCCCGGGCGAGCAGGCCGGCCACGGCGGTGGTCTCGTCCGGTACCTCGATCCACACGTTGATCCCGGTCCGGCCGACCGAGGCCACCCCGCGGGCGCGCAGCGCGTCGATCAGTCGGGTACGGCGCACCCGGTACGTCCGACGCGCGAAGCGGATGCGTTCGGCCACCTCGGGGTCGGTCCACGCGTGGGCGACCGCGTGTTGCAGTACGTGGCTGACCCAGCCGGGGCCCAGCCGCTGTCGGCCGCCGATCCGGTCGACCGTCACCGCGTCGCCCGCCAGGACCGCGCAGCGCAGGTCCGGGCCGTATGCCTTGGACGCCGAGCGGATGTGCGCCCAGTGGATGCCGACGCCGGTGAGGGTGTGCATGTCCAGGCCGGAGATGTCGTTGCCGTGGTCGTCCTCCAGGAGCACCACGTGCGGGTGCGCGGCCAGGATCGGGCGCAGTTCGGCCGCCCGTTCGGCCGACACGCAGGCGCCGGTGGGGTTCTGCGCGCGGGTGGTGACCACCATCGCGCGAGCGCCGGCCCGCAGCGCGGCCTCGGTCGCGACCGGGTCGGGGCCGTCGTCGTCGACCGGGATCGGCCGCGGGGTCAGGTTCAGCGCGGCGAGCAGGTCGAGCAGGTTGCCCCAGCCGGGGTCCTCGACCGCGACCTGATCGCCCGGCCGCAGGTGTGCGGTGAGCGCGCGCTCGATGCCGTCCAGCGCGCCGGAGGTGGCGGCCAGGTGCGCGCCGCCCACGCCGCCGGCGCGCAGCACCGTACGGGCGGCCTCCGCGAACGGCTCGTACAGCGCGCCGTCCCGGTAGAGCGGACGCCAATCGCTCGGCTCGGGGAAGACCGGCGACGGCAGCAGCACGGGGTCCGGCTCGCCGTTGGACAGGTCGCGGGTGCCGGGCGGTACCTGCGGGCCCAGGTCGTTGCGCCGGATGGTCGCCGGGCGGGCCCGGATCCGGGTGCCTGCCCGGCCGTGTGTCTCCACGATGCCGCGTTCGCGCAGGGTGCGGTACGCGGCGGCGACGGTGTTGGCGTTGACGCCCAGTTCGGCGGCGAGCGCCCGAACCGGCGGCAGCGCATCGCCGGGCGCGAGCTCGCGCGCGTGCAGGTCGCGTTCGACGGATGCGGCGATGTCGGCGGCGGTGCGACCGGTGGTGGCCATGCTTCTCCTGCGTCTGGGGGTCGTCGGATTATGCCGTTGACATCCTCCCCCGATGCACATCTATTGTACTACTCCAATCACTTATTTGAACTAGTACAAAGGATCTTCACGATGACCGACTATCCCGCCACCGCCACCACCACCCCCCACCGGCACCGCGACCGGATGCGCTACGACGTCGAGGCGGTACACGCGATCCTCGACGCCGGCTTCCTCGCGCACGTCTCGTTCACCCTCGGCGGTCGGCCGCAACTGATCCCGCTCGCGTTCGGCCGCGACGGCGAGCGGCTCTACCTGCACACCTCCAGCGGCGGACAGCTCGCCCTGGCCACACGGGCGAGCGGCGCCGAGGGGCTGCCGGTGGCGGTCTCGGTCACCCACGTGGACTCCGTGGTGCTCTCCCGCTCGGCGATGCACCACTCGATGGACTACCGCTGCGTGATCGCGCACGGTCCGCTGGTGCACGTCACCGACCCGGACGAGCAGATGCACGCCTACCGGGTGATCATCGACCACCTGGTCCCGGGCCGCGCCGACGACGTCCGCCCGCCCAGCCCGAAGGAGAACGCGCAGACCGCCGTCTTCCGACTGGAGCTGGACCAGGTCGCCGCGAAGGTCCGCGACCACGGCCTGGCCGAGGACCCCGACGACTTCGACCTGCCGCACTACGCCGGCGTGGTCCCGCTGACCACCACCCGCGGGCCGGTACGCCCGGACCGGGACCAGGAGATCCCGGCGTACCTGGCCCAGTGGCTCGGCGCATCCTGACCGGGGCGCACCACCGAAGCCGCCGCGGCACCGACCATCCCCGCCCCTCCCCCGATCGGGCCGCCCCCCCACCCGCCGGCGCGCCGATCGCCGTCGCCGCGACGCACCCGCGCGGCAACGCGTACGGGCCCGCCGCGGAAGCGACGGGCCCGTACGGACGTACCGGTTGTGCCGTGTTGCCGTGTTGCCGTGGTACCGCCCTACAGAGCGGTCTTGGAAGCCTTCTTCGGTGCGGCGGCCGTCAGTTCCGCCGCCACCGGGTTCGGTACCGGGTCGGGCAGCTTCTGGCAAACCGCGTCGGCCGGACCGTGGCCCCGGCCCTTCGGGGTCTTGCCGGTGACCAGGTATTCGTTCAGGTAGTCGTCCAGGCAGCTGCTGCCGCTGAGCGAGATGCCGTGGTTGCGGCCGCCCTGCTCGACCACCAGGGCCGAGTCGCGGAGCAGCCGGTGCATCGTGACGCCGCCCTCGTACGGGGTCGCGGCGTCGTTGGTCGCCTGGAACAGCAGGGTCTTGGGCAGCTTGTCGTTGGCGACGTTCACCGGCTTGAGGCTCGACGTCGGCCAGAACGCACAGGCCGCGTTGAACCAGACGTTGTTCCAGGTCAGGAACGGTGCCTTGGCGTACGTCTTGACCGCGTCCCGGTGCCAGGTCGCCCAGTCCTTGGGCCAGGCGGCGTCGCGGCACTGGGTGGCCAGGTAGCCGCTGTTGATGTTGTCGTTGCCCGGGCTCGCCCCCGCCAGGTCCTCGTAGGCGGTGCGCAGCGGGGCCGTGACGTGGTCGACCACGTATCCCGAGAAGCCCTCGGCCAGTTCGGCCCAGGTCGAGTCGTTGTAGCCGCCCTGGGCGAACGCGTCCTCGACCTCGGCGCCACCGACGACGCCCTCGGCCGGGGCCTTGCTGAGCTGGTCGCGCATCGTGTACCAGGCACGCTCGACCTTGGCGGGGTCGGTGCCCAGGTGGTAGTTCGCGTCGTACTTGGCGACCCAACCGAAGAAGGCCTTCAGGTTGTTGTCGAACGCCACGTCCTGGGTGAGCTGGCCGCCGTACCAGACGCTGTCCTTGCTCGGGTCGACGATGCTGTCCAGCACCAGTCGCTTGACCCGGCTCGGGAACAGCTTGGCGTAGACCGCACCGAGGTAGGTGCCGTACGAGTAACCGAAGTAGCTGATCTGCCTGGCCCCGAGAGCGGCACGGATCGAGTCCATGTCCGCGGCCGAGGCCGGCGTGTTCATGTGCTTCAGGAAGTCGCCGTATTTGTCGCCGCAGGCCCGGGCGTACTCGTACACCCGCTTGATGTTGGTGAGTTCGTCACCGAAGTTGTCCGGGACGGTGTCCGGGCGGACCGGGTTGTTGAAGCCCGGGACGCAGTCCAGGTGCGGCTCGCTGGCACCCGCGCCGCGGGGGTCGAAGCCGATCACGTCGAACTGCGCGGCCACTTCGGGGCGCAGGTTCTTCGCGACGTAGCCGGCCAGTCCGCGACCCGGCGCACCGGGGCCGCCGGGGTTGACCAGGAGCGGGCCGAGCGACTTCGCGGCCGTGTGTGGAATCCGCGACACCGCGATGGTGATCTGCCGGCCGCCGGGATTGCCGTGGTCCATCGGGACCTGGAGTGAACCACATTCCATCGTCGGATAGTTCGAGCTGCCGCAGTTCTTCCAGGCGATGGGAGTGGAAGCGGACTCGGCCTGGGGTGCGGGCGAGTCGTCCGCCGAAGCCGGCGAAGCGAGGGTCAACAACCCGCTCACCAGCGTAGTGGCGGCGGCGAACGCGACGAGAGTGTGTCTCTTCACGTGGGTGTTCCTCCATGTGACGGATCTGTCACGAGTGACATCGACGCCGCAGATGCTGCCGTGTCGACGGTCGATGCGACGAGGGGGCGGTCGGGTCGGAACGGGAATCCTTGCCAAGCGCAGTGGTGACCTTTACCCAGATTTTGGGTTTACCACGTCGTACGCCCGTTTGGTCGGTTATGTAGGCGAGCGGAGAAGGAGCCATGCGATTGCACTCCGTGGCCGACGCGCGTAGTCGATCCGGAGGTTCGGCACTGATCACCCGGTCACCGTCCGGAGTTCGATCCGTCCTTGATCCCTCTTGCATTCCACCGGGCGCCGGACCCGAACCGCCCTCGCGACCCGCGTGCGCGTTCCGCGCGGGCCGCCGGGGGCCTGCGCCCGCCCGGCGGCCCGCGTGGCGGCCCGGGTTCGGTCAGCCCAGGTACGGCGGCGTCAGGCCCCAGTCCCAGCGCGGCATCGGCGACTCCGGGAGCGGCGGCGGGTTGGGCCCGGAGTACATGATCGCCATCCGGGTGCCCCACTCCAGGTAGTACGCGAGCACGCCGCGAAACTCCGGGTCGGCCGGCAGGTCCACGTCGTCCGCCGTCTCCAGGAGCAGCGTGACCCACCGACGTCGCTGCGTCTCGGTGATCCCCCGACCCAGGTGGCGCGAGGCCATGTGCCGGTGCCCACCCAACTCGGCGCTGTACACGGACGGGCCGCCGAACACCTCGCCCAGCCAAGCGGCCACGTGCTCGGCGTGCCGCGGGTCCATGTTCGCGAACACCGGGGCGAGGATCTCGTCTTCGGCCACCCGCTCGTAGAACGTGCCGAACAGTCGCTCGAACGCGGGCGCGCCCCCGGCCCACTCGTACAGCGTCGGCGTCGAACCGCCCTTGCCCGCCACGTCGGTCACCGCGTAGTGCCGCATCTCCTCGATCGCGGTGACGTACGGCCGGATCGCGGCGAAGAAGGCGGCGAAGTACTCACCCTTGCGAAAGCCGTTCAGGTGCGCGTCGGTCGAGCTCCACCGGATCCGCAGAATGTAGGCGGACGCCTCTTCCCGACACCTGCTCAACTCGTAGTCCACACACTCCGGCGCGGCCGCGAGCGACTCGGCCGCGCGCGCGTACGCGGCCTCGAACTCGCTGCCGTCGGCTTCGGCGATCGTGTAGCGGATGTATTCGACGATCATGAACGGTCCCCCATGCAAGACGCTGTTTCGATCGCGTCAACCATAGGCATGATCACCTACCGGGTGATCATCGACGCGAGCCGATTTCGCGGACCGCGTAAGGCAATCCGCCCATCCACCCGATCGCCCGAGCCCACCCGATCACCCCCTCGAACCCTCGGCGCCGGCAGCGGATCCGGCACCGCTTCGAGGTGCGGCGGCTTCGTAGAATCGGCGCCATGGATCTCGGGACGGCGGCGAACGGTTCGGACGAGGTCACGGATGTCGAGGGCGCCCGGCAGCCCGGCGGGTCCGCGAGCATGCTCGCGCCCCTCACCCCCGGCGACGTTCCCGATCTGCACGACTTCCTGGTTCGGGCCGATCTCACGCTCAGTGGGCTCGATGCGGCCGGCGTGCGGTTGTGGCTGTTGCGGGACGGTGGCGGCAGGGTGCGGGGGAGCACCGGCTTCGAGTTGTCCGCCGCCGGTGATCACGCGCTGATTCGTAGCGTCGCGGTGGATCGGGAGGCTCGGGGACGGGGTCTGGGGCTCGAACTTGCTCGGTTCGCGCTCGACCGCGCCGCTGCGGCCGGCGCTCGACACGCCTGGTTGTTCAGTCGCCGATCCGGCCCGTTCTGGCGGCGGTTGGGCTTCGAGCCGGCCGACCGGACCCGCCTCGCGGCGGTATTGGCCGAAACGCACCAGGTGACCCTGTTCCGCACGAGTGGGCAACTCGACCGCGAGGTGGCCTGGTCGCGTGCGCTCGGCCGGGGCCCGGCGTAGCCGATGGCGATCCGGGGAGGCCGGACGCACCGGAGCCCGTCCCCCGATCCCGCCGGGCGCGACGCGGCGGGATCGGGATGGACGGGCCCTGGCCCGGCCCTACCTTCGGGCCAACTGCGGGACGCGGGCGGATCGGACGTGCGCCCCGCAGAGTCACTCGGACATTTGATCACCCGGGTGTCCAACCACGCGATCCGGTGATCCCTCGTTCCACCCGATCCCTCGGCCTCCGCGTTGCACGCGACCCTACGATCCGGCGTCGCCGTCCGCGACTCCGGGTTGTGCTCGGGGCAACAACCCGCTTCGCCAACGTGTCGGTTGCGTACGGGATGGTCATGCCACGGGCACGAAGAGAGCATGCCGAACGACGGCCCGATCGGGGTCGGCGTCCTTCATGATCCATCGGCAAAGGCTTGATTGTGCACGTCGAACCGGCGTCCGGGCGACGGGATCGGTATAGCCACGGCAAAGAATGCAATATCCGGAAGTCCTCCGTCCGGTTGGTATCCCGCCGCTTCCGGCCGGAGGTCCGCGCAAATGGCCCGAACATCACCCATACCTGTCAACGTCGGTATCGGCGCACCCGTACACCCGCGCCAACGCGACCGCCGCCGCCCGCATCCCGGCCCGCAGTTCCGGTGGCCCCAGCACCTCCACCTCGCCGCCGAACGGCAGGAGGGTGGTGATCGCCGAGTCGACCGACTCGATCGGCAGGACCAGCTCGACCCGGCCGTCGACGTCGGGGCGGGTCGCGCTCGCGTGGGCCGCGCGTACCAGGACCGGCTCCAGTGCCTCCACCAGCCGCCGCATCCCGACCGGCGACACCCGCACGGTCGCCGACGCGCGGTGCCGGCGGTCGTCGAACCGATCGAGGTAGTCCTCCCAGTAGGTCGCCAACGCGAACCCGGCCGGTCGCTCGAACGTGTCCGCGAGGGACTGCACATCCAGGATCCGCGACACCCGATAGGTACGGATCCGCGCCCGGTCCCCGACACCCTCCGCCTCCGCGTGCCCCGCGACGAGATACCAGGCGCCCGCCTTGAGCACCACGCCGTACGGGTCCACCACCCGGGTGTTCTCGTGTGGCTCGGCCCAGCGGAGGTAGCGGATGCGCGTCCGGCGCCGGTTCCACACCGCGTCGGCGACCTCGGCCAGGTGGGGCGTGTGGTCCTCGGCGCCGTACCAGGAGGGCGCGTCGAGGTGGAAGCACTCGGCGATCCGCCCGGCGCGGTCCCGCAGTTCGGGCGGAAGCGCGGCCATCAGCTTGAGCTGCGCGGCGGTCACCACCGATCCCAGGCCCAGATCGGCGGCGGCGGTCGGCAGGCCGGTGAGGAACAACGACTCGGCCTCGCCGGTGGTGAGTCCGGTCAGCCGAGTGCGGAATCCGTCGAGCAGTTCATAGCCGCCGCGATGGCCCGGATCCGCGTACAGCGGCACGCCGGCCGCGCTCAACGACTCCATGTCCCGGTAGACGGTCCGGATCGAGACCTCCAGCGTGTCGGCGATCTCCCGGGCGGTGACCCGCCCCCGGGTCTGCAACAACAACAGGATGGACACCAGCCGACTCGCCCGCATCCGGGAAGTCTGCCCGACTCCACTGACACAACGTGTCAGTGGAGCGCGTCTACCTTCCGCCCATGAACACCATCCACACCACCGACGAAACCGCCCCTGCCACCCCCGTCGACCTCGACGCGTTCGCGGACCGCTACCTGGCCGTGTGGCACGAGCCGGACCCGAGCGCCCG
This sequence comes from Embleya sp. NPDC020886, assembly GCF_044333915.1. Classification (NCBI taxonomy): domain Bacteria; kingdom Bacillati; phylum Actinomycetota; class Actinomycetes; order Kitasatosporales; family Streptomycetaceae; genus Embleya; species Embleya sp. NPDC020886. Next base: position 147,306 of record NZ_JBIRRX010000006.1, on the reverse strand, counting down.
CCGCGCCGCCATCGAGGCGCTGTGGACGCCGGACGGGATCGAGACCATCGAGTCCGGACGGCACGTCGGGCACGACGCGCTGTTGGCGCGCGTCACCGATACCTACGAACGACTGGTCGACAAGGGCGGGTTCGTGTTCCGCTCGGCCGGGGACGCGGTCGGCCACAACGGCGCGATCACCTTCACGACCTACATGGTCCCGGCGGCCGGCGGCGATGTGGCGTGGACCGGGCGGGTGGTAGTGCAGCTGGGACCCGACGGCCGGATCCGGCACGACCACCAGTTCACCCTGCCCACCGACCTCGGGCCCGGTACGGACGCCGTCGTCGGCGAGTTCGTCCGCCGCGTCACGTCGGGCGACCCGGATCGCATCGCCGAACTGTTCGCCGAGCACGTGGACTGGGTGCTCGACTGGCCGGCCGAGGGTCACCCGTCCACGCCGTGGATCCGGTCGCGTTCGACCCGCGCCGACGTTGCCGCGCATTTTCGCGAACTGGCCACCGCGCACACCGACGAGCCGCCGGAGCAGGCCGGCGACCCGGTCGTCGGACCCGGTCTGCGGATTCTGGTCGACGGGCCCGAGGCGGTCCTGTCGACCGAGATCCGGCGTACGGCCGCCTCCACCGGCACGGCCTACCGAGCGCGGTGCGCGCTGCACGTCACCGTCGAGGCGGGCCTGATCAGCCGCTACCACGTCTACGAGGACAGCCTCACCGTGGCCCGGGCACACACGGTCGGCGGCTGACCGACGCCGGCTCGGCCGTCCCCGGCCGGCAACCGCCCACCGACCCACCGGACCACGAACGGATCGCCGACCTCGTCCGCGACGCCACAGGCGCGCCGACGATCCGTCCGGACCGGGCCTAGGCCCCGAACACCCGCTCCCCGCCCACGAACGTCTCCAGCACGCGCGTCGCGCCGATCTCGCTCTCCGGTGCCGCGAACGGGTCGCGGTCGAGCACGGCGAGGTCCGCCTGCTTGCCCACCACGATGCTGCCGGTGTCGTCCAGGTGGTTCACGTACGCGGTGCCCGCCGTGTACGCCGCGAGCGCGGTGTGCAGGTCGAGCCGTTGTTCCGGGAAGAAGGCCGGCGAGTCCGACCCGTACAGCTTCCGGTTCACCGCCACGTGGATGCCCTGGATCGGGTCCGGGCTGGACACCGGCCAGTCGCTGCCCGCGACCAGCGTCGCACCGCTGCGCGCGAGCGCGCCGAACGGGTACTGCCACGCGGCCCGCTCCGCACCCAGGAACGGGATGGTCAACGTGTCCATCTGCGGCTCGTGCGCGGCCCACAGCGCCTGGATGTTCGCGCTCGCGCCGAGTTCGCGGAACCGGCCGAGGTCGTCCGGGTGCACCACCTGGAGGTGGGCCAGGTGCGGCCGGGTGTCCTTCCACCCGTTCGTCGCGCGCATCGCGGCCACCGCGTCCAGCGCCTCGCGGACCGCGCGGTCGCCCAACGCGTGGAAGTGCACCTGGAAGTCGTGCGCGTCCAGCGCCGTGACGTAGCGCTGCAACGCGGCCGGCTCGATGAAGCTGATCCCGCTGTTGTCGGAGGCGCATCCGCACGACGTCAGATACGGACTGAGCATCGCGGCGGTGAAGTTCTCCGCGATCCCGTCCTGCATGATCTTGACGGTCGTGCAGGACAGGCGTCCCCGGGTGCCCGCGGCGCGGCGCGCCCGCAGTTCCTCGATCTGCTCGATCCCGCGGTCGCGCTGCCACCACAACGAGCCGACCACCCGTGCGGTCAGCAGGCCGCGGTCCACCGCCGTCAGATACGCGGAGCTCGCGTCGCTGACATTCGCGTGCGCGCCGAGCAGCGCGTCCTGCCACGCGGTGATGCCCAGCGAGTGCAACAACCGCTGGGCCCGGAGCAGGCCGGCCACCTGGTCCTCGGCGGTGAGCGCGGGCAGCAGCCGACCGACCAGGTCGGCCGCGCCCTCCTGGAGCACACCGGTCGGCTCGCCGTCCGAGTCGCGTTCGATCCGACCGTCGGCCGGGTCCGGGGTGTCCCGCGTGATACCCGCCAGCCGCAGCGCCACGCTGTTGGCCCACGCGCCGTGGTGGTCCCGGTTGGGCAGGAACACCGGGCGGTCCGGAACCAGGTCGTCGAGCATCGACCGGTGCGGCAGCCCGCCCGGGAACGCCTCCATCGACCAGCCGCCGCCGGTGATCCACTCCAGGTCCGGGTTGGCGTCGGCGTAGGCCCGCACCGTCTCGCGATACTCGGCGACCGTCTCGTGCTCGGACAGGTCGCACTGGCCCATTTCGATGCCGCCACCCACCGGGTGCACGTGCGCGTCCTGGAAGCCCGGGATCAGCAGCTTGCCCGCGAGATCGACCACCTCGGTGCGATCGCCGATCAGCTCGCGCACCTCGTCGTGCCCGACCGCGACGATTCGCCCGTCGCGCACGGCCACCGAGCTCGCCCGGCTGCGCGCCGCGTCGACCGTGTAGACCGGGCCGCCGGTGAAGACGACGTCGGCGGCCGCCGCGGCGGCGGCGGTCGTCTGCTCGATCTTGCTCATACCATTCCCTTGGACTTGAAGGCGTCGAAATCGGCGGCGTCGTTGTAGCGGTCCATCGGCAACTCGATCGAGTCGCCGTCGGTGCCCCGCCCGGTCTCGAAGTAGGCCGACTTGCGCACGTACTTGGCGTAGACGGCGAACCCCAGGCCGCTGAGGATCACCACCAGCGGCACGGAGAACATGAACCAGCCGTTGTCGGGGCTGAGTTCGAAGCTGTCGCTCATGGTCAGGTAGTCGTAGGCGAGGTAGGCGCCGACGCCCAGCAGCGCCAGTCCGCTCAGCCCGGGGATGATCACGGCGCGCACGCCCTCGGTGCGGTCGGTGCGCAGCGTCGGCCGGAAGCGCACGGCGCAGGCGATCGCGGTGAGGCCGTAGTAGAACGCCACGATCAGGCCGATCGAGTTGACCGCGGCCAGGATCATGTCGTTGAGCTTGGGGATGCCGATCGCCAGGACGGCGGTGCCGGCGGCGATCGCCATGATCAAAATCGTGCCGATCGCGGGCGATCCGAAGGTCGGGTGGATCCGGGTCCACACCTTGCCGAGCGTCTGGTCGCGGCCCATCGCCAGCATGCCGCGCGCGGTGGGAATGACGCCGGACTGGAGGGAGGCGACCGCGGAGAAGATCAGCGCGAGCAGCGGCAGGCTCGCCCACGGGTCGGCGGCCAGGTGCGCGCCCAGGAAGGTCAGACCCTGCGGACCGTTCTCGGCCAGCTCCGGGACGGTCATCACGCGCTGGAAGGCGATCGCGCCGAGCAGGAACATGCCGAGCATCACGAACAGCGCGATCAGGCCGCCGCGGGCCGAGTCCCCGGGATTCCTGGTCTCCTCGGTGACGCTGAACGCCGCGTCCCAGCCCCAGAAGAAGAACACCGCGAGCACCAGGCCCTGGGCGAAGTCCGAGGCCGAGTCGATTTCGAAGGGGTTGAACCAGGAGAAGGAGAACGGCTGCTCGCCGGAGGCGATCGCCCAGATGCAGAAGATCAGCAGCACCGAGTACTCGAAGACGAGCAGGAAGGTCTGCAACCGGGTGGCCTGGTGCACGCCGGTGATCGCGAGCACGGTGACCACGACCAGGACCACCAGGCCCAGGACGGTGCTGAGCTTGGTCGAGTTCGGATCCAGGGCCAGCCCGGCGAACTCGTGCCAACCGGCCTTGTTGGCGAACTGGAGCATCACCGAGCCGGTGATCGCGCTGGTGTACGCGAGGAAGATGATCGATCCGGCGAGCGCGACCCAGCCGGTGAGGAAGCCGGAGTACGGGCCGATCGACTTGCCGACCCAGACGTAGCCGCTGCCGCAGTTCGGCTCGACCCGGTTGAGGCGGGCGTACGCTCCGGCGATGCCGAGCATGGGCAGGAAGGCGATCAGGATGATGGCCGGCGTGGCCAACCCGACGGTGGCGGCCAACGTGCCCATGCCGACGCCGATGCTGGTGGTGGCCGCCGTACTGGACGCGGCTACCGCGATGCCGTCGACGACACCGAGCGACTTGCGCAGCTCGGGCGGTTGGTCGACCCGGGGCGGGTTCGTGGACATCGGCGCTCCCAGGGAGGCTAAAGCTGACAGGGGGTGGACGCCGATGAAACAGCCTGCGTCAGAATTACGTCAATGGTGTTGACATAAGATGGAATCGGACCCGGCGCACGTCGAGCCGGCTGCGGAGGAATTGTGGAGCGCAGGGAAGTCGTGAACCGGGAGGATCGAGCGGAACCGGGGGAGGCGAAGCGGGTCGACCGGGTGGTGGGTGAACGTCGCCGGCGCCGGCCGACCAAGTCCGGGACGGTTTTGTCCGAAGATGTCATTGTCGATTGTGCGGTACGTCTGATCGGACACCAAGGCCCGGAGGCCCTGACGGTGCGCAAGCTCGGCGCCGCGCTCGGCTGCGACCCCACCGCGATCTATCGATATTTCCGCAACACCGACGACCTGCTGCTCGCGATCGCCGACTCGCTGATCGGCGAGACGCTGGTGGGCTACCGGCCCGGCCCGGACTGGGTGGCGTCGCTGCGCGAGCTGGGCCTGCGGGTGCGCGACGGCTATCTGCGCCATCCGCGCGTGGCCGCGATCGCGGCGTCCCGGGTGACCCGGCGGCACAACGAGTTCCGGGCGGTGGAGATGGGGGTCGGTCTGCTGCTGTCGGCGGGCTTCTCCCCCGTCGACGCGGTCCGCTACTACCGCGTGTTCATCGACACCGTGCTCGCGCACGCGGCCCTGGAGGCGTCCTACAGCGCACTCGCGCCCGAGGTGCGGGCGGCCGACGACCGGTCCTGGACGGAGACGTACAACACGCTTCCCGAGACCGACTATCCGGCGATCGGCACGGTCCGCGTGCACCTGGCCGAGGGCATGGCGGGCAGTCCCTTCGAGGACATGCTCGACCTGATGCTGGAATCGCTCGCCCGGCGGGTGTGACGGCGGTGGGCCCCGGCGGCACCGATCGGCACGATCGGGGCCGTGACGACATTTGACACCACGTCAACAGTGCAGGTGGGTACACGCGTCATGGGGGGTGCCGCAGACTCGATAAGGTGGCGCGTGTTTCCAGACCTCACCCACTCCCACGGGGGATCCGTGCTGATCGACAAGTTCATGCATGGCGTCGTGGCGCCCACCGCGAAGGCGATCTATCGCCCGCGCACCGAGGGCCGCGAGAACGTACCGATGACCGGCCCGGTCATCATCGCCAGCAACCACCTGTCGTTCGTTGACAGCGTCGCGATCCCCGTGGTCATGCCGCGCAAGGTGTCGTTCCTCGCGAAGGCCGAGTATTTCGACGGCCCCGGGCTCAAGGGCCGGGTCAGCAAGTCGTTCTTCACCGGCATCGGCGCCGTCGCCGTGCCCCGAGGCGCGCACAGTGCGGCGAAGGCCGCCCTGGAGACCGCGCTCTCGGTGCTCGAACGCGGCGACGCGTTCGGGATCTACCCGGAGGGCACCCGCTCCCGCGACGGCCGGCTCTACCGCGGCAGAACCGGTGTCGCGTGGCTCGCGCTGGCCGCGCGGTGCCCGGTGGTCCCGGTCGGGATCATCGACACGGACCGGGTCCAGCCGATCGGCTCGAACATCCCGAGGTTGTCGCCGCGCGCGCTCATCCGCTTCGGCGAGCCGCTCGACTTCTCGCACCACTACGAGCGCAAGGACGTGGCCCGGGCCCGGCGCGAGATCACCGACGAAATCATGGAAGCAATCCAGAAGTTGTCGGGGCAGGACTACGCGGGCGTCTACAACGAGACGGCGGCGGAGGTCTGAGCGACGGCATCCGTCGCGTTGCCGGGGGCGGCGCCTCGCCACCCCCGGCACAGGACTTCCGGGCCCGAGCCCGATCCCTCAGCCGATGCGGAACGTGCCTCCGGGCGGGGCCGGCGACGCGGTGGCCGTGTCGTCGGTCACCGGCGCGACGTCGCGGGAGAAGACTCGGGCCTCGATACCGGAGAGCACCCTGGCCGGAGTTTCGTCGCCGGCCGTACGCCGGGCCAACTGCGACACCGGCAGCGCGGCCGCGGACGCGACCACGACGAGGTTGCCGAAGCGCCTGCCGCGCAGCACGCCCGGTTCGGCCATCAACGCCACCTCCGGGAACACCGCCCGCAGCGTGGCCACTTGGGCCCGAGCGAACTCCAGCTCGCCCCCGTCGGCGATATTGGCCGCGTACACCCCGCCCGGCCGCAACACCCGGGCCACCTCGGCGGCGAACTCCCGCGAGGTCAGGTGCGCGGGCACCTGCGCTCCGCCGAATACGTCGGCGATCACCAGGTCGGCCGAGTCGTCGGGCCGCTCGGTGAGTTCGGCCCGGGCGTCGCCGGTGCGTATCTCCATCGGCTCGTCCGCCGGCAGCGGCAGATGCTCCAGCACCAACGCGACCAGTTCGGCGTCGAGCTCGGCGACGGTCTGCACCGAGCCGGACCGGGTGGCCGCGATGTAGCGGGGCAGCGTGAATCCGCCGCCGCCCAGGTGCAGCACGGCCACCGCCGCACCCGGTTCGGCCACGAGATCGACGACGTGGCCGAGGCGCCGCGTGTACTCGAATTCCAAGTGCGCGGGCTGATCGAGATCCACGTACGACTGCGGCGAATCGTTGAGCGTGAGCAACCACGCGCGGGGCCGGTCGATGTCGGGCATCAGCAACGCCGCACCGAGATCCGTCGCCCGCCCCACCGGAATCGACTCGGTCGGTTCTTGCTGGTCGTCGTACATGCATCGATTGTCTCGCAGCCGCGACCCCCGCTCCGCCGCCGATGCCGATCGTCTTGGCATGATCGACCGGGGCAGCGGCAACAGACACCGCAGCACCGATCAGGTGGCACCAACGAAGCGGAACCCAGTCGGGAGAGCAGCCATGCAATTCACCAAGCTCGGCCACGCGTGCGTACGTCTGACCACCGATCGCGGCACCATCGTGATCGATCCCGGCTCGTTCAGCGAACCCGACGCGATGGTCGGGGCGGACGCCGTACTGATCACCCACGAGCACCTGGACCATGTGGTCCCGGACACACTGCGAGCCGCCGCCGCGGCCAACCCGGATCTGGAGATCTGGACCAACCCGGTCGTCGCCGCGCAGTTCCCCGACCTGGCCGGCCGCATCCACGCGGTGACCCACGGCGACACCTTCGAGATCGGCGGCGCGCAGGGCGTGGCGGTACACGTGTACGGCGAAAAGCACGCGGTGATCCACCCGGACATCGCCGTGATCGACAACGTCGGCTTCCTCGTCGACGGTCGCGTCTTCCATCCCGGTGACGCGTTCACCGTGCCCGAGGAGGCGGTGCCCACGCTGCTGGTCCCGTCCGGCGCCCCCTGGCTCAAGCTCGGCGACGCCGCCGACTACGTCCGCGCGGTCGACCCCTCCCGGGCGTTCCTGATCCACGACTGCCTGTACAACGACACCGGCCTCGCCCTCGCCGAACGCCTCCTGGGCCAACTCGCCGGGTCCGACGCCCGCCCCGTCCGACGCCTGGCCCCGGGCGAGAGCACCTCGCTCGCCGATGCCTGACCCCGCACCCGGCACACCGTTACGCCCGATACCGGCTCGGCCGCACAGCGGCCGGGACGACGAGGAGACTCGGCAACTCCGGGAGTACAACGCGCACATCGTCGCCCTGGACACCCGGTTCGGCGCCGGCGCCATTCTCGCGCCGGCGGTCCGGTCGGCGGGTGGCGCGTTGCGCGCCGCGACCGCAGGCCGGCCGTCTCGGGACCGGCTGTCCGCCGTGGCGGAGGCGTACCAGATCGCCGGCTGGTTGGCCTACGACGCCGATCGACAGGGGTTGTCCCATCGGCTGACCACTCGGGCCGTCCGGACGGCGCGGCTCGCCGGTGATCGCTCCGCCGAACACTTCGCGCTGTCCCAGCTCGCCATGCAGGCCATCCATCTGCACCGCCCGGACCGGGCGTTGCGCATCTGCGACACCGTCCTCGAAGACGACCTGCCGCCCGGCGTCCGGACCCTGTTCGTGCTGCGGCGGGCCCGCGCGCTCGATCAGTACGGCGAGCACGCGCGGGCCCGCAGGCTCATCGGCGAGACGTACGCGCGGCACCTCGACGGTGTCGGCCCTCGGGATCCCGCCTGGACCTGGTGGCTCGACACCGCCGAGATCACCTGGCACCACGCGATGCTGCACGCCGACAACGGGCGCTGGACCCGGGCGATCCCCCTGTTCGAACAGGCCGCCGCAGGGCGCATTCCCGGCAGCCGTACCGCGTACAACGACCATGCCCACCTGCTGCACGCCCTCGCCCGGACCCGCAGTTGGCGCGCCGCCGGCGACCTCCTGGAGTCGCATATCGTCCCGGCCCGGGCCACGATCGCCTCCGGGCGCATCACCCGGCTCCTGGCCGACACGGCCCACCCGCCGACCGGCCGGCCCGCCGCGAGCCGCGACCTGGCCCACGACCTGGGCACGGTCCTGCGCGGCGCCGGCTTCCCCGGCGGGCCCGCGAACCGCGATCGGCATCGGTAACCCGGAGGTTAACCACGCTTCCGGGATCGGCCGTTGTTCGAGGCGCGCGCAGACGAGAGTCTCGAGACATCGAGGAACGGGACGGCGAAATCGCGAAAAGCGCCCGCCGGTCCCGACCGACAACCTTCATTCTCAAGGGAGTTCATCATGGCTGCCATCGACCACACGCTCGCCGCCGGCACCGACGCGATCGGCACCACCCGCAGGACCGTCGGCCGCTGGCTCACCGCCGGCGCCGTGGCCGACACGCTGATGGCCGGCACCTACGTCGCCTTCTCCGCGGTCGTCATGCCGTGGCTGGGCACCAAGGGCGACGCCGACTTCGTGCACTCGATGCAGCAGATCAACACCGGCATCGAGAACCCGCTGTTCTTCACCGTCTTCACCGCCGCCATGGCCGCCCCCGCGATCGCCGCCTGGAAGCTGCGCGGGCACGCCGCCACCGCCGCCGTCATGCGCTGGACCCTGGCCGCCCTCGCCCTCTACACCACCACCGTGCTGACCACCTCCGGCATCAACGTCCCCCTCAACCAGGCCCTCGCCCACGCCGGCGACGTCGACCCGGGCAAGTCCCGCGCCGACTTCGAGACCACCTGGAACATCTGGAACGGCATCCGCGCCGCCCTCTCCACCGCCGCCGCCGTCGCCATGCTCAAGGCCCTCCGCCTGCACCGCCGCAACCGCGCCTGACCGCCCGCGTGCCGTCCTCAGACGAAGCGGATCTCGTGGTCGTGGGTGGTCACGAAGGCCAGCAGCCGGGCGCCTTCGGCGGTCAGCTCCGCCCCGGCCGCCCGGTCGATCGGGCGGAAGGGTTGCAGTTCCAGGACGAGCGGTGGGCCGGACGTGCCGGCGGCGGCGGGCGAGCCCGCCGAGACCGGTTTCCCGGCTCGGGTGAGCCGCCACATGCCCGCGACCATGCCGTCCACCAGGAAGCTTGCCCGGATGATGCCGTTGACGGTGAACATGCGTTTGCGGTCCTCCTCGGAGATGATCCGGGCCCGGTCGGCGTGCGAGAGCAGGATGTTGTCGAATTCCGGAAGGAAGCGGACCGGAGCGGGCGCGTCCTCGGGCGGCAGCGGGGCATCGGGCACGTCGTAGAGTTCGCGGCCGGCCTCGTCCCGGTAGACGACCAGGCTCGGACGCAGCCGATCGACCGCCGCACGCAGCCGGTTCAGGCCGGACCAGGCTTGCATGTCGGCGATCGTGGCCGGACCGAAGGCCGCCAGATAGCGCAACAACATCTCGTCCGGGGCGGTTTCGGCGGCCAGGGGCCGGCCGAGCCAGTGCTCGGCGGTGGTACACGCGGACTGACCGCTGCGACCCCACAGGGCCCGCGGCGGGACCTGGACCAGCGATGCCTGGCTGCGCAGCGCGTGGGCCAGGGCCTTCGGGTCCTCGTCCGGAAAACGCTCGGCCAGCGCCAGCCCGAGCGCCTTGGCGGTCAGTGCCTGCTCGGCCATCAACTCCCGGCCCACGGCCACCAGTTCGGTGACGTCGACGTTCGAGTCGCCGAGACCGTGTAGCTGGTTGCGATACAGGTCCGCGTCGTAGATCGGCTGCACGACGGGCCGGAGCGCGAGGCAGTCGGCGTCGGTCACCAGGTGCACCGTGCCGCGCATCAGGCCCAGGCGCACGGCCCGGCGGTCGGTCAGGAGATCGGCCAGCTCGCTCGGCGCGAAGTCGGCGAGGCGGGTCCACAGACCGACGTACGGCGGGTGGGGGGCCTGCGCCTGCATACCGACCAGGTGCGTGAGCGCGGCCTGGGCCGAGACGGCGTGCCGCCGGGTCAACAACTGGCGTTCGAGCAGCGCACGATTGAGTCGGCGGTTGCCGAGGGTGGTGATCTCCATGCACCGAAGACTAGGAGCGAATGCGGACGGAAACCTGCCGCATTCGACGCAATGCTGATCACATGGACACGCTGGAGAGTACGACCCGCCTGCTTCGTCTGTTGTCCCTCCTCCAATCCCCGCCCGAGCGCCGGCCCGGGCGCCGCGACCGCGCCGAGCGGTCCGGTTCCCTCGACCCGGCGGGCTGGACCGGCCCCCGCCTCGCCGCGCGCCTGGGGGTCAGCCCCCGCACCGTGCGGCGCGACGTGCAGCGGCTGCGCGCGGCGGGCTACCCGGTGCGCACCGCGTCCGGCGCCGCCGGCGGCTATCGGCTCGACCCGACCGGCCCACTGCCGCCGCTGCTCCTGGACGACGACGAGGCGGTCGCGATCGTGACGGGGCTGCGCACGGCGGTCGGCGGTACGGTCACCGGGATCGAGCCGACCTCGGCCCGGGCGCTGGCCAAGCTCGAACGCGTGTTGCCCGCCCGGTTGCGCGGCCGGGTCGACGCGCTCGACGCGGTCACCGTGCCGCTGCCCGGATGCGGCGAGACGGTGGCTCCCGCCGACCTGACCACGATCGCGGCGGCGTGCCGCTCGGCCGAGACGCTGCGCTTCGACTACCGCACCCACGACGGCCGCGAGGCCGTTCGCACGGTCGAGCCGCACCGGCTCGCCTGCACGGGACGCCGCTGGTACCTGCTGGCCTGGGACCTCGACCGCGCCGACTGGCGCACGTATCGCGTGGACCGGATCCGGCTGCGCCCGTCGACCGGCCCGCGTTTCGCGCCGCGAACGCTGCCGGACCACGACGTCGCCGCGTACCTCACCGCGGGCATCTCCGTCCGCGCCTACGCACACCACGCGACCGTGCTCCTGCACGCCTCGCCGGAACTCGCCTCGGCCCGAATCGGCGCGAGCGACGGGGTCCTGGAGGCGATCGACGCGGACACCTGCCGGTTGATCACGGGGGCCTCCTCGATCGACGCGCTGGCGATCCATCTCGCCTTCCTCGACCTCGACTTCACCGTCGAGGGCCCACCCGAACTCGTGGACCGGGTGGCTCGGTTGGCCGGTCGCTGGACTCGGGCGGCGGGCTGACACCGGGCCGGCTCCGCGCAGCCGTCCGGTTCCGCAGGGCAGTCGATCTTTATTGACCATCCGTTCTCGAATGCCTTAGGGTCGTGTCCGTGGCCAGGACCAAGGAATTCGATCCCGACGCCGCCTTGCAGTCCGCGCTCGAACTCTTCTGGGAGCGCGGCTACGAGGCGACCTCGATGGCGGACCTCGTGGCTCGCCTCGGCATCGCCCGAGCGAGCATCTACGCGACGTTCGGCAACAAACACGACCTCTACCTGGCGGCGCTGGACCGCTACCGGGAGAGCCGCAACCCGGAGTTGTTCGAGGAGTTGTCCCAGCCGGGGCCGGTGTTGCCGGCCGTTCGGGCCCTGGTCGAGCGGTTCGCCCGGCAGGCGTCCGAGGAGCCGACCCGGCTGCGCGGCTGCTTCCTGACCAACACCGCCGCCGAGTTGGCCGCACACGACGCGGGCGCCGCCCGGATCGTCGAGTACGGCTGGAGTCAGATGGAGACCAATCTGACCGTCGCGCTCACCCGGGCCCGGGCGCAGGGCGAACTGGGCCCGGATCGGGACCCCCAGGCGCTGGCCCGCTTCCTGCTGGTCCTGCTCCAGGGCATGCGCGTGGTCGGCAAGGCCGGCCCGGACTCCGTCCGCCTGCGCGACGCGACCCGACAGGCACTCGTACTGCTCGACTGAAGGCACTCGCCGACAACCCGCGCGCGACCCGGCCACCCGCCGGGCACACGCCTGCCCTTATTCCAGAACGATCGATCTGTTAAAGCTATCGGCAACGGGGGTATCGCAATGACCGGCACGGTCACGGGCGGCACGGTCACGGGCGGCACGGTCACGACCACGCCGCATGCCGGCCTCGCCTTCGCCGTACTCGGCACCGTGCAGGCCACGTTGATCTTCACGATCACCGCGATCGGCGTGCCGCTGCCCGACATCGGCCGGGAGTTCGGCCTGGGTTCGGCCGATCTGGTGTTGCTCAGTGCCGCCTACGGACTGCCGTTCAGCGGACTGCTGTTGTTCGGCGGTCGACTCGCCGATCGCTACGGCGGACGCCCGATGTTCACGGTGGGCCTGGTCGTCTTCGGGCTCGCCTCGGCGATCGCGGCGATCGCGCCCGGCTTCGCGGTGCTGGTCGCGGTGCGGTTCGGGCAGGGGTTGGGGGCCGCGTTGACCGCGCCGGCCGCGATGGCGGTGTTGCGCGCGGTGTACCCCGAACCGGGCGCGTATCGGCGGGCGATGGCGACCTGGGGTGGGCTGTCCGTACTGGGCGCCGCGATCGGCAACCTCGCGTCGGGCGTGCTCACCACCTGGGTGTCCTGGCGCTGGATGTTCGCCATACCGGTCGCCGTTGCCGGTGCGGCGCTGCTCCTGACCCCACGTCGGCTGCCGGCGGGGAAGCCGGCCGACGGCGGGCCGGGCGGCCGTCCGGGTCTCGATCCGCTCGGCGCGGTCCTGGCCGCGGTCGGCATCACGCTCGCGGGATACGGCCTGACCGTCACCGGCGACCATGCCTGGACGTCGGCTGCCGTGTTCGTCCCGCTCGGTGTCGGCGTGCTCCTGCTCGCCACCTTCCTGGTCGTCGAACGACGGGTGGCCGATCCGCTCCTCCCGCCCGGCTTCGTCCGCGCTCCGCGCCGCGTCCTGGGCCTGGTCGGGGTGTTGCTCGCGGCCACCGGCACCGGCCTGATCAGCTTCCTGATCTCGCTCCACCTGCAACAGAACCGCGATTGGTCACCGCTCGCGACCGCCGGCGCGTTCGTCCCGTTCGCCCTCGCGCTGATCGTGGCCGGTCGAGCGGCCGGCCCGCTGATCGGTCGCTACGGTCCGGGCCGCATCACCGTGCTGGGCCTGCTGATCGGCGGCACGGGCCTGCTCCTGCTCGCCCGCCTGGACGAGGGCACCCGCTATGCCCGCGACCTGCTTCCGGGCCTGGTCCTGCTGCCCGTCGGCGCCGCCCTGATCTTCGCCGGCACCGCCGTCCTGACCACCGGGGACGTACCCGCCCACCAGGCGGGCCTGGCCGGCGGCGTGCTGAACACCGCGATGGAACTCGGGCCCACCGTCGGCCTGGCCGCGCTGATGTCGGTGGCCGCGACCCGCGCCGACGTGATCGTCGGCTACGCCTGGGCCTTCGGCACCGCCGGGGCGGTCTTCCTCCTGGCCGCCCTGTCCGCGACCGCCCTGCTCCGGGACCGGCACGGCGACCGGGTGCCCGAACCGAGCCGCGAGGCGGGACCACCGCGCACCGGCTGACCGGCCGGCACCGCATCCACCGACCGACCACACCCATCGATCCGCCACCACCTCCACACCGCAAGACTCGGGAGAACACCATGTCCGCACGTTTCACCGCCAAGACCGTCCTCGTCACCGGAGCCGGCTCGGGCGCCGGCCGGGAGATCGCGCTCGTCTTCGCTCGCGAGGGAGCCGCCGTCGTGGCCGCGGGCCGCACCGCCGCACCGCTGGCGGAGACCGTCCGGCTGATCGAGGCCGAGGGCGGACGAGGCGCGGCCGTCACCGCCGACGTCACCGATTCGGCGAGCCTGGCCGCGCTCGTCGCCCGCACGGTCGAGTTGTTCGGGGGTCTCGACGTCGCCGTCAACAACGCCGGTGTGATCCAGGGCGTGGGTCCGCTCGCCGACCTCGACGAGGCGGACTTCCGGGCCACCCTGGACATCAACGTGACCGGCACGTGGCTCTCGATGAAGCACGAGATCGGCTACATGCGGGCCAACGGCGGCGGGGCCATCGTGAACATCTCCTCCAACCTCGGCGCCCACGCCCGGCTGGCCAACCTCGGCGCGTACGTCACGTCCAAGGCCGCGGTGAGCACGCTCACCCGCAATGCCGCGCTCGACCACATCGGTGACGGCGTCCGAATCAACGCGGTCAGCCCCGGCCCGCTGGCCACCTCGATGTCGTTGCGTCCGGGCGAGACCGAGGCCGAGCGCGCGGACCGGATGAAGGGCGAGAACCCGTCCGGTCGGGTCGGCGCACTGGCCGAACTCGCGGCCGCCGTCCTGTACTTGGCCTCCGACGAGGCCGGCTTCGCGGTCGGCACCGACCTCGTCCTGGACGGTGGCGCCAGCGCCTGACCGACACCGCGCGCCACCGGCCCGGCCGCCGTCACCCGACGCGGCCGGGCCGCTTCGCGCCTGTCGCTCGACCGGGCCTAGGCCCGGTCGAGCACCTCGGCCAGGGCCACGGCGAACTCGTCGGGGCGCAACGCGTAGCCCACGTGATCGGTCGGGAACTCGAAGACCGGGATGTCCAGACGCTCGGCGAGCAGCGCCGTGGTGCGGTAGAGCAACGTCTCCGGGCCCTCGTTCGACACGGCCAGCACCAGCGGTGCGTCCCGCAGCGCGGTCAGGTCCGGTTCGAAGCGGGCGAACGACGACAGTTCGTAGGACAGGTTGAAGTGCACGTTGGTCTGCACCCGTTCGAGCAACTCGCGCAACGGCGCGGGCAGATCCCCGGTGGGCTCCGGCGGGCCGGACAGGCCGAACAACGCGCTGAGTTCGACCATCGCGGCCTTCAGGCCGTCGGTCCGGTACAACTCGCCGACGTTGTCGAACTTCGCGTACCACTGCTTCGGTTCGGGCAACAGCCCCACCACGAGCGGCTCGTGGGCGACGAGCAGGCCGACCTGTTCCGGGTGTCGCACGAGCAGGTCGAGGCCGATCGCGGCACCGGAACTGGTGCCGAAGACGGCCGCGGGCTCCGAGGTGAGGGCCTGGAGCAGCCGGTGCGCGTCGTCGGCATGCTCCTCGATGCGCTGCTCGCCGGGCGGACCGGTGAGCCGGCTACGGGAGTTGCCGCGTCGGTCGTACGCGACGACGGTGTAGCGGTCGGCCAGGCGATCGCCCAGCGTCGCGAACAGATCGGTGTCTCCGTTGCTGCCGTTGATCGTTAACAGCACCGGACCGGAGCCGCGTACCTCGTAGTAGAGGTCGGCTCCGGGCACCGCCAGCGTGTGGGATTCCATCGGATCTGCCTTCCGTGTGGAGAAGCTCTGCGGGGAGTCTGTACGGGGTTCCGTGCGTTCCGTGCGTTCCGTGCGGGGAGCGCCGCAGCCCAACGCTACGGACGCGAGCGATGCCCCGTCCGGTGAACCCGGTTTCCCGCTTCGGCGCCGCGGATGCCCGACCGGTCCGCGCCTGCGGGCCGGGGCCGCCGAGCTGCTCCCGACATCAACGACTCTTGTACGCACCGCCGTTGACGTTGAGCACCTGCCCCGTGACGTGCCGGGCGGCGGGCGAGGCGAGGAACGCGACAGCGCCGACGACGTCCTCGGGCGAGCCGGCCCGGCGTAGCGACGTCGAGGCGACCAGGTGTCGGCGGCGGTCCTCGGTGAGGTTGTCCCGGAAGAACTCGGTGTCCGCGATGTAGCCCGGCGAGACCACGTTGGCGGTGATGTCGCGCGGGCCGAGGGCGTCCGCGAGGGCGACGTTCCAGGCGGCGAGTCCGGCCTTGGCCGCGCCGTACGATCCGGCTCCCTTGTCGGCGGCGAGCGAACCGATGCCGATCACCGCGCCGCCGGCGGCGAGCCGGTCCTCGACGGCCCGGGTGGTCAGCGCGGCGCCGACCAGGTTGGCGTCCAGGTTGGCCCGGAACGCACGGGCGTAGCCCGCGAGGTCGGTGGCGGGGCCGTGGTCGAAGTCGGTGTTGCCGCCGGCGTTGTTGACCAGTACGTCGATCCGCTCGGGCAGTTCGGCCAGCAGTCGGGTCAGCGCCTCGGGGTCGGTGTGGTCGCAGACCAGCGCTCGGGCTCCGGTCCGTTCGGCGGCGACGGCGAGCGGCTCGGCCCGCCGACCGGTGATCGTCACGGCGGCACCGAGCCCGGCGAAGTGCCGGGCGATCGCGAGTCCGATACCGGTGCCGCCGCCGGTGACCAGGATGTTGCGTGCCATAGGATGACCTCCACGACGGTCGTTTAGCTCTAAATTTAGATCTGAACATAACATTGGGAAGAGGTTCCATGGCAACCGACGAGCGCCGGCCCCGTGCCGCGGCCGAGACATCGACGGGAAAGCCGACGACGGCCGGCGCGGACCGGCCGGGCGCCGGGGTCGGGACAGGGACGACCCCGGAGGCCGACGCGCGGGCCGACGTACGGACCGCCGAGCAGCCGCTCGACCCGGTCGGCGGCGGTGCCTCGGGACGCGTCGGTCACGCCGTCGAGGAGATCGCCGCCGCGTGGGAGCGGGAGCGGCCCGGGACGCCGGTGTCCTCGATCGGGATCGTCACGCCGATCTGGCGGCTGGCCAAGTTGCTCGGGGACGACCGGCGCCGCGTGCTGGCCGGGGCGGGCGTCGACGCGGCGACCTTGGACCTGCTGAGTGTGCTGCGGCGCAGTGGAGCGCCGTACGTCCTGGGTACGCGCGAACTGGGCCGGCGTTCGCTGGTCACGGCGGGCGCCGTCTCGCAGCGGGTCGCCCGGGCCGAGCGCGAGGGCCTGGTCGTCCGGCGGGCCGGATCCGGTCGGACCCGCTCGGTCGAGGTCGAACTGACCGAGGCGGGGCATGCCTTGGTGGAGGCGACGGTCGATCGGGTGCTGGGTCGCGAAGCGCAGTTGATCGACGGTCTGACCCCCGAGCAGCAGACGCAGCTAGCGGGTCTGCTCGCGATCCTGTTCCGGGACGTGCAGGCCAGGCTGGGCGACGATCGACTCACCCACGTGGGGGACGCCGACGCCTGACCCCCGGCCGCTCCCCGTCGCCTGCTCCCCCGCCGTCCGGTCCAGCACGTGGGCGGCCGTCGCCGCATCCGCGGGCGTCCACACCAGCACCGTGGTCTCGGGGCCCTCCGCCGGCAGCAGCAGGGACACCGCGAAGCGCAGCGGCACGGCCCCCGTCGCGCCTTCCTCGTCCGCCCGATCCGCCTCGGCCTCCCGCACCGCAGCCCCGCACAGTCGCACCGTCCGGGCCGCGAACACGCCCACCGCGCGGCATTGCCACCACGCCGCCAGGTCCGGCCGCTCGACCAGCAGTCGTGCCGCGACCGTGCGCTGCCGCGCGTCGTCGGGACGGGTGCGCAGATGGCGGACCAGATCGAGGGCGAGCGGCTCGCGCTCGGGGAATGCCGGCTCGTGGGCCGGGTCGGTCAGCAGCATCAGCAGCAGGTTGCGGCGCTCGATCGGCACGCCCGCCGGGTCGGGCCGAATCGCCCGCCAGGCGTCGTTCCAGGCCAGTACGTCCAGGGCCCGATCGAGCACGAGCGCCGGGCTGGTCGGCCAACTCCCGACCATCGCCCGCAGACCGTCGGCCGACACCGGCCCCGCCTCGGGCGGTACGTGGAAGCCGGCCAGTTCGAGCACGTGCCGGCGGGCGTCGACGTCCAGGCGCAGCGCCCGCGCCACCGATTCGAGCACCTGGCGCGACGTGTCCACCCGGCCCTGCTCCAACCACGTGTACCAGGCCACCCCGACCCCCGACAGCGCGGCGACCTCCTCGCGGCGCAGGCCGGGCGTGCGGCGACGCGGCGATCGGGGCAGCCCGACGTCCTCGGGCGTGAGCAGTTCGCGATGTGCGCGCAGGAACCCGCCCAGCCCGCGCCGACGATCCTGCCCGTCCTCGGTGGCCATCGGCCCAGCCTATGACCGGTACTCACGGTATGAACCGGAGCCTGCCCCGATCCGGGCGACGTCGCGAGGGTGGTGGACGTACCGATCACTCCCGGCCGATCGCCCGGCCGGCACACCGACAGGGGACCCGACAACCATGACCGACCAGCCCACGCCCACCGCCGCCACCGCCGCCGCCGCCGCCACCGAGTCCACCGCGTCCGCCATCGCGTCCGCCATCGCCGCCGCCGGCGCCGGCTCCGACGTGGTGTGGCGCCGCAGCAACGACTCGTCCACGCTCACCACACCGCGCGCGTTCCTTCGGGTCTTCGTCGAGCCCGGTGAGTTGGAGGCCGCGACCGCGTTCTACGAGGGTCTCCAGGGCGTCGAGCGCGATATGTGGTTCACCTTCCGCGAATTCGGCATCGCCCTGTCCGCCGTCGGCGGCTTCCTGCTGATCGAAGGTGCCGCCGCCACGGTGGAGCGCTTCCGGTCCACCACCGGCACCCTGCTGGTCCCCGAGTTGGCGCCCTGCCTCGAACGGCTGGCGGCGGCAGGCGCCGAGATCCTCGAACCGCTGCGCCGGGTGCCCACCGGTTCCGGAGTCACCGCCCGGCATGCCGACGGCACCGTCGTCGAATACGTCGAGCACCGCCCGACGCCGGACGGCCGCTGACGATCGCCCGGGCGCCGAGCTTCGCGCGGGCCGCGAAGCAGAAACAGAACCGGAAACAGCACCGGAAGCAGGACCCGAAGCGGGCCCGAAGTCAGCGGGTGCCCGCCCTGGCGTCGCCGAGCACCCGTTCGCACTCGGCCCACGCGCCGGCGCTGAGCAACGGACGGAACCCGGCCAGCATGTCCCGGAGCTCGGCGCCCCACCGGGCCGGAACCTCCGGCATGACGCGGACGATGTCGAGTTCGTTGGCCGCCGTGAGTTCGGCGAAGTCGCGCCGTTCGGCTTCGGTCGGCGTGTACGTGCGGCCGGTGAACCGGTCCCGGAACGGGCCGTCGACCAGCGTGGGGTGGCTCGCGGCCCGGTCGCAACTCCCGTAGAAGTACACGATGCGCTCGGCGTCCACGCCGATCCGGCCGGCGAGTTCGGCGCGGCGGTCCAGCGGGAGCAGTGTGGTCGCGAAGCCGTCCGTGCCGTAGAAGGCGTGGCACAGGCCGGCGGTGCGCAGTTCGGGGCGGGCGCCCCAGTCGCCGAGCAGGGCCTCGACTCGGCCCAGGTGGGCCAGCAGGGTCCCGCCGGGATGCTCGATGCGGTCCCCGCCGAGCATTCGGATGTAGTCGACGATCATGTGCCACCCCTTGCCATGTAATGGGTCGGCGCCGACTGTCCGGTGGCCGCCCGATGACTTCGGGTTCACGATAGCGCTGACGGACCGTCAGATCCCAGGGCCTCGGGCATACACATTGCCCGGAATCGACCCGCGTCGACGACTTCCGGGAATGACGACGACGCCGTCCGCTTTGTGGATAGCGTCGAGGTCGGCTGCGAACGAGTACGGAGATCAGCGTGGGACCGGATCAGTTCTGTCTGGTGTTGTTGCGACGCATGGGCGATTACCAACCCGATCTGGTCGCCGACGCCGTCCGCGAGTTGGAATTCACCCGTACCCGGATGCGCGAGGTCAACGCGCAGTGGCAACGCATGGTGCGCAGCCGCTCGGTCGGTGGCCCCGGCCGGGCCTACCGGGCCGCGCTGGGTGAGCCGTCCGGCCGGGCCGAGCGCCGGATCGGGGATCTCACCGCCGACGCGCAGTGGTGGGTGTTGCCGCTGTGGCCGCAGTTGCGCTTCGAGGTCCTGACCGGTCCCGACGGGCGGGTCTGGCAGGAATGGCTGGTGCGCGCCGATCCCGCCACGACGCCGCCCGTCGAAGGCGTGGCCGCGCTGCGACCCTGGGAGTTCGTGATCGGGGACGTCGCCGGGGCGTTCCCGGACCTGCGCCACGTGGAGGGTTCCGCGCCCAGCCGCTGGGCGAGCCTGGTCACCGAGGGCACGAACACCTACCGCGCGGAGTTCGTCTGGGGCCTGCTCCAGAACGTGACCCGCCTCGACGCCGAACTCCCGGCCGAGCAGGCGCGTTAGCCGCCACATCGGGACGGGGGTCGGAACCGCACCCGCAACGACTCCGGCCCGCGCAGCGCCGTACCGAGCAACCCGCGCACGCGCGTCGGCTCGGCCGATCGCATCTCCGGCAACCGTTGCAGCAGCACCTTGAGCGCGGCCCGGATCTCGGCCAGCGCCAGCCAGGTGCCCGGACACACGTGCGGCCCGTCGCCGAAGGCGAGCGTGGGTCGGACCCGGCGGCCGATGTCGAACACGTCCGGGTCCGGATAGTGCGCCGGGTCCCGGTTGGCCGCCGTGATCGCGAAGATCAGCGGTGTCTCCGCCGGGATGTCCAGCCCCAGCCCCTGCCAGTCGCGCACCGGCGCCGGGCACATCCGAGGCAACAGGCCCACCGGCGGCTCCCAGCGCAGCGACTCCTCGACCGCCCAATCCAGTTCCACGTCGGGGTTCGCCAGCACCCGGGCCAACTGCTCGGGATGGGTGAGCAGGGCGTACAGGGCGTTGCCCAGTCCCAGATAGGTCGTGTCGGCGCCGGCCGGGAAGAGCAGCCGCAGGAACGAGAGAATCTCCTCGTCGGTGAGCCGGCGCCCCTCGGCCTCGGTGTGGGCGAGCGTCGAGAGCAGGTCGTCGCCCGGGTCGATCCGGCGGCGCGCGACGATCGGCGTGACGTATTCGGTGAACTCGCGTGACGCACGCTCGGCCGCCTCGGGCTCCATCGGGAAGTGGAACAGGTCGACCGCCCAGCGGCGGAACCGTTCCTCGTCGTCCATCGGCAGTCCGAGCAGCCGGGTGATCACCCGGACCGGGTAGCCGTGCGTGAACTCGGCGACCAGGTCGGCTTCGCCGCGCGCCTCGAAGCGGTCCACGAGTTCGTGCGCGAGCGGTTCCAGGATCGCCTCGACCTGGTCGGTGACCACCTTGCGCCGAAACGCGGGCACCACGAGCTTGCGGTTGATCCGATGTTCGGCACCACGCATGCACTGGATGGTGTGCCCGAGCACGGGTTCGGTCGTCGCGGCGTAGATCGCGGACGCCGGAAACGACTCCTCGTCCTTGAACGCCGCGGTCACCAAGTCGTGGGTGAGAAACAGCACCGCCCGCGTCCCCAGGAACGGCACGATCGCGTACGGCTTCCGCGCCCGCGCCGCTGCGATCACCTCGTGCAGATCCGGAATGTCGTCGAACGCGAAGT
Source organism: Embleya sp. NPDC020886 (assembly GCF_044333915.1). Lineage (NCBI taxonomy): Bacteria > Bacillati > Actinomycetota > Actinomycetes > Kitasatosporales > Streptomycetaceae > Embleya > Embleya sp. NPDC020886. The sequence continues at coordinate 126,069 of NZ_JBIRRX010000006.1, read as the reverse complement.
CGTACCCCTCGATGTCGAACGGCGCCCGCGCGTCGAACGGGTCGACCACATCCGTCGTGTCCATCGCGTCCATCCGAAACCCCCGCCGGTCGGCAAGCCCTTGACCATTGACGAATATTCGTCGTCGAAGTGACGTATATTCACCGGCACCCTAGACACAACCCCGCTCCCGAACAAGAGGTGCCCATGGCAGCTTCCCCGCCCACCGACCGGGTGGTGGCCGTCGTCGAGTTGCTCGCCGCGTCGCCGCACGGTGCGAGCGTCTCGGAGGTGGCCGCCCGCCTCGACCTGAACCGCTCCACCGCGACCGCCGTACTGGCCGCCCTCGAAGCACCAGGCTGGGTACAACGCGGCCCCGATCGCCGCTACACCCTCGGCCCGGGCCTGCTCACCGTCGCCGCCGCGGTCCGCACCCGGGTGGCGCTCCCGGACGACACGGCGCAGCTCCTCGCCGCCCTCGCGACCCGGGTCGACTGCGGCGTGGCCCTGTCCCTGGTCGGCCCGGACCACGTGGTCTTCCTCGCGGTGGAGCCGGGCCCGGGTCGGCTGCCGGCCGGGATCGACGTGGGCACCCGCCTCCCCCTGCGCCCACCCGCCGGCGCCGCAGTGATGCCCTGGCGGCCCGCCGCCGAACGCGCCGCCTGGCTCGCCCACGCGCCCCACCTGGCCCCGGCCCTGGACACCATCCGCACCCACGGCGTCGCCGCCTGGCGCCCGCGCGGCGACTCGACCGAGTTGCTGACCGTCCTGCGCGACGTGGTGGCCCTCCTCGACGAGCACCCGACCCGAACCGCCCTCCGCGAACGAGCCCGCGAGCAACTCGCCTCGATCGGCGCCCACCCCTACACCGAGGCCGACTTCGCCTCGCCCCGGCCCCTCCCCCTCAGCTACCTGTCCGCCCCCGTCCCGACCCCGCACGGCCCCCCGACCCACGAGTTGCAAATCGGTCCCCTGCGCCCCGCCGTCAGCCGAGCCGAGCGCCGGCATTACACGACCGAACTGAAGTCCACCGCCGCCCACCTGCGGCCCCTGCCCGCCCCGCCACACTGACCCCATGAAACTGCGCATCGGCCTGGGTCTCACCCCGCCCGCCACCGCCACGCCTTCCCCGCCGTTCGACGAGTTGCTCGACCGCATCGAAGAGCTCGGCATCGACTCGCTCTGGTTTCCCGACCTGATCGGTGCCGATCTCCCCGATCCCCTCGTCGCCATCGGCTACGCCGCCGGTCGCACCCGGCGGCTCAAGCTCGGGAGTGGGGTCACCGTGTTGCCCGGCCGCAATCCGGTGGCCGTGGCCAAGGAACTCGCCACGCTGGCAGCCCTCGCGCCGGGCCGGATCCTGCCGGTGTTCGGGGTTCGGCACGCGACCGAGCGGGATCGGCCGCTGTTCCCGATCCCGGGCCCACGCGGCGAGGTGATGGACGAGGCACTCACCCTCGTCCGTCTGCTGCTCGAAAACGACGACGTGTCCTTCGAGGGCAAGTACCACCGGTGTGCACACGCCCGGGTCGGCCCGCGCCCCACCCGTCCGCTCGACCTGTGGCTCGGGGGCGGCGGCCCGCAGTCGCTGCGCCGGGTGGGTCGGCTCGCCGACGGGTGGCTCGGCGCCGCGCTGACCCCCGACGAGGCCGGTGCGGCCCGCCGCACGATCGAGGCCGCCGCGACCGAGGCCGGGCGTACCGTCGACGACGACCACTACGGGATGAGCCTGGTCGTCGCGTTCGACGACCTGCCCGGCCGCGACCTCGGCGCGCTGCGCCGGCAACGACCGCACGTGGACATCGCCGAGTTGCTCCCCACCGGGTGGGCCGCCGCGCGCGAGCTGATCAACCGGTATGCCGATGCCGGGGTGAGCAAGTTCGTGGTCCGACCGGCCGGCACACCCCGCTCGTGGGCCACGTTCCTGGCCGAGTTCGCCGCCGAGCTGCTGCCACTGGAGACATGAACGATCTTGCGGTAAACGGCGATTGACGCTCCGTAGGCAAAATATTGCGCACACTCGCCGCTGCCGAAATCATGCGGCCCGTGCTGCCCGACCGGCCCGCGAAACACCGGCCGCATACCGGCGGTTGCCCCGCCGACCTGCATCGGCGTGCATGTCGACACGTGAACAGTCCCCGTATGCCCGGGAGTCGGGCATGCCCTCCGATTGGCCGGATTCCATCCGGCAAGGCCGATCGAATCCGGCCAGGGGTGGGGCACCGGCCGGCACCACGGAAGGTTGCGCCTGGTCTGACAGTGAGTCAGGATCGCCCCCGTTCCCCTCCGGACGGCGCGCGCCACCGAGCGCTGCCGCCGGCAACGAAGGACGGAAAACACGTGTCGACTTCCCCCGCGACTCCGCTCTGGCTCCAGGGACGGGACGCCGTCGTCGCCGCGGCGGCCCCCGCCGACTGGCGCGAAGAGGCCCCCGACTACCACCTCTCGCACACGGTGATGCCGGGACAGCGCAGCACGCAGCATGCACCCGACTCGTTGGAGGCGATCGTCGAGAGCCTCGTGCAGGTCTTCGAGATGGAGGTCTCGCACAAGAAGGACCCGAAGACCTGGGTCTCGATGGCCACCGAGCGATTCCGCACGAACGTCAACGGCGGCCCGTGGGCAAGCGCGCAGGACATCGTCGACCAGGGCAGCTACAACATCCTGATCGGCGACAGCATCTTCTATTCGCCGGGTGGGGAGAGCTTCGAGTCCTCGCACCACATCTTCCACACCGCGTTCCCCGAGGGCTTCTACTGGGAGGTCCTCGAAGTCCTGTCCCCGCCGCCCGTGATCGCCTTCAAGTGGCGACACTGGGGCAGCTACACGGGCGAATACAAGGGCTTCCGACCGAACGGCGAGACCATCGAGATGTTCGGCATGAGCGTGGCCAAGGTCAGCGAAGACCTCAAGCTCGTCGAGGTCGAGCACTACTACGACCCCAACGCCTTCCTCTCCCGGCTGACCGGCGGCTGCCCGGTCGCCCACGCCACCTGACCGAGCCCACACCGAAGCGGGCCGCCCCCGTTCCCAGCCGTACCCCCGCCCCGCAGCCGCTTCCCCGACAGGTCGACCACGGCTCGGCGCACCGCCGGAACCGACCGGTGGCCGCCGCAACGAGCCGGATCCGACCCGCCGACGGCACCGGAACGAGCCGAAGCACCGATGACCGACGAGCGCGACCCGACCGACTTCCGGGTGCCGCCGGACAACGCCTTCCGGACCGACTCCGTCGGACTCGACGGGGCCGGGTTTCCGTTCGCCGCCGAGGTGTTCAGCGGGGCGGGGTGTACGGAATCAATGGCGCGGCCGGCACCTCACCGAACCCGACCCGGAAGCCGGGCCCGGTCCGCACTCGCCGACGCACTCACAACCGGGGCGTCCGCATCCGACCGAGCCGCCCGCCCTCGCCGAGCGCGTCGCCTTCCGTGCGCACCGTCAAGGAGCGGTAGACGCCCGGGACGGTGGCCACCCAGAACCGCTCGGCGAAGATCGTCGCCGGTGCCTGCAACACGAACCGGCCGCGGCGGAACTCGACCTGCGGCGGCACGCCGTCGTCCGGCAACACGCCCCACGCGAGCGCCCAGGCCGGTTCGCCGCGTGCGGAGCGCAGCGCGCCGCGCAGCAGCCTCGGCCCCAGCGCGGCGCCGGCCACGGCCACGTCGATCAGCCGGTAGCCGGTGTACACCTCGAGCGCCGGTCGCCCACGCGAACCCTTGCCCACCCGCATCGTGCAGTCGCTCAATCGCAGGTAGAGCTCGTTGGGCGTCTGCTGCAGGACATCGCTCATGGCGCGCTCCCCCGTTCGAAGCGCCCGACGGGACAATCCCTCGGGCCCCACCAGGATTCGCCGTAGAGGCCGTGCGGCGCATCGGCTGTACGAACCGTTTCCGCAAGCCCACGTACTCCCCCTGTAGGACGGAGAAATCTCGCGGACCTCACCCGAGCGAGCGAGTCGACGGCCCGCGCACCGCTCGCGCGGGGGTCAATTCAGGCCCGGGACGGCCAGGCCCGTCTCGTACGCGCAGATCACCGCGTGCACCCGATCGCGCAGCCCGAGCTTCCCCAAAATGCTGCTGACGTGCGTCTTCACCGTATGTTCGCTGACCACCAGCGCCTCGGCTATCTCCGCGTTGGACATCCCCAGCGCCAGGCAGCGCATCGTCTCACGCTCGCGCGTGGTCAACACGGCCAGCCGCTCGGACGGTTCGGCCGGGGCCTCCGTACGGGGTAGTCGGCGCGTGTAGTCGGCGATCAGCCGTCGGGTCACCGACGGCGCGAGCAGCGCCTCGCCGCTCGCCACCATCCGCACCGCGTGCACCAGATCGTCCCGGCGCACGTCCTTGAGCAGAAAGCCGGCCGCGCCCGCGTACAGCGCGTCGTAGACGTACTCGTCCACGTCGAACGTGGTCAGCATGACGATCCGACATCCCGGCGCCTCGGCCGACAACACCCGGGCCGCCTCGATGCCGTCCATCCTGGGCATCCGGATGTCCAGGAGCAGTACGTCGGGCCGGTACGCACGAACCGCCTCGACCGCCTCCAGGCCGTCGCCCGCCTCGGCCACCACCGAGATGTCCGGCTGCGCGTCCAGGATCATCGCGAAGCCGCTGCGCACCAGCCCTTGGTCGTCGGCCACCACCACGCTGATCGGCATCACGAGGCCCACACCGAATCGAGCGGGATCCGCAACGCGACCTCGAAGCCCGGCCCGGTCACCCGCGGCCCGGTCGTCACGCTGCCACCGCACGCCGTCGCCCGCTCACGGATGCCGATCAGCCCGTGTCCGCCGCCCGGTCGCGGTCGCCCGCCTCGGCCGTCGTCGGTGATGGTGATCCTCATCGTGTCCTCGCCCCATTCGAGCCGCACCACCACCGTGGTGGCGTGCGCGTGCCGGACCGTGTTGGTCAGCGCCTCCTGGACGACACGGTACGCGGCGATCTCCGCGTCCGAGCGCAGCGGTCGGCGCATGCCGACGCTCTCGTAGACCACCCGCAGGTCGGTGCGGCCGACCTCGGCGACCAGGTCGGCGATGTTGGCGACGGTGGGCTGCGGCGCCCGGGCGCCGGCCTCGTCGTCCTCCTTGAGCGTGCCCAGGATCCGCCGGAGTTGCACCATCGCGTCGCGCCCGGCGTCGGCGATCGCGTCGAACGCGGCCTCCGCGCGGGCCGGATCGCTGCGCACCACCACCGGCCCGGCCTCGGCCTGCACGGTCATCAGGCTCACCGCGTGCGCCAGGATGTCGTGCATGTCCCGGGCGATCCTGGCCCGTTCGCGCGCGGCGGCCCGGGCCACCTCGGCGTCCGCGCGGCGGATCTCCAGGTCCCGTTCGTGCTCCAGTCGGCGGGTGCGCTCCTCGATCCCGGCGATGTAGGCGGTGCGGTGCCGAGTGGCAAGTCCGAACGCGGCGGCCGCGGTCAGGGCCAGGACGTCGAAAGTGGCCTGTTGTACCGGCTGATTCTTGAAGTTTTCCACGAACAGCGTGATCGGCAGCGCCAACACCGCCACGGTGATCCGCTCCCAGCGCCGACCGAGCGCGAACACCGTGTAGATGGCGATCGTCATGCCGAACTGGAAGGGCTGACCGGGTCGATGGTGCAGCGACACCGGCACCGTGAACAGCGCCACCACACACGCGACCGCGAACGGTTGCCGACGTCGCCAGATCAGCGGGATCGCGGTACCGCTCAGCAGCAGGAATCCGATCCGGTAGGGCGAACGCAGCGCGACCAGGAACGGCAGCGACACCATGAACTGCACCATCAGCGCGATCATCAGGTCCAGGACCTGCGGGTCGGTCCGGCGCAGGATGCCCAGCGTGTGTTTGGCCCGGTCACGAACGTGCCGGTCGGCGCCGCGCTCGGCGAGGTGGTCGGACATGCGGCTTGCTCCCGGGTGGTGTGTACCGACAGTGTCGCGGCTGATCCCCCGCCGCCGCCTCGCTCGTGCGAGGGATCTGCGCGGCCCTCGCCGAACCGACCGCGATCCGACCGCCGGCCGACCGGGGGTCGCGACCGGGACGCGACCCGGAACCCGAACAGGTAGGCCCGCCCAAGTGCACTGCGGAGCCGATGAATCGGGCGAATCGCTCCGCCGGCGGCGAACGCGCCCCCCCGATGGCAATTCGGGTACCGCCGCGTCTGGTACGACTGATGCCATGGCTACCGGCAACCGCTTCGTCCCCGACCCCGACCGTTCCACACGGACAACGCGCAATGGTCGGCCGGTCGTCGCCGTCTCGGGCCGGACAGGGGCGGAGCGATGCGGCCGCTGAGGCGTGGCCAGGTGTGGACGATCCCCACCGTCGGCCGCGAACGCACCTTCATGATCGTGCAGAACGACCACGTCGCCGCGCTGCACCCCGGCGCGGCGCTGTGCGCGCTGGTGGACACCGTCGGCGACCGCCGGGAGTCGCTGGTCACGGTCCGGATCACCACGCCCGTCAACGGCGTCGTGCTGGCCCCCGACCTGTACACGTCCCGACACGGCCGCTTCGAACAGGGCACCTATCTGGGCGATGTCACGCCCGACGAGATGGAACAGGTCGACGTGGCGCTGCGGGCCGTCCTGGGCCTGTGAGGCCGCCACCCGGGCCGCCGCCGACGGCGCGGCCCGGGCGACACCGCGCGACGCGGCCCGGCGAGCACGCGCCCGCCGGGCCCACGCGCTATCTCGGCAGCGTGATCCGGAAGGTGGTGCGGCCGGGTTCGGAGTCGACCGTGACCGTGCCGTCGTGGCGTTCGACGATGATCCGGTACGAGATGTCCAGGCCCAGTCCGGTGCCCTCGCCCAGTGCCTTGGTGGTGAAGAACGGCTCGAAGATCCGGTCCTGGATGTCGCGTGGGATGCCGGGGCCGTCGTCCTCGACCTCGATCACCACCGACGCCGCGTCCGCGCGGGCCCGCAGGGTCAGCGTGCCGTGGCCGGCCATCGCGTCGGCGGCGTTGTCGATCAGGTTGGTCCACACCTGGTTGAGCTCGGCCGGATACGCCTGGATCTTCGGCAGGTCCTCGGCGTACTCGCGCTCGACCCGGATGTCGCGCAGCGGGCCGGCCAACATGGCCACCGTGCTGTCCAGGCCCTTGCGCAGGTCGGTCTCCTGGTAGGGGGCCCGGTCCATCTGGGTGTACTGCCCGGCGGCGGAGAGCAGTTCGGTGATCCGGCCGAGTGCGTCGGCGACCTCGTCGAGCAGCGCCTCGCCCTCCAGGTTGGCGGCGAGCCAGGTCAATCCGGGGCGCGCGGCCGGACCGAGCGCGGCGCCCGCGTCCCGGGCCCAGTCCTGGTACAGACCCACGTTCACGAACGACGGGGCCGTCTCGTACGCATCCTCGACGCCCAAGTCCTCGAAGATCTCGGCCACTTCGTCGGTCCGGTCGGCGAACTCCAGCGGTCGCAGCCGCGGCGCCTCGGCGCCGCGGTGGGCCAACACCTCGGCCTGCAAACGATCCAGCGCCGCGAGCGCCTCGGCGGTCGCCCCGGCGCGGGCCAACTCGGCTCGGGCCGAGCGCAATTCGCCCAGCCGGATCCGCAGGTTCGCGGCGGCCCGTTCGGCTGCCGCCGCCGGGTTGCCCAACTCGTGGGTGAGCCCGGCGGTGAGCGTGCCCAGGGCCACCATGCGCTCGCGCTGCCCGACCGCCGAGCCGTTGCGGCGCGCGCCCAGGAACATGCCCGCGACCAGGTGCGCGGCCATCGGGAACCACTCGGTGAAGGCCTGCGCCAGTTCGGCCGCCGGCAGCACGAAGAAGGTCGAGTCGACGTGCGTGCGCGCGGTGTTGCCGTATGCGTGCACGGCCGGCGTGGCGCCGTCGTTGCCGCTGCCGTCCAGGGCGAGCGCGGCGCCGACGTAGGCGCCGCGCATCGACGAGCGGTGCACCTCCAGCTCGCCGCCGCGCACCATGCGGTTCATCGTGACCTCGCCGGAGAGCAACACGAAGAAGCACTCGCCGGGGTCGCCCTCGTGGTAGAGCGTGGTGTTCGCCGGGAACGCCTTGACCTTGCCGTGCGCACACAGCCAGTTCAGGTGTTCGTCCGGGAGTTTCTCGAACAGGAACAGCGTGCGCAGTTCCTCGGGCGGCAACACGTCGCACACACTCATCGCGAGCCCTCCGTCGCCGGGGTGCGGGAATCCGGGGAATCCGGGGAATTCGCGGAACCTGCGGAATCCGCGGAGTCCCTCCGGGCGCCCAACGTGTCCAGGTAGCGGTGCACCAACATCACCGTCATCGCACCTTCGCCGACCGCCGACGCGACCCGCTTGACCGAGGCCGCGCGCGAGTCGCCGGCGGCGAACACGCCCGGCACGGCGGTCTCCTGGACGAACGGCGGCCGACTCCAGCCGTCGAGTTCGCCGTCGCAGTCGTCGAGGAGTTCGCTGCCGGTGAGGATGTAGCCCTCCCGGTCGCGGCGCACGCCGCTGCCGTCCAGCCACGCGGTGCGCGGGCTGGCGCCGATGAAGACGAACAACCAGGACGCGGGGACCGTCTCCTCCTTGCCGGAGTCGCGGTCGCGCAGGGTGAGTTCGCGCAGCCGACCGGTGCCGTGCGCGTGGGAGACCTCGGTGCGCACGCGCACCTCGATGTTGGGGATCTGCGCCAACTGCTCGATCAGGTAGTGCGACATGGACGCCTCCAGGCCCGCACCGCGCACCAGGATGATCACCCGGCGGGCATAGCGGGCGAAGAACACCGCGGCCTGACCGGCCGAGTTGGCCGCGCCGACGATGTAGACGTCCTGGTCGCGGGTGTCCGGGCCGGTGGTCAGCGCCGCGCCGTAGTACACGCCGCGGTCGGTGAGTTCGGCCAGGCCCGGCGCCTCCAGGGTGCGATAGGACACGCCGGTGGCGAGCACCACCGCATGGCCCCGGGCGACGATGTCGCCGTCGCACGAGATGGTGCGCACCTCGCCGTCCACGTGCAGTTCGGTCACGTCGCGCGTACTGACCATCTCGGCGCCGAACTTGAGCGCCTGGCGGCGGGCCCGGCCGATGAACTGCGAGCCGGAGATGCCGTCAGGGAAGCCGAGATAGTTCTCGATCCGCGAACTCTGCCCGGCCTGGCCACCGGTGGCCTGGCGCTCCACCAGCAGTGTGCGCAGCCCCTCGCTGGCCGCGTACACCGCCGCGCCGAGGCCGGCCGGGCCGCCGCCGACGATCACCACGTCGTACAGGTCGCCGGAGGCGGTCACGGACAGGCCGACGTACTCGGCCAGTTCGCCCTTGGACGGGGCCCGCAACACGGTCGAGTCCGGCGCGATCACCACCGGCACGTCGGCCTCGGTGGTGCCGGTCTCACGCATCAGCCGGCGCGCCTCGGCCTGGGTGACGTCGTACCAGCGATACGGCACCCCGTTGTTGGCGAGGAAGTCGCGCAACTCGAAGGAGGGCGCGGAGAATCGGGCGCCGATCACGGTGGCCCAGCTCTCGTCCGGCACCGGCGCGGTCTCCCACGCGGTGATCAGCGAGTCCAGTACCGGGTACAGCCGTTCCTCCGGTGGATCCCACGGCTTGAGCAGGTAGTGGTCGATGTCCACGTCGTTGATCGCCCGGATCGCCGCGCCGGTGTCCGCGTAGGCGGTCAGCAGCACCCGTTTCGCACGCGGGTACAGATGCGCGGCCTGTTCCAGGAAGGCGACCCCGTCCATCTGTGGCATGCGTTGGTCGGCGATCAGCACCGCGACCTGTTCGCCCCGCTCGTGCAGTTCGGCCAGCGCCTCCAGCGCCTGGGCGCCGGATTCGGCGCGCACGATGCGGTGCCGGTCGCCGTACTGCCGCCGCAGGTCGCGGGCCACCGCACGGGACACGGCCGGATCGTCGTCGACGGTCAGCAGGACGGGCTTGTCCACGAATTTCCTCACGGGCTGGGCGGAGCACAAAAGGGGACCGCTGCCCGGATCCGGCCTCGGCCATGCACCGGACGGCGCGTGCGCCACGTTATCCCCTCGCGGAAACCCGCAGGTGGGGAGCCATCGACCGGACGTATGCCGACACCTGCGGCGAAAGTCGTGCGCTTTCCCTGCCGACCCGCGTCCGACATGCCTAACGTGGCGCTATGTCCGAGAAACGACGCCCCCCGCATCGCGAGACCATCCAGGCGCTCGTCGGAGTGGCCGTGATCGTGATCGGCCTGGTGGTCACGCTGATCCTGCACTTCACCCACGACTCGGACGGACCGCGGCCCACCCCGGTCCCGGTGCCGATCAGCCCCACCGCGCCCGTGGCGCCGAACCCGCCGACTCCCGCGTCCCCCACGCCCCCCGCGTCCCCCGTGTCCCCTGCGGCCTTGGCCGACACGTCCTGAGATCGGCGCAGCAATTGCAGAGACTTCTCTGCCGAGAGTCCTTTGCAGAGAAGTCTCTGCCTATTAGAGTCGAGGCATGCCCAATCCCCTCCCGAGGATGGACGCCCGCAGCCTGCGTGGCCTGGCCCATCCGTTGCGCATGCGCCTGGTCGAACTCCTCAAGCTGGACGGCCCCGCCACCGCCACCCGACTCGCCGCGCGGCTCGGCGAGAGCACCGGCACGATCAGTTGGCACCTGCGCACCCTGGCCGAGCACGGCTTCATCGAGGACGACCCCGACCGCGGCACCAAGCGCGAGCGCTGGTGGCGGGCCGTCTACAACCCGCGCCAACTGAACACCAGCGACTTCCGTGACGACCCGGCCACGAGCGGCGCGCTGGCGGTGTACGAGGACGAGGCGCTGCGCCAACAGGCCGAGCGCATGGTGGCCACCTACGCCGACGCCCAGGAGATGGGTCCGGAATGGGTCCGGGCCCGGGCCGTCTCCGACTGGAGCGGCGCCCGCCTGACGGCCGATCAGCTCGCCGAACTCAACGATCGGGTGGTCGCGCTCGTGAGCGAGTACACCCAGGCACCGGAGCTGCCCGGCGCGATCACCGTCGTGCTCCAGTACCAGGCGCTGCCACGCCGATCCGCGGAACCGACGCCCGACGAACCGACCACCCAGGACCCGACGCCCGAGGCACCCACCGAGGAGCCGACGTGAGCGGACTGCTCCGCCGACACCGCGACTTCCGCCTGTTGTGGTTCGGCGAGACCACGGGCAGGTTCGGCGCCTCGGTCACCAGCGTCTCGATGCCGCTGATCGCGGTCTCCACACTGGACGCGAGCACGTTCCAGGTCGGCCTGCTCGGTGCCGCGGCCTGGTTGCCGTGGCTGCTGATCGGGCTGCCGGTGGGCGTATGGGTGGACCGAATAGCGCGCCGCCCGATCATGCTCGCTGCCGCCGCGGCGTCGTGCGCGCTCTTTCTGTCCGTACCCCTGGCGCACTTCGCGGGGTTGCTGAACATCGGCCTGCTGTTGGCGATCACCCTCGCCACGGGGGTGTCCGCGGTCTTCTTCCAGACCGCCTACACCGCCTACCTGCCGAGCCTGCTGAAGCCTGTCGACCAGGCCGAGGGCAACAGCAAGCTGCACGGCAGCGCGTCCGCCGCGCAGATCGCCGGGGTCGGCGCGGGCGGCCTGATCGCGCAGCTCGTGGGCGCGGTCAACGGGATGTACGTCAACGCGGGCACGTTCCTGACCTCGTTCGCATGTCTCCTGAACATCCGGCACCGCGAGCAGTCGGCCCACCCGGACCCGGCGGCCGACCCGAGCGCCGAGCCCTCGCTGATCCGCGAGATCGGGGAGGGGTTGCGGCTGGTCGCCCACGACCGATGGTTGCGCACGTTCGCGCTGTTCGGCGGCGTGTCCAACCTCGCTCTGATCGGGCTGCAATCGGTCCAGGTGGTGTTCCTGGTCCGGACGATCGGGGTCAGCCCCGGAGCGGTCGGCGGCCTGATCGCGATCGGCTCGCTGGGCGGCGTGGCGGGGGCCTTCATCGGCCGCCGGGTCGCGGCGCGGATCGGCACCGCGCGGGCCACGATCGTGTTCGAACTGGGTCTGCCGGTGATCGTCCTGCTCGTCCCGCTGGCCGCCGAGGGACCCAGGCTCGCCCTGTTCGTGGTGGGCAACTTCGCCATGGTGGCGGGGGTCGTGGCGGGCAACGTGATCAAGGCGGGGTTCCAACAGAGCTACTGCCCGCCGAGGTTGCTCGGCCGGATGGCCGCCAGCATGCAGTTCGTCAACTACGGCACCATCCCGGTGGGCGCGGTCCTGGCCGGCGCGTTGGGCTCGACGATCGGCGTACGCCCCACCGTCTGGGTGATGGCGGCGGCCATCCCGTCCGCCGCGCTGATCCTGCTGTTCTCACCGATGGCCCACCAACGCGACCTCCCGACGAGCAGGGAGGAGGACCTCGACACACCCGTCGCGCAGCGGGTCGCCTAGCGAATCCGGGCCGGGCGCCGGCTCGGCCGCGCGCTGAACCCGTCCGAAAACTTGACGGCGGGTGTCAAGTTATCGAGGGAGAGTGGCCGCACAAAACCAGGGGCGCCGCTCCGGGCGCCCTCGAGCGAAGGAGTCTGCGATGACCGCGAACAACGCCGCCGCACAACCGGGCGGCGACCCGGAATTCGCCGCCGCGATCGCCACGCTGACCGCGCGGGTCGAGGGTGTCGTGGTCGTGCCGGGCGACGCCGGGTACGACGACGAGCGGTCCGGATTCCAGACCGCGTTCCGACCCCGGCCGGACGTGATCGTGGGCGCGGCCGACGCCGAGGACGTGCGGCTCGCGGTCGAGTTCGCCCGGGCGCACGGGCTGCCGGTGGCGGTCCGGGCCACCGGGCACGCTCCGGCGAGCGCGGCCCCGGGCGGCGTGCTGATCTCCACCCGACGGATGGCCGAGGTCCGGGTCGACCCGCGGGCGCGGACCGCGTGGGCCCAGGCCGGTGCGCGCTGGGAGCGGGTGGTGGCCGAGAGCACCCCGCACGGGCTGGCCCCGCTCAACGGCTCGGCCCCGCACGTCGGGGTCGTCGCCTACACGCTGGGCGGCGGACTGGGCCTGATGGCGCGCGAGTTCGGCTATGCCGCCGATCATGTCCTGGCCATCGAGGTGGTCACCGCCGACGCGATGGTGCGGCGGGTCACCGCCGAGAGCGACGGCGACCTGTTCTGGGCGCTGCGCGGCGGCCGGGACAACTTCGGCATCGTCACCTCGATCGAGTTCGAGCTGTTCCCGGTGGCCCGGGTGTACGGCGGTTCGCTGATCTTCGACGCCGACCACGTCGAGGCGGCCACCGCGGCCTGGCTCGCCTGGACCGAGACGGTGCCGGAGCAGGTCACCTCGTCGATCTCGTTCATCGGTCTGCCCGACATCGAGCAGGTCCCGCCGCCGTTGCGCGGCCGGCACACCGCGTCCATCAAGATCGTGCACACCGGCGAAGTCGCGGACGGGGAACGTCTGGTGGCTCCGCTGCGCGCGGTCGGGCCGCGTCTGGTCGACAACCTGGCCGAGCTTGCCTACGCCGACTCGCACACCATCCACAACGACCCCGCCCATCCGCACGCCTACCTCGGCGACAACGTCCTGGTCCGCGACCTGGATCCGGAGACGCTGCGGCAGGTGTACCGCATCGCCGGCCCCGACGCGCCGATGATGGTCATGCACGAGGTGCGCCACCTCGGCGGCGCGCTCTCCCGGCAGCCGGCCGTGCCCAACGCGGTCGGCCACCGCGACGCGCGCTACATCGTCCGGGTCGTGGCGATGATCGACGGGGCGGACCTCGATGTCGCGCGGGCGCTCCAGGCCGACGTCCGAGCCGTACTGAAACCGCTGTCCGTGGGCCGCAACCTCAACTTCGTCTACGGCGACGGCGTCCCGCCCACCCCGGATCAGGTCGCCGCGATGTACGACCCCGACACCCGGCTCCGCCTGGCCGAGCTCAAGGCGGCCCACGACCCGAACAACCTGTTCACCGGCAACCACAACCTGCTCGCCCCGACCACCAACGACGAGTCGGACCCCCGCTGAACCGCCGGCCCCGGCGATCACGAGTCGTGACCGTCGGGGCCGCGACGGACGCACCACCCGCGGCATCGCATGACGTCACCCGTAGGCCGGATGACGCCATGCGATGCCCTTTGACGTCACGATCGCAGCCATTCTCGCTTGCGCATGACGCCATTCTGACGTCATGATGACGTCATGGACCTCGCGCCTTACGTCGACAAGCTCTGCCGGGAACTCGCGGTCGCCGCCGAGGCGGGCGGCACGGAGTCTCGGCTGCTCGCCGAGCGGCTGATCGTGCCGCTGGAGTCGGCGACCAGGCTGGCTCTGCTCGGCGCGCTGTCCGCCGCCGCGGACGAGATCAGCCGCGAACTCGCGCCGGGTTCGGTGGATGTGCGGCTGCGCGGGCTGGATCCGGACTTCCTGGTCACGCCCGCGCCGGCCACCCGGCCCTTCGAGCCCGCGGCCGAGGACGCCTTCGAGGCCGACCCGGGCGATCCCCCCGGCCCGCCGCCCGCCGCTCCCGCGCCGGAAGCGGACGAGGGCGGCACGTCGCGCATCACGCTGCGGCTGTCCGATCAGGTCAAGTCCAGGGTCGAACAGGCCGCGAGCGGCGAGGGCCTCTCGGTCAACGCGTGGCTCGTCCGGATGATCTCCGCCGCGCTCGAACCCGAGGACCGCGGCCGGGACGGACGTGCGACCTCGCGCGGCGCCCAGCGCTACACCGGCTGGGTGCGCTAACCGAATCCCCTCGGGACGGAACCCGGCCCGCCGGACGGCCGGTTCGACCACCCGCGCCCACCACCCACCCCGATCACCTTCGCCGAAACGGGATGCCATGCCTGTCTACGAAACGCCCGAACCCATCTTCGCCACCGTCGAGTTGGAGGCCGGCCTCCTCCGGATCAGCGCGAGCGACCGCACCGACACCGTCGTCGAGGTACGCCCCAGCGACCCGTCGCAGGCCGGCGACGTGCGCGCCGCCGAGCAGACCTCGATCCGCTACCGGTCGGGCCGCCTGACGGTGCGGACGCCCGAGAGTCGGACCCGTTCGTTCTTCGGGCGATCCCCCTCGGTCGAGGTGACGATCGAACTGCCCACCGATTCCCGGGTCAAGGGCAAGGCGGCCGCAGCGGACATCCACACCGAGGGCCGAATCGGCGAAGCCGGATTCAGCGTCGCCGCCGGCAACATCCGGCTGGACCGGACCGGCGCGCTGAAGCTCGACGCCACCTCGGGCGACGTCTCGGTGACCCATTCGGTCGGACACACCGACGTCACCACGTCGGCCGGCGAGATCCGGATCGACCGGATCGACGGCACGGCGGTGGTGCGCAACACCTCCGGCGGCATCTCGCTCGGCGCGGTGAGCGGCGACCTGCGGCTGAACACCACGCTCGGCGACATCACCGTCGAGCGCGCCCTGACCACCGTCGGTGCCAAGACCGTGTCCGGCGACGTGCGCATCCGCGAGGTGGTGCACGGCGCGGTGCGCCTGGAGACCGCGTCCGGCGAACTGGAGGTCGGCATCCGCAAGGGCACCTCGGCCTGGCTGGACCTGAAATCCCCGGCCGGTCGGATCCACAACTCGCTGAACTCGGCGGACGGCCCGTCGGCCGGCGACGACACCGTCGAGGTCCGCGCCCGCACGTTGTCCGGCGACATCGTGATCCGCCGTTCCTGACCCGCCCCCGCCCACCCGAAGCGCGCCGACGCGCGTACCGGAGAGGAGCAGCCATGTGGGCCGCACCCGAAATGTCAGGTGGCATCTGGCCGTTGCCACATCCGGTACCGCTGCCGCTGCTGTGCGCGCTGTTGATCCTGGCCGCGCTCGCACCCCTGGAGCGCCGGCGCCGACATCGAGCGGTCGCCCTGCGACGCACGCCGGCACCACCGACACGCACAACGCGACAAATGTCGCAATCCAGGACAATGCCGGCGGAACATGGGAGTCGAATGCGGACACCAGCCGCCTCGATCCCGCAGGGAGCACCCATGCCCGTGACCGCCGACCTCGACAAGCTGCTCGACAAGGCCTACGAGAACAAGACCCTGAGCGAAGTCCTCGCCGCGCCCGTCGCCGGGCTGGCCGGGATCACCGACGCCCACGCCGAGCACCTCGCGTCGCTGAAGATCACCACGATCGGCGACCTCGGCCGCAACAAGTACTTCCGCTGGGCCGCGTCGCTTGCCGACCTCCAGGACAGCGGCGCCAAGTAGCCGTCCGCAGGTGCACGATCGCGGGCCCGCGCCCGGCCGAACGGGGCCGCCGCGCGGACCCGCGCCGCCGTCCCGCCGGCCCGCTCCTCCCGCCCCCGCTCAACCGGCGTGCTCGGTCTCCAGCGCCAGCAGCAGATCCACCCGGTCCCGGGCGGAGAACAGATCCCGGCCGGTCAGGTCCCGGACCCGGCCCATGCGTTGATGCAACGCGCTGACGTGTACGCCCAGCGTCCCGGCGCAGCGCTGCCAGGCACCGTTCGCGGCCAAAAAGGCGGCGAGGGTGCCGATCAGGTCGGTGCCGTGTTCGGCGTCGTACGCCCGCAGGCCCCCCAGGACCCGATCCGCGAACGCGCTGCGAACCGGTGCGGGTACGGCCGCCAGCAGCGCCGGATAGGCGTCGATCTCCGGTCCGACGGCCACCGTGAGCCGGCCGGGGCGCGCCCACGCGAGGTCCCGCGCGCCCCTGGCCTGGGCCAGCGCCGTCGCCCACGTGGGCGACATCCCGGCAATCCCGATCGCCACCCGCTCGGTCCCCAGCAGCGGCTGCCACCAGTGCGCCGCCTGTTCGAGCGCCGCCGCGATCCGGGCCGCCGCACCGGCCCCGGTCCCGGCCGAGCCGAACACGACCGTCTCGGCCTTGCCGCAGGCCACCACCCAGCGTGCCGCCGGATCCGCCGCGAGCACCCTTTCGATCAGGTCCGACACGAGCCGCTCGGTCGCCGGGTCCGCGCCGTCGCCCGCCGCACAACATACGATCGGCGCCGCGTCCGGTCCGATGCCGGCCGCGCCCAACCGGCCCCGGACCGCGTCCGGGGCCGCGTCCGACTCGACCAGGTCGACCAGTTCCCAGGCGTGCGCCCGTTCCACGCCCAGCCGCTCGGCCCGCCGTGCACCGCCGAGCAGCAGCAGGTCGGCGGCCTGGGCGAGCGCGTCGTCGTCGGTGCGGTCGCCGGCACACACGAGGTAGCCGGCGAACGTCGAGCCCCGACCGAGCGCGAACACCGTCTCGCCGTCGATCACCGCCGGCAGCCGCGCCGCCGCGAGCGCGCCGCGCGCGAGCTCGACCGGATCGGCCGCGACGCACGCGGCCTCCGCCCCGGCCGCCGGTGCTGCGGCGAGCACTCGCCCGGCGGGGGTCAGCACCCGGCAGGCCGCGCCGAGTTCGCGGGCGAGCAGGTCCAGCAGGTCCTGGGTGTCCGCGCCTTCGGCCAGCGCCGTGATCAGGCGCCGCTGCCGACTCGGCAACCGCCCGGCGCCCGGCCCGTGTTCGAGGGCGAGCCGGTGCGCGACCACCTCGGCGATCCGCACCGCCGAGGCCGCGCGCGGCGCCAGGAGCAGCGGCAGGCCGGCCCGCGCGCACACCTGGACCAGCGCGTACGGCACCTCGTCGGGGGCCGGTTCGGTGCCGTCGGTCCCCTCGCGGGCCTCGGGCAGGGCCACGACCGCCGCGGCGCCGCCGGCCGCGAGCGCCCGCGCGAGATCCCCGCGCCCGGGGTCGTAGCCGTCCGCGGGCAGCACCACGAGTTCGCCGCCGAGCAGGCCCCCGCCGGGGTCGACCGGATCCGCGGCGCAGACCCGAAGCACCTCGCGCGCGAGCCCCTCCGTACCCGCCAGCAGGGCCAGTCGCAGCTCGGGCATGCCCAACAGATCCTCGACCCGCACCGCCGTGCCCCCAAGCCCTCGCCATCATGTTCCGATGATCGTATGAACACGGAGCGATGCGGACACGATGGTTCCGCCGGTTCCCCCGTACCACCGCCGCCCGAAAAGCACCCGATCGCCCGAACTCGTGGCCCCGGATCCGCCCGCCCGGTGGGCACCGCGCGCACCACTCACCCGTACGCCCGGGCGATCGTCGTCGCCGTCTCGGCCACCGTCCGACGTGCCTCCGGCGGATCCAGCACCTCCACGTCGGTGCCGAACTGGAGCAGTTGGCGGACCGCGCCGAGCGCCGGGTAGCCCAATTCGACCGTGACCCACTCGGCATCGTGCTCCTGCGGCGCTCCGGTCAGCCAGGCCCCGATGATCCGCACGAACATGTCCAGCCGGGTCCGCCGCACCCGGGCCCGAATCCGCACCACGGCCGGCTGCTCGTCGATGCCCCGACGCAACGCATGCCACACCTCGGCCAGTTCGACCCCGGCCCGGCGCCGCACCGGCTCCTCGGTGACGGTCAATGCGGTGAGCCGATCGGTGTGGAACAACCGGGGCGACCCGTTGCGATCCGCGACCAGGTACCAGGTGCCCGCCTTGGCCACCAGCCCGTACGGGTCGACCGTGTACGTCCGAGCCGTCCTGGCCCCGCTGCGCCGATAGCGGATCGACAACCGTCGCTCGGCGAACACCGCGTCCTGCAACGCGCCCACGTCCACCGCCGGTTGTGGTCCGACCATCCACCGCTGCGGGTCGATCAGCACCCGGCGGCTCATCTCCTCGGCGGCGGGCCGATGCGGCGCGGGCAGCGCGGCCATCACCTTGCGCAGTGCCGAGCCCAGCGCGCCGTCCAGGCCGAGCGCCGCGTGGGTGCCCTGCTCGGCGAGCACGAACAGGGCGCGGGCCTCGTCCGAGGTGAGGCCGGTGACATCGGTCCGGAATCCGGGCAGCAGCGAGATCCCGCCGTGCCGACCGCGCTCGGCATAGACCGGCACGCCGGCCGTGGACAGTGCCTCGACGTCGCGGTAGATGGTCCGTGTCGACACCTCCAACCGGTCGGCCAACTCGGCCGCCGGCACCCGACCACGGGTCTGGAGCAGCAACAGGATGGACAGCAGCCGATCGGACTTCACACTCTCCAGCATGCGCCCTCGCCGCGCGGTCGGTCGGCTCGGGCCACCGGCGGACACCTCGGGCGCACCCCGAACCGGCCGTCCGCCCGCGCGCGCTCGCCCAACCGTGACCGAGTGCTCCGCCCCCGACCGCTCACCGTCCGCATCGGTGCGCGCCCCGTGCGCCGGCTGCCCCGGCCCGGTGGACGATGCGACCGTGGACGCCATGGAACGCCCGAACGTGCGCATCGTCATCGACGACAGCCCGCTGCGCCCGCACATCGACGCGGCCGTGTTGTCCAGGGTGGACGACGCGACCCGGGCGCACTACGAGCGGGCCGTCGAGCACGCGCTGGAGCAGGCCGCACTGGCCTGGCAGGCCCGCGACTTCGTCGCGTTCCGCCGCCAACTCGCCGTCCTGGCCGAGACGGTCACCGACATCCAGCGCCTGAGCGCGGTCGCGGCCCGCCGCGCCGACCACTGAGCACCGGCAGCCGAGACGGCAAAGCAGCGACCACGACGGGATCGAGGGCACGCCCTAGACTGCGGGCCGTGAGCGAGAACGAACTTGGTACGTACCTCCGCGACCGCCGCGCGGCGGTTCGGCCCGCCGACGTCGGGCTGCCCGACGGCGCCCGGCGACGCACCCCGGGCCTGCGCCGGTCCGAGTTGGCGACCCTGGCCGGGGTGAGCGTCGAGTACCTCGCCCGGCTGGAACAGGGCCGCGACCGCCACCCGTCCGGTGCGGTCCTGGCGGCGCTGGCGGACGCGCTCCGGCTGACCTCGGAGGAGCGCATGCACGTGCGCAAGCTGGCCAAGGCCGCCGCGGGCGAGATGTTCCCGTGCACGAACGGGCAACCGCCGGCCCGGGCCGTGCGACCCACCGTGCGCGCACTCCTGGAGCGGCTCGAACCGGCTCCGGCACTGCTGGTCAACCGGCTCGGCGACGTGCTCGCCTTCACCAACGGCTACGAGCGCCTCGCCCGCCCGCTGGGCATCCTGGACGACGAGCAACCCAACCTCGCACGCTACGTGTTCACCGATCACCGGGCACGCGCGGCCTATCCCGACTGGGACCGGATAGCCGACGAACACGCCGCGATCCTGCGGACGGCGGCCGGGTTCGACGATCCGTACGTGCAGGACTTCCTCGACGGGCTGGCCATCACCGCCGGCACCGCGTTCATCGCCCGGATGGCCACACCCGCCACCGTGCCGCGCCGGGTCGGCATCGAGCGCCTGGCCCATCCGGAGGCGGGCGAACTCCGCCTGGAGCGCGAGATTCTCGACCTGGCCGACGTCGACCAGACCCTGCTCGTCTACCTCCCGGTCGACGAGCCCACCTCGGCCGCGTTGGATCACCTCACCGGCCGGCACCCGGGCGCGCTGCGCGCGGTCTGACCCGCGCGCCACCCGGGGCCGGCCGGGAGGAACGACCCGAACCCGCCCGTCACGTCCCGGGCTTGCGCCCGTACACGTACACCTCGTCGCCCGTGCGCAGCAGGCCCCAGTACGCCTGGGCGTCCCCCGGCCGCATGTTGACGCAGCCGTGCGAGCCCGGCGGCGAGGTGATCGAGCCGTCGATCGCGTGGAACGCGATGCCGCCGTCGAAGAATTGGCTGTACGGCATGGCCACGTCGTAGAGCGTCGACCAGTGGTTCTTCGCCCGGTAGTAGACCTTGTGCAGACCGGTGCGGGTCTCGAACCCGTCCCGTCCGGAGCGGATCGCGACCGGCCCGTAGACGCGCTTCGCGCCGTCCTGGATCCAGCTCACCTGCCGACCGAGGTCCACACACGCGATCCGACCGACGTCGGTCGGGCAGCCACCCTCGCCGCCCTGACGCTGGAGGGAGCGATAGGTGACCGGACCGGCGTAGCCGGCCGCCGGGCGAATGCCCTGCCGCTGTTGATAGCCGCGGATGGCCCGGCAGTCGGCGGTGGACTGTCGGCCGTCCACCTTGAGCCCCAACGCCTTCTCGACCTGGCGCTGATACGGCCCGGTCCGAGCCGTGCACGCGGCGGACGCGGCACTCGCGGGCGCGGCCAGGACGACGCCCAGCGGCACCAGCACGGCGGCTGCGGCCACCGCCGCACCCGCTCGACGAAACACACGCGCTAATCCACTCATCGGTCTCCCCTCGAGTCGTACGCGCGCGCTCGCCCGCTCGTGCGGCACGCCGTACGCCGGTCACCGGCGGGTGCGTGGACCTCCGACCCTCCGTCAGTCTGACGCAGAGTCAGCAACAACGCAGCACTGTCCGCGCACCGGTTGCTCACCATCCGACGCGATCGAACGAAAGAGGCCGATATGTACTCCCTTGCCGTCGAGTTCGCGGCCGGGACCACACGCACACGGATCGCGGATCGCGGCTCGCGGCTCGCGATCAGTCGCCACTGCCGACCTTCGCCGGCACCAGCACCAGCGCGACCACCGCAGCGAGTACGAGCAGGCCGCCCGCCGCACCCAGCGCGACCGCGTATCCGTGCGCGAGTTCGCGTTTCGAGGCGTCGCCACCGGGGCCGGTGACCGAAGCCGCCAGAGTGACCAGGGCGGCCAGACCGATCGAACCACCTATCTGCCGCGAGCTGTTGATCAATCCGCCCGCCATCCCGGCCTCGTGGCCCGGCACACCGGCGGTCGCGGCGGTGCCCAGCGGCACGAAGCACAAGCCCGCGCCGATGCTCGCGACCAGCGACGGGCCCAGGATCGAGCGCAGGAACGTACCGTCGACGTCGAACGCGAGCCCGAACCAACCGAATCCGACCGCCACGAGCACCCCACCCAACCCCAGCAGCCGGCCGGCACCGAGTCGGGCCACCGTCCTGGTCGCCAGCACCGAGCCGATCACGATGCCGCCGGAGAACGGCACGAAGGCCGCGCCGGCGGCGGCCGGTCCGTAGTCGAGCACCTGCTGGAGGTAGAGCGAGGTGAAGTAGAACGCGGCGAACTGCCCGGAGAACAGCAGCATCATGAACAGGTTCGCGCCGAGCACGGGCCGATGGGTCAACAGCCCCATTCGCAACAGCGGCTCGGTGGACCGCAGTTCGACCAGCACGAAGGCCGCGAGCAGGACCGCCGCCGCCGCGAGCGTACCGAGCGTGGCGAGCGACCCCCAACCCTGTCGCTCGGCCCGCACCACACCCAGGACCAAAGTGGTCGCCCCTGCGGTGACCAGCAGCGCGCCGGCCGGGTCGAGCCTGGACGCGCGTCCGGGCTCGGGTCGATCGGCGGGCAGTCGCAGTGCGGCGAGCAGCGCGAAGGCCACGATCGGCACGTTGATCAGCATGACCGCCTGCCAGCCCACCGACTCGGTGAGCAGCCCCCCGATCAGCACCCCGAACGCGCCGCCGGCCGCGGCCGTCGCACCCCACCACCCGAGCGCCCTGGACCGGGCGGGCCCGGCCGGGAACGTCACCGTGATCAGCGCGAACGCCACCGGCGCCAGCGCGGCGGCGCCGATCCCCTGCACCGCGCGGGCGGCGATCAACGCCCCGGGGGATGTGGCCAGGCCGCCCGCGAGACCGGCCAGGCCGAACACGGTCAGGCCCGCGAGGAGCGTGCGCCGGCGCCCGATCAGGTCCCCGATCCGGCCGCCGAGCATCAGCAGCCCACCGAAGCTCAGCGCATACGCGTTCACCACCCACGGCAGCCCGTCGGCGCCGAAGCCGAGGTCGTCCCGGATGTCCGGCAGGGCCACATTGACCACCGACAGGTCCAGCGCGACGGTGAACTGCACGGTCAGCACCACGACCAGCAATATCCGGGTGGCCCGGGGCAACCGGCCCGACTCGGCCGGGGCTTCGATCGTCGCGCTCACGCCCGCCCCCACCCGGTCTCGGCGCGTCGTTCCAGGCGGGTTCCGGAGCGTCGGGCGATCGACATCAGGTCGGCGGGTGCCTCCGGTTCGAGCCGATGCCACCGCCCCCGCGGCACCACGAACGCGGCACCGGAGCGCAGCACGACCGGCGGCTCCTCGCCGACCCCGTCCGCAACACGCAGGATCATCCGCACCGCGCCCGTCCACACGCACACCACCTCGTCCGATTCCGGGTGCATCTCCCAGTGGTCGGCGTGCAGGTCCGCGTCCGTCTCGGCGTGGAAGGCGGCCACCTGCCAACCGGACGAGGCCCCGCCCATCCGGCGTTCACCGGCGTCGATCCGGCCGTCGTCGGCCAATCGCAGGGCATGTTCGAACGGGTCGACGTGGGTCATCGAAACTCCTTGCCGCAGGGGGAAATCGGGCGCCTCCGGGCGCGCCGGGCCGGGCCGGCGCGGGCCGCCGGGAGCACGTTGACGTACTCTGTACGTGAACAGCGCCAGTCGAACACGTACGTTGTACGTACGTCAAGGAGGAGCATCGTGCCCGCGCCCCGAAAGTTCAGCCGCGAACAACTGCGCACGGCGGCCCTGACCCTGGTCGACGCCCACGGCCTGGCCGCGTTGACCATGCGCAGCCTCGCCGCCGCCCTGGGCACCGGGGCGATGACGATCTACAACTACGTGGACGGGCGCGAGGGCCTGGAGGGGCTGCTGGTCGAGGCCGTGCTGGCGGACGCGCTGCCGGCGGTCACCGAACACGCCGAGGACACCGACTGGCGGATCGAGACCCGCCGGCTCGCCGAGGCGAACTGGCGTGCCGTCCGCGCCCATCCGGACGTCATCCCGCTGATCCTGACCCGCCGGATCACCGACCCGGCGACCCTGGCGCACGGCGAGGCGCTGCTGCGCGCCCTCGCCCGCAGCGGCCGGCGCGGGGCCGACCTGCTGTACGCCTTCCGCGCCGTGACCGGCTTCGTCACCGGCTTCGCCCAGGCCGAACTGGCCGGGCCGCTGTCGATCGCCCCCGACGAAGACGTCCGGGCGATCACCGACCGGGCCCGGGCGCTGCCCGCCGAGCACTTCCCGTACCTGATCGAGATCGCCGGCGCCGCCGCCGCGAGCACACCCGAGGTCGAGTTCCACGCCGGCCTGGACGTACTGATCGCCGGCCTGGAAAGCCTGGGCGGCGGCGGCCCGAAAGGCTCCGCCGGCCACAGCCGAGCGTGACCCCGTCCACCACCCGGAGCAGCGGCACCACGCTTCGACCCGATCCGCGCGTTATGCCGGGAATGCTCGGCCCGGGTCGCTCGTTGTACGGATCAGTCGGTGAACGGGTGTCCCCGGGCCCAACCTTTGCCGCTGCGAATTACCGTTCGGCTGGAGTCGCGGCGTGCCCCCGCCGAGAGGTGATCCCGCTCACCGACGCCAGAGCGACGGCGCCGCCCCCTCCCCCCGAGGGTGGCGCCGTCTTCACGTCGCTTCGTCGCATCCCGGCGCGGCGCGGCGGATGCGACGGGACGCGTGACGCACGCCATATCCGGCGCGGTCCCGCGCGCTGCAACCATCGAGTGCGGCACACCGTCCGTTTCCCCGAGGCTGCCTCCCCAATGGTCCGCAGCCGGCACGTGTACGGTCCGTTGCGGCCGCCCGGTACGGTGTCGAGCCAATCCGTGGCAATGTGGCATCGGTTCGACGACAGCACTCTCGGGGGTCGTTTTGAGTTCCGCACCGGAGTCCGGTGGTCGCCGCCGCCGCGCGAACGCGTCGCAGCCGCAGGTGCCCGCCTCCGACGCGGGTTCGACCCCGACCGCAGCGGACACCGCGCCCGATTCCGCCGGCGCCGACGCTCCCGCCGTACCCCGCGCCCGTCGGGGCGAGGACGCGCCGGCCGGCCGGGCCGCGCGGCGCGGAAAGCGCACCGGGCACGGCAAACCGCGCCGGTTCCGCAAGCTCAAGATCACCGCGATGGTGATGTCGGTGGTGCTGGTCGCCCTCGGCGTCACCGGCTACGTGATCTGGGAGAAGCTCAACGGGAACATCAAGCACAGCAAGCTGAACACCAGCGACGTCGAGGTGCCCAAGGACGCGCCCGACGAGTTCGGCCGCACCCCGATGAACATTCTGATGATCGGCTCGGACGGCCGCGACGACCCGACCGACTGCAAGCTCGGCGGCGCCTGCGACGGCGGCGCGCCGCGGGCCGACGTACAGATGTTGCTGCATGTGTCGGCGGACCGCAGCAACGCGTCGGTGATCAGCATTCCGCGCGACACGCGCGTGCAGATCCCGGTCTGCACCGACCCCAAGACGAAGAAGCAGTTCGCGCCGATCAACACCACCATCAACGAGAGCCTGGGCCGCGGCGGGCCCGGATGTGTGGTCGGCACCTGGCAGTTGCTCACCAAGATTCACATCGATCACTTCATGATGGTGACCTTCTCCGGCGTGGTGTCGATGGCCGACGCGGTCGGCGGGGTCGACGTGTGCGTGCAGTCGAACATCCAGGACGAACAGGTCGAGTACGTCAACGGCGAGCGGCACGTG
Organism: Embleya sp. NPDC020886; assembly: GCF_044333915.1. Classification (NCBI taxonomy): domain Bacteria; kingdom Bacillati; phylum Actinomycetota; class Actinomycetes; order Kitasatosporales; family Streptomycetaceae; genus Embleya; species Embleya sp. NPDC020886. The sequence continues at coordinate 100,899 of NZ_JBIRRX010000006.1, read as the reverse complement.
GTGGGTTCGCACCTCAAGCTGACCGCCGGCAAGCACACCATCCAGGGCGAGGACGCGCTCAAGTGGCTGCGCACCCGGCACGCCTTCGAGAACGGCAGTGACGTCGGGCGCACCCACGCGCAGCACATGTACCTCAACTCGATGGTGCGCACGCTCAAGTCGAACAGCACGATCACCAACCCGGTCAAGCTGTTCAAGGTCGCCGACGCGGCGACCAAGTCGCTGACCGTCGACGACGGCCTCAACGGTCTGCAGAAGCTGACCTCGCTGGCGACCACGCTGAACAAGGTGAACACCAACCGGATCACCATGACCACGATGCCCAACGACGCGGATCCGCAGGCACCGGACCAACACCTGGTCCCGGCCGCGTCCGCCGAGACGTTGTTCAAGATGGTCCGCGCGGACGTCGCCTTCGACAAGAACGGACCGGCGGCGGGCACCCCGACCCCGCCACCCGCCGCGTCGCAGCCCCCGCCGGCCTCGAACGTGGACAAGGCCGCGATCCGGATCACCGTGGTCGGCGCGACCGGAAGCACCCAGGCGGGCGCGGTCACCGAGGGTCTGATCGCCCAGGGCTTCACCAAGGCCGCCAAGGGCCCGGCCGCGGCCAAGCGGCAGACCAGCACGGTGATCTTCCCGGCCAAGGACCAGGACCAGGCCAAGGCGGTCGCCGACGTGCTCGGCCTGCCCGCGACCGCGTTGTCCCCGCAGGCGAACGCGACCCACGTGACGGTGCAGATCGGCAGCGACTGGGGTTCCGGCCCGACCTTCAAGGGCGGCGGGAGCAGCTCGACGACGGCACCCCCGACCGCGCCGCCGCCTCCGCCGGCCGGCCAACTCCCCAGCGGCTCCTCGGCCCTGAACGCCTCGGATGAGGGCGCCTGCATGAAGGTCTACACCGACGCCAAGGACCGCACCGGCAAACCGATCTACACCTGGTAGGCCGTCCGCGGCAACCGCCGTGCGGCGCCTGGGGACAACCCGCCCGGCGACCCGCCGATCCGGGGCCCGCGAGGGCCCAACTCGGCGGCGAATAAGGCCGATTCCGACCCGATCGTCCCGACGTGTGTTCGGCGGTGTGTCGGAAAGACGGTAAGGTGTCCCCACCGAAGACACTTCGTACGTCGGCTTCCGAGTCGACGCCGTCCTCGGTGGGCGAGGACCGTCGGCCGTCCGGCCGGGTCCCCGGGACGGGTCGCCGGAGCATCCGGGACCGCCGTTCGCCCACCGACCGAGCGCACAGCGCCACTTGCGCCACCGCCCGCCGTGGGCCGCCATGCCCACGACGAACCCTCGGCCCACCGGCACACCGCCGGTCCGCTCACCGGCACCCGCCGAACGAGCTGCTTCGGCGCCGAACTCCCGCCGCCCCACCGGGGCGTGTCGTCCGCAGTCGGTGCGCGCACGGTCCCACCCGCAGCCGGTTTCCCGGCCGCGGCCCCATGCCCCGACACCGGCGACCGGCTCGACCCCCGGCTCCGGACGACTGGAAACCAGGTACCCCGATGACCGCCATCGCCCACCATCGCGCCACCGGCCAGGCAACCCCGGCCGGCCCGCCCACCGTCGCCCGGGCCATGCGCGCGGCCGAGCTGTGGATCGACACCGACACCATGGTCGACCAGGCCATCGACCTGATCCACGCGGCCGACGCCGACCACGTGATCCTGCACGCCGAGGACGGCCGCTGCCTCGGCGTCGTACGCCGCGCGCAGCTCGCGCCGTACCGAACCCGCTCGTGGTACACCGCGCGCACGCCGATCGGGAACATCGCGCACGACCGGGGCCCGTTCGCCCGCCCGGAGATGCCCGCCGCCGAGGCGCTGGCAGCCATGCGCGCCCGAGGCATGCAGGTGTGGGCGGTGACCGACGAGGCCGGCCGTGCCGTGGGCCTGCTGACCCCGGACGCGCTGCGCGCCGTCCTCACCGGCACGGCCGACCCCCTGGACGCGGCGGCCTGACCCCGAACGCCGGGAGCCCGGCGCGGAGTCGACCGCGGCGTCCTAACCGACCACCTCCACCGAGGCCGGCGGATAGTCCACGTAGCCGCGCGCGCCGCCGCCGTACACGTCCGCCACCGGCGGCCCGGCCAGCGGCAGTCCCGCCGCGATCCGCGCGGGCAGGTCCGGATTGGTGATGAACAACCGGCCGAAGGCGACCACATCGGCCAGTTCGGTGGCCAGCAGTCGCTCGGCCGTCGCCGGGTCGACCGGTGTCGGGCCGTTGTGGTTCGCGATCAGCGTGCCGGACCAGCGCGGGCGCAGATCGGCGAGCGCCGGGTAGTCGCCACGTTCCAACACGTGCAGATAGGCCAGGCCCAGCGGATCGAGAGCGTCGACCAGGGCCCGGTAGGTCTCGCGCGCGTTCGACTCGCGGATCTGGTTCTCCGGGTTGTCCGGCGAGATCCGCAGGCCCACCCGGTCCGCGCCGATCTCGGCGGCGACCGCGTCCACCACCTCCGATACGAAGCGCAGCCGGTTCTCCGCCGAGCCGCCGTAGCGGTCGCTGCGCAGGTTGGTGTTCTCGGCCAGGAACTGCTGGAACAGGTAGCCGTTGGCGCCGTGGATCTCGACCCCGTCGAAGCCGGCCTCGATCGCCCGCCCCGCGGCGCGGGCGAACGCGGCGACCAGATCCCGGATCTCGGCGACGGTCAGCGCCCGCGGCGTGACGTGCGGCAGCAGTCCCTCGCGGGTGAAGATCGGCGCTTCGGTGATCGGCACCGCGGAGGGTGCGGTCGGCGTCGCACCGTCCAGGGTCACCGGGTGCGTCATCCGGCCCACGTGCCATAGCTGGGCGAAGATCCGGCCACCCGCGTCGTGCACGGCGGCGGTGATCTCCCGCCAACCCGCGACCTGTTCGTCGGTGTGCAGCCCCGGGATGCCGGGGCCGGACTTGCCGAGCGGGTGGATGGAGATGCCCTCGGTGATCAGCAGACCGGCGCCGGCCCGCTGGGTGTAGTAGGCGGCGGCGTGTTCGCTGGGTACGCCGGTGGTGTCGTGCGCGCGGCCCCGGGTCATCGGGGCCATCGCGATCCGGTTGGGCAGGTCCAGTACGCCGTGCCGATGCGGGGTCAGCAGCGGGTTCGTGATGGTGGTCAACGGGGTTTCCGTTCGTTCGTCGCGGTGGTGGGTACGCCGGGCCTCGCGGATCCGGCGGATCCGGCTGTTTCGGCGGTTCTCGGTGGCTTCTCGGCGGTCGTCAGCGGTCCAGGGCGGTGACCTCGACCTCGATCAGCCAGTCCGGCTGGGCGAGCGAGGAGACCTCCAGCAGGGTGTCCGCCGGGTACGGCCGGGACAGGAATTCCTCGCGCAGCACGATCACGTCGTCCAGATTCGCGGCCATGTTCCGGACGAAGATGCCGACCTTGACCACATCGGCGAAGGTCGCCCCCGCCTCGGCGAGCACCCGTTCCACGTTCCGGAACGCCTGCCGGCCCTGTTCCAGGAAGCCGCCCTCGACGGTGCGCCCGTCCTCCTCGAAGCCGGCCTGGCCGGACACGAAGATCAGGCCGCCGGCCCGGATGGCCTGCGAGATCCGGTACGGCTCGTACCAGTCCGGCGTGGTGGCAACCCGCTGGATCGCGGCGGTGCTGGTGCTGGTGCTGGTGCTGGTCATGATTGCTCCCGAGTCTCAAGTAAGTGCATGCACATACATTGTTTGCTTGTGCATGCATAATCTGGCACTGCATGTAATCTGTCAACAGCGGTCTTCCGCTCGACCGAACCGCGAAAGGGGACGGTGCCATGGACGCCAAGCTCTGGGAGCAGGTCGTCGTGCTGCACGCGCGCGTCGAGCACGACCTCGGCAGGACACTGCAACGGCGGCACGGCATAGGGCTGTCCGAGTACCGCGCGCTCTCCCGCCTCGCGGTCGCCCCCGACGGCGAACTGCGCATGCAGGAACTCGCCGACGCGATCGGCCTCAACCAGAGTTCGGTCAGCCGACTCGCGGTCCGCCTGGAAACCGACGGCCTCACCCGCCGCGACCTGTGTCCCAAGGACCGCCGAGGCGTGTACACCGTGATCACCGACGACGGACGCACCCGCCTGACCGAGGCCGGCGCCACCTACGCGGAGGCGCTGACCGCCGCGCTGGCCAGGGCCGCCGCCGATCCGCACCTGGCCGACGTGACGGCGGCCCTGGCGGCGATCCCGGTCGCGGTGTGACACGCGCCCGGCCGGGAGGCGAGAGCACCCCACCCGCCGAGGAGGCCGACCCGCACTCCCCCGGAGGCCGGATGGAGCAGGCGAACGAGCCGAACGCGCCAAGCGGCGCGGACCTCCCGGGCCCGGGAGCGCTGCAGCTCCGACGCGGCCTGCCGCCCGATGCGCGCCGCCGGGCGGCCGAGCTGTACTGGGAGGCGTTCGGCCGCAAGCTCGGCGCCGCGCTGGGTCCGCCCGAGGCGGGCATCGCGTTCCTCGCCACGCACCTGAACGCGGACCGCGCGATCGCCGCGATCCGGGACGGCGTACTGGTGGGCGTGGCCGGCTACACCCACGCCGGCCGCAGCTTCACCGGCGGCTCCGCCCTCGACGTGCTGCGCGCGTACGGCCGCATCGGCGGCCTGCACCGGGTGGCCATCCTGGCCCTGCTCGAACGCCGCCCCAAGGAGCGCGAGTTGGTCATGGACGGCATCGCCGTCGACCCGAACCATCGCGGCCAGGGCATCGGCAGCCGCCTACTCGAAGAGATCGCCACCCTGGCCCCCGAACTCGGCTGCCGCCGAATCCGACTCGACGTGATCGACGTCAACCCCCGCGCCCGCGCCCTCTACGAACGCCACGACTTCACCGCGATCAAAACCGAACACACCCCCTACCTACGCGGCCTACTGGGCTTCGGCGCCGCAACCACCATGACCCGCAACTGCCAACCCACAGCCCAAAACCCCGGTCCCAACCCATCCGACGCCTGAGCACAACCACCACCCACCCGACCCAAAGCGGCACGCGACAAGTCCGGCCCGTCCCGCGTTCGAGGCCGCCCCACCGCAACCCAGCACCCACCGCGGCCCCTCGACCCGACCGCAACCGCCCCGGCCCGTCCGGCACTTGAGGACAACAGCCCCCACCGGCCGGCCGGCTAGAGCGTCTCGACGAAGTCGCGGACCGTGCCGCGATGGTCGTCCCCCCGCCAGGCCACCGCCAGTTCGCTCGGGCTCAACCCACTCACCGGGACCGCCACCGTGCCGGGCCGCTGGTAGATCGCCGCGTTCCCGGCGGCGATGAGCACGATCCCGCTGCCCTCCTCCACCGCCGCGAAGGTCTCGTCCGCGTTGCGCACCGTCGCCCCCACCCGCACCGGCCGCCCGTCCCGGTGATCGATCGCCAACCAGTAGTCCCGCAGCGGCCCCGCGGCGGGAGGCAGCGCCAGGAACGGCTCGTCCAAGAGCTCCGCGAAGGCGACCTCCGAGCGCCCCGCGAGCGGATGATCCTCGCGCACCACCACGCACCTCGGCTCGGTCGCCACCACCCGCGTCGCGAACGCGTCCCGGTTCGGGATCGGCAACCACACCAGCGCGACGTCCACCCGCCCATCGGCCAGCCCCGCCGTCGCGTCGTCCCAGTCGATCTGCCGAATCTCCAGGCGTCCACTGGGCCGCCGCACGGCGTACCCCTCCCGCGCCCGCTGCAACAACCCACGACCCACACTCGTGGACAGCCCCACCCGCAACACCGCGGCCTCGGCCGCGACCGCGTCGCCCACCACCCGCTGCGCCTCGTCCCAGCAGCGGATCACCTCGCGCGCCGCCGGCAACAACGCCGCACCGGCCGCGGTCAGCGCGACGGTTCGCCGGTCCCGGTCGAACAGGCGGGCCCGGAGCCCGTCCTCCAACTGGCGTATCTGTTTGCTCAACGCGGGTTGTGACACGAACAGTCGCTCCGCGGCCCGGGTGAAGCTGAGTTCTTCGGCGATCGCCACGAAGTACCGAAGGTCTCGCAGGTGCGTGTCCATAACCTCTGGTTATCACAACCGGTCTTGGACCCGGTGTGCCCACCCACCCGACGATGGCCACGTCCCCGAACCGAACGAAGAGGAAGTACCCATGCGCTACCGCCTGTTCGGCAACACCGGCCTGCGCGTCTCCGAACTGTTCCTGGGCGCGATGACCTTCGGCGGCGAGGGCACCGTCGGCGCGGGGCCCGACGAGTGCCGCCGGATGCTCGACGTGTACGCGGACGCCGGCGGCAACGTCGTGGACACCGCGATCAACTACCGCGACGGCGAGAGCGAACGCATCGTCGGCGAACTCCTGGACGGCCGCCGGGACCGCTTCGTACTCGCCACCAAATACACCGTCACCCGGGACCGCACCGATCCGAACGCCGCCGGCAACCATCGCAAGAACCTGACCCGGTCGTTGGAGACCAGCCTGCGCCGACTGCGCACCGACCACCTCGACGTCTACTGGGTGCACCTGTGGGACCGGCATACGCCGATCGAGGAGACCATGCGCGCGCTCGACGACGCGGTGCGGGCCGGGAAGATCCTCTACATCGGCATCTCGGACACCCCGGCGTGGGTGGTCAGCCGGGCCAACACCCTCGCCGAGTGGCGCGGTTGGACACCCTTCGCCGGGCTCCAGGTCCCGTACAACCTGCTCGACCGCGACATCGAACGGGAACTGCTCCCGATGGCCGAGGACTTCGGTCTCACGGTGGCCGCGTGGGGGCCGCTGGCGAGCGGTGTGCTGTCCGGCAAGTTCACCCGCCCCGGCGGCGCCGAGGCCGGCACCCGGGTGGATCCCGAATCGCTCGGCGAGCGCGAACACGCCGCCGCCCGGGCGGTCCGGGAGGTGGCCGACGAACTCGGCGCGACCCCGTCGCAGGTGGCGATCGCCTGGACCCGGGCCCACTCGCGTACCGTGCACCCGATCATCGGCGCCCGCTCGGTCGAGCAACTGCGGGACAACCTCGGCGCGGTGGACGTGGTGTTGCCCGAGGAGGCGCTCCACCGACTGGCCGCCGCGACCGACCACACGGCCGGCTTCCCGACCGACTTCATCGCCTCGACCAGTCCGTGGGTGTTCGGCGACACCTTCGACCGCCTCGACGGACGGCGCTGACCCGATGACGCGCACCACCGAGCCGGCGACCGCCCGGCCGGCAACCGCCGACCCCGGCCGGTCCGCCCCGATCTCGCTGGTCACCGGCGCCAATCGCGGCATCGGGCGCGAGGTGGCCCGCCGCTTGGGCCTGCTCGGGCACACCGTGCTGCTCGGCGCCCGGGCGGTCGAGTCCGCCGAGTCCGCCGCGCGCGAGCTGCGCGCGGCGGGTCTGGACGCCCATCCGGTGCACCTGGACGTGACCGACCCGGCCGGCGTCCGGCATGCCGCCGCCGAGGTGGAGCGACGCTTCGGCGGCCTGGACACGCTGGTCAACAACGCCGCGATCAGCTACGACAGCCGACAACGCGCGACCGACGCCGACCTCGCTGTGGTGGTCGAGGCGGGCGAGACCAACCTCTACGGACCGTGGCGCACGGTGCAGGCGTTCCTGCCGCTGCTGCGCCGCTCGGCCCATCCGCGCATCGTCAACGTGAGCAGCGAGGCCGCGTCGCTGACCAACATGGGCGGCGGTGCGCCCGCGTACACGGTCTCCAAGGTCGGCCTCAACGCGCTCACCCGGATGCTCGCGGCCGAGCTGCGCCCCGATCGCATCCTGGTCAACGCGATCTGCCCCGGCTGGGTGGCCACCGATCTGGGCGGCCCCGGCGGTCGCCCGGTCGAGGCGGGTGCCGCCGGCATCGTCTGGGCGGCCACCCTCCCCGACGCCGGCCCCACCGGCGGCTTCTTCCGCGACACCCGCCCGCTGCCCTGGTAACCCGCCGGCGGCCCCGACCTCGGCAACCCGTCCGGTTTCCGGACCCCACGATCCGCCCCCTGCCCCGCCCTCACCCGCGCTCCCCGCCCCCACGCATGACCGCCCCCGCCGCCGGCCGTGAAACCATCGTCGTCCCACACGTGTGCGTCGAGGGAGTGATCGTGGAGGTCGAGCAGTTCGCCGTGGTGGTCGGGGAGCGCATGGGGCGTCCCCGCCGCAACGAGCGTCGATCCCGCGGCGAGCGCCTGTTCGACGCCCTGCGCGAACTGGTCGAGGGCGGCGATCTGCTCGCCGAGACCAGGCTGCCCTCCGAGCGTGCCCTCGCCGAGGCGCTCGGGTTCAGCCGCGGCACGGTCGCCTCGGCCTACCTCTCGCTCAACCGCATCGGGCTGATCGAACGCCGGCACGGCAGCGGCTCCTACGTGCGTCCCGGTGGTCGGCCGACCTTCGCCCGCTGGCTGCGCGAGGGCGCCATCATGGTCGACCTGGCCAAGGCCGCCGTCCCCGACGCCTCGCTGTTGCCGAACACCGCGCTGCGCGTCGAGGACCTGCTCGACGCGCGTCCACAGGACGGGTACGCGCCGGCCGGGGACGCGCGGCTGCGTGCCCTGATCGCCGCCCACGAGCTGCCCACCGGATTCGCCGCCGACGACATCGTGGTGACCTCCGGCGCGCAGCAGGCGATCCACCTGGTCGCCGACGCGCTGCTGGCACCCGGCGACCGGGTCCTGGTCGAGCCGACCACCTATCCCGGGATGCTCGCGGCCGGATACCGCTTCGGCGCCGAGGCGATCCCGGTGCCGGCCGACCGCGACGGCCTCGACCCGGACGCACTGCGCGCGGCGATCCGTCGGCATCGCCCCGCGTACGTGTTCTCGCTGCCGGTGCACAACCCGACCGGCGCGGTGGTCTCGGCCCGGCGCGCGAAGGCGATCGCCGAGGTCGCCGCCGAGGAGGGCGCGCTGCTCGTGGAGGACCGCAGCCTCGCCGATCTGGCCGACGGCCCGGTGGCCTCGGCGGTCGAACATCTGCCCGAGGGCACGGTCTGCCTGGGCTCGCTGTCCAAGACCACGTGGGGCGGTCTGCGGCTGGGCTGGATCGCCGCGCCGCCCGCCGTACGGGCTCTGTTGATCGAGGCCAAACAGCGCACCGACCTGGCCTGTTCCACGCTCGACCAGCAGTTCGCCATCCACCTGCTCCGCGATCCGGACCGCGCCACGCGCGTCCGCGAGTGGTCCGCCACGCTCGCCGGCCGCCGCGACCACTTCGCCGCCGAACTCGCCGAGCACCTGCCCGAGTGGGAGTGGACCCTGCCGCGCGGCGGCCTGTCCCTCTGGGCCCGGCTGCCCGGCGCGGACGGCGAGGAATTCGTGGCGACCGCCCTGCGGCACGGCGTCGCGGTCTCCCCCGGCGCGGTCTTCGCCCCGCTCCCCGACACCGCCGCCGACCGCATCCGGCTCAGCTACGCCTGGCCCGAACCGATCCTGTCCCAGGCGGTCGAACTCCTCGTGAAGAGTTGGCGCGAGTCCCGCTAGGACCACTCCGGCCGACCCGCCCAACTCCCCCACCCCACAAGCCGACTCGACCGCTGCCCCGCACGACCCGGGAGCGGCATGTCGCCACGTCCGAATATCGGATCGGCACTAGTGGCTCAATACCGATAGGGCTAATGTGCCACTCACCAAGTGGCTCATCGAAGCATTTGTCAGCGATCCACTTGCCGAGTCGGACCCGGTCGACCCCGGTCGGACCGATCGACCCCGGGCCGACCCCGGCCACCGCCGCAGGCCGAGCACGGCCGAACGCACCACGCACGACCACGTACGAGCACACGAGGGCGGGAGCAGCGATGGCACTGACCGAAGCGGACCGGATCTGGATGAACGGCACGCTCGTGCCGTGGGCGGACGCCAAGGTGCACGTCCTCAGCCACGGACTGCACTACGGCACCGGCGTCCTGGAAGGCACCCGGGCCCACCTCACCCCGCGCGGCCCCGCGGTGTTCCGGCTCGACGACCACCTGCGCCGGTTCCGCGAAAGCGCGCACATCCTGGGCTTCGAGGTGCCCTACACACTGACCGAGCTGCGCGCTGCGACCGTGGAACTGATCGCCGCCAACGGGCACTCCGAGTGCTACCTGCGCCATCTCGCGCACATCGGCTACGGCGAGATGGGCCCGGCCTTCCGGCCCGAGATGGCCGTCGAGGTGAGCATCGCGGGCTGGGAGTGGCACGCCTACCTCGGCGGCGAGTCGGCCGAGCGCGGCATCCGCCTGGCGACCAGCTCGTGGCGACGCAACGACCCGAACGCGCTGCCGCCCGCGGCCAAGGCCACCGCCGGTTACCTCAACGCGGCGCTGGCCAAGACCGCGGCGCTGCGGGCCGGTTACGACGAGGCGCTGCTGCTCAACGCGGACGGCTACGTCAGCGAGTGCAGCGCGGCCAACGTCTTCACGGTGCGCGACGGCGTGGTGTACACGCCGCCCGCGAGTGCCGGCGCGCTGCGCGGGATCACCCAGGACACGGTGCTCACGCTGGCCGCCGACCTGGGCCTGCCGGTCCGCGTGGAGAACCTGCTCCGCTCGGACCTGTACACCGCCGACGAGATCCTGGTCTGCGGCACCGCGGCGGGCGTGGTCCCGGTGGCCTCGCTGGACGACCGCGAGGTGGGTGCCGGTCCGATCACCCGAAAGCTGCAGACCGCCTACACCGGGGCGATCACCGGTACGGACGACCGTTACGCGCACTGGCTCACCTTCGTGCACGAGTGACAACGGTCCGAACGGGTCGTAACGAGCGCACGACACGCCCCTAATGGGCGAAATTCCCCATATTGATGTGGTTTTCCGGATATCTGTATGACGTCCTGCATACCCACACTTCATGGGAGATGACAATGCGCATCCGCACCTCGTTGATCGCCATCGCCGGCGCCGCCCTCTTCGCCTTCGTCGGCGCCGGCACCGCGAGCGCGGGCGGGCACGGCGACGGCCTCGTGGCCGGTCACCGCTCCAGCTCCGGCGTTCACTTCTCGGACTGCGGCCACCACGGCGACGAGTTCGCGGTGTGGAACGTCAGCGAGTCGTTCGTCGCGATCCACTGACGCCCACCATCCGCGCCGGGCGACGGCCTGCCCACCCCTCGGGGTGGGCAGGCCGTCGCGCTGTGTACGGTGCCGAACGGGCGTCCGACGGCCCGCGGGCATCGGCGCGCCCCGACCGTCGACCTTGACCTCAAGTCGACTTGAAGTTCTAGGGTTTCGGCATGCCGTCCGAAAGAACGTCGACGGGCCGCGGTCGGCACCTTGAACCACACTCGGGGAGAACCGTCATGCACATCCCTTCGATCGCCGCCGGGTCACCTCGGCATCGGCCGGGCAATGGATGCAATCCCATCGACCACCTCGTCGAAGGGCACTACCGTCGAAGGGCGAACCCGCCTTTGCGACGCGTCCCAGGCCCGCGTTCCGGGCCGGCGCCCCGCACGAGGCCACTCCCGCGACCGTGTACGACCGGCGCCTCGGGTCGGCCGTCCACCCCCGACTCGAAGAGGACCTCGTGCTGATCAGACTGCTCCGCGCACATCTGCGCCCGTACGCCAAGCCGATCGGCCTGGTGGTGTTGCTGCAACTGGTGCAGACACTGGCCACCCTGTATCTGCCCACCCTGAACGCCGACCTGATCAACAACGGCGTGGTCGAGGGCGACACCGGCTACATCCTGCGGGTCGGCGCCGCGATGGTCGGCGTCACCCTGGTCCAGATCGTGTGCGCCGCGATCGCGGTGTACTTCGGCGCCCGGATCGCGATGGGCGTGGGTCGCGACATCCGCGCCGCCGTGTTCAACCGGGTGCAGACCTTCTCCGCACGCGAAGTCGGCGAGTTCGGTGCCCCGTCGTTGATCACCCGCACCACCAACGACGTGCAGCAGGTCCAGATGTTGGCCCTGCTCTCCCTTACGCTGATGGTGTCCGCGCCGATCATGTGCTTCGGCGGCATCCTGATGGCGGTCAACCAGGACGTCCCGATGTCCTTGTTGTTCCTGATCATCGTGCCCGTGCTGATCCTGGCCGTCGGCTGGATCGTGCGCGCGATGCCGCCGCTTTTCCGGGTGCTCCAGGACCGGATCGACAACGTGAACCGGATCATGCGCGAACAGATCACCGGGATCCGGGTGATCCGCGCGTTCGGCCGGGACGACCACGAGCAGGCCCGGTACGCGGACGCCAACGCCGAGATCCGCGACGTGTCGCTCTCGCTCGGTCGGCTGATGGCCTTCATGTATCCGTCGGTCCTGCTGGTGTGGGAGACCTCGGCGATCGTGATCGTGTGGGTCGGCGGCCACCGGATCGGCTCCGACGCGATGGACATCGGCGCGCTGGTCGCCTTCCTGAGCTACCTGATGCAGATCCTGACATCGGTGATGATGGCCACCTTCATGACCATGATGATCCCGCGCGCTTCGGTCTGCGCCGACCGGATCACCGAGGTACTGGACACCGAGACCAGCCTGACCGTGTCCAAGGCACCGGTGACCGCGCTGCACGCACACGGTCGACTCGAACTGCGCGACGTGAGCTTTTGTTACCCCGGCGCCGAGGAACCGGTGCTGCGCGGCATCGACCTGGTCGCCCGACCCGGCGAGACCACCGCGGTGATCGGCAGCACCGGCGCGGGCAAGACCACCCTGCTGAGCCTGGTCCCGCGTCTGCTGGACGTCACCGCCGGCGCGGTGCTGGTCGGCGGCGTGGACACCCGCGAACTCGAACCGGGGCTGCTGTCGCGCACGGTGGGCCTGGTCCCGCAGAAGCCCTACCTCTTCTCCGGCACCGTCGCCTCCAACCTGCGCTACGGCAACCCGGACGCCACCGACGAGGACCTGTGGCGGGCCCTGGAGACCGCGCAGGCCCGGTCGTTCGTCGAGGCACTGCCGGAGGGACTGGACGCGCCGATCGCCCAGGGCGGCGGCAACGTCTCCGGCGGCCAGCGGCAACGCCTGGCGATCGCAAGGCTGTTGGTGGTCAAGCCGGAGATCTACCTGTTCGACGACTCGTTCTCCGCACTCGACTACTCCACCGACGCGGCCCTGCGGGCGGCCCTGGCCGCCGAGACCGCGCAGGCCACCGTGGTGATCGTCGCGCAGCGCGTGGCCACCATCCGGCACGCGGACCGCATCGTGGTGCTGGACGAGGGCCGCGTGGTCGGCACCGGCACGCACGGCGAATTGATGGCCGGCAACGCCACGTACCGCGAGATCGTGCTGTCCCAGCTCACCGAGGAGGAGGCGGCGTGACCACGACCGAGGAGACCACCGCATCCGACGACCGGGTCGAGGAGGCCACCCCGAAACGCCGTCCCGGCCCGCCCGTCGGCGGTTCGCCCATGGCGCGCATGATGGGCGGCGCGCCGACCGAGAAGTCGATGCACTTCAAGGCGTCCAGCCGTCGCCTGCTGGGCATGATGGCGCCCGAGCGGGCCCGGCTGTACGCGCTGCTCGTCTGCGGGATCGCGGGAGTCGGCCTCGGGGTGCTCACCCCCCGCCTGCTCGGCAAGGCCACCGACGCGATCTACACCGGCGTCGCCGGCGGCAAGGGCATCGACTTCGACCACGTACGCACCCTGTTGCTGGTCACCTTCGCCGTCGTGGCCGGCTCGGTGGTGTTCGCCTTCGCCCAGGGCCGACTGACCGCGACCATCGTCCAGCGCACCACCTACCGGCTGCGCGAGGACGCCGAGACCAAGCTGTCCCGGCTGCCGCTGAACTACTTCGACAAGCAGCCGCGCGGCGAGGTGCTCTCGCGCACCACCAACGACATCGACAACATCGCGCAGACCCTGCAGCAGGCGATGGGCCAGATCGTGCGCTCGGTGCTGACGATCGTCGGCGTGCTGGTGATGATGTTCTGGATCTCGCCGCTGCTCGCGCTCGTCGCACTGGTCAGCGTGCCGACGTCGATCCTGGTCACCATGGCGATCGGCAAGCGCGCCCAGCCGCAGTTCGTCAAGCAGTGGTCGAGCACCGGCAAGCTCAACGCGCACATCGAGGAGATGTACACCGGGCACGCGCTGGTCAAGGTGTTCGGTCGGCAGCGGGAATCCGCCGAGGTGTTCGACAAGCACAACGAGCAGTTGTACACGGCCGGCTTCAAGGCCCAGTTCATCTCCGGCCTGATCCAGCCCGCGATGGCCTTCGTCGGCAACCTCAACTACGTGCTCGTCGCGGTGATCGGCGGGCTGCGGGTGTCCTCGGGCGCGATGACGCTGGGCGACATCCAGGCGTTCGTCCAGTACTCGTACGAGTTCAACGGGCCGGTCACCCAGGTCGCCTCGATGTCCAACCTGCTCCAGTCCGGCGTCGCCTCGGCCGAGCGGGTCTTCGCCCTGCTCGACGCCGAGGAGCAGTCCCCCGACCCGGAGCCGGCCGCCCGGATCGAGAAGGTGAGCGGGCATGTCGCGTTCGAGAAGGTCTCCTTCCGGTACGACCCGGCCAAGCCGCTGATCGAGGACCTGGACCTGGAGGTGCACCCGGGCCAGACGGTCGCCATCGTCGGACCCACCGGCGCGGGCAAGACCACGCTGGTCAACCTGCTGATGCGGTTCTACGAGGTGACCGGCGGCCGGATCACCGTGGACGGCGTGGACATCGCCGGGATGACCCGCGAGGACCTGCGCGCACCGATCGGCATGGTGCTCCAGGACACGTGGCTGATCGGCGGGACGATCGCGGAGAACATCGCGTACGGGGTCGGCGAGGTCTCGCGCGAGCGGGTGGTCGCGGCGGCCCGGGCCACCCACGCGGACCGCTTCGTGCGCACGCTGCCGGACGGCTACGACACGGTGCTCGCCGACGAGGCGGGCAATCTCAGCGCGGGCGAGAAGCAACTGCTCACCATCGCCCGGGCGTTCCTGACCGAGCCGCAGATCCTGGTGCTGGACGAGGCGACCAGTTCGGTGGACACCCGCACCGAGGTGCTGATCCAAAAGGCGATGAACTCGCTGCGCCGCGGCCGGACCAGCTTCGTGATCGCCCACCGGTTGTCCACCATCCGGGACGCGGACGTGATCCTGGTGATGGAGTCCGGCTCGATCGTCGAACAGGGCACGCACGACACGCTGTTGGCGGCCGAGGGTGCGTATGCCCGGCTGTATGCCTCGCAGTTCGCCCAACCGGCGGCCGAGGTCGTGTAGTTCGACCGCGCCGCCGCGCGCGGGTGCTCCTCGTCGAGGGCACCCGCGCGCGGCGCGCACTCACTTGGCGGACGGCTGCTCGGGCTCGGGCCCGGTGCCCCGGTTGCCGGACAGGACCAGGCCGACCAGGAGTTGGCCGACGGCGGTGACCACGAGCGCGGCCATCGGCACCGTCCAGCCGCCGGTGGCGCCGTGCATCAGGCCGAGCGCGAAGGGACCGATCGCGGCCACCGCGTAGCCCAACGACTGGGCCAGGGTGGACAGCGCGGTCGTCTCCGCGGCGCCGCTGCCGCTGCCGCCGATCACCGACAACACCAGCGGGAACGAACAGAAGCCCAGGCCCACCGCGGCGGCCCACAACACTGGCAGCGCGACCGGCGCGACCAACAGGCCGACGAAGCCGATCAACATGCTCACCGAGACCACCACGAACGCGGGCCGCAGCCGCCCCGTGGCCCGCACGAAGGCCAGCAGCGCGAACGTGGCCGGGATGCCCGCGCCCTGGGTGACGGCCAACATCGCACCCGCCCCGCCGCGGCTCATGCCCTGGTCGGAGAGCAGCGTCGGCAACCACCCCACCAGCGCGTAGCAGTTCAGCGCCTGGAGGGCGAAGTAGGCGGTGACCAGCCTGCCCAACCGGGTGCGCGCCATCGTCCACGGCGATACGTGCGCGGCCGGACCGCCGCCGGGGGTGAGCGCGTGCGGCGCCCGCACCAGGGACCACACCAGCAGCGCGATCACGGCCGGCAGCGCCCACACGGCCAGCCCCAGCGACGGCGAGTCGAGCCCGTTCGCGACCGGCACGGCCACCGCCGCGGCCAGCGTCGCGCCCAGTGCCATCACCGTGGTGTAGACGCCGGTCAGCACCGACACCCGATGCGGGAAGTGGGCGCGCAGCAGCGCCGGCAGCAGCACGTTGCCCACGGCCAGGCCGGACATGCCCAGGACGGTGCCGGTCAGCAGCGCCCACGTGCTCGGCACGACCCGGATGCCCAGGCCCGCGGCGAGCGCGAACAGCGCCACCAGCACGGCCCGTTCGGTACCGAACCGACGCGCCAGCGGCGACGCCGTCAACCCGGCGGCGGCGAAGCAGAGCGTCGGCAGGGTCGGCAACAACGACGCGGTCACCGGGCCGAAGCCCAGCGCGTCGCGCAGCGCCTCCAAGAGCGCGGCGGCGCTGCTGATGCCCAGCCGCAGGTTGAACGCGATCAGCACGATGCCCACGCCGGCCAGCCACCCGGCCCGGGCGCGACCGGTCGCATCGCTGGTCGACGCCGGGAGCGTGGCGGTGACGGGGGCTGCGGAAGTCATGACCCAAAGGTAAGACGTCTGATGAATTCTGTCCAGATCGAGTCGACCGACGACAGCGTGTGACGTCGAATCATCAGATGTATTGTGGACAACCCCTTCCGGATCCCCTCCTCCATTCGACGTCCCAGGTCAGGAGCCCGAGCGCATGAGCAGCCTCGAATCCGTGCGCCGGCCGGCACTGTCCGCCGAGGTGATCGCCCGGCTGCGCGAGCGCATCACCTCCGGCGACTGGCCGGTGGGCAGCCGCATCCCGCCCGAGCCGGAACTGATGAGCCGGCTCCAGGTGGCCCGGGGCACGGTCCGCGAGGCGGTCCGCGCGCTCGCCCACGCGGGCCTGTTGGACGTCCGCCAGGGCGACGGCACGTACGTCCGCGCGGTGAGCGAACTCTCCGGCGCCGTCGAGCGGTTGTACGGCGGCAGCGATATCGGCCAGGTCCTGGAGGTCCGCCAGGCGCTCGACCTCCAGGCCGCTCGGCTCGCGGCGATCCGCGCCGAGGAGGCCGACCTGACCGGCCTGGACGACGCACTGCGCCGGCGCCGGGCCGCGTGGGACGCGCGCGACTTCGAGGCGTGGATCGCCGCGGACTGGGAGTTCCACCTGGGCATCGCCGACGCGGCGCACAATCCCCTGCTGGCCGAGCTGTACCGCAACCTGGCCGGGCCGGTGCGCGCGTCGGTGGCCGGCTCCTGGGACGATCCCGACTACCAGGGCGCGAACCCGGCCGGCCACGAGGACCTGTTGCGCGCGCTGCGCGACCGCGACCCGATCCGGGCCGCCCGCCAGGCGGGCGCCAACCTGACCGACACCCACGACTGGCACGCGGCACGCGCACCGGAGTAGAGCCGCGGTCGGGACGGCGGGACATCGGGGTGTGCGGATCGACTCAGTCGTGGCCGATTGCCTCCAGGTAGGTCGGGACGGTGACGTTGCGCCCGGTCAGCGCCACCACCAGCCGCCCGGTGACGGTGACCTTGCCGGCCAGCACGGCGGCCACCGCGAGCGCCCCGGCCCCCTCCGCCACCAGGCCGTGCTCGCGGTACAACCAGCGCATCGCGGCGCGCAGCTCATCCTCGGTGGCACACGTCAACTCGGCTTGCCCGGCCAGGATTTCCGGGGTCACGCAGCCCGGCTCGATGCCGCCGCGCACGCCGTCCGCGATCGTCTCGCCGATCTCGATCCGGGCCACCCGCCCGACCCGCACCGCGTGCGAGACCGCGAGCGAGGCGGCCGACTCGACCCCGACCACCCGTACGTCCCCCCGGGCCCGCGCCCACAGACTCAGTCCGGCGGCCAGCCCACCGCCGCCGACCGGCACCACGACGGTGAGCGGACCGACGGTCTGCGCGTCCAGTTCCCGGCCGATGGTGGCCTGACCGGCGATCACGGCGGGATCGTTGTACGCCGACACGTAGTGTCCCGGCAGCCCGAGCGCGTGCGCCTCGGCGTCGTCGAAACCGTCGCCGTGCCGCACCAACCCGACCGGGTAGGCGGCAATGCGATCGACCTTGGCGGCCGATGCCCGGGTCGACACGACCACGGTCGCCTCGGCCCCGATCCGCTGCGCGGCCCAGGCCATCGCGAGCCCGTGGTTGCCGGCGCTCGCGGTCACGGCCGGCGTCCCGGGCGGCAGCGCGGCCAGTGCGGAGAGCGCGCCGCGCACCTTGAACGATCCCGTGGGCTGCGTGGTCTCCAGCTTGAGCAACCCGCCGCCGAGCCCCGGTCCGGCCTCGAACACCGGTGTCGGCGCAAGGACTTCGCGCACGACTTCCCAGGCCCGATCGAGATCCGCGGTCTCCGGGACCCGGACGGGTCGAGGCCGAGGTCGAGGTGCGGCAAGCGTCATGACGGCGATCCCTTCAGCGCATGTGAATCATGCAATATCTTTCCCCTTGCATGCACTATATTGCACACATGCCCGACGAGCCCGCCCCCACCCCCGCCCCGGACGCCCCCTCCCCCGTCGCCGCGGACACCCCGAATACCGCGGACGCCGCCGCCGGCTCGGCGATCGCCCGCGTCGTCGCGACCAACCTCCGCGCCCGCCGCACCGACCGAGGCATGACCCTGGTCGAACTCGCGGAGCGCTCGGGCGTCAGCCGCCGCATGTTGTCGCTGATCGAAAAGGCCGAAGGCAACCCCAGTCTGGGTACCGTCGAACGCATCGCCCGCGCGCTCGGCATCAGCTTCGCCGCGATCATCGGCGCCGACCCGGGCAGCGCCCCGCACCCCGTGGCCCCGGAGGCGATGGTGACGCCGTGGCGCTCGGCGTCGGGACACGGCCGGATCGCCGTCACCGGCGAGGGCCCGGCCGCGGTCGAACTCTGGGACTGGCTGCTGGCCCCCGGCGACCACTACACCGCCGTGCCCGACCCGGCAGGGGCTCGCGAGCTGATCCTGGTCGTCTCCGGCGAGCTGACCCTCACCCACGACGGGACGACCCACCTGCTCCCCGAGGGCCACGCCATCCGCATCCCCAGCGACCGCCCCTACGCCTACGCCAACCACACGACCCGGCCGGTCCGCTTCACCCGCAACACGCTGCCGCCACCGCTGTAGGGCCGATCCGGGTCAGGCCGCCGCGGCTACGGCAGTCATCGCGGCGGTGATCCGTCCGAGGTCCGCCTCCGTCGTGACGTACGGCGGCATCGTGTAGACGAGATCACGGAACGGGCGTAGCCAGACGCCGTGTTCGACCGCCACCCGGGTGGCCGTCGGCATGTCGACCTCGTGGTCCAGTTGCACGACACCGATCGCGCCCAGCACCCGAACGTCGGTGACGCCGGGCAACACGCGGGCCGCGGCCAGACCCGCGCCGAGACCGGTTTCGATGCGGGCGATGTTGGTGCGCCAGTCCTGGTCCAGGAGCAGGCCCAGCGCGGCGTTCGCAGCCGCGGCGGCCAGCGGATTGCCCATGAAGGTCGGCCCGTGCGCCAGTACCGGGGATTCGCCGGCGGAGATGCCGGCCGCCACCTCCGCCGTACACAACGTCGCGGCCATGCTCAGATAGCCGCCGGTCAACGCCTTGCCGACGCACATCACATCGGGACCGACCCCGGCGTGGTCGGCGGCGAACAACTCGCCGGTCCGTCCGAAGCCGGTCGCGATCTCGTCGAAGATCAGCAGCACGTCGTGGGCGGTACACAGATCGCGCAACGCGCGCAGGTACTCCGGGGAATGGAACCGCATGCCGCCCGCGTTCTGCACGATCGGCTCGACGATCACCGCGGCCGTCTCGTCCCGATGCCGGCCGAGCAGCGCGTCCAGGTGCTCGACGTAGGCCGGGTCGAACTCGCGCGGCGGCGCGTCGGCGAACACCTGCTCGGCCAGCCTCCCCTGCCACAACCGGTGCATCCCGCCGTCCGGGTCGCACACCGACATCGGATGCCACGTATCGCCGTGGTAGCCGCCGCGCCAGGTGAACATCCGCCGCTTTTCGCCGCGACCGCGAGCGCGCCAGTACTGGAGGCTCATCTTCATCGCGACCTCGACCGAGATCGAGCCGGAGTCGGCCAGGAAGACGTGCCGCAGCGGCTCCGGGGAGATCTCGACCAGGGTACGGGCCAGCCGAATCGCGGGCTCGTGCGTGAGGCCGCCGAACATGACGTGGCTCATCCGGCCCAGTTGTTCGCGAATCGCCGCGTCGATCACCGGATGGGCGTAGCCGTGCACGGCCGCCCACCACGACGACATGCCGTCCACCAACTCCCGCACACCACCGACCGGTTCGGCCAACCGCAGGCGCACTCCGGCAGCCGACTCGACGAGCAGCGGCGCCGTCGTGCCGGGCATCGGCGCGTACGGATGCCAGACGTGCTCGCGGTCCAGGTCGAGCAGATGCCCCGGGGTCAGGTCCGCGTGTCCGGCGTTCACGCGTTGGGCGCGAGGTCGCTGCCGGCGCCCCGGCGGCGGATCGCCACCAGATCGTGCCGGGCATCGGGCAGGGTCTGTTCGTCGGCCCCCTCGATCACGAAGCCCGCGTCGGCGATCATCTGCCGGTCGTCCGCGCCGGGTTGGCCCTCGCTGGTCAGATAGTCGCCCAGGAACATCGAGTTGGCCAGGTGCAACGCGAGCGGCTGCAGGCTGCGCAGGTGAATCTCGCGCCCACCGGCCAACCGCACTTCGACATCCGGGAAGAAGAACCGGAACAGCGCCAGAATCCGCAGGCAACGCTCGGGAGTCAGCTCCCAGTTGTTCGCCATCGGCGTGCCCTCGAACGGGATGAGGAAGTTGACCGGTACCGAATCCGGATCCAACTCCCGCAGCGCAAAAGCCAGATCGACGATATCCGAGTCCGACTCGCCCATCCCGAAAATGGCCCCGGAGCAGGGCGACAGGCCCGCCGTACCGGCCCGGCGAAGAGTGTCGGTGCGATCGGTGAAGGTGTGCGTCGAGCAGATGTCGGCGTAACGCGCCTCACTCGTATTGAGGTTGTGGCTGTACGCATGCGCACCGGCCGCCGCGAGTCGTTCGGCCTGACCGTCGGCAAGCAGCCCCAGGCAGACACAGATCTCCACGCCCGGACTACCCTCCTTGACCGCAGCGATGGTGTCCTCGATCCGGGTGATGTCCCGATCCCCGGGCCCCCGCCCACTGGCCACCAGACACACCCGCTTCGCCCCGGCCCGCACCGCCTGATCGGCCGTCCTCGCGGCCTCCCCCGGACTGATCCACGAATACTTGAGAATGTCCGCCGCCGACCCCACCCGCTGCGAACAGTACGAACAGTCCTCCGGACAAAGCCCACTCTTCATATTGATGATGGTGTTCAACTTCACCCGCCGCCCAAAAAAGTGCCGCCGCACCCTCCCCCCGGCAGCCACCAGATCAAGCACCTCACCCGACCCACCCAAAACCCCCATCGCCTCATCGCGACAAGGCACTTCCCGCCGAACAGCCTTCGCGACCAACCCATCCAAATCCAAGTCCAAGTCCATACCCCGCAGCCTCCCCGCCCCCACTCCCCACCCAAAGCCACCCACCACACAAAGATCACCCCCACGTCTTTGTCCCAAATCCCACAACCCCACCCCCACCCACCTGCTAGGCACGTACACGGGCGGGCGCGGCGGGCGCGGCGAGCGCGGCGAGCGCGGCGAGCGCGGCGAGCGCGGCGAGCGCGGATGGCGCGGCGAGCGCGGCGAGCGCGGCGAGCGCGGATGGCGCGGCGAACGCGGCGAGCGCGGCGAGCGCGGATGGCGCGGCGAACGCGGCGAGCGCGGATGGCGCGGCGAACGCGGCGAGCGCGGATGGCGCGGCGAACGCGGCGAGCGCGGATGGCGTGAGTGCAGAAGCGGGCGGGTCGAGGGTGGGCGCAGCGGGAGTGGGCAGCAGGGGCGTGGAGGTCGGGCCGGGCAACTGCCCAACGCATCGCGGGACGTTGCCGGGCGCACGGTCAACGCAGTGTGGGAGTCGAGTCGGGCCGAACGCCCGGCGTCACCACCGACCCACGCAAGGCCCGCACCGCAGCCGTGCCGAACTGCGCAACCGCCGGGCGCAGCATCAACGCCCGGCGGTACGACCGACGCCGCGCGGGGACCAGCCCGCGCCGCACGCGAACCAGCCGGCACGGCCCACAAATACAGCACCAACCAGCAACAACACGACCCCGCGCGGAAACCGGCGCACGGCGCGGGCAAGGCGAGCGGGAGCGGGCAGGTGCTTTCGTCGGATCTGCCCAGGAGCCTTTCGAGTGGATGGGGCGCCTGCGGTGGCAAACCCAGGTCACGCAAATAGCAACTCCCGCACCACCCGACGGAGTCTGGATCGTGCCCCCTCACCACCCAAAACCCAAGCCCAAAACCCAAGCCGCCCGAACAACAGCCGAAACGCCCCAACCCACTCGGGAAAGCTCCCTAACGGACCTCGCCGGACCTCGCACCCGCTCCGCCGTTGCCAGCGCCTGTCCCGACAAGCAACGCCCGGGTCTCGCCAAGGAATCCAGGGCTCCCAGCGGCCGGTGACGGTAAGACCGGGCCCATCGCCACCGGCCCACGTCGACCGACTAGCACATGGCCGCCCGCTGCCGACCAAGACGCGACCGCCGGCCGCGAACACCCGGCCCACTCGGCAAGGTTCTTATGCGCGCCCGACTGGGCCGCCGGGGAGCTTTCCGAACTGGATCGGGCGCTTTCGGCGTGCGGTGTGTCTTGGTCGGGTCGGGCGCGGGTGGCTCTGTGCTAAACGGTCGACGTGGGCCGGCGGAGGTGGACCCGGTCCCGTGGTCGCCGGCGGTCAGGAGCCCTGGGTCTCCCGGCGAGACGCGGGTGTTGCTCGGCGGGAAAGGCGCTGGCAACGGCGGAGCGGGAGGGCGGCCCGGTCAGGTCCGCCGGGGAGCCTTCCCGAGTGGGCCGGGCCATTGCAACGCGCGATGCGTCTTGGTCGGGTCGGGCGCGGGTGGCCTTGTGCTAAACGGTCGGCGTGGACCGGCGGAGATCAGCCCGGTCCCACCGTCACCGGCGGCCGGGAGCCCTGGGCACCCCGGCGAGAGGTGGGTGCTGCTCACCGGAAAGGCGCTGGCAACGGCGGAGCGGGAGGGCCGTCCGGTCAGGTCCGCCGGGGAGCCTTTCCGAGTGGGTCGGGCGTTCACGGCCGACGGTCGCGCCTTAGTCGGCAGCGGATGGCTCAGTGCTAAACGGTCGGCGTGGACCGGCGGAGATCAGCCCGGTCCCACCGTCACCGGCGGTCAGGAGCCCTGGGTCCCCCGGCGAGACGCGGGTGTTGCTCGGCGGGAAAGGCGCTGGCAACGGCGGAGCGGGAGGGCGGCCCGGTCAGGTCCGCCGGGGAGCCTTCCGGAGTGGGTCGGGCGGTTTCGGCGTGCGGTGAGCGGGGCGCGGCTGGAAGGGCTGCCGGTGAGGTGGGAGGGTCTCGATCCGGATGGTGGGACGCCTTCGGGCCCGCTGTTTCGCGCTGACCTGCGGTTTTGTGGGACCGGCCGGCGAGAGTGGGTGTCGCAGGCCGGGTTGCGCACTCCGGGGGCGGATTTCCGTGAGTCATGGCGCTCGGTGGGCGTTTCGGGTCGGCACCGCCGGGCGGAGAGCCATCCGCGAGCCCTGAAGAGTCACGACCCGGCCCCCGAGACGGCTCCCCGCACCCGGGGTTCCGCTGACCTGCGGTTTTGTGGAACCGAACGGCGAGAGTGGGTGTCGCAGGCCGGGTTGCGCACTCCGGGGGCGGATTTCCGTGAGTCATGGCGCTCGGTGGGCGTTTCGGGTCGGCACCGCCGGG
>NZ_JBIRRX010000006.1:0-77255 GCF_044333915.1 Embleya sp. NPDC020886 | reverse complement strand
GGGCGGAGAGCCATCCGCGAGCCCTGAAGAGTCACGACCCGGCCCCCGAGACGGCTCCCCGCACCCGGGGTTCCGCTGACCTGCGGTTTTGCCTGACAAAGCGGCGAGAGCAGGTGCCGAGGGCCGGGTTGCGCACCCGGCAACCGAAACCACCCACTCACGGCCCGCTCTTCTCTTCCCCCTCCGCCACCACCCACCCACCGCCCGCCGAAACGCCCCGACCCACTCGGAAAGGCCGCCCGGCGAACCTCACCGGACCGCCCTCCCGCTCCGCCGTTGCCAGCGCCTTTCCGGCAAGCAACACCCACGTCTCGCCGGGAAACCCAGGGCTCCTGACCGCCGGTGACCGTGGGACCGGGCTGATCTCCACCGATCCACGCCGACCGTTTAGCACTGAGCCATCCGCTGCCGACCAAGACGCGACCGCCGGCCGTGAACGCCCGGCCCACTCGGGAAGGCTCCCCGGCGAACCCAACCGGACGGCCCTCCCGCTCCGCCGTTGCCAGCGCCTTTCCGGCAAGCAACACCTCACTCTCGCCGGGAAACCCAAGGCTCCTGACCGCCGGCGACCACGGGACCAGGCCCACCTCCGCCGGCCCACGTCGACCGTTTAGCACAGAGCCACCCGCGCCCGACGCCACCGGACACTCATCGCACGCCGAAAGCGCCCGGCCCACTCGGAATGGCTCCCCGGCGGACCTGACCGGACCGCCCCTCCCGCTCCGCCGTTGCCAGCGCCTTTCCGGCGAGCAACGCCTGTGTCTCGCCGGGGAGTCCAGGGCTCCTGACCGCCGGGTGACCGTGGGACCGGGCCCACCTCCGCCAATCCACGTCGACCGTTCAGCACAAAGCCACCCGCGCCCAACCCCACCAAGACGCAACCGCCGGCCGAGAACACCCGACCCACCCGGGAAAGCCCCCAACGGACCCGACCGCACCGCCCTCCCGCTCCGCCGCGCGGCAGGGCAGGGCAGGGCACCAAAGGCGTCCCGGCCCCGAACCGCAGCCCGGCGGCGCGGCCGGCAAGCGGCCAAAGCGTCGGTGCCCGTGCGACCAACGCCGCGCGCAGGACGGCCAGGGCGAGCACAGGTGCAACGGCGATGCCCAGCCGGGAAATCAACGCAGTCCACGCTTCGAACCGGGCGCCCTCGGTCACGGCCCAGGAAGCGGTGTTCGGTCGGCTGGTCGGCGCCGGGCGCGCGCGGGGGATCGGAAACGGAATCGGAAACGGGGATCGGGAAGCGGGAAGCGGGAACCAGGGAGCCGGGCTCAGGCCATAGGGAGCAGAGTCGCCGTGTGAAGGACGGTGAAGACACGGTCGACCGTGGCGGCTTTTTCGCCGACCGGTGCCACGTAGTCGATCGCGGCGCGGGCCTTTGCTTCGCCGAGGGTGCGGGTGATGGTCCAGGCGGCCAGGTATTGGGAGGCCAGGCAGCCGCCGGCTGTGGCGATGTTGCCGGACGCGTGGAACGGTGCGTCCAGGACCTCGACTCCGGCCGCCTCGACCCACGGGCGGGAGGTCTCGTCGGTGCAGGCCGGCAGGCCGGTCAGCAGGCCGAGGCGGGCCAGGACCAATGCGCCCGAGCATTGTGAGCCGATGAGTTGGCGCGTGGGGTCGAGGGGCAGCGCCGCGAGGAGTCCGTCGTCGGCGACGACGTCGCGGGTCCTGATGCCGCTGCCGACCAGCACGACGTCGGCTTCCGGGATGAAGTCGAAGCCGCGTTGCCCGGTGACCTCGACGCCGTTCATCGACGTGACGGTCGGGGCAGGCGTCGTGATGTACGCGGTCAGGCCGTCCTTGCGGCAGCGGTTGACGATGGCCGCCGCCACGAAGCTGTCGAGTTCGTTGAAGCCGTCGAAGGTAACCACGGCGACCTGGGTCATCTGTGCATCCCCGTTCGGATCGGTGTGCCGACACTTCCCGGCAGGCTACGCCCCGACGCCCGACCGCCCCGACCTCGTCGCCCCCTAGACCGTCCCCAGTCGCCGCGTCACCGCGATCTCGATCACCACCCGCTCCGGGTTCACCCTCGGCTCCCGATAGCGCTCGGTATAGCGCCGAACCGCGTCGGCGACGGCCGCCGGGTCGCCGTTGATCGTCGCGATGCCTTCCAGCGTGGACCAGCGCCTCCCGGCCACCTGGGAGACCGCGACGCGGGCCCCCGTACCGGTCGCCAGCACGTTCCGGACCTTCTTGCTGGCACCGTGCGAGATCACCCGGGCGATCCCCGACACGTGGTCGTATGTGGCGCCGACGGGCACCAGGTGCGGCGTGCCGTCGGGCCGGTGGGTGACCAGCAGACACAGGTGCCGTTCCTGCCAGAATTCCTGGAAATCCGGAGTGGTGGTCGGCGGAACGTGCAGCGTCATCGAGATCAGGTCTTTCACGATCGGGCGGGCCTGCCGGAGTCGGGCGAGACCGTTCCCGACCCGCCGACCAGCAGTATGACCCCACCGACCCGGGCGCCGAGCAACCCCTCCCCGCCCACCCCTCAGTCGGCCCGATAAGCCTCCGACATCGCCTGCGCCTGCGCATACGTCGGCGCGCCCGCCGCGCCCGCCTCCTCGTCGCACGCAATCGCCCACGCAAGGTCCACCGCACTCCGCACCGCGACCCGGAACAACAACGACCCCGTACTGATCCGCCGCACGCCCAACTCCGCGAGCCGGGTCCGGGGCGGGCCGGTGGGGCTGTACAGGATGTTCAGCGGCGCGTCGGTGGCGCCCACCAAGGTCTCGATCGCGGCCTCGTCCCCGACGCCCGGCACGAACACGCCGTCCGCGCCCGCCGCCCGGTAGGCCCGGATCCGCCGCACCGTCTCGTCGAGCGAGGCACTCGGGCCGCCCACCCAGTAGGTGTCCGTGCGCGCGTTGACGAACAACGTCGGCGCCGCCTCCTTGAGCGCGGCGATCACCGCGACCTGGCGCCCCGCGTCGGTCAGCGTCCCGTCGGCCCGCCCGTCCTCCAGGTTGACGCCGGCCACCCCCGCCCGCACCAACTCGGCGCCCAACGCCGCAACCTCCTCCGGGCGCTCGGCGAAGCCGCCCTCGATGTCGACGCTGACCGGAACCGGCAGCCGCGCGATGCCGATCCCGAGCCGTACCGTCTCCTCGCGCGTCCCGCCGACTCCGTCCGGCTTGCCCGCCGCGATCGCGACCCCCAGGCTCGTCGTCCCGATCGCCGCGAATCCGCGCTCGACCAGCGCCGCCGCCGAGGCGTGGTCCCACGCGTTGGGCAACACCAGCGGCGCCCCGGCCCGATGCAGGGCACAAAACTCCGCGAAGTGATCGGCATTGGCGGCCTGGTTCGTACTGCTCATCGAGCGTGCCCTCCGGATCGACGGCGACCGCGCCGAACGCGGCCGAACCCTGCCGATCCTCCCCCACCCCCGCCCACCCCGGCATCCGCCTTTCCACCCACCCGACGGCAAACCAGGCCGGCCCGAGCACCCCCCGAGCAAGCAACCAAGCCCGCCCGAATGCCTCCCGAGCAAACCACCAGGCCCACCCGGGCACCCCTGGAACAAACAGCCAGACCCCGCCTAAACACCCCCCGACCACACAGCCAGAGCCCGCCCAAGCACCCCCCGACCACACAGCCAGAAGCCGCCCAAGCAAACAGCCGAGGCCCACCCCAGCATCCTCCCGGGCGAACGCACGACAACGTCACCCCTTCGAGCCCCGTCCGGGCACCTGCGATAACGTCCCGCGAGAACGAGGGAGGCCCGCCCGATGCTGCTGCACGAGATCCTGGTCGACGCGGCTCGGGAGGTACCCGACCGCACCGCCCTGATCGTCCCCACCCACACCCCACGCACGCACACGGGGCACACCGAGCACACCGCAGCCCGGCCCCCTGCGGCCCCCCACTCGGCGGCCCGGCACCCCGCCGCCCCGCAGCCGGCGGCCCAACACACCGTCTGGACCTTCGCCGAGCTGGCCGCCCACTCCCGCGCGCTCGCCGCCACCGTCGCGCGCCGGACCTCCCCCGGAGCCCGGGTCGGGATCCTCGCGCACAACCGGGCCGAGTACGTCGCTGCCTACTACGGCGTCCCCTGGGCCGGCCGGGTGCTGGTCCCGCTCAATCCCAGGTTGCACCCGCGCGAGTGGGCCGATCAGTTGGCCCGCTCGGGCGCCGAACTGCTGCTCGGCGACGCCGAACCGATGGCCCGGCTCGGCTGGACCGGGGGCCCGAGCCTGGAGTTGGGCGAGGCCGTCACCGAATCCGCCCATGGCGAGCCCGAGTTCACCCCGGCCACCGACGAAACCGCGCTGACCTGGCTGCTGTTCACGTCGGGCACCACCGGCCGGCCCAAGGGCGTCCGGCTCACCCATCGCAGCCTGACCACCTCGATGCGCACCTCGCTCGCCTGCCGCCCGGTCGACCCGGACGCCGTCGTACTGACCCCGTTCCCGCTCGCGCACGTGGCCGGCTACCAGGTGCCGGCCCACCATCTGATGCGCCGCCCGGTGGTCGTACTGCATCGCTACGAACCGGCCGAACTGGCGCAGGTGATCCGCGAGTTCGACGTCACCAACCTCTCCCTCGCGCCGACCATGATCGATGCGCTGCTCGATCACGTGCACGAGGGCGACGGGTTGCGCGAGCGAATCCGCTCGATCAGCTACGGCGCCTCGCCGATCACGCCCGAGCTGATCCGCCGAGTCGACCGGATGCTCGGCTGCGCCCTGGGCCAGGGCTACGGCATGACCGAACTCTCCGGCAACGCGGTGTTCCTGAGCGCCGCCGACCACCGCCCCGAGTTGTACGCGGCGGCCGGTCGGCCCGGGCCGGGCGTCGAGATCCGCATCGTCGACGACGCGGGCCGGCCGCTGCCGACCGGCGCCACCGGCGAGATCTCGGTGCGCTCCGAGCAGGTCGCGGACGGCTACTGGCAGGTGGACACCGGCGAGTTCGCGGCCGGCTGGTTCCGCACCGGCGATCTGGGCCGGTTCGATGCCGACGGCTACCTGTACGTCCTCGATCGCAAGAAGGACGTGATCATCACCGGCGGCGAGAACGTCAGCGCCCGCGAGGTGGAGGCGGTCTTGCGCACCCATCCGGACGTCCGCGACGTCGCGGTGGTCGGCGAACCGGACACCCGGTGGGGCGAACGGGTGGTCGCGGTGGTCGTCCCGACCCCGGATCGCTCCGTCGACCCGGACGCCCTCGTCACCCTGTGCCGCGCGCACCTGGCCGGCTTCAAGGTCCCGCGCCGCGTCGTGTTCACCGACGCCCTCCCGGTCACCGGCACCGGCAAGGTCAGCAAACCCGCCCTACGCGAACAACTCGCGGAAGCCCAGCCATCCTCGCGGAACACGCCCAACCATCTCGCGGAACACGCCTAACCACCGGCCTCACCCGGCGCACCCGACTCACCGGGTTCAGCGGACCCACCGGACTCGGCGGACTTACCGGACTCGGCGGACTTACCGGACTCGGCGAGACCACGGGAACCACCGGAAGCACCGGAACCGCCAACCACCGGCCGAATCTCATAAGCGCAATGCGGCGCCCCGGCCACCATATGGCTGACCCGCCGCACCTCGGTATCCGGCAACGCCTCCCGCAGGAAGGCCAGTTCCGAGGAGCACGCGGTCCCGCACCGGATCGCCACGTCGAAGATCGCGCAGTTCTGCTCGACGATCAACCACCCGCCGCCGTCGGCCAAAGGTTGCGCGGCGGCCAGGTAGCCGTCCTCGTCCAGGATCGCGGCTATCGCGGCCACCCGATCGGCCAGCTCCGGCGCGGTGGTCCGGGCCCGGGCCCGTTCCAGCCGCCGCTCGCGCCGACGGTCGAACAACCGGTCCACGAAACCGGGTTCCTCGGCCTGCGCGGTCTCCAGCAGGTCGCCGACCAGGTCGCCGTAGCGCCGGGGGAAGAGGTTCTCCCCGGCCGCGGTCAGCCGATACACGTGCTTGGGCCGGCCCGGCCCGAGTCGGGCCTGCCGATGGGTCACATAGCCCTCGGCGACCAGTCCGGCCAATTGTTGCCGCATGCCGCTCGCGGTCATCCCGACCGCGTCGGCCAACTCTTCCGCCCGCAGTTCGCCCGCGCCCTTGAGGTGCCGCAATATCTCGCGCCGGGTCTCGGGCAACAGTGCGAACGCGTCCTGCTCGGTCACCGCTCGCCCCTCTCGTCCACCCCGAGTCTCCCGAGTGCGTGTGCGTGCGCGCCGGTGCGCGTGCGCCGACGCCGCGGGCCCGCCGACGTCGGACAGGGCCGCACGGGAGGCATCCCGCGCGGCCCCGGACCGAACGCCGTTCCTCAGGCGCCCTTGGCGGCCGAGAGGCGGGCGGCGACGTCGTCCCAGTTGAAGACGTTCCACACGGCCTTGAAGAAGTCCGCCTTGACGTTCTTGTACTGGAGGTAGAAGGCGTGCTCCCACGCGTCGATCGCCAGCAGCGGCACGGTGCCCTGCGGGATGTTGCCCTGGTGGTCGTAGACCTGGGTGACCACGATGCGCTGCGAGAGCGGCTCCCACGCGGCGACGGACCAGCCCGAGCCCTGCACGGTCATCGCGGTCTGCGTCATGTGCGCGCGGAACTGCTCGAAGCCGCCGAAGTCGACGCCGATCTGCTCGGCGAGGTCACCGGTGGGCTCGCCGTTGCCGGTCGGGCCGAGGTTGGTCCAGAACAGGCTGTGCAGCACGTGACCCGAGACGTGGAAGGCCAGGTCCTTCTCCAGCTTGGAGATGGTGCCGTAGGCCTCCTTGTCGCGGGCGTCCGCGATCTGCTCCAGGGCGGTGTTGGCACCGGTCACATACGCCGCGTGGTGCTTGTCGTGGTGCAGCTCCATGATCGCGCCGCTGATGTGCGGCTCCAGGGCGGCGTAGTCGTAGGTGAGGTCGGGGAGCGTGTAGACCGTGTCGGCCACGGGAGTTCCTCCTGCGCAGTGGTTGCGGTGACGTGCTCGACCCTATGCTTCTCGCCGGAGGCCGGGCAAGTTAGGCAAGACTTAACTGTCCTAACCGGAGTCCCCCGGTCCACTCGAAGCAGACAAAGGAGTTGACGGTGCATCAGCAAGCCGCCGAAACCTTGGACGAAGCGTTCGAACGTCTACATCGCACCGGTTCCGAGTTCGACGACAAGTTGTCCAATCACGGACCGATGGCCGTCGAGGCGCTCGTGCACTCGGGCCAGTGGGAAGCCGTGCCCGCTTGGTTGGACGTTTACACCACCCGGCTCGAACCGGTGGCCCGCCCGACCGAGCGCATCGCCCGGGACGGGTGGCGCGAGGCGCTGGGCGACCGCGCCCGCGACGGGGACTGGATCGCGCTTTTCACCGACGAGATCGCCGAACAACCGTGGCGCGAGGTGCTCGCGCTGTGGTGGCCGCGCCTGCTCCCGGGCCTGCCCGGCGGCGCCACGCACGGCGTGATCCGGGTCGGACACGCGGTCCGCGCGCTGCTGGAGGCGGGCGAGAGCCCGGTCCGCCTCGCCGAGTTCGCACACGCGATGGCGTACTTCGCCTCCAGCAACCAGGCCCTGCCCGAACTGCCTCGGCTCGCGGGGGGCCGCACGCCGTTCGACGCCCTGGACGCGGTGCCGCCGCTGCCCGCCGGCGAGAAGGGCCACATCAACCGGCGGCTCGACTTCCTGGCCGGCTGGGACCGCTGGCTCACCGCGACCCTGTCGGTGCGCACGGCCGACACCCCCGAGGAGGCGCAATCGCTGCTGGCGGACACGGTGCACGCGGCCACCCTGCGCTATCTGCGTCGCGGACACGGCAACGCCGTGATGAACGTGCACGGCGTGACCGCCCCCAACGCGGTGCTGCGGGTGTTGCCCGCGCTGCCGACCGAGTTGTGGATCCCCTCGTACACGGCCGCGTGGGCCACGAGCAGCGCGGTCTTCGCGGTGTACATGGCGCCCGAGGACGGGCCGGAGCCGCCCGCTCCGGCGGCCGATGCCGCGGCCGCGATGGAGAGCGCGTGCGCACACGGCGACGAGCACGTGATCAAGCTGGCGGACACCGCGGCGGATGTGCACGCGCGCTCCGACGACGCGCGGGCGTTGTCCGCCGGGGTGCTCGCCGCGGACCTGGTGCGGCCGCTGCGGGAGTGATCGAGCGGGGCACGTCGCGTGACACGCCCTCGTCCGAGTGAGATTCCCCCACTCGGCGCAGCGGATTCCGTTCGCTGGTCCCCTACGGACCGCCCGCACGGACACCCCGTACGGGACCGACGAACGGAGTTCCGATGCGCATCACCACCCTGCTCGCCGCCGCGGCCGGCGGCGCCCTGCTCGCCCTGGCCGCCACCGGGCCCGCGCTCGCCGACGGCCGCGCGGACACCCTGACCAGCGAAACCCGCCAGGTCGGGCAGATCAACGAGGACGACGTGATCAAGGAACTGCGGCCTGCCGTGCTGGGCATCCACCAGGGCGTCTCCGGCGGCTTCGTCGAGGTCCCGCCGCCGCACGTGACGGCACCGCAGATGCCGACGCTGCCCGACTTCTAGGGCGATCCGCCACCCCGCGTCGGCCGCCGAGTTTCGCTGACGCACCGTCAGATACCTCTGGATCTCGGCCGCCGACCGCACTACCGTCCGCCCATGACCCAGACATCGAAGGACCCGGCCGGGACATCCACGGACCTCGAGGAACGCAGGCGTACCGTCGAGAACTTCTGGCGGGGCGTGGACACCCACGACTGGGACCTGGTGGCGTCCACCCTCGCCGACGACTTCGTGCGCGTCGGCATGCGGGACAACGCCGAGGACACCTGCGAGGGCAAGGAGGCGTACCTGCGCTTCGTCTCCACCGTCACCGGTCGGATGGCGCAGCACGAACTGCGCTCGCGGTTCACCTTCCTCAGCGAGGACGGCCGATACGCGTTCAACGAGGCGGTCGAGTCGATCCGGCCGACGCCGACGGACGACCTCCTGGTGATGCGCTTCGCGAACTACCTCGAACTGAACGACGAGGGCCTGATCGTGCGACTGGACATCTTCTGGAAGACGCCGCCGTACATGCCGCCGGACTGGATCACCGTGGACGCGACCCTGGAGCGCGAACCGCAGGGCGACTGAACGCGCGCACCCGGGTCGGCCCAGAATGTAGCCATGATCGAACCCGACGCCCCCCGCCCGGCGCGCCGATGGTGAACGCCCGACCGCTCACCCCGGCCGCCCTGGTGGACGAACTCGTCGCGGCGATCACCGACCGCGCGGGCGACCGCCGATGGACCCGGGTCGCCGTGGACGGCGCGGACGCGGCCGAACCCGGCGCCGTCGCCGACACGCTGGTCGCGCCGCTGCGCCTGCTGGGACATCCCGTGTTGCGGGTGACGGCGCGCGACTTCCTGCGCCCCGCGTCGGTGCGCCTGGAGTACGGGCACACCGACGCGGAGTCGTATCTGTGGGGCTGGCTGGACGACGCCGGATTGCGCCGGGAGGTGCTCGAACCGCTCGGCCCGGACGGCACCGGCCGGGTGTTGCCCAGCCTGTGGGACGCCGCCCGGGATCGGGCCACCCGCGCCGCGTACACCACCCTGCCCGAGGGCGGGGTCCTGCTCCTGGACGGGCCGCTCCTGCTCGGCAAGGGGCTGCCGTTGGAACTGACCGTGCACCTGTGGTTGTCCCCGGGCGCGCTGCGCAGGCGTACGCCGGCCGAGGACGCCTGGACGCTGGAGGCGCTGACCCGCTACGCGGACGAGGTCGCGCCCGCGACCGAGGCCGACCTGCTGGTGCGCTACGACCACCCCGCCCACCCGGCCCTGATCGAGCCGGACCGCCGCCGACCCTGATCCCGCGCCGGACCGGGCCTAGTTGAGCGTGTCCGGGTCCGGGCCCATCCGGCCGCCGCGGTCCAGGGCCTGGATCGCGTCCAGGTCGGCGGAGCTCAGTTCGAAGTCGAACACCTCGAAGTTCTCCCGGATTCGGGACGGGGTGACCGACTTGGGGATCACGATGTTGCCGAGCTGAAGGTGCCAGCGCAGTACGACCTGGGCGGTGGTCCGGCCGTGCGCGCGGGCCACCTCGGCGATCACCGGGTCGGCCAGCAGGTCGCCGCCCTGACCCAGCGGGCTCCACGCCTCGGTCGCGATCGCGTGCGCGCGGTCGTACCCGCGCACCTTGGTCTGCTGGAGGTAGGGGTGCAGTTCGACCTGGTTGACCGCGGGCACCACGGCGGTGTGTTCGAGCAGTCGGGTCAGGTGGTCGGGCTGGAAGTTGGACACGCCGATCGTGCGTACCCGGCCGTCCGCGAGCAGCTTCTCGAACGCCCGCCAGGTGTCCAGGTAGCGGTCCCGGTTCGGGGTCGGCCAGTGGATCAGGTACATGTCCACGTAGTCCAGGCCGAGTTTGGCCACGCTCTCGTCGAACGCGGTCAGGGTCGAGTCGTAGCCCTGGGCGTTGTTCCACAACTTGGTCGTCACGAACAGGTCCGCCCGCGGCACGTCGGAGGCGGCCAGCGCGCGACCGACGCCCGTCTCGTTGCCGTAGGCGGCGGCGGTGTCGATGCTGCGGTAGCCCACCTCCAGCGCGGTCTCCACGGCGGTGGTCGCCTTGTCGTTCTCGACCTGGAAGACCCCGAAGCCGAGTTGCGGGATGGTGGTGCCGTTGTTCAGGGTGATGTCGGGTACGGGGGTCGGGCTCATGGTTGGGATCGTCCTTCGTCGCAGGGGTCGGGAGGGATGACCCGGCGTCGGCCGGGCAGCCGATCGGGCTGCTCGACCGATCGGCCCGCAGCGCCCGAGTCACCCTGCCCGCTCTGCCCGCTGAGCGCGTTCCGCACACCGGGCGTACGCACCGCCACGACGCGCAAGCGGGTGGACGCAGGCCCGATCGGCCCCGGCTCGGCCGCCGTTCGAGAACACCCGAAGCCCCGGCTGCGTGCCACCCGCAGCCGCACCGGCGAACGCCGGACGAGCCGTCCCGCCCGTCCGGCGCCGAGGACCCCGTCCCCCTACACCAGAATGCTCGTCGGGCTCCCGGTCGAAAGCGCGACCCCCAACGCCGTCAGCCGCCCCGACTCCGGATCGCAGCGGAACCCGGTGACCGTGTCCCCGCGCTGGTTCGCCACGTACAACACGTCGCCCACCAACGCCAGATCCCGAGGCCAGGCCCCGCCGCCCGGCACCTCCTCGACGAGCGCCAACTCCGCGCCGTCCACCGCGAGCACCGAGATCGTGTCCGGCCCCCGGTTCGCCACGTACACGAACCGCCCGTCCGCCGCCGCGACGATCCCCGACGGCGCGCCCTCGCCGCCCGAGAGCACGAACGGCTTGCCCGCCACCGTGAGCGCCCCCGTGCGCGGATCGCTGCGCAGCGGCGTGACCGTCGTATTCAACTCCCCGGCGAGCCAGGCGAGATCGTTCGGCCCGTAGGCGATGTGTCGGGGCCCGGTCCCCGGCGGCAGCGTCACCTTCGGCCCCTCCGCGATCGTGCCCGCCTCGGCGTCGAAGCGCAGGTGGTACACGGTGTCCGAGCCCAGGTCGCACACCACGAGCCACTCGCCGCCGGCCGCGAACGTCACCTGGTGGGCGTGCGAGGACGCCTGGCGGTCCTTCACCGGGCCGGACCCGGTCAACCGCACGTGCGTCGCCGCCTCGCCGAGCGTGCCGTCGTCGGCGATCGGGTGCACGGTGACGCTGCCGCCGCCGTAATTGGCCACCACCACGAACCGCCCGGTGGGTTCGGCCGCGAGGTGACACGGTCCCGCGCCGAGCGTGGACACCTCGCCCAACGGCACCAGCCGTTCGTCCTGCACCGAGTAGGCGCCGACCGCGCCCTCGCCGCCCCGCTCGCTGACCGCGTAGAGGAAACGACCCGAGGGGTGCCGGGCCACGTACGAGGGCGAGATCGCCGGGATCACCGCGGAGGGCGTGCCGAGCAGCCCGGTCGCCGGGTCCTGTCGGCACACCGTGATGCCGCTGCCGTGCCCCTCCATGTCGGGGGTGTACGCACCCACGTACACGAGCGGTCCGCGTCGGTCGGAAGCATTTGGTGAGGTCACACGGTTCTCCTGTTGTCTGGCCTGGGGCGGCTGTGGCAACCGACCGTCGATCGAGTCACGATCCGACGGCCGAGCATGCATCCGTCGAGCCGGCGGAGCCGACCACGCAGATCATCGCGGATCGATCGCCTCGTCGCCGCCGATGTCATGCTCCTCCCCGACCCCGTCGCCGGCACACCCCGCCGCGGGTCCGGGTCACCGCTGGGTGCGGACCGCGTAGTCCCACACCTCGGCGCTCAACAACGATTCGACCGCGTCGAGTTGCGCGAGCGCGTGCGCGGCCGTCGCGTCCACCCCGACGCCGGCCGCGATTTGCCTGCCGATGCCGCGGAAGACGGCCTGCTGGATGCCCGCGAGTTGCCCGGCGATCAGGATCGGCACCGGGTCCCCCGGTTCCGCGCCCGCCTCTTCGGCGAGCGTGGCGCCGAGCACGTCCGCGCCCAGTTGCTGCATCCGCCACAGCCGGGCCATCAGCGCCGGCGACCCCTGCATGACGTTCATGAAGCGCTCGTAGCCCTCGACCAGGCCCACGTACGGCGAGCGATCCTCGACGTCCCGGCGCAGCGCGTCCAGCACCGCGCGGGCCGCGGACTGGCCCACCGCCCGCTCGCGCACGATCCGGGCCGCCCGGTCGACGACCTCGGACTCGCGGTCGAAGAACAGGTCTTCCTTGGCCGGGAAGTAGTTGTAGACGGTGTTCACGGACACCTCGGCCGCGTCGGCGATCTGGGCGACGGTCACCGCGTCGAACCCGCGTTCCAGGAACAGGCCGGTCGCGACGTCCGAGATGTGCGTGCGGGTGCGCCGCTTCTTGCGCTCGCGCAGCCCTTCGGCGGGTTCCGAGTCCGTCATGCATCCATCCTAGCCTTCATGGGGTCATTTTAATTTTGTGGTCGTTGCAAAATTTTAATGACTATGTTTCGGTAGTCGCATGACACCGGTCATCCACACCACCGGGCTCGCCCGGACCTTCACGACCAAGCGCGGCACCGTCGAGGCCGTCCGCGGCATCGACCTGACCGTCCCGGCAGGCGAGATCCTGGGCTTCCTGGGTCCCAACGGCGCCGGCAAGACCACCACCCTGCGCATGCTCACCACCCTGCTGGCCCCCACCGGCGGCAGCGCCACCGTGGCCGGCCACGACCTGCTGCGCGACCCGGCGGGCGTACGCAGGCGGATCGGCTACGTCGCCCAGTCCGGCGGCGTCGACCCCGCCGTGTCGGTACGCGAGGAACTGACCACCCAGGCCCGGCTGTACCGGCTGGACCAGGCGCAGGCCCGGGCCCGCACCACCGAGTTGGCCGCCGACCTGGATCTGTCCGACCTGCTCGACCGCCCGTGCGCCGCACTCTCCGGCGGACAACGCCGCCGACTCGACATCGCGATGGGCCTGGTGCACCACCCCGACGTGCTCTTCCTGGACGAGCCCACCACGGGCCTGGATCCGGGCAGCCGCGTCGACCTGTGGGACCTGGTCCGTCGGATCCGCGACGAATGGGGCACCACGGTGTTCCTGACCACGCATTACCTGGACGAGGCCGACGCGCTCGCGGACCGGCTCGTGGTGGTCGACCGCGGCCTCGTCGTCGCCCAGGGCACGGCGCACGCGCTCAAGACCGAGTACACGGGTTCCCCCGACTCCTCGCTCCAGGACGCGTTCATCGCCATCACCGGTCGGCGCACCCCCGCGCCGAACGAGACTCCGATCGCCGTCTGACCCGGCAGAGGTAGCCATGTCCATGCCATCCACACCGTCGACGCCCACCCCACCGTCGACCCCGGCCGCGGCGTCGCCGCCGGCGGCCCGCGACGCCGCGACCACAACACCGGGGCGACCGGAGCCGTCCGCGGCCGCGGCCTTCGTGTCGGACACGCTGCTGATCTTCGGCCGCTACCTGCGCCAGACCGTCTCGGCCAGGATCGGCCTGATCTTCGGGATCGTCCAGCCGCTGCTGTTCCTGATCCTGTTCGGCCCGCTCCTGCGCGACGTCCCGCTCGGCGGCGAGGGCGACTCCTGGCAGACCCTGGTGCCCGGCCTGCTGGTCCAGCTCGGGCTGTTCAGCGCGGCGTTCGCGGGCTTCGGGATCCTGATCGAGAAGCAGTACGGCGTGGTCGAGCGCATGCGGGTCACACCCGTGAGCCGACTCGCGCTGCTGCTGGGGCGCGTGCTCAAGGACATCGTCCAGATGCTCGTCCAGTCGGTGGTGCTGGTCGTGGTCGGCGTGGCGTTCGGGCTGCGCGCGCCGCTGCTCGGCGTGTTGATCGCGTTCGGTTTCGTCGCGTTGATGACCGCCTCGCTCGCGTCGCTGTCCTACGCGCTGGCGATGCGGGTGGACAGCCCGCAGGAGTTCGCCCCGGTGGTGAACTCGGTGAACCTGCCGGTGATGTTGCTGTCCGGCATCCTGCTGCCGATGTCGCTGGCCCCGGGCTGGCTGGACGGCATCTCCCGGGCCAACCCGCTGCGCTACCAGGTGCAGGCGGTGCGCTCCGCGTTCGTGGGCGACTACGGCGGCACGGTGGGCATGGGCGTGCTGACCGCGCTCGGATTGGCCGCGGTGTCGCTGGTGCTGGGCGTACGCGTGTTCCGCCGCGCCGGCGCGTAGTCGGCCGACCGTTTCGGGGCGACGGCCGCGCGGGCGCTCAGGCGTATCGCGCCGCCGTCGCCCGCGCGGCGTCGGCCAGTGCCGCGCGCAGTTCGGGCGGGCCCAGGACCTCGACGTTCGGACCGAGTTGCAGCAGTTCCGCCACCGCCACCTCGATCGACTCGATCGGCAGGTCGGCCCGGACCCGGCCGTCCGGCAGCGGCTCCCCCGCGCTCGCCTCCACGGTGTCCGCCACGTACGCCCCGAACAGGTCGCGTACCCACGCGTACACATCCGGGTTGATCAGCACGTCCGCGCGGATCGCCCGCAGTTGTTCGACGAAGTCCCGAGACCAGTCCTGCCAATAGGTGGGCAGGTCGAAGTCCGGGTCACGCTCGAACACTTCGTCGAGCACCTCCAGCTCCTCGATCCGCACCACCCGGTACGTACGATCGCGATGCTCGCCCGCCTGCACCGTGCGGGCCACCAGGTACCACGCGCCCGCCTTGAGCACGAGCCCGTACGGCTCCAGTTCGCGGGTCACCTCGCCCCGCCAGCGCCGGTAGTGCACCCGGATCCGTCGGTCGGTCCACACCGCGGCGGCGATCCGGGCCAGATCGGGCGAGCGGTCCGCCTCGCGATACCAACCCGGCGTGTCCAGATGGAAGCGCAGTTGCGCTCGGTTCACTCGCCCGCGGAGCTCCGCGGGCAGCCCCGCCTGCAGCTTGAGCTGCGCGGACGCCACCACCGCGCCCAGCCCCAACTCGGCTGCGGGCCCCGGCAGGCCGGCCAGGAAGAGCGCGTCCGCCTCGTCGTGGGTGAGGCCGTTGATCCGCGTGCGAAAACCCTCCAGCAACCGATATCCGCCGGCCGACCCACGCTCGGCGTACACCGGCACACCCGCCGCGCCGAGCGCCTCCACATCGCGGTAGACGGTGCGGACCGACACCTCCAACTGCTCGGCCAGTTCGGTCGCGGTGACCAGCCCCCTGGTTTGCAACGTCATCAGGATGGTCAGCAGTCGGCTCGCGCGCATGATCACCAGTGTTGCGCATACCTGACCGTTGTTGACAGGTATCGGCAGAGACCGGGCGACGCGGGCACGTCGCCGGAAAGGCTTGGACCATGAGCGACACCACCGGCCGAACGCAGGACGCGGGCTATCAAATCGGCGTGTCCAAGACACTCCCGTATCCCGTCGAGCAGGTGTGGGAGTTGATCACCTCCGCCGCCGGCCTGGCCCTGTGGCTGGGCGAGGACGTGGACCTGACCCCGACCCGGGGCGCGCCGTACCGCACCGCCGACGGCAGCACCGGCGAGGTGCGCGGGTGGCGCGAGACGGACCGGATCCGGGTGACGAGCCGGGTGCCGGACTGGGATCACGACACGACCGTGCAGGTCGCGATGAGCGCGAGCGGGCCGGGACGGACGGTGCTGCGGTTCCACCAGGAGTGGTTGTCCGACGCCGGGGAGCGGGCCCGGCAGCGCACCCACTGGCAGGGCGTGATGGCGGCGGTCGAACGGGCGTTGGCGGCGCCGAACGAGTGAAATGCGTCGGCGAACCGGTGCACTTCCGTTCGGGATCTTCGTATCCGTGTCATTCGTTGATCGACCATCGAAGGATTTCGGCGGCGCGAGGCGGGTCGGCAGGGCCCGACCTCGCGGCCGAGGTCTCGATACGGCAGTGGATCCCGGTACGGCAGCGATGTCCGTCCGGAATGGGAACGGAGAACGGCGCGATGAGCGGCTTCCTCGACAAGGCCAAGAAGATGGCCGAAGACACCATGAACACCGGCAAGCACAAGGTCGAGGAGGTCCAGGTGGGCCGGGAGGCGGGCACCCTGCTCAAGCAGTTGGGCACCGCCTACTGGAAGGAGCAGCGCAGCGGCGGCTCGCACGAGGAGGTCACCCGGGCGCTCGCCGCTCTGGACGAACACGTGGCCAAGCACGGCGACGCGGCACTGCGCGGCTGAACCGGCCCGAATCGACGACGGCCGACGCCGTGTGGGACGCCGGCGACGAGGCGGCCGGACTCGCCGGCCCCACCCCGTCGCGGCGCGTCCCGCGCTTCGGGCGGGCCGTGCCGCACGGCCGCAGGGGCACGCGACGGTGATCGCTCAGGCGGCGCTGTCCTCCCGGACCGCCGCCGTCGCGCCCGCGAAATCACGCCGAGAACCCGCGGCCGCATCCGCCGCGGGGTCCCCGAACGCCGAGGAACGGTTCTCCTCGGCCTTGCGACGTCGACGCCGCCGCACGTAGGTGACCACGCCCGCGACGATGCCGATCGCGACGATCGCGGCGCCTATCCAACCGGGGACGCTCGCCGCCGACGGGTACGCGCTGCCCGCGAGGCGGCCCAGCATGATCGAGCCCG
Source organism: Embleya sp. NPDC020886 (assembly GCF_044333915.1). Lineage (NCBI taxonomy): Bacteria > Bacillati > Actinomycetota > Actinomycetes > Kitasatosporales > Streptomycetaceae > Embleya > Embleya sp. NPDC020886. The sequence goes on along the minus strand of NZ_JBIRRX010000006.1, from coordinate 60,341 downwards.
GCACCCACACCAGGATCCCGACCGCGTTCCACGGCGCGAAGCGTCGGTAGGGCATGCCCGCCGCGCCGGCCAGACGGGGCAGCAGGGTCCGGGCGAAGGCGACCCAGCGACCCAGCATCACGGTCACGCCGCCCGCGCCGCGCCCGCGGGTGAACATCTCCTCGGCCCGTTCCCACCGGGGCTCGCCCACCCGGCGCCCCAGCCGCCCGGTCCGTATCCGTTCGCTGCGGTGTCTGCCCGAGAGGTAGCCCAGGGTGTCCCCGACCAGCGCGGCGGAGGTGGCGATGATCAACACCGGGACCAGGGCCAGGTGGCCCGTGGAGGTGAGCAGTCCGCCCAGCAGGAGCACCGGTTCGGCGGGCGCGAACACGCCCAGGAGCAGCCCGGTCTCGATCACGGCGACCAGAGCGATCACGACATAGGCGTACAGCGGCGGTAGATCTCCCAGCCGCTCCACCCACTCGTGCACGGCATCCACGTGGAACCTCCCCGTTAGGCCGCTTGCCATGTGGCTTGACAAGCATCCGCCTTCAATCCTGTCAACGGATCCTGCGCGCGGCCGAATTCCCGTCTACTCCCCTGGCCGTACAAAGGTGACGCCAGTCATCCGTCCCGGTTGCCCACACCCGCGCGCCCGGGACCAACGAAACGGACGCCGGCGACGCCCTCTACGTTGGGCGCCATGAACGACTTCGAAATCCGGCCGGCGGGCCGGGACGACATCGCCGCGATCGTAGGGCTTCTGGTGGACGACACGCTCGGTTCGGGCCGGGACTCGCAGGAGGACCTGACCCCGTACCTGGCGGCCTTCGAGCGCCTGGTGGCCGATCCGAACCAGGAACTGGTCGTAATGACCGGGCCGGACCCGGCAAGCGGCGGACGGAAGGTGATCGGCACCCTCCAGTTGACCATCATCCCGGGACTGTCCCAGCGCGGCACGACCCGTGCCCTGGTGGAGGCGGTGCGCATCGACAGCGCCGAGCGCGGCGGCGGCCTGGGCACGATCCTGATGCACTGGACCATCGAACGCGCCCGCGAGCGCGGCGCGACGCTGGTGCAGCTCACCTCCAACAGCACTCGGGAGAACGCCCACCGCTTCTACCGCAACCTCGGCTTCACCGACTCCCACGTGGGCTTCAAGCTCACCTTGTGAGCTTGAAGGCGGTTTGTGGGGTTCAAGCAGATCTGTAGGATTCGAGCCGCTTTGCGGGGTTCGAGGAGCTTTGCGAGGCTCAAGCCCTCGTGTGGGCCTCGGGCCGCCCTTCGAATCGCCGGCCGGCCACCGCTCGAACGCACGCCCGCCCCGAGGCCCCGCCCGGTTCGCCGAGCCGCGGCCGGGTGGGGCTCGCGGCGGGATCCGGTCCTACGGCCGCTCGCCCAGCTCGACCCGGACGCCGACCGTCCCCGCCGTCCCGCGCCGCAGTCGGCTGCCGAGCAGGGTCATCCGCCCGACGATCCCGAACTTGCGCCGGATCAGGTCCCGGTAGTGCTCCGTCCCGGCGGCGTCCAACAACGACGCGTGGCCGGGCACCGCCTCTCCGCCGGTCCTCCCGCGCGCATCGCACGCGGTGACCGTGACCCTGCCGCCGTTGCGGATCCGTTTCACCTTGCCGGAGTCCCGCGCGGTCCACACACCGAGTGCGTCGCCGTCGCGGAACACCCACACGGGCGTGCCCACCGCACGCCCGTCCCGCCGGAACGTGGTCAACAGGACGTACTTGCCGGCCGCGAGCCGGTCCAGGTCCGCGGGGCCCCGAGGCGAAGTCATGCGCGCGAGTCTAGAGCGCGCATACGGCGCGAACACGGCGCACACGAAGCGATCGTCAAGATCGTTCGCAACCCGACCTGCCCGGCGCACGGCCCCGGGTGGGACGATGATCGGATGTCGCGCACATCGGAGGAAACCCGCGTCCAGGTCCGGCCCGCGACCGAGGCCGACGGTACGAGGCTTGCCGAGATCGACCACCTCACCTGGTCGCCCGACGTCACCCCGGCTCCGCGCTGGGCCGCGGACAAGGTGTTCTTCCGCGGCGCCGACCACGTGCGCGACACGCTCGTCGCACACGAGGACGATCTCGTGCTCGGCTACGTGCAGTTGGAGCGCTCGACGTTGTGTCCGGCCTCGGGGCACGTGCAGATCGTCAACGGGCTCGCGGTGCACCCCGACCACCAGGGCCGTCGGATCGGCCGGGCGTTGCTCGGGGCGGCCGAGGCCGAGGCGCGCAGGCGTGGGGGGCGCCGGATCACCCTGCGGGTCCTCGGTGGCAATACCGCCGCCCGGGCCCTGTACCTGGCCGCCGGCTACCGGATCGAGGGCGTGCTGGCGGGCGAGTTCCTGCTGGGCGGACGCTACGTCGACGACGTGCTGATGGCTCTGGACCTCACGAACGAGGCTTCTCCGCCGCGTACTTGACCGCCTCGCCGACCGGCACGTCGCCGCCGACCACCTCCAGGGTGCGGCCGATCGTGCCGGGCTCGGTGACCAACTCGGCCAGGATCGCCGCCACGTCGTCGCGGCGGATCGCGCCGCGCCCCTCACGCTCGGACAGTGCGATCAGGCCGGTGCCGGGATCGTCGGTGAGCCGTCCCGGGCGCAGGATGGTCAGGTCGAGCGCGCCGCGCGACCGCAGGTCCTCGTCGGCCTCGCCCTTGGCCTTGAGGTAGAGCGCGAAGTCCGGGTCGGTGTCGGCGGGCGGGTCGGTCGAGGCGCCCATCGAGGACACGATCACGTAGCGCCGCACCCCCGCGTCCTCGGCCGCGTCGGCCAGCAGCACCGCGCCGCCGTAGTCGACCGTCATGGTCCGCTCGCGGGTACTGTCCGGGCCCGCGCCCGCCGCGAACACCACCGCGTCGGCACCGGCCAGGTGCTCCACGACCTCCTCGACCGACGCCCGCTCCAGGTCGCACAGGACCGGCTCGGCGCCGGCCGCGACGAGGTCGTTCGCGTGGTCGGGGTTGCGAATGAACCCGACCACCGTGTGCCCGCGATCGGCGAGCAACCGCTCCAGCCGAAGTGCGATCTTTCCGTGTCCACCCGCAATGACAATACGCATGTATCCGACCGTAAGGTCACGAACCGGGACATCGGCCGGCGTGGCTCCGCGACACGATCAGGTTCCACTGTTCGGCTGCTGTCGACGGACACCGCCGCCGGGGACGCCGGCCACCCGGCCACCGACGGCCGTCCACCCGACCGCGCCTACAGTGCGGTGCCATGACGATCGCCTCGGATCGGGATCCGACCATCAGCACGGACCTCGCCCACACCCGCGACCTGCTCTTCTCGTACTACAACGCGACCGCCGACGAGACCGGTCACCCGGGCTGGGAGAGCCCCGAGCAACTGCCGCCCTGGTGCCGTGTCGACCACGACGATCCGGCCGACTTCTACGCCCATCCCGGCGCCTACTTCACCGCGCTCCTGGACGGCCGGCCCGCAGGCGGTGTCGGTGTGCATCTCCTCGATGCCGACACCGCCGAGGTGAAGCGCCTGTACGTGCTCCCGCACGCCCGGGGCCACGGGATCGCCCAGGCGCTGATGGCCCGCCTGCACGCCCACGCGCACCGGGTGGGCGCGCGGCGGGTCGTACTGGACTGCCTGCCGCAACGCACCGGAGCCATCAACCTGTACCGAACCCTCGGCTACCGGGACATCGCGCCCTACCGCGAAGACCACGGCCCCCTCCCCCTGGCCTGCTTCGAACTCACCCTGCCCACCGGCCCCATCAACCCCATCGATCCCATCGACCCCACCACTCACGGCAACCCCATCGGCTGAGCACACCCGGCGCAGGCACGAGCGAAGCATTCGGGCCAACCGGGACACGCCCATCCGGCGCATCGAACAACCCGCCCACCATCCCCCATTTGCCGTAACCTGCCCTATCGCTTCCCCGCACGATCGGGCGGATTTCGCCCTTTGCACTCCCTCGCGCCCCGCAGGCGTTCTATCGTCACCCCGTTCGGTGTCACCCGTACGGAAGGGGCCGGTCGTGACCCGAGGAGGCATCGGTGCGGCGCGCGTCGGCAAAGCGCTGGGGCTCGTCCCCCGCCAAGTCCGCCTCGCCGCCCGAACAGGACTGCTCGCACAACACCAGGACGGCACCTTCGACGCCGACGCGGTCGCCCGCGCCGCCGCCGACCCCGGCCCCTTCCTCACCGCGCTGAGCCGCGAAGAACCGCTCACCGCCACCGAGGCCGCGCACCGCCTGGGCATCGGCCGCGAGCGCTTTCGGCGGGTGGCCCAGGCCGCCGGGCTGCCGGTCGTGGATCGGGTGACGGTCTCCCGGTACGGCCGGGACCTGGAGGTGCGCTACTACCGCACCGCCGACGTGGACACGCTGCATCCGCACATCACCGCGGATCGCGAGCTGCGCGAGGCCGCCCGCCGGGTGGCCCGGTCGCTGGCCGCGACCAAGGCCGCCGCCACCCGCGCGCACAACCGCGAGCGGGCCCGGAACGCGCGCCGCTACCTCGCGACGCTGGCCCCGGACCGGCAGGCCGATCCGGCCGACGTGATCGCCTTCGCGTGCGCCCTGGCCCGCCTGCACGGCACCGCGCCCGCGCGGCTGCGCCGGTTCATGGGCGACCCGCGGGTCCGCGACATCGCCGAGATCGCCGAGCAGTGTCGCTACAAGCCGACCGAGATCGCCGAACTGCTCGCCGCCGCCGGCCCGCGCGCGATCGCCGCGCTGCGCTCGCTGGCCCGACCGCACCGGGTGTGGGCGACGCTGGGCGTGCCCGCCGAGGACATCGCCCACCGCATCCCGTCGATCGACCACCACATCAGCACCGACCTGCTGCACCAGTTGGCCACCGACCCGCCGCGCTGGCTGCTGGAACTGCACGCCGACCGCGAGCTCGAACACGCCACCGCCGCGGTCACCCGCTGGCTCGATCGCGAATGGCATGCGCAGCAGCGGCGCGCCGAGGCGGTGTGCCGCGCGGCCGAGGCGGTCATCGACCACCTGACCGACGAGGCCGTGGCCGAACTCTTCGGACTGCCGATGGAACTGATCCCGGACCTGCGCCCGCGCAGCAACAAGTGGACCACCGCGTACGTCGAGGAACTCCTGCACACCCGCCCCCTGTGGCTGCGCAGCCAAACGCTCGCCCGCGCCGAGATCACCCGCCGCGCCGCCGCCCGTGCCCGCCGCGAAACCGCCCGTGCCCAACGCCGCCTCGGCTGGCGTCGCACCTGGGCCAGAGCCCTGGCCATCCCCCTGGAAGCCGTCCCCGACACGGTGGAACGCCCCACCCCCGCCGCCCTGCAATCCGCCCGAACCCACCCCCCGCACTGGGCCCCGCCACGGTGACCAATGGCGGCGGGAGGCGGGCCGCACGGGCGCCGGAGGGCTCTTCAGGCCGGCGGCAGGCCGAGGGCCGTCCGGGCCTCGCCCACCAGTTTGTGTGAGCCCAGTACGACCACCAGCCCGCCCGGGCCCACCAGTTCCCCGGCTCGACCGAGTGCCGTCCGCACGTCCGGCTCGACACAGGTGGGTCGATCGTCCCCGTGCCCGCGCGGCAAAGCGGCCAGCACGTCCGGATCCGCCGCGTCCGAGGACGAGGTCCTCGTGAGCACCACCGGCCAACCCGACGGCAGCGCCGCCAACATCCGCGCGGCGGGCTTGCCCCGCATGACGCCGAACACGACCGCCGCGGGCACCCGATCCGACGCGCGCACGTGCCGGGCGATCTCGGGCGCGACCGTGGCCACCCCCTGTTCGTTGGTCGCCCCGTCCAGCAGCACCCGCCCCGACCACTCCCGCACCCGGGCACCGGGGACCAGTTCCAGCCTCCCGGGCCAGCGGGTCCGCGCCAGCCCGGCCCGCAACCGCCCGCCCCGGTCGGCGGCGACGTGGCCCCGCGCCACGAGCGCGTCCACCCCGGCCACCGCGAGCGCCAGGTTGTCGTACTGGTGCGCGCCGGGCAGCGTGCACACCAGGTCGCGGTGCACCCCTTGTGGTGTCCGGACCTCCAGCAACGTGCCGCCGTCGGCGGCCGTACGCGCCTCGACCCGGATCTCGTGGCCCAGCCGCCACACGGTCAGCCCCGTATGGCCGGCCAGCACCTCGTCGGCCGCCTCGCGCGCCTGCGCCGACAATCGGCCGAGCAGTACGTGGTCGCCGTCCCGGGCCACCCCGACCTTGACCCGGGCGATCTCCGCCTCGGTCGCGCCCAGCCGGTCGGTGTGGTCCAAGCCGACGCCGGTGACGACCTTGACGTCCAGGCCGAACGACCCCACCGCGGTGGTCCGCCCGCCGATGTTGGCCTCCGCCGCGACGAACCGCACATCCGCCCGCCGGAAGTGCAGCGCGGCGGCGGCGGCGTGCAGGGACGAGGCGTTGAACGTGCGCCCGGTCGCCCGCATGGCGGCAAGCACCTCCTCCAGGACCGCGACGTACTCGGCCTCCGAGACCGGCACGCCGCCGACCCGGATCCGCTCACGCGGCTCCTGCAGGTGCGGACTCGGCAGGCTGCCCACCCGCAGCCCCATCCCGGTCAGCGCCGCGACCGCGAACGCGCACGTGGACCCCTTGCCGTTGGTACCCACCACCTGCATCCCGCGCAGCCCCCGCGCCGGCTCCCCCAGCGCGGTCAACAACTCCGGCAGATACCGGCCATCCGCCCGCGCCCGCTGCAATTCGCCGACCACCTCGGCGCACTCCCGATAGTCCATGACCGCCGATCGTGTCACCCCGGGCCGCCCGTCGACCACCCTGCGTGGCCGGCAATGCAACAGGGGACATCACGTGCACCACCCGTCGCAGTCCCGGCGCCGAGAACGGGGACGACCGTCGAGGGTGCTTCCGCGGGTGGACTCGACGGGTGCACGTCGTTTGCCCGCCCCTGTGGGCACCGGACCTGACTACCCGTCACCCCGCGTGGGCGGTGGGCTGCGGAGACGACAGAATCCGGTGTCATGAATGGTGACAGGGTGGATTCACCGAGTGTCGTGGATGCGCGCGGGTCGTGGTCGACGCGGGTTCTCGCGTTATCCGGGGCCGCGTTGTGCTTCGTGCTCGCGGCGGTGTGGTCGTTGTGGTCGGCATGGCATCTGCCGTCGTGGGATCGGCAGATGGACCTGCATGTGTACATCGGTGCGGTGCGCGCGGTGGGGAACGGGGTGCCGCTGTACCAGTACGTGGCGGAGAACGGTGATCCCTTCACGTATCCGCCGTTCGCGCTCGTGGCGTTCCGGCCGCTGGGGTGGGTGTCCGAACCGGTCGCGCGGGTGGTGTGGCTGGCCGCCACCCTGGTCGCGGTGGTCTCGATCGCGGCCGCGCTCACCGCGCGGCGGGGGATCGCGGGGCGACGTCGCCAGGTCGCGTTGACGCTCGTGGCGGCCGCGGTCCTGCTGGTGTCGGCGCCGATCCAGAGCAATCTGCGGTTCGGTCAGGTCAGCGTCTTCCTGGTGGTGTTGGCCTTCGTCGACGCGCTCGATCTGATGCCGCGTCCGGTGCGCGGAGTGCTGATCGGGGTGGCGTCCGCGATCAAACTGACCCCGCTGCTGTTCGTGCCCTACCTGTGGGTCACCGGTCGGCGCCGCGACGCGATGCGCGCGGGCGCGTCGTTCGTGGCGTGTACGGGTCTGGCCCACGCGTTGTGGCCGGCCGCCTCGACGACGTTCTGGACCGACGCGATCTTCAGCACCTCGCGCATCGGGAACCTGGCCGCGGCCGGCAACCAGTCCCTCAACGGCGCGCTGATCCGGGTCGGGGTGGTCCCGCCCGAACGCGCCGCGGCATGGCTGGCCCTGTCCGCCCTGGTGTGCGCGGTGGCGCTGGTCGGTGCGCGCCAATGCCACCGCGAGGGCCACCCCGCGCGGGGTGTGGTCGTCGTGGGCTGCGCGACGGTGGTGGCCTCGCCCGTGTCGTGGACCCACCACCAGGTGTGGCTGGTCCTGGCGGGCCTCCTGTTGATCGCGGGCCCGCGCAAGGCGCGGGTGGCATGGGGCGTCGTGCTGCTCGTGACCATGACGGTCAGCGTGGGCGGGTGGCTTCCGGGCGGCTTCGCGCGCGAGAACGTGCGACTGCTCGCGGCGCTCGCGGTGTGCACGTGGGGGCTCGCGCCGCTGCGGGACCGGGCCCCGGCGACGGTGGGGCTCCTGCCGGGCGTGCGGTTGGTGGTCCGCCCGCGCACGGCCATGGCCTACGCGGGTGTCGTCGCGGTGGCCGCCGGCGCGGTGGTGCTCCTGGTCCGGGAATCGCCCATCACCGTGCGGTTCGAGACGCCCGACCGGCATGACGAGGCATTGTGGGGGCCACCGACGGACGGATGCTCGGGGTACGGGTCGGTGCCGCGGGCGGACGGCACGGCCGCCTTCGTGTGCCAGAGCATGGTGGATCCGGTGGGCGGACGACAACTCAACTTCGGTGGCGGATGGGGCGGTCCGTCCGGGATGGTGACGATTCATGGTCAGGTCGGCCCGGAGGTGGCACGCCTGGTCTTCATCCCCGTCGAGGGCACCAGGGCTCTCGACGTCCCTCTCCGGCCCGAAGGTCCCGACAGCGGCCCCGTGCGCCCTCCCAAACAGGTACCCCCCGGCACGATCGTGTCCGGACCGATCGAGGACCGTCGCCTCCCCGGCGCCCGAGGTTTCTCCATAGCCGCCACCAACACCGACCACGCCCTGCTCCTGGCCTACGGACGGGACGGAAAACTGATCGGCGACGGGGGCACCAAACTTCGCACGGGTTGATCCGGTCGATGAATCCGCGGTCCGAAGTCCCCACGTGGGTGGGGTGAACCGGTCACGCGGACCGGGCCGGCGCCGTGCGGGGCGAAGTTCCCATGCAGGTAGGAATGTTCCGCCCATGGAGACGCGGCCGAGAACGGGCGGCGGCCGAACCCGGCATCGAACTCGCCCACCGAATCACGGCCGTTGCCCCGGCACCCGGCGCGGTATCGATCGACCGGGCACGCCATGCGGCCGCGTGCTCGGGTCGCGAATCGCGCATGGGGCTTTTCCGTGTCGGTCCGGCCCGGCATGCTGTGCGTGGCCGTCGTTGCTGCGACCGGCCGGGCCCGCCGCAGGGTGGCGGGCGGGTGCGGCTCGGCCTCCCGTGGGGGCCGAGCCGCGCTTTCGTCCGGCATCGGTTCGGTGGCGGCGACCGAACGCCGTTGGGTGCAAGCCGCGATGGTTCCGGTCGACTACTCCTTCACGGTCCCGCGTGGGACTCGGCCGCCGCGCCGGCCGTACTCGGACTCAGCACGCGTCCCATCGCCACGTGCCGGCCTCGCGGGCCCACGGCTGAGCCTTGCGCTCGAACTGCGGGACGCCGATGCCGTACGACACACGAGCGAGGTCGCCCGCCAGTTGGTCGATCGTCAGCGTCTTGATGGCCTGCGGACCGTAGTCGTGTGCGGCCTGCTTGCTGAGCGTGTCGAACTCCGCGCGGCTGATCTTCTCTCGGCAGCGCGCGGACAGGATCGCGTAGCCGGTGCCGCCGTCCCCGGAGAACAACGCGACGGTGTACTTGCGGACGGCCGCGTCGAGTGCCTGCCGGTCGGTCTGCTCCGCTGTGCCGGCCGGACCGGCGGCGGTACCGGCCACGGGTGCGGCGGTGGCCTTCTTTCCGTCGTCGCTGCTGCTGTCGCTGCATCCCGCGACGAGTGCGAGCACGGCCGTCGCACCGGCGATGGCTGTGATGGTGCGCATGTTCCCCCCAGAGGTGTGTACCCGAGGGACCGTAGCCGCCAAGCCGTCGTCCCCGCCGATCAGTTCACGGATTCGTCCCCCGGACGGCCCAGCCGCTCACCCCGACCACCCGGGCAAGGTCGGCCGTGCTCGCACCCGCGTCGGACGCGTCGCGCACCGCCCGATCCACGCGGGCGTCGGCACGGTCGTGCAGCTCGCCTGCGATGGCGTGCACGGGCGATCGCGGATCGAACTGCTGCTGCACGTGCCGGTAGGCCCGGCGCATGCGCAGGGCCTGGGCCAGGCGGTCGAGGGCATCGACCCGCAACGCGTCGGCGCCGGGGTCGCCGGTCGAGCCGCCCACGGTCCGCTCCCTCACCGGCCCGCACCGGCCGCCACGCGCCGGGCGATGGTGCGATCGGCAATCGCCGCCCGGATGCCCTCGCTGTCGAGCCCCCACCCGAGGCGCCGGTGCAACTCGGCGACCTGATCGATGCTCAGCCCGGTCACCGGCGTCGGATCGAGGCACAACCTCGGCTCGGGCGCCAGGGCCGTGGGGATCAGGTCCGGCCGATGCCGGCCGATGTCGTCCAGGAGGACCACACGATGGTGCTCCTCGACATGCACGACCAGGCCCGGCTCGCCGTCGGCCGCCTCGACCAGGATGCGCAACAACAGCCCGTACCCATCGCGAACAAGGCGCGCCCGCCCCGGCCGTGCCTCATCCGAGCACCGGGGCCGAAGCAGCGTCTCGGCCAACGATGCCACCTCGTCATCGGCCAAGTGAACCGCAGCGCGGTCCAGTTGCATCGCCGAAGCGCGCAACCCGGCTGAGACGACGGCCAGTCTCCACGGTCGGGGCGGATTGACGGGCACGAGATGGATGCTCCAGGCGGGCAACGTGACGGTTTCGCCGGTTGCCTCGATATCGCTCACGTGCGCTCCATGGTGTGCGAACAACTGCGCGTCGGAAGAGGTCGCTCGGTGAGGCCGAGCCCGGCTGCCGCACGGCACGGCACAGGATCCGGAGGATGACCGACTCCCCTACCGGACCCGCCCACTCACCGACGGTAGGCGGCGGTTCTTCTCCGAACCGGGGGTGCTTCTCCGGATTTCTCCGAGGGCAACAAACGTGACTCGCTGCTTCTCAGCCGGAGGAAAACGCGGCCTGCGCCCGTGCGATGAGCCGCTGAGCCGCTGAGCCGCTCGGCCGTAGGCTGCGGATTCGTTCAGGGAGTCCCAGACCGTCGTGAACAAAGCGAGGCTGTCGGCGTCTTCGAGCCACATCTCGGCTGTCCACGTCTCGGTGATGACGAGGCGGTCGTCGTAGATCCAGAAACCGTCACCGGGCGCGACGCTCAGATCCGCATTGAACGGAACGATGCCGAGGGATACGGAGTTCAGGCCCAGAACACCGCCGAGCCGGTCGAGTTGGCCCACCAGCACGTCGTGCGGGCAGACACGTACCCGCAGCGCCGCCTCCCAGACGAGGGCGTGAATCTGTCGTCCGGGCTCGTAGAGAAAGTCCTGACGTCGCATACGTGCACCCACCGCCGCCTCGATGTCGCGTGGCGTGCGGCGCAGTTCGGCGTGGCGGGCGTAGTCGGCGGTCTGGAAGATGCCCGGGATCACCCCGGCCTCGAAGCCGCGGAGGGCTCGGGTTCGTCTCATCTCGACGATGCCCGCTTCCTGACGCAGACGGTGCTCGGCGGCGAGTTGTCGTTTCCAGGTTCGGTACGTCGTCTCGAACCCGGACAGGCGCGCCTTGAGTTCGGTGGCAACGTGAGGCCGACCGACGACCTGGGCCCACGCGTCGAGATCCGCGCCGGTAGGGGTCTGCCGCCCGGTCTCCAGCTTCGACACCTTCGAAGGGGGCCACCCGAGACGACGCGCGATCTCGCGCCCGGTCGGATCCGCCTCGGTGCGCAGTTCGCGCAACCGCGCGCCGAGGGACACCCGGGCCTGTTGGAAATCGGAGGTCACGGGCGCGACGGTACCCGCGTATGAAATGTGTCGTACGGCAAAGCGAAGTGCCAGGCTGCGTCGCGTACCTGGCATCCGATCAAGACATCGGTCGGGTGGTCCGTCAACTCCATGCCGAGCGAGCGATCACCGTCGAAGTGAAACCGCCCGAGGATGCGCGAGTCGAACAGCCAGAAGTCACCCGAGGGCAGGGCACAGCTAGTGCGTGACGAGGACTCCAACTGAGACTTCGTTGTCGGTCCATTCGCTCAAGTCTCCGGCGGGGCTGCGGTACCAGCGCGTTCCTCGCATATCGGTGAACCAGACACCCACTGGCATCCGGCCCTGGCTGTCGACGCCCAGACAATGTGATACCTCGGTGACGAGCGTTTCACCGGGTGCAACGAGGCCGATCGCAATCATGGCGACAGGGTCCTCGCCGGGCAGCAGCTCGGCTAGCGGAGCGACGACGTGCAGGATGACGTCGTACACCGGAAGTTGGCTGCCGTTGTGCGTCAAGCAGTGATGCGGATGGTACGAATACTGGCTCCCCGACGGGCAATCGGCCTGGTGGTCCCCGGTCCAGGCCGCGACACGAACAGCCTGTTCGGTACGCCGTTCTTCCTCTTTGTCGGCGTCCTCCCGTCGGTCACGCCGTACGGAGCGCACCAGCGTGAACACCGACACCGCAATCGCCAGGAAGGCGATTCCCGGGATGAGCCATAGCCGAACCGTTTCCATGCGGCCCACGGTAGGGCGCCGCAGCCCCTTTCAGCCCAGGGAGTCCCCTCATGCGCATGAAGTCCGCCGCAGCTCAAGTCAAGGTCAAGAGCGACGGTGGCGATGGCGAGTTCGAGGCCTTGGTCAGCGTGCTCGGCAACAAGGACAGCCACGGCGACGTTGTGTTGCCCGGAGCATTCGCCGACACCTTGGCCGAGTGAGCCGAGTGGGCCGAGCGGGGCGATCCGATCCCGGCGATCTGGTCGAACATGTACGCCGACCCGAACAACCACACCGGCGAGGTCGGCGAGGCGAACGAGACCGGCGACGGGCTGTGGATCAAGGCGTCGCTCGATGTCGCCGACAATCCGACCACCGCGCGTGTTCACCAGCTACTGCGGAAGCGGCGCGTGACGCAGTTCTCGTTCTCGCACGCCGTCCTCGACGGCGCGCCCGCGAAGGCCGACGGTGATTACGTGTTCGAGCTGCGCAAGCTCCAGCTGTACGAGGTGGGGCCGACCCTGATCGGCGCGAGCAGGCAACCGAGCCCTTCGACGTCAAAGCCGGCAGCGACGTCGTCGCGCTGATGCACCGGCTGACGCGCGCACTCGACGATGTCGAGGGCAAGTCGGCCGCGTGCTCTCGGCGAAGAACGAGGACGCGCTGAGGACCGCGTACGAGTCCATCGGCCAAGTCCTGGCCGCGCTCGGCAAGGCCGACCAGGACAACGACACCAAGGCCGCCGTTGCGCGCACAGCATTCGCCGACCTCGACCAGCTCACCCAGGCCCTGACGGGCTGCCCCCCACCACCCAGGCCGCGGTCGACGCCGGACGGAGATGACGGACGCCGAACGCGCCGACTTCGACGCCGTGTTCGGCAAGGCGAAGGCATCGCGCCGTCGATCACCGCGCTGAAGAACGACACGTCGATCCTCGACCAGGCGAAGGCCCTCGCCGCCGAGATCGGCCCGGCCACCGTCGCCGGCATCAACGCCCGGAAGCCAATTCATGCCCGGCCCGTGCCGAGCCCCGCGTTCACCGCTCAGCGCCTAGCCGTGCCCGTCGCAGCGGCGGGCACAGGGTCCGGCCCCCGCCCAGGCCACACCGTTACTGCGGCATCAGCTCGGCCGCCACGATTGCGCCCAGTTCGGTGCAGGACGCGAGGGTTTCCCGGGTGGGCGGGCCCGCTACTTCCACCGGTGGGCGGACTCGGCGCCATTGCAGGCCGGTTGTCGCCGATTCGACCGAGCGGACCGCGCCGGTGGTGTCGCTGCCGCCGTGTACGTACAGGCCGTACGGGCGGCGGACCGTCTCGTGCAGGCACGGGTAGTAGGCCGTGTCGAAGAAGTGCTTCAACGCCCCGGACATGTAGCCCAGGTTCGCGGGTGTGCCCAGTAGGTAGCCGTCGGCCTCCAGGACCTCGACCGGCGAGCAGGTGAGTGCCGCCCGGACGCGGACCTCGACGCCCTCGATTTCCGGGTCGCGGGCGCCGGCGAGGGTTGCCTCCAGCATCTCGGCGAGCGTGGGCGAGGGCGTGTGGTGCACGACGAGCAGGATGGCCATGGCCTCACGCTGCCAGAACCGAGGCCGGAGTCGAAACGCCCCGCCCGCTCGCAGCCACTCCAATGGGTGAGTTTGCCGGGAAATCGACCTCGAATACGCCCCGCCGCGACGGAGTCCGCAGTCCCCACCCGAGCTGCCGCAACTCCCGCCTCCCGCTTGTGCGTACGGACCAACCGGATCACCCGTACGAGTGGACCGCCGGAAAAGAGATGGCGATTCCACCCGTTTGATGCTTTGCCACGTGTGCACCATTTGTGACGATAAGAGAACTTTAGGTAATACGTTGATAGGCCAACCGGCCGGCACCTCGGGGAGAACCACCCACATGCGCCTCACCCACATGCGACTGCTGCCCTATCCCCGCGCCAAGTCCCCCACCGCCCCGGGCCCCGACCCGTTCCCCCTCGCCGAGGCGCCGCCCGCTCCCCCCACCCTCACTCCCGCCTCCACCCCCGCGCCGCCCTCTCTCGTCTCGGTGGTCCGCCGCACCCTGGCCCCCGCCACCCGCGCCGGCACCGTCCAGTCCCGCACCTTCCACACCGTGTACGCGCTCGCCACGCTCCCGCTGGTGATCGCCCTCCATGCCGCCCTCTGGGCGTTGTCCACCCCCGGGCGCCTCGGCGCCACCCTCCTGGTCCTGTACGGCCTCGGCCGCAGCGGGATCCTCACCGCGCACCCAACGCACTGAGTGCGCCGCCCGAAGGAGCACCCATGGTTCTGTCCATCTCCGGCGTCCTGCTGCTCGGCGTCATCGCCTACATCTTCTTCCGCAAGGACGGGCTGAGACTCCCGCACGCACTCGTCTGTGCCCTCTTCGGGTTCTACCTGGCCGGCAGCTCGATCGCCCCGCACATCACCGCGAGCGGCAACAGCATCGCCAACCTGCTCAGCGGCCTCAACTTCTGATCAGCTCCCCGTCTTCACCGCCGCCAGGGCGTGTCCTCGATCCCCCGCCGAACGGCCGCGTCCCCGGCGGGCGTTCGAAGACACGCCCTGGCCCCGGCTCATCCCCCGAACCGGGGCCTGTCGCCTACCCGCACCAATCCCTCACGGAGACCGCATGTCCCCCGGCCCCAAATCCCTCGCCGCCATCGCCCGGCGCGCCAAGGACGGCATCGGCAACACCCGCACCCGCGCCCACCGCTTCACCCACCTCTCGCGGGACACCCTGTCGCCCGTGTTCACCCTCAGCCGAGGTCTGAACCGGCAATTCGCGTGGGCGCGCAACTGGTGGAAGGGCGCCTCGGCGGACAAGCGCAAGGCCGGCGCCGCCGGCGCCGCCGCGGCCCTGCTCGCCCTCTACTTCGTGCCCTACGCCCCGCTGATCACGCTGCTCCTGATCCTGGCCGGCGCCGCCTGGCTCGGCCACAAGGACAAACCCCCCGCCCCCGAGCCCGGCCCCGACCCCACCGACGTCAAACTCCAGGCCGTCTACAACGGCCTGGTGCCCTACTTCGCCGACGACCACGACCCCGCCCGACTGTTCCATCCCGGCGGCCCGTACCAGAACGCCTTTCGGCACTGGGAACTCGACGACGACCGGATCGTCCGCCTGGAACTGACCTACAGCCCCTACTTCACCGACGAAGACCCCGCCGCCCGGGCCCGGATCGAACGAGTGCTCCAGGCCAAGACCGGCCGCGGCCGCGAATACCTCTACGAGTGGGACACCGAGACCAACCACCTCACCCTGGCCGCGCTGCCCCCGCTGCCCGCGGCCGTGCCGGCCCAGCAGTTCGTCACCGCGCCGCGCGAGATCCTGCTCGGCATCACCGACGCCGGCAGCACCAATCGCCGCATCCCCGTGTACGTGGGCGACACCACCCGCCAACTCCCGCCCGTCATCTGGCGCACCGGCAACCGCAGCACCGACCCGCACCTGCTCGCCGTCGCCGCCCCGGGCGCGGGCAAGTCCAACCTGCTGCGCACCATCGCCCTCCAGGCCGCCCGGGACGGCGACATCGTGGTCATCGACGGCAGCGGCTCCGGCGACTACGCGTGCCTGGCCGGCCGGCGGAACATCCTGCGGATCGAGACCGGCTACCACGGCGCCCTGGAGACCCTGACCTGGCTGCGGCACGAGACCGAACGCCGCATCGCCGCCGTCACCTACGCCAAGCAACACGGCACCCCGGTCCCGGACAACGCCCGCCGCCCCCTGTGGGTGATCCTCGACGAGATCACCGAACTCTCCGACCTCGCCGCCGGCCAGGGCACCACCGACCCCCAGGAACTGCTCGACCTCCCGCTGCGCCTGGGTCGCGCCGCGCACATCGGCGTGATCACCAGCGCCCGCCCCACCCACCTGGAGCGGCTGCGCCCCGCACTGATCGCCGACACGCACACCCGGGTCGTACTGGGCCCGCTCGACCCGGAGACCACACTCACCGTGCTGGGCTCCGGCCCCGGCATCTCCGGCGGCGAGGGCATGCCCCCCGGCCGCGGCTACATCCGGATCGGCATGGGTCCGGTGGTGCGCATCCAGATCCCGCACACCCCCGACCCACTGGAGGAGGACACCCCGGAGGCCGACCGCCAACGCCTGCTCGCGCTGCTCCCGCGACACATCGACGACCTCCCCGTCGACCTGCCCTCGATCTCGCTCGCCAAGACACCCGAACGCGAGCCCGAGCCCACCGGCTGACGCCCGGCACCCACCCCGCGCGCCGCCCTCTCGCGAGGCCCGGCACCGCCCCACGAGGCCCCGCACCCGCACCCGGCCGCCCCTCGCGACGACCCCGGTGATGCCCCCGCGAAGCCCACCACGCCTCCCACGAAGGCCCCCCGAGCAAGCCCGCCCGGGGGGCCTCGGCGTACGCCCGACCCGCCGGCAAATACCCAAAACGCACCACTCCGTCCCCCCTCGCGCGCCATGATGGGGGCCCGCACCCCCACGGAGGACGTGGACGCCCAGTGTTCGACCTCGCCAACTTCACCGTCAGCGACATGGTCGTGTGCAGCTCCGAACTGCGCCAGGTCACCGCCGACTCGGCCACCACCGAGGACGCCGCCCGCGCGATCGTGCAGCACCTGCGCACCACCTTCCGCGACCCGCACACCGGGCAGCCCCAACTCGTCCTCGTCCGCCTGTTCCAGACCATGGCCTGGCGCAACCTCACCCCCGACCTGGAGCAGCGCGCGCTGCGCCGGCAACCCGACCTCGTCCCGCATCCCGACCTGCGCTGCCTCACCCTGTTGGCCACCATCGGCGATCAGCCCGAGTGGTGCGACCGCACCCGATCGCGCCAGCACCAGGTGGTCGCCTTCCCGAACGCGAACGCGGTCCGCCGGGCCCCGATGATCAGCGCCATGCTCGACCAACTCGGGGTCACCCCCGAGGACATCGTGGCCGGCCCGCTGCCCACCGACAACGAATGGGACCGGCACGACATCCACCACATCCCGGACGCGCTGACCAGTGCCGCGGTCCCGGACAAGGAGTTCATCCGGGCGAGCGGCATAAAGTCGGTGATCGGCTACGCCGGCAAACTCCCCGACGGCGAACTGTTCACCGTGCTGATGTTCACCCGCGTACACGTCCCGGCCCGGATCGCCGAACTCTTCCGCACCGTCGCGGTGTCCACCCGGCTGGCCCTGCTCCCGCTCGACACCGCGCCGACGTTCGCCGGCGGCCCCTCCCAACACACGCCCACCACCCACGTGGCCGCCGCGCGCCTGGACGCCCTCGAACAACTCCTCGCCGCACACGAGGGCACCACCGCGCAACAGGCCCTGGTCGCCGAGGACGCCCGCGACCGGGTCCGCTCGCAACAGGAGCAACTCGCCCACAAACAGCGCCGACTCGACCAGGAAACCCGCATCGTCGAGACCCTGTACAGCGTCGGCCAAAAGCTCACCCGCGAACTCAACCTCGAACGTCTGGTCCAGGCCGCCACCGACGCCGCCACCTCGGTGATCGCCGCCGAGCACGGCATCTTCCGCTACGTCGACTACGACACCGGCGGCGTCGCGGACACCCGCTACGCGGTCACCAGCCCCGACCCCACGCTGATCGACCGGTTGCCCCGGCCGCGGCCCACCCTGGCCGCGCGCAGCCGACCGCAGACCACCACCGCGCAACCGGTCACCGTGCGCCGCGGCGATCTCACCGAGGACCCCGCCGCCGCCGGTCGGCTGCTGCCCTATCGGATCAGCACCGACGGGCAACCGCCGGTACGCAGCCTGCTGACCATCCCGGTGACCACCGCCACCGGCGAGGACCTGGGCGCGTTCTCCTTCTGCCACACCCGGGCCGACGTGTTCACCGAACGCGACGAACAACTGGCCCTGGGCATCGCCGCGCAGGCCGCCACCGCGATCGAGAACGCCCGACTGTTCCGCAGCGTCCGCGACACCGCCGTCGAACTCCAACGCAGCCTGCTCCCCCAGGTCCCGCCCGACCTGGACGAACTCAACATCGCCTTCCGCTACCTCCCCGGCGCCAAGGGCCAACAGGTCGGCGGCGACTGGTTCGACGTGATCCCGCTGTCCGCCGGCCGGATCGCCCTGGTGGTCGGCGACGTGATGGGCCGAGGTCTGCAGGCCGCCGCCGTGATGGGCCAACTCCGCGCCGCGGTGCGGGCGTACGCGGTGATGGACCTGCCGCCGGGGCAGGTGATGCGGCACCTCAACCGGCTGGTCACCGGGCTCGGCGGCGAGGACCAGATCATCACCTGCGTCTACGCGGTCTACGACCCCGGCGACGCCACCGTGCACTGGTCCAACGCCGGCCATCTGCCGCCCGCCCTGATCGGCGCCGACGGCAAGGTCGAACTCCTGGAGGACGACCTCGGGGTCCCGCTCGGCCTGGACGGCACCACCTTCGACGACGCGGTGGTCGGCTTCGACACCGGCGACCAACTCCTCCTGTACACCGACGGCCTGGTCGAGTCGCACGACGCCTCGCTCACCGACCGACTCCAGGAACTCACCAAGCAGATCGACAGCACCACCGGCGGCGCCTACAACGTCGCCGACGTCGCCGATCTGGTCACCAAGACCATGCTCACCGGCCAGGAACCCGACGACGTCGCACTGCTCCTGGTCCGCGCGCGGCACAGCATCGAGCGCACCGCGGGCCTGGATCTGCCGCCGACGCCGCGCTCGGCCCGCGAGGCCCGCGACTTCGTGCGCGCCACACTGGGTCGCTGGGAGTTGACCGACCACAACGACACCACCTGCTCGGTGGTCACCGAACTCGTCTCCAACGCGGCCGAGCACGCCCGCACCCCGATGGAGCTACGGCTGCGCCACCACCCCGGCCGGCTGATCGTCGAGGTGGTCGACCACGACGGCCGACTGCCCAAGGAGATCGCCTCGCCCGGCCACGACGAGCGACACCGGGGGTTGTGCATCGTGGCCGGTCTGACCGCCGATTGGGGCGTGCGCCCCACCGACACCGGGAAGATCGTCTGGGCGGAGATCCGTGACCGTTGACGCCCCGCCCCCGGCCGTCGGAATCGCCCACCGCCCCGTAACACCGGCATCATCCGCACCACCCCGGGCCGATCAGGCGAGTTTTATGTCACTTTCTCCCGCCGATGTGATGAATCATCCGTTTTCGGGTAGCCACCCACCGTCACGGACCCCGTCTCCTGCCCACCGACCCCTCGGTCGGGAATCTTCGGGGCCCGTCACGCGTTCTGCAATCGGACGAGACAGCAAGACCTGTCGATGTGGGTAGACAAGCCAGGAGGCACGATTCATGAGTGAGCGAGCTCTCCGCGGCACACGCCTTGGCGCCACCAGCTACGAGACCGATCGCGGTATCGATCTGGCGCCGCGTCGCACCGTGGAATACGACTGCCCCAGAGGGCACCGCTTCGAGATGCCGTTCTCCGTCGAGGCGGAGATCCCCTCCACCTGGGAGTGCCGTAGCTGCGGTGCCGTCGCGCAGTTGGTGGACGGCGCGCCGCCGGAGGAAAAGAAGAACAAGGCTACGCGCACACACTGGGACATGCTCATGGAGCGGCGTACCCGGGAAGAGCTGGAAGAGGTGCTCGCCGAGCGCCTCGCCGTACTGCGGTCGGGTGGGATCAACCTCCACCACGATCCGCGCAACAACCGCAAGAGCGCCTGAGCGAGCACCGCACGAGCCCGCTCGGGGCGCGTGCGGATCCCGTCGACAGGTGGCACCGACGCCCGGGGCGCCGACGATCTCACGATCGCGGCGCCCCGGGCGTCGTGCCGTGTGCGAACGGCGCCGTCAGGGCAGCTCGCGCGGCGGCTGCGGCGGGTCGTCGTCCCGGCGCACGTCCTTGGGGTCGATCACCTCGCCAGGCACGATCTTGCCGTCCGGGCGATGGATCCGGGCCTCGCGCACCGCGCCGGAGAACCGTGGGCTGTTCGCCACCTTAGCGGCCACCACCGTGCCGATCAGTCGCCGAATCAGCGGCCGGGTGAACGGCAACACACACAGCAGGCCCAGCACGTCGGTGATGAACCCGGGGATGATCAGCAGGATGCCGCCCAGGATGACCACGCCGGCGTCGGCGGCGGCCTTGGTCGCCTCCTTGCCCTGCGCCGCGAGCACGGTCGGGTCGTTCTGGCCCTCGCGCTGCGCCTGTTCGCCGAGCGCGCGCAGTCGGGTCAGCACCCGGCGGCCCTCGTAGCGGATCACCAACGAGCCCAGCGCGACGCCGGCCAGGATCAGCAGGAAGGTCCGGCCCGCCCCGATCGCGGCGCCGACCCGGCTGATCACGTAGATCTCGGCCAGTGGCAGCGCGACGATCGGCAGCAGCTTGGCGGCTCGGCGCAGCGAGGTGCTCACGCGATCACGTCCTCGGCGGGGTGGTACCGGTGCCGCCGGCGCTCCCGGTGTCGCCGGTGCCCTCGGGGTGGGCGGCGGCGGTCTCGGGGGTGCTCTCGTTCGGGTACTTGCCGACCTTGCGGCCCACACCCCACGCGGTGACCCGCCACAGCGCCTCGGCGACGATCGAGTTGCTCATCTTGCTGTTGCCGCGCTCGCGCTCGATGAAGGTGATCGGCACCTCCAGGACGCGGTAGCCCTTGCGGATCGCCCGCCAGGCCAGGTCCACCTGGAAGCAGTAGCCCTGCGAGGCGACCTCGTCCAGGCCGATGCCGAGCAGGGTGTCCCGGCGGAAGGCGCGGAAGCCGCCGGTGACGTCGTGGATGTCGACGCCGAGCATCAGCCGCGAGTAGGTGCTGCCGCCCTTGGAGATGAGCTTGCGGTGTCCGGGCCAGTTGACCGCGCCGCCGCCGGGGACCCAGCGCGAGCCGAGCACCAGGTCCGCGTCGCGCACCGCTTCGAGCAGGCGCGGCAGTTGCTCGGGCTGGTGCGAGCCGTCGGCGTCCATCTCCACCAGGATGTCGTAGCCGCGGTCGATGCCCCAGCGGAAGCCCGCGATGTAGGCGGCGCCCAGGCCCTCCTTGCCGGCCCGGTGCATCACCTGGATGTGCGGGTCGTGCTCGGCGAGCGTGTCGGCGATGTCGCCGGTGCCGTCGGGGCTGTTGTCGTCGGCGATGAGCACGTCGACGTCGGGCACGGCGGCGCGCAGCCGGGCGACGATCGGCTCGATGTTCTCCGATTCGTTGTAGGTGGGGATGATGACGAGCACCTTGCCGAGGTCGGCGAAGCTGGTCTGCTCGCTGTCGGTCACATCATCTCCTTGATGGCGTTGGCGTCGGCGAGGCTGTCGACGCCGGCGTCGGCGGGGGTCGGCGGGATGCCGGGGGTGGTGATCGGGGGCTTGCGCCGACGGCGGAGAATGCCGTACGCGCAGGCGAGAAGACCGACGATAGCCAGGATCCACTCGGGAGCCGAACCGAGTCGCGTGGCGAGGGTGCGGTCGTCGCGCAGCGGAACGTCCATGACCAGGGTGTCGGCGGTGAATTCGCGGGTGCGTTCGACCACTTTTCCGTCCGGCATGACGATCGCGCTGATCCCGGAGGTGGCCGCGATCAGCACCGCGCGGCCGTGCTCGATCGCGCGCAGCCTGGACATCGCGAGTTGTTGCTCGGGCTGTCCGCTGCGGCCGTAGGTGGCGTTGTTGGTCTGCACGACCAGGACTCGGCCGCCGTGCGTGACCGCTTCGCGGGTGACGTTGTCGTAGGCGATCTCGAAGCAGATCACGTCGCCGATCCGGGCCGGGCCCAGTTGCATGACGCCGACGGTCTTGCCGGGGTAGAAGTCGCGCGGGACGCGTTCGAGCCGGCTGATGAACTTGGTGAGCAGTTCGCGCATCGGGATGTATTCGCCGAACGGCACCGGGTGGCGCTTGGTGTAGGAGGCGCCGGGGCCGGTGACCGGGTCCCACACGATGCCCTGGTTCTGGATGTGCGTGGCGTCGGGGCCGGCGACCAGGACGCCGGTGAGCACGGGCACGCCGATGTCCTTGACCGCGCCGTCGATGAGCGCGTACGCGTCGCGTTCCTCGAACGGGTTGAGGTCGGAGGAGTTCTCCGGCCAGATCACCAGTTCGGGCTTCTTGACCTTGCCGGCGCGCACGTCGGCGGCCAGCTTGTGGGTCTGCCGGACGTGGTTGTCCAGGACGGCGCGCCGTTGGCCGAGGAAGTCCAGGCCGGTGCGCGGGACGTTGCCCTGGACGACCGCGATGGTCGCGCTGTCGGGGCCGGCGGCGTCGCCCCCGGTGGGTATCGGGACGGCGTAGGCGCTCGCGGGGACGGCGATCGCCAGGCCGATGGCGCCCAGGGCCAGCGGGAGGGCGTTGCGCGGCGTACGGGCGCTCTGCGCGGGCTCGGCGGCCGAGGTGTCGCTACGACCCGCGTAGAGCCCGTACAGGCGCAGCGCGGCCCAGCCGAGCAGCGCGCCGGAGAGGGCGACGGCGAAGGTCACCCCGGGGGCGCCGGCGAGCGCGGCGATCGGGGTGAACGGCGTCGCGGTGTTGGCGAACGCCAGCCGGCCCCACGGGAAGCCGCCGAACGGGACGCGGTCGCGCACCAGTTCCTCGGCGACCCACAGGCACGCGGTCCACAGCGGCCACAGTCGCAGTCGGCCGATCAGGGTCAGCGCGGCGGCCAACGCGCCGATGTACAGCGCCTGCACCACGGACAACACGATCCACGCGTCCGGCCCCACCACGCGCAGCCACTTGAGCAGCCACAACATGAACGGCAGGCCGAAGAGCAGGCCGTAGCCGAAGCCGGTGCGGGTACGTTGTCCGTGCACCGCGACGCTGAGCGCGCTCACCGCCAGGATGCTCAGCGGCCACAGGTCGTACGGCGGGAACGCGAGGGCGAGCAGCAGGCCGCTGACGAGTGCGGTGACCGGGCGGGCGGGGCGCCGGTAGATGCTCACGGCGGTCGCGCGGGTGCGGCGCAGCCGCTGTTTGCGAGCGGGTGCCGGCGCCGTGGGCGGGCTGCCCGCGGGCGCTGTGGTGCTGTCGAGCTGCGGCACCGTGGGGCCCCCTCGTCGGGTCGTTGCGATCGCTGCTGCCGCGCGCGGCACGGAGTTGCGCCGGTCGGGTGATGCAGTGACGTTACAACGTTCGAGGTGGGAGTTCGGTTTCGGCTCGTGCTCGGCGGTGGGGTGGTGGCGGCGGGAGCTCGGTCGCCCTTCGGGCCGGCCCCGGACCGGCTGGCTGTCGGTCGCGGTGGTCGTTGTCTACTGGGCGACCGGGCTCTGCCGCGGTCTCACCTTCCGGCACGGGGTGTGCTCGCGTCCGGCGGGGCGGCTGCACGGGTGCCGCTCTGCCGTTCGTGGCCGCGTGGGGCGGCCTCCCGGGCGCGTGTCACGTCGGTTCCGGACCTGGCGCCCGGTGGCTGTGCCACCTGTGGCCCGGAGGCGTGCGCGTGCTCGGGGAGGGTGTTCTCCTGCCGGTCGTCCTACGGTGGACCGGGTCGAACGTACTGGTCGATACGGGCGCGGTGTCAACATCGCACTGACCTGCACGGATACGGTATCGGCGCAGGTCAGCGGCCAGGGTGGTGCGGCACTGGTGTGGGTGGTATGCGCCCGCCGGGTGGCGCAATCGCTCCCCTAATGGGTCTTGTCGAGGCTTCCGTACCCCTGGGTCGAATCGCTCGCGCGGCGATCGGGCCCGGGGCGGGGCAGCGGCGATGTCGGCGTGTCGCGCGCGTTGCGGGCTCCCATGGTGTTGTACACGGGTCGGGGCCCACCGCGCGAGCGAGCACCCGGGGTGCGTTCACCCACATCGGTCAGTGCGGCCGGGATCGGCCGCCGACTCAGGCCAGGCAGGCGGCTCCGGACAGGCCCGTGTAGGCGCTCGGCCGACTGCGTTCGGTCTCGCCCACGGCGGCCGCCAATCGGCGGATCGCCTCGGTCAGCGTCGCCGGGTCGTGCGCGTAGGGCAGCCGCACGTGGTGCTCGAAGGTGCCGTCCGTGCCGAAGTGGGTGCCCGCCGCGATCCGTACGCCGTGCCGGGCCGCGGCCTCGGCCAGGGTCAGGCTGGAGGTGCCGTCGGTGCGCACCCACAGGGACAGGCCGCCGACCGGCATCGCGAACGTCCAGTCGGGCAACCGGTCGGCGAGCGCGTCGGCGAGGGCGCCCCGGGCGGCACGCAGCGCGGGCAGCCGGCTTTCCAGGATGGCGTCCTCGTGGTCGGTGATCAGGTGGTGGGTGACCAGTTGGTCCAGCACGGGCGCGCCGACGTCGAAGGACGCGCGGGTGGCCGCGATCCGCCGGACCAGGTCCGGGGTGGCCCGGATCCAGCCGATGCGCAGGCCGCCCCAGAAGGTCTTCGAGGTGGACCCGATGGTGACCACGTTGTTGGTCCGGTCGAAGCCGGCCATCGGCAGCGGTCGGTCCACCGGGTCGATGTCCAGGGCCAGGTCGAAGCACGTCTCGTCGACGATCAGCGTGGTCCCGGTGTTGCGGGCCAGGTCCACCAGGGTGCGGCGGACACCGGCGTCGGCGAGGTGGCCGGTCGGGTTCTGGTAGTCCGGGATCAGGTAGGCCAGCCGGGGCGCGGCCGTGCGCAGCGTGTCGCGCCAGGTCTGCACGTCCCAGCCGGTGTCCGTCATCGGCACCGGGACCAGCCGGTTCCCGGCCTGCCGGATGGCGTCGAGCACGTTGGCGTAGGTGGGCGATTCCACCGCGACCCGGTCGCCGGGGCCGGCCAGGGTGCGCAGCACCAGGGTGACCGCGGCCAGCGCGCCGGGGGTGACCAGGATCTGGTCCGGCGTGGTGGGCACGCCGCGGCGGGTGTAGCGCTGGGCCAGTGTGTCGCGCAGGACCGGCAGGCCGCCGGGCAGGTAGCCGTGGCCGGTGGTGTAGGTGGGCAGCGAGTCGGTGGCGTCGGCGACGGCCTGGTGCAGGGCTCGGCCGGGGCCGGGCAGGGCCGCGACGCCGAGGTCGATCACGCCGGTGGTGGTGCTCGGGCTCAGCCCTCGGGTGGGGATCTCGGTGTGCGTGCCGGGCAGGGTGGTCCAACTGCCGGAGCCGCGGCGGCTGGTCAGGTAGCCGTCGGTGCGCAGGAGTTCGTAGGCGGCGGCGACCGTGGTGCGGCTGATGCCCAATCGGTCGGCGAGGCCGCGTTCGGCGGGCAGGCGGGCGGTCAGCGGGATCCGGCCGTCCAGGAGCAGCGCGCGGATGCGCTCGGCGAGCGTGCGGTACGCCGGGCCGGTGCGCGCCGCGGACTGGGTGGTGGTGGTCCAGGGGTGCAGGAGGTCGGCGAGGCGGGTGCTGCTGACGGTCAGGTGAGGCGCGCTCATCAGTCCACTCCTGTCGAATTGGCTATGGATCCGTGATCCGGTGTGAGCGATTGTTTCACCGTTGGCTCTTTATTGGCAGTCAGGTGAAGAACGAGGTGCACGGTGGCTTGGTCGTGGGTCCGGCGATTGCTCCAGTTGTACGCGGGGCTCACGTTGTACGGGTTCAGCATGGCGTTGATGATCCGGGCCGAGTTGGGCCTGGACCCGTGGGACGTCTTCCACCAGGGCCTCGCGGAGCGCACCGGCTGGAGCTTCGGCGTGGTGACGATCGTGGTCGGCGCCGCGGTGTTGCTCCTGTGGTGGCCGATGCGACAACGCCCGGGCCTGGGCACGGTGAGCAACGTGTTCGTCATCGGCCTCGCCGTGGACGCCTCCCTGCACTGGCTGCCCGCCCCGGACGCCCTGGCTTGGCAATTGGCCTTCCTGGTCTCCGGAGTGGTGCTGAACGCGATAGCCGGCGGCGCCTACATCGGTGCCCGGCTGGGTCCGGGCCCCCGCGACGGCCTGATGACCGGCCTGGTCCGTATCACCGGCCGCTCGGTCCGCCTGATCCGCACCGCCATCGAGGTGACCGTCCTGGCGGTCGGCTTCCTCCTGGGCGGGTCACTGGGTCTGGGCACCGTGCTGTACGCCCTGACCATCGGTCCCCTGGTCCAGGTCTTCCTCCCCCTGCTGACCGTCCCCGAACGACGGTCGGTGCACTCGCCGGTCGCCGCCGGGGAACCGGGCCGGGCGGGCGGGGCCGCCCCGGTGGCGGAGCAGCCCCACTTCGGCTGACCCCGGCCCGTCGGCGCCCCCGGCCCGCCCCGGATCACTCCTGCCCGAGGCTCCCCTCCGCGGCAAACACCGTCGTGCCCCGCACCGCGGTCCGCAGACACTGCGGCAGCGGCAGATCCGGACCCAGGTCCGGCAGTCCGGGAGTGCCCGACCGCGGGTCGGTGGACCACCCGGACAGCCGACCGTCCGGCGCCTGAACGACCAACTCCGTGGTGTCCCACACCGCGTAGGTGGCGGGTGCGCCCGGAACCAGCACGCCGACGTCGTCCCGGCCGGCCGCCCGGTGCCCGCCTCGGGTGTGCGCGGCGAACGCGGCGCGCACGCTGATGCGTTGCTCGGGCGTGCGGTGGAACGCGGCGGCCCGCACGGTGCCCCACGGGTCGAGCGGGGTCACCGGCGCGTCCGAGCCGAACGCGAGCGGTACGCCGGCGGCGCTGAGCGCGGCCAACGGGTTCATCCAGGCGGCGCGTTCGGCGCCCAGGCGGCGGGCGTACATGCCGTCCGGGCCGCCCCACGCGGCGTCGAAGGCGGGCTGTACGGAGGCGGTCAGGCCCAGTTCGGCGAAGGCCGCGACCGCTTGGGCGTCGAGCAGTTCGGCGTGTTCGACCCGGTGCCGCAGCGCCCGGAAGGCCGCGCCGTGCGGGCCCTGGATCAGCTCCCGGGCGGCGTCGGTGACCGCGCCGATCGCGGCGTCGCCGATGGCGTGGAAGCCGGCCTGGACGCCGGCCCGGGTGCACGCGGACAGGTGCGCGGCGACCTGCTCGACCACGAGGTGGGTCAGGCCGGTGCCGGCGCCCGGGTCGTCGAGGTAGGGCGCGTGCAGGCACGCGGTGTGCGAGCCGAGCGAGCCGTCGACGAACAGGTCTCCGCCGAGGCCGTGCGCGCCCAGGTCGGCGCGCAGCGCGCGGGCGTGCTCGGGGTCGTCGGCGAGCGCGCCCCAGTAGCCGACCACATCCGGGCCGGCCTCGTCCCGGGCCAGCCCCAGCAGCGCCCGGAAGTCGGCCTCGCCGGCGATCTCCGGCCCGCCGCACTCGTGCACCGTGCCGATGCCCAGCGCCGCCGCCCGGGCCCGCGCGACCCGCTGTGCGTCGAGCCGGTCGGCCGGGGTCAGCGCGGCGTTGGCGGCGGCCCGCGCCGCGTGGTGCACGGCGCCGATCAACGGCGCGTCGCCGTGCTCGCCCGGGACCAGCGCGAGCAACGCGGGCGAACACGCGGCGGAGTGCACGTCGGTGCGGGAGAGGTAGACGGTGGCACCACCGGTGGCCCGGTCCAATTCGGCCGGGGTGGGCGGGCGTCCCTCCGGCCAGCCTGTGTCGTCCCAGCCGTGGCCGAGCAACACGTGGCCCGCGCCGTACAGTCCGCGCCGTTTGGCGTGGTCCTCCAGCGCGGCGAGCGCGTAGGCCAACGACGGCGCGCCGGTCAGGTCGAGCCCGGTCAGTGCCAGGCCGGTGGCGGTGGCGTGCACGTGCGCGTCCACGAACGCGGGCGTCACCAGCGCGCCCGCGAGGTCGAGCACCGCGTCGACCGCGTCGACGTGGGCCGCGGCGGCCCCCTCGGCGCCGATCCAGGCGATGGTGTCGTTCTCGACGACCATGGCGGTCGCGAAGGGATCGGCCGGACTGTGCACCGCGCCGTTGCGCAGGAGGAGCGTGGTCATGACTCCAGTGTGGCCCGCCCCGAGCGAACCCCCGGCCGGAGGTCACCCCTTCGGGGGTGTGACGCGCGCCGCGCCCACTCCGGGGATCGGGCGCGGGGCGGCACGGTGCGACCGACATCGCACCCGTGCCGCGGCGTCGGCGGTTCAGAACCGGGGCGCGCGCGCCTCGTACGGGGTGGACAGCACCACCGTCGTGCGGGTGGACACGCCCGCCTGGAGCCGGATCCGGGCCAACAACGTCTCCAGGTCCCCCGGCGTCGGCACCCGGACCTTGAGGATGTAGCTCTCGTCCCCGGCCACGCTGTGACACGCCTCCAGTTCCTCCAGGTCCGCCAATCGCTCCGGCGCGTCGTCGGGCGCACTGGGGTCGATGGGTTTGACGGAGATGAACGCGGTCAACGGCAGGCCGATGGCCTCGGTGTCGACCACGGCGGCGTAGCCGCGGATGATGCCGCGCTGTTCGAGTCGG
Organism: Embleya sp. NPDC020886; assembly: GCF_044333915.1. Classification (NCBI taxonomy): domain Bacteria; kingdom Bacillati; phylum Actinomycetota; class Actinomycetes; order Kitasatosporales; family Streptomycetaceae; genus Embleya; species Embleya sp. NPDC020886. The sequence goes on along the minus strand of NZ_JBIRRX010000006.1, from coordinate 31,900 downwards.
CGCACCCGTTGGTGTGCGGCCGAGGTGGACAGGCCGGTGGCCCTGCCCAGGTCGGTGTAGCTCATCCGCCCGTCTTGCAGGAGCAGTTTGACGATCTGTCGGTCGAGGTCCTCCACACGATGAACCTAGGGCATCGGGGTGGGGTGTGGCGTCCCGGTGCCGCGTCGGTGGCCGTCGTTACAGTGCCCCCATGGCCGCCCAGGACCGTGCCCCAGCGCTCGACCAGCTCGACCGTGCCCTGCTTCGGGTCACCGCGCGGGCCGACACCTCGGCCGCGCGGGCTCGGCAACTGCGTTGGGTGGTGGGAGAGTTGCGCCGCGCGCTGGTCCAGGAGGGGTTCCCGGCCGAGGCCCGCGGCTCGCTCGCGCAGCTGTTGTCGGCCGATCCGATGCGGCGCTATCTGGACCTCGCGCAGAGCGGTCGACTGCGTACTCGTGCGGCCGCGGGGACCGGCGTCTCCACCACCGCGAGCATGCGGGTGCGGATGGACTGCCTGGAGATCCTGGCCCGGGCGGGTTCGGTGCCGGTCGTGCTTCCGGAGCGACCGGCGATGCCCGAGCTCAAGCCGCCGGTGGGCGCCCGGCAGCGGTCGCTGATGCTGGACTGGCTGACCGCGCACGCCGAGCGCGGCGGTGGCGACCCGGGTCGAATCCGGCTGTTCGCGCTGATCGGGGTGGTCCTGGACACCGGCGCGCGGGTCGGCGAGTTGTGCGCGCTGCGGCTCACCGACCTGGATCCGGACGAACGCACGGTGCGGATCGTGCGGCGCCCGCAGGCGCGCTCGGTCAATCCGGCGATCGTCGAGGTGCTGCCGCTGTCCGGCCCCACCCGGGCCGCGCTGGGCCGCTGGTTGGACGCTCGCGAGGAACTGGTGCGACACGTGCAGGGATCGGTCGAGGCCGTGTGGGTGTCGGTCCGGGGCAACCACTCCGGGGTGCCGGATCGGGAGGGCAACTCCCGGCGCCGGCCCGCCGGGATGCCGCTGATGCCGCGTGGCCTCGCGCGGGCGTACACGCGCACGGTGGTGCAGTTGAACGTGGACATGGCCGGGCGGCCGGGTTGGGAGCCGGTGCCGTATCGGCTGGAGCAGTTGCGCCGGGCGGTGGACGCCGCGCCGCAGGAGTAGCGCCGGTCCCGGCCCGACGCGACGCGGCGGGAGGGCGCGGAAGCCCCGAACGGCGGGAGGATTGGGGACGATTCCCGCATCGTGTCGATTGGGCTCGGATGGGTACTGCAACGTTCCGGTCGGGCGCACTATCGTCGGCGGAGCGCGCCGTCATCACGGCGCTGTGGCGACAGGGGGAGCCCCATGAGTATCGCCGTAGACGCGCCCGCGGGCGGTCGACCGCGGGTTCTCGTCGAGGACTTCGACGACGCGTTCGAGTTCGGCCTGGAGGTGGACCCGACCGCCGTCGCCGGCGTCCGCCGGGCGTGCCCGCAGTGCGGCGTGGTGCTGGTCGTGGTCGGCGCCGACGACGCGTCGGTGGTGCCGGACCACGCGGTGTGCCCCAGTGCGCGGGACCCGTTCGGGATTCGTGCCTGTCCGGGGTCGGGCGCGGTGTTCGCGGACCCGGCCGATCGGGCCGCCGTCCCGCCGCCGGCGCCGGCGGTGTCGCCTCCGCCCGTGGTCGCGGTGCTCCCGGCGGGCCTGGACTGGCGGGCCCAGCCGTTCTCGCACACCGGGTGAGCCGGCGGGTGCGCCCGTCCCGTCACCCGGTCGCGGTCAACCGCATCCGGACATAGTCGCCCCCGGCGGGTCCCGGCCGGTGTTCGCCGCTCGGGGACCAGCCGTGGCGGGCGTAGAAGGCCATCGCCCGCTCGTTGCGCCGCCACGCCTCCACGCGTCCCTCGGACAGCCGCTCCCGGTCCAGGAAGCGCACGAACTCGGCGTGTAGCGCGGTGCCGATGCCCTGTCCCCAGCATTTCGGCGACACGTGGATCTGGTACAGCTCGCCGGCCGGCCCGGTTACCCGGCCCATCGCCGCGACGCCCACCACCCGGTCGCCGGCGATCGCGCACACCACCGTGCGGGCGTCGGTGTCCACCGCCCGCCGCCACGCGTCCCGGCGGCTCGCGAGCGGGTCCGGGTGGGTCGGGTCCTCGATCTCGTGCTCGGCCGCTCCCCCCGTCCGGTAGTAGGCGGCGCGGGCGCGGGTGTGCAGGTCGACGATCGCGTCCAGGTCGTCGGGCCGCGCGGGGCGCAGGCGGGCGGCCGGCTGGGATGGCGTCATGGGTGACGAGACGTCCGCCGGGCTCGGACGGTTCCGCGCGCGAGGCCGCCGCGTGGGGTCCGCCCATGCGGTGAAGTGGCCCGGCCGGCAGGCGTGTTCGGTGTGCGGCGGGATCCCGCACGGGCGTTGACAGTGCTTCGGGGCGATGACTAGCCTGCAAATAGATTTGCTTTCAAAGCAAAGATATATGTGTTCTCGACTGCAAAGGGCCGACTCCCGTGAAGAACGACACGAACGCCCGGGTCATCGCCGACTTCCGGGCCCACAACGGTCGTGTGGGCGGCATGTTCGAAGGTGTGCCGCTGGTGCTGATCACCACCGCCGGGCGGCGCACCGGCCGCCCGCACACCCACCCGGTGGTCGCGCTGCGCGACGGCGCGCGGCAGGTGATCTTCGGCTCGAACGGGGGCGCGCCCCGGGATCCGCAGTGGTACCTCAATCTGCTCGCCAACCCCCAGGTGACGATGGAGATCGGCACCGAGGACGGCCGGGTCAAGCCGTTCGCCACCCGAGCCGTCCCGCTCACCGGTGACGAGCGCGCGCACCTGTGGGACCTCCAGTGCACCCGGGACCCGGCGTTTCGCGGCTACGCCGCCGCGACCGCCCGCACCATCCCGGTGGTCGCGCTGCACCCCCTCGACCTGTCCGGCGACCCGACGCGGGGCCGGCTGATCGGCGAGCAACTGGTACGCCACCACGCGGACCTGCGGGCCGAGATCGAGCGGGTCCGGGAGCGGCTCGAACAGGTCCTCGCCGGCACCGCACAGCCGGCCGACCCCGACCGGCCGGACACCGACCCGGCCGAGCAACTGCGCCGACACTGCCTGACCTTCTGCTGGTCGCTGCGCCTGCACCACACCCGCGAGGACGGCGCGTTCTCGGCCTTCGAGCGCGAATTCCCGCACCTGGTCCCGGCGATCGAGCGGCTGCGTGCGGAGCACGCCCTGGTCGAACGCGCCCTGGTCGACTTCGAGGCCATCCTGGACCGGGCCGCCGCGCCGGAGGCCGGCACCCGGGCGACGGCGCGGCGGCTGCGCGCCGAGTTCGAACGGGTGCTGGCCGGCCTGGAGGAGCACTTCGCCTACGAGGAGGCCCACCTGCTGCCCGCACTGGGCGGGTAGCGGCCGGCGGTTCGCCCACGGGCGCGAGTCACTCCGGCTCGCGCACGGCCCCGTTCTCGTAGGCGCCCATCGTCCGCACGAAGATCGCCCGCTGCTCCGGCGAGAGCGGGTCGAAGGCTCGGCGCCAGGCGTCGGCGCCGTTGGCGAGCCAGTTCTCGATCGCCGTCCGGGTCTGCGGATCCTCGGTGATCGCCACGATCGACCGGCGCCGGTCGACGGGATCGGTGTGCCGCTCCAGGACGCCCTGCCGACCCAGGTCGCTGACCATGAGGCTGACCGTGGTCGGCGCCACCTCCAGCCGCGCGGCCAGTTGATTGACCGACAGCGGGCCGTCGAAGAGCAGATAGGCCAGCAACGACAGGTGCCGCGGGGCCAGGTTCATCGAGCGCAATCGCTCGGGGATCCGGGTGCGCTTGAGCCGCGCGGCCACCCTCGGCATCAGCAACAACATCGCCCGGATCGCCTCGTCCGTGCTCAGCCCGTCCTCGGCATCGGCGCCCGCGACGCGCTCCGTCGTCATGCCCGCCGCCTCCTCGCCCTCGACCCGTTCGCGCTTCGGGTACGCAGCGCGACTCCCCGAATCCCGCAACCGTACCCGACCCCCGCCACCGGCCCCCGAAAGGCACAAACCGCCATGCCCACCCCCGCTCCCCCGCCGACCGCGTACTCCCCGCACCGCTGGGCCGCGTTCGCGCCGACCCTGTCCGCGCCCCTCGTGGACCCGGTCGACGCGAGCGTGCTCAACGTCGCGCTGCCCGCGTCGAGCACCCGGCTCGAATGGGCGATCGCCGGCTACCCGCTCACCTTCGCGGCGGGCCTGCTCACCGGCGCGCGTCCGGGGGATCGGCCGGGCCCTGCGGGTGTTCCGGATCGGCCTGGCCGCGTTCACCCTCGCCTGGGCCCTGGCCGGCGCGGCCGGTTCACCGGCCGCGCGGCGCTGATCGCGCTCAGCCGTTGCGGAGCAGGTCCCGGGCGATGACCATGCGTTGGATCTGGTTGGTGCCCTCGACGATCTGGAGGCATTTGGCCTCGCGCAGGTAGCGCTCCGCCGGGAAGTCGGTGGTGTAGCCGTAGCCGCCGAGGATCTGCACCGCGTCGATGGTCACCCGCATCGCGGCGTCCGTGCAGAACAGCTTGGCCATCGCCGCCTGGCGGCCGAACGGCAGGCCCGCGTCGCGCAGTCGGGCCGCGGACAGGTAGAGCGCCCGGCCCGCCTCGATCGCGGTGGCCATGTCAGCGAGCATGAAGCGGATGCCCTGCTTGTCGGCGATCGGGCCACCGAACTGCGAGCGGTTCTTGGCGTAGTCGCTCGCCAACTCCAGCGCGGCCTGGGCCACTCCGGTGGCACAGGCGGCAATGCCCAGCCGGCCGCAGTCGAGCGCGGCGAGCGCGATCGGGAAGCCCTGGCCCTCCGCGCCGATCCGGCGGCGCTCCGACACCCGGGCGCCGTCCAGGTGGATCTGCGCGGTGGGCGAGGAGCGCATCCCCATCTTGTGCTCGGGCGCGGCGGCGGCCAGGCCCGCTGTCCCGGCGTCGACCAGGAACGCGCTGATCCCGCGCGAACCCTCCGCCGAGGTACGGGCCAGCACGGTGTAGAAGTCGGCCACGCCGCCGTGGGTGATCCACGCCTTGGTGCCGGTGAGGGTGTACCCGTCGGCGTCGGCCACCGCCTTGGTGCTCAGTGCCGCCGCGTCCGAGCCCGAGTGCGGCTCGGACAGGCAGTACGCGCCGAGCAGGTCGCCGGACAACATCGCGGGCAGGTGCTCGGCCCGCTGCTCGGCCGTGCCGAACGTGGCGAGCGGATGGCAGGCGAGGGTGTGTACCGAGACCCCGAGGCCGATCGCCAGCCACCCGGCGGCCAGTTCCTCCAACACCTGCAGATAGACCTCGTACGGCTGCGCGCCGCCGCCGTATTCCTCGGCGTAGGGCAGCGACAGCAGTCCGGCGGCGCCCAGGAGTTCGAACAACTCGCGCGGGAAGCGTCCGGCGGCCTCGTCGGCGGCGGCCCGGGGGGCGATCTCGCGAGCGGTGATCTCCCGGGTGAGATCGAGCAGGGCACGGGACTCGTCGGTGGGCAACGTGCGCGTGACGGACATGGGAACGTCCTTCCGTGCGGTCCGGAGGTGGCCGGACCCGGCGGAGACCGGCGGCGGCGAACCGGGTGGGGTTCACCCCCCGGCCGTTGCGCACGATCGTACGGCGACCCACCCGCGCCGGCCCGGCACCGACGCGGCCGTGCCGACGCCCGTCGCGGCGGTCGACCCGCGCCGGCCGCGGGCCGGACGGGTCGACCGCCGCACCCGGCTACAACACGACCAGGCCGTGCGGGCGCAGGTTCATCGGGTCGCCGGCTTCCTCGCCGCAGACCACGATGTCCTCGATCCGGGCGCCGTGCGTGCCCGGGAGGTAGATCCCGGGCTCGATCGAGAACGCCATGCCCGGCTCCAGGGGCAGGCTGTTGCCCGCGACGATGTACGGCTCCTCGTGGCTCTCCAGGCCGATGCCGTGGCCGGTGCGGTGGATGAAGTACTCGCCGTAGCCCGCCTCGGTGATGATGTCGCGGCCGACCGCGTCGAGCGCCTCGCAGGTCAACCCCGGTCGCACCGCGGCCAGTTGGGCGGCCTGGGCGCGCTCCAGCACGTCGTAGTAGCGGCGGAACTCGGCGGGCGGCTCGCCGATGCTGTAGGTGCGGGTCTCGTCCGAGCAGTAGCCGTCCTCGGTGGTGCCGCCGATGTCGACCACGACCACGTCGCCGGTCTCGATCACCCGGTCGGACAGCTCGTGGTGCGGACTCGCGGCGTTCGGGCCGGACCCGACGATCACGAAGTCCACTCGGACGTGGCCCTCGGCGATGATCGCGTCGGCGATGTCCGCGCCGACCTCGCGCTCGGTACGGCCGGCCCGGAGCCAGTCGCCCACCCGGGCGTGCACCCGGTCGATCGCGGCGCCGGCCCGGCGCAGCGCGGCCACCTCGGCGGCGGACTTGCGCATCCGCAGCTCGCGCAACACATCGCCGGCGAGCGACTGTTCGGCGGCGGGCAGGGCGGCGCGGAAGGCGAGCACCTTCTCCGCCCACATGTGGTTGTCCAGGCCGACCCGGGTCACGCCCGCGGGCAGTCGGTCGGCGATCAGCGCGTACGGGTCGTCGGTCTCGGCCCAGCCGACCACGTCGATGCCGAGCGCTCCCGCGGGTGACGCGAGGGCGGCGGGCTTCTCGAGGCCGGGTACGACCAGGAAGGGATCGGCGCCGACGGGCACCACCAGGCAGGTCAGGCGCTCCAGCGGGAGTGCCTCGTAGCCGGTGAGATAGCGCAGGTCGGCGCCGGGCGAGATGAGCAGGGCGTCCAGTCCCGCGTCGGCTGCTGCCTTCTGGGCGCGGCCGAGGCGGTCTGTGGGGTAGAGGGCTGCGTCGTGGGTCACGCGCCCAACATATGACACGTCACACGGCTCCGGGCGGTCGGAACCGGATCAGCAGGCCGCAGAACGATTCGCGTCGATCGCCGCGCGGACCGCGTCCCACAGGTCGGCGCGGGCGCGCAGCGAGACGGTGACGGTGCCGGCGCTCTCCCGCCACGCACGGGCCGGGTCGGCGGTGGCGGCGCACAGTTGGTCGAGCAGCCGCAGCGCCATCGGGCCGTGCTCGTCGCCGTCCACCTCGATGTGCCGGGCCAGGTATTCGCCGAACACCGCGAGCCGGCCCTCGTACCCGTCGTCCAGCGCGGTGAGGTGATCGAACATGCGCGGGATGAGTTCCTCGCGGCCGAGCGCGAAGGACGCGGCGATGCAGTGCAGCGGGGCGTGTTCGACCACCTGCCAGGTTCGCGTCACGAACGCGGCGGCACCGGCGGGCGCGCCGCACGCGGCGACCGCCTCGGGCACCGGGACCGCGTCGACGAGCAGGCCCAGGAAGCGGCGGGCCGGGCGGGTGTCGGCGCCGGCGGCGTCCATCGCGGCGAGGTAGAGCTCGAAGTGGCTGAGCGGGCCCAGCGAGGTGGTATCGCTCTCCTCGCCGAGCACGATCTCGTTGACCATCCGCCGGATCTCCGCGTCCCCGCGCGGCACCCAGGGGATCTCGACGCAGGTCAGGCGCCGTTGCAGGCTCTTGAGCAGGGACATGAAGTCCCAGACGGCGAACACGTGATGCTCCATGAACACCCGGATCGCGGTGATGTCGGTGAGATCCCGGTAGACCGTGTGGCGGAGCACGCGCTGCCGTACCGGAGCGGTCTCGCCGAGCAGCCGCGCGATGTGATCGTCGGTGGGGGTTGCGCGGGGGCGCGGGAGGGAGGCCCCGTCGAGGGGGCTGGTGAGTGCGGTGGTGTCCATGGTTCCTCGCGTGGGTCGGCAGCAGCGGCTACCGATGGTAGAGAGATCGCTACGCGGTGAAACATTTGTTGCGGAATTTCGGGCACGGGTCGATGGGGCGTGCCATGATTCGCTGTTGCGGTCCGGCTTGGGGTGGGCCGGGGGGGGTGGCTTGGGCGGGGGTTTCCGCCCGCACCACCCGCTGCCTTTCGGGCCGAAGGCCGGGGTGCCGCGGGTCGCCGAGCGGGGCCTCGCGGCCCCGCGCGAGGCTTGTCGGGTCAGGTGCCCCGGGTCAGGTTCTTGGCTTCTTCCGGGGCGAGACCCCAGGCTTCGAGGATCGCGGGGTCGATGCGGTCCGAGGCGACGCCGGCGGTCGACGGGGTGTCGGACAGGCGCGGCGCGGGGGCGGGTTGCAGCATGCCGTCGGGGCGGACGAAGGTCTCCCGGGCCCGGTTGTGCGGGTGCTCGGCGGCCTCCTCCCAGGTCAGCACCGGCGTCACGCACGCGTCCAGCGGCTCGAAGAGCGCCGCCCACTCGTCCCGGGTGCGACCGGCGATCACCGCGGCGAACCGCTCGCGCAGGAGCGGCCAGCCGGCCCGGTCCATCTGCTCCGGGAGTTCCTCGTCGGCGAGCCCGAGTTCGGCCAACAGCAGGGCGTAGAACTGCGGTTCGATCGCACCGACGGCGAGGTGCCGGCCGTCGGCGGTGGTGTACACGTCGTAGAAGGGCGCACCGGTGTCGAGCAGGTTGCTCCCCGGCTCGCCCGCCCAGCCGCCGAGCCCGCGCATGCCGTGGATGAACGCGCTGAGCAGCGCCGAGCCGTCCGTCATCGCCGCGTCGACGACCTGGCCGCGTCCGGACGTGCGCGCGGCCACGAGCGCGGCGAGGATGCCGAACGCGCAGAACATCGCACCGCCGCCGTAGTCCCCGACCAGGTTCAGCGGCGGCACCGGGCGCTCGCCGGTGCGCGCGAAGGAGTGCAACACCCCGGAGATGGAGATGTAGTTGATGTCGTGCCCGGCCCGCGGCGCGAGCGGCCCGTGTTGCCCCCAGCCGGTCATCCGGGCGTAGACGAGGGCGGGGTTGCGCTCCAGACAGACGTCCGGCCCCAGGCCGAGCCGCTCGGCGACACCCGGGCGGAAGCCCTCGACGAGCACGTCGGCGCCGGCGATCAGGCGCAGCACCGAGTCCCGCGCGGCCGGATCCTTGAGGTCGACCTCCAGCGTGCCCAGCCGCCCGCGCCCGACCACCATCGAGGGCATCGTCGCGCCGCCGGGCCGATCGACCCGAACGATCTCGGCGCCCGCGTCGGCCAACATCATTCCGACGAACGGCCCGGGTCCGATCCCGGCCAGCTCGACCACCTTGACGCCATCCAGCGCACCCATGCCCACTCCCCACACCACGCCGTGCCCGAATATCGTGCACAGTCAAGCAGACCCGTCGCCGGCGCGCCGCTCGCGTGCGCACGAACCGGGCCGGCCACGCCGAGGGCGCCCGACGGGCGGCAACTGCGGGCGCTCTCAGCCGCCTTGCATGCGCACGATCTGCAGCGCGATCATCAGATTCAGCCGCAGATGCGGATCCTGGGTGAACGGTCCCAACAACCGCTCCAGCTTGGTGATCCGGTATCGCAACGTGTTGTAGTGCACGTAGAGCCGGCGCGCGGTCTCGGCGACGTTGAGGTTGGTGTCCAGCAGTGCCTGCAACGTGTTCCGCAGGTCCGCCGCCTCCGGATCGCGCGGATGGGCCAACGATCGCAGCGCCTCGCGCGCGAAGCGGTCCAGCTCGCTCGGATCCGGGATCAGGCTCAGCAGCCGAAAGACCCCCAGTCGATCGAAGTCCGCCACCGCGCCGGGCCCATGGATGCGCCGGCCCGCCGCCACCGCACGCCGGGCCTGCTCGTACGCGGTCGGCAACGCGTCCAGCGAGTGCGCCGGTCGGCTGATGCCGGTGGTGAACGAGCGGATCACGCCGGCGCACTCCGCGTGCACCACCGCCGCGAGTTCGGCCACCAGCCGGGCGGATTGCCCGTCGTCGGGCGCGCCGAGCAGGGCGACCACCTCGCGCGGATACGCCGCGACGGCCGCCTCGGGCGCCCGGGCGGCGAGCGCGGTGGACCAGGCCAGGGCCAGTGCCTCCTGCCCGGCTCGGACGGCCCGCGCGTCGCCGCCCGCCGCGGCCGGGTCGGCCTCGGCGACCACGACCAGCAACGGGCCGCCGGGCAACGCGGTCCAGCCGGTGAGGTCGGTGCCGCGTCCGGTCAGCAGGTCGCGCATCAGGTCGCTGCGGTACTTGGCGTCCGACGCGGCCTGGGCGAGTCGACCCGCGAGCCCGACCGCGGTTTCCACGATCGGCCGGCCGGCCGGGCGCGGGACCTTCGCCGGTGCGGGAGCCGCCGGAGCCAGGGCGCCGGTCGACCCCCCGGCCGAACCCGACGCCGGGTGCGGGTCCTCGCCCGCGTCCCACGCCGTCGACGCCCCCGCGACCCGGGCCTGCGGCACCGAGGTCGGCTCGGGTGCGCTCGCCCCGCCGCCCACCGCCTTGCGGCGCCGCGGCGGCAGCCGGCGCGGGGCCGCGCCGGCCACCACCGCTCGCGCGCTGCCGCTCCCGCCGCCACTCTTGTCACCGGGACGAAGCGGTGGTTCGCCCCCGGTTGCCGTTCCGCCCGCGTCCCCGAGGTTGCCCATCCACCGACCGTAGCGTCACGAACACGAGCGCGTCAGCATCGCGGAGAGCGTGCGGGCAGTGCACCCCCGGAGTGCGCGGGGCGCACGATCCCCGATCCGTCGACCGTTCAGGGGAGTTCGCATTGCGTCCGGAGATTTCCCGGCGTGGCGTGCTTGACCGTTGTGTCCGGATCGCCATAGCTTGCGGTCCGACGGAAGGCCGATTCCTCCCCCGGCCCCGCGTCGAGACGAAGCCTCCGGTCGTTCCCCCGCGACCGGGGGCTTCCTCGTCTCGCGCCGCTCGGATCGGCGCCCGCCCCCGGGGCGTTCGGGTCCCCGGGCACCCTCCCGTTCGCCGCCGAGGGCACACCTCACCACCCCAAATACCGTTCGCCCCTCGGATTGCCGGGTCCCGCTCGGTACGATGCGCGGGGACGAACGCGTGGCGGCGCGGACACCATCCGTGACCGCCGGCGAGTCGGCGTGACGGGCAGCGGAACGGGAGAGGCTCTAAGGGGCGTCGCCGATCGGGCGGAATGGACGCACCGGGATTCATCGGCAGCGGGCCGACATCCTCTCGAAGTCCCCTCGGGGACACGGGCACGCGGAGAGGACCGGCCGGGGGAAGGGGGGTCCACCGTGGGACAGACCGAACGTGGCGCACGCACCGGAAGTCCGGCCGAACTGGCCTGGTTGCGCGGCATGGACGCCTACGTCGCCGGCGAATACGGCCAGGCGGAGGTGCAGTTCCGGGCCGCGGTCGAGGCCGACCCGGGCATGGCCGACGCCTGGCTGGGGCTGCATGCGCTCAAGGTGGAGGTGGCCACCGCCGTGGTGGCCATGCACACCCATCGAGAACGCTTCGGCGAGCAACGCGCGAAATACGGCCGGCCGCTCAACTCCTGGTACTGGCTGGGCTGGTGGGTGCAACTGGTCCTGGAGACCCCGCGCGACCTGGCGCTCACGCACGCCTCGCACTGGTTGGACGGGCGCCACCTGCCCGAGTTGGACGCCGCGCTGGCCCTGTGCCCGCCCGCCGACCAGGACGCGGCCACCCGCTTCCTCCTCGCCTGCCGCGCCTACCTGGGCAAGGACTGGCAACAACTGCTCCGGCACACCGCGGGCCTGGACGACGACGCGCTGCTGGGCGTGGAGGCGGGCCTGTTCGCCGGCATGGCCCGGGTCCGCCTGGGTCTGTACGCCAAGGCCGAACAGGTGCTCGCCACCGCCCTGGTGCGCTGCCGCTCGGAGCACCCGCAGCGCAAGGAGCTGCGCTACTGGCTCGCCCGCGCGTACGAGGAGACCGGCCGCACCCCGGCCGCGTTGCCGCTGTATCGAGCCGTGCACCAGGCGGACCCCTCGTTCATGGACACCGCCGCGCGGTTGTCCTCGCTGGCGGCCGGCGAACCGCTGGACGAGTACGGCGGGATGACCGCACGCCTGGCCGGTCCCGTGGTCGGCCGGGGCCCGCTCCCGGACGTGTTGCCGCCGATACCCGCGACCGCTCCCCCACCCGCCGGCCCACCGCCCGCCGCCGAGGTCGAGCGCGAGCCGGACCCGATCCCGGACGAGGCCGACCTCGACCCGCAGCCCGACGCGGACGTGCGCGCGGCCGGCCGATCCGCGCCGATGCGCCCGGCCGCCGCGCCCGAGGAACTCGCCCTGGTACTGGCCGAACTGGAGTCGATGGTCGGCCTGGAGCCGGTCAAGCGGCAGGTGCGCGCGTTGTCCGCGCAGATGCGGATGGCCCGATTGCGCGAGGCCCAGGGCCTGCCCGCACAGGCCCCCAAGCGGCACTTCGTCTTCTCCGGCCCCTCCGGCACCGGCAAGACCACCGTCGCCCGACTGCTCGGCCGGGTCTTCGCCGCACTGGGCCTGCTGGAAAGCGACCGTCTGGTCGAGGCGCAGCGCTCCGACCTGGTCGGCGAGTACCTGGGCCAGACCGCGGTCAAGACCAGCGAGTTGATCGACTCGGCGCTGGGCGGCGTGTTGTTCGTGGACGAGGCGTACGGCCTGACCAACGTGGGCTACTCCAAGGGCGACGCGTACGGCGACGAGGCGCTCCAAGTGCTGCTCAAGCGGGCCGAGGACGACCGGGACCGGCTGGTGATCATCCTGGCCGGCTACCCGGAGGGCATGGATCGGCTGCTCACCTCGAATCCGGGCCTGATGTCGCGGTTCACCACCCGGGTCGAGTTCCCCTCCTACGGCGCCGAGGACCTGGCCCGGATCGCCGAGGTGATGGCGGCCGCCGGCGGCGACACGTGGGACGAGGACGCGGCGGCCGAGCTGCGCAGCATCACCGGCCACGTGCGCGAGCAGGGCTGGATCGACGAGTTGGGCAACGCCCGCTTCGTGCGCACCCTGTACGAGAAGTGCTGTATGTATCGCGACGTGCGCCTGGTGGAGCTGCCGGAGGGGCCGGATCTGGCCGAGTTGACCACGCTGCGCCTGTCCGACCTGTTCCAGGCGTACGGGGATCTGGCGGACGGCCGGGGATAGCCGGGCGGCGCGCGGGTAGGGCTGATCCGGTCATCGTTTGTCCGCCGAGGGGCGAGCGCGGCAGCACGCGCCCGGCCCGCCGGTCGAGCAGGACGAAAGGGTCTCCCGTGGCCAAGCAGAGCGTCGCCGAGCAGTTCGTGGACATCCTCGCCCATGCCGGCGTGCGTCGGCTGTACGGCGTGGTGGGCGACAGCCTCAACCCGATCGTGGACGCCGTTCGGCGCAACGCCGCGATCGACTGGGTGCATGTGCGGCACGAGGAGGTGGCCGCGTTCGCCGCCGGCGCCGAGGCGCAGCTCACCGGTCGGCTGGCCGCCTGTGCGGGCAGTTGCGGCCCGGGCAACCTGCACCTGATCAACGGCCTGTTCGACGCGCACCGCTCGCACGCGCCGGTGCTGGCACTCGCGTCGCACATCCCCAGCGGCGAGATCGGCACCGCGTTCTTCCAGGAGACGCATCCCGAACGCCTTTTCGTCGAGTGCAGCCACTACAGCGAGATGATCGGCACGCCCGAGCAGATGCCCCGGGTGCTCCAGTCGGCGATCCAGCACGCGGTGGGCCTGGGCGGGGTGTCGGTGGTCACCCTTCCGGGCGATGTGGCGGACCGCCCCGCGCCGGAGCGGACGTACCAGGTCGCGCTGCCCACGTCGCTGCCGGCGGTGCGCCCCGGTGACGCGGACCTGGCCACGTTGACCCGGATGATCGACGAGGCCGAGCGGGTCACCCTGTTCTGCGGCGCGGGCACGGCGGGCGCGCACGAGGAGGTGATGGCGTTCGCCGACCGGGTCAACGCGCCGGTGGGGCACGCGCTGCGCGGCAAGGAACACATCCAGTACGACAATCCGTTCGACGTGGGCATGTCGGGTCTGCTGGGCTACGGCGCCGCCTACGAGGCGATGCACGAGGCGGATCTGCTGATCCTGCTGGGCACCGATTTCCCCTACAACGCGTTCCTGCCGCAGGACGTGTCCACGGTGCAGGTGGACGTCCGGCCCGCGCACCTGGGTCGACGGACCAAGCTGGACCTCGCGGTGTGGGGGGACGTGCGCGAGACGCTGCGCGCGCTGACCCCGATGGTGCGCGAGAAGACCGACCGTCGCTTCCTGGATCGCATGCTCAAGAAGCACGCGGACGCCCTGGAGGGAGTGGTGAAGGCGTACACCCGCAAGGTGGACAGGCATGTGCCCATCCACCCGGAGTACGTCGCCTCGATCCTGGACGAGGAGGCCGCCGACGACGCGATCTTCACCGTCGACACCGGCATGTGCAACGTGTGGGCGGCGCGCTACCTGACCCCGAACGGGCGGCGTCGGGTCATCGGTTCGTTCTCGCACGGCTCGATGGCCAACGCGCTGCCGCAGGCGATCGGCGCGCAGTTCCTGGACCTGGGCCGACAGGTCGTGTCGATCTCCGGCGACGGCGGCTTCTCGATGCTGATGGGTGATCTGTTGACCCTGGTGCAGTCCGAGTTGCCGGTGAAGATCGTGCTGTTCGACAACTCGTCGCTGGGCATGGTCGAGCTGGAGATGATGGTGGCGGGGCTCGAACCGTTCGGGACGACGAACAAGAACCCGGACTTCGCCGCGATCGCCCGGGCGGCGGGTGCGTTCGGGGTGCGGGTGGAAAAGCCGAAGCAGGTCCGCGCCGCGTTGCGGGACGCGTTCGCGCACAAGGGCCCGGCGCTGGTCGACATCGTCACCGACCCGAACGCGCTGTCCATCCCGCCCAAGGTCACCGCCGAGCAGATCCAGGGCTTCGCACTCAGCGCGGGCCGCACGGTCCTCAGCGGCGGCGTCGGCCGGATGGTCCAGATGGCCCGGTCGAACCTGCGCAACGTGCCCAGGCCGTAGCGCGCGGGACGGGGCCTACTACGCCGTGCTCGGGGCGGTGCCGTACTTCTCCGCCAGGGAGCGCAGCTCGCGCGCTGCGGTGATCGCCTCGGCCTTGCCGTTGGAGGTCTGGATGCCCATCACCGGCAGGGTGTCCCCGTTGGACATGTCGATGTAGACCCAGGGGTCGCCCTGGCGCAGGTAGACCCGGACGACCTGGGCCCACTCCAGATGGGTGGTGCGCAGCAGGTTGACCACGGTCACCCCGCCCGCCGCCGCGACCACCTTCGGCCGGCCGAGCATGATCATCGCGGCGAGTCCGAGCACCCCGGTGCACGCGACGCCGAGCCGCGAGCCGAATCCCCAACCGCCCTTTTCCGGCAACATCACCGCGAGCACGCAGAGCCCGACCAGGATGACCACGCCGAGCACGGCGGTGATGAGCCGACTGCGCCGGGCGTACCAGGTGCGCGGGAGGTCGGCGGCGGGGGTGGGGGTGCTCATGGCGGAACGGTTCTCCGGGGTGAGAGAGGGTGATCGGTCCGCCACCGCACGCGGTGACGGACCGATCGGGTTCAGAGGCGGCAGGCGTGGATGCCGGTGACCAGGATCGCGCGGGCGCCGATCTCCCACAGGTCGTCCATGATCTGCTGGGCGTTCTTGCGCGGGACCATCGCGCGCACCGCGACCCAGCCCTCGTTGTGCAGCGGGCTGACCGTGGGCGACTCCAGGCCCGGGGTCAGCGTGACCGCCGCCTCCACCCGCTCGACCCGGATGTCGTAGTCCATCATCACGTAGCTGCGTGCGACCAGGACGCCCCGCAGCCGGCGCACCAGTTGTTCCAGCGCGGGCGAGCTCTCCGCGCCGGCGCGCCGGATGAGCACCGCCTCCGAGCGCAGGATCGGCTCGCCGAACACCTCCAGGCCCGCCTGCGCGAGCGTGGTGCCGGTCTCCACGACGTCGGCGATCACGTCCGCGACGCCGAGCTGGATCGCGGTCTCCACCGCGCCGTCCAGCTTGACCAGCGCGGCGGCCTCGATGTCGTGCTCGGCGAAGTCGCGCTCGACGATCCCGATGTAGGAGGACGCCACCCGCAGCCCGGCCAGGCCCTTCTTGCCCTGCCCGGCCAGCTCGCGTGCCAGCGCGGCGGGCGCGGCGTAGCGGAAGGTGGCCTGGGCCAGCCCCAGTTGCAGGATCTCCTCGGCCTCGGCGCCCGAGTCCATCAGCAGGTCGCGCCCGGTGATGCCGGCGTCGAGCCGGCCGGAGCCGACGTAGATGGCGATGTCGCGCGGGCGCAGGAAGAAGAACTCGACGTTGTTGTCGGGGTCGGTGAGGACCAGTTCCTTGGAGTGCTTGCGCTGGCGGTAGCCGGCCTCATGGAGCATCGCCGACGCAGGCTCGGAGAGGGAACCCTTGTTGGGGACGGCGATGCGCAGCATGAAATGACCCTTCGGGAAGTGCCGAACGAGGTTGCGGGTACGGCGGCGTCCCCGGCCCGGGCCACGGGCCGGAGACGGCGGCCGTCACAGGTGAGCGTATACGTCCTCCAGCGAGATGCCGCGAGCGACCATCATCACCTGGAGGTGGTAGAGGAGCTGGGAGATCTCCTCGGCGGTGCGGTCGGCGCCCTCGTGCTCGGCGGCCATCCACACTTCGGCGGCCTCCTCGACGACCTTCTTGCCGATCGTGTGCACGCCGGCGGTGACGAGTTCGACCGTGCGCGAGCCCTCCTGGCCCGAGGCGGCCTTGGCCCGCAGCTCGTCGAAAAGCTGTTCAAACGTCTTCATGGTGCCCATCGCGTGGTTGTGGGTGACGTGGCGGGTGAACGCCCGGTCGGTGCGACCGATCAGGCCGAACGCCACGGTTCGGAGAGCGTACGCAACGCCATCGCCGTCGCGACGGCCGCCTCCACCGCTTCGCGGCCCTTGTCCTCGTGCGAGCCGGACAGGCCGGCCCGGTCCAGGGCCTGCTCCTCGGTGTCGCAGGTGAGCACCCCGAAGCCGATCGGCACGCCGGTGTCCAGCGCGACCCGGGTCAGGCCGTCGGTGGCGGCCGAGCACACGTACTCGAAGTGCGGGGTGCCGCCGCGGATGACCACGCCGAGCGCGATCACCGCGTCGTAGCCGCGCCCGGCCAGCGCCTTGGCCAGCACGGGCAGTTCGAACGCGCCGGGAGCGCGGATCAGCGTGGGTTCGGTGATGCCCAGCTCGCTCAGGGCCTTGAGGGCCCCGTCCACGAGCCCGTCCATCACGGTGGTGTGCCACTGCGCGGCGACCACGCCCACGCGCAGGTCACGGCAGCCCTCGACGGTCAGTTTCGGGGCTCCTGCGCCACTCATGTCTGTCGGTGTCCTTCGGCTGGAACGGCTGGAAGCCTGGATGCGGTGGTGGAGTGCTGCGGATCGAACTTCCGCGGATCGAATTCCGCGAATCGATTCCGCCGCGTCGAGCAGGTCGAACCTATCGGCGCGGCGGGGACGGCGCCGCGCGCGTTTCACCGGTACGGGTGAGGTCGGGCCCGGTCAGGCGGTGCTGACCGCGTGGCCCTTCGCGTCGACGACGTCGGCGACCTCGCCGACCGAGGGCGCGGTCGCGGCCTCGTCGGTGGGGTCCAGCCAGGGCAGGTCGTGCCCCATCCGGTCGCGCTTGGTGAGCAGGTAGCGCAGGTTGTCCGCGGTCGCGTGCACCGGCAGTGCGACCCGGCCGGTGATCTCCAGGCCGTAGCCCTCCAGGCCGGCCCGCTTGGCCGGGTTGTTGGTGAGCAGCCGCATCGAGCGCACACCCAGGTCGACCAGGATCTGCGCGCCGGTGCCGTAGTCGCGGGCGTCGGCGGGCAGGCCCAGTTCCAGGTTGGCGTCCACGGTGTCGTGGCCGGCGTCCTGGAGTTGGTACGCCTGGAGCTTGTGGATCAGCCCGATGCCGCGACCCTCGTGGCCGCGCATGTACAACACCACGCCCCGGCCCTCGGTGGTGACCCGCTCCAGCGCGGCCTCCAACTGCGGACCGCAGTCGCAGCGCAGCGAGCCGAACACGTCGCCGGTCAGGCACTCGGAGTGCACCCGCACCAGCACGTCCTCGCCGTCGCCGATGTCGCCGGCCACCAGCGCGATGTGCTCGACGCCGTCGGCGGTGCTGCGGTAGCCGATCGCCCGGAAGGTGCCGTGCTCGGTGGGCAGCCGGGTCTCGGCGGCCCGCTCGATGGTGCGTTCGGTGCGCCGGCGGTAGGCGATCAGGTCGGCGATGGTGACGATCTTGAGGCCGTGTTCGCGCGCGAACGGGACCAGTTGCGGCAGCCGGGCCATCGTGCCGTCGTCGTTGACCACCTCGCAGATCACCCCGACCGGGGCCAGGCCGGCCAGCTCGGCCAGGTCCACGGCCGCCTCGGTGTGCCCGGGGCGCACCAGCACGCCGCCCTCGACCGCGCGCAGCGGGAAGATGTGGCCGGGTCGGGTCAGCTCGGTGGCCGAGGTGTTCGGGTCGGCCAACAGGCGCACGGTGTGCGTACGGTCGGCCGCCGAGATGCCGGTGTCCACGCCGTCCTTGGCGTCCACCGAGACCGAGTACGCGGTGCCCTTGCGGTCCTCGTTGACGGCGGTCATCGGCGGCAGCTTGAGCCGGTCCAGGTCGGCGCCGCGCATCGGCACGCAGACCACGCCCGAGGAGTAGCGGATCGTGAACGCCATCAGCGCCTGCGTGGCCAACTCGCCGGCGAAGATCAGGTCGCCCTCGTTCTCCCGGTCCTCGTCGTCGACGACCACGATCGCCTCGCCGGCGGCCATCGCCTTGATCGCGTCCTCGATCGTGTCGAGCACCAGTTCGTCCGGTGCCGCCTTCTGCGCCGGCACCTCGATGTCGGTGGTTTCTCTGCTGGTCTTCACGCCGTTGCCCCTTCCAGGTGCCGATCTGCCACGCGGGCAGCCCCCTTGTCCCGGTACCGCCGGGAGCGGTTCCACCAGTCGACGAGTCCGGCGACGCACATCACGAAGAAGACGCCGTAGACCAGTCCGCTGAACACCAGGCCGTGCTGCCAGGCCAGCGGTACGCCGACCATGTCGACCGCGATCCACACCAGCCAGAACTCGAACAGGCCGCGGGCCTGGGCGAGCATCGCCACGACCGAGCCGACGAAGATGTACGCGTCCGGCCACGGCGCCCACGAGATGCCGGTGTGTTCGAGCAGCAGCGCGAAGCCGACGGTGCCGGCCGCCATCAGCACGACCAGTGCGATGCGCTCGTACCCGGTCCCGAAGCGGATCTCCACCTCGCCGCTGTCGCGCCGCCCGCGGGCCCAGCGCCACCAGCCGTAGGCGGCCGCGAGGATGATGACGACGTTGCGCATCGCGCTGCCGCCCAGGTGCACCGAGGTGTTGGCGGCGATCAGCAGGGCCGCGCCGAGGATCTGCACGGGCCACGCCCACAGGTTGCGGCGCAGCGCGAGCCCCACGGTGGCCAGCGACGCGATCTGGCCGAGCAGGTCGGACCACGGCACCGGCTTGTCGGCGACGGTGAACGCGGCGTCGTTGAGCCAGCCGATCACGATGCCCTCACCTGTGTACCGGGCCCGTGCGTGCCCAGCCGTTCGACGTACTTGGCGATGATGTCGACTTCGAGGTTGACCGGGTCGCCGACCGTCTTGACGCCGAGCGTGGTCAGCGCGAGCGTGGTCGGGATCAGGCTGACGGTGAAGCTCGCGTCGTGTGCCCGCACGACGGTGAGACTGATCCCGTCCACGGTGATCGAGCCCTTGTCCACGACGTAGCGGGCCAGGTGCGCGGGCAGCGCGATCTCGACGATCTCCCACTCCTCGCCGGGGGTGCGGGCGAGGATCTCGCCGGTGCCGTCGACGTGACCCTGGACGAGGTGGCCGCCCAGTCGCCCGCCGAGCACCATCGGGCGTTCCAGGTTGACCCGCGCGCCGGTGGTCAGCGCGCCCAGGCTCGACTTGTCCAGCGTCTCCTGCATCACGTCCGCGGTGAAGGTGGCCTCGGCCGGGTCGACCTTGTCGTCCACGACGGTCAGACACACCCCGTTGACGGCGATCGAGTCGCCGTGCCGGGCACCGGTGGTGACGACCGGGCCGCGGATGGTGATCCGGGCCGAGTCGGTCAGTCGCTCGATGGCCACGATCTCGCCGAGTTCCTCAACGATTCCGGTGAACATGCGTCAGGACTCCTTCGTTCGGCCGGCGGATTCCGGCCGGGTGCGGGCGGTGATGCGAATGTCGGTGCCGAGGCGGGCGACGTCTTCGACGTCCAGTCGCAACGCCTCGCAGATGGTGCCGATTCCGGCCGGGCCCAGGGCGGTGGGTCCGGCGCCGAGCAGGGCCGGGGCGAGATAGCCCACGACGGTGTCGATCAGGCCGGCCGCGGCGAACGCGCCGGCGAGGGTGGGGCCGCCTTCGAGCAGCACGGCGCGCACGTCGCGCGCGTACAACTCCTTCAGCAGCGCGGGCAGGTCCAGGCCGGTCTCGGCGCGCGGTACGCGCAGTACGACGGCCCGGGGCAGGTGGTCGGCGTCCGCGTCGGGGCCGACCGCGATCAGGGTGGGTGCCGCGTCGTCCAGGACCCGGGCGGTCGCCGGGGTACGCGCGTGCGTGTCCACGACCACCCGCAGCGGTTGCCGGGCGCCGGGCACGTCGCGCACGGCCAGGTGCGGATCGTCGGCGAGCAGCGTGCCGGAGCCGGCCAGCACCGCGTCCACGCTCGCCCGCAGGGTGTGTACGTCGGCGCGCGAGGCCGCGGAGGTGATCCAGCGGCTGCTGCCGTCGGCGGCGGCGCTGCGCCCGTCCAGGGTGGCGGCGTACTTCCAGGTCACGTGCGGGCGGCCGAGTCGGGTCGCGGTCAGCCAGGCCCGGTTGCCCGCCTCGGCCTCGGCGGCGAGCAGGCCGCCCTCGGCGTCGATGCCCGCCGCGCGCAGCACCGCACCGCCGCCGGCCGCGGCCGGGTTGGGGTCGGCGACCGCGTAGCGCACCCGGCGGATGCCGGCGTCGATCAGGGCCTGGGTGCACGGGCCGGTGCGGCCGGTGTGCGAGCAGGGTTCGAGGGTGACGAACGCGGTGCCGCCGCGGGCCGCGGATCCGGCCGCGCGCAGTGCCTCGACCTCGGCGTGCGGGGCGCCGGCGCGGGTGTGGAAGCCCTCGCCGACCACGGTGTCGTCGGGGCCGAGCACGACGCAGCCGACCACGGGATTGGGGCTGGTGTGACCGAGGGCGCGGCTTGCCAGGGCGACGGCGCGGCGCATCGCGGTGGCCTCGTCGACCGGCGGGACGGTGTTGCCCTGCACCTCGTGCCTCCTCGCGTTGCGACGCGGGGCACCGGGGTGTTTCCGGGCAGGACGGCACGACGAATCGACGGGCGGGGATGTCGGCGCACCGTGGGTACGCGGACATGCCGCAGTCGCTCGCCGCGCGCTGCCTCCCATCCGGACTTTAACCGTCGGTACCGGAATTCCACCGGTTCAGCCGGCCGTCGCTCCACGTGCTGTGGGGCATCGACCGGGTCGCGGACTGTAACCGCCGGTTCGGATTTTCACCGACCCCGGAGCGCGCGTACGTGACTTTCGTACACCTCGAAGTGTGCCACGGCGGCCGACAACGTTGACCTTGGCCAACCTGTGCCGTCCGTCACGGTGCGTTCGTATATCCGAACGCGACTGCGGTGTGGATGATCTGACGTATCGTCAGCTCGACGGTCGAGGCGGTGCCGAAGGACTGTCCCGACGATGAGATTCTGTGCGCATGACCGTGCAGATCAATCCGAGCATCCTGTCCGCCGACTTCGCCCGCCTCGCCGACGAGGTCGCGCAGGTGCGCAACGCCGACTGGCTCCACGTGGATGTCATGGACAACCACTTCGTCCCGAACCTGACCATCGGCCTGCCCGTGGTCGAGAGCCTGATCAAGGCCACCGAAACGCCCATCGACATGCACCTGATGATCGAGGACCCGGACCGTTGGGCGCCCGCCTACGCGGAAGCCGGCGCGGGCAGCGTGACCTTCCACGTCGAGGCCGCGACCGCCCCGGTCAAGCTCGCCCGGGACCTGCGGGCCAAGGGCGCACGGGCGTCGATGGCCCTGCGGCCGGCCACCCCGATCGAGCCGTACGAGGACCTGCTGCCGGAGTTGGACATGCTCCTGGTGATGACCGTCGAGCCGGGCTTCGGCGGGCAGAGCTTCCTGGACATCATGCTGCCCAAGATCCGCCGGACCCGGCAGTTGATCGCCAAGCACGGCCTGCAGATGTGGCTCCAGGTGGACGGCGGGGTGTCCGCGAAGACCATCGAGATGTGCGCGGAGGCCGGCGCGGACGTGTTCGTGGCCGGGTCGGCGGTGTTCGACGGGCGCGATCCGGGTGCGGCGGTGGACCGGTTGCGCGCGTTGGCGACGGGGGCCGCGGAGCGCTGCGCTCACTAGGGCGGACGGGTTCCGCGTGCCCGCCCGCCCGTTGCATTGGGTAGTCGGGCGGCGGATTTCGGGCTCGGGTGGAGTCCCCGGGGCCGCGCGAGCTTCGTCACAATGAGTGAATGGATTGGGCCTCTCGTCGTCCTCGCCGGGGCGGGAGGCCCTTTGCCTTCGGTTCGCGGGTGGTCGACCAGAGGGTCCAGTGGTCGGTTTCGTGGATGGGGCCCCGGGTGGGCAGCCGGGCCTGGATGTAGGCGGCCAGGTCGTCGAGTTCGGGGTCGGTGAGGTCGTGCAGGATCGAGCGGCCGGTGCGGGCGCGCAGGTCGGCGGCCACCTCGTGGGCGTCGGCGTACTCGCGGCGGGTCTCGGTCAGCGCGGTGGTGCGCACGGCACCGAAGCCGGCCGCGTGCAGCGCCGCCTCGACCGCCGCCGCGATGGGTCGGCGGGCGGCTTCGATGCCCAGCAGGGCCGGGTATCGCTCGAAGAACCAGCCGCGCAGGTGGGTCGGCGAACCGGGGCGGGTGACGTCGGCCGGGGTGCGGTCCTGGACGATCAGCGTGCCGCCGGGCGCGAGCAGCCGGCGGGCCTCGCGAAAACATCCGGTCAGGTCGTCGAGGTGGTGGATCAGGGCCCGCTCGAAGACGATGTCGGCCGCGCCGTCCGGCAGGCCGGTGGCGTACGCGTCGCCCTGGTGGAAGGACAGGCCGGGGCGCCGCCCCGCCCGCTCCCGGGCGCCGGAGAGGATCGCGGCGGAGAAGTCCACCCCGACCGCGCTCGCCGCGCCCAGATCCAGCCACTTCGTCGTGTACACCCCGCCTCCGCAGCCCACGTCCAGCACACGCGCGCCGGCCGGCCGGACCAACTCACGCACCACGCGCGCCCATTCCTCGCCGGCCGTGCGCCGGGCGTAGGTGAGCCGGTTGGCGTCGCTGTGGAAGTCGATGGGCATGGCCGCCCTTCCGGTCGAGCCGCGTTCGGTATATCTCGATATCAAGATACTTGAAGACGAGACGACCCTTCAAGGGTCCTCTGGTCCTCGGGTCCTCGCATCCTCGGGTCCTCGCGCCCTCGGGGCTCTCCGATTCCTCGGATTCCTCTGGATCCTCGCCGAGGATCGGCGGCGAACATCACCGGCGATCGCGGGCGACTTCCTTCGGTCGCGGGTGGTCGCCGCCGTCCGGCCGGCCCGGAGGGTCGCCGGCCCGGTCGAGCCGGATACGGCGGCGCTGCCGGGCCAGGTACACGCCGGTGCACACCGTGACGCCGGTCATCGCCGCGATGTGCTCGCGGCCGGCCAGGTTCGGTTTGACCACGACCTCGGCGATCATCAGGGTCCAAACGCCGACGAACAGGATCGGCGCACGGCGCACCATCGCGATGCACACCACCAGGCCGACCACCGCGGCCGAGGGACCGGTGTCCAGGATGTCGCCGTCCCGGGCGTCGATGCCCAGCAGGTGGTCCGGGCCGAGCCCGACCATCACCCGCGCGGACAGCGTGCCGCACAGCGTGGCCACGTAGGCGATCACCAGCGTGCGGCGGGCACCCAGGTCGAGTTCGGCCAGCCCGAACAGGATCAGCACCTGGATCAGCGCGCCCCACACCGGCAGGTCGGGCGCGGGCACGAACAGCGACACCGGCGTCCGCAACAACGCGAGCGGCAGCGGGATGCCCGCGCTCACCCCGCCGAGCACGCGCACCACGTCGCCGCCCCACGCGGTGCGCCAGGCGAGCCAGAAGCCGAGGGTCAGCAGCACCGTGCACACCGTGAGCGGGATGGCCAGCAGGCCGTGCGCGCGCAGTTCGCGCACCGGGACCGCGGTGAGCCTGCGCCACTCGCCGCGCACCGCTCCCCCCGTGCGGGCGAGCGGACCGGGACGCGGAACACGGCGAGCGGGCGAGGACATGGGTACGGCGGCTCCTGCGGTGACGACCGGCGATCGCCCTCGGATTTCCTGCGATCCGAGGGGCGACCGGTGCGGTCGAGCCCGGAGTGCCGACCACCCACGCCGTTATCCCCCACTTTGGAGTGATTCAGCCGCGTATCACCCCATTCGTGCGGGTGATCCGCGGCGCGCCCACGAGTGGTTCAGCCGGTACGACGAAGCAGCGCGAGGTACATCGCGTCGGTGCCGTGCAGGTGCGGCCACAGTTGTACGTCCGGCCCGGTGCCCAGGTGCGGCACACCCGGGAACAGCGGCCGGGCATCGAACAGCTCGGCCTCGCCCGCGCGCAGCACGTCGTCCACCACCACGCGCGTCTCCGCCGGATGCGGCGAGCACGTGACGTACGCGATCACCCCGCCGGGGCGGGCCGCGGCCACCGCGCTGCGCAGCAACGCGCGTTGCAGCTCGCCCAGTTCGGGGATGTCCTCGGGCTTGCGGCGCCAGCGGGATTCGGGTCGGCGGCGCAGCGCGCCCAGGCCGCTGCACGGCACGTCGGCGATCACCCGGTCGAAGCCGCCGGGCTGCCACGCGGGCCGGGTGCCGTCGGCGGTGATCACCTGATGGTGGGTCAGGTGGCCGATCGCGTTGCGGACCAGGCGGGCCCGGTGCTGCCGGCGCTCGACCGCGAGCAGCGACACGTCGCGGCCGGTGGCGATCGCGGCGAGCAGGCCGGCCTTGCCGCCGGGGCCCGCGCACAGGTCCAGCCAGCGGCTCTCGGTGCCCTCGACCTCCGCGTTCGCCAGCGCGGT
The DNA here is from genome assembly GCF_044333915.1 of Embleya sp. NPDC020886. NCBI lineage: Bacteria > Bacillati > Actinomycetota > Actinomycetes > Kitasatosporales > Streptomycetaceae > Embleya > Embleya sp. NPDC020886. The sequence goes on along the minus strand of NZ_JBIRRX010000006.1, from coordinate 7,150 downwards.
GGCGACCAGTTGGCTGCCCTCGTCCTGGACCGCGGCCCGGCCGTCGCGGATCGCCTTGATCCCGGCCGGGTCGCCCTCGGGGAGGGTGGCCGCGTACGGCGACCAGCGGCCGGGGGTGGCGCCGGCCTCGTACAGTTCGGCGAGTTCGACCCGGCCCGGGCGGGCGACCAGGGAGATCGTCGGGGCGATGTTGTCGGCGGCCAGCAGCGCCTCCATCGCGGCGCGGTCGTGCGGGTTGCCGCGCGCGCCCAGCGCGTCCCACAGGGCCTGCACGATCCAGCGCGGGTGCGAGTGCAGGACCGCGAGGTGGCCCTCGGGGTCCTCGTCGTAGGGCGGCGCGATCTGCCGCAGCCAGGTGTCCAGGTCCTGCTTGGAGACCCGGCGCAGGATCGCGTTGACGAACTTGGCGCGGCCGTCGCCGAGCACCGCGCGGGCCAGTTCCACGGTGGCCGAGACGGCGGCGTGGACGGGGGTGCGCATGCTCAGCAACTGGTGCACGCCGAGCGCGAGCACGTCCAGCACCGGCGGGTCGATCTCCTTGATCGGCCGGTCGGTACAGGCCGCCACGATCCGGTCGTAGGTGCCCTGGCGGCGCAGCGTGCCGTGCACGAGCTCGGTCGCGAAGGCGGCGTCGCGCGGGATGATCCGGCGTTCGCGCAGCAGCGCGGGCAGCACCAGGTTGGCGTACGCGTCGCGTTCGCCGACCGCGTGCAGGACGTCGTAGGCGGCCAGCCGCGCGGCGTCGGGACGCGGGCGGCGGTAGGGGCGTGCGGCGGGGGCGTTGGTCACGGTGCTCAGTTCGTGCCGAGGGTTTCACCGGGCTCGGGGTGTGCGCCCCGGGCCCAGTCGGTGGCGGCCATCATGCGTTTGCCCTGGGGCTGGACCTGGGTGAGTTCGATCGCGTGGCTGCCGGTACCCACTCGGACCACCTTTTTCTCCACCGCGATCTCGCCGGGGGCCAGCGCGTTGTCGCCGCCGCGCAGCCGGACCGGGGCGAGCTTGAGGCGCTCGCCGCGGAAGGTGGTCCACGCGCCGGGGGCGGGTGTACAGCCGCGCACCACCCGGTCCACCCGCAGCGCGGGTGCGGTGAAGTCGACCCGGGCGTCCTCGACGGTCAGCTTGGGCGCGAGGGTGACCCCGTGCGGCGGCTGGGGGCGGGCCTCCAGGCTGCCGTCGGCGATCCCGTCCATGGTCGCCACGAGCAGGCGCGCGCCGGACCGGGACAGCCGTTCCAGCAGGTCGCCGCTGGTGTCGGTGGGGCGGATCTCGTCGGTGACCGTCCCGTAGACCGGGCCCGAGTCCAGGCCCTGCTCGATCAGGAAGGTGCACGCGCCGGTGATGTCGTCGCCCGCCAGCACCGCGTGTTGTACGGGCGCCGCGCCACGCCACGCGGGCAGCAGCGAGAAGTGCAGGTTGACCCAGCCCTGGGCCGGGATCTCCAGCGCGGCCTTGGGCAGCAGCGCGCCGTAGGCGACCACGGGGCAACAGTCGGGGGCGATCTCGGCGAGCCGGGCCAGGAACTCCGGCTCGCGCGGCCTGGCCGGGCGCAGGATCTCGATCCCGGCCTCGGCGGCGCGCTCGGCCACCGGGCTCGCGACGAGCTTGCGACCGCGGCCGGCGGGCGCGTCCGGCCGGGTGACGACGGCGACCACCTCGTGCCGGGATTCCAGCAGGGCTTCGAGCGCGGGTACGGCGACCTCGGGGGTGCCGGCGAAGACTAGGCGCATGGGGATTTAGAGGGCCTTCCCGAAGGTGCCGTGGGGGGAGAACTTGACCTGCGGGGCGGGCCGACCGGCCCACTCCGCCTCGCGCAGCGCACGCAGTGCGGCCTTGCGCTGCTCGCGGTCGAGCCGGTCGATGAACAGAATGCCGTCGAGATGGTCGGTCTCGTGCTGGATGCAGCGCGAGAGCAGTCGGGTGCCCTCGATGGTGACGGGGTCGCCGTGCATGTTGAAGCCCTTGGCGACCACGCCGTACGCGCGCTTGGTGTCGTAGCGCAGGCCCGGCAGCGACAGGCAGCCCTCGGGGCCGTCCTGTTCGTCCTCGGACAGGTCCAGGTCGGGGTTGATCAGGTGTCCCACCTCGCCGTCCACCTGGTAGGTGAACACCCGCAGGGCGACCCCGATCTGCGGCGCGGCCAGGCCGCTGCCGGGCGCGTCGCGCATCGTGTCGGTGAGGTCGGCGACCAGTCGCCGCAACTCCTTGTCGAACACGGTGACCGGGTCGGCCTTGCTCCGCAGGACGGGATCCCCGAACAGGCGGATCGGCTGGACTGCCACGGGTGTGCTCCCCCATCGGTGGTCGGGCGGTGATCGGACGTACTGCCGAGTGTGTCGCCGGCGCGCGGCGGCGTTCCGGCGCGGTGGCCGCGCGGTGGCGCCGGTCGAGCGGAACCGGAGAGCGGCAAGTCTACTGAGCGGCCGGGCCCGCTCCCCGCACGCGTCGCGGCCCGGGGCGTGCGGGAGCGAATGGGCTCGGGGCGGGCTCGGGGCGGGCCGGGAATCGGCTCGGGGGCGCGGCAACCTCGGGGCGCGCGGCGGACACTCTCGGGGTGTGACGACGGATCAGGAGCAGGAGGACGGGGATCACGTGTTGTGGTCCCGGGTCCGGGCGGGGGATCGCGATGCGTTCGCGGTGGTGTTCGACCGACACGCGGGGGCGGTGTATGGGCATGTGCTGCGGCGGATCGGGGACGGAGCCGAGGCCGAGGACCTGACGTCGGCGGTGTTCCTGACCGCCTGGCGCCGGCGCGCGGAGGTGACCTTCGACCGGGACAGCGCGCTGCCGTGGTTGCTGGGTACGGCCAACCGCACGCTCGCGAACCGGCGCCGCGCGCTCAAGCGCTATCGGGCGCTGGCCGCGCGCGTACCGCTGCCTCGGGACGTCCCCGACCATGCGGACGAGGTGGCCCGGCGGATCGACGAGGAGCACGCGGCACGGGCGCTGCGGCGCTCGGTGGCGCGGCTGCCCCGACACGAGCGCGACGTCGTGGAGTTGTGCGTGTGGGGCGGCCTGGACCAGCAGGCGGCCGCGACGGCCCTCGGCGTCGCGCTGGGCACGGTCAAGGCGCGGATGCACCGGGCGCGCAAACGATTGGGCGGCCTGCTGGCCGAAGAGGGCGTGCACGCGAGTACGTACCGAGGCATCGAGGAGGCACGGTGAGCCCGTACGGCGAGGATCGACTGCCGGGACACGAACAACGCAGGCGCGAGCTGCTCGCGATGCTGGACACGGATCGGCCGTCGCGGACCAGGGCGCTGCTGCCGGGCGTCGCGGCGGGGGCGGTGCTCGTGGTGTGCGCGGGCGCGATCCTGGCCGCGCAGCCGTGGCGCGACCCGCAACATCCGACGCCGGCCGGCCCGGTGGTCGGACAGGATCCGGCCCAGGGCGTGGCCAGGGAAATGGCGAAGCCGGGCGATCCGGTGCCGTGGGACGTGGCGACCCGGACCTTGACGGCGTGTCTGGCACAGGGACGGCGGGCCGCCGTCCCGCCGCCGCAGCCGACCGGATTCACCGCGCCACCGCCGACGATGTCGCCGCCGGGATCGGGTGCGCCCGGGACGGCCGCGCCGCCGAGCATGGGGTACACCCCGCCGCCGGGCACGCCGCCGGCCTCTGCGGTGTACACCGGCGACATGCCGACGCGGATGCCGGAGAAGGGCCTGCCGACGGGATCGACCGCGACTCCCCCGGGGTGGCCGACGCAGGGGTCGATCGCACCGCCCGGATCGAGTGCGCGACCGCCCGGTGCCTCGGCCAAGCCCGATCCGAAGTTGTGGCAGGTACGCGAGCCGGACACGGCGTTCAAGCCGTACTTCACCGCGTGGGAGCTGGTCGGGGACGGCGAGTTGCGCCCGTTCGTGCTGGGCAAGGCCGGCGAGCCGGGCCTGGTCGTATGCCACGGCGAACTGTCCCTGCCGGAGTTTCCGACGCCGAAGGCCGCCGACGGCCTGCTCGCCGGGGCGTTCGAGGTACGCCGGACCCTGGCCTGGACGCCGCCCACGGTCGAACCGCCTCGGATCGCCCTGCTCTCCTCGACGACCTGGTGGGGCCGTACGACCGGCGCGGTGGCGCGGGTCGTGGTCGAGTTGCCCGACGGGACGACGGTGGGCGCGGTGGTACGCAACGGCGTGTGGCTCGCGAGCGTGCCGAACAGCGACACCGAGCCGACCCGGATCCGCGCCTACGACGCGGCCGGCACGCTGCTCGACGAACGCACCGCCGCCCGCGAATCCCTGGGCTGCGCGGACGCTCCGTCGGCCGCGTCCTGCGGGAGCCGCACGCACTGGGGCTGAGGGTCCCCGGGTGAAGGAGAGTTCCGTCGAGGCGGCCGGGCGTGCTCGGCCGCCTCGGTGTGCGTCGCGCGCCGCGGGCGGCTCAGCCGATGTCCGGTGGGTCGATCCTGATGTGGACCGGATCGTTCGCGGCGCGGGCCAGGCGGAGGGTTTGGGCCGCCTTGAGGGCGTGGGCCAGCTCGGCGCCGCGGCCGGGTTCGATGCGCAGCAGGACACGTTCGTGGTGGGGCGGCGGGGCGGGGCGCGCGGGCTGCCGGCGGCCCGGCGGCGGGGTGTCGCCGAACAGGGCGCGGGTGAGTTCGGCGCGGGTCTCGGCGGCGCGCGGGTCGGCCCTGGGCGGCGGCGCGGCCGGTGTGCGCGGCGCGGCCGGTGCGACCGGGACCGGGACCGGCCCCAGCACGTCGGCCCCGTCGGGCAGCCGAAGTACCGCCAGGAAGTCGGCGATGCCGGCCGGCGGACCGGTCACCGACGCCATCCGCGACACCGGCGGCAGGTTCAATTCGGCCCGCTCGACCAGTTCGGTCAGCGCGTACCCCTGCGGGTCCCAGCGCACCAGCGCCTGCACCGGGCGCAGCGTGGACTCGGCGACCACCACCAGCATGCCGCCCTCCCCCGCGGGCCGGACCAGGCTCGCCGCGTCCAGCCAGCGGCGCAGCGCCTGCTCGCCGGCGCGCAGGTCGGGTCGGGTGAGCAGGGCCCAGCCGTCCAGGAGCAGGGCCGCCGCGTAGCCGCCGGGCGCGACGGGTTCGGCGCCGGGCGTGGCGATGATCAGCGCGGGCAGGTCCGGCACGGTGGTCAGGATCGCGTCCCGCCCGGAGGTACGCACCGGCACGGTCGGAAACGCCCGGCCGAGTTCCTCCGCGGTGCGACGCGCGCCGATCACACCGGCCCGGATGCGATCGCCGCCGCACACCCGGCAGTGCCAGTGCGGCGCCGGCCGGGTGCACCAGCCGCAGGTCAACACGCCGTCTCCGGACGGAAGTTCGAGCGGTCCCGAGCAGTGTGCGCAGCGCGCGGGTTCGCGGCAGCGCAGACACGAGGTGCGGACCAGGTAGCCCCGGCGTGGGACCTGGACCAGCACCGGGCCGGTCTGCAGCGCCTTGCGGGCGACGTCCCACGCCAGGCTCGGCAGCCGTGCGGCGCGGGCGGCTTCGTCCCGGGCCAGGTCCAGATCGCTGCCGGTGGTGCGTACCAGCGGGGCCGCAGCGCGCACCGCCGCGCGGCCGGCGTCCAGCGGACGGGCCCACCCGGAGCGCACCAATTGGGCGGCCTCGACCGTGGTGGCGTGCCCGCCGACGGTGAACCCGGCGTGTTCGCGCGCGGCCCGCATCGCCAGTACCTCGCGCACGTGCGGGTAGGGCGCGTTCGGGTCGGCGTGCGAGTCGTCGCCGTCGTTCCAGACCAGCGCCAGGCCCAGTTCCACCACGGGCGCGAACATCGCCGCCCGGGTGCCGACCACCGCGCGTACGCTCCCGCGGTTGATCGCCAACCAGCGTCGGTAACGCTCCTCCGGCCCCAGGCCCGAGGTCAGCGCGACGTGCCGGCCCCGGCCGAGCAGGGCGGTCAGCGCCGCGTCCACGCGCTCGACCGACTTGGCGTCCGGGACCACCGCGAGTGCGCCACGGCCGCCGGCCAGGGTCGCCGCCATCGCCCGGGCGATCTCGTCCGGCCAGTGCGGCCCGGGCAGCGCCGTCCACACCGTGCGTGGCGACTCGCCGGCGGCCAACTCGGCCAGGTGCGCGGCGCCGGCCGGATAGCGCGTCCAGGGCCCGGGGGCCGGCGCCGCGGGCCGGATCAGGGGGTCGCCCGACGGCTCCGCCTCGGCGCGCGCGTGCCGGGCGGGCAGGGCGATCTGGACCACGTCGGCGAGGGTTCCCGCGTACCGGTCGGCGACCGCACGGGCCAATTCGATCATCGGCGGCGCGAGCACGATCTCGGGCGAGGTGACGCTCGCCAACGGCGCCAGCGGGCCGCCGTACGTGCTGCGCTCGACCCGTTCGACGATCACCCCGTCGATCAGCCCGCCGCCCTGCCGCCGGCCGTCCACGACCTTGGCCCCGAACCGCACCCGCACCCGCACCCCGGGCTGGGCCACCTCGGCCAGCTTGGCCGGCACCGAATAGTCGAAAAGCCGGTCCAGGTGCACCAGCCCCTTGTCCACCACGACCCGCGCCACCGGCAACGAGTCGGCCGCCGTGTTGGCCTTCGCCCTACGCCCCCGCGCCCCCCGCACCGCCCGCCGCGCGTCCTCGACCCCAAGCGTGAGCTGCCCCTCCTCCTCGCCGCCCACACCCGGATCGTTCATCGCCACACCAGGCATCCTGACAGACGCCTACGACGAATCCGCCCAGCTCCCGAGCCGGGGAAGACCACGGCAGCTCCGAACGCGGGTGGTCGGGCGACTCGGTCTCCCGCCTTGGGGCGCGGAGGGGGCGGCCGGAGTCGCGGGTACGGCAGGCCGGCGCGCTCGCGAGTCGGGCTCGACGGGCACGGGCGGGGCCGTCGGCGCGGCTGGGGGCGGCCCGTCAGGATCGGGGACGCGGCCGGCGCGGGCGGCCGAAGTCGCGGGCGCGGCGAGAGTGGTCGGACGGTGCCGTGGGCGGGGCGGAGCCCGCAACAGCCCGGTCTGGGGCGGCAGGCCGGGGCGGGCTGGGTCGCGGGCGGGGCACGTTCAGCCCACCGGGGTCGCGGAGACGCGAGCACCACCGACCCGGGTCGCGAGAGCAGCGAGCGGGTGGGCAGCTTTCGGCGATGCAGCGCTGCTTCTAGTTGGGCGCCTTCGGCGCCGGCTCGCGAGGCACCACTTTTTTGCTCCGTCGCAGGCTCCTCCACAAAAAAGTGGCCCCTCGCTCGTG
>NZ_JBIRRX010000005.1:0-683048 GCF_044333915.1 Embleya sp. NPDC020886 | reverse complement strand
GCGGAGACGCTGTCGAGGTGGGCGCCGAACATGACGACCGAGTCGGCGGGGCCGCCGGGCCAGTCGGCGATCAGGTTGTTGGAGCGGTAGGTGCAGGAGGTGCAGGTCTGCTCGCTGACGGTGAAGCCCGCGGCCTGGAGCTTGCCCTTGACGTAGGCGACGGAGGCCGTGTAACCCGCGCTGCCCGCACGGCGGTTGCCGCCGTTCTGCGACGCGATCTGGTTGAGCTGGGTCAGGTGCGCCTGGACGTTGGTCACACTGATGTCCGGCGGATCGGTCGGGTTGCCCGGACCGCTGGAGACGGTCAGGTTGTACTGCGCGGTGTGCGTGGCGCTCGTACCGGTACCCGTCACGGTGATCGCGGTGGTGCTCGACGGCGCCGAGGCGCTCGCCGACAGGTTCAGCACGGAGGTGCCACCCGCCTGCACCGTCGCCGGGTTGAACGTGGCGGTCACGCCGGACGGGAGGGGGCCCGCCGACAGGGTGATGTTCTGCGCCGCGCCCTGGGTCACGGAGGTCGTCACGGTCGTGGTCGTGGTGCCACCGGGCGCCACGCTGCCGTTGGTCGGGCTGACGCCGATGGTGAAGTCCGGACCCGGGCTCACGGGACAGGTCGGGTCACCGGTCTGGGCCGGCACGCTGACCGCGTCCCAGGCCGCCTTGGTCTTGCCGAACAGCACACACGTGGGGTCGAGGGTCTTGGCCGCGCTGAGCGTCGCGGTCCGGTACCTCTTGTAGGTCATGCCGCTGGTCTTGAGCAGCATGCCGCCGTAGAAGACCTTGCCGGCCTGCTGGATGCCGACCCCGGTGAGGGTGGTGTTGTTGCAGGTCGGGCTGGCGGGCTTGCCGCCGCCGGGGTTGGTGCCCTCGGCCAGCAGGTAGAACCAGTGGTTCAGCGGGCCGGCCGCCGCGTGCTCCTCGGTGCTCGGGATCGAGGAGCTGTAGCAGTCCGGGTCGCCGTTGGTGGAGGGCTTGTACATGTAGCGGATCGGGCCCTGGCCGACCAGGTTGACGGTCTCGCCGACGGTGTAGTCGGGGACGTCGTACGGCGAGGGCTCGTTGGTGTAAGCCTCGGTCAGCGCACCCATGATGTCGCCGGTGCCCTCGCCCAGACCCGCCTCGCCGCTGGTGCCGCCGGGGGTGTTCTGGTCGATGCCGTGGCCGAATTCGTGGCCGATCACGTCCATCGACGCGATCCACTGGTTCGACTGGTTGTGGCCGATCGTGATGGTCGAGCCGTCCCAGTAGGCGTTGAGCTCGTTGAGGCCGACCTTGACCGGCCAGCTCCCGCCGTTGCCATTGTGCCCGTTGCGACCGAGCCAGTCGCGGAGCATGTTCCATTCCTTCTGCGCCGCCCACATGGCGTCGACGCAGCCGGTCTCCTTGCTCGTCGCCTGGCCGTTGCCCCACGAGTCGGTGGACTTCGTGAAGACCTGGCCGGTGCTGTAGTCGGCGCAGGACAGGCCGGGACGGGTGGTGTCGCGCAGGGTGTAGGAGCCGCTGGTCTGGATGGTCAGCGGGTTCGGGCCGTTCCACTGGCTGTTGCCGGTGCCGGCCTTGACGTCGTCGGTGGTGTCGAGCACCGCTCCGGTGCTCGCGTCGACGAACACGTGCAGCCTGCTGGGCGCGGTCGCGGTACGACCCGCCACCACCGTCTCCCAGGCCAGCGCGCTCTTGTCGTCCTTGACCCGGACGACCAGGCGGTGCGACTCGACCTTGTCCACGACCGCGAGCCTGGCCTTGGAGGTGGCCTCGGCGGCGGCGGCGGTGATGGTCGGCTGGGTGGTGACCGATATGCGTGCTTCGGTGGAGGACTGGGTCGCCCGCACCCGGCCCTTTCCGTCGGCCAGTACCACGGCGTCCCCACCGACGACCGGGAGGCCGCGGTAGGTGCGCTGGTACGCGACCGAGTACAGGTCGTCGACCCACGGGGTCACGACCTGGCGTTCGTACTGCTCGTCGGGCCCCTTGGCGAGGACATCCAGGCCGCTGGCGGCCGCCCGGTCGGCGGCGGATACCGCGAGTGCCTGGGGGTTTGCGGGGGGAGGGGACGGGTCGGCGGCGGCCGACGGTCCGGCCGCGCCGATCGCCAAACCGGCGAGCATGGCCAGGACGGTCCCGGCCGTGGTCGTTCTGCGATTCATCGAGGCTCCTTGGGTGGAAGGCAGACCTCGACCACGTCGCCGGCATGCGCCGCGTACGCCTCGTGAGCGACGCGGGCGACCGTGCAGGCCGGGTTCGTGCCCGAGCGAGCGAAACACTCACACGGGTGTGGGGACTTGGTGAAGTGATCGGCAACGGCCGGCAAATTCTGGCAAACGCCAAGCAGACCCCGGGAGTCGCGGGAGTGCCGGGTCAACCGATCGGGCGGCCGTCGCTGATTTTCGGTGCCTGCTCCGAGGCCGTCTCATCGCCCATCGACAGAGACGGCCGGAGCCGCGCCGACCGCCGCTCAGTGACCGGGCATCTGCTCCAACAGGTCGCGGACCTCGGGCAGATCGCTCCAATGCCGAGTCAGACGTCGGCGCAGGCTCAGCAGTTCCCGATTGGTGGTGGCCGTGCCCAGACCCGCCGCCTCGTGCACCACCGGCGCGGCGGCGAGCACCGCCGCGTCCGGTTGGCCGGCGCACGCGAGCGCGTCCGCCAGGCGCACCGTGAGCAACACCCGCGCCGGTCGCATCGGCACCGGCAGCAGGTCGAGCGCCGCCTGTACCGATTGCACCGCCGCGCGCGCCGAGGGAAGGTCGCCGGTGCGCGCGGCCAGGTCGCGCAGCGCGCCGCCGATGGTGGCCTCCATCCGCAGCCGGCCGGCCAGCCCGGTCAGCCACGGCGCCTCGTCCCGATCGCGTTCGTCGAAGCGCGTCACGTGTCGATGTGCGGTGGTGATGTGCCGACGACACTCGGCGATGTCGCCGTCGAGCGCGTGGCCGCGCGCCTGGTAGAGCTGGGCCAGTGTGGTGATCCAGGCCCGACCGGGGTCCACCGCCTCCAGCGCGCGGGCATAGGCCAGCGCCGCCGCCGCGTCGCCGTCCAGGCGAGCCAGCGAGCACACGTCGCCGAGCAACGACGCGCGGGCGCCCGGGCTCTCGCAGACATCGGCCCAGTTGAGTCCTCGGTCGTACCAGGCCATGCCGATCACGCTCTGCCCCTGCTGCATCCGGAACCGACCGGCGAGCTGGGCGTAGTCGGCCGCGAGTCGGAGCTGCGCGTGCGGCGAACGGCCGTGCGCGTTGAGCGATTCGGCCCAACTGACGATCCGGCGCAGCACGTACTCCACCGAACCGACCAGCCCGGTGGTGGCGCCGCCGTGCAGACCGGCCTGGGTGTAGCCGCCGAGCAGGGCGGTGAGCACGTGTACGACGTCGGGGTCGACGCCGGTGGGGTTGTTCCCGTCGATGTCGCCCAGGATGGTGAGCGCGTCGGCGTACGGGGGCACCTCGCACTCGTGACACCCGTCCTTGCCGTGCAGCGGGCAGGGCAGCCCGTGGTACGGCAGCCGATCGGGCCAGAACCGGTCGGCCAGCGGTGCCAGACCGGCGGGTGCCTCGCCGCCCGGAATCACCGAGAAATGGGTGCGGTGCAGGGCGGGCGGCGGGATCGATCGGCTGGTCAACAGCGCGGACAGGTCCCCGCCGGTGTCCAGCAGATCGTCGAGTCGGCGCGGTAGTCCGGCGGGCGGCTCGCGCAGGCCGGCCTCCAGCTTGCTGATCAGGCTGTGGTGGTAGCCGACGCGTAGCCCGAGCTGCTGTTGCGTCATTCCCGCGAGGCGGCGCCGGGTCCGCAGCGTGCGGCCGAACTCCGCCCACAACGGTGTCGACGCGACCTTTAGCGGTGGGGACGCGACCTTTGTGGTGACGGGCGCGTTCGGGAGCCTGTTCACGTTCGTCCTCCCCGAGTAACTCCGGATGGTCGACGGTTGGTCACTGCCCGGAGCAGGGTGACAGACGGCGGTAGCGGTTGTCTGCGGTGGAACGAGCCATTCCGCTTTTGCCGGATGGGTGTACGGGGCTGGAGCCCGAACCGAGACGACGTGACATATCACCCTGCATCATCCGGCTGCCCCCCGGACGGCGGTCGTGGGGTGTGCTTGCGGCCGGGACTGCGCGAGACTTGCCACACCGGTAGCACTCACCCCTTCCTTTGCTGAGGCACTATGCGCTGCACGATCGCTGGCCAGTCCTTCCACCTGCAGATGAACGAGGTGGAGCGTGCGATGAGCGGGGTCAAGCCCGACCCGATCACCGGCGAATCGGTCCGTATCGGGCGCCGTACCTATCCGGTCAAGCAGGTGGGATCGGTGGTCACGGGACAACTTCCGCGTGATTTCAGCGCGGCGGAGGTCTCGCGGGCGCTCACCAAGCTCGGCTTCACCGTTTTGCCGCCGGCGCCGGCGGCCGAGACCGAACTCTGATCGTTCGGGTCTTTCGGGGCCGCTCGTAGTCGTTCGAAGTCTTGCGGGCCGTGCGGGGACGTTCGAAGTCGCGCGGAGTCGCGCGGAGGCGTTCGAAGTCGCACGGAGCCGTGCGGAGTCGCGCGGAGGCGTTCGGAATCGTTCGCATGGAGGCCGGTCGGGCTGTGTTTGCCCGGCCGGCCTTCGTCGGCCCCGGTCGGTGCCTGCCGTTCTCGGCCTTTTCGGGTCCGGCGTCGGTCAGGCGCTGGGCGTCGCCCGGCTGGGCAGGCCGGCGAGGAGGTCGCCTCGCGCGCCCGGACCGGCCGAGGCGCGCAGGTCGTGCGAGGTCAGCGGTTCGCCGCAGTGTGAGCACACGTGTACGGCCGTGGTGGGTTGGCCGCAGTTGGTGTGCGTGACGATCAGCGGCGGGCCGTCCGGCGCGGCCCACTGGTCGCCCCACTGACGCATCGCGTTGAGTACCGGCCACAAGGTGCGGCCCTTGTCGGTGAGCCGGTAGTCGTACCGTGCCGGTTTGTCCTGGTACGCCTCGCGGACCAGGACGTCGTGCTCGATCAGGTGCTCCAGCCGCTGGGTGAGCACATTGCGGGAAATGCCCAGCCGCTCGTGGAAGTCGTCGAAGCGGGTCACGCCCAGGAAGGCGTCCCGCACGATCAGCATCGTCCACCACTCGCCGGCCACCTCCAGGAACTGGGCGACCGAGCAGGGCATCTCCTGGAAACTCTTCCGACGCATGGCGCCATCCTAACCGGTGAGTCCTTTCATGGAACTCATTGAGTTGCATTATAGAACTTACCCGCTCTACGTTGAGTTTCGTCATAGAACTCATCCGTCATGGAACTCGACCGAGGGGATGCGCCGTCATGGCCGACACCGATCCGGATCACCCACCACGTGCGCTCGCCGCAGTTCTGGTCTGCGCGGGCGTGGTGCTCGTCAACCTCGACCTGTTCATCGTCAACGTGGCGATGCCGTCATTGGCCGAGACCTGGTCACACTCCTCGCTCGCCGACCTGTCCTGGGTGCTCAACGCCTACACCGTGGTGTTCGCCGCGCTCCTGGTCCCCGCCGGCCGACTCTCCGACCGGATCGGCCACCGGCGGGCGTTTCTGGCCGGGACCGCGGTGTTCACCGCGGCGTCCGCGCTGTGCGCCGCGTCGCCGACGCTCGCGGTGCTGGTGATCGCCCGCCTCGGCCAGGCGATCGGCGCCGCGCTGTTGATGCCCGCGTCGTTGGGCCTGTTGCTCACCTCCTATCCGCCCGAGCGGCGCGGCGCGGTGATCAGGGCGTGGGCCGCGATCGGCGGACTCGCCGCCGCCCTCGGGCCGATCCTGGGCGGGCTGCTGCTCGAACCCGGCTGGCGCTGGGTCTTCCTGGTCAACCTGCCGATCGGGGTGGGCACGCTGGTGCTCGGCCTACGGCGGCTGCCCGATCCGGCGCCCACCGACCGCGGGCCGCTGCCCGACCTGCTCGGGGCCGCGTTGTTGACGGTGGCGATCGGCGCGTTGTCGCTGGGCGTGGTCCGGGCGCCGGACTGGGGCTGGTGGTCCGGCCGTACGGTGGCCGTCTGGGCGCTCACCCTGGTCCTGGTGGTGGGCTTCCTGCTGCGCAATGGGCGCCATCCGCGCCCGGTGGTCGAAGGGGCATTGGTGCGCGACCGCACCTATGCGGTGGCCGGCGTCGCCAACACCCTGTTCGGGATCGCGTTCGCCGGGATGTTGATCTCCGGCACGATGTGGATGCAGACCGTGTGGGGCTGGAGCGCGCTGCGCACCGGGCTGGGCACGGTGCCCGGACCGCTGTGCGTGCCGTTCGTGAGCATTGTGGCCGGCCGATACGTGAGCCGGTTCGGACCCGGGCCGCTGGTGGTGCTCGGGGGGCTCTCGTTCAGCGCGGGGTTGGGGTGGTGGATCGTCCGGCTCGAACCGCACGCGCGTTATGCGAGCGACATGCTGCCCGGCTCGATCCTGACCGGTATCGGGGTCGGCCTGATTCTGCCCACGCTGATCGCCACCGCGACCGGGGCGCTGAGTCCGGACCGGTTCGCCACCGGCTCGGGGGTGATCACCATGCTGCGTCAGGTCGGCTCGGCGCTGGGCGTCGCGGTGTTCGTCGCGGCGGTGGGCGCGCCGACGACGCTCGACGGGTACGACCGGGCCTGGTACATCCTCGGCGCGGCGACCCTGCTCACGGCGACGGCGGCGCTGTTCCTGCCGCGACCGGGGCGGGAGCCGGCGACGGGGGGACCGGTGGCGTCGAAGGCCGGGTCGGTGCGGGCCGAAGGGGCGACGGCCGGCTAGCGATCGGCCGGGGTGCGGGGCGGGCCGTCGGGGCCGAACGGGGCCCGGGCCGGTGGGTGTCGTGGCCGGGAATCGGTGCCGGGGGCCGGCCGCGACACCGGGGCGGTCGGGGGCTCTCTCGGTCGGGAGCCCGGTCAGGCGTCCTTCGCCGCCTTGGCGGCCTTGGCCGCGCGCTTGGCCTCCTGCTTGTGTGCCCGGACCTTGGCCAGCGACTCGGGGCCGGTGATGTCGGCCACCGAGCGGTGCGCGCCGGCCTCGCCGTAGCCGCCGGCCGCCTCGCGCCAACCCTTCGGGGTCACGCCGTACTGCTTGCCGAGCAGGGCCAGGAAGATCTGCGCCTTCTGCTTCCCGAAGCCGGGCAGGTCCTGGAGGCGCTTGAGCAACTCCGTGCCGGTCGCCGCGTCGGCCCACACGGCGCTCGCCTTGCCGTCGTAGTGCTCGACCAGGTATCGACACAACTGCTGCACGCGGTTGGCCATCGACCCGGGATAGCGGTGCACGGCGGGCTTGGTGGAGAGCAACTCGGCGAATTCGTCCGGGTCGTACTCGGCGATCTCGTGCGCGTCCAGGTCGGTGCGGCCCAGGCGTTGGGCGATCGTGTACGGGCCGGCGAAGGCCCATTCCATCGGGATCTGCTGATCCAGGAGCATGCCGACCAGCGCCGCCAACGCACTGCGCCCGAGCAATTCGTCCGCCTCGGCCTGCTGGGCGAGGTGCACTGTCGTATTCATCCTTCGATGATCTCCCGGCGGACACCGCACGCGCACTCGGACTCGCCGAGGTGGGGGCGGGGGCGTTCAGTGGCTGCCGGTGCGCGGTACGACCAGTCCCGATTCGTAGGCGACGACCACCGCCTGGACCCGGTCGCGCAGGCCCAGTCGGCGCAACACCCGGCTCACGTGCGACTTGACCGTCTCCTCGCCGACCACCAGGCGGGTGGCGATCTCCGCGTTCGACAGGCCCTCGGCGACCAGACGCAACACGTCGACCTCCCGGGGGGTCAGGTCGGCCAGACCGGGTGGGGCCGGGCGTGGCCGCAGTCGGGTGAACTCGCCGATCAGCCGCCGGGTGACGCTCGGCGCCAGGAGCGCCTCGCCGGCGGCCACCACGCGGACCGCGTCGAAGAGGCGTTCGGCGGTCACGTCCTTGATCAGGAAGCCGCCGGCGCCCGCGACCAGTGCGTCGTAGACGTGCTCGTCCAGGTCGAACGTGGTCAGCATCAGGATCCGGGGCGGCTCGCCGTCGCCGACGTCGGTACGGATGCGCCGGGTCGCCTCGATGCCGTCCATGACCGGCATCCGTACGTCCATCACCACGACGTCCGGCCGCTGCTCGCGGCAACGCGCGATCGCCTCCGCGCCGTCCGCCGCGGTGCCGACCACGACGAAGTCCGGTTGGGTGTCCAGGAGTGCGGCGAAACCGGCCCGGACCACCTCCTGGTCGTCGGCCACCACGATCCGCAACGTCGCCTGCCCGTTCATCCCGTGCCCCCGGCGCCGGCGAACCCGCCGGCGCCGACGGTGCCGCCCGCACCGGCAAGCCCGCCGGCGCCGGGTATGCCGCCGGTGCCGGCCGGCCCACCGGTGCCTGCCGGGCGCGGGGCCGGGAGGGTGGCCTCGACCAGGAAGCCGCCCATCGGCGTCGCCCCGGTACGCACCTCGCCGCCCACGCTCGCAGCGCGCTCGCGCATGCCCGGCAGACCGTGCCCGCCCGGGCCGGCGCCGACGCGCGGGCCCGGTCCGTTGTCGCGCACTCGCACCCGCAACAGGTCTTCGTCGGAGTAGTCGAGCACTACGTCCACGGCGGCTCCGGGGGCGTGGCGGCGAGCATTGGTCAACGACTCCTGGACGATGCGATAGGCCGCCAACTCGACGCCCGGGTCGAGCACCGCGATCCGCCCGTGCACGATCAGCCGCATGCTCGCGCCGGCGAAGTCGCGGGACTCGTCGATCAGATCGAGCAGTTGCTGGAGTCCGGGCTGCGGCCGGCGGGTCGGCTCGGCGCCGGCGTCCTCGCGCAGCACCCCGAGCAGGCGGCGCATCTCGGTCAGCGCGGTGCGGGCCGTGTCGCCGATCGCGAGCAGCCGTTCGGCGCCCTGCTTCGGCATCCCCGGGGTGGTCAGTCGGGCGGTCTCGGCCTGCACCGAGATCATCGAGATGTGGTGGGCCACCACGTCGTGCAACTCCCGGGCAATCCTGGCCCGTTCGCCGCGCGCGGTGAACTCCAGCAGGGTGCTTTCGATCGCGTGCCGGGAGGCGTCCCGCTCGGCGGTGCGGGTGCGGGCGCCGCGCACCCGGATCCGGACCAGCGTCGCCCACGCGGCGAGCAGCGCGACCGAAGCGGCGATCGGCACACCCTGGTAGAGCAGGGCGGTGGGCACCGCGGCCGCGGTCATCGCCACCGCGACCGTCGCCGGCCGGCGCGGCGCGAACAGCAACGGCACCGTCGCGCACAGGCCCAGGATCAGCGCGATCGACAACGTGCCCGCCGCCTGGCCGGAGCGCAGCGCGGTGCGCAACACCGTCTCCGGCAGGGAGAACAGGCCGAGCGCCACCCCCGCGGCGAAGGCGAGGGAACCCCACGGCGGTTCCGTGCGCCATGGGTGGGTCGGCCACGGGTGGGCGGGCCGGCGGGGTCCGCGCCACGGTTGTGCTCGCCGCGGTCGTCCTCGCCACAGCGACTCGCCGCGCCGCCGACCGGGGTCGAGGGCGCGGCCCGGGATCGGATCGCTGTGCTTCATGGCGCCATTGTCTCGGCCGGTCCACCCGGCCCGCTTCCCCCGGGCCGGGGAATCCGCCTCCCCCGTAGCGGGGAGACGGACCGCGGGCTTCCCCCCATGCGGGGAACCCGGTTTGGCTCGCTTGCGTGATGCCTCGGAACCGGTCGCCTTCATAGCCTCGTGGACATGGAAGCAACCATCGAAGTACGCGGACTGCGCAAACGCTACGGCCCGCATACCGCCGTCGACGGGCTGTCGTTCACCGTCGAGCCCGGCCGGGTCACCGGCTTCGTCGGACCCAACGGCGCCGGCAAGTCCACCACGATGCGGATCATCCTCGGCCTGGACCGCCCGGACGACGGCTCCGCACTGGTCGGCGGCCGGCAGTACCACACGCTGCGCACGCCGCTGCGCGAACTGGGCTCGCTGCTGGACGCCGCCGCGCTGCACCCGGCGCGTCCGGCCCGCGACCACCTGTTGTGGATGGCGCACTCCAACGGCCTGCCCGCGCGCCGAGTGGACGACGTTCTGGAGACCGTGGGCCTGACGTCGGCGGCGCGCCGGCCCGCAGGCGGCTTCTCGCTCGGCATGCGGCAGCGGTTGGGCATCGCGGGCGCGCTGCTCGGCGACCCGCCCATGTTGATGCTCGACGAACCGGTCAACGGCCTCGATCCGGAGGGCGTGATGTGGATTCGGGGCTTGCTGCGCTCGCTCGCCGCGGAGGGCCGCGCGGTGCTGGTGTCCAGCCACCTGATGAGCGAACTGGAGGACAGCGCCGACCACCTGGTGGTGATCGGTCGCGGCCGGCTGATCGCCGACACGAGCATCGGCGAGCTGCTCGCGGGTGCCTCCGGCGGGCGGATCCTGCTGCGCACCGCGCAGCGCCGCGAGGCGATGACCGTGCTGACCGGGGTCGGCGCGACCGTCGCGGCCACCGATCGCGACGCGCTGACCGTCACCGGCCTGTCGGCCGAGCGCATCATCGGGCTGCTCACCGAGCACGGCGTGCCGTTCTCCGGGATCGCCGAGCACCGGGCCTCGCTCGAAGAGGCATACATGGAACTCACCCGGGACGCGGTCGACTTCCGCGCCGCCGATGTCGAGGAGCGAGCATGAGCGGCCCCACGACCACGCCCTACCGCAGCCCGCTGACCGGCGGGCGGGACACCTTCGGTCGGCTGCTGCTCGCCGAGTGGACCAAGCTCAGGTCGGTCCGCAGATGGATGCTCACGCTGATCTCGGCGGCCGTGCTGACCATGCTGGTCGGCCTGCTGATCGCAAGCGGCTCCGGCGGCACCCGGGAGGTGACGGGCGGCGGCGCGGGCGGCAAGGTCAGGCTGGCCGACCATTACACCGACGGGGGACAGTTCGTCGAACGCGAGTTGGCCGGCGACGGCGAACTGGTCGCCCGGGTCAACACCCAGGAACGCAGCGCCGGTCGGGCCAAGGCGGGCCTGATGATCCGGGCGAGCGACGCACCCGGCGCGGCCTACGCGGCGGTGGTGGTCACCCCCGACCACGGGGTCCGGTTGCAGAGCGGGTACGACCGCGACCGGGCGGGCGGCGGAGGGCCCGTGCCGCGCTGGCTCAAACTGGTCCGGGCCGGACACACGATCACCGCGTACGAGTCCGCCGACGGCACCGGTTGGCGACGGGTCGGCCGGGTCGACCCGGGGCAACTTCCGCAGACCGCCCGGATCGGGTTGTTCGTCGGCTCCCCGGACGCGGTCGAGGTCGAGCGGCAGTTCGGCAACGAGGGCATCTCCGGGCAGACCACCACCGGCAAGGCCACCTTCGACCACGTGCGACTGACCCCCGCACAGCCGCAACAGCCCACCGGGACCTGGCACAACCGGGTCGGCCCGGACGGTTCGACCGGCCCCTCCGGCCCGGCGGTCGAGCGCCCCGGCGCCGGCCCGCCCCCGGGCTTCACCGAGGTCGACGGCACCTTCACGGTGATCGGCACGGGCGACATCGGCCCCGACCCGTTCGGCGAGGACGGCACCCAGACGATCCTCGGTGGCGTACTGATCGGCCTGATCGCGGTGGTGGCACTCGGCGTCTTGTCGATCACCGCCGAATTCCACCGGGACACGATCCGCACCACGTTCGCGGCCGTACCCCGGCGCGGCCGGGTGCTCGCCGCCAAGGCGATCGTGATCGGCGCGGCCACCTTCGTCGCCGGACTGGTCGGCACCTTCGGCGCGTTCGCCATCACCGGCCCGGTGGAACG
Source organism: Embleya sp. NPDC020886 (assembly GCF_044333915.1). Classification (NCBI taxonomy): domain Bacteria; kingdom Bacillati; phylum Actinomycetota; class Actinomycetes; order Kitasatosporales; family Streptomycetaceae; genus Embleya; species Embleya sp. NPDC020886. The sequence continues at coordinate 671,388 of NZ_JBIRRX010000005.1, read as the reverse complement.
CGGCAAGGACCGCATACCGGCCGGCCTGTCCGACCCCAACGTGCTGCGCGCGCTGATCGGTACGGCCGCGCTGCTCGCGGTGGTCGCGGTGTTCGCGCTGGCGATCGGCGCGATCCTGCGCCGAGGCGCGCCCGCGATCGCCGTCGTGCTCGCGCTGCTGTTGATCCCGCGCATCGTCGGCTCGGGCCTGTCGGTGTCCACCGCGACCTGGCTGGAACGGCTCACTCCCGCAGCCGGATTCGCCATCCAACGCACCTTCGACCGCTACGACAGCACGGTCGGCCCGTGGACCGGGCTCGGCGTGATGTGCCTCTACGCCGCGGCCGCCCTGGTCGTCGCCGGATGGCGGCTGCGCCGGCGGGACACATGAGAAACGCCGCCCACGCCGAATGGACCAAGCTGCGCACCGTGCGCTCGACCGGATGGCTGCTGCTCGGCCTGATCGCGGCCACCGTGCTGGTGAGCGCACTGGCCACGTCGGCCATGCACACCTCGCACTGCCCGACCCCGGCCGGCTGCTTCGAGGACATCACCAAGGACAGCCTGATCGGCGTGCGGGTCGGCCAGATCGCCGTCGTCCTGCTCGCGGTATCGGTGATCGGCAACGAATACGGCACCGGGATGATGCACACCTCGCTGACCGCCCACCCCCGCCGCCTCACACTGCTCGCCGGAAAGGCGCTGCCGCTGGCGACGCTGGTCGCCACCGCAAGCACGCTCGCCGTACTCGCGTCGCTGTGGGCGGGGCGCACCATCCTGGCCGGCAACGGCTTCACCCCCGAACACGGCTACCCCACACCGCCCCCCATCGACGGCCCCACCCTGCGCGCGGCCGCCGGCACCATCCTCTACCTGACCCTGATCGCCCTACTCTCCTTCGGCATCGCCCTGCTGATCCGCGACACGGCCGGCGCCCTCACCGTCGTACTGACCCTCCTCTATATCCTCCCGCTCCTGGCCACCGCGATTACCGACCCCGACTGGCACCGCCGCCTCGAAAAACTGACCCCCATGACCGCCGGCCTGGCCATCCAAACCACCCGCAACCTCGACCGACTCCCCATCGCCCCCTGGCCCGGCCTCGCCATACTCGCCGGCTACACGGCAACAGCCCTGCTCCTCGGCACCCTCACCTTCACCCGCCGCGACGCGTGAGCGGGCGAGGATCGGCGATTCGTCAGGCCGTAACGGACGAGTCCTGGCCGATGAACTCGTACAGACCAGGGGCCGTTCCGTCGGGAGTTCCGATCAGGGCCGCGCGATCGAGAAAGCTGTTGTTGGTCTCGCAGCTGGTTTCCGGCAAAAGCACACACGCATGGCAGGCGGCGAGATTGAGGCTGTCCGTGCCGCTCGCCTCCGACTCCATGCACAAGGGATCCGCGGAACACCAGGACACACGTCGCAGTGCGGAATCGATCGACCGGGCGAGCTTGGCCGGTTCGCCTTGGCCGATGATGCCTCCCAGGCTGCCCGCCGAGTCACTGGTCGCCGTGTAGATCAGGACACCGGCCATTTCCGGTGACACGTACAGCCGTTCGCGAAGCGCGGCCGCAGGATACCCGGCGTCGAGACTCCATTCGTTGATCAGGACATGTGCGAGCGTGTGCAGCAGGATGAAGCGCGCGGTGATTTGGGATTCCGCGACGGGATCGCGGCTGCGGTCCCGGAGTTGAAGGCTGTGGTTGGCGCGAATGAGCCGGGACCGGTGTCGCGTTCCGGGCAGGTTCTCCCACGCCGAGACACGGGCCTGGTCGAGTCGGAGGAATACCCCCTCACCGATCACTTCGATGGCCGGCAACCATGCCATCGGCTTCAGGCTCAGAGCTCCGCGCCGCGCGGCGGTGTCGGTGGGCATCGGCATCTCGACTCGGGTGAACCCCTCGAGCACCCGAACCTCGCGGAGCCGCTTGACCAGCATGACCTGCTCGATGGCGGGGACCGGGGCAGCGGTTTCGTCGGCCTTCGGGGGCACGCACACGAAGCGAATGTGGTTCGGGTCCTCCGGCGTGGTTCGGATCAACTTCGCGTACTCCTCCTGGCGAAGCCGGGAGGAGGCTTCGTGGCCGGTCGACGCATCCATCTCGACCGTGCCGTCCAACCTGCTCAGGTCCTCACGCTCGCGGACGGCGAGGATCAGATCTCGAATCGTGTACGTGTCGTCCTTGAGACGATCGAGAAGCCCGAGTTTGAGCGCGTACTTTTCGATCTCTGCGTCCGACTCGTCGCGGAACATCGGGAAGTGTCGGTCGAGCAGACGCTGGAGGGGGCCATCCCACGGCGGAATGGACAGCGCGGAACGCATTCTCGGGAACCAGGCAGCCGACGAGCCACGCTGGAGTGTCCTGGGAACGCGGTTGCACTGCTCCACGGGAGCCGCCGCCCCCAGCCAGGGCCGCCGCCCCGCGCACCGGATTCCGATCTTGCCGAGGGCCATGCCACTGAACGCTCCCTCCATGGAGGCCTGTTTTCCGCACGTGCATCGGATGACAACTCCGCGAAGCGAAGCCGTGCGCCGGTCGGTGTGCAGGCTGAGCCGGTGTCCGGTGGCCGTGGACGGTTCCGATCGGCTGTGCACCCACATCCAGTAGGGGAAGTCGTCGAGGTGCCCGTCACCGCATGCCACGACGAATCGCGACGGGGTGAGATCGACGAGGCATTCGGGGCAGCGGCTTCTATTCGGAGGTGAGGCGAACTTGCCCCACTGCTGCAGTTTGTGACAACCGCGACAGGAGTAGATCGCGGGAAATCGGCGGACGCGTACCCCGTCCCCACTTGGCGGCGAAGCGGCCGGCGGCAGGCGGAAGTCCGCCACGCCCAGCCGAGCCGACAAGCGCGGTTCGCTGACCACCGACGCGTCGTCGTCGACTTTCCACGAGTCCAATCCACTGACAATGAAGGATTGCTCGCCGATCGCGATCATCGCGCCCACCCCGTACGTGGTGATCTGCTGGGCTCGCCGCACAGCGCCGATCGGCTTGCGCGCGGGGGGACGGGGGACCGTGGCAGACGCCGACTTTCCGGATCGAAGGGCCATGTCAGTTCTCCAGGTAGAGGTCGGATTCCGCGTCCACATCCCGGAGACTCCAAGGTGTGGCGGCGTACGCGTCACCCAGGTCCTCGTCCTCGTGTGCACGCAGCAGGGCGGTGTCCTCGGCTCGGGTCTCGCTTCGCTTCCAGCGATAGGGCGCCTCGTAGACGACCTCGGTATTCTGCTCGGCCAAAGCCCGCCAGTGTTCGATGATGTCGTCCAAGTGGGCGGCGGTAGCCTGGTGTTCCTCGGGGGCAATGGCGTGCACCCGAGTGAGCACCAGCGCTCGCAGATCCACCAGCTTCTCGTGGAAGCGCTCCACCCGGGCCGCGCCCGAGTTGGGCCGGGCCTCGCGGATCATCAAGCGGGCCAGGCCGATGAACATGGCGTGCAGTGCGCGGTCGCGAGCACGGGTCGAAAAGGGCGTCACACTGGTGGACTCGACCTGGCGGTACAGGGCCGAATGGTATGAGGCGAAGCTTTCGTAGTGTGAGCGGTCGCGCGAACGAGCTCCGTTGAGCAGGGTCACGACGAGACCCGGATATCTGCGACCGACCCTGCTGGTGGCCTGGATGTACTCCGCCGTGGTTTGCGGCTGGCCCATGACCACCATGAGGCCCAGTCGGTCGACGTCCACTCCGACGGAGATCATGTTGGTGGCGAGCACGGTGTCCAAGGGGGACGCCGGCAAGGCGGTTTCCAGCTCCTGGAGGTACCGCGGGATGTCGCTCGAAGGGATTCGACTCGTCAGTTCGGCGTGCCGATCCACTACGCAGGAAGCGGAACCGGAGCGTTCGACCAGTTGCCGCAGCCGGGCCTGCACATCGTCCGCGACCTGCAACTCGGCGGCGGCGAGGAGCCGGAGGCTGTTGAAGTAGCCGATCAAGGTCCAGTAGGGATCGCGGACGGCATCGACCGCAGCGAATGTCCGCGTGCTGTGCAGCAATGAAGCGTACGTGCGGACCAGCAGGGCTGCCTGGCTGACGCTCGGCGTCAGCACCCCGACATAGCGTCGGCCCGCCTTCGAGTCCGGTGGCGTTTCGACGGAGAACCAGGTGTCCCGGGTATCCAGACCGGGCGGAGGAAACTGCCGGACCTCGCGATCGAACAAGGCCCTGCCCTGCTCCCGCGCGCGACGGATCGTTGCGGTGGAGGCGATTACCTTCGGTCGGTCCGCGGCGATGTCGACGGCCGTTTCGTACAGGCCGGCCAACGTGCCCAACGGCCCCGAAATCAAGTGGAGTTCGTCTTGGATTACCAACTCGGGCGGGGGGATCGAATCGGCCCGATCGCGGTTGAAGAGTGCGGCCACATCCGCGCGCCAGGCCAGTTGGGCGAATTTGTCGGCCGTGGCGATCACCAGGGTCGGTCGCGCGTCGTACAGGGCCTCGTCGACCAGGTGCACCGGAATCCCCTGGGCGAAGTCGCAAGTCTTCGTACGGCAAAGGACATACATTCGCTTGAGCGCCGATTCGACGCGATAGTCGTTGTCGTCGAGCGGGGTTCCGCACCACGGGCATCGGCGCAGTTGTACGGGATTCATCTTGTCCAGGACTCGGCGTTCGCGCAGCTCCTGCAGCTTGCCTGCGGCATCCTTGAGCGAGTTCGGCGTGGCGTCCTTTCCGACCCACATGCCGAGTGACATCTCCTCCGTGCCGTATCGCTGCGGGTTTTGGCGACGGACCCATTCCATGGCACACAACAGGGCCGCTGCACGCTCGAACTGTTGCAGTGTCAGTAGGCGGAGGGTGTACCGCATGAGCACCGTGACCCCGCCACCGCGTGGCCCCAGTCGCATTCTGCGCAGGAATGTGGTGAAGGCGACCAGTCCCAGATATGCCTCGGTTTTTCCGCCCCCGGTCGGGAACCACAGCAGGTCCGCGAGTTCGCGGTCGGGATGCGCGGGGTCGGCGATGCCTTCGATACACAACAGGAGGAAGCCGATCTGGAACGGCCGCCAGGTGCCGGTCGGCTCGGGTTCGCCAACGCCTCCCGCGCGCACCCACGATGTGCGCCCGCGTTGGATCGCCATGACTCGATTGGCGAGCCGGAACGCCTCCAGTGCTTCGGGGTCGTGCTCCAGCAGTCTGATGCCCGCGAGCATGCGTTCTCGCGCGGCCCGGCAGAGTTGCACGTGTTCGGTGCCGGCCACCCGGAGTCGGGCGTCCGGCAGGTAACCGGACTCCGCGGCGCGATCCTCGATCCAGCCCGCGTAGCCGGCGACGAGGGCGTGCAGCGACGCGAACACCTCGTGGTCGGCCGCATGCGAGAGGTGATCCATACCCAGGTGGCGATCGTCGATCTCCGGATTCGAGTCGGTCGGCAGCACTTCGTACGAGGGGACGAACTCCGTCCAGACCGCGGGCACGGCAGCACGATCTCCGACCGTGTCCGCCGACGTGCGCGGGCGCGGAGGAATCCAGGCCCAGGCCGCGGCGCATCCGTGGCCGGCGGCGAACGCCGGGGCATGTCGGTGCAGGAGTCTCGAAGCATCGGCTTCGACATCGCTGTCACCGGTGAATGGGCGCTCCACGAAGATCGGCTTGCCGTCGGGTGCTTCGACTCGAATCACCGGTTGAAAGACGCAATACGCGTCCTGGAGGTCGTACTCGCCGACCAGCGCCGTGTTCACCAGTGTCGCGGTGATCGCCACCACACCGTGCGGGTCCGGTTGGCGTACGCGCAGCCGCAGTTCGAGGTCCGTGGTCAGTACGACGGGCGCCGGGAGTCCCTGCCGAAGGTCTACCGTCACCGATTCCGGCAACAGCGCCTCGCGTCGCCAAAGGAGATCCTGCTCATCCGTGGTGCGACGTTCGGGGCGTTCGGCCTCGACGGGGTTCCCGGAGCGATCCGTCGGCCGATATCGGGCTCCCCGGACGGTGACGGTCAGGAGCCGGCCACGCGTCGTGTCGACCGCGAACGTGAGCCCCATCGAGGACGGCCGGCGCACGTTCGCCAAGGCGATGCCGAGATCGGGTACGTCCTCGGGTCCGGGTCCGTCGGGGTCGAGATCGATGCTCAGGATTTCCTCGTGGGCTCGTGCCCGCGAAGTACTGCGTGGGAAGAGGATGCCGGTGATGTAGGACGTGATCGGAGTGTCTGACAGAACCTCGTTCGTGCCACCGGTCGGGCCCAGGACGTCCGCGCGAAGCTCGTCCACGAGTTGGTCGCGGAACATGCGGTGCTCGGTGTGCGGTTCGGTTCGCTCAGTCATCGGTCGCGTCTCCGCTCGAACGGGTATCGGAGCCGAAGCGGCCCAAGCCGATCAGTCGTGGTGCCAGCCAGTTGCCGTGCCCGCCGATACCGGCGATCGCCGCGGAAGCCGCACTTCCGACGACGGTTTCCACGGTGTCGATCCGCAACCGCGACACGCTTCGCGGCCAACGAGCCGCGGCCGCGTCGCGCCGATCGTGGACATGGGTGTGGAGGTCACGACGAAAGCATTCCGAGGTCGCGCCGATGGCTCGGCCCGCGTGTGAGATCACGTAGTGCGGGGCGAGCATCGAGCCGTCCGGAGCACCGTCTCGGTGGCCGGATTCCACCCGTGTGAGGATCACCGCGTCTCCCGTGTGCACCTCTGTCCGCAGATACTCCTGCAACGCGACGGGATCCGCCTCGAATCCATACGTCCCGGCGGGATCGGTCGTGTGCACGTCGCCCGAACGAACCTCCAGTCCCCATCGATGGTGGCGGGCCGGCCCGCCACGCGCCCACCGACCGGTCGCCGTGTCCTTGCGCACGAAGCGCATCTCGGGTGGAGCGAGTCTGTACAGGGATTCTCGGGCGCGAGTCATCGCCACGAACAGAACACGGGCCTCCTCGGCGGCATCGACGAATCCCGCATCGGGCAGGTCGCCGGGGTCGACGACCAGGACCCGATCGAACTCCGAACCCTTGGCGCGATGCGTGGTGGACACCGACAACAACGTTGCCGCGCGGTCGCTGAGTTCGTCGCCGATGGATCCCTTGGCCACGGCCGCGTGCAACCCGGAAAGGTCAAGGGTGTTCGGGGAGCCTCGCCCTACGGCATTGCGGAGCGAGCGCCAGGTCCGGTCCGGATCCAGGTCCGGCGCGAGCCGTCCCAGGGCTTCCAGGAACACCACGCGAGACATGACGGGGTCGGCACTGCGAAGCATCGTGTCGACCCAGCCGGGCACCACATGGTCACTTGCGGCCCGACGCACACTGTGATCGATTCGACCACGGTGCAGTTCCTCGGCGATGAGCAGAGCCTGCCCGTTGTCGCGACACAGGATCGCCGTCGTCTCGTGGCCCGCCGACAACGCGTCGCGGACGAACGGAACGGCAAGATCTCCGAAGTCCTCCAGCTCCAGCAGTTCGGTGCGCAGCGCTCGGTGCAGGTCGCGTTTCGCCGCGTCGCTTCCCTCGACGGCCAACACCGAGGCGTGACGTAGCACCTTGCGCGTTTCGGCGGTGCGGGCTCGGAAGTTCGTTTCGAGGGTGAGTTCCACCAACTCGTCGGCGAAGAAGGTACGCAGCCAGGTCACGAAGTCCCCGGCCCCGAACCGACGTCCGGTGGAGTCGGCGGTTTGGAAGCCGTAGATCGCCTGCGCGGGATCACCGACGAGTGTGAAGCCCGCATCGAAACGCTCGAGCAGCGCTCGGACCATGAGCTGACGAATACCCACCAGGTCCTGTACCTCGTCGATGAGGACGTGGGCGAGGTCGGCGTGCACGTGGTCCGTCTTCCCGCTCGTGATCGCCGTCGTGACCTCGTTGATCCGATGGTCGAAGGACAGCCGGTGCCAATCGACGGTCGCCTCGACGGCACCGAGAACTTCCAGGGCCCACGCGTCGAAGGTCAGCACCCTGATCCCGCGGGCACCATCGGTGTCCCGGGCCAGCCGGGTGCGCAGCTCGCGGACGGCGGCTCGCGAGAAGGTCAGCACGAGAATGTTGCCCGCGTCCAGGTCTTCCCGCTCGACCAGCAACTCCAGCCTGCGGGTCAGGGTATGGGTCTTTCCGGTGCCCGCACCGGCGGTGACGAACAACGGCGTTCGTGCCGGCTGCTCGATGATTTGCCTCTGCTCGACCGTGGGCGCCGGGGTTTCGGGTGAAAGCCGAGGCGTCATCACTTGTTCCACAGGTACTCGAACTGGGTGTAGGCGAGGTCGCGGCCAAAATTCTCGATATTGTCGCGGACGTTGAGAATCAGACAGCTTTCCTTGCCGCCGTTGACCGGGCCGCGGAGTCCACGACCGATCATTTGAATGTAGGTGTTCGGGCTGTACGTGGGGCGGGCAACCACCACCGCGCGCACGGCAGGTGCATCGAACCCCTGTGTGAACACGTTGTAGTTGGTGAGTACTCGGATCCGTCCCGCCCGAAAGTCGTCCACCCGGCGGGTGCGCAGGCCACTGCGGGTGGTGCCGTCGACCTGAGCGGAGGTTACGCCTCGCTCGTTCAGCAGGGCGGTGAGGATCTTCGAGTGTTCGACGGAGGTCGCGAAAACGAGGACGGGCCAGCTCGGGTCGAGCTGTTCGATCTCCGCCAGGATGCGCTTGGTGCGTTGGGTGTTCTCGGCGAGATCCTTGGTGACCGCATCGGGCAGCGACATGCTGTTGTTGTTGTCCGTCTCGGCACGCTGTTCGGCGGTGAGTGTGACGGTATGCCCCTCGAGTTCGCGTTGCTCGACCTGCGAGAGCACCCCGATGCGCTGCAGATGCGGGTACGGATTGTTCTCGTCCTCGCCGATGAAGACTCCGTGGTCGAGGCGTTGTTGCCCGAAGCGCAGGGCGAGCCGCCGGGTCTCCTCCACGTTGTTGCCGCGGAAGGGGGTTGCGGTGAGCCCTACCAGCGGACGTGCCGTCCGGTGCTGGGTGATGCCGAGCTGGTCCAGGATGTGGGTATAGCTGCGCGGGATCGCGAAGTGTGCCTCGTCCACGATCACGACCGAGGCCTCGCGTAGCCACGCGTAGCCGTCGGTTGCGATGTGCCGGTGGACCGACTCGTCCACCGCAACGACCAACTGTGGCCCCGAGGAGACCGGTTGGGCCCGATGGCCGGTCCACATGCGGCTGATCCGCAGCGGGACCTGCGGACCGAGTTGGGACCAGACGGACTTCCATGTTTCGATCGCCTGTTCGCACAGCTCGGCGCTCTGCGCGATCCACAGGACCGGGCCGTTCAGGTGCCCGTCCCCGAGCGCGCGGATCGTGGCCTCGGCGGCCACCCGGGTCTTGCCGGCCCCGGTCGGAAGCCGAAGCATCGCCCGCCCGGGATTGCTCTCCAGCAGCAGCCGGTACATGTTCGCGGCGATCAGTTCCTGGTAGCTGTGCAGCCGGGGAAAATCGCGCGGTCCCGGGACGTCCTCGAACGACACGGGCGTCGTCATGTCGGCGCTGCCTGCCCAACTCGCGGGGAAGCCGTACTCGCGGACGAACTTGAGCGCGGTGCTGCCGCCCACCCATTGCATGGGCGCCGGGAATCCGTGCTCGCGAAGCGCGGGGGCAAGTGCCCGCAGGACGTCGTCGCCGTGCGCGGCGATGACGAGCCGAGCCACTCGGACATCGTCGGGAACGACATGATTGATCGCCCGGTCGGCGGTCGCCAGCCCCTCGGGAAGGTGCTCCCGGAGCTCTTCCACGCCGACTGCGAGCAGGAGTTTGCAGGCCGGGTCCGGCTCACGGCGCACGGTGACGAAGCGCTGGTCGTGTCGGTGCTTCTCCTGGAGGTCCAGCAGCGCTTGGCAGCGACCTCGGTCCAGGTCCAGACCCAGGGCTCGGCAGACGGCCATCAGCACGGAGAGATCGTCGTCGGCGGTCCGCACGAGTACGAGGCCGTGATCGATCGCCTCGTCGAGTTCCTGCTCGCGGCGGCCGTTCGGAGTGAGAACGACCTGGGTCAGCGACGAGCACTGGGTCAACCGCAGATCCGTTCGTCCGGACAACCAGGGGCGCAGCCGCGGAAACAGGTCGATCAGCGGTACGGTTTCGCCCTCGGCCGTGTACTCCAACTGCTTGCTGATCAACCCTTGGGGATCCTTCATTCCCCAGGCGCCGTCGATCATCCGGCGGGCGTCCGCCTCCGCGGGGACGAGCAGGGCGGGCAGACCTTCGCGATTGAGGGCGCGGAAGACCTCGGGGTCGGCGGTAACGGCGATTTCGTCGTCTGCACGGGTGGTCCATTCCGCTCCCACTCGACATCGGGTTGCACTGTCTTCGGGCCAGGGCACGTCGGGGACCAACACCAGTAGGGCATAGGCCCGTCCCACGAAACGGTCGTCGGTACCGACGGCGATCCGCTCGAACAGTTCCGACCACAACAGGTCGGGCACCGACGTCAAGTCCGAGGGAATCCGCAGTGTTTCGGCGACGTACTCGTCGATTTCCGCCACCGGCAGCAGATCGCGGTAGGCACCGAGAGACGGCGCCACGCACTGGGTGACCTTGCGCAGGCCCAGTGACGTGGGTACGGCGCCCTGGCGCTGGACATACCAGGTCAGTGGCGAGGGGATGGACGCGCTACGCATGGTGCGACGGTTCACGCTCATCGTCCAGTCGGCGACCACGCCGAGTGGCGGAAGCGCCCTGACGAACGCTGCCCGCCCCGCGACGGACAGTTGCTTCAGTACGTGCAGGGGCCCGGCCGGGTAAGCGCCCTCGAAGGCGAAGGCAGAGAGCGAGGGCCGGCTTTCGGCAGCCTTCAACTGCCTGCAGTAGACGGTTCGGTAGTACTCCCGGTATTCCTCGAACCAGGGATCATGACGTGGGTCGCACGACGGCGCCGGCCGGTCCGACATCCCCAGTGCACGAAGCACGGCCCCATCCGGCTGGTGGAAGCCGGGGTCGACCAGGACCTGCGCGTCCCGGGATCCGTCTGCGGGGATCACCGATCCGGCGAGCAGGCAATCGCGCATCGGCCGGAAGGTTCGATCCGCGGTGCGGACGTGGATCTGCCGTCCCGGGGTGGCCATCTTCCGTTTGATCTCGTCGGCCGCCGGAGCACCGACTCGGCGCACCAGGTCCCAGAATTCCGTCCATTCCCGGTCGCCGTATCGAACGAACCCCCGATCGAGCACCGCGCGGAACCGGCCGTTGGCGTCGGCTTCGGGAATACCCAGGATGTCCAGGGCGCGGGCGGCTTCCGGATCCGAGACGACCAGGGGATGTACGTACGTCAGGTTGTCCCGCAGGCTCGTTGCGGTCGTGCTGCGGCGAAAGACCTCACCGGTGCGTGGCGCGATGAAGCGATCGTCCTGGGTGAGCAGGATGTTTGCGGTGGCGGCAAGGTCGGCGTGCGTCGAGTTCTGTGCACGCATGTCGGCGACGATTCTGAGCGCGAGTGCGGATCCCGCCGCGGATCGATCGGCGACCAGCGCCTCGAGCCATTGCCGGACCGACGCCGTGGGGATCCCCGAGCGGTCCATGATGTCCCTTACGCGCGAACGCCGTTCGCGACTTTCCACGCTGTGATGGACCCACGCGCGTGGGCGACCCGAGTGTTTCGACCACAAGGCGAGCCACTGCGGTTTCAAGTCCTCGGGATGCAGATGTAGGACGGTCGGAAGCGACAACCGGCCGGTCTGGTCGGGCAGCGACGGCCGCTTCGACGCAGCGTCGAGGATCGTGTCGCCGAGCAACTTGTCGGCCCATTGCGCGGCTTCTCGTCCACGGGCGGTCAGCAGCGGGAGATACGATCCGGGGTCGTTGTCGTCCAGCAGTTTCGGCAGGAACTCGACGATCATCGTTGCGGTGGCGGTGATCAGTTCGGTGTTGAAGTCGCTCTGGAGGAGGTTCTGCCGGTCCTCGTTCGTCTTCCACGCGGCATTGACCACACCGGTCAACGTGGTGTCGTAGTTCGTCGGGAAGAAGGCCCAGAACCGGCCGCGTTCCCCACGCGCTCGTACGCCCTTCTCCGGAACCGCCCACGACAGCCTGATGACCGGCCGGTTGTGCAACTCGCCCGCGGTCTCGCGTGCCTCGGCGGTGGGTTCGTGATCGATGGCGAACACGCGCCAGCGTTCGTTGCGGACTTCTCGTCCGTCACCCTCTTCTCGAATGGTGTGCAGATCGCCCTCCGAGTGATGCGTGAGGACACGTCGCGCCGTCCGGCCGGGGCAACGATCCTCGATCACGACGCTTGCCACGTGATCGGAGAACAACGGGAAGTGGGACGGGAAGTTCTCCAGGTCCCGCGCCAGTCTCTGCGCCGCATTCGGCTTCAGAGGCAGGACCACGACCGTGGATGCCCACGTCATCAACTCGTCGAGGACGAGGTCGGTGGTGCGCTCGGTGATCAGATCCAACGGTTTGGCCATGCGTAACACCGGAGTTTCGCCGGCTGTCGGCACGACCGACCGGATGAGCGTGGCGGACCACTCCCGATCGAATCCGAAGCTGCCCGATGTACTGAAGAACCGCGGGGTGTCGGAGACGCTGAGGACGGACTTGACGCCGACACCGAAGCGGCCGATTTGTCCACCCCGCTTACGCGAGACGCTCATTCGCAAAATCGTCTCGGCGCCGTCGGCGGTGATCGGCGAGCCGGAATTCGCGCAGTAGAGGTGCGTCTCGGTGAGGACCACGTGAATTCGTCCGTCGTCCGAGCCGCCGATCTCGTCGGCACCGTTCTGCACGAGTTCGAAGACTTGCCGCTCGCCGTAGCCGCCCTGGGTGATCCGGCGTTCGCCGTTGGCGTGCTCCTCCACGTGCCCGGGATCGGCGTGATAGACGCGGAGCGTGCTTTCGGAAAGAGCGATCACACGTTGGGCGACATCGGCGGCAGGTGGGGGAAGGGCATCCACGGCTGAGACTCCTTGGACCGGGCTCTGATGAGGGACAGGCGTGTGCGAAGGCGGATGCGCTCCCCGCGTACACGGCGGTCCGCCGGCCTCCGGGCAGCGAGAACCGCGTTCATCCGGATGTCGCTTGCACATGCCGCAAGCGGCCGGAATCGGATCGCCAACCAGCCGTACGACCCGTTCACGCTAGCGCGCCGGCCGTGATCTGTCCGAGTCTCGAAGCTCGCCGTAGCGAGATGGTGATGAGGGGTTTCCGGTGAAGCCGACACAAATGTGGTGTCATCGCTTCGCGAACGGTCGGCGTGTGATCGGACCGCAGGTCACTCGTCGGATCGACACCACTTCTCGTCGCGGGTCGCAGGGTCGAGGACATCTGCGCGGGACACCGCGATGTGCCTCGCCGGCTCCGGGTCCAACTCGGGTGCCACGTGCGATGGTTGCGGCCCCTCAGCCGTGGGCGGCTGCGGTGACGGCGGCTTGGGCGGCGGATTCGAGTTGGGTTATGCCGGCGGGCATGGAGGGTTGGTTGTCGGAGAGGATGGCGATCAGGAGGGGGTGGCCGGTGTGGGTGATGTGGGCGATGCTGTTGATCACCCACAGGCCGGTGGCGTCGCGGGGGAGCCGGCCGTTTTTGAGGGCCGGGGTGGTACCCGGATCGGCGGTGGTGGATACGCCCCAGGTCTGGTCGGCTTGCACCGAGGTCATCAGGTCGGCCAGGTAGGCGCGGGACGCGGCGTCGAGGGGGGAGTCGGCGGCGGTGATCGCGTCGAGCAGGCGGACCTGGTCGCCGGCGGTGGTACGGGTCAAACCCCAGGAGAGGCCGGTGGGTTCGGTGTCGGTCAGGCCCAGGGTGGTGTTGGCGGTGCGGAGGCCGGCGGCGCCGCCGATGGCGGACCACAGGGTGTCGGCGGCGTCGTTGTCGCTGGTTTCGATCATGGCCGCCGCGATGGAGCGTTCGGTGTCGGTCAGGGTGCGGTTCGCCTGTTGGGCCTGGAGGAGGAGGGTGGCCAGGATGTCGACCTTGACGATGCTCGCGGTGACGTACGGGCGGTCGGCGTTGTAGGTGACGAGGGTGTCGGCGGTCGGGTCGAGGACGGCCACCGACAGGTTGCCGGTGATCTCGGGCAGGGCGGCGGCGAGGGCGGTTTCGGTCGGGGTGGGGCCGGGGGTGTGCGACGGTGGCAAGGTGGGCTCCGGGCTTTCGGGCGGGGCGGCCGTCGTGGTCGCCGCGGCGCCGAACGGGGTCGGGTCGGCGCGGTTGCCGGAGACGACCAGCCACAGCAGCGTGGCACAGACGAGCACGATCGCGGCCGGTGCGAGGAGCGATGGGCCGCGGCGTGGAGCGCGGTGGGTGCCTTCCCGAGCGGGGCTCATGGTCGACACGGTGCTGTGCGGGTGTGTGTGGTGGGTGAGACGAGTCTTAAGAGTGGGTGAGAGTCGGGGGAGTGCCCGGGAGCGCCGGGGAGCTTCGAGGGGAGCGCCGCGGCGAGTGGTGGCGGGTGGACGTTGTGGTGGTGCGGGACTGGGAGACTCGGCGGATGTTGCGCTTTCGGTTCGTGTTGCGGCCCGTGTCGGCGGTGCGGCCCTGGGGTGCGGACCCGCCTCGACTGGGCTGGTTCATCCTGACGGACGGTTGGTATCGGATCGAGGTGGGCGGCCATGAGCTGCTGCGCTACGCGGACGTCGCGCCGGACTCGGAGCCGCCGTGGGTCGACTACCACGTGGTCCGGTTGTGGGAGGACGTGCTCGACCTGATGCCGCAGGCCCTGGAACCGGTGCCGGCGGATCTGCTCGATTTCGTCGCGGGCGAGCTGCCGGCGGCGACGTGGCCGGCCGCGCCGGAGATCGAGGCGGCGAGGGCCTGGCACGCGGGCCACTCGTTGACCATGGGCCACCTGCGGGCTGCTCCGGACATCCGGTTTTGGCGCACGGTCTCGGGCGGCGCCGACACGATGACCGTCGCGTGGTCGCATCCCGTCGATCCGGACGACGACGACCCGATCGTGTTCACCGCGCCGCCGACCGGTCGGGTCGTGCTCCCGACCGATGCCTTCGTGGCCGCGGTCACCGCGTTCGATCGCGAGTTGTTCGCCGCGATGGAGGAACGGGTCGCCGGCCTGGAAGCGGCCGGCCCACCCGCCGGGGTCGACCTCGATCTGCGCGGGCTGCGCCACGAACAGCGCGACCGTGCTGGCTGGTTGGCCGAGGCGACGACCCGCGACGCCGACACCGATTGGCCCGCCGTACGAGCGGGCGCAGGCACGCTGCTCGGGCCGGCGGGCGAGTCGGCGCGGGATCGGGAGGGGTCAGCTCGGGGGTTGGTCCAGTAGGGCGATGGAGGCTTCGCGCATTTCGATCTTGCGGATCTTGCCGGTCACCGTCATCGGGAAGGCGTCGACGAGGTGGACGTAGCGCGGGATCTTGTAGTGGGCGAGGCGGCCCGTGCAGAACTCGCGGAGTTCGGCCGCGGTGAGTTCGGGGGCGCCGGGGCGGAGTTTGACCCAGGCCATCAGTTCCTCGCCGTAGCGTTCGTCGGGCACGCCGACGACCTGGACGTCCTCGATGTCCGGGTGGCCGTACAGGAATTCCTCGATCTCGCGCGGATAGACGTTCTCGCCGCCGCGGATCACCATGTCCTTGATCCGGCCGACGATCGAGACGTAGCCGTCCGCGTCCATCGTGGCCAGGTCGCCGGTGTGCATCCAGCCGTCCGGGTCGATCACCTCGGCGGTGCGCTCGGGGTCTCGCCAGTAGCCGAGCATCACCGAGTAGCCCCGGGTGCAGAACTCGCCGGGGGTGCCCTCGGGCACGGTCGCGCCGGTGGTCGGGTCGACCACCTTGATCTCCAGGTGCGGGTGTACGCGGCCGACCGTACCGACGCGGCGTTCCAACGAGTCGTCGCGGCGGGTCTGGGTGGACACCGGGGAGGTTTCGGTCATGCCGTAACAGATGGTCACCTCGGTCATGCCCATCCGCTCGATCACCCGCTTCATCACCTCGACCGGGCACGGTGAGCCCGCCATCACGCCGGTGCGCAGCGAGGAAAGGTCGTAGGTGCCGGAGTCGAAGTCGGGCAGCGCGAGTTCGGCGATGAACATGGTCGGGACGCCGTACAGGACCGTGCAGCGTTCCTCGTGCACGGCGCGCAGGGTGGCGGCCGGGTCGAACAGCGGGGCCGGGACGACCATGCACGCGCCGTGGCTGGTCGCGCCGAGGTTGCCCATCACCATGCCGAAGCAGTGGTAGAAGGGCACCGGCAGGCACACCCGGTCGGCGGCCGTCCAGCCCTGGATCTCGGCCACCTGGAAGCCGTTGCCCAGGATGTTGCGGTGCGAGAGCGTGGCGCCCTTGGGGAAGCCGGTGGTGCCCGAGGTGTACTGGATGTTGATCGGGTCCTCCGGCCGCAGCGTGGCCTCGCGGGCGCGCAGCCGCTCGACCGAGACTGCGGTGCCCTCGGCGACCAGCGCGGGCCAGTCCGGGGTGTCGATGTGCACGACGCGTTCCAGGTCGGGGCAGGCGGGGCGGACCTCGGTGACCATCGCCGGGTAGTCGCTGGTCTTCACGCGCGACGCGGCGATCAGCAGCCTGGTGCCGGACTGGGCCAGCGCGTACTCGATCTCGTGCACCCGGTAGGCCGGGTTGAGGTTGACCAGGATCGCGCCGACCCGGGCGGAGGCGTACTGCACGAGGGTCCACTCGGCGCAGTTGGGTGACCAGATGCCGACCCGGTCGCCCGCCTCGATGCCGGTGGCGATCAGGGCGCGGGCGAGGTCGTCGACGGCGGCGTCGAACTCGGCGTACGTCCAGCGTCGGCCACTCGCGCACTCGACGAGGGCGTCGTTGTCGGGGTGGGTGGCGGCGATCCGGGCCAGGTTGGCGCCGATGGTCTCGTGCGGGAGCGGCGGCGTGCGCTCACCCTGGCGGGTGGCGGGCCCGGCCGGCGCGGGGGCGTCCTGGGGCTGCGGGGGCGGGGGCGCGGAAGCGGTCATCGCGGGTCACCTGGCCTGGTCGGGGTGTGGTGGGAGCGAGCGGTGCGGGTCGGCGTTGCCGCGACGGTAGGCGGGGTGGGCGGGGACGGCGAGCGTTGTACCCCCGAATGGGGGTGATGCGAGGCGGGACTCGGCAGTACGTTTCCCTTGCGGCCGGGGCGTGCCGTTCGTGCCGGGTGGACGCGAGCCGACCCCGGGCCGAGGACACGGAGGAGCCATGAGCCAGGGCGCGGGATCGGTCGGCGATCCGGTGGGTCGTGCCGTCGAGCGGTTTCGGGCGCGGACCGGGGTGGACGTCGCGTTCGCGGGTCCGTGTCCCGACGTGGGCGATCGGCTGGTGATCTCGTATCTGAGCGGGACCTCGACGCGCGTGTTGGCGGGGCTGACGGTGGTCGCCGGGACCGGGGTGGGCGGCAAGGCGATCACCACGCGGCGGCCGATCCGGGTGGTCGACTATGTCGCGGCGTCGGCGATCAGCCACGAGTACGACCGGGCGGTCACCACCGAGGGGGTGCGGGCGGTGTTCGCGGTGCCGGTGCTCGCGGGGCGCGAGGTGGCGGCGGTGTTGTACGGGGCGCTGCGTCGGCCGTGCGACTTCGGCGACGGGATCCTGACGACGGCCTGCGACGCGGCGCGTGACGCCGGGCACGAGATCGCGGTCGCGCGCGAGGTCGAGCAACGCATGGCGCAGGCGGCGGAGCTGCCGGGGTGGGCGGCGTCGGAGATCCGGTTGGCGTATGCCGAGCTGTTGGCGCTGGCCGGGGCCGCGACGGATCCCGGGCTGGGGGAGCGGTTGCGGGAGGTGTGTGGGCGGTTGGCGCGCACCGCGGGCGCCTCCGGCGGGGATACGGGTGGCCTCGGCGGGCCCGGGAGCGCGGCGGCCGGAGTGCGGCTGACACCCCGGGAGACGGACGTGCTGGCGCTGGTCGCGGTGGGTCGGAGCAACGCGGAGGTGGGGCAGACGTTGGGGGTGGGGGCGGAGACGGTGAAGAGCTACCTGCGCTCGGCGATGCGGAAACTGGACGTGCACAACCGGGTCGAGGCGGTCGTCGCGGCGCGCGCGGGCGGCTATCTGCCGTAACCGGCGGGTCGGCCGAGGACGGGAAGCCCTCCCGGACGGGCCGGACCTCCGTGCGGTGGGCGAGCGCGCCCCGACCCGCGGCCGGGCTTGTCCTCGAACGCCGGACGGGTGGGATCGGTGGGATCGGTGGGGTCGTGGACGTCGGCCGTCGTGCGGCTTCCGGCGTTGCCTGGGCCTCCGCGGGTGGAGTCGAGTACGTGCTCGGATTGGGCTTGCAGCTTGGTGGGCTTCTCGGCGGCGTTCTCCGGTTCGGAACCGGAGTCTCCCGGTGTGCTGGTGGGTCTCTCGTTCGGCGGGTGGGGCGGGGTCAGGATTCGGCGAGGATGGATTTGAGGAAGCGTTGGGTGCGTTCGTGGGTCGGGGTGGTGAGGAGGGAATCCGGGGGGCCCGATTCGATGATTCTGCCGTCGGAGAACATCAGGACCCGGTCGGAGACGTCGCGGGCGAAGCGCATGGCGTGGGTGACGCAGAGCATGGTGACGTCGGTGGTGTGGGCCACCTCGCGCAGCACGTCCAGGACCTCGGCGGCGAGTTCGGGGTCGAGTGCGGAGGTGACCTCGTCGAGCAGCAGGATGTCCGGCTCGACGGCCAACGCCCGGGCGATGGCCACCCGTTGTTGTTGACCGCCGGAGAGCTGGGCCGGGTAGGCGGACAACTTGTCGCGCAGGCCGACCAGTTCGAGCAGGTCGGCGGCGCGGGCCTCGGCCTCCTCCGTCGAGACGCCGTGTACGCGGATCGGCGCCTCGGTGACGTTGCGCAGCACCCGCATGTTCGGGAACAGGTTGAACTGTTGGAAGACCATGGTGATCCGACTGCGGATGGCCCGGATGTGCCGCTCCGACGCGGGTACCAGTTTCCCCTCGCGCCGCTCGTGGAAGAGTGGTTCGCCGCCGACCTCGATCACTCCGGTGTCCGGCCGGGCCAGCGTCATGAGCATCCGCAGGATGGTGGTCTTGCCGGAACCGCTGGGCCCGATCAGGGTGACCCGCTCGCCGGCGCGCACGCCGAACGACAGGTCGTCGAGCACCACGTTGTCGCCGAAGCGTTTGCCCACCCGGTCGAAGGTGATCAGGTCGGTGGGTGGTGCCTGGTCCGCCGGGGGCGTCGGCGCCGCCTGGGTCTGGGTCATCGTGTGTTCCTCCAACGTCGAGCCGGGTGGTCCGTGCGTTCGCGGGGCGTCAGGTCGCGCGCACCCGCCCGAACCGCCGCTCGACCAGCCGCAACAGCGCGGACATCACCAACGTGACGACGAGATAGAAGACGCCGGCGACGGTGAACGGCTCCAGCGTGCGGAAGGTCTCCGCGTTGAGTTCGCGGGCGGTGGAGAAGACCTCCACCACGGTGATCGCGATCAACTGCGGGGTGTCCTTGAACATCGAGAGCAGGTAGTTGCCCAGCGCCGGCAACACCCGCGGCACCGCCTGCGGCAGGATCACCGACGTCCACACCCGCCGGCGCGGCAGGTGCAGTGCCACGGCCGCCTCCCACTGGCCGACCGGCACCCCCTCGATGCCCGCGCGGTAGACCTCGGACACGTACGTCGCGTAGTGGATGCCCAGGGTCAACGCGCCGACGGTCAGCGGTGCCCAATCGATCCCGATCGTGGGCAGTACGTAGAACATGAAGAACAACTGCACCAACAGCGGGGTACAGCGGATCAGTTCGCAGATCAGCGCGACCGGTACGGACACCCAGCGGGTGGGGCTGCGCCGCAACAGCGCGAACACCAGGCCCAGTACGAGGGCCAACACGTAGCCGTACGCGGTGGCCTGGAGTGCGACCAGCATGCCGGACCACAGATCCGGGACGATCTCCCACGCGTAGTCCCAATCCCAACTCATCGGGCCGCCTCCGCACGCCGCAGCAGCCGTTGCAGCGGTCCCGGCTCGGGTGTGCGGCCGAGCGAGCGCATGGCGTGCCGTTCCAGGGCGCGGATCAGCGTGATCAGTACCAGCGCGATCAGCGCGTAGCCGAACAGCAGGCCGGTGAACACCAGGGTGGTCTCACCCGAGGACATCCGGATGAGTTGGGCGTTGAAGGTCAGATCCGGGATGGACACGATCGACACCACGGCGGACATCTTGAGCAACTCGATCAGGTTGTTGCCCAGCGGCGGGAGCATGGCCCGATACGCCTGGGGCAGCAACACCCGGCGGATGCGCTGGGCGCGGGTGAAGTTGAGGGCGATCGCGGCCTCGATCTGCGCGGCCGGCACCGCCTGGATCGCGCCGCGCACCACCTCGGCGGCATACGCGCCGATGTTCAGGCCGAGCGCCAGCATGCCGGCCCACATCGGGTGCAACTGCCAACCCAGGACCGGGACCACGAAGACGAACCAGAAGGCCAGTACCAGGGTGGGCAGGCCGCGGAAGACCTCCACGTAGCAGGCGCCGAGCAGCCGGGGCAGCCGATGCTCGCTGCATCGGGCCAGCCCGGCGGCCAGCGCCAGGAGCAGGCCGAGTGCCCCGCCGCCCAGCGTGAGGTAGACGGTGTTCAGCGCACCGTGCAACAACAGGTCGAGTTGCCCGGACGTCATCCGGCGGCCTCCGATCGGGAACGGGCGGGTGGTCTGCGCGAGCCGGCGCGGTTGCCCTCGCTCATGCCGCACACACCCGTTGCGCGGTCAGCTCCGGCGCCGGCACATCGGCCTCGGTGAAGCCGAACGGCCGCTGGATGCGCAGCAGTTCGCCGCTGTCCCGAAGCTTGTGCAATTCCCGATCGAAGGCCGCGACGAAGTCCGTCTGATCCGGCGTCACCGCGAACGCACCCGCGGCGGCCGTGATCGGCCGGCCGTCGACGACCGGCCGATACGGCGCGGTGACCTCCAGATCGGCGTGTTTGCGCTGCTGCAGGCCCCAGTTCAGCGAGATCGAGGTGAGCGCGACCGCGTCCACCCGGCCGCCGATCATCCCGTCGAACGCACTGGGCTGGTCGGCGAACCGGGTGATCCGGGCGCCGGGTACGCCGCTTCGTTCGGCCACGTCCGCCTCGACCGCGCCGAGCAGGACGCCCAGCCGGACATTCGAATTCGCGGCCACATCGGCCATGGTGGCCAGTCCGCGCGGGTTGCCCTTGGGTACCAGGAACGCTTCGGCCGCATCGAACTCGGGGTCGGTGAACAACACTTGCGCACACCGTGCGGGAGTGATGGACATGCCGGCGCCGACGATGTCGAACAGGCCCGCCCGCAGGCCCGGGATCAACGCGCCGAAGTCGGAGGGCACCGGTTCGATCCGGCGCACGCCCAGACGATCGAAGATCGCCTTGGCCAACTCGGCTGCCTCACCGGTGAGTTCGGCGTCCTTGTCGAGGAAGCTGTAGGGCGCCTCGTTGGCGAACCCGATGCGGACCGAGCCCCGCTTGCGCAGTCGGTGCAGCAACGTACCGCCGTCCGGTTCGTCGTTCAGGTCCACTCGGCTGCACGCGGCGGCGGTGCCGGCCGCGGTCACCGCCAAGCCGACGGCTCCGACGCCGCGCAGCAGACCGCGGCGGGAAAGTCCGGGACCGGGTCGGGGTCTGGCATCGACGGCACGCAAAACGCGGTCAGCTCCTTCCGCAGGGGACAGGGCACGCCCCGCCGCGGCCGTCGCTGCGAGAGCCTCGACCCCGAGAGCCGTCGACGCGGGGCCGAAACGGTCGGAGTCGGCGCCCGGAAGCGAGCCGGACCCGGTGGTGCGAAGTGGCGACCCTAGGCCGATCCGACACCGGCCGACAAAGAGTCGGGCAAACCCGAACGGCCGTTTCGTGATCGGCCTGTGGCCGGAGCGGCCGATTGTCACGAATGCATCACGACTGGTGTCCGACTTGCCGGATACCCGAGGTGGCCGGCGTCCTCGGCGGAGCCCGTGACCGGCCGCGTTCGTTATTCGGACGTGACGGCCGGCGGGCCCGGCAGGGCGGGCAAAGTCGTCTCGGAGGGTGACCGCGCCCTCGGCCGGAACGGGTCGAGACGGTAGTTTTGGGATCGTTCACGATCGCTTTCGCACCCGAAGGCGAACGAGGACCCAGCGCCCGGGGAGCCCGCCCCGATTCAGTAGCCAAGGAGGGACGCCATGTCCTTGCTGACCGTCTGGCCCGAGACCGACGCCGCCGAGTCGATCCTGCGCACCTCGGACCCGGCCGAGATCGCGAGTGCCCTGAAGCCGATCGGCGTGCGTTTCGAGCGCTGGACGGCCGACGTCGAGCTGCCCGACGGCGCGACGCAGGACGAGGTGATCGCGGCGTATCGAACCGAGGTGGACCGGATCACCGCCGCCGAGGGCTACATCCAGGTCGACGTGATCCGCCTCCAGCCCTCGGACGACCCGGAGTGGCCGGCCAAGGCCGCCGGCGCGCGGGCCAAGTTCCTCACCGAGCACACCCACGACGACGACGAGGTGCGCTTCTTCGTCGAGGGCGCGGGCATCTTCTACCTGCACATCGCCGGCCGCGTGCACGCCGTGCTGTGCGAGGCGGGCGACCTGCTCTCGGTGCCCAAGGGCATCACCCACTGGTTCGACATGGGCGTCGAGCCCTCGGTCGCCGCGATCCGCTTCTTCCACGACGAGGACGGTTGGATCGGCGACTTCACCGGCGACCCGATCTCCTCCCGCTTCCCCGACTTCGACCAGATCTGGGCCGGGTACGCGGCGTGAGCGAGGGCACCACCACCACACCGCTGACGGTCGTCGTCGACATCGAGGGCACCACCAGCGCCACCGGCTTCATCACGGAGCAGCTCTACCCGTACTCCCGCGTGCACTTCGCCCGTTGGCTGGACGAGCACGGCGACCACCCGGACGTGGCGCGCGCGGCGGAGGGCGTCCGCGCCCTGATCGGCGAGCCGGACGCGGACACCAAGCGCATCGTCGAGGCGCTCGACGGCTGGCTCGACCGGGACGAGAAGGTCACCCCGCTCAAGGCGCTCCAGGGCCTGATCTGGGCCGAGGGCTTCGCGTCCGGCGAACTGACCTCGCACTTCTACCCGGACGCGATCCCGGCGCTGCGCGCGTGGCACGCGGCGGGGCACCGGCTGTACATCTTCTCGTCCGGCTCGGTGGCCGCGCAGCGCGCGTGGTTCGGCAGTTCGCCGGAGGGTTCGTTGTTGCCGCTGTTCTCCGGTCACTTCGACACCGAGAACGCCGGCCCCAAGCGGGTGGCCGACTCGTACCGCGCGATCGCGGCGATGATCGGCGAGCCGCGACCGGAACGTCTGGTCTTCCTGTCCGACCTGGTCGAGGAGTTGGACGCGGCGCGCGAGGCCGGCTGGTGGACGATCGGAGTGCGTCGCCCCGACGCGAACGAGCCGTACTACGACCGGGGCGTGGGCGACCACCCGGAGACGGCGACCTTCGCCCGCCTGGATCTGAGCGGCGACCGCCCGATCCTGCGCGACTCCTGAGCCCGCCCGTGCGGGCGGACAAGGCCGAAGCGCGGTCGGTGGCACCGAGGTTGGTGCCACCGACCGCACTCAGCCGAACCGCTCCACCCGGATCCGCGACGTCGGCAGCCCCGCGGCGGTGAGCAACCGCCCCGCGTGCTCCGCGAAACCGGTCGAGCCGCAGACGAACACCTCGTAGCGCTCGTCCGCGAGCACCGCCGCCGCATGCGGCGCGATCGCCCGCGCGTCCAGCCGGCCCACCGGATGCGGATACCCGGCCGGCGCCGCCCGGCTGTACAGCACGGTGTGCTCCTCGCCCGGCAGCGGAGCCAACTCGCCCGCGTACAACAGGTCTTCCGGGGTGCGGGCACAGGCCACCAGGCGCAGCGGCACGGTCGATCGACGCCGGCGCCGGTGCCGGACCATGGCCATCAGCGGGACCAGCCCGGAGCCGCCGGCCACCAGCAGCGCCGGCCGGTCGCCCGGCCACGCGAAGAACCCGCCGAGCGGGCCGCGCACCTCCAGCACGTCGCCCACCCGGGCCACGTCGTGCACGAACCCGGACACCTCGCCGCCCGGCACCCGGTCGACGGTGAACTCGACGTGTCCCTCGTCGTCCGGCGCCGAGCCGACCGAGTAGTGCCGTTGGGCGGTGTAGCCGTCGGCGGCGGTCAGGCGCAACATGTAGTGCTGGCCCGCGACGTGCGCGTGCCATACCGGCAGCGCGAGCCGGACGGTGACCGCGTTGGGCGTCTCGCGGCGCACCTCGACCACGGTCGCCGGCTGCCAGTCCACCTTCCCGCGCAGACTCGGCGCGGCCCGGCCGGGCGCGGCGAACGCGGGAATCGGCGGCGCACCGGACCCGGCCGCCCCGCTCGCCGTCCCGGCCGTCGCCACGGTCGCCTCAGTCACCGGAATACCTCTCCTCCGCCCACGGATCACCACGATGGTGATAGCCGTTGACCTCCCAGAACCCCGGTTCGTCGTGGTCGAGCAGGCGCAGGCCCGCGATCCACTTGACGCTCTTCCAGAAGTACAGATGCGGCACCAGCAGCCGGGCGGGCCCGCCGTGCGCCGGAGTCAGCGGCGCGCCCTCGAAGTCGAACGCGATCCAGGCCCGGCCGCCGGTCAGGTCGGCGAGCGTGAGGTTGGTGGTGTAGCCGGTGTGCGAGTACGCCACCGCGTGGGTGGCGCTCGACCTCGGCGCGACCTCGGCCAGGAACGTGTCCAGCGCGATGCCCGTGAAGTCGGTGCTCAGCTTGGACCAGGACGTGACGCAGTGGATCGGTCCGTCGTAGGTCTCGCGCGGCAACTCGCGTGCCTGCTCCCAGTCCCACGCGCGCGGCCGGTCGACCAGCCCGTCGATCCGGAACGACCAGTCGGCGGGCGCGAGTTCGGGGGTGACCTCGGCGGAGAGCACCGGGAAGTCACGGTGTGCGTCGTACTGCCCCGGGGGCAGTCGCGGGTCGCGCTCGGCGGCGGTGTGCCGACCGACGAAGCCGCGGGTCGTGGAACTCATGTCGATGCCTTCGCACTTGTCTCGACCGCACTCGCCTCGGTCGCACTCGTCTCGACCGCATTCGTCTCGGTCGCACTCATCTCGATACCTCCGCGCTCATGCCGGGATCGCCGGCGAGGGCGTCGAGCCGGTGTCGGTCACGTCGGGATCCCGATTCGCTCGACCGGACGGGTTCGGCAGCGTGGCGGCGAGGGCGTTCAGTTCCTCGATCGCCGCGCCCTCGTCGATCGTAAGCAGTCGCCGGTCGCGCAGCACGATCCGGCCCTCGATCACCGTGTCCCGCACATCGGCGGGGCCGGCCGCGTAGGCGAGCATCGACCACGGGTCGTGCCGGGGCGTCAGGTGCGCCCGGTTCAGGTCCAGCACGACCAGGTCGGCCGCCTTGCCGACCTCGATCGACCCGGTCAGCGCGCCGAGCCCGATCGCCCGGGCGCCGTCCGCGGTGGCCATCCGGACCGCGGTGCGGGCGCCGATCAGGGTCGGATCGGGCGCGGCGCCTGGGGAGACCCGATGCAGCGTGGCGGCGGCGCGGATCGGGCCGAACAGGTCCAGCGCGTTGGCACTGACCGCGCCGTCGGTGCCCAGGCCCACCGGCACGCCGGCGGCCAGCAACTCGGGCAACCGGGCCACGCCGGAGGCGAGCTTGAGGTTGGAGACCGGACAGTGCGCCACGCCCGCGCCGGAGGCGGCGATCAGCGCGATCTCCTCGTCGGTCAGGTGCACCGCGTGTGCCAGCAGCGTGCCCGGACGCAACAGTCCCAGATCGTGCAGGAGTTCCACCGGACGGCGGCCGTACCGACGGCGTACGGTCTCCGTCTCGACCGCGTTCTCGGCCGCGTGGATGTGCAACAACGCGTCGTGCTCGCGGGCCAGTTCGGCGACCGCGAGCAACTGGTCCGGGTTCAGCGTGTAGGTGCTGTGCGGGGTCACGCAGCGAGTCGCCGAACGGGTCAGCAACCCGGGTGCCCGGCGCAGGCGCGCGGCGAAGTCGAGACCGTCCGGCGGTCCGGGCACATCCATGAAGGTGGGCCCGGTGACCAGCCGAAAGCCCGCCTCGGCGGCGGCGGCCAGCCCCGCCTCGGGGAACCAGTACATGTCCATCGCGGTGGTCACCCCCGCCCGGATCGACTCGGCCAGCGCCAACCGCACCGCGGCGCGCACCACCTCGGCGGTCAGCACCGCGCTCTCGGCGGCCACCAGCCGCTCCAGGAACACCTGGAGGTCGACGTCGTCGGCCCGCCCCCGGAACAGCGTCATCGCCGAGTGCGCGTGCGCGTTGACCAGCCCGGGCAACACCAGGCACCCGCGCGCGTCCAGGGTCGGCGCCGCCGGATGGCGCGCGCCCAACTCGGCCGCCGAGCCGACCGCGACGATCCGGCCGGCCGCGATCGCGACCGCGCCGTCGGGCAGGTACGTGTCGGCGGCGTCCGCGGTGAGCACCGCGCCGCCGGTGACGAGCAGGTCGATCACGCCCGGTCCGCCGCCTCGCCGGCCTCGTCCAGGGCCAGTCGGTACAGCGCGTCCAGCGCCACCACGACACCGCGCTCGACACCCTCGGCGACCACCTGCCGGTGCGGGTCGTAGGTCGAGCCGCCGGACTCGTCGACCAGGTCGTCGGCCGCGATCCCGTCCACGACCAGCACGCCGCCCGCCCGGTGCCCGCCCAGCGCGGCGAACACCAGCAACGCGGACAACTCCATCTCGATCGCCAGCACGCCGGCCGCCTGGTACGGCTTCATCGGCAACTCCAGCACACCCGGCATGAACGCCGCCCGGGTCCACACCACGCCCCGGTGATGCGGCGCGGCGTGCGCGCGGGCCGCGCCGTCGAGCGCCAGGACCACCTCGGGCGTGGCAAAGGCCGGGAACTCGGCCGGGACCAACTGCTGCGTCACCCCGTCGTCGCGGACCGCGGCGGTGGCCACCACCAGGTCGCCGTCGCCCACGCCGCGCGCCATCGCGCCCGCCGTGCCCAGCCGGATGAAGGTACGCACCCCCGCCTCGGCCAGTTCGCCGAACAGGCACACCGCGCCCGGACCGCCCACGCCGTGCGAGGACACCACGACCGGTACGCCGCGCCAACTGCCCGCGTAGCTGACGTACTCGCGGTTGGCGCCGATCCGCCGCGCGTCCTCCAGCCGTTCGGCGACCAGTGCGGCGCGCGCCGGGTCGCCGACGACCAGGGCGTGGGCGGGCAGTCCGCTGCTGGGTATTTTCGTGATCGGCAGGACGGCCGGGCGGGTGGCGCTGCTCATGACTGGGGCTCCGAGGTGGTGCGGGCGAATCGGCGAGGACGGGGGATGCGGCCGGTGAGCCGGCCCGGGGGCGCGGCGCCGCGGCGGGCGCGCGAGCGGGTGGCCAGGAACAGCGCGACCAGGGTCATCACGTACGGCGCGGCATCGGCGGCCTGCTGCGGCATGCCCTCACCCTGGAGCCGGAAGCCGACCGCCTCGACCAGGCCGAACAGGATGCCCGCGAGCAGCACGCCGATCGGCAGTGCGCGTCCGAGCATCACCGCGACCACGGCGATCCAGCCGCGACCCGCGGTCATGTTCTCGGAGAACAGGGTCACGTTGCCCAGCGCGAGCTGCGCGCCGGCCAGCCCGCACAGCGCGCCCGAGGTCAGGATCGCGGCGTAGCGGTAGCGGGCGACGCTGACGCCGAGCGACTGGGCGGCCTCCGGCGCCTCGCCGACGCCGCGCAGCCGCACGCCCCACGGGTGTCGGGACAGCAGCACGGCGATCACCACGACGGCGACCCAGGACAGGTACACCAGCGGCGAGTGGCCGGACAACGCGCGGCCCAGGAAGGGCACCGACTCCAGGCCGGGGATGTCGACCGGTTGCAGGCCCTTGAGGTCCGGGTCGCCGAAGGTGCCCTGCTTGCCGAAGACGGTGCGCAGCAGGAAGCCGGTCAGGCCCACGGCGAGCAGGTTCAGCGCGATGCACAGCACCACCGCGTCCGCGCCCAGCGTGACCGCGCCGATGGCGAGCAGCAGCGAGAAGACCATCGCGGCGAGCACCGCCGAGATCACCCCGACCCAGACGCTGCCGCCGAACCAACTGCCGGTGACGGCCGCGAAGCAGCCGATCAGCATGGTGCCTTCCAGCGACACGTTGAACACGCCGGCGCGTTCGCACAGCGCGCCGCCGAGGGCGGCGAACAGGATCGGGGTGAGCGCGCGCAGCGCGGAGAAGATCAGTTCGGCGTCGAAGGACATGGTCACTTACCTCCGTCGCCGCGCGCGGGGGCGGGCGGCCCGGCGACGCCGGTGTCGAGTACTGCGGCTTCCGGTACTGCGGGTTCGAGCACGCCGGATTCGAGCACGCCGGTTTCGAGGTCCGGTGGTGGCGCGGCAGCGCCGTCGGGTCCTCGGCCGAGCCGGTGCAACCAACCACCCTTGCGGAAGATGCCGCCGCGCACCGCGAGGAAGAGGATCACCACGGCCTGGAGCACGGCGGTGAGCTGCTGCGGCACCGCGGTCTCCTGTTCCATGCCGAAGCCGCCGATGGTCAGCGCGCTGAAGAAGAACCCGGCGGCGACCGTGCCCAGCGGGGACGCGGCGGCCAGCAGCGCGGCGAGCAGACCGGTCCAGGTGTAGCCGGGCGTGGTCAGCGCGCCGTCGACCATCCGGTACGGGAAGCCGAGCACGGTGATCGCGCCGACCAGGCCGGCCAGCGACCCGGACGCGAACATCAGCCGCAGGGTGAGCCGGGCGCGGTCCACGCCGGCGTAACCGGCGAAGCGCGCGCCCAGGCCGGTCATCCGCACCTCGTAGCCGGCGGCGGTGCGATGGTCGACCACGAAGTAGACCACCGCGGCCAGCACGATCAGCACGATGCCCACGCTGACCCCGGTGCCCGCACCGGATCCGGCGGCGAACTCGGGCAGCTTGACGCCCTCGGGCAGCCGGTCGGTCTGCGGGATGCCGGAGCCCTTCTGGAGCAGCGGAAAGCGCACCATGTAGGACACGAACGACATCGCGGGGTAGCTCAGCAACAGGCTGCTGACCAGCAGCGGCACCCCGCAGCGGGTCTCCAGGACGGCGGCGAGCGCGGCCCACAGGCCACCCGCGAGCATGCCCGCGAGCAGCGCCAGGATCACGGTGATCGCGCTGGGGAAGGGCGAGTACAGGCCGACCGAGACGGCGGCCAGGCCGCCCAGCACGAGTTGGCCGTCGCCGCCGAGGTTGACCAGGCCCGCGCGCAGCGGGATGGCCAGCGCGAGCGCGAGGCCGACGATGGGGATGCATTCGCCGAGCGTGTCGCCGATGCCCTCGGAGCCGAACGCCCCGGTGAGCACCGAGCCGTACGCGGTCAGCGGATCGGCGCCGGTGCCGGCCAGGATGATCGCGCCCAGGATCAGCGCGGCCACGATGGAGACGGTGACCGGGGAGAACACGGCGCCGCGCACGTGCAGCGCCCACCGTGCGGCCGGACCCGATGGATGCTCGATGGCCGTACCGGCCTTGCTGGCAGTCATATCTGATAACCCGTCAGGCCTGGTGGGCGGTGGTTGTTGCGGTGGGGCGGGTGTCGTCGTCGGGCCGGACCTCGGGCCGGGCCGGGCCGCCGCCCGCCATGGCCAGGCCGATCGTGTGCACGTCCGCCTCGGCGCGCGGCAATTCGGCGACGATCCGGCCCTCGTACATCACCAGGACCCGATCCGACAGCGCGAGGATCTCGCTCAACTCGGCGGAGACCAGCAGTACGCCGTGGCCGGCGTCGCGATACTCGACCAGGCGCGCGTGGATGTTCTCGATCGAGCCGATGTCCACACCGCGAGTGGGCTGCTCGACCAGGAGCAGCGGCGCGTCGTGGGTGATCTCTCGGCCCAGGATGGCCTTTTGCTGGTTGCCGCCGGACAGCGTGCCGATGGTGACGGCCGACGAGGCGGCCTTGACGCCGAAACGTTCGATCACCTTCGCGGCGTGTGCGCGGATCGCCGCGCGGCGCAGGAAGCCGCCCCGACCGGCCAGCGCCGGGGTGCGGTGGAAGCCCATCGCCAGGTTGTCGGCCAGCGAGGCGTCGCGGGCGGCGCCGACGCCGGCCCGGTCCTCGGGCACGTAGGCCAGGCCCGCGTGCCGGCGCTGCGCCACCGAGGCGGCGCCGACGTCCTGCCCGGCCACCAGCACCCGGCCCGCGTCGATCGGGCGCAACCCGGCCAGCGCCTCGACCAGTTCGCTCTGCCCGTTGCCGGCCACGCCCGCCACGCCGACGATCTCGCCCGCGCGCACGCGCAGCGACACGTCCTCGACCAGCGGCTTGGCGCCGCGTCCGGCGGACACGGTCAGGCCGCGCACGTCGAGCACGTCGGCGGCGGGGGTGCCGGCCGGGTGCATGCGGTCCAGATCGATCCGGCGGCCGGTCATCGCCAGCGCGATCTCGGCGGGCGTGGTCTCGGCGGTGGCCAGCCGGGCGGTGACCCGGCCGTCGCGCAGCACGGTGACCCGGTCGCTGACCGCCATCACCTCGCCCAACTTGTGGGTGACCAGCAGGATCGTGCGGCCGGAACGGGCCAGGCCGCGGATCACCTCCAGCAGCCGGTCCGCCTCGGCCGGGGTCAACACGGCGGTGGGCTCGTCCAGGATCAACACGCGCGCGTCGCGGTAGAGCAGCTTGAGGATCTCCACCCGCTGCTGCACCCCGACCGGCAGGTCCGCGACCCGGGCGTCCGGCGGTACGTGCAGCCCGTGCGTGTCCACCAGTTCGGCGACCCGGGCCCGGGCGGCGGCCCGATCCACCAGGCCGCGCCGGGTGGGTTCGCTGCCGTAGACCACGTTCTCCGTGACGGTCAGCGAGGGGAAGAGCTTGAAGCCCTGGTGGACCATGCCCAGTCCGGCCGCGATCGCCTGCACGGGCGAGCCGAAGGAGTGCTCGGTGCCGCGCAGCAGGATGCGGCCGGCGTCCGGGCGTTGCAGGCCGTACAGGATCGACATCAGCGTCGACTTGCCCGCGCCGTTCTCGCCCATCACCGCGTGGATCTCGCCGCCGGCGACCCGCAGGTCGACCCGGTCGTTGGCCAGCACGCCGGGGAAACGCCGGACGATGCCGCGCATCTCGACCTCGGCGATGTCACCGGGGGCGGCGGCGTGCTGATCGTTCATCGGGCGTCTCTCCGGTCGAAAGGGGCGAAACGGGACGGGCGTTCGCCGGTGTCGGGTCCGCGGACCCGACACCGGCGCGGCGGTCCTACTTGGCGGCGGCCGGGTCGGTCACGGTGATGCCGCCCGCGACGATCTGGTCGCGCAGGCTCAGCACGGTCTTGAGCACGTCCGGGTGCTGGGCGATCAGGCACTGCGAGGTCTCCAGGCCGGGCTCCATGCCGGTGAGCGTGATGCCGCCCTCCTTGAGGCCGTACGAGGTGACGCCGCCGGGCTTGCCGGCGGCGATCTGCTCGACGCCCTTCTCGACCGCGATGTCGGTGCGCTTGATCACGTTGTCCACGACCGTGCCCGGCGCCGCCGAGCACTGGTTGACGTCGACGCCGTACGCCTGCACGCCCGCGGCCTTGGCCGCGCTGAACACGCCGAGGTTGCCCGCGGCGGAGGCGGCGCCCATGATCTGGTCGACGTCCTTGGCCTTGAGCGACGCGGTCTGCTCGCTGGCCCGCGCCGGGTCGTTGAACGGCTTCTGGCCGCCGACGAAGAGCTGGGTGAAGGCGCTCGCCGGGTTGGTCTGCTTGGCGCCCGCGGCGAACGGGTCGGAGAAGCGGCGGATCTGCGGGCTGTCCAGCGCGACCACCGCGCCGACCTTGCCGCTCTTGGTCAGCAGGCCCGCCTCGGCGCCGGCGAGGTAGGTGCCCTCGTGCTCGCGGAAGGTCGCGCAGGTGATGTTCGGGTACGGCTTGCTCGTGCACGAGTCGACGAAGAGGAACTGCTGCTTCGGGTTGGCCTCGGCCTGCTGGGCCAGCACGTCGGCGAACTCGAAGCCGACGGCGACCACGACGGAGGGCTTCTGGCGGACCGCGGCCTCCACGTTCTGCTGGATCGCGCTGGTGTCCTTGCTCTCCAGGATGCTCGCGGTGCCGCCGGCCTTCTTGGCCGCGTTCTGCGCGCCGGTGGCGGCCAGCTTGAGGAAGTCGTTGACGCCGATCGGCTCGGGCGTCACCAGCACGACGTTCTTGGCGGAGTCCCCGCCGCCGGTGCCGCCGGCGGCCGGCGTCTTGTCCTTGTCGGCGGAGGCGTTGCACGCCGTGGCGGCCAGTGCGGTGCCGACGACGACGGCGGCCACGGCCAGGCGGTGGCGGGAGGTGATGCGGTACATGAGTGTCCTTGGGAGGAGTGTCGATCCCGGCGGGGCGGAGTCGGTGGTTCGGAGACGGGAACCTCGCGGTCCCATCGGTCTCGGCGCCCGATGGCGCCTCGGTTCCGCGCGCGGCGGTGAGGCGCGGCGCTCGATCGGCGGTCGGCGCGATCGGGTCAGTACGGGCGCCGGCGACAGCGGCCGGTGCGTCGGACGCAGACGCCGCGGGCACCGCGCTTGTCGAGCGGAAGCGGCGGACGGTCACACGCCATGGAGCGGCCGCAGCACTCGATACGTACGTCGCAACACCACGTTTCGGCCACAGCCGACTCCTTTCCGGTCGCACCAGCCCAAGTCTCGATGTGATGATCACACCCGACTGGTTTCGGGGGGGAGGTTAGCACCCTCACCAGGCACTTCTCGCGCTTGTTCATAATGTGGACCGATTGTCCACCATGTGAACATTGGGTTACCGCGCCGACACCCAGCCGCCCCGGATCCCGGGCGTCGTTCGGGAGTGCGTTCGAAGCGTGCTGCCGGGCGACGTAGCATCCGTAGTGCCACCGCATGCGCTCGCTCCCGCCGCGGTGTGCCGCCGAGCCGGTGACCTCGCACACGTTCGCGGCCGCCGTGCTCGCCCGGCGCTCGACCATCCGCCCGGAAAGGACCCCCGATGGCCCCCGAGATACGCTCGCTCGCCTGGCACGGCACCGCCCTGCGCCTGCTCGACCAGACCGCGCTGCCGCAGCGGATCGTGTACCTCGACATCACCGACGTGGACGCGCTGATCGACGCGATCCGTCGCCTCGCGGTGCGCGGTGCACCGGCCCTGGGCGCGGCCGGCGCCTTCGGCGTCGCGGTGGCCATGCTGCAGGGCACGCGCGAGGGCTGGGACGCGGACCGGCTGGCCGGCGAGATCGCCCGGATCCGGGACGCCCGGCCGACCGCGGTCAACCTGGCCGGCGGCGTGGACCGGGTGTTGCCGTTCGCCGCCAAGGGTGTGGACGCGGTGCTCGCCGAGGCGCAGGCGGTGGTCCGCGAGGACGTCGAGGCCAACCACGCGATCGGCCGGCACGGCGCGGACTGGATCCTGTCCCGGGTCGAGCGACGCCCGCTGCGGGTGCTGACCCACTGCAACACCGGCTCGCTGGCCACCGCCGGTTGGGGGACCGCACTGGGCATCGTCCGCGAACTGCACGCGCGCGGCGTGCTCGACGTCGTCCACGTCGACGAGACGCGCCCGCTGCTCCAGGGATCGCGGCTGACCGCCTGGGAGTTGGACCAGGAGGGCATCGCCCATCTGGTGCAACCGGACGGCGCCGCCGCGAGCGCGATCCTGCGCGGCCTGGTGGACGTCGCGGTGATCGGCGCGGACCGGATCGCCGCCAACGGCGACACCGCGAACAAGATCGGCTCGGTCGGCGTCGCACTGGCCTGCGCCGACGCGGGCATCCCGTTCGTGGTCGCGGCCCCGCTGACCACGTTCGACGACGCGACCGCGCACGGCGACGAGATCACCATCGAGGAGCGGCCCGAGTCCGAGGTGCTGGAGGTGGCCGGCATCCGCGTCGCCCCGGCCGACTCGCGCGCCTTCAACCCGGCCTTCGATGTCACGCCGGCCCGACTGATCAGCGCGATCGTCAACGAGACGGGCGTACGCGAGTACCGACCCTGAACCGATCCCGGGACGCGGCCCGGCCGCGTCCCGGACCCGGTTCGGGAGGCGTGCTCGGACCGGCCGGTCCCGGCCGAACCCTCACGCGGCTCCGCCGCCGGCTCAGCCCTCCGCGATGCGGTACTCCAGCAGCCACTCCACGACCTCGACGTGATGGCGGGCCCGGATCGCATCCTCACCCCACACGTACATCCCGTGCGAGGCGACCACGACGGCCGGCACCCCGGGGACCAGCGCTGCCTCCAGGCGATCGCCCAGTTCGGTCATGTCCTGGCTGTTGGCGATCACCGGGATGGTGACCGTCTCGTCGTGCGCGGAGCGGCCGATGCCCTTGAGCATCTCCAGATCGCGCAACTCGATCCCGGCCGGCCAGCGTCGACCCGCGCGCACCGCCGAGACGGTGTGCACATGGAACACCGCGCCCGCGCCGGTCAGCGCCACCACCCGGGCGTGCAGCCCGGCCTCGGCGGACGGTCGGCGCGGCGGCGTGCTCGCCTCCTCGGGGACCGGTACGCCGGCCGCGTCCACCACGACCAGGTCGTCCGCCGCCAGTTCGCCCTTGTCCAGGCCCGAGGCGGTGACCGCGAGGCGCAGTGGTTCACGCGAGAGCACCACGGACAGGTTCCCGGAGGTGCCGCGCATCCAGCCGAGGCCGGCGAAGCGCGCGGCCTCGCGCGCGAGGGTGGCCCCGGCGGCGGCACGCGCGGAGGCCGGGACCGAGGCGGGGTTACCGGCTTCGGGGGTCGTCATGGGGGTCCTCACTGTTCACTCACGGTCCGGTCGAACCGGCTCACAGTGTGGTCGAACCGGCAGATCGGGCCATCATTTCACCCACACCCCGGCGATCCGGGATCGGTACCGGCCGGACGCCGGGTCGGGTCGCCACGCCGCTCACGGCCGGGCCCGGCTCTGGCCGTCGTAGCGCAGGATCGGGCTGTCCTCGCGCAGCAGCCGCTGCCGGTAGGCCACCGCGAGCCACGCGGCCTCGCGGTAGGCGGCCTCCAACTCGTGGTAGACGGTGTCGATCAGGGCCGGTGCCGGACCGTTCTCGGTACGAAAGGCCAGGAACAACCGGACCGTGAGCGGATCGCCGGCCAGCGGCCGGACCGCCATGTCCGGTCGCGGGCGGGACGTGGGTTGGCACGGCGTGACCACCTCGCCGATCGCGACCAGGGACGCCGCGGTGAGGTAATCACCGTGCAGGATCCGGGGGTTGATGCCGGCGTCGGACAACACCTCGCGCAACCCCTCCCATTCGCCGTCCACGCTCGGGTCGACCATCCACTGATCCTCGGCCAACTCGGCCAGCTTGACCTCGGTTTCGGCCGCGGCCGGATGGTCCGGCGACATCGCGATGAACTGCGGTTCCCGCTCGACCAGTACGCGCCCGCGCACCCCGTCCGGGACCCGCAGCGGGAAGCCCTCGACCTCGTGCACGAACGCGACGTCGAGCTGACCCGCGGCGACCATTCCGAGCAGCGTGTTCGCCGACACGTCCACCCGCAAATAGGTGTCGGTGGTGGGCAGTCGCAGCCGGAGCCGGCGCAACCAGTCGGCGATCACCCGGTTCGCGGTGCCGCCGATCCGCAGGTGGGGCCCGGCGGTTCGGATCGCCTCGGCCTGGGTGTCGATGACCAGGGCGCTCATCTCGGCCATGATGGGTCGGGCCCGGTGCAGCATCGTGAGGCCGAGTGGAGTGGGTCGGCTGCCGGTCCGGTCGCGGACGAACAGGGGTGCGCCCAGGGCGTTTTCGATTCTTCTGAGCTGCGCGGTCAAGGACGGCTGGGTCATGCCGAGCAGCCGGGCCGCAGCATGCAGGCTGCCGGTGTCGCCGATGGCACACAGTGCGCGGAGGTGCCTCACCTCTAGCTCCATGATGCGGAGGATAGGACGCACTATCGCGGTCGTACCAGACACCGACGGGCGTGGGATCCGGGGGCGGGGCGTGAATCTTCCGTAACACGATGCGTGCCGGGGCGGTGACGGTCCGGGAACGGGGGTGATACGACGGTGCTATCGCCGGTTGTCATCATCCGGGCCGGACCGGGCTCCGGTGAGACTCAGTGCGCACCGAACAGGTCTTCGGCACCCCAAGGAGCCCCCCATGTCCCCAGTGCGTCCCCGGAACCCCCGTAAGACCGTGATCACCGCAATACTCGGCCTCGGCCTCGCGGCCGGACTGATCGCCGCGCCGGCCGCATCGGCCGGCAACGACGGAGTCGCGGCCCCCCTTCGTGCCTCCGCGCAATACGCCGGTCAGGAAGACCAGGCGCAGAACCAGGCGTTCTTCGACGCCGTGCTGAAGTCCGTGGCGGGCAAGCGCGCCGCGGCGGGCAACTCGGCGGCGGTGGTCACCGTCACCTACAGCGCCGCCAGCGCACCCTCCTTCCGCAGCCAGATCGCCCAATCCGCGCAGATCTGGAACAGCTCGGTCACCAACGTCCGCCTTCAGGAAGGCAGCAACCCCGACTTCCGGTACTACGAGGGCAACGACTCGCGTGGTTCGTACGCGAGCACGAACGGCCACGGCAGTGGCTACATCTTCCTCGACTACCGACAGAACCAGCAGTACAACTCGACCCGGGTGACCGCCCACGAGACCGGCCACGTGCTGGGCCTGCCGGACCACTACTCGGGTCCGTGCAGCGAACTGATGTCCGGCGGCGGCCCCGGCACGTCCTGCACCAACCCGAACCCGAACGCCACGGAACGCGCTCGGGTCAACCAGCTCTGGCGCAACGGCCTCGCGGCGCTCGCCGCCCAAGCGGCCTCCTGACCTCCCGGGCGACGTGCACCCGGACACCCGGGCTCCCCTGTACGTCGCTCCGACCCCTGACCCGGCACCCGGCCACCGCCCCCCGCGGCGGCCGGGTGCCGTTCCATTGCATTCGGCCTCGCGGTCATGGCTGCGGTTGCCTTGCGGCTGGGAGGCGTACCCACCCGTTGCCTCGGGCTTCGGTTTCAACGGCATCGGGGCGGCCCGCTCGGGCCTCTCGGCCACTACTCCTCTGTGTGTGCTTCCTGCTTCGGCGGGGAGGATGGGGGGATGGTCGGTGACGCGGATGTGCCTCTCGTGGTGGTCGATGCGGCGAACGTGGTGGGCTCGGTGCCCGACGGGTGGTGGAAGGATCGGCGGGGCGCCACCGAGCGGTTGCGGGACGCGTTGGCGTCGATGGCC
This sequence comes from Embleya sp. NPDC020886, assembly GCF_044333915.1. Taxonomy (NCBI): domain Bacteria; kingdom Bacillati; phylum Actinomycetota; class Actinomycetes; order Kitasatosporales; family Streptomycetaceae; genus Embleya; species Embleya sp. NPDC020886. The sequence goes on along the minus strand of NZ_JBIRRX010000005.1, from coordinate 634,552 downwards.
GCGGCGGGGCTGCCGGAGGGCGGGAGCGCCGTGCCCGCGTGGGCGCGGCGGGGGCCGCTGGACATCGTGCTGGTGGTCGAGGGCGCCGCCGGCGGCGTCGCCGAGGTGCCGGGCATCCGGGTCGTCCGGGCAGCGGCGACGACCGCATGGTCGAACTGGTCGCGGCCGAGCACGCGAGCGCGCCCGCGCGGCACTGCCTCGTGGTGACCGCCGATCGCGGCCTGCGGGATCGCGTGCGCGCCCTGGCCGCCGAGGTGACCGGTCCCCGAGCGGTGCGCCCCGGGTGATCGGGCGGCCGGGATTCGGGTTCCGCGTCGGAGGGCGGATATCGTGAGGGGCGGCGGCCCGCCCACGCGGGGCCGACGATCCGAGGTCCCGTCCGCGCCGCCGGCCGTACTCGACACCCCGCCCCGTGGGCAATCGCCGGAGGAAGCATGACCACCAACCGAGTCCGCAAGGGCGTGATCCGAGGCCGGATGGCCGCCGCCGGCGAGTCGTACGTCGTCGCCGCACGCCGGATGACCGTCCCGCGCGGGTCCAAGGCCCCCGACGTCCGGACCGCCGAGGCGCTGGCCACCCGCTACTGGGAGCCCGCCGAGAGCCTCGACCTGCCCTGCCCGTGCGGCGGCACCTGTGCCCCCGGCGAGCGCTGCACCCGCTGCCACGCGACCTACCGGCACGCCGCCCGGATCCCCGGCAGCGACACCGACGTCGAGGTCTGGCAGGACCGGTACGACTGCACCGGCTGCGCGAACAGCTACTCCTTCACGGTGACCCTCCCGGACCGACCCTGGGGCACCACGCAGACCGTGCCGCAGCGCGGCGGCCAGGAGCCGATCGTGCGGATCAAGCCCTTCGAGGGCGTCGACCACCCGACCCTCCGGGCCTGAACCCGGCACCGAGGACGCGGCTCACTGCCCGGCGGGAAGCGGCTTCTTGCCCTTGACCGTCTGCAGTCGGAAACGTTGGTCGGCGGCCCCCGAGCAGATCGCCTGGGCCGCCTCCGCCTTCGGGGTGACCTCGGCGGGGCCGCCGAGGATGCCGATACACAGGCCGCTGTGTACCGGGCGGAGCCGGAAGACGCCCGGATCCACCGGTTCGATCAGGAAACGTTCGTTGGCGGCGCCGGTGCAGTCGCCGGGACTGAGCAGCGCACCGGGCACCAGGATCGCCTCGTCCACCCGCAGGCAGCCGACGCCCTCCACCGGATGGCGCCACTTGATCAGGTAGACGTCCGGCGCCACGGCGACCAGGTAGGTGTCCGGGACCACGCCCTCGCACGAGCGCTGGACCGCGATCGGGCGGTCGGTGCGAAGGTTGCGTTCTCTGCCCTCACCCAGACACAACGACCCGTCGGCGATATGGGTGGGCTTGATCAGGTAGAAGCCGTCACGGGGTCGGCTGGGGAAAGCGGCGGAGTCGTCGCCGTCGCCGTCGTCCGTGCCGTATCGCACGGCGAGGATCACGCCGATCGCGATCAGCAGGCAGGCCATGCCGATGGCGATCGCCATCGTCCCCGGCCGACGCCGACGCCCCGGCGGTGGGGCAGGCGCGGCGTCGGGCACCTCGGCGGGTTCGGGCGCGGGCCGTTCGCTCCCCCGCCCCGCCGCGAGATCCTCGCGGATCGTCAACCAGCGGGCGGCGGTATCGGTGTCCAAGCCGCAGGCGAACACCAGCGCCTCGACCAGATCGGCCCGGGGCAGCGTGCTGCGGCCGAGCGCGGCGGCCACGGTGCTGGCCGGCAACACATGCCCGGACGCCTCGGCCTTGGCCGCCAGTTGACGGTACGTCAGCGCCGACCACTCGCGTAACTCCCGTAACGCGGCGACGTACTCCGCGGCGGTGGTGGCGGTGTCCGGCCGCGGAGCAGAGTCGTCACGTCGGGTCACAAGACTCCCGTTCGGTCACGCGAAAACGTACGCGCGGTAGCGGATGCGGCACCCATGGTGCCGGCAGTTCGGCGGGTCGGGGAGTCCCAGAAAAACGATAAATAGGACCGGAATCCCGTCGCCCGCCCGGCACGCCCGCTCCCGGCCGAACCGAGCCCGCCGATCGGTGATCGGTGCGCACACCCGTCCCGAACGGTCCGGGACACGGGCCGGTCGACGCCGTGACCAGCCGGGACGGCCGCGTGTTGTCCGGGACGGCCCGATCGGCTTGGCAGCGGCCGCGTCGATCCCCCAGTGTCGGGATCGCCCGACGGTTCGGCCCGCCGCGCGAGGGTGCTCATCGGGGGTGGCGGGCCGACCGGTCGGGGCGGCCCGGCCCGGGCGCCCGGTGGGCCGGCGCGCGCCGGCCGGTGACGATGCGGTACGACATCACCTGTGACCGACGACGAATCCCCGACCGCGCCCCGGACCGTACGCCTGTTCGTGGCGCTCGCCCCGCCGGACGACGCCAAGGACGAACTGGCCCGGGTGCTGCGCCCGATCCACCACGCGCATCCCCGGCTGCGCTGGAACCGGATCGAGGACTGGCACATCACGCTGGCCTTCCTCGGCGAGGTGCCGGTCGACGTGGTCGAGGCCCTGCGCGCACCACTGGCCGAGGTCGCCGCCTCCACCCCGCCGGTCGACCTCGAACTGCGCGGCGCCGGGCAGTTCGACGAGCGGGTGTTGTGGAGTGGCGTGCACGGGGAATTGCCCGCACTGCACACGCTGGCCGACGCGGTCCGCGGCGTGGTGCGGGCGGCCGGCGTCGCCCTGGAGGACCGACCGCTGCGTGCCCACCTGACCCTGGCCCGGGCCCGCCGGGACAACCCCGACGGCATCTCGGCCGCCGCCCGCGAGCTGGCCGATTTCGTCGGCAGCCGCTGGTCGGCCCGGCGACTGCACCTGGTCGGCAGCAACTTCGGCCGCGGCCCCGGCCCGATCCACTACCGCGACGTGGACGCCTGGCCGCTGACCGGCCGCTGAGGCCCGAGGTCCCGACGCTCCCACCCACCCCCGAGGCACCCGTCGGCGCGCCCGTCGACGGCGGCCGGTCGGGTCCTCTACGATCGCGCTGTGATCCTCGGCCACCGCCGCACCGACCCGAGCGCGCCCTCGCGCCTCGATGTGCCGCGCCGTCGCTGTTGTTGATCCGTACTTCTCCTCGCAGTCGATGCATCGCCGCGCCGGTTCGCCCGCGCGCGCCTCCCCGACGTTTCCTGAGCAGAGGAAGTCCCGATGACACCGATCAGTGAAGTCGCCTACGACCGCCACCGGTTGCGGCAGTGGTTGGGCGGATCCGCCCGCGCGGACGGAGTGCTCAGACGCGACCTGCTCAAGCTGCTCGGCACGGCCGGCATACTCACCGCACTACCCGCGGGCACCGCGTACGCGACCGACCGGACCGACACCACACCCGCGGCCCCGGCAGGCAACACCCCGGCAGGCAACACCCCGACCGCCGGCGCCGCCCCGGGCATCCGCAAGCCGCTGCCACCCGAGCTGTTCACCATCCGCGGCACCAACGCCGAGACCAACTTCCCCGCACTGCGCGACACCGGCTACCACACCCCGGTCGATCGATTCTTCGTGCGCAACCACACCGCCACCCCGCAACTACCCACCCAGGACTGGCGGTTGCGCCTGTGGGGGAGCGGGCTGCGCGGATCCACCGACTACGCCGGCGCGATCGAGCTCGACCTGGCCGACCTGCGTCGGCTGCCCGCGCACACCCACTCGGCCGCGATCGAGTGCGCCGGCAACGGCCGCAGCTTCTACGCCTCCCAACAGGGCGAACCGGCGGCCGGCACCGCCTGGACGCTCGGCGCGATCGGCGTGGCCCGCTGGCGCGGTGCGCGCCTGTCGGACGTGCTGCGCCGCGCGGGGCTGCGCCGGGAAGCGGTGGACGTGTTGCCACGAGGGCTGGACGACGAGTACGTGACCGGCGGCGTCAACCTGGGCCGGGTGCGTCGACCGTTGCCGGTGGCCAAGGCGCTCGACGACGTGCTGCTCGCGTACGAGATGAACGGCGAGCCGCTCGCCGCGGATCACGGCGCGCCGGTACGGGTGGTGGTGCCCTCGTGGGTGGGCATCTCCTCGATCAAGTGGGTCGGGGACATCGAGGTCGCCGCGCAGCCGCTGTACTCGCCGTGGAACACCGACTTCTACCGCCTGTTCGGGCCCGCCCATCCCGAGGGCGGCAGCGCGCCGCTGACCCGACAGACCCTCAAGAGCGCGTTCGAACTGCCCGTCGACGCCCGCTTCGCGCCGGGTCGCACGCACCGGCTGCACGGCCGGTCCTGGTCCGGCGCGGGCGGCGTGCGCCGGGTGGAGGTCAGCACCGACGGCGGCGCGAGTTGGCGGCGGGCGCGGCTGTGGGACGAGCCGCGGCGCGACGGTTGGGTGCGCTGGAGCCTGGACTGGCGGCCCGCCGAGGCCGGTTCGACCCACCTGCTCGCCCGGGCGAGCGACACCGCGGGCCGTACCCAGCCGGATCGGTCCACCTTCAACACCCAGGGCTACTTCTTCGACGCCGTCGTGCGCCATCCGGTGACGGTGGGCTGAGCACCGAGCCGGCCGCCCCGACACCGCACCGCATCGCCGAAGGACCGGGCCGCCGCCGCACCCGGAAGACGACGAACCGCCCCCGCCGGGCGTGTTGCCGGCGGGGGCGGTTCGGCGGGGTCGATCAGGCCAGCGAGGCCACGGCCTCGTTGAAGGTGGCCGACGGGCGCATCACGGCCGACGCCTTGGCCGGGTCGGGACGGTAGTAGCCGCCGATGTCGGCGGGCGAGCCCTGGACCGCGATCAGTTCGGCGACGATCGTCTCCTCCTGCTCGGACAACGTCCGGGCCAGGCCCGCGAACGCCTCGGCGAGCGCCGCGTCCTTGGTCTGCGCGGCCAGCTCCTGGGCCCAGTACAGCGCCAGGTAGAAGTGGCTGCCCCGGTTGTCGATGCCCCCGAGCCGACGGCTGGGCGACTTGTCGTTGTCCAGGAAGGTGCCGGTGGCCCGGTCGAGCGTGTCGGCCAGCACCTGGGCGCGGGCGTTGCCCACGGACTGCGCGAGGTGCTCGAAGCTGACCGCGAGCGCGAGGAACTCGCCCAGGCTGTCCCAGCGCAGGTAGTTCTCCTTGACCAACTGCTGCACGTGCTTGGGCGCCGAGCCGCCGGCGCCGGTCTCGAACAGGCCGCCGCCGTCCATCAGCGGGACGACCGAGAGCATCTTCGCGCTCGTGCCCAGCTCCAGGATCGGGAACAGGTCGGTGAGGTAGTCGCGCAGCACGTTGCCGGTCACCGAGATGGTGTCCTCGCCGCGGCGGATGCGCTCCAGCGAGAACGCGGTGGCCTTCTCCGGCGACATGATCTCGATGGTCAGGCCCTCGGTGTCGTGCTCGGGGAGGTACTCCGCGACCTTCGCGATCAGGTTCGCGTCGTGCGCGCGGCCCTCGTCCAGCCAGAACACCGCCGGGCTGCCGGTCGCGCGGGCGCGGCTGACGGCCAGCTTGACCCAGTCCTTGATCGGCAGGTCCTTGGTCTGGCACATCCGGAAGATGTCACCCGCGCCGACGACCTGCTCCAGCACCGCGGTGCCGGCGGCGTCGACGACCCGCACCGTGCCGGTGGTCGCGATCTCGAAGGTCTTGTCGTGGCTGCCGTACTCCTCGGCCTTCTGCGCCATCAGACCGACGTTCGGCACCGAGCCCATCGTGGCCGGGTCGTACGCGCCGTTGGCCCGGCAGTCGTCGATGACGACCTGGTAGACGCCCGCGTAGCTGCTGTCCGGCAGCACGGCCAGGGTGTCGGCCTCCTTGCCGTCCGGACCCCACATGTGACCGGAGGTACGGATCATGGCCGGCATCGAGGCGTCCACGATCACGTCGCTGGGCACGTGCAGGTTGGTGATGCCCCGGTCGGAGTCGACCATCGCCAGCGCCGGCCCGGCGGCCAGCTCGGCGTCGAAGGACGCCTTGATCGCGGCGCCCTCGGGCAGCGACTCCAAGCCCTTGAGGATCGCGCCGAGACCGTCGTTGGGGCTCAGGCCGGCCGCCGCGAGCGCCTTGCCGTGCTCGGCGAAGGTCTGCGGGAAGAAGGCCCGAACCGCGTGGCCGAAGATGATCGGGTCGGAGACCTTCATCATGGTGGCCTTCAGGTGCACCGACAGCAGGACGTTCTCGTCCTTGGCCCGGGCCACCTGCGCGGCCAGGAACTCGCGCAGCGGCGCCGCGCGCATCACCGAGGCGTCCACGACCTCGCCCGCGAGCACGGGTACCGATTCGCGCAGCACGGTGGTGCTGCCGTCGTCGCCCACCAGCTCGATGCGCAGCGAGCCGGGCTCGGCGATCACCGCGGACTTCTCGGTGGAGCGGAAGTCGTCGGCGCTCATGTGCGCGACGTTGGTCTTCGAGTCGGCGGTCCAGGTGCCCATGCGGTGCGGGTGCGCCCGGACGTAGTTCTTCACCGACGCGGGGGCGCGGCGGTCCGAGTTGCCCTCGCGCAGCACCGGGTTGACCGCGCTGCCCAGGGTCTTGCCGTAGCGTGCCCGGACGTCCTTGTCCTCGTCGGTCTTCGGGTCGTCCGGGTAGTCCGGCAGCGCGAAGCCCTGCTCCTGGAGCTCGGCGATGGCCGCCTTGAGCTGCGGGATCGAGGCCGAGATGTTCGGCAGCTTGATGATGTTGGCCTCGGGCGTCTTGGCCAGTTCACCGAGCTCGGCGAGCGCGTCCTCGATGCGCTGGTCCGCCTTCAGGTGCTCCGGGAAGTGCGCGATGATCCGCCCGGCCAGGGAGATGTCACGGGTCTCCACCTTGACCCCGGCCGTCGCCGCGTACGCCTGGACCACGGGCAGGAACGAATACGTCGCCAGGGCCGGGGCCTCGTCGGTGTGCGTATAGATGATGGTCGGGTCAGTCACAGGATGCTCCGCTCCATGTCCGCAACATTGCTCGACATCAAGATATCTTGCGGGCGGATCCCCGCGCGTCGCGGCCCCGGCGCGGCGGGCCCCGGCACGGCGCGCCGTTCCCGGATCACCCCGGTGGTGTCGCGTCCGGCCGCTCCGGGCCGGCCAGGTCGCGGAGTTTGAGGCCCAGGTGCAGGGTCAGCCGGTCGTCGCCGCGGTCGAGCCGGCAGCCGGTGAGCGCCTCGATCCGCCGCAGGCGGTGGTACAGGGTGGCCCGGTGCACGCACAACAACGCGGCGGTGCGCCGAACGTCGCCGGCGTGGTCGAGGAACGCGGCCAGCGTCGACAGCAGCACTCCGTGAGCGTCCGCACGCTCCAGCGCGACCAGGGCCGGCACCCGCGCCGCCGCGCGCAACTCCGCCGCCGGCAGTCGCAGGAGCAACTCGTAGGGACCCAGCTCACCACTGCGGGCGAGGTCGCCCAGGCCGGGCACCAGCAGCGCCGCCCGCACGGCCAGCAGCGCCTGCCGGTACGAATCCGGCACCCGGTCGAGGCGATCCACCGGCGCGCCGACGCCGACCACCACCCGCCCGGCGCCGCGCGTCAGATCCGTGAACCGGGCGATGATCCGCCCACCCAGGACGTCCGGCAGCTCCGCCGCCGCGGTGGCCGGCGGCACCAGCAGGATCCAGGCCCGCGAGCGCTGGGCGACCATCAGCCGGCCCTGCTCCGGAAGCGCGCGCAGCCCCTCCTCGACCGCCGCCTCCAGCGCGACCTCGTGCGCGCCGGCCACCGTGCCGGGCTCGTCGACGCACTGCGCCGCGACCACCCGGAACGGACCGGCCTCGGCGGCGAACACCTGCTCGGCCCGCAGGTCCGCGGCGGCCTGGAGCCGACCGGCCGGATCGGATCCGACCAACTCGCGCAGGATCGCCTCGTGCCGGGCCTTGACCCGCTCGTGCAACAGCAGCCGCCGATACAACACGATGCCCGCTCGCCCGGCCGCCGCCTCGGCCGACGCGAGTTGCGCCTCGGTCGCCGCCGACGCGTCGTCGATCAGCCACAGATAGCCCAGCAGCAGCCCGTCGCAGCGGATCGGGACACACCAGCGCGGCCGGCAGCCCGGGACGTCGATCCGCACCCGACCCGGCCGGGTCCACCCGGCGATCCCCTGGCCCAACACCCGATCGGCGATTTCCGGCCGTACCCCGCGATTGAGCACCGAGGCCACCCGGACCGCGTCCTCGTCGCCGAAGTGCCGGCTGGCCGCCAACAACCGGAGGCCCACGTCGTCGATCGCCACCGACCGTTGCAGGCGCTCGGAGAGCTCGTCGACCAGGGATTGCAGATCCTCGTCACCCATCGGTCGACCTCCGTACGCGCCACGCCGCTTCGGGCACCCGCCGCTCCGGGCACCCGCGCCGATCCGAGACCCGCCGAACCGGGCTCGGGGTGCGGCCAGCGTACGGCCGCGTGCGACGGGGCGCCGGGCCCGGAGCGGTGGACGACGCGACGATCGTCGCGTCGGCGTGCCGCGATCCGCGACCGCGGTCGGCTGCCCGGGCGGTGGGCCGCCGGTCAGACTGGACGTGTGGAGCAGGCGGTGTCCCGGCACCGGGGCTCCCGTTCGGCGCGTGCGGCATCGCCAGGGAGGAAACCCGAATGAACACGGATGTCGTGGTGATCGGAGCCGGCGTGATCGGCTCCGCGATCGCACTCGAACTGGCCCGCGCGGGCCGGCGGGTGCTCGTGGTGGACAAGGCCGGCGGTGTCGGCCTGGGTTCGACCAGCGCCTCCAGCGCGGTGGTGCGCTTCAACTTCTCCACCCACGCCGGCGTGGCGGCCTCGTGGGAGGCCCGGTTCTGCTGGCAGGCGTGGGGCGACCACCTGGGCTGCGACGTCGGCGACCTGGCCCGCTTCGAACGCAACGGCCTGGCCCTGCTGGACGTGGACGCGGTGCCGCGCGAGACCTACCTCCCGTTGTTCGACGCGGTGGGCGTGCCCTACCAGGAATGGGACGCCGCGACGCTCGCGGCCAGGATCCCGGGCCTGGACACCGGACGGTTCTGGCCGCCCCGACGCCTGGACGACGAGCGCTTCTGGGCGGAACCGACCGGCACGCTCGGCGCGGTGTTCACGCCGGACGCGGGCTATGTCAGCGATCCGCAACTGGCGGCGCAGAACCTGGCCGCGGCGGCGCAGCGGCACGGCGCCGAATTCCGGTTCCGGCGCACCGTCGTCGCGGTCGGGTCGACGGGCGGTCGGGTGCGCTCGGTGACCCTGGACGACGGCACCGAGGTGGCCTGCCCGACCGTGGTCAACGCGGCCGGTCCGTGGTCCGGGCGGGTGAACGAACTCGCCGGAGTGGGCGCCGACTTCACGATCGGGGTGCGGCCGATGCGGCAGGAGGTGGCGCACCTGAGGGCGCCGGCCGGCTACAACCCGACCGGGGCGGCCGGGGTCACCCTGGCGGACCTGGACCTGGGCGTGTATCTGCGCGGGGAGGTCGGTGACGGCATGCTCGTCAGCGGCACCGAGCCGGAATGCGACCCATTGGAATGGCTCGACGACCCCGACGCCGCCAACCCCAACCCGACGCCGGAGGTCTTCGAGGCCCTGGTGACCCGGGCGGCCCGGCGGCTGACCGGGCTCGCGGTGCCGAACCGGCCGCGCGGCATCGTGGGGGTGTACGACGTCGCCGACGACTGGACGCCGATCTACGATCGGACCGAACTCGACGGCTTCTACGTGGCGATGGGCACGAGCGGCAACCAGTTCAAGAACGCCCCGCTGGTGGGCCAGGTGATGGCCACGCTGATCGACCGGGTGGAGAGCGGCGTCGACCACGACGCGGATCCGGTGTGCTTCGTCGGCCCGCACACCGGCGAGGCGATCGACCTGGGCGCCTTCTCCCGGCGGCGCAGCGTGAACGCGGCCAACTCCGGGACGGTCTTCGGCTGAACACCCGGCCCGGGCCCGGCCGCGCCGCCGCCCGCCCGCACCGCTCCCCGCCCGCCCGCACCGCTCCCCGCCCGCCCGCACCGCCGCCCCGCTCGGTGCCGGGTTCCGGTCGTGGGCTCCGTGACCTCGAAGAATGGAGATCCCTTTGATACCCGACCACTTCGCCACCGCCGACGACGCTTCCGGGCCGTCCGCCGCCGACCGTTTCGCCGCCGTCGAAGAGCACTTCCGGAAGGTGTACGAACCCGCGTTCGGCGCGGTCGGCAGCGCCGCCGACCCGCACATCCGCCCGGACGGCGCGGCGGTGGCCTGCACCGGCACCATCTTCACCGAACTCGTCGGCACCGGCACCACCCGCGTCTGTCTGGCCGAGGCGGGTCGGGTCCGGATCCTGACCGAGGGCGCCGGCAACCAGCGCCTGCCCCGATTCTCCCCGGACGGGACCCGGCTCGCCTACCTGTCCGACGCCGAACGCACCGGCGACTTCCAGGTCGAGGTGCTGGACCCGGCCACCGGCGCGCGGATCGGCCGGGCCCGGGTGCCCGGCATGGTGGAGTACCTGAGTTGGTCGCCGGACGGCACCCGCCTGCTCCTGGGCGTCGCCGCGTACGGCGCCGATCTGTCCGGTGGTCAGGGTTCGGGCACCGTCACCGGGACGGCGGACGAGGCGCCGGCGTGGGCGCCCGAGGTGTTCACCGACCTGGCCGAGGACGGGTGGCGCTCCGCCTGGGTCGCCGAACGACCCGACGAATCAGGCGAGTTCGCGGTACGCCAGGTGAGCCGGCCCGGGACCAACGTATGGAACTCGTGCTGGGCGGGCCCGGACGCGCTGATCTGCGTGGCCGGGGCCGCGCCCGGCGAGGAGTCCTGGTACGTCGCGGACCTGCGCCGGATCGCACTGGCCGACGGCGCGGAGACCGTACTGCGCACCAGCGACCGGCAGTTCGGCCCGGTGTCCGCGTCGCCCTCGGGCCGCACGGTGGCGGTGGTGGAGGCGCTGTGCTCCGATCGCCTGCTGGAGGCCGGGGACGTACTGCTCCTGTCGGCGCGGCAGACCCCGGACGACGACGCGGTGCGGGTGGACACGAACGGCGTCGACGTCACCACGATCGGCTGGATCGACGAGGACCGGCTCGGCTGGGCCGGACTGCACGGATTGCACACGGTGGTCGGGGAGTACCGCCGGGATACGGACAGGGCCACCGAACTGTGGCGCAGCGACGAGACCTTCGGTGCCCGGTATCCCGAACTCTCCTTCTCCGCGCACGGGCACGCCGGAGTGCGGCACAGCTACCGGCGCCACCCCGAACTGGCGATCCTGGACGGCCACGTGATCCGCACGGTCGCCGACCTGACCCATCCCGGCGCGGACCACCTGACCGAGATCGCGGGTACCGCCGAGGCGGTGACCTGGACGGCCCCCGACGGCCTGGAGATCCAGGGCATCGTGTGTCGGCCGGCGGGCCCCGGACCGTTTCCGCTGGTGGTCCACGTGCACGGCGGCCCGGTCTGGAGCTACCGGAACTGCTGGTCGATGATGTACCCGTACACACCGCTGCTGGTCGATCGCGGGTACGCGGTGCTGCATCCCAATCCGCGCGGCAGCAGCGGGCGCGGACAGCGCTTCGCCGAGGCGGTGTTCGGCGACATGGGCGGTGCGGACACCTACGACATCCTGTCCGGGATCGACGCGTTGGTCGCCCGGGGCGTCGCCGACCCGGACCGGATCGGCGTGATGGGCGGTTCGTACGGCGGGTTCATGTCGGCGTGGTTGACCACCCGGGATCAGCGGTTCGCGGCGTCGGTGCCGATGTCCCCGGTCACCGACTGGATTTCCCAGCACCACACCTCGAACATCCCCTACTTCGACCGGATCTTCCTCAACGACGAGCCGCTCTCGTACACCGGTCGCTACGTCGAGCGCAGCCCGCTGCGCTTCGTGTCGCAGGTGCGTACGCCCACGTTCCAGACGGCCGGCGTGCGGGATCGGTGCACCCCGCCCGGGCAGGCCCTGGAGTTCCACCGCGCGCTGGTGGAGGCGGGCGTGGAGTCGGCGCTCGCGGTGTATCCGCAGGAGGGCCACGGGGTGCGTGCGTTCCCCGCGCTGATCGACCACTGCGCCCGCATCCTGGGCTGGTTCGAGAAGCACATGGCACCGCCGACGGCCGGCTGAGCACGACGGCGAAGGGCCCCACACCGCCGTCGGCGGTGTGGGGCCCTTCGGTGTGCGTCGAGTGGGCGGGCCGTCAGGCCGGGAGGCCGGCGCGGGCCGCGACCGCGGTGTCGGGCTGGTCGGCGAAGACGCCGTCCAGGCCGAGGCCGTAGAAGAGTTCGTACTCGGCCGTGATGTCGCCGCGCGCGTTCGGGTCGGCGCCGAGGCGGAAGTCCAGCGGGAGGAACTGGTTCTCCGCGCGGAACGTCCAGGCGTGCACGATCAGTCCGGCCCGGTGCGCGTCGCGCACGACCGAGGTCGGGGCGAGCAGTTTGCCGCCGGCGTCACGCGGGACGATCAGGTTCTTGTTGGTGCCGATGCCGTCCGCGTAGCCACCGATCCACTTCAGGTTCTCCGGCTTGACCAGATCCTGGTACGTGCGCGGGTCGTTGGCCGCCACGAAGTCGTACGGCCGACCGGACGCGTCGAGCAACTGCACGAGCTTGACGTCGATCATCCGGTTCAGCTTGCGCAGGTTGGCGGTCTCGAAGGACTGGATGAACACCTTGTCCTTGCGGCCGGAGAGCCGGTTGTGCCTGAGCGCCTGCACCAGCGGCTCCTCCAAGGGCAGCCCGATCGACTGGAAGTAGGTCGGGTGCTTGGTCTCCGGATACACGCCGATCGGGCGGTCGACCCGGCGGCCCTCGGTCCGGGCCAGGTCCAGCACCTCCTGGAAGGTGGGCACCTCGAATCGGCCGTCGAACGTGGTGTTCGTGGGCCGCACCTGGGGCAGCCGCTCCTTGGCCCGCAACGTCTTGAGCTCGGCGAGGGTGAGGTCCTCGGTGAACCAACCGGTGACCGGCGTCCCGTCGATGGTCTTGGTGGTCTTGCGCGCGGCGAACTCCGGGTGCGCGGCGATGTCCGTGGTGCCGGAGATCTCGTTCTCGTGCCGGGCGACCAGGACACCGTCCTTGGTCGAGACCAGGTCGGGCTCGATGTAGTCGGCGCCCAGTCGGATCGCCAGGCGGTAGCTCTCCAGGGTGTGTTCGGGCCGGTATCCGCTGGCACCGCGGTGGCCGATCACGATCGGGTGGGCCGAGGGCCGCGACGAGGCGCGGGACGTGTCGTCCTGGGCCGCGGCGGCGGGCACCGCGACCAGGGTCGCCAGCAGCACGCCGGCCACACCGAGCGCGGGAAGGATACGTCGCAACGCCATCTCCTGTTCGTCCGGACGCGGCGAGGCCGCGCGGAGCACCAATCGTGCGGGCACGCCGAGTCAACCCGGATCGCCCGAAGGCTCGCCAGGACGAACCCGTGGCCCATGGATGAACCTCCGGAAAACGCCCGGGGGCGCTTCCCGTCGACAGGAGGCACACCGGCGGCCGGACCGGGGGCCGACCCCCGCGCGGTCCTCGATCCGGCCTCGGTGCGATGTCGTCGGGCGCGTGACCGTGCCCGGTCGGTGCTCCGGCCGGTCAGCCGGTGGTGGTCGCCACCGGGAGTTCGGTGAAGGTCTCGAAGCGGGTCAGGTGTTCCGGGGCGAGCGCGCGCAGGAAGCTCTCGGCGGGGAACGCCTGGCCGGCCGCGACCGTGCCGGTCGCGGTGTGCGTGCCGGCGAGGATGCGCTCGACGGCCTCCACCACGATCGGCGCGGTCACCGCGTAGATGTCGCGCCCGGCGACCACCGCACGGCGTTCCCGGTCGCCGCGCCGCACGACCGCCTCGACCAGGTAGGTCTGCTCGGACCGACCGCGGTCGTCGGCGGGCGAGGGAGCCGGGGTGGCGGGGTCGCGGATGTCGGTCAGCGGAGCGAGGTTCATCACCGCGCGCACCTCCGGAGTGTCCAGGTGCCGCGGGATGGTGACCTGGTCGGCCGTGGCGAACTCGTTGGTCTGCTGCTTCCCGAGCGGCGCCGGGAACTCCCACGTGGAGATCTCGGTCGAGTAGGAGAACGGGCTCAACCGCCCCTTGGTGTAGACGAGATGGTGTCCCGCGTTGGTCTCGCCGGTGAGCCGGGTGCCCGCGGTCGGCAGCCAACTGTCCAGCCCGAAGGCGATGGTGATCTCGTCCGCGCTCGGCCAATCGCCGATGGCGACGGTGGCCAGCAGGTCGCCCAGTCCGCCGTAGAAGGCCATCGAGGGGGCGAGTACGAGTCCGCGCTGCGCGGCCTGCTCGGAACGGGTGTCGAACAGGGCGGCGGTGGCGGCCTGTTCGGCGGCCACGTCCAGGTAGTGCGCTCCGGCGCGGATGGCCGCGTCGGCCACCGGGAGCGTGGTCTCGGAGAACGGGCCGGCGCAGTTGACGACCGCCGCGACACCGGCGAACGCGCGATCCAGCGCCTCGGCATCGTCGGCGGCGGCGACCCGGCGCGGCGCGTTCGGGTAGTCGGCGCCGAACGCGTCGAGCTTGGCCCCGTCCCGGCCGACGAGCACCACCGGCCGGCCTCTGCGGTGCAACTCCGCGACCACGAAGCGCGCCGTGTGCCCGTAGGCCCCGTAGACGGCGACCGGGCGAGCCGAGGAGGTGGACGAAGTCTCGGCGGTGAGCGGGTTCGAGGCGCTGTTCTCGGTCATCGTTTTCTCTCTCTGGAACGAGGCCCGGGCGGTGCGGCGGCCGGGCGGTGCGGGGTACGTGTCCATGATCCGGTGGCGCCGAGACCCACACCAGTGGCTGAAACGACATGGGTCGAACAGTTTCGGACACGGCCGGGGATGGGCTCGTGGCCCGGGTCGAATCCCTGCTCGCCGAGGGCGCGTCGGCCGACCCCTGTCACCCGGATGATTGCCCGGAGCTGGTTCTTCGTCCGGGAGTTCGACCGTAGAGTGATTGCCGGCGCGGGCCGATGTTCGCGTGCTTTGTACTGCTGTATCCGTATTTCCCTGTCCGACCCCTCGCCGGGTCGGATTCGTGTGTCCTGTCGTGTCGCGTCGCGGTCCTGTCACCGGCCGGGGTGTGTGGGCTCGGTGCGCGGACCCGGCGACGCGTTGATCGTGTGCGCCGCCGGATCCGCCGACACCTCGGCATTCAGCCACGACACAGGAGGCCCACGCCTTGGCATCGAAGTTCGCCCGCCCCGTCCTCGCCCTCGTCGCGACCCCCGTACTCGCCGCCCTGCTGGCCGGCGCCGCCACCTCCGGAGGTGCCGCGACGCCCGGTGCCCCGGGCGCGGGGGACCCGTACTTCCCGCTGTCCGGCAACGGCGGGTACCACGTCGCCCACTACGGTCTCGATCTCGACTACACGCCCGCGACGAGACGGCTCGAAGGCACCGCCGACCTCGCCGTCACGACGACGCGCAAGCTCTCCTCGTTCAACCTGGACCTGTCCGGACTGACCGTGGACAGTGTGCGCATCGACGGCAGGCGGGTGGCGTTCAGCCGCGACGGCGCCGAACTCACGGTCAAGCCGGCGCACGCGCTGGACAAGGGCCGCAGGTTCCATGTCGTGGTCACCTACTCGGGTGTGCCGGAGCACGTGACCGACCCCGACGGATCTCCGGACGGGTGGATCATCCAGCCGGACGGTTCGGTCTTCGTGGCCAATGAACCGCAGGGTGCGATGACCTGGTTCCCGAGCAACAGCCACCCGAGCGACAAGTCCACCTACGACGTGCGGGTGACCGTTCCGGACGGCTGGACCGCGGTGTCCAACGGCCGACTTCGCGACCGGCGCAGCCGGGCCGGCAAGACCACCTTCTCGTGGTCCGAGTCCAAGCCGATGGCCGCCTATCTGTCCACCGCGAGCATCGGCCGGTTCGAGACCGAGCAGTACGTCACGCGGAGCGGCCTGCCGGTCTACAACGCCGTGGCACCGAGCCAGGCCGCGGCGGCCAAGCCGGTCCTGGACCAACTGCCCGCCGTGATCGAGTGGGAGAGCGGCCTCTTCGGCCGGTATCCGTTCGAGGCGGCCGGCGCCATCGTCGAGGACGCGCCCGACATCGGCTACGCGTTGGAGACGCAGAGCAGGCCGATCTACGACCGGGCCCCGAGTATCGAAACGCTCGTCCACGAGACGGCGCACCAATGGTTCGGCGACTCGGTCACGCCGACCAAGTGGCAGGACATCTGGCTGAACGAGGGCTTCGCCACGTATGCCGAGTGGCTCTGGGCCGCCGAGCACGGCGGGCTCAGCACGGCCCAGCAGTTCGCCGCCGACTACGCGCTGCCGGCCACCGACTCCTTGTGGTCCTTCCCGGCCGGTGACCCCGGGGACGGTGGGAACCTCTTCGCCAAGCCGCCCTACGAGCGCGGTGCGATGGTCCTGGAGAAGTTGCGCCAGACCGTCGGGGACCGGGCCTTCTTCACCATCCTCAGGACGTGGGCCGCCGACCACCGCTACGGCCACGGCGACTCCGCCCAGTTCATCGCCCTGAGCAAGCGCATCTCCGGGAAGAACCTGGACGCCCTCTTCGCCACCTGGCTGTACGGACAGGGCAAGCCGGCCACCCCGTGACACCGTCGGGCCCGCGTGCGGCCGCGGCCCGCCGAGCGATCGGCGGGCCGCGGCCGACTGCGTTGCCCCGACCCGGCGTTGCGGACCGGGTGTCCCCGGGTCGGCCGGGTCGGGCCCGGCGGATCACCCTTCCAGGGCCCGCTCCAGGGCGTCGAAGGCGGCGTTCAGTCGGGCCAGGTGGTCGCCGACGATGCCCTCGGCCGACTCGCCGGCGATCAACCGCGCGGCCGTGGTGACGTAGACGGAGCGGTAGGCCGCGACGACCAGGGCCGCGTACAGGCGTGCCCGCGGATCGTCGGGTGCCGCGCCGGTGCCGGCGGCGACTTCCGCGGCGAGCGCGTCCTCCAACTCCTCGAGACCCTCGCGCGCCCGGGCCCGCAGCGCCGGGGAGTCCAGCACGACCCGCCAGAACCGGGGGAACCGGTCGCCGATCGCGGACAACGGGTGGCGCTGCTCGACCTGGTCGAGCAACATCCGGCGCAGCGCCGCGAGTGGCGACTCGTCGCCGGCACGCTCGCGGACGGCGGTGCCGAACAGGTCCACGGCCTCGGGGATCCGGTCGAGGAAAAGATCCTCCTTGCGCGGGAAGTGGTTGAACACCGTCATCGGCGACACCCCCGCCGCCTCGGCCACTTCGGCCACCGTCACGTGGTCGAACCCGCGCGTGGCGAACAGTTGGGTCGCGACGTCGGAAATCCGCTGTCGGGTCGCCAACTTCTTCCGCAGCCGCAAACCGGGGCGCTCGGGGTCTCCGCCGCTCTCTTTACTCTGCACGATGAAACACTATAGCCACTAAAAAATTAGAGTCACTATAGTGAAAGCCGTCCGGTGAGTGAACGGGTGGGCGCGGAGAGGAGCGCGAACATGGGCATGGGCATGGACGGGGACGGGGACCGGGACTGTGACGTCGTCGTGGTCGGCGGTGGACCCGTGGGGTTGTTGTTGGCCTGCGAGTTGGGGCAGGCGGGGGTTTCGGTGGTCGTGCTGGAACGGCTGACCGAGGTGGACACCACGATCAAGGCGGGCGCGATCAACGCACCCAGTGCCGTCGCGCTCGACCGGCGCGGTCTGTTGCCCGCGCTGGCCCGGGCGCAGGCCGAGGCATTCGAGCACATGGCGGCGCTGCGGCGGCAGTTGTTCCCGGACGGGGACGCGCCGCCGATGAAGGTCCCGCCGAAGTTCGCCGGGCACTTCGCCGGGATGCCGCTGAGTGCCGACCGCCTGGACGCCACCGATCCGGCCTTCGCCGACGTGGGTCCCGCCGGCGAGGTGGGCCTGGTGGCGCAGGAGGCGCTGGAACGCCTGCTCGCCGAGCGGGCGGCGCAACTGGGCGTCGAACTGCGCCGAGGTGTCGAACTGACCGGCTTCGTCGCCGAGGAGCACGGCGTCACGGTGCACGCCGGCGCCACCTCGATCCGGGCCGGCTGGCTGGTCGGCTGTGACGGCGGACGCAGCACGGTGCGCAAGCTCGCCGGCTTCGACTTCCCCGGCACGCCCGGCGAAATCACCGGCCACCAGGCGCTCGTGGAGATGACCGACACCGAGGGCCTCGGCTCCGGCTGGACCACCACCGGGACCGGGATCTACGTGAACGGCCCGATACCGGGGCGGATCCTCACCGTGGAGTTCGACGGACCGCCGACCGATCGCGAAGCACCGATCACCGCGGCGGAGTTGCAGGCGAGCATGCGTGCCGTGTCCGGTGTGCGGGTGACCGTCACCAAGGTGCACAGCGCGACCCGCTTCACCGACAACGCCCGGCAGGCGAGTACGTACCGCATGGGCCGGGTGTTGTTGGCGGGCGACGCGGCACACGTGCACTCGCCGTTCGGCGGCCAGGGTCTGAACCTGGGACTGGGCGACGCGATGAACCTGGGCTGGAAGTTGGCCGCGACGGTGGCCGGCCGAGCCCCCGACGGCCTGCTCGACACGTACACCGCCGAGCGGCACCCGATCGGCGCCTGGGTACTGGACTGGAGCCGGGCCCAGGTCGCGCTGATGCGCCCCGACCGGCACGCCCGCGCGCTGCGTGCCGTGGTCGCCGACCTGCTGGAAACCACCACCGGCACCACGTACTTCGTCAAACACATCGCCGGCGTGCTGCACCGCTACGACCTGCCCGGCGACCATCCGCTGATCGGCCGCCGCGCCCCCGACCTCGAACTGGCCGACGGCACACGCCTCGCCGAGCTCCTGCACGACGGCCGAGCGCTGCTCCTGGACCTCGCGGACACGCCCGACTTCCGCAAGCGGGCCGCCGACTACCCGCAGCGCGTCACCGTCCGCACCGCGACCTCGGCGACTCCCGCGCCGGCGGCCCTGCTGATCCGGCCCGACGGCGTGGTCGCCTGGGCCGCCGACCGGCCCACCGACCCGGTCGAGCCGCTCGGCGCGGCCCTGCTGCGCTGGTTCGGCGAGCCGGCCGCGGCCTGACCGCTCCCGGGACGGGCGTTCGGGCATCCGCGTCCAAGAAGCCGGCCGGAGCTGCAACCTTTGGGCCCGCTCGCGGGCTACTAGAGGCGAAAGGTCTCGGGCGGGCGGGCGGCGGAACGGGGAGCGGATGGACAGGGCCGAGAGGCGGCGCGGACGCACGCAGGGCGCCGCGGCGGAGGAAACGGGCACCCCCGTCGAGGGGGACGAGATCGAGGCCGAGTTCAAGGAGTTCGTGCTCGGCGCGCGTACTCGGCTGTTGCGGACCGCCTACCTGCTCACGGGCGATCACCATCGCGCCGAGGACCTGGTGCAGACCGCGTTGATCCGGGTGTACCGGCGCCGGCGGCGGATCGACCGCGGTACGGGCGCCGAGGCGTACACGCGGCGGATCGTGGTCAATCTGCACAACTCGTGGTGGCGGCGCAAGTCCTCGCGCGAGCAGAGTCGGGCCGAACTGCCCGAGGGGGCGGCCCGCAACGTGCATGCGCTGGTCGAGTTGCACACCGACATGTGGGCCGCGTTGGCGACCTTGTCGCCGCGGATACGGGCGGTGTTGGTACTTCGCTACTACGAAGACCTGCCCGAGGCGGAGGTCGCCCACATCCTCGGCAGCCCGATCGGCACCGTGAAGAGCCAACACGCCCGTGGCCTGGCCCGGTTGCGTGCCGTCCTGGGACCGGAGCAGGCGGAGTCGGACGGGGACACGGCCGCGGTGCGGCCACCCGAGCCGACCGGCGCCCCGTCCACCACCCCATCCGCGTCCACGTCCACGCGCAACGTCGCACACACCTGAGGGGGAGCGAGATGCACGACAACAACCCGGCGCCGGACCCGGTCGTCACGCGTTTGATGGCAACGCTCCAGGCGCACGCGGACACGGTCGAACCGGCCCACTCGGTGTACGTGAGCCTGCGCCGGGACATCAGGCGGGCCCGCCGACGCGCTCTGGCGGCGTGTGCGGCGGGCGTCGCGACCCTCGTGGTGGCCGGCGGCATCGCCTTCACGTCCGGCGGCGCGACCCTGGGCGAGGGTTCGGCGGCGAGCCCCGGGCAGACCTCGTGGAGCGCGTGCCGGACGGACGAGAGCGGGCGGGCGATGCCCACCGGCGCCACCAAGACCCTGCTGACGCAGGCGATCAAGGCATATGGACCGACCGAGGGTCGCGACGCGGCGCAACGCAAGTTGCTGGAGGCCATCGTGTGCCAGGTGGACTACTGGGCGCACGGCAGCGACGGGCTGGGCTGTCGGGTGATGTGGCGAGGCACCTTCGACTCGGGCGCGACCGGCGTGGTCCTGCGGATCAACCGTGGGGCCGACACCGTCGACTTCGTCAACACCAGCTATGGGCAGCGCAGCCATCCGGCGGTTCCGGTCGAGCAGGCGAGCCAGGCACCCTGGTTGCTCATGAAGGTGGGCGAGGCGGCGTGGGAGGCATGGGCTCCTCCCGGCTCGACCGTCGAGATGTACGACCGGACGACCAACCTCCTGATCGCCACCGGCAAGGCGGACGACAAGGGCTACACGGCGGTCTTCCCGGGGCAACGGGTCGACCGGGCGACGCAGACCAGGGCGGTCACGGTGTTGCCGTCCGGTGTCCGCAAGGACGGGCCGCTTCCGTGGACCTACGGAGCCCCGGAGGAGTGCCGCGTTCTGTTCCGCACCTCCACCTGCGAGCCGAACGGTCCGGACCCCCAGGCTCCCCGGGTGCCGTAGGCACGCGCGCGGCGCGGCGATGTCTCAGCCCCGCTCGGGTGGGCCGAACCAGGTGGTGAGGGCCGTGCGGAGGGAGGCGGAAGCGACGGCGGCGTCGATGGGCGCCACCCAGGCGACGTGGCCGTCGGGGCGGATGAGGAGGGCGGCGGGCGCGGGGATGTCGCCGCCGCCGGGGACCGGCCAGTGGTCGTCCTCGCTGCGGGCCCGGACCAGGTCGACACGATCGCGCCAGCCCTCGACGGTTGCCGGCGGCTCGGCGCCGCCGCGCAGGTCGAGCAGGACGGGGCGGGCGGCGTGCAGCAGTTCGTGGACGCCGATCAGGCCGTCGGGCGTCTTGAGATCGGCGTCCGGGACCCGGCGTCCGGTCAACGGGTGGTCGCCCTCGATCGGGTACCGGATGTCCAGTCCGGTGAGCATGCCGCACAGGTATCGGTTGACGTCGTCGAAGACGATGAGCGAGCCGAACACGTCGCGCAGCGCGTCCGTCTGCGGGCCGGGGCGGGTCAGGGCCGCCTGTGCCCGGGTGTTGTGCAACACCCGCTCGGCGACGGGGTGGCGCTCGGCGTGGTAGCTGTCGAGCAGGCTGTCCGGGGCCTGCTCGCGCACCACCGAGGCGAGCTTCCAGCCGAGGTTGACCGCGTCCTGCACGCCGACGTTCAGCCCCTGCCCGCCGGCCGGGAAGTGGATGTGCGCCGCGTCGCCCGCGAGCAGCACCCGACCGTCCCGGTAGCGGGCGGCCTGCCGGGCGGCATCACCGAAGCGGGAGACCCAACGCGGGCTGTGCATGCCGTAGTCGGTGCCCGCGAGCCGGACCAGCGAGTCCCGGAGCTGCTCGAACGTCGCCGGCTCGTCGCCGTCGGCGACGTGGTCGTACTCGGAGGTGATCACCCGGTACCAGCCCGGCTCGAAGGCGATCACCGAGAACTCGCCGGTGGGACGGCGTCGCGCCCAGATGTACTCCTCGGTCAGGTCCGGGAGTTCGACGTCGCCGACCATCGCGGTCATCGTGGCCGGCGTGCCGGGGAAGTCGATGCCGGACAGCTTGCGTACCGTGCTGCGCCCGCCGTCGCAGCCCACCAGGTAGCGGGCGCGCAGCGTCTCGGCGGCACTCCTCGCCGTTCCCAGCTCGACCGTCACGCCGTCCCGGTCCTGGTGGATCCCGCTCAGCTCGGACGACCGGCGCACCCGGACGCCCAACTCCGCGGCCCATTCCTCCAACAGCCGCTCGACGGTGGACTGCAGGATCATCAGCGGGCGGGGGTGCCGCGACTCGGACTCGTCGAAGTCCAGCCAGATCCCGGAGAAGTGGCCCACCGACTGGAGTTCGCCGAGCGCCAGGAAGCGGTCCAGGACTCCGCGCTGATCCAACACCTCCAGGGTGCGTGCGTGCATCCCGCCGGCGCGCGACTCGCCCGTGCGCCGGGCGAGCCGTTCGACCACCACCACGTCGACGCCCGCCAGCCGCAGTTCGCACGCGAGCATCAGGCCGGTCGGCCCGGCGCCCGCGATCACCACGTCCGTGTCCAAGCCGGTGTGCCCCACGTCGCTTCCCCTCATTCCACTGCGCTGCCAAGGTTCGCCGCTGCCGGGCCGGTCAGAGCGGGTTCACGCGGTACATCGGGAAGTACGACCCGATCCTGCCGTTCGCGTAGTCGTCGGCCAGCTCCGGCACCCGGTCGAAGTCGTAGATCACGTCGGATCCTTCGGGGGCCATCCAGCCCTCGGCCTCCTGGAAGTCCCGGATGCCGGGGGAGTCCTGGATCCGCCACACGTGCGTGTTGACGTGGATGTGCCGACTGATGCACTCGGCACCGCGCAGGTGCGACAGGCGCATGCCCGCCTTCCAGCCGCACGTGGTGACGACCCCCTCGCGGGCCAGGGCGCCCAGCGTGACGTCGTACAGGGGCTCGCCGATGTTGTCCACGAAGATCGCCACCCCATGGCCGTCGCCGAGTTCCTCGACGACACCCAGGAAGTTCTCCACCGACTCCCGGCGCCGCCGGTGCCGGTCCCGGTCCGCGCGTTGTTGCCGGGTGGGCAGCGAGAGGTCGGGGAAGCGGCGGCGGTCCACCGGTGTGATGCCGTGCTCCCGCAGGAAGGCCAGCCGTTCGTCCGAGCCCGCCGTCATCGCCACCCGGAACCCGGCCCGCTTGGCCAGCATCAGCTCGGCGAAGGCCACGCCGCCGCCCCAACCGAACACCAGGTGGTTCGCCGGATCGTCGTCGGGGACCTGCGTCCGCCAACACCCGTACGCCTTCCGCCAGTTGTCCCAGGCGGTGAAGTACCGCCCGTAGGTGGCCCATTGCGGCAGCGAGTACCGGGTGTCGGTCGGAATCGGCAGCAGCAGCCGGACGTCCATCTTCGAGCGCTCGGCCAGCAGGCCGATGGTGTCGGGGGCGTCGTAGGCATAGGCGAGTTCGGCGTAGCCGAAGCGGTCCAGCCTGCCGAACGGCAGGAGCAGGCACAGGTCGCCCTCGCGGACCCGGACCTCCCGGTTGCCCGCGTTCACCTTGAGCACGCGCACCACGCCCAGGTTGCCCAGGACCACCGCGTCCTCGCCCCGGCTGCTGCACACGTCGATCGGCGAACGGGCCAGCGCGTGGTCGACGTTGGCCTCCCACGAGCCGAGGATCGGCTCCACCAGCGCCTCACCCTCCGCCAACGCGCCGAAGGCGAAGCGATCGCGTCGCAGCGCGCCGCCGGGACCACCGTCGTTCGGGCCGGCCACCGCACCGGAGTGCAGGATCCAGGCTTCTGGCGAGTAGATGACAACCTCCTGTGATCGACTGCGTTCCCGAGTTCCGAGTCCCGAGTCCCGAGTCCCGAGTGCCGAGTGCCGAGTGCCCGAAGGCCCGGGTTCTCGAGTTCACGGCTTGCGGAGTCCCGGGATTCCGGGGTGTGTTCAGGGTGCCGGGGCCGCCGGCACCCGGTAGCCCACCGAGACGCCGCCCCACGCCTCGCCGGCGCCGTAGGCCACGGCTCCGAGTCGGCCCGCCGCCGGGAGCGAACCGGAGTCCAGTTCGTCGGCGAACGCCAGCGGGATCGAGGCGGACGAGGTGTTCCCGAAGGTCTCGATCCGGTTCACGAAGGGCACGCCGAGATGGGTGGTGAAGTTGCGGACCTGTTCCAGGATGCGGCCGTTCGCCTGGTGGCCGACCAGCACGGTCGGCGCCGGGCCGTGGTCGCAGAGGTACTGCGCCGACTCCGACATGCGACGCACCGCGCGGTCGAACACCTGCGCCCCGTCCAGATGGATGCCGCCCTCGTCGGTCTCCCGCATCAGCCCCTCCTGGGTGCCGTCGCAGCCGGCGACCTGGCAAAAGCCCGCGAACTCCGCGCGGTCCTCCAACAGGACGGCCGCGGCGCCGTCGGCGAAGATGCACGCCGTCTGCCGGTCCGTGCGGTCCACCAGCCGGGACATGGCCTCCACCGAGCAGACCAGGACCGAGCGCGCGGATCCGGCGTCGCACAGCGAAAGGCCGGTGACCAGCCCGTAGACGAAGCCGCAGCAGGCCGCGTTCATGTCGAAGGCCAGCACCGAGGGCCCCAGCCCGACGAGTTGCGCCACCTTCTGCGCGATCCCCGGGACGCGCTGTCGCACCGAGGTGCTGACCACGATCAGCGCGCCGATCGAGGAGGGGTCGGGCATTTGGCCGACAATCGGGGCGCAGGACTCCGCCGCGACCTCCGCCAGGGGAGTCTCGTCCGGCCACCAGGAGCGGGACGCGATGCCGCTGCGGCGCCGGATCCAGGCGTCGGTGAGGCCGATCGACGCGAAGTGGTCGTTGTCGATCGTCCGGCCCGGTTTCGCGGTCGCGATATCGACGATGCCCGCGCTCATTCCCCGTTCGCCAGCTTCACGAAGTAGCTGCCGAATTCGTCCAGGAAGGCGTAGCCCGCGGTCTCCTTCAGGTCGCCCTTGACCTGGAGTTCGCGTTCCAACTGCTGGTGCAACTCGACCAGGTCGAGCGAGTCGAGGTCGAGGTCGGCGATCGGCCGGCCGAGATCGTCGGGACCCAACGAGGGGTCGCGCTCGCGGAGTTTGGCCAGCATGGTCTCCGCGATACGGCTGTCGATGTCGCTCATGTTCCTTCTCCCGTCGAGTGACTGGATGCTTGGACCTCGGACACGCCCTGGTCCGCCGCCAACCGGTACAACACCTCGCCCGAACCGAGGATCGTGCCGACCGTCGCGGCGTGGGCGGTGACCCGTCCGCCGCGCTCCGCCACGATCTCCGTGCTGGCCTTGTCGGTCTCCACGACCGCGACGACGTCCCCCCGCTCGATCCGGTCGCCGATGCCGGCGACCCACTCGATCAGCAGGGCCTCGCCCAGGCCGTGGCCGAAGCCGGGAACATGCATGTCCACGGAGGAGTCGCTCACTTCGTCATCACCAGCACCTCGTCCTTGATCTCCTGCACACCGATCAGATAGGTCTTCTCGAAGTCCGCCGGGGGATACGCGCGGCGCTCGGGCGCCAGCCGGCGGACCGGGCCGCGGAGCACGTCGAAGCCGTGCTCGGCCACCGAGGCGGCGATCTCGGCACCGATACCGACGTCCCTCGACCCCTCGTGCACGATCAGCAGCCGCCCGGTGCGGGCGACGGATTCCAGAACCGTCTCCAGGTCGAGCGGGGCCACCCAGCGCAGGTCCACCACCTCGACGTCGACATCGGGAGCGAGCGCGTGTGCCGCCGCCAGCACCTCGTGGGTGACCGCGCCGTATGTGGCGATCGTCAGGTCGGTGCCGCGCCGCACGACCCGGGCCGCGGTCGGCGAACCGGCCGGTTCCGGGTCGCGGGCGGGTGTGTTGCGCCGCCAGTACAGGCGGATCGGTTCGTAGATCACCACGGGCGAACCGAGTGTGACCGCGTGCCGCAGGACCTGGTCCGCGTCCTCGCCGGTGGAGGGGCACGCCACCGAGATCCCCGGCACACGGGCGAAGAGCGCCTCGTTGGATTCGCTGTGGTGCTCGACGCCCCGCACGCCGCCGCCGGTGGGGATGCGCACCACCAGGCTCGGGCTGACCTGTCCGTTCCACCGGTCGCCGATCCGGGCGGCCTGGGTGACGAGCTGGTTCACCGCGGGATAGGTGAATCCGTCGAACTGGATCTCGCAGATCGGCACCAGCCCGCTCATCGCCATGCCGAGGGCCTGGCCGACGATGGTGGACTCGGCCAGCAGCGAGTCCCGGACCCGGTCCGCGCCGAAGCGTTCGCGCAGACCCCGGGTCACCCGGAACACGCCGCCCAGCCGCCCGATGTCCTCGCCGAGCAGCAGCAGGCGCGGATCCTGTTCGAGCAGGTCGGCCAGGGTCGCGTTGATCGACTCCGCCAGACTGGCGGACCGCACGGTGCTCATCACGCGTACTCCTTCATCAACCGCTCGCGCAGCTCCCGCACTTGCGCGTCGACCCCGTCGAGCCACCCGCCGTCCACCAGGCCCAGTTCGCTCAATCGGGCCGCGTAGGCGCTCACCGGGTCCGCGGCCCGGGCCTGCGCGATGTCGTCGGGGCTGCGGTACACCTCGTGGGGGTCGGAGGTCGAGTGACCGTTGATGCGGGCGACTCGGATCTCCACGAGGTAGGGCGCCCGCTCGGTGCGGATGTGGGCGGCGGCCCGGGAGCAGGCCGCGAAGACGGTTTCCGGGTCCTGCCCCGGGATCCGGACGGACTCGATCCCGAAACCCCGGGCGCGCTCGGCGAGCGACGTGCGCATCTGCTCGTCGGTCGGTTTGGAGATGGCCCAGCCGTTGTTCTGGCAGACGAACAGCACGGACGCCGACTCGACGGCGGCGAGGTTCATCGCCTCCGACATGTCGCCCTCGCTGGTGGCGCCGTCGCCGATGTAGACGACGACGAAGTCCTCCAGCCCCTGGAGCCGTTGCCCGATCGAGTAGCCGACGCCGTGCAGCGTCTGCGCGGCCAGCACCAGGGTGTAGGGAAAGAATCGCAACCTGCGCGGGTCCCAGCCGCAGAAGGTGCGACCGGCCCACTGCGCGACCAACTCGTCCGGTGCCACGCCGCGGAGCAGGGCGACCGCGTGTTCGCGGTAACTGGGAAAGACGGTCGGGGCGGGACCCACCGCGAGGGCGGAGCCCACCTGCGCGGCCTCCTGCCCCTGGCAGGACAACCACAGGTCGAGCGCGCCCTGCTTCTGGAGCTGACGGGCCTCCTGGTCGACGCCCCTGGCCACCAGCATGTGGCGCAACAACGACCGTCGCGTGTCGTCCGGAACGGCTTCGTATTCGGAATCTGACTTCAAGACCATTGATCACCAGTCGCAGGTTCGTCGATGAGCCATCTGTCGCCGTGCCTTTGTGGCATGAATGCGGTCGCCGCCGCGCGGGTCGGTAATCGACCACGCGCTCTCGATCGCCTCGACGCGAGGAGATCGGCCCGACCCGAAATCGAGCAGGCCCGGACCCGGGCCGATGCTCGGTCATGGTGGCACAGAACTCGGTGGGGTACAGGTCCGGGCCGATGGCGGTCGGCGATCCCGCCACCATGGTGACCTCGGCGGCCGCGTCCTACCGTGTGGCGTCGGCACTCGGGCGGCGGCCGCGGATGCCGACTGTCCCGTCGACGGGACGATGCCGAACGGCGAACTCGCGTCCGACTCCGGCGATTTGCCGTCGCGGGTCGCTCCGAGGCCGGTCAGGGGTCGCCCCGGCTCCGGTGATTTGCAATCCTGAGTTGCCCGTGCCGATCGGGGTCGCCCGGACCCGGCCGAATGGCAATCCCGAGATGCCCCGAGTCGATTGGGGTTGCTCGGTTCCGGCTTTTTCATTCCCGAGTCGTGTCGTGACGAATTAAGGACGGTGCCAGTGAGCACGAACCCCTTCGACGACGAGGACGGCCGTTTCCACGTCGTGGTCAACGACGAGGAACAGCACTCCCTGTGGCCGGTATTCGCCGAGGTGCCCGCCGGCTGGCGGGTGGTCTTCGGTGAGGCGGCCAGGGCCGAGTGCCTGGAGTACGTCGAGCAGAACTGGACCGACCTGCGCCCGAGGAGCCTGCGGGAGGCGATGGCGGCGGACTGAACGCCGGTCGGATTCTGCGGAGGAGTGGATCACGATGTTCGTACCTCGCATGTACCGAGAGCCCGACGCGCAGTGGATCGTCGAGTTGATGCGGCGGAACCCACTGGCACTGCTGATGACCAACGGCAGCGACGAGGAGGGGCCGTTCGGCACACACCTGCCGGTCGTCCCGGACCCGGAGTCGCCCGTCGAGGGGCTCGCGGACCTGACCGGGGCGACGCTGCTGTGCCACATGAACCGGGAGAACCCCCAGTGGAAGGCGTTGCGACCCGCGATGCCCGGGGTGCTCAGCTTCGCCGGCCCGCACTCCTATGTCTCGCCGACGCTCTACGGGTTCACCCCCGCGGCGCCGACCTGGAACTTCACGGCCGCACAGGTGCGTGGAGTGATCCACCCGATCGAGTCGGTCGAGGAGACGCTGTTCGTGGTGCGCTCCACCGTGCAGGTCCTGGAGTCCGGGTTCGGATCCGGCTGGGACATGTCCGAGTCGATCGACTACTTCCGCAAGATACTGCCCGGGGTCGGCGCGTTCCGGTTCGAGATCACCAGGGCCGAGGCGATGTTCAAGCTCAGCCAGGAGCAGACCAGCGAGACCCGGGACCAGGTGTGCAGCCACTTCGCCCGGGAGGGGGCCGGCCGGCAGCGGGAGACCGCGGAGTACATGGGCAGGCTGACCGAAGTGAAACAACCGTGATCGACGCCCGGGTACCCGGCCGCGCGATCGCCGCCCGCCCGCGCACCCGGGTGCTCGACGCCGCCTAGCCGCGGATCGCCCAGCGGCGCCGGAGCAGCCCCGTTCCCCTGCGGTGCGCCGGCGGCTCACCCGACCGGACACCCGTCACATCGGAGTCGGCTGATGATTCTTCAGGGAAAGCGGGTTGCCCTGCCTTCGGCGCCCGTCGTCCACAGGCAGTTCGAGGCGCACGCGAAGGCCACCCCCGACGCCGTCGCGGTGCACTGCGCCGGCCGGGAGGTGACCTACGCGGAACTGGACGCCGAGGCCAACCGGTTCGCGCACCTGCTGGCCGCGCTCGGACACGGCCCGGGGGCGAAGGTCGGCGTCTGCCTCGACTACTCGATCGACCTGCTCGTCACCATCCTCGGCACGCTCAAGGCGGGCGCGGCCTACGTACCCTTCGACCCGGCCTACCCGGCGGCGCGACTGCGGCTGCTGCTCGGGCAGGTGCCCGACCTCGCCTTGATCGTGGCCTCCCCGACCACCGTCGAATCGGTCGAGTCGGCGGCCGTCGAGGTCGTCACCCTCGACCGGTTGGCCGAGCGGCTCGACGCTCTCCCGACGACCGCCCCGAACGTCCCGGTCACCGGGGACGACGTGTGCTACGCGGTGTTCACGTCCGGGTCGACCGGTACGCCGAAGCTGACCGCGGTGCGGCACGAGGGCTGGTTCAACCTGTTGAACTGGCTGATGATCGAGTACGGCCTGGACGCCGGGTCGAACAACCTGGTCGTCAGCGCGTTCGGGTTCGACCTCTCCCAACGCAGCCTGATGATGCCGTTGTTCTGCGGGGCCACCCAATACCTGATGGCCAGCCGGAACTTCGACGCGGCGTTGGCGTATCGCATGCTGACGCGGTACGAGATCCGCACGGTGCACTGCGCCTCCAGCACGCTGTACCTGCTGGTGGACTGGGAGATCGCTCGCAAGGGCGAGGCGCTCGGCCGGCTGGACTACCTGCTCTTCGGCGGCGAGCCGCTGCACGTCGAACGTGTCCTGGACTGGGCACGGCGTCCGGGCAACACCTGCACCCTGCTGCACCAGTACGGCGTCGCCGAGTGCACCGATGTCGCGTCGTCGTACGACCTGGCCGGATACCGGCCCGGCGAACACGACATCGCACCGGTCGGCGGGCCGGCCTACAACACCGACATCCACCTCCTCGACGAGGGGCTGCGCGGGGTCGGGGTGGGGGAGGACGGCGAGATCTGCATCTCGGGGGCCGGCGTCGGCGCCGGCTACCTCAACGGCTCCGGTCCCGAATCCGCGCGATTCACCACGATCGTGGTCGACGGCGAGCCGCGCAGGCTGTACCGCACGGGCGACCGGGGCCACGTGAGCGAGACCGGGGAACTGGTGGTCGGCGGCCGGATGGACGCCCAGGTCAAGGTGCGGGGCATGCGGATCGATCCGACCGACATCGAGCGGGCACTCGGCCGGCTGGCCGGGGTCCGGCAGGCCGCCGTGGTGGTCGGCCACCCCGAATCCGGCGACGCCGAGCTGATCGCGTTCCTCGTCCCGACGGGGGAGGACCTGGCCGAGCACGACGTGCGTACCCGCCTCCTGGAGACGTTGCCGCGCAACATGGTTCCGGCCCGCTTCGTCAATATCGCGCGGATTCCGCTGAGTCCGCACGGAAAGGTGGACCGGGCGGCGCTGGCCGAAGCGGGCCGGAAGCAATATGCGTCGACCGGCGCCGACGACGACACGGCATAGTCGACGGACCTTGATGGCAACCGAGAGGACTGTGATGATTGCCGAAAGAGTGCGCACCATCTGGTGCCGGGAACTCCAGCGCGACGACATATCGATCGACGACAACTTCTTCGCCCTGGGCGGCCAGTCCGTGATTATGGCCAGGATTCAGGGTGCTTTCATCGACGAACTGGACGTCGAGGTCCCGGCGGACCAGATGTTCCTGAATCCGACGGTGGCCTCGATTTCCGCGTACATCGAATCCCTGACCGCGGAAACCCGGTAGCGTCGGGCGAATTCACGGCCGTTCGGCAGCGGAAATTCCGTCCGCTGCATCGACGGCATGCTCAAGCACCGTGGGATCTCGAACACGGTGACATTTCCGGCTGCGGCCGCGTTGGGATCCGAAAACTACCTGGTAAGAGAGGCGCCATGTACGACGTAATTGTCATAGGTGCCCGTTGCGCGGGTGCGCCGGCGGCCATGTTGTTCGCTCAGCAGGGATATCGCGTCCTGCTCCTGGAGAAGGCGCGGTTCCCGCTCGACACGTTGTCCTCGCACTACATCCACATGCAGGGCGTCGCGTTGCTCAACCGGTGGGGACTGCTCGACCGGATCCGCGACTCGGGCTGCACGCCGATCACCCGGCAGAGCTACGCGGGGCCCGGCGTCCGGGTCGACGGTTTTTCGCTGCCGATCGACGGTCTGCACCAGACCTACGCGCCGAGGCGGTTCGTGCTCGACCCGATTCTCGCGGACGGCGCCGCGGCGGCCGGCGTGGACTTCCGGCAGGGCTGCGCCGTCAACGATCTGGTGTTCGAGGGCGACCGGGTCGTCGGGGTGCGGTACACCACGCCCGGCGGCGCCGAGGCGACGGACCTGGCGCGTCTGGTCGTCGGCGCGGACGGCATGCGCTCGCTGGTGGCCCGCAAGGTCGGCGCGCAGAACGTCGTCGAACACCCGCGGATGACCACCACCTACTACAGCTACTGGGCCGACGTTCCCTCGCACTTCGAGCTGTACGAGCGGCCGGGGCGCTGGCTCGGGGTCATCCCCACCAACGACGACCTCACGTTGATCATGGCCTACTTCCCCCAGGACGAGTTCAACGAGGTCCGCAAGGCGGTCGAACCCGCCTACCTCGACGCCTTCCGCACCACCGAGCCCGAGTTGTACGAGCGCATGCAGGCGGGCCGGCGGGTGGAGCAGTTGTACGGCACCGGCCATCAGGAGAACTTCTTCCGCAAGGCGTACGGGCCCGGGTGGGTGCTGATCGGTGACGCGGTGAACCACAAGGACTCCATCACCGCCCGCGGCATCACCGAAGCCTTCGTCCAGGCCCAGTCGCTCACCGACCACATCGGCCAGGGGCTGCACGACGACGCCGCGCTCAAGACGGCCCTGCGGCGGTACGAGAACGGCCTGAGCGGTGAAGCCCTCAGCCACTACCAGGGCGCCCTCAACGTGGCCGAACTCAAGCCCGAGGGGCGGGTCGACATGCTGCGGAAACTGGTCGGACACCAGGAGCAGATCGACCGCTACTTCTCGACGTTGTCGGGGGCGTGCTCCATCGACGACTTCTACAACGACGAACTCCTGACCCTGCTCGGCCTGAGCTGAGCGACCACCTGCTCCCTCGTGGTGCCGCCGATTTGGAGACCCAATGATCCCGTTGTCGTTCGCGCAGCGCCGGCTGTGGTTCGTGGACCGGTTCGAAGGCCCGTCGCCGACCTACAACGGCGCGTTCGCGCTGCGGCTGACCGGTGAACTGAGCGTGGGCGCGATGGAGTCGGCGCTTCGCGACGTCGTCGACCGGCACGAGATCCTCCGTACGGTGATCGTCGAGGACGACGAGGGCGTGCCACATCAGCAGGTGCTCCCGGCCGACCACCGGCCGTTCCGACTGCCGGTGGCCGAGGTCACGCAGGCCCGGCGGGCGGCGGCGGTCGAGGAGGTGGCCACCGAGACCTTCGATCTGGCCGCCGACGTGCCGATCCGCGCGCTGCTGGTGCGGTGCGGACCGCGCGACCACACCCTGGTGCTGGTGGCGCACCACATCGCGGTGGACGGCGAGTCGTTCGGGCCGCTGTTCCGCGATCTCACCACCGCCTACGCGGCGCGCAGGCAGGGCCGGGCCCCGGCCTGGGAGCCGCTTCCGGTGCAGTACGCGGACTACACCCTGTGGCAGCGCGACGTGCTCGGTGACGAGTCCGACCCGGA
This sequence comes from Embleya sp. NPDC020886, assembly GCF_044333915.1. Classification (NCBI taxonomy): domain Bacteria; kingdom Bacillati; phylum Actinomycetota; class Actinomycetes; order Kitasatosporales; family Streptomycetaceae; genus Embleya; species Embleya sp. NPDC020886. The sequence continues at coordinate 602,326 of NZ_JBIRRX010000005.1, read as the reverse complement.
CAGCCTGGCGGCCCGGCAACTGGACTACTGGCGAGCGACGTTGGCCGATCTGGCCCAACCGCTGGCGATACCCACCGACCGTCCGCGCCCGAAGGCGATCAGCCCCCGCGGCGATCAGGTGGCGTTCACCATCGACCCCGAACTGCTGGCGTCCGTGGAAAAGTTGGCGGCTCAGGCGGACACCACCGTCTCGATGGTCATGCATTCCGCGCTGGCCGTCCTGCTGTACCACCTCGGCTGCGGCGACGACGTGCCCATCGGCGCGCCGATCGCCGGCCGCACCGACGAGGAACTGCGGGAGCTGGTCGGCTTCTTCGTCAACACCTGGGTACTGCGCGTCGATCTCTCCGGGAACCCGACCTTCCGCGAGCTGCTCCGGCGGGTGCGGGACCGGGCGCTGGCCGCCTACGACAACCAGGACATGCCGTTCGAGCGGTTGGTGGAACTGCTGAACCCGGACCGGTCCACCGCCTACAACCCGTTCTTCCAGGTGATGTTGTCCTGGCAACCGCCCGTGCCGGATCTGACCCTGCCCGACCTCGACGTGCGGGCCGAGCGACTGGACACCAAATCAGCCAAGTTCGACCTGTTCTTCGACATGATCCCGCTCGCCGCGGGCGGCGCGAACTGCCGGCTGGAGTACGTCACCGACCTGTTCGACCAGGACACCGTCCAGGGCATCGCGAACCGGTTCGTGCGCGTGCTGAGCCGGCTCGTGGCCGACGCCGGGCACCGGATCGGCGGCATGGACGTGCTCGACGCGGCCGAACGGGAGCGGTTGCTCGTCCGGTTCAACGACAGTGCCACCGCGGTGCCCGAACTGACCGTCCCGGATCTGTTCGAGGAGCAGGTGGCCAGGACCCCCGACGCCCCGGCGATCGTGTGCGACGACCGGACGCTGACCTACCGCGAGCTGGACGACCGGGCGAACGACGTCGCGGGCGAACTGGTCCGGCGGGGCGCCGGGCCGGAGGACCTGGTGGTACTGGCGCTGCCGCGCACCGAGGACCTGGTGGTCGGCCTGCTCGGCATCCTCAAGTCCGGTGCCGGCTACCTGCCGATGGACCCGCAGTACCTCGGCGGGCGGGCGGCGACCGTGCTGGCCGAGGCCGCGCCGCGGTTCGCGGTCACCGACACCGCGACGTGGCGGGACCTGCCGCACGAGGACATCACGACCGTCGACCTCGACCGGCGCGCCGAATGGCCCGCCCGCGCCGGGGCGTCGCACGCGGGCCGGATCCCGGCGCCGCGCCCGGACAACCTGGCGTACGTGATGTACACCTCCGGCTCCACCGGCAAGCCGAAGGGCGCGGCGATCACCCACCGCAACCTCGTCAACGGGGTACGCGAACTGGTGCGGGTGCTGGACGCGCCGCCCGGGTGGCGGATGCTGGCCGGCACCTCGGTCAACTTCGACGTCTCGGTCTTCGAGCTGCTGACCACCCTGACCACCGGCGGCACCGCCGAGGTGGTGCCCAACGCGCTGGTGCTCGGCGAGCGGGACGGCTGGGACGGCCAGGTGATCAGCGCGGTTCCCTCGGTGCTGGGCGAACTGCTCGGCCACCTGGGGAAGACGACCGGGGTGCGCTCCGTCGTGCTCGCGGGCGACGTGCTCCCGGCCCGGCTGGTGCGACAGGTGCGCGCGGCGCTGCCCGACGCGCAGATCGTGAACTCCTATGGGCAGAGCGAGAGTTTCTACGCCACCACGTTCGCCCTCGGGGCGACCGAGGAATGGACGGACGGCGAGGTCGCGCCGATCGGCACCCCGTTGGGGAACATGCGCGCCTACGTGCTCGGCCCGGGACTGGCCCCGGTGCCGCAGGGTGTGATCGGAGAGCTGTACGTGGTGGGGACCTGCCTGGGTCGCGGCTACCACGGCCGCCCCGGGATGACCGCCGAGCGGTTCGTGGCGAACCCGTTCGGCCCCGCGGGCGAACGCATGTACCGCACCGGCGACCTGGCCCGCTGGAACGCCCAGGGCAGGCTGGAGTGCCTGGGTCGCGGCGACGGCCAGGTCAAGGTGCGCGGCTTCCGGATCGAGACGGCCGAGGTCGAGGCCGCGCTCGCGCAACACCCCGGCCTCAGCGAGGTCGTGGTGGTCAGCCGCGAGGTACCCGCGGGCGGGCGACGGCTCGTCGCGTACGTGGTGCACATCGGCGAGGGAGGCGTCGGCGCCGACGGTGTCGGCGGGATCGGCGACGTGGACGTGCAGGCCGGGGCCTCGGCCGCCGAACTGCGCCGGTTCGTCGCGGCCCGGCTGCCCGACTACATGGTGCCGTCGGCCTTCGTGGTGCTGGGCCGGATGCCGCTCGGGCCGACCGGCAAGCTGGACCGCTCGGCGCTGCCCGAACCGGAGTTCGTGGGCGAGGTCTACCGGGAACCGCGCACCGAGGCCGAGGAGATCATCACCGCGGCCTACGCGGACGTACTCGGTGTGGAACGGGTCGGTGTCGACGACGACTTCTTCGCGGTGGGCGGGGACAGCCTGCGCTCGATCCAGGTGGTGGCCCGGGCCCGCGCCCGCGGCCTGGACCTGACCACCCGGGAGATCTTCGAGTGCCGTACGGCGGCCCGCCTCGCCGAGGTGGCCGGCACCGACCGGGACCGGGCGCCCGCGCTCGCCGAGGACGAGGGCGGCGGCGTCGGCCCGATGCCGTTGCAGCCGGTGGCCCGACACGTCTTCGAGCACGGCGGCGGCATCGACCGCTTCGCCATGTCGATGGTGCTCGAACTGCCCGCGGACATCGACGAGCGCGGCCTGGTCGCGACCCTGGACGCGGTGCTGGACCGGCATGATCTGCTGCGCGCGCGGCTGGTACGGGCCGACGAACTCTCGCTCGTCGCGCGGCCGCAGGGCTCCGTGCGGGCGGCGGACCTGATCCGCCGGGTCGCCTGCGACGGCCGGTGGGACGAGCCTTCCGCGCTGAAGGCGGCCAAGGCGGAACTGGACGACGCGGTCGGGCGACTCGACCCCGAAGCCGGGACGATGGCCGCCTTCGTCTGGTTCGCCCCGGAATCGGGAGCGGGCCGGCTGCTCGTGCTGCTGCACCACCTGGTGGTCGACGGCGTCTCCTGGCGCATCCTCATGTCGGACCTGGCCGAGGCATGGCAGCAGGTCCGCTCCGGTCGCCCGCCCGAGCTGCCCGAGGTCGGCACCTCGGCCCGGCGCTGGGCCGCGGCCCTGGAGAGCCAGGCGTTCGCCCCGGAACGGGAAGCGGAGCTGGACTACTGGCGGGACGTGCTCGAAGCGTCGAACCCCCCGCTGGGCGCCCGGGCGTTCGACCCGGCGGTGGACGTGATGGCCACGCTCGACAGCGTGCGGGTGCAACTGTCCGCCGAGGTCACCGAGGCGGTGCTGACCAAGCTGCCCGCGGCGTTCAAGAGCACCGGGACCGACGTGCTGCTCGCCGCCCTCGCGCTGGCGGTGAACCGGTGGCGCGACGCGGACCGCTCGACCCTGGTGCGGTTGGAGGGGCACGGCCGGGAGGAGGACGTCGTCCCCGGCGCCGACCTGTCCCGGACCGTCGGCTGGTTCACCAGCATGTACCCGGCCCGGATCGACGTGCGCGGGGTCGACTCGGCCGACGCGCTGACCGGCGGCCCGGCCGCCGGGACGGCGATCAAGCTGGTCAAGGAGCAACTGCGGGCGATCCCGGACAAGGGCGTCGGGTACGGACTGCTGCGCCATCTGAACCCGGAGACCGGCGCACGACTCGCCGACCTCCCGGTGCCGCAGATCGGGTTCAACTACCTCGGCCGGATCTCCGACGCCGACGTGCCCGAACACCTGCGCGGCAACGGGTGGGGCCCGGCGTCCTGGTCCGCCGAACTGATCCCGGCACCCGACCCGGACCTGCCCGCGTTGTCCGCCCTGGAGGTCAACTCGGTCGCCACCGAGACCGCCGACGGCACCCGGTTGCAGGCGGTCTTCATGTTCCCCACCGGGGCGCTGTCCCGCGAGCGGGCCGGCGAACTGGCCGACCTGTGGGTCGAGATGCTGCACGGCATGGCCGCGTACGCCGCACGGCCGGCGATCGGCGGACTGACCCCCTCGGACGCCCCGCTGGTGCCGGTGCGCCAGGACGAGATCGAGACCTGGGAGACCCGCTACGGCCGGCTGACCGACGTCTGGCCGGTTTCCCCGTCGCAGTCCGGGATCCTGTTCCAGGCGGCGTTCGCCGACGGCTCCTTCGACGTCTACCACATGCAGTTCGTGCTGCACCTGTCCGGACGCGTGGACCCGGCGCGGATGCGGGCCGCCGGCCAGGCACTGCTCGGCCGGTATCCGAACCTGCGTTCCGCGTTCGTCACCGGCGCCGGCGGCGATCCGGTGCAGGTCGTGGCGGAACACGTGGTGCTGCCCTGGCGGCACGTCGAGCTGACCGGGCGCGGCGAGGCCGAACAGGACGCGGCACTGGACACGTTCCTCGCCCAGGACCGGGCCGACCAACTCGATCCCACCCGGCCGCCGCTGTTGCGCCTGGGGCTGCTCACCTGCGGGCCGGAGCGGGCGAAGCTGGTGATCACCGCGCACCACACCGTGTTCGACGGCTGGTCGTCGCCGTTGGTGATCACGGACCTGGTTCGGCTGTACTCCGAGACCGAAGAGCTTCCGCCGGTCCGCAGCTACGGTGACTACCTGGCCTGGCTTTCCCGGCAGGACCGGGAGGCGTCGGCCGCCCGGTGGGCCGCCGAGCTCGCCGGACTGGAACAGCCGACCCTGGTCGCCCCGAAGGCCCCGTTCCAGGAGGCGGCGTCCGCCCTCGGGCGGGTCGAGGTGCCGCTGTCGATCGACAAGGGCCGCGAACTCGCGCGGCGTGCCGCGGAGTTGGGGGTCACCCAGAACACGCTCCTGCAAGGTGCCTGGGCGATCCTGCTCGCCAAGCTGACCGGCCGGCAGGACGTGGTGTTCGGCGCGGCCGTCAACGGTCGCCCGGCGGACCTGCTCGGCTCGGACGAGATGGTCGGCCTGTTCATCAACACCCTGCCGATCCGGGTGTCGTGCCGACCGGAGCACACCCTGGGCGGTGTGCTCACCGAGTTGCAGGCCCGGCAGACCGCGCTGCTCGACCACCACTACCACGGACTGGCCGACATCCAGCGCGGCGTGGGGCTGCCCGCCCTGTTCGACACGATCGTCGTGTTCGAGAACTACCCGGTCGACCGCGAGGGCATGGCCGACGCGAACACCTCGGCCGGGTTCACCATCGACGGCATCCGGCCGTTCGCGGGCTCGCACTACCCGCTGACCCTCAACTCCGCCGACCCCTACCTGCGGCTTTCCCTCGACTACCAGAACAACCTCTACGACCGCGCCGAGGCCGAGGTGATCGCCGCCCGGCTCGTCCGGGTGTTGGACGAACTCCTCGCCGATCCGGGGGCGCGCCTCGCGGACGTCGACGTACTCGGCGAGCAGGAGCGGCACTGGTTGTTGCACGGCGTCAACGACACGGTCGAGCCGACCCTGGAACCGGACCTGGTGCGGGCGGTGTCCGCGCAGGCCCGGGCGACGCCGGCGGCTCCGGCCGTGATCGGCGAGGAAGAGTCGTTGACCTACCGGGAGTTGGAGGAGCGGGCGAACCGGTTGGCGCATTGGCTGATCGATCGGGGGGTGCGGCCGGAGTCGCTGGTCGCGGTGTGCCTGCCCCGAACCGCGGACCTGGTGGTCGCGCTGTCGGCGGTGCTCAAGGCCGGCGCGGGATACATCCCGATCGACCCGGCACACCCCCGTGCGCGGATCGACCACATCCTGGCGGACTCCCGTCCGGCGCTCGTGCTCGATCCCGATCTGCTCGCCGATGCGCGGTGTTCGGCGTATCCGGATTCGCCGCCGGAGCCGGTCGTGCGGCCGGAGAACACCGCGTACGTGATCTACACCTCGGGTTCGACCGGACGGCCGAAGGGAGTGGCCGTCTCGCGCGGCGCGTTGGCCAACTTCCTGGCCACCTTCCGCCGACGGGTTCCGCTGACGGCGGCGGACCGGCTGCTCGCCGTGACGACGGTCTCCTTCGACATCGCGGGGTTGGAGCTGTATCTCCCGCTCATCTCCGGGGCGGCGGTGGTGCTCGCGGGCAAGGACACCGTCGCCCAGCCGTCGGCCGTGGTGGAGACGATGCGCCGGCACGAGGTCACCGTCGTCCAGGCGACACCGGCGTTCTGGCAGATGTTGCTCATGGAGGAGCCGGACGCGGCGCGGGGTCTGCGGATCCTGGTCGGTGGCGAGGCGCTGCCCGCGCAACTGGCCGAAGCCCTGGCCGCGGCGGGCGTCGAGGTTGCCAATGTGTACGGTCCGACCGAGACGACGATCTGGTCGACGATCGCGCGGGTCGAGCCCGGAGGCGGTGTCCCGGCGATCGGGACGCCGGTCGGGAACACCTCGGTCTACGTGCTCGATTCGGCGCTGCTGCCGGTCCCGCGCGGGGTGCCGGGCGAGTTGTACATCGCCGGCGACGGCCTGGCCCGCGGGTATCAGGGTCGGCCGGAGTTGACCGCCGCGCGCTTCGTGGCCTGCCCGTTCGGCGAGCCCGGCGCGCGGATGTATCGCGCCGGCGATCTGGTGCGGTGGGGCGCGGACGGTCGACTGGAGTACCTCGGACGCACCGACTTCCAGGTGAAGGTCCGCGGCTTCCGGATCGAACCCGGGGAGATCGAGCAGGTGCTGGCCGAACACCCCGGCGTGGCACAGGCGCTCGTCGTGGTGCGCGAGGACCGCGTCGGGGACCAGCGGCTGGTCGCGTACGTGCTGGCGGGCGCCGGGGCGGACCCGGGCGGGCCGGACGTCGAGGCGCTGACCGGCCTGCTCCGCGAGCGCCTGCCGGAGTACATGGTTCCCTCGGCGATCCTGTCGCTCGCCGCGTTCCCCACCACACCGAGCGGGAAGATCGACCGCGCCGCGCTGCCCGCACCCGACCACGCGAAGGCCGCGACCGGACGCGGACCGCGCAACCCCAGGGAGCAGGTGTTGTGCCGGCTGTTCGCCGAGCTGCTCGGGGTGGAGGAGGTCGGCATCGACGTCGGCTTCTTCGACCACGGCGGGCACTCGCTGCTGGCCACGCGGCTGATCGGCCGCATCCGCAGCGAACTCGACGTGGACGTCAAGGTCACGATGGTGTTCCGCAATCCGACCGTCGCCGGGTTGGCGGCGCGGATCGAGGAGTTGTCGAAGTCGAAGCGCCGCCCCCAGCTCCGCCAGATGACCGTCTAGGAGAAGCGTCGATGATCCCGTTGTCTTTCGCCCAACGCCGACTGTGGTTCCTGCACCGTCTGGAAGGCCCGTCCGCGACCTACAACTTCCCGTTCGTGCTGCGCCTGGACGGGCCGCTGGACACGGCGGCGCTGGCCGAGGCGGTGGCGGACGTCGTCACTCGGCACGAGAGCCTGCGCACGTTGGTCGTGGAGGACGCGGACGGCACGCCGGAGCAGCGGGTCCTGCCGCCGGAGGAGGCGGCCGTGCGGTTCGAGGTGGTGGACGTGGCCGCGAACGCGGTGGACTCCGCGCTGCACGAGGTGGTGTGCGAGGGGTTCGACCTGGACACCGAACTTCCCTTACGGGTGACGGTGCTTCGGATCGCTCCGCAGGAGCACGTGCTGGTCGCGGTGTTCCACCACATCGCCGCGGACGGGGCGTCGGTGGCACCGTTCCTGCGGGATCTGGTGTCGGCGTACTCGGCCCGCCGGGAGGGGCACGCGCCGGGGTGGCAGCCGCTGCCGGTGCAGTACAAGGACTACACGTTGTGGCAGCGGCAGCTCCTGGGCGACGAGGCGGACCCGGAAAGCATCGCGGCAGAGCAACTCGCTTACTGGCGTGCGGAATTGGCCGGGGTTCCGCAGCCGGTGCAGTTGCCGCTGGACCGGCCCCGGCAGACCGCGCCCGGACACCGCGGCGGCCACGTCGACTTCGAGATGGAACCGGAACTGCTCTCCGGCATCGGCAAGCTGGCCGCGGACCACGGTGCCACCGCGCCGATGGTCGCCCAGGCCGTGCTCGCGGTGCTCCTGCACCACCTCGGCGCCGGCAACGACCTGACCATCGGCAGCCCGATCGAGGGCCGCGCCGACGAGCAACTCGACGATTTGATCGGCTTGTTCGCCAACACCTGGGTGCTGCGCGTCGATCTGTCGAAGAACCCCTCGTTCGGCGACCTGCTGGAGCAGGTGCGCGATCGGGCGCTGGCCGCGTACGACAACCAGGACGTGCCGTTCGAGCGACTGGTGGAACTGCTCGGCCCGGACCGCACCACCTCGTACCAACCGCTGTTCCAGGTGATGCTCGCCTGGCAGTTCGTGTGGGCCGAGTTCGAGATACCGGGCCTGGAGGTCACCCCGGTCCCGGCGGGCACCGGCACCGCGAAGTTCGACCTGTTCCTCAACATCGTCCCGGGCGCGTCCGGGCGGGCCTACGGGCGGTTGGAGTACGCGACGGAGCTGTTCGACCACACCACCGCCGAGAGCCTGGCCGACCGCTACGTGCGGGTGCTGCGCCAGGTGGTCGCCGATCCCGACAGGCGGCTGGGCGCGGTGGACGTGCTCACCGAGGACGAGCACGATCGGCTGGACCGGTCGAACGAGACGACGGTGCCGGCGCCGGACTCGACGGTGGTGCGGCTGCTCGCCGAGCAGGCGCTGCGCACACCGGACGCGACCGCCGTGGTGTTCGGGCAGACCACCTTGTCCTACCGGGAGTTGCATGCGCGGGCCGACCGGCTGGCCGAGGTGCTGCGCGGGCGCGGGGTCGGGCCGGACGTCCTGGTGGCCGTGGCCCTGCCGCGATCCGCGGACCTGGTCGTCGCGCTGCTCGGCGTGCTCAAGGCCGGCGGCGCCTACCTGCCGATCGACCCCGAACACCCGGCCGCGCGCCTGGACCTCCTGCTCGGCACGGCCGCGCCCGCCCTGATCCTGACCGATCGGGACACGGCGTCGACGTTGCCGAACTGCCCGGCGCCGGTGCTGCACCTCGAAGACCAGCGCCTCGAAGACCGGAGTCCCGAAGCCCAGCGTCCCGAAGACCGGGACCGGCGCGACCTCGTCGGCGACGGGCCCGACACCGGACTCCGCCCGGACCACCTGGCCTACGTGATGTTCACCTCGGGTTCGACCGGAACCCCCAAGGGCGTCGCGATCACCCACGCCGCCGTGGTCAACGGGGTGCGGGACCTGCGTCGGGTGGCCGGGATCGAGGCGGGATCGCGGATGCTCGCCGCGACCTCGGTGAACTTCGACGTCTCCGTCTTCGAGATCTTCACCGCGCTCGGCACCGGGGCGAGTGTCGAGATCGTCCGGGACGTCCTCGAACTCGCCGAACGCGACCGGTGGTCGGGCAGCACCATCAGCGCGGTGCCGACGGTGTTCTCCGCGCTGCTCGACGACCTCGCCGGCAACCGCCCGGGCGCCCTGGAACTGGATGTGCGGACCGTGATCCTCGCCGGCGAGGCACTGTCGGCGGACCTGGTCCACAAGGTGCACGGCGCGCTCCCCGAGGCCCGGATCGTCAACGCCTACGGGCAGACCGAAAGCTTCTACGCGACCACCTTCACGCTCCCGCGCCGGTGGGCCGGGACCGGTGCGATCCCGGTCGGGCAACCACTGGCCAACATGCGCACCCATGTCCTGGGGCCGGAACTGGCCCCGGTCCCGCCGGGCGTGGTCGGCGAACTGTACGTCACGGGCCTGCTCGCCCGCGGCTACCACCGGGCCGGCGGGGCGACCGCGGAACGGTTCGTCGCCTGCCCGTTCGGACCCGCCGGCGCACGCATGTACCGCACCGGCGACCTGGCCCGGTGGGACGACGACGGTCGGCTGAAATACGTCGGGCGAGCCGACAACCAGACGAAGATCAACGGCATCCGCATCGATCCGACCGAGATCGAGACCGTCCTGGCCCGGCATCCCGCGATCGGCCAGGCGGCGGTCACGGTGCGCGAGGACGGGACCGGCAACAAACGACTCGTCGGCTACGTGGCGCCGGTGGGTGTTCGCCCCGCGGACGTCGACGTCGAGACGGGCGCCGATGTCTCGATGGCGGAGCTGCGGCGCTTCGTGGCCGAGCGGTTGCCGGACTACATGGTGCCCGCCGTGTTCGTGCTGCTGGACCGGCTGCCGTTGACCGCGACCGGCAAGCTGGATCGGGCGGCGCTGCCCGAGCCGGAGTTCGCCGGCACCGGCTACCGGGCGCCGCGCAGCGACGCGGAGCGGGTGTTGGCCGAGGTCTACGCCGACGTGCTGGACGCCGAACGCGTCGGTGTCGACGACGACTTCTTCGCCCGGGGCGGCGACAGCATCCGATCCATCCAGGTCGTCGCACGGGCCCGGACGCGTGGCGTGCTGGTCAGCACCCGCGAGGTCTTCGAGCAGCGAACGGTCGCCCGGCTGGCGGAGTTGGTCGAGGGCCGGGGGGACGAGGAGCGGGTCACCCTGGCCGAGTTGCCGGGGGGCGGTGTGGGCTGGGCGCCGTTGCCGCCGACCGCGGCGCATGTGCTGGAGCTGGGTGGCGGCATCGGTCGGTTCTGCATGTCCGCGTTGTTGACGCTGCCCGAGGGCGTCGATCGTGCGGGGTTGGTCGCGACGTTGCAGGCGGTGCTGGATCGGCAGGACGTGCTGCGTTCGCGGCTGGACCGGGCCGGGTCGCGGTTGTGGATGGACCCGGTCGGCGGTGTGGACGCCGGCGCGCTGCTGCGCGAGGTGGTCCACGGCGAGGCGGACGTACGGGCCGAGTTGCACGCGGCGGCGGGTCGGCTGGACCCGGACGCGGGCGTGATGGCGCAGTTCGTCTGGTTGTCGGCCGACGCGGACACCGACGCGGACGCCGGCCGGTTGTTGATCGTGCTGCATCACCTGGTCGTGGACGGCGTGTCGTGGCGGATCCTGGTCCCGGATCTGGTGTCCGCCTGGCAGCGGGTCCGCGACGGCCACACCCCGGAGCCGGCCGGCACGGGTACCTCGTTGCGCCGGTGGGCACATGCCCTGGCCGACGAGGCGACCGACCCCGCGCGGGTGGCCGAACTGCCCGTGTGGCAGGGGATCCTGGCCGGTGACGAGCCCGTGCTGGGTTCGCGGGAGCCGGATCGCACCCGCGATGTCGCGGCCACCGTGGACACGGTGCGCGTGCGGGTGCCGGCCGACGTCACGCGCACCTTGTTGGACACGGTGCCCGCGCTCTTCCGCGCCGGGGTCGACGACGCGCTGTTGGCCGCCCTGGCACTGGCGTTGGCGCGCCGGCGCGGCACCCGGGGCGGGGCCGGATCCTCGACGCTGGTCCGGCTGGAGGGGCACGGCCGCGAGGAGCACCTGGTGCCGGGCGCGGACCTGTCCGGCACGGTCGGCTGGTTCACCGCGATGTATCCGGTGCGCCTGGACTGGGCCGGGATCGACGTGGCGGACGCGTTCGCCGGCGGGCCGGCGGCCGGGCGGGCGATCAAGGCCGTCAAGGAGCAGTTGCGGGCGGTGCCGGACCACGGCATGGGCTACGGCCTGCTGCGCCGGCTCAACCCGGAGACCGCCGCCGTGCTGGCGGGGGAGCGCGAGCCGCAGATCGGCTTCAACTACCTGGGCCGGGCCTCCGGCGGGGACATACCCGAGGAACTGCGGGGCCTGGGGTGGGTCCCGGACACCACGCACGCGGACCTGATCGCCGCGCCGGACGCGGACCTGCCGGTGTTGTCCGCGCTGGAGATCAACGCGGTGACCGCGGCCGGCCCCGAAGGCGAGGAACTGACCGCGTACTTCGGCTTCCCGACCGGCGTGCTCTCCCGCGACGAGGTGCGCGAACTGGCCGATGCGTGGGTCGAGGCGTCGACCGCCCTGGCCCGGCACGCCGAAACGTGCGACGCCGGCGGGTTGACCCCGAGCGACGCGCCCCTGGTCACGGTGAGCCAGGCGGAGATCGACGCCTGGGAGGCCCGCTTCGGCAGACTGGCGAAGGTGTGGCCGGCGACTCCGGCACAGTCCGGGATCCTCTTCCAGACCATGCTGGCCGGGGCGTCGTTCGACCCGTATCACATCCAGTTGGTCTTCCAACTCTCCGGCGCGGTCGACCCGGAGCGCATGCGCCGGGCCGGGCAGGCACTGCTGGAGCGGCACGCCGGCCTGCGCGCAGCGTTCGTCGACCGGGCGGACGGCGACATCGTGCAGGTGATCCCGGAGACGGCGACCCTGCCGTGGCGCCACCTCGACCTGACCGGGGCCGACGAGGCGGAACGAGCCGAGGCGTTCGAGCGCTTCCTCGCGCAGGACCGGGCCGCGCACTTCGACGCGGACGCCCCGCCGCTGTTCCGGCTGGCCCTGGCCGTGCTCGACCCCGATCGACCGGAATTCGTGCTGACCGTCCACCACGTGTTGTTCGACGGCTGGTCCACGCCGCTGCTGATGCGGGACCTGCTGCTGCTCTACGCCGCCGACGGCGACCCGGCCGGTCTGCCCCCGACCCGCGACCACGGCGAGTTCCTCTCCTGGCTCGCCCGACAGGACCGGGACGAGGCGGCTCGGGCGTGGGCGGCCGAGCTCGAAGGCGTCGAGGCGCCCACCCTGCTCGCTCCCGACGCCGGCGACGCGGACGACGGCGCTCGCGGCCTGGTCGACATCCCGCTCCCGCTCGACCAGGCCCGCGAACTCGGCCGACGGGCAGCCGAGCTGGGCATCACCGCGAACACCCTGGTGCAGGGCGCCTGGGCGCTGCTGCTGGGCGAACTGACCGGCCGCCGGGACGTGGTCTTCGGCACCACCGTCTCCGGGCGCCCGCCCGCGGTCACGGGCGTCGAGTCGATGGTGGGGATGTTCATCAACACCGTCCCGGTGCGCGTCGCGTACGCGCCCGGTGACACCGTCGCCGAGGTGCTCACCCGGTTGCAGAGCCGGCAGGCCGGCCTGGTGGAGCAGCACTACCACGGGCTCGCGGAGATCCAACAGGCCGTCGGTCTGCAACCCCTGTTCGACACGCTGTTCGTCTTCGAGTCGTATCCGATCGACCGGAAGGGGCTCAGCGCCGCCACCGACGCCGCGGACGGGATCGCCTTCACCGACTTCCGCCCGTCCGCGGGCAACCACTACCCGCTGTGCCTGTTGGCGGCGGCCGACCCGGATCTCCAGCTCACCATCCAGTACGCGCCGGCCGTCTTCGACCGGGAGACGGTGCGGACGTACGCGGCCCGCCTGGCCCGCGTGCTGCGGCAACTGGCGGCCGACCCCGGGCTCGAGGTGGCGCGGATCGACACCCTGGAGTCGGCCGAACGCGAGCGCATGCTCGCCCGATTCGACGACCCGGCCGCCGCGCCCCGGCGCGTCACGATCACCGAACTCGTCGAGGCCCAGGTGGCCCGGACCCCGGACGCGGTCGCCGTGGTCGCCGAGGGCGAGTCGCTGACCTACGCCGAGTTGCACGCCCGCGCCGAACGGCTCGCGGTCGAACTGGTCGGGCGCGGGGTGGGCCCGGAGACCGTGGTGGGCGTGGTCCTGTCGCGCACCGCGAACGCGGCCGTGGCCCTGTTGGGCGTGCTCCGGGCGGGCGGGGCCTATCTGCCCGTCGACCCGGCCTTCGCCCGCAGCCGCCTGCCGCACATCCTGCCCGGCACCCGGCCGCACCTGATCCTGGCCGACGCGAGCACCCGCGACGTCGTCCCCGCCACGGACGTCCCCATCCTCGTCCTGGACGACCTCGACCTGCGGGCCACCGCGTCGACCGGTGCGGCGGCCACCGCGTCGACCACCGCCCGGCCGGCGGCCGGCCCGGACAACCTCGCCTACGTCATCTACACGTCCGGCTCCACCGGCGTGCCCAAGGGCGTGAGCGTCACACACACCACGGTCGTCAACGCCGTGGACACCCTGGTCGCGCACGCCGGCACCACGGCGGGCGGGCGGGTGCTGCTCGCCGCCTCGATCGGCTTCGACGTCGCGACCTTCGAGTTGTTCGCCGCGCTCACCACCGGTGGCAGCGTCGAGATCGTGCGCGACGTACTGGCGCTGATCGAACGCGACAGTTGGGACGTCGACGTCATCTGCTCGGTCCCGTCCGCGTTCGCCGAACTCGTCGACCAACTCGGCGACCGCATCCGGCCCACGGCACTGAACATCTCCGGCGAAGTGCTGACCCCGGCCCTGGCGGAGCGGGTGCGCACGCTCTGGCCGACGGCCCGGGTGATCAACAGCTACGGCCCCAGCGAGACCTTCTACGCCACCGGACACCTCCTGGACCCCGACGAGCGCTACGCCGGCGGGGTGCCCATCGGCCGCCCCTTCCCCGGGGTGCGGGCCTACGTGCTCGGCCCGGGCCTGACCCTGCTGCCGCCGGACACACCCGGCGAGCTCTACCTGGCCGGGGCCGGACGCGGCTACCACCGCCGCCCCGGAATGACCGCCGAGCGCTTCGTCGCCGACCCGTACGGGCCGCCCGGCACCCGGATGTACCGCACCGGCGACCTCGCCCGGCTCACCCCCGACGGCGAGTTGCACCACCTGGGCCGGATCGACACCCAGGTCAAGATCCGCGGCTACCGCGTCGAACCCGGCGAGGTCGAAGCCGCACTGACGGCCCATCCGCGGATCGCCCAGGCCGCCGTGGTGACGCAGCGGACCGACGACACCACTCCCTACCTGGCCGCCTACCTCGTCCCCGCCCCGGGCGCGAGCGCCCCGGACCCGGACGAACTGCGCGAGCACCTGGCCGAGCGACTGCCCGACTACATGGTCCCCGCCGCCTACGTACCGCTCGACCGGCTGCCGCTGTCGCCCAACGGCAAGCTCGACCTCAAGGCGCTGCCCGCCCCCGACCTCACCCCCACCAGGCCCTTCCGGGCGCCGCGTACCGCCCGCGAACAGGCGCTGGCCGCGTTGTTCGCCGAGGTGCTCGGCCTGGAGCGGGTCGGCATCGACGACGGCTTCTTCGAACTCGGCGGGCACTCCCTGCTCGCCACCCGGCTGATCACCCGCGCCCGCGCCGAGGTGGGCGTGGAGATACCCATCCGCCGGCTCTTCGACCTGCCCACGGTGTCCGCGCTCGCGGAGTGGACGGAGAAATCGGCTGTTCCCCTTCGCCCCGCTCTCCGCAAGATGATCGTAGAGGAGTAGAACCAGTGATTCCGCTTTCGTTCGCACAGCGCCGCATGTGGCTGACGCACCAACTGGAGGGTGGGGCGGAGACCTACAACATCTCCCCGGCGTTCCGGCTGACCGGGCCGCTGGACCGGGACGCCCTGGTCGCGGCGATCCGTGATGTCGTCGAGCGGCACGAGATCCTGCGCACCACGTACGTCACGGACGACGACGGCGAGCCGCACCCGCGGATCCTGCCGGCGGCGCAGGCGCAGGTGCAGGTTCCGGTCGTCGACGTGGCGCCCGACGCGCTGTCCGGCGCGGTCGACGACTTCATCGCGCACCGGTTCGACCTCTCCGCCGAACTCCCTTTGCGCGCCGCCTTGTTCCGCTGCTCCGCCGAGGAACACGTGCTGGTCCTGCTGGTTCACCACATCGCCTCGGACGGCGCCTCGGGCGCGCCGATGGCCCGGGATCTCACCACTGCCTACACCGCCCGCCGGCAGGGCCTGGCGCCGGCGTGGGAGCCGCTGCCCGTGCAGTACAAGGACTACGCGGTGTGGCAGCGCGAGTTGCTCGGCGACGTGGCCGACCCGGGCAGTCTGGCCGCGGCACAGGCCGAGTACTGGCGCGCGGAGTTGGCCGAGGTGCCGCAGCCGCTGAACCTGCCGCTGGACCGGCCGCGCCCCGCGGAACGAAACCTGCAGGGCGACGCGGTCGACCTCGTGGTGGAACCGGAGGTGGCGACCGGCCTGCAGAAGCTGGCCGACGAGCGCGGGATGACCATGTCGATGGTCCTGCAGGCCGCGCTGGGCGTGCTGCTCGGCAAGCTCGGCGGCGGCGAGGACGTCACGATCGGCGGTCCGATCGCCGGGCGGACCGACGAGGCGCTGGCCGACCTGGTCGGCTTCTTCGTCAACACCCAGGTGTTGCGGGTGGACCTGTCCGGCAACCCGTCGTTCGTCGATCTGCTCGGCCGGGTTCGGGAGAAGGCGCTGACCGCCTACGAGCACCAGGACGTGCCGTTCGAGACGCTGGTCGAATTGATCAACCCCGACCGCTCCACGGCCTACCAGCCGCTGTTCCAGGTGATGCTCGCCTGGCAGAACTTCGAGAAGCAGGAATTTGAACTCCCGGGCCTCAAGGTCGAGTTCGAGCAGTACCTCACCCAGACCTCGCTGGCCGACCTGCTGATGTTCTTCAGCATGGACGAAACGGGCGCGCTGCGCGGCGACCTCCAGTACGCGACCCAGATCTTCGACCGGAGCACGGCCGAGGCCATCGCCGCCCGATTCGCCCGCGTGCTGGAGCAGTTGGTCGCGGACCCGCAGGCCCCCATCGGCGCCGTCGAGGTGTTGTCGGCGCACGAGCGGGACTGGCTGGTGCGCGGGGTCAACGACACCGCGCACACGGTGAGCGAGGACACCCTGCCGGGCGCGTTCGAGGCGCAGGTGGCGCGCGCCCCCGAGCGCGTCGCGGTGATCGGCGAAGACGAGACGCTGACCTACGCCGAGTTCAACCGACGGGCCAATCGACTGGCCCACTGGCTGATCGAACAGGGCGCGGGCCCCGAGCAGTTGGTCGCCGTACGGATCCCACGCTCGGTGGATCTGATGGTGGCCATCTACGCCGCCCTCAAGGCGGGCGCCGGCTACCTGCCGATCGACACCGAGCTGCCCGAGGACCGGGTGCGGCTGATGCTCGACGGCGCCGAGCCGCTGCTGGTGCTGGACGAGGCGCTCGCGGACGTGTCCGCCTACCCGGAGACGAACCCGGAGCGCGCCCTGTCGCCGGACAACGCCGCGTACGTCATCTACACCTCCGGATCCACCGGCGGCCCCAAGGGCGTGCAGGTGACCCACCGGTCGATCATGAACCGGCTCGAATGGGGCCTGGCGCACTTCGACGTCACCGCGGAGGACCGGGGGCTGCTCAGCTCGTCGGCGAGCTTCGACGCGTCCATGCCGGAGCTGTTCGCGCCGCTGCAGATCGGCGCGGCCGTGGTGATCACCCGTCCGGACGGACCCCGGGATCCGGCCTACCTGGCCGACTTGATCCGGCGCGAGCGGGTGACCAGCGCGTTCTTCGTCCCCTCCCTGGCGGGGGCGTTCGTCGCCGAACCCGCGGCCAAGGAGTGCACGAGCCTGCGCTGGCTGGAGATCGCGGCCGAGGTGTTCCCGGCCCCGCTCGCCAACACGATCGCCGACCTGCTGCCCGACTGCGCCGTGCACAACCTCTACGGCCCCACCGAGGCCACGGTGGAGGTCACCTCGTGGCAACACGTGCCGGGCGCGGACCGGGTGCCGATCGGCGCACCGATCTGGAACACCCGGGTATACGTGCTGGACACGGCGCTGCGCCCGGTCGCCCCCGGGGTGGCCGGCGAGTTGTACGTGACCGGCGCCGGCCTATCCCGGGGCTACCTCGGACAGACCGCGCTGACCGCCGAGCGGTTCGTGGCCTGCCCGTTCGGCGAGCCCGGCGCGCGGATGTACCGCACCGGGGACCTGGTGCGGTGGAACAAGGACGGTCGGGTCGAATACATCGGGCGGTCCGACTTCCAGGTGAAGATCCGCGGCTTCCGGATCGAACTGCCCGAGATCGAGCAGGCGTTGACCGGGCACCCCGCGCTGGCCCAGGCGGCGGTCGTGGTGCGCGAGGATCAGAAGGGCGACAAGCGCCTGGTGGCGTACGTGGTGCCCGACCCCAAGGCCGCGGTGGACGACGCCGACGCGCACGTGGACGAATGGCGCCAGGTCTGCGACGCGGGATACGCCGGTTCGGCCGGCGAGGAATGGGGCGAGGACTTCCGCCTGTGGAACTCCAGCTACACCGGCGAGCCGCTGCCGCTGGAGCAGATGCGGGAGTGGCGGGACGCGGCGGTGGACCGGGTGTTGCGGTTCGCGCCGCGGCGGGTGCTGGAGATCGGCGCGGGTTCGGGCCTGCTCCTCGCGAAGATCGTCGGCGAGGTCGAGGAATACTGGGCCACCGACATCTCGCCGACGGTGGTGGACCGGGTCCGCGCACAGGCGGAGCAGGCCGGGCACGGGGAACGACTGCGGCTGAGCGTGCAACCGGCCGACGACGTCCGCGGACTGCCCCGAGGCACATTCGACACCGTGCTGCTCAACTCGGTGGTGCAGTACTTCCCGAGCGTCGACTACCTGGACCGGGTGCTGCGCCAGGCGCTGGAACTGCTCGTGCCGGGCGGCCGGGTGATCGTGGGCGACGTCCGCAACGCCGCGACCCTGCGCCTGCTGCTGACCGCGGTGCGGCGTACGGCGCAGCCGAACGCCTCGCGTGAGGACGTGCGCGAGGCGGTCGAGCAGGCGCTGCTCGCCGAACGCGAACTGGTGGTCGCCCCCGAGTGGTTCGCCGACTGGGCGGCGGAGCACGGGGTCGGCGTCGACATCCGGCTGAAGCCGGGCCGGGCGCACAACGAACTAACCCGGCACCGCTACGAGATCGTCCTGCACAAGGAACCGGCGGACGTGCTCGACCTGTCCGGCGTCCCGGCGCTGCCGTGGGGTCGGGAGGTGTCCGACCTGGCCGGGCTGGGCGCGTGTGTGGACCGGGCGGGCGGCGGTCCGGTGCGGGTGACCGGGATACCCAACGCGCGGCTGATGGCGGAGGCCACCGCCGCGTCGGCCACCGGGGTGCTGGGCACGGCCACCGCCTCGCGCCGGCCGGTCGACCCGGAGGACCTCGCCGCCTGGGCCCGCCGGCGGGGCGGGGAGGCGGTGCTCACCTGGTCCGGCGACGCGGTGCACAACTTCGACGCGATCCTGCTGTCCGAACCGCAGGGCGAACAGCGCTCCCTCGCCGCCGGGTTCGTGCCCGGCGCGGCTTCGGGGCGGAACAAGGCGAACGCTCCCGCCCTGGGCAAGTCGATCGCCCCCCTGCTGGCCGGGCTGCCCGAGTATCTGCGTGGCCGGTTGCCGGACTACATGGTCCCGGCCGTGCTGGTGCCGCTTGCCGAGCTTCCGTTGACCGCGGGCGGCAAGCTCGACCGGCGCGCGCTGCCGTCCGAGCACACCACCACGGTGAGCAGCGGCGGGCCGCGCAACTCCCATGAGGAAAAGCTGTGTTCCTTCTTCACCGAGTTGCTCGGCCTGGAGACGGTCGGCATCGACGACGACTTCTTCCGACTGGGCGGGCACTCGCTCCTGGCCACCCGGCTCTGCGCTCGGATCCGCAAGCAGTTCGGCGTCGATCTGCCGCTCAGGACGATCATCCAGTACCCCACGGTGGCCGAGCTGGGCGCGCTGGTGCTCGTCGGCGGCATCCCCGAGGACTACGTCGACGACTCGTTCGACGTGGTGCTGCCGCTGAACCGGGACCCCGGTACCGGCAAGCCGCCGGTGTGGTTCTTCCACGGCGGGGGCGGCGTCGGCTGGGCGTTCTTCACCTTCGCGCCCTACCTGGACCGGCCGGCCTACTCCCTCCAGTCCCGCGGCTCCAACGGCACGGACGAACTGGCGGGTTCGATCGAGGAGATGGTCGAGGACTACCTCGCCCAGATCCTGCGGATCCAACCCGAGGGGCCCTATCACCTGGTCGGCTGGTCCTTCGGCGGCCCGATCGCGCACGCCGTCGCGGCGTCGCTGGACAAGCTGGGTCGCGAGGTCGCCTTCATCGCCGTGTTGGACTCCCAACCGGCGAACTCCGCCCCGGGGAACGGCTTCCGGCAGGTGCGCGACAAGGGGAAGGTGATGTACCGGGCCGATGTCGAGGAAGTCTTCGGCCAGTTCATGAACACCGAGAACCTGGACAACTTCCTGGAGAACATGTCGCGGGTGGGCGCCAACAACCTGAAGACGATGGGTGTCTTCGAATCCCCGGTCTACCGCGGTGACGTGCTGTACTTCAACGCGAAGTTGGACAAGGAGGAGGGCTTCTCGTACGGGCCCGACTGGCGGCCGCACGTCCTGGGCGCGATCGAATCGCACGACGTGGACGCCACGCATCACGACCTGCACATGCCCAAGCCCGCGGGTCAGATCATGAAGGTCATCGTCGCCAAGCTGGCGGAGCTGGACGTGGTGGGCAGGGCCGGGTACTCGAATGCGTGATTGGGGTTGGTCGGGGTGACACAGGCGGACAAGTCCGGACCCGACCGCGACCGGAGCGCGCTGCTGTGCGTGCCGTTCGCGGGAGCGGGACCGTCGTTCTTCCATCCGTGGCGCGAGTTGTCCGGCGACCGGTGGCGGGTGCTCTCGGTCGAGTTGCCCGGTCGGGAGCGGCGGATTCTGGAGACGCCGTACCGCAATGTCGTCGAAGCGGCCCGCAAATCGGTCGACGACGTCATCGCGGACCTCGGCGAAGGGGCCCGGCCCGTGGTGCTGTTCGGGCACAGCCTGGGCGCGGTGCTCGCCTACGAGTTGGTGCATCTGCTCGACGCCCGCGGAGTGCGGGTCGAGCGGCTCGTCGTCAGTGGTTCGCCGGGGCCGTGGACGCAGCGGGAGCGGCGGGCGACCGGCCTTCCGGACGAGGAGTTCCTGGCCCGGGTCGAGGAGTTCGCGGGGTTTCGGCACGAGGCTCTGGATCACCCGGAGATGCGGGAACTGATCCTCCCCGTGCTCCAGGCCGACTGCGAGATGCATGAGAACTACCTGCCCAGCACGGACGAGCCGGTGTCGGTGCCGATCTGCTCGATTCGGGGCGGCTCCGACGGCCTGGTGAGCGCGGACCAGGCGCAGGAGTGGCGGAAGGCGACCACCGGCGAGTTCGAGTATGCGGAGTTCCCGGGCGATCACATGTACCTGGTCGACCGGGGCCGGGAGGTGCTGGATCTGATCGAGGCGCAATCCCGCCGCGATCGTTAGCGGTGTCCCGGGCGCGTTCGCTCCGGCATGTCGTCCCCGTTCATCGGAGAGGGTGTGCCGGAGCGCCGTGTCAGGGGCGTGACAGACCGGTGTCAGGTTCGGCGGCCACGGTGGGGGCATGAAAAGTTCGGCGATTGAAGTCTCAGGGCTGCGCAAGGCATTCGGCGACAAGGTCGTGCTCGACGGCATCGACTTCGAGGTCGCCGCAGGATCGGTGTTCTCCATGCTCGGGCCGAACGGGGCGGGCAAGACGACGACGGTGAACGTCCTGGCGACCCTGCTCAAGGGCGACTCCGGGACGGTGCGCGTCGCAGGCCACGACGTGGCGACCGAGACCAAGGCGGTGCGGGCGGCCATCGGGGTGACCGGACAGTTCGCCGCGGTGGACGAGTTGTTGTCCGGCCGGGAGAACCTGGAGCTGATGGCGGACCTGAAGCGGGTGCGGTCGAAGGAGCAACTGGTCTCGGGGCTGCTGGAGCGGTTCGACCTGACGGAGTCGGCGGACAAGCGGTCCGCGACCTACTCCGGCGGTATGCGCCGCAAGCTGGACCTGGCGATGACGCTGGTCGGCACGCCGCGGATCATCTTCCTGGACGAGCCGACGACCGGACTGGACCCGCGCAGCAGGCGCACGATGTGGGGGATCGTCCGCGAGTTGGTGGCCGAGGGCACCACGATCTTCCTCACCACCCAGTACCTGGAGGAAGCCGACCAGCTCGCCGACCGGCTCGTGGTCCTCGACCAGGGCAAGTTGGTCGCCGAGGGCACTCCCGACGAACTCAAGCGCCAGGCTCCCGGCACCCACGTCCGGCTCCGGTTCACCGACATCGCCGACCTCGAGGTGGCGGATCGCATCCTGCCCGGGGGCGCGCGCGACGACGAGGAACTGACCCTGCGGGTGCCCAGCGACGGCCAGTCGAGGTCGCTGCGGGCCCTGCTGGACCGGCTCGACGAGTACATGATCAACGCCGAGGAGTTCGCGGTGCACACGCCGGACCTCGACGACGTTTTCCTCGCCCTGACCGGGCGCACGAGTGCGGAGGCGATCGCCAAGTGAGCAGCGTTTCGACGGCGTTGGCCGACTCGGGGATCATGTTGCGCCGCAACCTCAAGCACACGGTGCGCAACCCGCTCGTGTTGTTCAACGCGATCCTGTTCCCGATCGTGCTCCTGCTCATGTTCGTCAAGGTGCTCGGTGGCGGCTTCAGCGTCGGCGAGAACTACATCGACTACGCGACGCCGGGCATGCTCGTGATGGCCGTCAGCTACGGCCTGGGGTCCACCGCGACGGCGGTCAACGACGACATGACCAAGGGCATCATCAACCGGTTCAAGGCCATGGACATCTCCCGCGGCGCGGTACTGACCGGGCAGGTCGTGGTCACCACGGTGCGCTGCCTGGTGGCCTGCGCGGCGATCGTCGCGGTGGCCTTCACCATGGGCTTCGACCCGCAGGCGAGTGCTCTCGACTGGCTCGGCGTAGTCGGTCTGCTGCTGCTGCTCACCTTCGGGGCGAGCTGGCTCACCGTCGCCATGGGATTGGCCGCGAAGACCGCGGAGTCGGCGGGTCTGGCCACCGTGCCGCTGATCATGCTGCCCTTCCTCAGCAGCGCGATCGTGCCCTCGGACACGATGGGAGCGGGTGTGCGGCAGTTCGTGGAGTACCAGCCCTTCACCCCGATCATCGAGACGCTGCGCGGGCTGCTGGCGGGCGACCCGTCGACCGGCGACGCGCTCGCGGCGGTCGCCTGGTGTCTGGGGTTGGCCCTGCTGGGCTACGTGTGGGCGGTGGCCACGTTCAAGAAGCGAGCGTGACCTCGACGAGCCGCGACCAGTCGGTCCGCGTGCCCTCCCGAGCCGCCTCGGCGAACCCCGTGTCGCCGAGGCACCGCCGCACGGTCTGCTCGATCCGGGCCACGTCCGGGTGCGAGCGGTCCGGCAGCCCGCGCACGGCCGCGCTCGCCGCGAGCAGCCGCGCGGCCTGCGCGTGATCCCCGCGGCGCAACGCCAGGTCCGCGACGCCGACGAGCACCTGGGCGATCAGCGGCGCGTGGCCCGCCTGGGCCGCCGCCCGGCAGGCCGCCGCGCGGTGCTCCCGGGCCTGGTCGAGGTCTTCGGCGAGGTAGCCGAGCAGATCCTGGGTCAGCCCGCGGACGTTCACCTGCTCCGCGTCCTCGCCCAAAATGGCCGTCGCCACGCCGAGTTGCCGACGGGCCTCCTCGGCATCGCCCTCCCAGCGGGCGAGTTCGGCCTTCGCCAGGGCCAGTTCGGCCAGCGCGTCCGGCCAGGCCACCCGTTGCGCGCAGCGCTGCGCCTCGGCGATGGCGACTGCGCAGGCGTCCTTGTCGCCCGCCAGCCAATACAGTTGCGCCTGCCGCGACCGCATCCGGATGACGTCCTCGATGGCGCCGACCTCGGTGACGACCGCGATCGCCTGTTCGTAGTGCTCGCACGCGGCGGCGAACTCCCCGCGCACCGCTATTCGGTCGGCCAACTCGCTGTGGGCGAACGAGATGCCGAACCGCTCGCCGAGCGCCCGGAATTCGGCGAGCGCCATCTCCAGGTACGCGTCCGCGTCCCGCCCGTCGTGGCCGAGCATGATCCGCATCTTGCCCAGGTGCAGCCGGGCCAGCGCGCGCACCCACGGATCCTCGTCGTCCAGCAGCGGTTCGAAGGCGGGCAGGAACGCGTCGGGCGACTGCAACAGGCGTTCCAGCGCGGCGACGAGCCCCAGCAGCGGGAAACCGCGCCGGCTGCGACGGCCGAGCCGGTGCGCCTCGCGGATCCACTCCGCGGCCTGGTGTTCGTCGCCCCGCCCGGCACTGACGAACAACACGACCAGCGCGTAGACCGTGGCCCGGACCTCGTCGGTCACCTCGCCGGGCATCCTGGTGGCGGCGGTGATCAGCTCGATGCCCTCGGTCCGGTGCCCGCCGAGCCACCAGTACCAACCCGCGCCCGCCGCGAGCCGCATCGCCGCCTGGGCCTCGTCGGCCGCCAACGCGCCGCGCATCGCCGCACCGATGTTCTCGTGCTCGGCCTCCAGCGTGGCGAGCCACCGCAACTGCTCGGCGCGGCGCAGATGCGGCTCGGCGGTCTCGGCGAGTTCGGTGAAGTAGGCGAGATGCGCGTGGCGCGCCAGGTCCGCCTCGCCCGCCTCCGCGAGCCGGTGCCCGGCGTACTCCTTGATGGTGCCGAGCATGCGGTAGCGCGGGGTGCCGGAACCCTCGGCGACCAGCAGCGACTTCTCGGTCAGCGCGGTGAGCAGTTCGAGCACCTCCTCCCGCTCGACCGTGCCGCCCGCGCAGACCCGTTCGGCCGCCTCCAGGCTCGCCCCGCCGGAGAATACCGAGAGCATCCGCAACACCACCCGCTCGGCGTGGGTGAGCAGTTCCCAGCTCCAGTCGACCGCCGCGCGCAACGTCTTGTGCCGCGGCAGCGCGGTCCGACTGCCACCGGTCAGCAGGCGGAACCGGTCGTCGAGGCGGTTGGCGAGTTGGTCGATGGACATGGTGCGCAATCGGGCGGCGGCCAGTTCGATCGCCAGCGGCATGCCGTCCAGGGCCCGGCACACCCGCGCCATGGTGGCCAGCGTGTGGGCGTCCACCCACAGATCCCGGCGCACCGCCCCGGCCCGGTCGCGCAGCAGCCGCACGGCCGGTGAGGACTCGATCTCGCCGAGCCGCGCGTCCCCCTCCGGCAGCGCCAGCGGCTCGACCGGCCACAGCGCCTCGCCGGTGATGCCCAGCGGCTCCCGGCTCGTCGCCAGGATCCGCAGCCGTCGGCATTCGCCGAGCACCCGGTGCGCGAACACCGCCGCGGACTCGATCACATGCTCGCAGTTGTCCAGGATCAGCAGTGTCTCCCGCTCGCGGATCGCGGCGATGAACCGGTCCACCGGCTCCGCGTTCGGGGCGCCGCCGAGCAGCGCGTCGCGCAGGCCGAGACCGACCAGGGTCGACTGCGCCACGTCGCCGTCCGCACCGATGCCGGCGAGTTCCACCAGCCAGACCCCGTCCGGCAGGTCGCCCAGCAGCGTGCGCGCGGTCTCGGTGGCCAGCCTGGTCTTTCCCGCGCCCCCCGGCCCGATCACCGTGGTCAGGCGGTGCTCGGCGACGAGCTCGCGGACCGCGGCGACATCGGCGCCCCGACCGACGAAGGTGGTCAGTTCGGCGCGCAGGTTGGTCCTGCGGCTCTCCCGGCTCGGCCCCAACTCGCCCCGCAGCAGCGCGACGTGCAGCGCGGCCAGCTCGGCCGAGGGATCCACGCCCAGCGCGTCGGCCAGGGCCTCCCGGGCCCGCTCGTAGGCCAGCAGCGCCTCGCTGTCGCGACCGGCCGCCACGAGCGCGCGGATCAGGGCGGCGACGAGCCGTTCGCGCAGCGGGTGCGCGGTCACCAGATCGGCCAACTCGGTCACCAGTTCGGCCCCGTGCCCCAGGGCGACCTCCGCGTCGACCCGCTCCTCGGTCGCGGTCAGCCGCAACCCTTCGAGCCGGGCGACCGCGGCGTCGAACGCGGCGCTGTCCTGGAGACCGACGTCCTGCATCGGCGCACCGCGCCACAACGCCAGGGCCTCGCGCAGCAGCCGCACCCGTCCGGCGGCGTCCTCGGCGCGGGACTGGGCCGCGGCGAGCAGGCGTTCGAATCGCACGGCGTCGACGCCGTCGGGCCCCACCGTCAGCCGGTAGCCGTCCGGCTGCCCCTCGATCGCGCCGTCCGGCAGCACCTTGCGCAATCGGGAGACCAGGCGTTGCAGGGCGTTCGTCGCGTCGGCGGGCGGATGTTCCCCCCAGATCCAGTCGACGAGCGACGCCTTGGGGATCGCCCGACCGGGCCTGAGCGCGAGTGCGATCAGCAGTCCGCGCAGCCGCGCGCCCGGCACGTCGGCCAGGTCGCCGGCGTCCGTGCGCACCTCGAATGGACCCAGCATCCCGATCTGCACCCATTGATTTTGTCATGGGTGTTCGGCGGGCAGTGACCGCGTCGACCGGCTGATTCTGTCGCGCGCGTGCGACGGCGGCCACCCGGGTCGACCGGCGCCGGTACCGGTATCCGCATGTTGCCCCGCCGGTGGTGCGGACAACTGGACGCGGGGCGAAATCACCGCCGCGCCGCGCACCCGTGCAGGCATCCGCCCGGTCTTCCGGTGCGTGCGGGTGGACCCGTCCCGCCGACGGGACAGCCCGCGCACCGCGCCGCCCGCAGCCGACTCCGGGCCCGACCGTCCCACCAGCCGTGGAGCCCGAAATCCCGTGACTTCGGGCGCAGTTGCCACCCGCAGACCGGCTTGCCGGCGGGCCTTGCACCGGCCCTTGGAACGTTGACACCCTCCGGCCCGGCGGACAGAGTATTGGAGCTGGGGAACCGCGAAAAGGCCCGGGTCGTGTTGCTGCGATCGGCCGGCGTGACCCCCGGCCCGGCGGATCGCTGTTGGGCGTGAGCGTCGATCCGTACACGCAGACGAGCCACTGGAACCGTGTCCACCGCGAGTGGAACCGTGTCGCGGGCCGTCTGCCCGGCCAACAGCGGCTGCGCATCAGGGGCGATGCCGCGTCGACACCCCGGTTTCGACCACCTCTTCGTGTCCGGGGCCGAACTTCAGGAGCCGGCAGACGGTACCCCGTGGCGGCTTCACGAACTCGTTCCGCACGGCAAGCAGTACCTGACAAGTAGGAGCTGACCCATGAACACACTTGGCGATGGCGTATTGGAGAAGGCCGCGGCGGAGTACGCGGAGCAGGGCTTCTCCATCATCCGCAACGTCGTGCCACCGGAGGTCGTGGACGAGGCGCGCGCCCACGTCGAATGGCTCACCGGCAAGTACCCGGACCTGCGTCCCGAGCACTTCCATCACCCGCTGATCCGCAACGACGCCTTCTGGGCACGTCTGGTCTCGGACACCCGTCTGGTGGACATCGCGGAGTTCTTCCTCGGCCCGGACGTGGCGTGCTTCACCGCCCACTACATCTGCAAGCCCCCGCACACCGGACAACCGGTGTTGTGGCACCAGGACGGCGCCTACTGGACGCTCAGTCCGATGGAGGCGCTGACGGTGTGGCTGGCCGTCGACGAGAGCAACACCGAGAACGGCTGCCTGCGCATGATCCCCGGCAGCCACGAACTGCCGCTGCACAAACCGTCGGTCCGTACGGACAAGGACAACATGCTGTTCTCCGTGTCCGACGAGACCCTGGTGCGGGAGTGGGTGGACAAGCGCGGCATCGTGGACATCGAACTCCGGCCGGGCGACGTGTCGATCCACCATCCGCACCTGCTGCACTGCTCGGAACCCAACACCTCCGCCAAGCGCCGGTGCGGTCTCGACATCGGTTACATCTCGACGACCACGCGGATCCACAGCGAGGGGCTGTACCTGGACCCCCTGCTCGTCCGCGGGGCCGACAGCAACGGTCTCAACACCTACCGCCCGTTCCCCGCCTACCAGGAGGGCGAGACGATTCCCTTCGCCGGGCAGGACGAGTGGAGCGCCAAGGTGGCCCCGCTCAACGAGGCGCTGACGTCGCGTTCGCGCGAGGGTTCCGAGGACAGTCCGATCGAGGCGACCCGACGCATGATCGACCGGCTGCGCGAAGGCACCGTGAAGCGCTGATCGCAGCCGCACCGGCCGATGGCACACCGCCTTGGGGTGGTGTGCCATCGGTGGTTGTCGGTGCCCGATCGCTCGGCGGGCGCTTCGGGGCGGGGTGGTGCGGGGTGCTGCGGGCCGGCTGCTCAGGCGTTGCGCCGGCGGCCGGGGCGGCTCACCACACGAACGCTTCCCCGTCGCCCCGCTTCTCGATGCAGTAGGCGCGGAAGGCTTGCGCCTTGGCCACCATGTCGGCGTCCCCGGTGCGCCGTACGGCCTCCACGTACCAGTCGAACGACGCGGCGGCGTGTGCGCGTCGCACGAAGTGCAGCGCGGCAAAGCGACGGAACGCCGCCCGCATGGTCTCCGGGGTCAAGTCCCGTCCAGAGTCCATGAGTTCCTCAAGCTCCGCGTCGGTCGGCTCGGGCCGTTCGACGATGCGGATCGGCTCGGTCGCGGGGATGGCGTTGCGGATCGCGACGGGCTCTTCGGCGTCCGTGAAATCAAGGCACAGGGAGAGCCGGGCCGTCCCGACGGAGCTGCGCACGGAATGCGGGACGGTCGTGTGGATCTTCCACACCTCACCGCGACGCAGGTGATAGACGATGTCGTTCTCGGAATGGAGGGATTCATCGGTGGTGCGCAACGGAATCTGCAACCTGGTGCCCGGTTCGGCGAATTCGAGAAAGTCCACGTGCGGTGCGAGAATTCCGTCACGGAGGCTGAAGATGCGCACCCATTGCAGCCGGTCCAGTGGGAAATTATCGGTCACCAGGGACATGATTCCCGGTAGTTCCCGACCCAGTTCGGTGAGGGTCAGGCGACCGTCGTGCGGGCGGAAGGCGGTATCGGAATCGGCGCCGCTGCCATTGGCCAGCACATGGGACGACCACGATCCGAAGGTATAGGTGTCATAGTCGCCTCCGTATTCGTGGCGATCCACGACAGACAATTCGGAATCCAGGTCGTACGAATCGATGGGCAGTACCGCAAGCCGTTGCGACTTAAGCACGGGAATCCCCTTCAGCACATGATTGTTTGATGCACCCGGAAGCTGCTGGGCGTTACTCCCGATCGTCACCATAATTCTCCGGATCTGCGATGGCAATGACGTCACCGTGCCCGGAGTCGCGTGTCTCCGGGCGCTCCGGGAGCGGCGCGGGCCGCCGTACATTGCGGCTGATAGTCGCAGTACCCGGGTGCCGTGCGACCGGGCACCGGCTCATAATGTCCTGTTGGCGGGACAACCGGTGCCCGGCCGGCCGTCCGCACCGCCGGCCCTTGCCTGTGGTTTCCCCGGCCATTTACGTTGGCGTCGCGATGGCCTTCGGGTGCACGTATCGAGTACCCGATCGATGCCGGGACGGGCTTCCGGATCGCCGCGTACCGGCACGGCGCCGGCCCGGCCGGCGAACCTCGCGAACACCCGCAATGGCGTGGGTGGTAATTCCCGTTCGGCGGAGAAAGGAAAGGCTGGCCATGGAATCGTCACCGCAGGTCCACCGGCAAGGTGGGCAGGACCAGGTGTCGGAACGACAAGCCGCGCCTTCGAGTGCGCCGGTGTCCCTCGTCCCGGAAATTGCCGCGCTGTGGGGTGAATATCTCGACGGCCGCGCGGTCGGGGCGGACGACGACTTCTTCGCCATCGGTGGAAATTCGCTGATCGGGATCAAGATCATCGACCGGGTGACCCGGGACTACGGCGTGCAATTGTCGGTGCGTGATTTCTATCTGGCGCAGACCCCGGCCCGGGTCGCCGAGCTGATCGAGCAGGGGAGGGCCCGGTCGTGAGGTTGACGCCGGGTGCCGGAGGCGACGTCGACCTGGACCGCGTCGACCTGTTCGACCTGGACCTGTACACCTCGGGCGATCCGCATCCGATCTGGGACGTGATGCGGGCCGAGGCGCCCCTGCACCACCAGGTCCTCCCGGACGGGCGGGAGTTCTGGTCGGTGACCCGCTACGACGACGTCTGCCGAGTGCTCGGCGACCACCGGGAGTTCACCTCGGAGCGCGGCACGGTGGTCACCCACCTCGGGGAGGACGACGTCGCGGCGGGCAAGCTGATGACGTCCACCGATCCGCCGCGACACACCCAGGTGCGCCGGGCGATCGGCGCCAAGCTCACCGCGCGGGCGGTGGCCCCCTGGCAGGACCGGATCCGGCAGTCGATCGTGCGCTTCCTCGAACCGGCCCTCGACGGCGCCACCTTCGACCTGGCCGAGCAGGCGCATCGGCTGCCGATGATCGTCGCGGGACCGCTGATGGGGATCCCGGAGCGGGACTGGGACGAGCTGGTGCAGTTGACCGCCATGGTCACGGCCCCCTCGGACCCGCACTTCCGACACGGCAGCGAGGCCGCGACGCTGGCCATCTCGCACCACGAACTCGTCACCTACGTCACCGAATGGGTCAGGAAGCGGCGGGCGGCCGGCGGCGAGGACGGCAGCCTGCTCGACCACCTGATGACCGTGCACGCGGGAGACGCGCCGCTGACCGACGAGGAGATCGCCCTCGACGGGTACAGCCTGCTCCTGGGCGCCAACGTGACGACGCCGCACACCGTCTCCGGCACGGTGCACGCGCTGATCGAGCGGCCCGAGCAGTTCGCCAAGGTGCAGGCCGACCCGACGCTGGTGCCCTCGCTGGTCGAGGAGGGGCTGCGCTGGACGTCGGCCGCGTGCAATTTCATGCGCTACGCGGTGGCCGACACCGAGATCGGCGGGGGCGTCGTGCCGGCCCGCGGCGCGGTCGTCGCGTGGATCGGATCGGCCAACCGGGACGAGTCCCAATTCACCGATCCGCACCGGTTCGACGTCACGCGGCGGGAGAACCGCCACGTCGCGTTCGGGTTCGGGCCGCACTACTGCATCGGCGGACCGCTGGCCCGGCAGACGTTGCGGATCTTCTTCGAGGAACTGCTCCTGCGGTTCGAATCGATCGAACTCGCCGGCGAACCGCAACATCTGCGCTCGTACTTCATCGCCGGGATGACCCACCTGCCCATCGTCGCCCGGAAGCGGACGACGCCATGACATCCGCCGCCGCCACGTGGCCGTGGTTCGTCCGGCCGCCGTCCGGCGATCACCCCGCCCGGATCTTCTGTTTCCCCTATGCCGGTTCCGGGTCGTCGGCCTTCGGCGGCTGGCCGGCGGTGATCGACGACGTCGAGGTCTGCCCGGTGCAGTTCCCCGGCCGTGAGAGCCGACTGGCCGAACCCCACTACGGCACCTACGAGCGGCTCGTCGCCGACCTGACCGAACCGCTGGCGCCGTTGCTGGACCGGCCGTTCGCGTTCTTCGGGCACTGCGCGGGCGCGCTGCCCGCCTACGAGACCACCCTGCGCCTGATCGAACTGGGCCTGCCCACACCGGAGTTGCTCATCGTCTCCGGTCAGGTCGCACCGCACGACGCGGCGGGCGACCGGATGCTCGCCATGACCGAGGCGGAGCTGCGGGCCGAGTTGGCGGCGGTCGTGCGCGGCCGAGGCATCGAGCCGCGCCCGGACATGCTCGAACTGGGCATGCTGGTGCTGCTTCGCGACCTGGCCGCCGCGCGCGAGTACCGGCGGGTGGAGCCGGTCCCGTTGCCCTGCCCGATCGTGGTCCTGCGCTGGCGGGACGACCCCGACGTGAGCCTCGACCGGCTCCAGGGGTGGCGTCGGTACGCGGATTCCGTCGACATCCGTGAAGTCGACGGAGGCCGCTACGACTTCATGAAAGCGGCGGACGAACTGCTGAAGTTGTCGACCTCCTGGCGGTGAAAGCCGTGCAGCCCGTGAGAGCCGTGCGCCGAGGAAACCGGAAGGGACTCGCATGAGTGGCGCAGCCACCGATATTGCCGTCATCGGGATGTCGTGCCGCTTCCCCGGCGTGCACGATCCGCAGGAGTTCTGGCGTCTGCTGGTCGAGGGCAACTCGACCGTCGGCACCTTTCCCGAGCGGCGGGCGGCCGATACGACGCCCCCCTCGACCCACCCGGACGCCGCCACCGTGAACGCGGGTTCGTTCCTGGCGGCCATCGACGGCTTCGACGCGGAGTTCTTCGGTACGGGTCCGGCGGAGGCCGCCGCGATGGACCCGGTGCAGCGACTGGGCCTGGAACTCGCCTGGGAGGCCGTCGAGGACGCCCGCGTCCCGGCGACCGCGCTGGCGGGCCGGGAGGTCGACGTCGTGGTCGGCGCGGCCCCCTCCGGGTACGAACTGCTGCGCAGGCTGTCCGGTGGCGACCGGGACGACCACTACGCCGCCCTCGGGTCGAGCGGGGCGTTGATCGCGAACCGGATCTCCGCGCTGTTCGACGTTCGCGGCATGAGCTTCTGCGCGGACTCGGGCCAGTCCTCCTCGCTCGTGTCGTTGGCGCTGGCCTGCGACCGGATCCGCGCCGGCGCGGTCGAGTTGGCGATCGCGGGCGGCGTGCACCTGATCGCCGACCCGGAGGCCGGACTCGGCCTGGCGAACCTGGGCGCGTTGTCCCCCGAGGGCCGTTGCTTTACGTTCGACGAGCGGGCCGGCGGCTTCGTCCGGGGGGAGGGCGGGGCGTTCGTCGTGTTGAAGCGGCTCGACCTGGCCGTGGCCGATGGCGACCACATCTACGCGGTGGTGCGCGGCTGGGGGGTGGGCAGCGGTGGGGCGACCTCCCGGATGCCCGACCCCAGCCCCGGCGCACAGGCGGCGGCCGTGTTGTCCGCGCTCGCACGCTCGGGTGTCCCGTTCGACTCCCTCGACTACGTCGAGGCGCACGGCACCGGTACCCGAGTCGGCGATCCGGCGGAAGCGGCGGGCCTGCGCGAGGTGTTCCGGGAGACCGGCCGGAGTCGGCCCCTGGTGATCGGCTCGGTGAAGACCAATGTCGGGCACCTGGAGCCGGCCGCGGGCATCGTCGGCTTCGTCAAGGTCGCGCTGTGCCTGGATCGTGCCCATCTGGTGCCGAACCTGAACTTCCGCGTCGCCAATCCCGCGATCCCGGACTTCCAGGCGGACTTCGAGGTCCTTGGGGCCGGGCGGCCGTGGCCGGGCACGCCCGGTCGACCGCGGCGGGCGGGGGTGTCGGCGTTCGGCCTGGGCGGCACGAACGCGCATGTGATTCTCGAACAGGCCCCCGAGGAGCGGACCGAACCCCGGTCCGCCGCCGAGGAATCGGGCACCGCGAGCCCCTTCGGGGCGGTGCCGTGGGTGTTGTCGGCGCGCACCGAGCCGGCGCTGCGCGAGCAGGCGGCGCGGTTGCGGGAGTCGTCGGCCGCGGACGCCTCACGGTCGGTGGCGGACATCGCATACTCGCTGGTGTCGACGCGGTCCTCGTTCGCGCATCGGGCGGTGGTGCCGGCCGCCGACCGGGCACAGGCCCTGGCCGGTCTGGACCTGATCGCGGCGGGCGGTGCCGCGCCGCAGGTCGTGCGCGGGGTGGCGGCGGGGCCGGTGGGTCCGGTCGTCTTCGTGTTTCCCGGCCAGGGGTCGCAGTGGCCGGGCATGGGGAAGCGGTTGTACGCGCAGTCGCCGGTGTTCGCGGCCTCGATCGACGAGTGCGCGCGGGCCCTGGAGCCGTGGGTGGACTGGTCGTTGGCCGAGGTGCTGACCGGTGCGGAGTCGGCCGCGTCGTTGGATCGGGTGGACGTGGTCCAGCCGGTGTTGTTCGCGATGATGGTGTCGTTGGCGCGGGTGTGGCAGTCGCTGGGGGTGGTCCCCGACGTCGTGGTGGGGCACTCGCAGGGCGAGATCGCCGCGGCCTGCGTATCGGGCGCGCTGTCGTTGGCGGACGCGGCGCGGGTCGTCGCGGTGCGCAGCCGGGCCCTGATCGAACTGGCCGGTTCGGGCGGGATGAGTGCGGTGGCCGCGTCCCCCGAATGGGTTCGGGACCGGTTGCGGCAGTGCTCCGGGCTCTCCTTGGCGGCGGTCAACGGCCCGTCCTCGGTGGTGATTTCCGGAGACGACGAGGCGTTGGACCGTTTCGCGGCGACGGCGGCCGACGAGGGTGTCCGGGTGCGCCGGGTCAAGGTGGACTACGCGTCGCACTCGCACCACGTCGAACGCATCCGTACCGGGCTGCTCGCGGCCACCTCGGGTCTGTCGCCGCGCACCTCGGCGGTGGAGTTCCACTCCACGGTCACCGGCGAACCGCTCGACACGCACGTGCTGGACGGCTCGTACTGGTACGACAACCTGCGTTCGACGGTGCGGTTCGGCGAGGTGGTCGAACACCTGATGCGCGAGCGCGGCGGGGTGTTCGTCGAGGTGAGTCCGCATCCGGTGCTCGAAGTGGCGATGGCGGAGACCGGCGACGCGCTGGCCGCCTCGCCGGTGGTGGTGGGCACGCTGCACAAGGACGACGGGAGCGCGGGCGAGGTGCTGGCGTCGTTGGCCGAACTGTACGTGCGTGGGGTGTCGGTGGACTGGGCGGCGGCGTTCGCCGCGGACCGACCGCGCCGAATCCCCCTGCCGACCTACCCGTTCCAGCGCCGGCGGTACTGGCTGACCGCGCCCGAGGACGCCGGCCCGACGTCCCCGGGCGCCGCCGCACACGATGGTGGATCCGGCCCGAACGCCGTCACGGCGGACCTGGGTTCGGAGCTTGCGGTGCTCGACCTGGTGTGCGCCGAGACGGCGGCGGTACTGCACACCGGGGACGCGGATCCGACCGGCGCCGATCTCCTCGCCCGGTCGACGGAGACGTTCAAGGGGTTGGGTTTCGACTCCTCGATGGCGGTACGGCTGCGCAATCGGCTCACCGCGGCGGCCGGGGTGCGGCTTTCGGCCACCGTCGCGTTCACCCATCCCACGCCACAAACGCTCGGGCGCCACATCTTCTCCCTCCTCGCACCGGAGTTGCCCGAAGCCGGGGAAGCGGCGACGACGCGTCCGGCAAACCACAGCGACGACGACCTGTACGCGTTGATCGACCGCGGCTACGTGTAGTCACACCTGTTCTGTTGGCAACGGTTGGGGGAGTTCCCGGTGGAGGATGTCGACAAGCTCCGCTCCTACCTGCGACGCGCCGTCGGCGACGCGCAGGTATTGCGCGAGCGGGTGCGCGAACTGGAGGAGTCCGCTCGCGAGCCGATCGCGGTCGTGGGTGCGGGGTGTCACTTCCCGGGTGGGGTGACGTCCCCCGAGGGGCTGTGGCAGGTCGTGTCCGACGGTGTGGACGCGATGGGCGACTTCCCCGGGGACCGCGGCTGGGACGTGGAGGCGCTCTACGACCCGGATCCCGAGGCGCGCGGGAAGACGTACACGCGCTCGGGTGGATTCCTGAGCGATCTCGCGCAGTTCGACGCGCCGTTCTTCGGGATCAGCCCGCGCGAGGCGCTGGCGATGGATCCGCAACAACGGTTGATGCTGGAGACGACCTGGGAGGCGCTGGAACGGGCGGGCATCGACCCGGCCCGGCTGCGCGGTTCGGCGACCGGGGTGTTCACCGGGATCTACGCGGTCGACTACGGCCCGCGGCTGGGCGGCGGGGCGGCCGCCGAGGTGGAGGGTTTCGGGATCGCCGGGACGTACACCAGCGTGGCCTCGGGCCGGGTGGCGTACGTACTGGGCCTGGAGGGCCCGGCGGTGTCGATCGACACCGCGTGCTCGTCGTCGCTGGTCGCGGTGCACCAGGCCGTGCGGTCCCTGCGAGCGGGCGAGTGCACGCTGGCACTGGCCGGCGGAGTGTCGGCGATGCCGACTCCCGGGATGTTCGTGGAGGTGGCCCGGCAGCGGGGCCTGTCGGCCGACGGGCGGTGCCGGTCGTTCTCGGACGCGGCCGACGGCACCGGCTGGGGCGAGGGCGCGGGTGTGCTGGTGCTGGAGCGGTTGTCCGAGGCGCGGCGCCACGGGCGTCGGGTCCTGGCGGTGATCCGGGGCTCGGCGATCAACCAGGACGGCGCGTCCAACGGGCTGACCGCGCCGAGCGAACTGGCGCAGCGGCGGGTGATCCGAGCGGCCGTGGCCGACGCCGGGCTGTCGCTCGCCGACGTGGACGCGGTGGAGGCGCACGGGACCGGTACGAAGCTGGGCGACCCGATCGAGGCGGAGGCGCTGCTGGCCACCTACGGGCAGGACCGGGACGGCGGCAGCCCCCTGTGGTTGGGCTCGCTCAAGTCGAACATCGGCCACACCCAGGCGGCGGCGGGCGTCGGCGGGATGATCAAGATGATCATGGCGATGCGCCACGGGGTGTTGCCCGGGACACTGCATGTGGAACGCCCGACCCCGCACGTGGACTGGTCGACCGGCGCGGTGGAACTGCTGACCGAGGCCAGGGAATGGCCCGGCGCACCCGGGCGGCCCCGGCGCGCGGGCGTGTCGTCCTTCGGGGTCAGCGGGACCAACGCGCACGTCATCCTCGAAGAGGCACCCGAGGCACCCGAGGCACCCGGATCGTCCGAGGCCCCCGGCCCGGGCGTCGCGCCCCGTCCGGCCCGGGACCCCGTCGCCGGCCGGGTGTCGACCGGCGCCCCCGGGACCGTGCCGTGGGTGTTGTCGGGGCGCTCGGCGCAGGCACTGCGCGACCAGGCGTTGCGGCTGCGGGACGCCGTGGCCGCCGACCCGGGCCTGTCGGTCGCGGGCGTGGGCCGGGCGCTGGTGACCACCCGCTCGTTGTTCGAGCACCGTCGGGTGGTGCTCGGCGCGGACCGGGAC
The DNA here is from genome assembly GCF_044333915.1 of Embleya sp. NPDC020886. Classification (NCBI taxonomy): domain Bacteria; kingdom Bacillati; phylum Actinomycetota; class Actinomycetes; order Kitasatosporales; family Streptomycetaceae; genus Embleya; species Embleya sp. NPDC020886. Next base: position 566,273 of record NZ_JBIRRX010000005.1, on the reverse strand, counting down.
GAGCTGCTCGCCGGCCTGACCGCCGTGGTCGAGGGCGCCCGCAACCCGGTCGGGGTGGTGTCCGGAGTCGCCGGACCGGTCGGTCGGACGGTGTTCGTGTTCCCCGGCCAGGGGTCGCAATGGGCCGGGATGGGGCGGGAGTTGTGGGAGTCGAGCCCGGTCTTCGCGGAGCACGTGCGCGCGTGTGCGGACGCGCTGGAGCCGTGGGTGTCCTGGTCGTTGATCGACACCGTGTGCGGCGGGCCGGACGCGGCGGACCTGGATCGCATCGACGTCGTCCAGCCGGTGCTGTTCGCGATGATGGTCTCGCTCGCACAGGTGTGGCGTTCGCTCGGGGTGAGCCCGGACGCGGTGATCGGGCACTCCCAGGGGGAGATCGCCGCGGCCTGCGTCGCGGGCGCCCTGACCCTGCCGGACGCGGCCAGGATCGTGGCCCTGCGGTCCCGTCTGCTGGCCACGACCGCGCAGGACGGCGGCATGGCCGGGATCGTGGCCTCCGAGGACCGGGTGCGGGAGTTGCTGGAGCCGTGGCGGTCCGAGGTCGCGATCGCCGCGGTCAACGGACCGTACTCGACCACCGTCTCGGGTGCGGCGGCGGCCGTCCGGGAGCTGATCGCGCATTGTGAGTCCCAGCGCGTTCGCGCTCGCTGGATCCCGGCGAGCGTGCCCGGGCACTCGCCGCTGATGGACCGCTTCGAGGAGCGACTCCGGGACGAGCTGAGCGGGATCGAGCCCATGTCCGCGCCGGTGGCGTTCCACTCGACGGTGACCGGTGGGCCGCTCGACACGGCGGAGTTGGATGCGGCCTACTGGTTCCGCAACCTGCGCGAACCGGTTCGGTTCGAGGCCGGCATCACGCGTCTCCTCGAACAGGGGCACGGTGCGTTCATCGAGGTCGGCGCGCACCCACTGCTCACCGTCAACATCCAGGCGATGCTCGACGCCACCCCCGGTTCCGCCGCGGTGGTGGTGGGCACGCTGCGCCGGGGCCAGGGCGGCTGGGCGCGGTTGTACCGGTCCGCGGCCGAGGCGTTCGTGGCGGGCGTCGCGGTCTCCTGGGAGGCGGTGCTCCCGGACCGGGACGGCCGGTGGGTCGACTTGCCCACGTACGCCTTCCAGCGGCAGCGCTATTGGCTGAACACACCCCGGGAGGGCACCGCCGAGAGCACCTCGGGCCACCCGCTGCTCGATGCCGTGATCGGGTTGCCCGACGACGGCGAGCGCGGTGGCCTGGTGGCCGGCGGGCGGCTGTCGTTGCGACGCCACCCGTGGCTCGCCGACCACGTCGTGCACGGTGCCGTGCTGGTGCCGGGAGCGGTGCAGGCGGAGCTGGCGGTGTGGGCGGCGGCCGAGGCGGGGTTCGACGTGGTCGACGAACTCGTCGTGGAGACACCGTTGGTGTTGTCCCGGACGGCCGATCGCGAGATCCGCGTCGTGATCGACGGCAAGCGGGCGATCGGCGTGCACTCGCGGGGCGAGGGCGAGGCCGAGTGGACGCGCAACGCCGTCGGCGTGGTCGGGTCGAACTCCGGAGCGACCCACCGCGAGGACGACCTCGTGGTGTGGCCGCCGGCGGGTGCGGTCGGCGTGCCGGTCGCGGAGGAGTACGCCCGGTTGTCCGCCCTCGGGTTCACCCATGGGCCCTCGTTCCGTGGCCTGAAGCAGCTCTGGCGTCGCGGCGACGACCTCTTCGCGGAAGTGGAGTCGCCCGCGCCCGACGGCACGCGGCCGGGCGGATTCCGGATCCACCCGGCGTTGCTGCACGCCGCCTTGCTCCCGACCGGGGCGGGGCGACCCGCCGACGAGTCCGGGCCCCAAGGGTGGCTGCCGTACCGCTGGACCGGGATCCGCCTGGCCGCCGCCGCGCCGACCACGCTGCGGGTGCGCCTCGCGGGCGCGGGGGAGGACACGCTGTCCGTCACCTTCGCGGACGGCGACGGAGTGCCGGTCGGCGGCGTCGAGTCGTTGACCCTGCGGCCGGTGGATGTCGAGAAGCTGACCGAACTCGGCTTCGACCGGCGGGACTCGTTGTTCCGGGTGGACTGGGTGCCCGTCGCGATACCGCCGGTTTCGAGCCCTGCCGAGAAAGCCCGGTACGCGGTGCTGGGCGGGTTCGACGCGCCGGCCGCGCTGCCGGGACCGGGCGGAGCGGTGTTCGCCGACCTCGACGAACTCGCCGCCTCCGGCGCGGTGATCCCGCCGATCGTGATCGCCGGCATCGATCCGGTCGGCCCGGACGGCGGCGACACCCCAACCGTCGTCGAGCACAACCTGCACCGGGTGTTGCGGTGGACGCAGGGCTGGCTCGCCGACGACCGGTTCGCCGACTCGCGGCTGGTCGTGGTGACGCGGGACGCGATCCACGACGAGCGGGGCGCGCAGACCGATCCGGCCGCGGCCGCGATCTGGGGATTCGTCCGTACCGCGCAGACCGAGAACCCGGGCCGGTTCACCCTCCTGGACACGGACGGCCTGCCCGCTTCGTGGCCGGCCGTCCCGGCGGCGATCGCCACCGGGCAGGCCCAGCTCAGGATCCGCGCCGGCCTCGTGAGCACCCCGCAACTGGTCCGCGCCCCCGGCGGCTCCCTCGGCCCGGCGGCGGACCGTCCCGGCCTCGGCTCCGGGACGGTGCTGATCACCGGCGGTCTCGGCGGCCTGGGGGCGATGTTGGCCCGGCACCTGGTGGCACGACACGGGGTGCGCCGGTTGTTGCTGGTCGGCAGGCGGGGACCGGCATCACCGGCGGCGGCGGGGCTGCGGGCGGAGCTGACCGAGGCGGGGGCGCACGTCGAGATCCGCGCGTGCGACGTCACGAACCGCGCGTCCGTCGCCGAACTGGTCGCCGCGGTGCCCGACGAACACCCGCTGACGGCGGTGATCCACTGCGCGACCGTGCTGGACGACGGAGTCGTGGAGGCGTTGACCGAGGACCGGGTGGACGCGGTGCTGGCCCCGAAGGCGCACGGCGCCTGGTACCTGCACGAGGCGACCCGGCACCTGGACCTGTCCGCGTTCGTGTTGTTCTCCTCGATCGCGAGCGTGCTCGGCACGGCCGGGCAGGCCAACTACGCGGCGGCCAACGCGTTCCTCGACGGCCTGGCGCAGGCCCGTCGGGGCGCCGGAGCGGCCGCGATCTCGTTGTGCTGGGGCTACTGGGCGCAACGCACCGAGGCGGGCGCCGACCTCGGCGAGTCCGACATCGTGCGCCTGCAACGCCAGGGCGTGCGGCCGATGTCCTCGCGCGAGGGGCTCGCGCTGTTCGACGCGGCGATCTCGCGCGACGAACCGGTGCTGGTGCCGGCGCGACTGAACCTCCCGGCGCCGGGCACCGCGCCCGCGGGTCCGGCGCCGTCACCGCTCCTGCGCGAACTGCTCGGCACACCGGCCGATTCCGTCGGTTCCGTCGATGCGGACACTTCGCAGGCGGAGGACATCGCACTCGCGCGGCGGGTCGCCGCGCTGCCGCCGGCCGACGCCGAGGCGGTGTTGCTGGACGCCGTTCGGGCCCAGACCGCGATCGTCCTCGGCCACGCCGGCACCGGACGGGTCGGTCCCGACGCGGCCTTCAAGGACCTCGGCATCGATTCGCTGATGGCACTGGAGCTGCGGAACAGGCTGGCCGAGGCGACCGGCTTGAAGCTGCCCGCCACACTCGCGTTCGACCAGCCGAATCCGAGCACTCTCGCCCGGTTCCTGTCCGCGGCCCTCGCCCCCGACTCCGGCGCGGACCCGGAGCCCGCGGCCGAACGCCTGACCAGGGAGATCGAGGGACTGGGCGCCCGGCTGGCGGACGCGTTCGACGGGCTCGCGGCGCCGGACAGGACCGCCATTGCCACGCTGCTCGGCGAACTACAGGGCCGGGTACGGGCGATGGCGAGCGACGCATCGCCGGTCGGCATCGTCGACCGGATCGGTTCGGCCTCGGCGGGAGAGCTTCTCGCGCTGCTGGACAAAGAGCTCGGCTAGGGGAGAGCGATGACGAACGACAACAACGCCGATGTTCTCGACTACCTCAAGCGCACATCGATCGAGCTGATCGAAACACGCCGGCGCCTGAAGGAGCTGACCGAGGCCGCTGCCGAGCCCATCGCGGTCGTGGGTGTCGCCTGCCGCTACCCGGGCGGGGTGGAGTCCCCGGAGGCGCTGTGGGAGCTGGTGCGGGCGGGCCGGGACGCGCTGTCGGACTTCCCGGACGACCGCAACTGGGACCTGGCGGCTCTGTACGATCCGGATCCGGACCGGCCCAATACCTGTTACACCCGCTCGGGCGGGTTCCTGCACGACGCGGGCGACTTCGACGCCGAGTTCTTCGGGATCAACCCGCGCGAGGCGCTGGCCGCGGACCCGCAGCAGCGGTTGTTGCTGGAGTCCTCGTGGGAGGCGCTGGAACGAGCCGGCATCGACCCGCAGACCCTGCGCGGCAGCGACACCGGCGTCTTCGCCGGGCTGGCGTACTTCGGGTACGGGAACCACCTCTTCACCCCCGAGAGCATCTCGGGCTACGCGCAGACCGGTTCGCTGCTGAGCGTGGCGTCCGGGCGGGTGGCGTACGCGCTGGGCCTGGAGGGGCCGGCGGTGTCGACCGACACGGCGTGCTCGTCGTCGCTGGTGGCGGTGCACCAGGCGGTGCGGTCGCTGCGGCAGGGGGAGTGCGGGCTGGCCCTGGCCGGGGGCGTCACGGTGATGGCGACGACGCAGGTGTTCCGGGAGATGTCGCGGCAGCGCGGTCTGGCGGTGGACGGCCGATGCAAGGCGTTCGCCGACGCGGCGGACGGCACCGGCTTCTCCGAGGGCGTCGGCATGCTGGTGTTGGAACGGTTGTCGGACGCGCGGCGCAACGGGCGGGCGATCCGGGCGGTGATCCGGGGCTCGGCGATCAACCAGGACGGCGCTTCCAACGGCTTGACCGCGCCCAACGGGCCGGCCCAACAGCGGGTGATCCGGGCGGCGTTGGCCGACTCCCGGGTCCAGGCGAGCGAGGTGGACGTGCTGGAGGCGCACGGCACCGGGACCACGCTGGGCGATCCGATCGAGGCGCAGGCGCTGCTGGCCACCTACGGGCAGGACCGCGATCCCGATCGGCCGCTGTGGCTCGGGTCGTTGAAGTCGAACATCGGCCACGCGCAGGCGGCGGCCGGCGTCGGCGGGATGATCAAGATGATCATGGCGATGCGACACGGGACGATGCCCGCGACGCTGCACGTGGACCGCCCGTCGACGCACGTGGACTGGTCCGCCGGGGCGGTGGAACTGCTGACCGAGGCCCGGGAATGGCCGAACACCCCGGGACGGCCCCGGCGGGCGGGCATCTCGGCCTTCGGGGCCAGTGGCACCAACGCCCACCTGATCCTGGAAGAGGCGCCCGAGGAAACGCCCGTGCCCGACGCCGCCGACCGGGTGCCGGGCATCGACACCGGGTTGGTGCCGTGGGTCGTCTCGGCGCGGTCGGCGGACGCGCTGCGGGCGCAGGCGCGGCGGCTGCGTGCCTTCGCCGCCGCCGACGCGTGCCTGGAACCCGCCGACGTAGGGCGTTCGTTGGTGGCCGATCGGGCCCGGTTCGAGCATCGCGCGGTGGTGCTGGGCGGTGATCGGGACGAGTTGCTGAGCGGTCTGGCGGCGTTGGCCGACGGCGCGGAGTCCGCCGCGGTGGTGCGCGGCGTCGCCGGGGACCTCGGTGCGACGGTCTTCACGTTCCCCGGGCAGGGATCGCAATGGACCGGTGTGGCACGGCGGTTGTACGACACCTTTCCCGTATTCGCGGACGCCCTCGACGAGGTCTGCGCCGGCTTCGACAGCCGGTTGCCCTTCGCGCTGAAGCCCCTGCTGCTGGCCGACGAGCCCGCGGCCCGCGATCGCACCGACATCGCGCAGCCGGCGCTGTTCGCCCTGCAGGTCGCCCTGTACCGGCTCATGGTGCGGTTGTGCCGCGAGCCGAAGTACCTGATCGGCCACTCCGTCGGCGAGATCGCCGCCGCCCACGTGTCCGGCGTCCTCGACCTGGACGTCGCGACCAGGCTGGTGGCCGCCCGCGGACGGATCATGCAGACGGTCACCGAACGCGGCGCCATGCTGGCGGTACGCGCCTCGGCGGACGAGGTGGCCGCGCTGCTCGGCGGGTACGACCGGGTCGGTATCGCCGCCGTCAACGGCCCGGAATCGGTGGTGCTCTCCGGCCTCCGCGACCAGGTGCACGAACTCCGGGACCGGCTCGTCGCCGGCGGCACGTCGGCGAAACCGCTCGACGTCGACCACGCGTTCCACTCCCCGCTGATGGACCCGATCCTGGCCGAGTTCGCCGAGGCGATCGGCGAACTGCCCCCGGGCCGCCTGTCGATCCCGATCGTCTCCACCAGGACGGGCCGCGAGGCCACGATCGAGGAGTTGACGTCCGTCGCGCACTGGGTGAACCACGTCCGCGAACCCGTTCGCTTCTTCGACGCGGTGGAACACGCCCGCGCGGCCGGCGCGGACGTCTTCGTCGAAGTGGGACCGGGAGCGACCCTCACGAGCATCACCACGGAAGCCTTCGCCGCCCAGGGAGTGCACGACGCGGTGGTCCTGTCCTCGTCGCGGCGCAACCGCGCGGCGGTGCCCGCGCTGCTGGACACGTTGGCCCGACTGCACGTCCGGGGCGGATTCGTGGACTGGGAGGCCCTGTTCGGATCCCGCCGGCGGGTGGACCTGCCGACGTACGCGTTCCGACACGAGCGCTACTGGCTGGACTTCGGGGCCGGGACGGGCACGGCGGACGTGGCCTCGGCCGGCCTCGCGGCCCCGGCCCACCCGCTGCTGGGCGCCGTACTGGAGCACCCGGGCACCGGCGAGGTGGTGTTCACCGACCGGTGGTCCCTGCGGACCCACGACTGGCCGGCCGATCACGCCGTGTTCGGTGCGGCCGTCGTACCGGCGACCGCCTACCTGGACCTGGCGCTGTCGGTGGGCGAGGTCCTCGGCTGCGCCGCGATCGAGGAACTCTCCCTGGAGGTTCCGCTGGTGCTGCCCGACTCGGGCGACGTGCAGGTACGGATCGTCGCCGGCGCGGCGGACGAGACGGGACACCGCTCCCTGGACGTCTACTCGCGACCCGACCCGGCCGCCCGCACGGTGGACGGCCCGACCGCGGGCGGCTGGACCCGGCACGCGACGGGCGGCCTGGCGCCGAGCGCGGCGCGCCCGATCGCGCGGACCGAGGACGCCCCCGCCCCGACCGTGTGGCCGCCGGTCGGGGCGCGCCGGCTCGACGTCGCGGGTCTGTACGACTCGTTCGCGGACGCGGGCTTCGACTACGGCCCGACCTTCCGCGGCCTGCGCGAGGTGTGGCGGCGCGGGGACGACCTGTTCGCACTGGCCACGCTGCCGGACCCCGCCGAGACCGGCGGGTACGCCCTGCACCCGGCGCTGCTCGACGCCGCGCTGCACGCGGTGGTGGCCGGCGGGGTCATCGAGGTGACCGACGGCCGGGGCTGGATGCCCTTCTCCTGGTCCGGAGTGGACCGGGTCGGCGCGTGCGGCGCCACCGTACGGGTCCGGATCTCCCCGGCCGGCGAGGGCGTGGTGTCCGTGGCGATCGCCGACGAGCACGGCCGCGCGATCGCGCACGTGCGGGCGCTGACCTTTCGACCGGCGAGCGCCGAGCAACTGCGCGCGGTACGCGGCGGGAACGAGCAAGCGCTGTTCGAGGTGCAGTGGCGCCCGGCTCGGCCGGGCCGGCCGGAAAGCCGGCCCGAGCGGTGGGACGTGCTCGGCGCGCCGGACGGACAGGCCGCACGCCTGGCCCGGACCGGCGCCGAGCGTGTGGCGTTCCACGCGTCCATCGACGACGTCCTGGCCGGGGAGGCGCCCCGACACCTGGTGCTGTGCCTGGACGACTTCCTGGTCGCCGCCGACGCCGACCCGTTCGCCACCGTCGGCGGCACCGACATGCGCGTGCTGGCCTGGGCCCAGCGCTTCCTCGCCGAGGAGGCGCTCGCCGAATCCACGCTGGTGCTGCTCACCCGCCTGGCCGTGGACACCGGCGGCGGGGAGCGCGTCGAAAGCCTCCCCGGCGCGTCCGTATGGGGCCTGATCCGTTCCGCCCAGACCGAGCACCCCGGCAGGTTCCGACTCGTGGACATCGACGACGAGGAAGCCTCCTGGGCACACCTCGCGAACGCGCTCGCCCTCGACGAGGAGCAACTGGCCCTGCGCGGCGACGCGCACCTCGTCCCGAGGATGACGGCGACCGAGACCGCGAACCATCGGATCGAGCCACCGGCGCACGGCGCCCACCGGCTGGGCATCCCGATCAAGGGCACGCTGGAGAACCTGACCTGGATTCCCTGCCCCGAGGTGGAAGCACCCCTCACCGGTGGGCAGGTGCGCGTCCGCGTGCACGCCGCCGGGCTCAACTTCCGGGACGTCACGATCGCCCTGGGACTGGTGGAGCGGACCGCCATCGACGCCGGGATCGGCAGCGAGGGCGCCGGAACCGTACTGGAGGTGGCGGACGACGTCACCGACCTGGCACCGGGCGACCGGGTGATGGGCATCTTCTCCGGCGCCTTCGGCCCGGTGGCCGTCGCCGACCACCGGCTGCTGATGCCCATCCCCGACGGGTGGAGCTACGCCGAGGCGGCGTCGGTGCCCGGTGCCTACCTCACCGCCTACTACGCCCTGTTCCACGTGACGAAGCTGGAAAAGGGCCAACGCATCCTCATCCACGCCGCGGCGGGCGGCGTCGGGATGGCCGCCGTACGACTGGCCGGGCACGTCGGCGCCGAGATCTACGCCACCGCGAGCCCGGCCAAGTGGGCCACCCTGCGCGGTCTGGGTCTGGACGACGAGCACCTGGCATCGTCGCGGAACCTGGAGTTCGCGGAGAAGTTCCTGGACTCCTCCGGTGGTCGCGGCGTCGACGTCGTGCTCAACTCCCTCGCGCACACCTTCGTCGACGCCTCGCTGACGCTGCTCCCCGAGGGCGGGAGCTTCGTCGAGATGGGCAAGACCGACATCCGCGATCCCGGGCGGGTGGCGGCCGATCACGCCGGGGTCGACTACCGGGCATTCGACCTCTACGAGGCCGGCCCGGACTCGATCCACGAGATGTTCCGGGCCGTCATGGAACTGTTCGCCGACGGACGGGTACGCCCGAACCCGATCTCGGTCCGCGACATCCGCGACGCGCGCAGGACGTTTCGCGAGATGAGCCAGGGCCGGCACATCGGCAAGCTGGTCTTCGACCTGGGCGACGGCTTCGGCGGGGGGACCGTGCTGGTCACCGGCGGGACCGGCGGCGTGGGCTCCCTGGTGGCCCGCCACCTGGTCACCGAACGCGGAGTGCGCAGCCTGGTACTGCTCAGCCGGCGCGGCATCGCCGCCGAGGGCGCCGCCGAACTGCGGTCGGAACTGGCGGCGGCCGGCGCCACCGTCACCGTCGTGGCCTGCGACGTCGCGGACCGGGCCGCCCTGGCCGCCGTGCTCGCGGACATCCCCGGGCGATACCCGCTGACCGCGGTCGTGCACGCGGCGGGCGGCCTCGCCGACGGCACCCTGGAGTCACTGACCGCGGAGAGCCTGGACCGGGTGCTGCGGGCCAAGGTCGGCGGTGCGATCAACCTGCACGAGCTGACCGCGGACCACACCCTGACGGCGTTCGTGCTCTTCTCCGCCCTCGCCGGCACACTCGGCACCGGAGGCCAGGCCAACTACGCGGCGGCGAACGGCTTCCTGGACGGATTGGCGGCGCAGCGCCGGGCATCCGGCCGGGTCGGCACGTCGCTGTGCTGGGGCTGGTGGGAACAACGCACCGGAATGACCGAGGACCTGGACGCGGTCGACCTCTCCCGGATCCGGCGGCTGGGCATCGCCGAGATGCCGACGGCCCAGGCCCTGGACCTGTTCGACACGGCGTACGCGATCGACAAGCCCGTGCTCATCCCCGCCCGACTGGACCCGGCCGCACTGCGCGGCAGGAGTGCCGACGAACTGCCGCTGCTCCTGCGCGACCTCGTCGCCGGCGCCCGTCCGGCCCGCAACCGGTCGGGCGGCACCGGGGACGGTGGCTCGCTCGGCCTGCCCGCCCGGCTGGCCGGCCTCGCCCAGGACGAGGCGGACACGGTCGTGCTGGACTGGATCCGCGATCAGGTCGCCATCGTGCTGGGCCACCCCTCCGGCGCGGTGGTGGACGCCGACCGGGCGTTCACCCACCTCGGATTCGACTCGCTGACCTCGGTCGAACTGTGCAACCGACTGGCCTCCGCGACCGCACTGCGGCTGCCCTCCACCCTCGTCTTCAGCTACCCGACACCACGCGAGCTGGGTCGGCACGTCCGCGGCCTGCTGCGTGCGACGGAGCAGCCCGGCTCGGCCGAGGACGCGCGGATCCGGGAGGTGTTGCGCAACGTGCCGATCGAGCGGCTGCGCAGCGCGGGAATCCTGGAACTGCTCCTGGCCTGCGCCGATTCCCCACACCCGGACGCCGACGGGCAGGCGCCGGACACGGAGGCCGATCCGGGCGAACTGGCGGCCCTGGACCTGGAAGCACTCGTCGACCTGGCTCTGGATGAGAGGGGCAAGTGACCATGAACAACGCCGCGGATCGCCCGGCGGACGGCGCGGACCGGGTCCAGCGGGCGCTGCGCACGCTGCTGGAGGAGCGGGACCGCCTCCGGCAGGAGAACGACGCGCTGAAAGCGGGCCGGGTCGAGCCGATCGCCGTGGTGGCGATGGCCTGCCGCTATCCGGGAGGGGTGTCCTCGCCCGAGGAGTTGTGGGACATGGTCCGCGACGGCGTGGACATGGTGGACGAGTTCCCGGGCGATCGTGGCTGGCGGGACGTGTACGATCCGGACCCCGACACGGTCGGCAGCTCGTATGTACGGCACGGCGGATTCCTGGCGGACGTGGGCGACTTCGACGCGGAATTCTTCGGCATCAGCCCGCGTGAGGCGTTGGCCATCGATCCGCAGCAGCGCCTGCTGTTGCAGACCTCGTGGGAGGTCTTCGAGCGGGCGGGCATCGTTCCCGCCGAGGTACGCGGAGCCGACGTCGGCGTGTTCACCGGGGTGAGCTCGACCGAATACGGCTGGCGCTTCCTGGAGGGAGGCAAGAGCGAACTGGAGGGCTACCTGCTGCACGGGAGCGCGCTGAGCGTCGCGTCCGGCCGGGTGGCGTACGAACTGGGGCTGACCGGGGCGGCGGTGACCGTGGACACGGCGTGTTCCTCCTCGCTGGTGGCCCTGCACCTGGCCATGCAGTCGCTGCGGTCGGGCGAGTGCTCGCTCGCGCTGGCGGGCGGGGCGTCGGTGATGTCCTCGCCCGCGATCTTCGTGGAGTTCTCCCGGCAGCGCGGCCTGGCCGCCGACGGCCGGTGCAAGTCCTTCGCGGACGGGGCCGACGGCACCGGCTGGGCCGAAGGGGTGGGCGTGCTGCTCCTGGAGCGGCTCTCCGACGCCCGCCGCAACGGCCACCCGGTGCTCGCCGTCGTTCGCGGTACGGCGGTGAACCAGGACGGAGCCAGCAACGGGCTGACCGCGCCCAACGGTCGCGCCCAGGAGCAGGTGATCCGACAGGCACTGGCCAACGCCGGAGTCGCGGCCGCCGAGGTGGACGCGGTCGAGGCGCACGGCACCGGCACCGTGCTGGGCGACCCGATCGAGGCGGGTGCGCTGCTGGCGACCTACGGACAGGACCGCTCCCCGGACCGGCCGCTGTGGCTGGGATCGATGAAATCCAACATCGGCCACGCCCAAGCCGCCGCCGGGGTCGCCGGGGTGATCAAGATGGTGATGGCCATGCGCCACGGCTTCCTGCCCGAGACCCTGCACGTGGACAAGCCCTCCCGGCACGTGGACTGGTCCTCCGGCGCGGTCGAACTGCTGCTGGCGGGACGGACCTGGACACCGGCGCACGGTCCGCGCCGGGCCGGGGTGTCGTCGTTCGGAGTCAGCGGCACCAACGCGCACGTGATCCTGGAGGAGGCGCCGCCCGCGGACCCGGACGAGCGTGCTCCGAGCCCGGGCGTGGTCGGCGGGCTGGTGCCGTGGGTGTTGTCGGGCAAGAGCGCGGCGGCCGTGCAGCGCCAGGCGGGCAGGCTGCGCGATTTCGTCGCGGCCGATCCGGACGCGGATGTCGCCGACCTGGGTCGGTCGTTGTGGTCGAGCCGCTCCCGGTTCGAGCATCGGGCCGTGGTGCTGGGCCACGATCGAGACGAACTCCTGGGCGGGTTGGAAGCGTTGGCCGACGGCGTGGAGTCCGCCGCGGTGCTGCGCGGGGCCGCCGGCAAGCTCGGCGGCGTGGTCTTCATGTTCCCGGGACAGGGCTCGCAGTGGGTCGGCATGGGCCGGCAACTGCACGACACCTTCCCGGTCTTCGCGCGCACCCTCGACGAGTGCGCGGCCGCGCTGGCCGAGTGGGTCGACTGGTCGCTGCTCGACGTGCTGCGCGAGGTGCCGGGTGCGCCCACGCTGGATCGGGTGGACGTGGTGCAACCGGCGTTGTTCTCGGTGATGGTGTCGATGGCCGCGCTGTGGCGGTCCTGGGGTGTGGAACCGGCCGCGGTGGTGGGGCACAGCCAGGGCGAGATCGCCGCCGCGCACGTGTGCGGCGCGTTGTCGTTGCGCGACGCCGCCAAGATCGTGGCGCTGCGCAGCAAGGCTCTGGTGGACCTGATCGGACACGGCGGGATGGCGTCGGTGGTCGAGTCCGCGGACCTCGTGGCGGCCCGGCTGACCCCGTGGAAGGACCGGGTGAGCATCGCCGTCGTCAACGGACCCCGTTCGGTGGTGGTTTCCGGAGAACCGGACGCACTCGACGAATTCGTCGAGAAGATGAAGGCGGAAGGCGCCCAGGCCCGCCGAATATCGGTCGACTACGCCTCGCATTCCCACCAGGTGACCCGGGTCCGCGAACGGGTGATCACACCGCTGTCCGACGTGCGGCCGAAATCCTCCGCACTGCCCTTCTACTCCACCCTGTACGGCGAAGTCATCGACACCGCAAAGCTGAACGGCGAGTACTGGTACGACAATCTGCGGGAGAAAGTCCGCTTCGAATCCTCCGTCCGCCGGTTGATCGACGACGGGTTCCGGGGGTTCATCGAGATGAGTCCGCACCCGGTGCTGACCGTCCCGGTGCAGGAGATGGTCGAGGACCTGGACGACGCGGTGGTGCTGGCCTCCTCCCGGCGCGATCGCGGCGAGGTCGCGGCCGTGCTCGGCTCGCTGGCCCAACTGCACGTGCGCGGCGGGGCGGTGGACTGGGACGCCCTGTTCGGGACCCGCCGGCGGGTGGAGCTGCCGACCTACGCCTTCCGGCGGCAGCGCTACTGGCTGAACTCCGCGCCCGCAGTGGTCGCGGCCGAGGAGCCCGCGCCGCAACCGCCCGCGACCGACGACGACCCGGTACCCCTGGCCGACCTGCTGCCGACCCTGTCCGAGGACGACGCGAGGACGCGCGTGCTGGAACACGTGCTGGAGCGGGTCGCCGTCGTGCTGGGCCACCCCTCAGCCGAGACGATCGAACCCGACCAGGAGTTCAAGGACATCGGCTTCGACTCGCTGCTGTCGGTGGAGCTGAGCAAACGTCTGGCCGCGACGACCGGACTCAAGCTGCGGGCGAACCTGGTGTTGCGACACCCGACACCGAGACTGATCGCCGGGCACATCATCGCCTCGATGGGCGACCGCGCGCCGCGATGAGCGCGGCGCCGCGGGCGCTCCCCGGTCCGCAGGACCGTCCCGCCGGCGGGACACCGCACGTTCGCGCGCGGTGTGCCCTGTTCCGGCACCCGTTGTCTTGACCGGCCGATCCACCTCCGTGAGTGTGGAGGTGATCTGCGAATTCCTCAGGTTCCCGAGCCTGTTTGCTGAGGGGATGTTCCCTGTGCGTTCGTTCGGTGCGTCGTCGGCGCATAAAGGATTGTGGCTGGCGCAGAAAATGTCTCCGGAAACGCTGAACCACGCGCTGACCATGTGGGATGTGGACGGTGCACTGGATTCGGCGGTGATGGAATCCGCATTCCGGCACGTCCTGGGCGAAGCGGAGGTGCTGCGCGTCAACTTCGTCGACGACGGCGGCGGACTGCGGCTGATTCCCCGGGAATTGGGGGACTGGCGACCGTTCCTCCTGGACCTGAGCGCCGAGGCGGATCCCGAACAGGCCGCGCGCGAGGCGCTGGCCGAGCTGGTGAGGCAGCCGTTCGACCTGGCGCGGGACCTGCTGTTCCGCTTGGGTGTGATCGAACTCGGGCCGGCCCGCTCGCTCGTGGTGATCGCCTACCACCACCTCATCTCGGACGGGTTCGGCGCGGGCGGCCTGCTGTCGCGGCGCCTCGCCGAGGTGTACACGGCACTGGTCCGGGGGGCGGAGATCGCCGAACCGCCGCACCCGTGGGACGTCGAGTCGTTCAGCGCCGAAACGGACCGCTACCGCGACTCGCCGAAGTTCGCCGAGGACACCGCGTTCTGGCGCGAGTACCTCGCGGACGCGCCGCCGCCCGCGCAGGTGCCGCGGATCGCCCTGCCCGACGCGACCCGGTCCGCGCTCGCCGAACCGCTGGGCAGCGCCGACCGCTGGGGGCAGTTGGCCGACGCCATCGGCATGGCGAGTCGAACGCTGACCGTGCCGCGCGCCGAGGCGGACACCTGGACCGAGACCGCGAAGTCCATGGGCGTCTGGATGTCCTCGCTGGTGACCGCCGCCGCCGCGGTGTTCCTCCGACACCGGTGCGACCACCCGGAGTTCCTGCTCTCGCTGGCCGTGGGCAACCGGGTCGGGGCGGCGAGCCGGACCCCCGGCCTGGCGGTGAACGTGGTGCCGGTGCGGGTGAAGGTCCCGCTCGGTGCGACCTTCGGCGAGATCGCCGACGCGGTGGTGGACGAGACGTACGAGATCTTCGGCCAAACCGCCTGCCACTACTCGGAGATCCAGCGCGCGAGCGAAACCGTGCTGAGCGGTCGCGGCAGTTTCGGGACCGTGATCAACGTCGTCGAGTTCGTGGACCGACTGCACTTCGGCGACCACCCGGCGCGCTACCTCGGCGCGACGACCGGCGCCTTCGACGAGCTGGCGATCGGCGTCTACACCGACGGGAGTCCCGAGAGCGACCTCTACGTCCGGCTCGACGCCCCCGCGGGCCTCTACTCCGGCGCCGAACTGCACTTCATCGGCGCGGAGTTGATCGCCCATATCCGCGCGGTGATCGCCGCCGACCCGCAACTGCCGGTCGGTGCGCTGGACGTGCTCACCGGTGTCGAGCGGGATCGGGTGCTGACGGCGCCGGATCAGCCGCCCGGGCCCGGGGCGACGCTTGCGGAGCTGTTCGCCCGCCGGGTGGAGCAGGCCGGCGACGACGTCGCGGTGGTGTCCGGGGACACGGCGCTGTCGTACCGCGAACTGGACGAGCGGTCGGACCGGCCGGCTCGGGCCCTGCGCCGCCGGCAGGTCGCACCCGAGACGGTCGTGGCGGTGGCGATGCCCCGATCGGCGGACCTGGTCGTCGCCCTGCTGGCCGTGGTGAAGGCGGGCGGAGCCTACCTGCCGATCGACCCGACCGCCCCGGCGGAACGCATCAGGTCGGTGCTGAGCGATTCCTCGGCGCGTGTACTGCTCACCGACGCGGCGAGCGCGGCCGGGCTCCCCGGCGATCTGCCCGTGCCGACGATCGTGTTCGACGACCTCGGGTCGCACACCGCCGACGGCGACGACGCACGGGAGGTTTCACCCCTGCCGCATCCGGACAACCTGTTGGCTGTGCTCCATGGCTCCGGATCGAACGGCGCGGCCGGCGGGGTCGCCGTGACGCACCGGAACATCCAGCGGCTCGTCGCCGACCGGCACTGGCGCGACGGCGGCCGAGGCACCGTTGTGTGGCACTCGCCGCCCACCTCCGAAGCACTCGCCCTCGAACTGTGGGTGCCGTTGCTGAGCGGCGGCCGGGTGGTCGTGGCCCCGCCGGGGGAACTCGACCTCGATGTTGCGACCGAGCCGCGAGCGGGCTCCACGATGTGGCTGCCCGCCACCCGGTTCGCGGCGATCGCGGCGGAACGCCCCGAGCGCCTGGCCGGGTTGCGCGAGGTGTGGACCGGTGGTGACCGGGTGCCCGCCGCCGCGGTGCGGCGGATGCGCGAGGCGTGCCCCGAGCTGAGCATCGTCATCGGTCACGGTCCGACGGAAACGACCGGGTTCGCCGCCGGCGACCGCCCGGCGGCGGACGGACCGGCGCGGCCCGCGGGCACGGTCGGCCTGCCGATGGACCACACCGCCCTGTACGTGCTGGGGCCGGGCCTGGCGCCGGTGCCTGCGGGCGTGGTCGGCGAGTTGTACGTGGCCGGGCCCGGCGTGGCCCGCGGCTACCCCGGGCAGGCGGGGCGGACCGCCGAGCGGTTCGTACCCTGCCCGTTCGGGCCCGCCGGCGGGCTGATGTACCGGACCGGGGACCGGGTGCGCCGGGACGACGGCACACGGCTCGAATACGTGGGCCGTGCCGACGCCCGGGCCGAGGTACACGGGCTGCGGGTCGAACCGGCCGAGGCCGAGGAGGTGTTGGCCGAGCACCCCGGGCTGGCCCAGGCGGTGGTGGTCGGCCGGGAGGACGAGTCCGGGCAACGACGCCTGGTGGCCTACGTGGTCCCGGCGGGCGGCCCGCGCGGCGACCTCTCGGGCGAGGAACTGCGCCGGTTCGCCGCGGCGCGGCTGCCGGAGTTCCTGGTGCCGTCGGTGTTCGTACCGCTGGATCGCCTGCCGGTGACGGCGGGCGGACGGGTGGACCGGGCCGCGCTGCCCAAGCCCGAGTTCGACGACGGGCAGTATCGGGCACCGCGCAACCACACCGAGCGGGTGTTGGCCGCGGCCTTCGCCGACGTGCTGGAGCTGGACCGGGTCGGCATCGACCAGGACTTCTTCGACCTGGGCGGCAACTCGCTGCGGGCGATCCGGCTGGTCGGGCTGATCCGGGCGGAGTTGAACCACGAGGTGTCCATCCGCAAGCTGTTCGCGGCGCGCACCATCACCGGTCTGTCGGACATGTGGGGAGACCTCTCCCGATCGAGCAGGCCGGCCCTGCGCAAGCGCACGAAGGACGGCGAAGTGCTCTGAACGCCGACCGCGATCACCACCACTACCCGCACGGAAAAGGCATGTTCGAATGAGGAGTCCGGTGGAGGAACGGTGGGTGCGTCGCTTCCGCGACGACGACGGGTGCGCGACGAGGCTCGTCTGCTTCCCCCATGCCGGCGGCTGGTCGACCGCGTACCGCACCTGGCCGGTGGGACTGCCCTCGGACGTCGGGGTGTTCGGTGTGCGATACCCGGGCCGGGAGGACCGGCTCGGCGACGCCTTCCCGTCCGGACTGGAGGCGCTCGCGGACGACATCGCCGACGCGCTCGCCGAGTCGACGCGCCACCGGCTGGTGCTGTTCGGCCACAGCATGGGTGCCTCGGTGGCGCACGAGGTCGCGCTGCGCCTGCAACGACGAGGGTGTGCGCCGGTCGCGTTGTGCGTGTCCGGCCGGCGTCCGCCGCATGCCCTGGAGGGCCAACGGCGGTTCCTCGGCACGGACGAGGAGATGATCGCCGACGTCGTGCGCTTCGACGAGAGCCGCGCCCCGGTTTTCGCGGACCCGGGCCTGCGGGAGATCCTGCTGCCCGCGTTCCGCGCGGACTACCGATTGGTGGACGAGTATCCCGCCGGCCGGCGGGACCCGCTCGACTGCCCGGTCTACGGCTACACCGGCGACGGCGACCCCGAGGTGACCCCGGAGCAGATGCGCGGTTGGGCGGACACCACGAATGCCGGCTTCCGGCTCCGGGTGTTGCCCGGTGGGCACTTCTACCTCAAGGCCAAGGAGAAGGTGCTGCTCGCGGACCTGAGCGAGGTGCTGCGTCGGATCAAGTACCGTGCGGAGGCCGCTTCCTGAGGTGGGCGCTCGGCGCGACGGGTCGGGCCGGTGGGCGAGGCGAGGCGAGGCGGGTCGGGCCGGCCGGATGTCGATGGCGCCAATGGCGCCATCGCAGTCGAGACGACTTGCAGATGGCGCATGCATTGCGCCATGATGGCGTCATGGACGTTTTCGCTACTCCCGACCCGATCTCCGTCAAGCTCGACATCTACGTCGGCGACGTGCAGATCACCGCCGAGGACCGGATCGACACCGTCGTCGAGGTACGGCCGACCGACGAGAGCGACGCCTCGGACGTGAAGGCCGCCGAGCAGACGAGTGTCGGGTTTGCCGACGGCGTGCTGGTGGTCAAGGCCCCGAAGCCCGGGCTGTCGGCCATGAACCCCTCCCGCAAGTCCCGTTCGGTGGACGTGTCGATCGTGCTGCCGATCGGTTCGCACGTGCACGGCGAGGCGGCCCTGGGCGACCTGCACTGCTCCGGCCGGCTCGGCGAGTGCACGTTCAAGACGACCACCTCCAACGTGCGTCTGGAGCAGGTCGGCGCGTTGCGGCTGCGTACGGCCGGCCACATCACCGTGGGTCGTGTCGACGGCGACGCGGATGTCCGCACCTCGATCGGACGCATCCGGATCGGCGAGATCGACGGCGCGGCCGGGGTCAAGAATGCCAACGGCAACACCGAGATCGGCAAGGTCACCGGCGACATCCGGGTCCGCGCCTCCAACGGCGACATCACCCTCGACCACGCCCTGGGCGACCGGACCGACGCCAAGACCGCCAACGGCAGCATCCGGGTCGGCGAAGTGGTCCGCGGCGCGGTCGTGCTCAAGACCGCGTGCGGTGACCTGGAGATCGGCATCGGTGCGGATCGCCCGGCGAAGCTGGAACTGACCACCGGTTACGGGCGCGTACACAACTCGCTGCAAGAGGTGGCCAAGTCGGCCGAGGAGTCGATCGAGGTGCGGATGCAGTCCTCCTACGGCGACATCACCATCCACCACGCCTGACGAACGGCAGGCCCGGGAGCGGGTGTTCCCGGGCCGTCGACGGGATGCGGACCGCATGTACGCGCATCCCGTCGGCCTCCGGCCGATCCGGGCCGGGCGCGACCGGCGCGATCGCGCGGGCCGCCGCGCCGCTACTGCACCCAGCCGTTGAACTGCTGCTTGCCGCGTTGGGACCGCCTGCTGTTGGTCAGCGCCGCGGCGGACGCCCGGACCATCCAGGTGTTGACCGAGATGCCCTGGCTGGACGCCGCCTTCTCGATCTGTTCCTTCATCTCCTCCGGGGGCCGGAAGTTGATCCGGGCCGTGGCGCCGCTGCGCGGGCCACCGAGGGCGCCGGTCAACCAGTCGCTCGCCGCGTCACCGGTTTCGGCCGGGTCGTCCCCGGCGGGGCCGCCGTCGCTCGGGGGCGCGGTCACCACGAAGCTGGGATCCATCCCGCGCAGGCGCAGGTCCACCGAGCCGGGCGCCAGGTCCCGGCTGATCTCGTCGACCGCGGCCGACAGGACCTTGAGCAACGTGAGCCGGACGGCCGACTCCAGCGGGGCGACGAGTCGCTCGGCAACCGCGCGGGTCTCGGTGTCTCCGGCCGCGGAGGCTGCGACCAGCTCGTCGCGCAGCGCCTCGACGTACTCACGTAGTTCCATGGAACTATCATGGCACATCGATTGCGCCGCGCGGCGCCTGACCGGCGCGCCATTTGTCGGCGCTGTCTTTGTCCTGGTACGTGTGGTGTTTCGGTCCATCGACCGACGCTATTCGGATGCCTTCGGGCCACAACGCGCGAGTGGATTCGGGCGGCCTGTCGCCATCGGCGAGAGCCATGGCGCCATGATGACGCCATGGCGTTCGCGGTCCGGCTCAGCAGTATTCGGCGCTCAGGATGGGCAGGATGGTCTCCGCCCCCCAACTGGCGTTGTAGTTGAACGCGATCCGGTGCCGGCCGTCGTCGGTGGTGGCGACCATGGAGATCCACCCCAGCATGCCGCCGTCGTGGTACCACACGGTGGTGCCGCAGCCCAGCGTGTACCGCTCGATGCCGAGTCCGTAGGAGGCGCCCGGAAAGTCGGGGTTGTCGACGGTCGCCTTCATCGCCGCCAACTGCCGCGGCGGCAGCAGCTTTCCGCGCATCAGGGCACCGTAGAACCGGTTCAGGTCGGCCGCGCTGGAGATGATGTCCCCGTTGCCCCAGCTCTGGGACCCGTTGACCGCGGTGACGTCGTCGACGCGATCCGGCTGTGCCGGGAAGAGCTTGGCGTAGCCTCGGCTGCTCGGTCGGGGCAGGCGGCTGCTCCGCCCGGGGGTGGAGGTCGCTTCCAGGCCCAGTGGTTCGATGATGCGGTCGCGTACCTCGTCCTCGTACGACCTGCCGCCGACCCGCTCGACGATCAGCGCCGCCAGCACATCGTTGGTATTGGAGAACGAGTGCCGGGCCCCGGGCGTGAACAGCGGCTCGTGGGACAGACCCACCCGCACCCGCCACTCGGGCGTCAGCGTGTCGTAGCGGTGCCGGAGGTAGCCGTCGCCCGCCAGGTACGCCTCGCCGTACGCCGGGTCGGCGAGGTAGTCGAACAGGCCGCTGGTGTGGTTGAGCAACTGGCGCACGGTGATCGTGCGGCCGTCGTTGCCGTTGCCGCGGACCAGGCCGGGCAGTCGGCGCTCCACGGTGTCGTCGAGGTCGAGCCGGTGCTCCGCCTCCATCTGGAGCAGCACGGTGGCCACAAAGGTGTTGGTGAGGTTGCCGACGCGGAACCGGTCGTCCTTGCCGCGCGGCGCACCCGTGCTCAGATCGCCCACGCCCGGCGCCGACTTCCAGACTCCGTCGGCATCGTGTACCTGTGCGGTGATGCCCGGAACACCGGCCCGCACGGCCGCGTCCAGCGCGCGCTGCGTCGCCTGGTGGCCGCCCGCCCCGGCACCGGTGCCCCGCGCCGCCTGGGCGGAACCGGTGAAGACGCCGGCCGCCATCGCGATGGCCGCCAGCACGGCCACACCGGCCCTGGATCTTTTGCGTATCGCCATTTCCGCGCTCCCGGGAGTCGTCACCACTCGCCTGTATGCCGTACTCGTGCGGTCCGTCGGCGGCAGCGTAGATCACCATGGCCGGGTACGGGGCGGTTGCGCGGCAAGAGCGCGGCCGACGCGGAAAGCGCGTTCGCGTGTCTCGCCGGCGGGACAGCTCAGGCGGCCTGCATGCCCCTGGCGCGGGCGGTGCGCGAGGCGGTTTCGCAGCCGAGCAGGTCGAGCACCTCGCGGGCACGATCGGGCCGGGTCGAGGAGGCGGGCACGGCCGCGCCGAACGTCGAGGTGATCGCGGCGGCGCCGGGCAGCGGGCCGATCACGGTGACGCCGGGCAGGTCCATCAGTTCGCTGTGCTGTTGCAGGGCCAACTCGGCCGCGCCGGACGCGAGCAGGCTGCCGACCGGCACCCCCGGCGGGGCCTGGACGAGGCGGGTGCGGAGCGGGTCGGCGAGGTCGAGCCGGGCGATCAGTTCGAGCAGGGCGGTGCCGCTGGGCCCGGTGGAGTAGGCGATCCGGTCGGCGGCCAGCAGGGCGGCGCGCAGATCGGCTTCCGAGTCGAGAGCCGGCACCGGCGATCCGGTCGGCACGGCGGCGACGACCCGGGAGACCCACAGCGGGCGCACGGTGCCCTCGACGAGGTGTCCCTCGCGGGCCAACTCGGCCAGTGCCCCGTCGGCCAGCACGAGCACATCGGCCTCGGCGCCCTCGCGTACCCGGCGCGCGATCTCGACCCCGCCGGCCGACTCGAAGGCCACCCCGATGCCGTGCGCGAGCCGAATGTGGTCGGCGACCTCGGCCAGGATCGCCCGCGTTGCCATCGAGGACAGTCCACAGATGCGTCGGTCCACGTCGCCTCCCCATCTTCGACAGTCGGTACGTCCGGCGATCGGGCAGCCGGTCCGCGCACCCCCGTCGGCGCAGACCGGTCGCGCCACCGAGCGCCGGACGTCTGCGCCGAGCCTGCCAGGCGGGCCCGGATCCGCCCGAGCGGTCTTCCGCCTGGCGGAAAGACCGCCCGACCCGAGGCCGTCCCGGATGCCAGGGTTCGAGGAGTTCGAGATGTTCGCCGCCCTCCGGGAGATGCCATGGCCGATGCCGCCGCTGTCGACACCGTCACTTCGGTTCCGGTAGCAATCGTCGGGGCCGGTCCGGCCGGGCTGATGCTGGCGCATCTGCTCGGTCGCGCGGGCATCGAGTCCATCGCGATCGACACCCGCACCCGGCACGAGATCGAGACCACGCAACGCGCCGGCATCCTGGAGGCGGACGTCGCCCGGGACCTGGTCGAGACCGGCGTGTCCGACCGGATCCTGCGCGACGGCGACGAGCACGAGGGCATCGAGCTGCGCTTCGGCGGCCGGCCGTACCGCATCGACTTCAAGGAGCTGGTCGGCGAGTCGGTGTGGCTCTACCCGCAGACCGACGTGTTCATCGACCTGGCCGCCGCCCGGGACCGCGACGGCGGCACCGTGCACTTCGGCGTCCGGGACACCGAGGTCCTCGACGTCACGAGCGAGCAGCCCCGGGTGCGCTACACCGCGCCCGACGGGACCCGCCACGAGATCCGGGCGCGCTACGTGGTCGGCGCGGACGGGTCGCGCAGCATGTGCCGCGGCCTGGTGCCCGAGGACCGGCGGGTGCGCTACACCAAGGAATACCCGTTCGCCTGGTTCGGCATCATGACCGAGGCGCCGGCGAGCGCGCCCGAGCTGGTGTACGCCTGCTCCGAGCACGGCTTCGCGCTGATCAGCCAACGCACCGAGACCGTGCAGCGGATGTACTTCCAGTGCGACCCGGACGAGCCGGTCGACGCCTGGTCGGACGACCGCATATGGGCGACGCTGCAGGCCCGGGTGGCCGGCGAGGACGGCTTCCGGCTCACCGAGGGGCCGATCTTCGAGAAGACGGTGCTGCGGTTCCGCTCGTTCGTGCAGGAGCCGATGCGCTGGGGTTCGATGGTCCTGGCCGGCGACGCCGCGCACACGGTGCCGCCGACCGGCGCCCGCGGCCTCAACCTCGCGCTGCACGACGTCAAGGTGCTCGCCGACGTGCTGCTGCGGGCACTCGGCGGCGAGGGCGCGGGAGCACTGGAGGACTACCAGTCGCGGGCCCTGCAACGGGTATGGCGGGCCCAGAACTTCTCCTACTGGATGACCCGGCTCCTGCACACCGCGCCGGGCGGCACGCCGTTCGACTTCCGCCGTCAGCTCGGTGAACTCGACAACGTGGTGGGCACCCGTGCCGGCCGCGGCTACCTCGCCGAGCAGTACACCGGCTGGCCCACCCGCACCTCGGCCTGACCCCGGACCACCCCCAGGAGACAACGCATGATCATCGACTGCCACGGTCACTTCACCACCGCGCCGGCGCAACTCGCGCAGTGGCGGGATCGGCAGGCGGCGGCGGTCGCGGACCCCCGCGACGCGCCCGACCCCGACGACCTGGTCATCACCGACGACGACCTGCGTCGGGCGATCGAGGACAACCAACTGCGCCTGATGGACGAGCGCGGCAGCGACCTGACCATCTTCTCGCCGCGGGCCAGCTTCATGGCGCACCACATCGGCGACTTCGCGGTCTCCTCGATCTGGGCGCGGATCTGCAACGACCTGGTCCACCGGGTGAGCACGCTCTACCCCGACCGGTTCGCCACCGGCGCGATGTTGCCGCAGTCGCCGGGCGTCGACCCGGCGACCTGCCTGCCCGAGCTGCGCCGCGCGGTGGAGGAACTGGGCGCGGTGACGATCAACCTCAACCCCGACCCGTCGGGCGGCCACTGGAGCGCCCCGCCGCTGACCGACCGCAGCTGGTACCCCATCTACGAGGCGATGGTCGAATACGACATCCCCGCGATGATCCACGTCAGCACCTCGTGCAACCCGGCCTTCCACACCACCGGCGCGCACTACCTCAACGCCGACACCACGGCGTTCATGCAGTTGATCCAGGGCGACCTGTTCGCCGACTTCCCGACGCTGCGGTTCGTGATCCCGCACGGCGGCGGCGCGGTGCCCTACCACTGGGGTCGGTTCCGCGGCCTGGCGATGGCGCTGGGCAAGCCGGACCCCGAGACGCTGTTGGACAACGTCTTCTTCGACACCTGCGTCTACCACCAGCCCGGCATCGACCTGCTCACCCGGGTGATCCCCAGCCGGTCCGTGCTCTTCGCGAGCGAGATGATCGGCGCGGTCCGCGACATCGACCCGCGCACCGGTCACCACTTCGACGACACCAAGCGATACGTCGACGCCACCGCGAACCTCTCCGACCCGCAGCGGGCCGACGTCTACGCCGGCAACGCCCTCCGCGTCTACCCCCGACTCGCCGCCCGCCTGGCCGCGGCCGGTCACTGAGACCCCAGGAGCAGAACCCATGGAGCACACCGAGATCGGCGTCGTGCACACCTCGATCACCCGGGCCGACCCCGAAGCGGTCGCCGCGCTGTCGGCGTTCGGCGTGGCCACGATCCACGAGGCGATGGGCCGGGTCGCACTGATGCGCCCCTACCTGCGCGGGGTCTACTCGAACGCCCGGCTGTGCGGGACGGCGGTGACCGTGCTGCTGCAGCCCGGCGACAACTGGATGTTGCACGTCGCCGCCGAGCAGATCCGCGAAGGCGACGTAGTGGTCGCGGCCTGCACGACCGAGAGCGAGGACGGCTTCTTCGGCGAACTGCTCGCCACCTCGTTCCGCGCCCGGGGCGCCCGGGGCCTGGTCATCGACGGCGGCGTGCGCGACGTGGCCGAGCTGGAGGAGATGGACTTCCCGGTCTTCGCGCGGGCGGTCAACGCCAAGGGCACGGTCAAGGCCACACTCGGCTCGGTCAACGTGCCGGTGGTCTGTGCCAACGCCCTGGTCCGCCCCGGCGACGTGGTCGTGGCCGACCGCGACGGCGTCGTCGTGGTGCCGCGCGAACGGGCCGCCGAGGTCGCCGAGGCGTCCGCGAAGCGCGAGGCGAACGAGGAGGGCAAGCGCGCGCGGTTCCGCACGGGCGAACTCGGCCTGGACATGTACGACATGCGCGGTCCGCTGGCCGCGCTCGGACTGCGCTACGAGGACCGGGCATGACCGAGAACTTCGAGAAGACCCCCGGCTGGTTGGACTGGTACGCCCAGCCGAGCCGGCCGCACTTCCGGCTGCCCGAGGGCGCCGTCGACGCGCACTGCCACGTCTTCGGCCCGGGAGCGGAGTTCCCCTTCGCCCCCGAACGCAAGTACACCCCGTGCGACGCGTCCAAGAAGCAACTCTTCGCGCTCCGCGACCACTTGGGCTTCGCCCGCAACGTCGTGGTCCAGGCGACCTGTCACGGCGCGGACAACGCCGCCATGGTCGACGCGCTGCGCGCCTCGGGGGGCCTGGCCCGGGGCGTCGCGACGGTGCGGCCGGGGATCTCGGACGGGGAACTGCGCGAACTGCACGAGGCCGGCGTGCGCGGCGTGCGGTTCAACTTCGTCAAGCGCCTCGTCGACGCGGCACCGCGGCAGGACCTGTGGGACGTGGTCGAGCGGATCAAGCCGTACGGCTGGCACGTCGTGATCTACTTCGAGGCCGCCGACCTCGCCGACCTGCGCGACTTCTTCCTGGACATCCCGGTGCCGCTGGTGATCGACCACATGGGCCGACCCGACGTCACCCGGGACCCGCACGGCCCGGAGTTCGAGGCGTTCGTCGACTTCGTCCGGGCCAGACCCGACATCTGGTGCAAGGTGACCTGCCCGGAACGGCTCTCGGCGAGCGGCCCCGCGGCCCTGGACGGCGAACAACACGCGTATCGCGACGTCGTCCCGTTCGCCCGACGGGTGGTCGAGGAGTTCCCCGACCGGGTGTTGTGGGGCACCGACTGGCCACACCCCAACCTCACCGCGCACATGCCCGACGACGGCCTGCTCGTCGATTTCATCCCGCACATCGCGCCGACGCCGGAACTGCGCCGCAAGCTCCTGGTCGACAACCCGATGCGGCTGTACTGGCCGGACGCCACCTGACCCACCGTACGATCGGAATCCCACCATGGCGCTGGACAAGACCTACAAACTGGTTCCGGGAACGACCGTCTTCGACGCCGAGCAGTCCGCCAAGGGCTACCACCTCAACCAGTTCTGCATGTCGCTGATGACGGCGGCCAATCGTGCCCGCTACCTCGCCGACGAGCGCGCCTACCTGGACGAGTGGCCGCTGCGCGAGGCGCAGAAGCAGGCCCTGCTCGACCGCGACCTCAACGCCGCGATGGCCGAGGGCGGCAACATCTACTTCCTCGCCAAATGGGGCGCGGCCCTGGGCCTGTCGTTCCAGCAGATGGCGGGCTCGATGACCGGCATGACCGAGCACGACTATCGCGAGATGATGGTCGGCGGCGGTCGCTCCATCGAGGGCAACCGGATCGACCACGCCGTCCTGGACGCGGCGTACGCCGACCCGACACCGCCGACCGAACACGCCACGATCACCGCCGGCGTCTTCACCTCGCACGTGCCGGCGATCGGCGCGGCGATCGACCACGGCAAGACCGGCGAGCCCTATTGGCAGCCGCTCTTCGAGGGCTACGAGTACGCCAAGCAGTGGGAGCGGGAGAACATCCCCGACGTGGTCTTCCTGATCTACAACGACCACGCCACCGCGTTCGACGTGTCGCTGATACCGACCTTCGCGCTCGGTACCGGCGCGGCCTACCCCACCGCCGACGAGGGCTACGGGCCGCGGCCGGTTCCGGGCATCGAGGGACACCCCGAACTCGCCGCACACATCGCGCACTCGCTGATCCGCGACGACTTCGACCTCACCCTCGTCAACGAGATGGCCGTCGACCACGGCCTGACCGTCCCGCTGTCCCTGATGTTCGGGGACGTCGACGCGTGGCCGTGCAAGGTGATCCCGTTCCACGTCAACGTGGTGCAGTACCCGGTGCCCTCGGGCGCCAGGTGCTACGAACTGGGCCGGTCGCTGCGCAAGGCGATCGAGTCCTACGACAAGCCGTTGAAGGTCCAGGTGTGGGGTACCGGCGGGATGAGCCACCAGCTCCAGGGCCCGCGCGCCGGCCTGATCAACCGCGAGTGGGACAACGCCTTCCTCGACAGGCTGATCCGGGACCCGGCCGGTCAGTCGCGGGTGCCGCACCTGGAGTACGTCGAAGAGGCGGGCTCGGAGGGCATCGAGCTGGTCATGTGGCTGATCGCCCGCGGGGCGATGAGCGACATCGACGGCTCGGGCGAGGTCGAGGTCAAGCACCGCTTCTACCATGTGCCGGCCTCCAACACCGCCGTCGGCCACCTGATCCTGGAAAACCACCCGCGGGCCCGGACGCCCGCCACGAAGGAGTGACATGAGCGCCGAACAGACCGTGCGGATCGCCCTCGCCGGGGGCGGAGCCTTCGGCGCCAAGCACGCCGCCGCGCTGGCGCGGATCGAGGGCGTCGAGGTGACCGCGATCGTGAGCGGCACCCTGGAAAGCGCCCGAAAGTTCGCCGCCGAACAGGGCGTGGGCCGCGGCGTCGCCTCCCTGGAGGAGGCGCTGGCGATGGACGACGTCGACGCCGTCATCCTCGCCACCCCCACACCCCTGCACGCCGCGCAGACGATCGCCTGCCTGGAGGCGGGCAAGCACGTCCAGGTGGAGATCCCGCTCGCCGACTCGCTCGCCGACGCCGAGGCGTGCCTGGCCGCGCAGCAGCGCACCGGACTGGTCGCGATGGTGGGCCACACCCGCCGCTTCAACCCCAGCCACCAGTGGGTGCGCCGGCAGGTCACGGCCGGGGACTACCGCATCCAGCAACTGGACGTGCAGACGTACTTCTTCCGCCGCAAGAACCTCAACGCCCTCGGCGAGCCGAGGTCCTGGACCGACCACCTGCTGTGGCACCACGCCGCGCACACCGTCGACCTGTTCGCGTACCAGACCGGGTCGCCGATCGTGCAGGCCAACGCGATCCAGGGCCCGATCCACCCCGAACTCGGCATCGCCATGGACATGTCGATCCAACTGCGCGCGGAGAACGGCGCGATCTGCACCCTGTCGTTGTCGTTCAACAACGACGGACCGCTGGGCACGTTCTTCCGCTACATCGGCGACACCGGCACCTACCTGGCGCGCTACGACGACCTGGTCACCGGCAAGGACGAGCCGATCGACGTGAGCGGGGTCGACGTCTCGATGGACGGCATCGAACTCCAGGACCGCGAATTCGTCGCCGCCATCCGCGAGGGGCGCGAGCCGAACTCCTCGATCGCCCAGGTGCTGCCCTGCTACCGGACGCTGGACGCCCTCGAGAAGCAGCTCACCGCTGCCGTGAACCCGTGACCGCGACCCGCCCGGCGAACCCGGGCCACGCGCCGCGCCGGATCGGCCCGTTCGAGGTCTCGGCGATCGGGCTGGGCTGCATGAATCTCAGCCACGCCTACGGCGTCCCGCCCACCCGCGAGGACGCCGAGACGCTGCTGCACACGGCCGTCGAGGCGGGCGTCACGCTCTTTGACACGGCCGCCCTCTACGGCTTCGGCGCCAACGAGGAACTGGTCGGCCATACCCTCGCCCGCCACCGGGACCGGATCGTGCTGGCCAGCAAGTGCGGAATGACCGGCGTCGAGGGGCGGCGCGTCATCGACGGCCGGCCCGCGACCATCCGGCGCACCGCCGACGAGGCACTGACCCGGCTGAAGACCGACGTCATCGACCTGTACTACCTGCACCGCCTCGACCGGCAGGTCCCGATCGAGGAGAGCGTCGGGGCGATGGCCGAGCTGGTCGATGCCGGGAAGGTCCGCACGCTCGGGCTCTCCGAGGTCTCGGCCGCGACGCTGCGCCGGGCGCACGCCGTGCACCCGATCGCGGCGCTGCAGAACGAGTACAGCCTCTGGTCGCGCAACCCCGAACAGGGCACCCTCGCCGCGACGGCCGAACTCGGCATCGCCCTGGTGGCGTTCAGCCCACTGGCCCGCGGTTTCCTGACCGCCGAGCCGCCCGAGCCCGCGGCGCTGACGGAGCGGGACATCCGGCGGAACATGCCGCGCTTCGACGCGACCAACTACCCCGCGAACCTGGCCCTGCGCGCCCGGATCGCGGAAATCGCCCGCGACGCCGGCTGCACCACGGCCCAACTGGCCCTGGCCTGGCTGCTGTCCCGCGGCGACCGGGTGATCCCGATTCCGGGCACCCGATCCGTCGACCACCTCCGCGAGAACCTCGCGACCCTCACCCTCGACATCCCCGCCGAGGCGCTGCACGCGGCAGGTCTGGTCCTCGACGCCGACACCGTCCACGGTCCCCGCTACAACGAGTCCACCCTGAAGGAGATCGACACCGAACCATGCGGGAAAGCCGGCTGACCGGCCTGCGACGACCCGCGGCCCGCCCGGCGCGACATCGAGCCCGCATCGGGGCGGGTCGTCGGATGGTTGGGGCATGCCCGATGATGCCGCGCATGTCATCCGCTGCCTTTTGTGGTGCCGCGGGCCTCCCCGTGCGACGGGGAGCCCCGGGGCGGGCGCGGCGTCACGCGGACGCGTCCGCCTGCCGTTGGAACATCTCGGCGTATTCGCCGGGTCGGGACATCAGTTCCTCGTGGCTGCCGACGTCCTGGACCCGGCCCTGCCGCATCACCACGATCAGGTCCGCCATCCGTACCGAGGAGAAGCGGTGCGAGACCAGCAGGACGACACCCCCGCCGTGTCGGACCTCACGGGCCGCGCCGGTGTATCGCTCGTAGAGGGCGTGCTCGGCGACCGGGTCCAGGGCCGCCGTCGGCTCGTCCAGCAACAACAGCAGCGGGGTGCGTTTCATCATCGCGCGTGCGGTGGCCACGCGTTGCCACTGGCCGCCGGACAGTTCGACGCCGTCCCGGTAGGTCCGACCCAGGTGCGACGCGAGACCGTCGGGCCGGCGGTCGGGAAGGCGCGCCGCGTCCGCGGCCGCCGGCGCGCGGGCAACCGGCGCCGCCTCGTCCATCCGGGCGGGGTCGCCGGCTCCGACGCTGTGCTGTCCGCTGGTCTCCAGCCTGGCGTAGTCCTGGAAGGTCCCGGAGACACGTTCGCGCCACCGGTCGATGTCCAGGTCGGTCAACGGCGTGCCGTCGACGAGCAATCGGCCGCCGTCGGGGGTGTACAAACCGCACAACATCTTGACCAGCGTGGTCTTCCCCGCCCCGTTGAGACCCACCGCCACCGTGCGACCGGCGGGAAGATGCAGATCCACGTCCTCCGGACAGGGCCGGTCGGCGCCCGGACAGGTGAACGTGACGCCCTCGAAGGGCGCCCCGACGGCATCCGACGGCGATGCCGCTCAGCGTCCGGCGGTTGCCGTGCCGCAACGCGTCCGCGAGCACCTCGGCCCGGCGGCGTGCCGGGTAGGACCGAACCGGGTCGTGCCGTGCCGCGTCGTGGGTCTGTCGGCTCATCACTCGCCCTTCCCGGCAAGGTCGCCGGTTGTGTCGGGGATCCGGCCGTCCGCACGAAAGCGCTGCGCCTGTAGGTCGTACAACGTCGCGTATCGGCCGCCCGAGGCGATCAGCGCGTCGTGGGTGTCGTCCTCGGCGACGACGCCGTCGGCGATCACGACGATCCGGTCCGCCCGGCGCACCGTGGACAGCCGGTGCGAGACCACGATCGAGGTGACGTCGGCCAGGCCGGCCATCGTCCGGTCGAACAGGGCGGCTTCGGTCATCACGTCCAGGGCCGAGGTGGGTTCGTCCAGGAGTACGACGCGGGCGCCGGTGCGGGCCGCGTGCAGGGCCCGGGCCAGGGCGACGCGCTGCCATTGGCCGCCCGAGAGGTCGATACCGCCGCGGAAGGCGGGCGACAGGGGAGTGTCCCAGCCGGCCGGCAGCTTCGCCACGACATCGGTGAGGCCGACGACGGCGGCGGCGCTTTCGACGTCGGCCTGCTGCTCGGGCCCGACGTGCGGACCGTGGAACGCGGACAGCCTGACGTTGTCGCGGGCCGACAGGCCCAGTTTCAGGAAGTCCTGGAACACCACGGCGATGTGGGCGCGCCACTCCTCGGGGTCGACGCCCGAGATGTCGACCCCGTCGAGGAGGATGCGACCTCGGGTCGGGACGAACAGGCCGCACAGCAGCTTGATCATGGTGCTCGTGCCGGCCCCGTTCTCGCCGACGACGGCGATGTGTTCGCCGGCTCGCACGGTCAGGTCGAGGCCGCACAGCACATCGTGCTCGGTTCCCGGGTAGCGGAACCACACGTCGTCGAAGGCGATCGTGGCACCCGGTTGCGGTGACGCCGCCCGGGCGGGTTCACGCTCGACGGGAGCGCTCGCGGTCGACGGGCGCCGGCGGTCCCGCCGCGGGCCGCGGAGGCCGTCGGTGGTTCGCAGCGCGGCGAGTTGGTGGACGGCGGCCGCGATGAAGATGGCCTCGTACCCCATCACGCCCATGTGCGCCAGGCCGACCACCGCGCCCAGCGAGACCGCCAGCCGGCTCGCGGTTAGCTCCCCGTCCGCCGCGTCGAGCGTCAGTACGACGAAGGGAACTCCCGCGCCCAGGGCGGAGAGCAGGAAGACCCGGATGTGGTTCGGCGTGGCCGCCTGCATCAGCCGGCCCAACACCGCGGCGTCCGCGTCGGCGTGCTTCGCGTAGCGGGCGGTCGCCCAGGGCCCGAAGCCGAAGATCCTGGATTCCTTGGCCCCCGGGGCTCCGCCGGCCACCTGGGCCCAGTACTCCGCAGCGCGACGGGCCGGCGCACCGCGGCGCCGGTTCGGCGGGTTCCCGGGGGGAGCGGTGAGGGCGGGATTGTCGCCACTGGCGGGGGAGCTTGCGGCCGTGGTGGACGCGAGCCGGGCCCCAGGCGCATCTCCGGTGAGCAACTGTCGGTGGCGGCGACCCGATTCGCGCCCGACCTGGTCGGAAATCCGGAATGGCCGCGGCGGTTCGGCCGGGCGCTGGAGGAGTTGCAGGCCGCGGGGCGAGTCCGGTTGCCCGCTCGCGCGTCCCGCACCGGTTGGGACCGACGTACCGACCCGCCGCTGCCACTGTGGATGACCCGGGTGGTTCCGGAGCGGATCGCCGAGCCGGCGAAAGCGCGGCGGGTGTGGCCGTACGCGCTCGAAGCCGCCGGGCGGCGGAATCGGCCGCACCCGGCTTCTGGTCGCCGAAAACCTGGCGACGTACTCGTCGTTGGTCGGCGCACTTCGGGTCCTGCCGCGGGACCGCCGACCGGACCTGCACATCGCCTGGGGCGGCGGCAACGCTTTCGCCCGGAGCGTGCACAGCACGCCGCTGCTGGACCCGGTCCCGGCGCAGGTCTTCTACTTCGGCGACCTGGACGTGGCCGGGGCGCGGATCGCGGCAGCCGCGACGCAACAGGCCGAGGAGTTCGGACTCGGCCTGCCACGACCCGCCGTGCCCTTCTACCGCTTCCTCGTCGAGGGCCCACCCTCCTGGCGCGGCCCCGACCGCAGCAACCGGCCCGGCAGTTCCCACGGCACGCTGCTTCCGTGGTTCCCGCCGGACCTGCGCCCCGCCATCGCCGAACTCTTCGCCACCCGTCGGCGCATCCCCCAGGAACGACTCGGTCTGTCGGCGCTACACGCCGACCCCTCCCTCTGGCTGTGGTTGATCGATCCGCCCCGAGGGCGCCCGGGCCCTATCGGGTCCTTGTCGGGTTCAGATGCGGTCGGCGGCGATCAGGAGGTATTGGAAGGAGCCGTCCCGGTAGGAGTTGATGAACGCCTCCTCGATGCCGGTGACCAGGGAGGAGGTGGCTCGCGCCTCCCAGTAGGGCAGCGTTGCCGGGGTCAGGTCGATGACGGCCTGGGGGACGAGGCGGTTGTCGGCCATGGTGCGCATGTACTCGCGGCGCGAGTGGATGTTGCACTCGAAGTGCGCGTTGATCCGGGAGACCCACTTCGAGGGCTGGCCGTAGCGGGGGTTCCAGCAGCCGGTGATGGTCACGTAGCGGCCGCCGACGGCGAGGATGCGGGAGTGCTCGGCGAAGAGGTCGTCCAGGTCGACGTACATGCTCGACTCGTTGTTCCACGAGGCCGCCACCCGCCCCGTCTCGAAGGGCATGTCGAGCATGTTGCAGACACGGGCGTGCACGGAGTCCGCGATGCCGAGTTCACCGGCCCGCCGGTTCGCGAACTCGGCCTGCTTGGCCGACAGCGTGACGCCCTCGACGTCGCAGCCGAAGCGCTGGTGGGCCATCACCATCGAGCCGCCGCGGCCGCAACCGGCGTCCACGAGCGTGTCCTCGCGGCCGATGGTGCCCAGGTGGTCCAGGAGGGTGTCGGTCTGGGCCGATTCCAGGCGGTGCAGCTCGGCGATCAGCCGCTGCTCGTAGCCGCTGTCACCGGTGTTCCCGAGGGCGGCGTGGTCGACGGGGCCGATCCCGTAGTGGTGGTGGTAGAGACCGTCCACGTCGCCGAGCCGCAGGTTCACCGGCCGCGCCTCGTGGTCCCAGTAGCGGGCGATGTCGCCCTGGTAGGGCGTGGCCGGGGCGGGCACGAACGCGGAGACAGGGGCGACGATGTGCTGGGTGTTGGTCACAGATGAGTCCGTTCTTACCAGAAGTCGGGAAGGCTGTAGCGGTAGGTGTTGGTCCGGTGCCAGTAGTGGTTGCCGTCGACCCACGCGGCCACGCCCCGCAGGAAGCGCGGCAGGGCGGCGATCGGCAGCTCGGCGGCCAACTCGGCGGCGGCGGCCTCGAAGGCGTGCATGAGCTCGTTGTGGACCTCGATCGCCTTCAGATAGGCGTCGCGCTCCGAGCAGCCCTCGCGGTCGGCGATCACCACGGGCAGGTTCAAGTGGCGTCCGGGGGAGGCCAGTTCCTTGGTGTACGAGTACAGGTCGTTGACGATCGTGGTCGCGTTCCCGGCGAGCGCGATGACCCGTTGCATGCCGGGGTGGGCATGCAGGTCCGCGGCCAGTTCGTAGCCGCCGACGGTGTCGGTGATGGTCGGGCAGGGGCGGAAGTTGTTGAACTGCCGCATCGCCAGGTATTCCCACACCTCCGGTACGTGGTCCGTCTCGGACCAGGACGCCTCCGCGAGGTACCCCAGGTGCAGCCGCGCCATGTCGTGCCGGAAACGATCGGCCTGGGACGGGGTGGCCTGCCCGACGAAGTACTCCATCGCCGAGCGGTAGGCGCGCCGCGGGGCGTCCGAGTGCAACGACCGGGCCCACTGGGGCTCGTACTCCGTCGTCGTCCACACGGGATCGAGGGCGGTATGCGCCAACAACAGGCGCCCGCCCAGGCCGACGGGCGAGCCGCCGTGGTCCTCGCAGTAGCAGTCGTCGACGGCGTTCTCCGCCGCCATCAGTCGCGCCGCGATCATCAGGTGGTCGACGGTGGGCGCGTCCGGATGGCAGGCGACCATGTAGCGGCCCACGGAGAAGCCGTCGAACTGGTCCTCCCAGTCGGGCGGGAAGAGTTCCACCTCGTCCACGGCCCAGGACTTGATCCGGCGGCCGACCTCCTCCGCCCGTACCGGGTCGGGCTCCGGCACCGGGTGGTGGTAGAGGCCCGGGATCGCGATGCCCTCGGTCGGTGGTTGGGCCGGCGGTTCGGCGGGTGCGGGCGGCTCTTCCCGCCGGTACGGGAACAGCCCTGCCGTGCCCAGGCCACTGGGGCCGCGCAGGATGCGCGCCGGCGCGGGACGCAGGGATCCGGCCGGGACCGGGGACGTGGGTGCGGGCAGGCTCGACGGCGAGGAAGAAGGCCCGGGTTGGGGCATCCGCAACTCCTTGGCTCCTTGGTGAGTGGATGGGCTGTCCCCGAATCCGGGCGTGCTCGGTGGACCGGCCGACCCGGGACGGTGCGTGGTGTCGTGCTCCGCGCGAGCGAGCCGGCGGAGCGTGTCCTCGATCGCCCGACGGGCGATCGAGGACACGACCTAGGCCCTGCGGGCGATCCGGACGTTCTCCAGCACGCCGAGCGCGTCGGGCACCAGGACGGCGGCGGAGAAGTAGGTGGTGACCAGGTAGGAGATGATCGCCTTCTCGTCGATCCCGGTGAAGCGCACCGACAGGCCCGGCTCGTACTCGTCGGCCAACCCCGTCCGGCGCAGGCCGACCACGCCCTGATCGTCCTCGCCGGTGCGCATCACCAGGATGGAGCTGGTGCTCTCCTTGCTGATCGGGATCTTGCCGCAGGGCAGGATGGGGACCCCGCGCCAGGCCGGGACCAGTTGTCCACCGAGGTCGACATGGTCCGGGTAGAGCCCGCGGGCGTTGAACTCGCGCCCCATCGCCGCGATCGCCTTGGGATGGGCGAGGAAGAACCTGGAGCCGCGACGACGACTGAGCAACTCGTCGAGGTCGTCCGGGGTCGGGGCACCGGATTGGGACTGCACGCGCTGCTTGAAGTCGACGTTGTGCAACAGGCCGAAGTCGCGGTTGTTGACCAGTTCGTACTCCTGGCGCTCGCGCAACGCCTGGATGGTGAGCCGGAGCTGCTGCTCGGTCTGATCCATCGGCTCGTTGTAGAGGTCGGCGACCCGCGAATGGATCCGCAACACGGTCTGCGCGATCGAGAGTTCGTACTCGCGCGGGTCGAGTGCGTAGTCGACGAAGGAGCCGGGCAGCGCGGGCTCGCCGGTGTGGCCGGCCGACATCGCGATCTCGGCCTCGCCGTGCCGGTTCCGCGGCCGGCGCGACAGCGCGGCGAAGCGATCGAGGTGGGCGCGCAGGTGCGGCGCGCCGGCCAGCACGGTGTCGAAGTCGGCGCGGGACAACGTCAGGAGGGTGCCGGCGGTCTCGGCGGTGGCGGTGGACTCCCAGGTGGCGTCGCCGTCCAGCAGTGCGTTCGCGCCGAAGTGCTCGCCGTCGGCGAGTACCCCGACCGCGACTTCGTCACCGTACTCGCCGGCCGACGTCCGGCCGATCCGGCCGTGGGCGATCAGCTGTACCCCCGTGGCCGGCGCACCGCGCTCGACCAGCACCTCACCCGCACGAAAGTCGCGTTGCACGCACCGGCCGGCCAGCGCGGTGAGCACCTGCGCGTCGTCGAAGCCCCGCAGCAGGGCGAGTTCGCCGAGTCCGGCGGGGATCACCCGCACCCGCGAGCCGTCCTGCACGAACCCGACGCGCCCGTCGCCGACGGTGTGGGTCAGCCGTCGGTTGACCCGGTACGTCCCGCCCGCGACCTCCACCCAGGGGAGCACCCTCAACAGCCAACGAGAGGTGATCTCCCGCATCTGGGGCACGGACTTGGTCGTGGTGGCCAGGTTGCGGGCCGCCGCGGTCCCCAGGCTGCCGGGCTGCCCGCTCGGCTCCGACTGCGGGCTGGTGTCCACGGTCATCGACGGATTCTCCTTCATTCGGGCAACAATCGGCACATGTCAACATCACCGGTGACAAAGGAAAAATAGAAGGACATTCGGGCCCTGCGCCCGAGGACAGGAGCACGCTAGCGATCGGCACACCCGGACGGACCCTTGAACCGTTCGTATTACCTCGATGCGGTGATTTCTCGCGCCGGGTGTTTGAAGAGCGCTCCGGTGTGCATCGGCCGACGTCCCACCGGATCGCGGCCGGGTGGGGCGGCTCGGCCGCTGCGGATCCGACTCCGCGAGGCACCGCGAGGCACCGCGAGGCACCGCGAGGCACCGCGAGGCACCGCGAGGCCCGGCGAGCAGCATCTATACCTTCGCTATACCGCCCATAAAGCAGTGCCCGTGAGGCTGTTCCCCGGCAGCGGAACCCGAGCGGAGGGTGGGACGCGATGGAGGGCAACCATCACCTGTTCGGCTGGTCGGACCTGATCTTCTACGACACCCCGAGCCGATGCGCGATCGAGAGCCAGGACGAATTCGCCGCCACCACCCGGCAGTTGCCCGTCGGGTGGCGACGCGACGCGGAAGGCGTATGGACGGTGCTGCGGCCCGAGGACGTGCAACCGCCGCGCCAGGGCTGGAAGATCCACGTCTCGGCCACACTCGACGGCGCACCGCGAACCCTGGACGTCGTCTGGGAGTACTGCGTCGCGCACGGGCTCCCGTTCAAGCACCTGCGGGATCGCCACCTGCAATTGCTGCTGGGTTCCAAGTACGCGCCCAGGTCGTCCGCCGGCAAGGTCGTGGTCCTCTACCCGAGCGACGAAACCCGATGCCGGACGGCCCTCGAAGAGTTGTCCGAGCTGTTGGCGGGCCACCCCGGGCCCTATGTGCTCAGCGATCTGCGCTGGGGGGACGGGCCGTTGCACGTGCGCTACGGCGCGTTCCGGGAGATGTGGGTCCTCGACGAGGACGACGAACTGGTGGCCGCGATCGAACGCCCGGACGGCACCCTGGTGCCCGACCGCCGGCGGCCGGTGTTCGCGGTGCCCGGCTGGGTGTCGATCCCGGACTTCCTGCGCCCGCACCTGGACGCGCGCAACGCCGCCACGGGCACCGACTTCCCCTACCGGATCCGGCGAGCCCTGCACTTCTCCAACGGCGGCGGGGTCTACCTGGCCGAACGAGTGGCCGACGGGCGACGCGTGGTGCTCAAGGAGGCCCGACCGCACGCGGGCCTCGATCGCGCCGGACACGACGCGCGGACCCGGCTGCGGCGCGAGCGGGAGATCCTCGACCACCTCGCCGACATCCCCGAAGTCCCGCGTGTCGAAGCCTACTTCACCGCCTGGGAACACGAATTCCTGGCCCTGGAGGAGCGCGTGGGGGAGGGGCTGTACGGGTGGGCCGGACGCCGGCACGTGCTGTTGCGGCCCGACCCTGGCGAGGACGAGGTGGCCGACTACACCCGGACCGCGCTGCGCCTGCTGGACCGCGTCCGCGACGTCGTGGAGCGCATCCACGCCCGCGGGGTGGGCATCGGCGACCTGCACCCGGGCAACATCCTGGTGGCCGAGGACGGGGCCGTCTCGCTGCTCGACTTCGAGACCGCCTCCCGGGCCGACGAGAGCCATCGCCCCACGATGGGCGCCCAGGGCTTCGCCGCCCCCTGGCACCCGACGGGCGAGGCCAGGGACCGGCACGCGCTCGCCGCGATGCGACTGTGGGCCTTCCTGCCGAACAACCGGGTCTTCCCGCTGAGTCCGACCAAGGTCGAACAGACCCTCGCCGCGGTGCTGGAGCGCTTCCCGATACCCGACCCCGACAGCTTCGCCGCCGAGATCCGACGGGACATGGGCGTCGTCGACGGCCGTTGCGAGCAGGTCGCCCCCGACCTGGCCCCGGCCCTCGCGGAGCGACGACGCGCGCTGCTCGGCGAGCCGGCCGACGTCGATCCCGGTGCCGAGGACGCCGACTGGGAAGCGGTACGCACCTCGCTGGCCGACGCGATCCGACTCAGTGCCACGCCGGAGCGGCGGGACCGGCTGTTCCCGGGGGACCCGCGCCAATTCCGGGACGGGCCCGCCTCCTTCGCACACGGCGCGGCCGGCGTGTTGTGGGCGTTGACGGTGACCGGACGCGAGTGCCCGGACGAATACGTGGACTGGCTGGTCGCCGCGGTCGACGCCGGCCTGCCCGGCCAACCCGGCTTCCACACCGGCCTGCACGGCACCGCCTACGCCCTCGACCGCCTCGGCCGGCCGGACAGCGCCCGCGAGTTGCTGCCCGCGGCCTACGCGCTCACCGACGACGTACGCGGGATCTCGCTGTTCACCGGCCTGTCCGGAATCGGGCTGAACGCCCTGCACTTCGCCGCCCGGCACCAGGACCCGCAGTCCCGCCGCCAGGCCGAACGCATCGCCGAGCGCGTCGTCGACGCGGTGACCCGCGGTTGGCGGGCGGGCAGCGCGCCTCGACCGGGCCTGATGTACGGCTGGTCCGGCGCCGCGCTGTTCCTGCTGCGTTGCTTCGAGAGCACCGGCGACAAGTCCTACCTGGACCGGGCCGTCGAGGCGCTGGGCCGCGACCTTGACGACTGTGTGGTCGTCGCGGACGGCACGCTCCAGGTGCTCGACCCGGGCCGCCGTACGCTGAGCTACCTGGCCACCGGGAGCGCCGGTATCGCGCTCGTCGCCGACGAGGTGCTGGCGCATCGCGAAGAACCCCGGCTGCGCAGCGCCATCCGCGCCATCGCGGGCGTCTGTCGGCCCGAACTCGCGGTCGAGACACACCTGTTCAACGGCCGCGCGGGACTGATCGGGACCCTGGCACGACTGCGCCGGCACGACCTGGGATTCGACCCGGACCCGGTGCTCGCCGGCCACCTGCGCCGCACCGCCGCCCTCGCACTGTCCTACCGCGGCCGCCTCGCCTTTCCCGGCGAAGGGAGTCTGCGGCTGTCCATGGACCTGGCCACCGGCAACGCCGGAGTGCTCCTGGGCCTCACCGCCGCCCTGGATCCCTCCGCCGAGTTGCTCCCCTTTCTCCGTACCGATCTCGGCCGCACGTCGGCCGAGGCATCCCGGTACGGGTCGCCGACCGACCGAGCCGTAGGGGGGAGGTGAACACACATGGCCACGATCCTCGACCTTCAGGAGCTGGAGACCTCGACCGAGGGTTCCGAGCTTCCGGTGAGTCTCGCGAGCTGGCACTGCTGACGTTAGCCGCAGGCGCCACGAGCGCTGTCCGGCAGCAGTTGCGATCTGCTGCCGGGCAGCGTCTCGTCCTCCAGCGTACCCACGGTCCCGGCACCACGACAGGGAGCACAACATGACGACTCCAGGGAAGAACCTGTCCCTGACCCGGATGACGGCCGAGGACTACGACCTGCTCGCCGCGTGGTCCTCCTCGCTCACGGGGGTCTACGCCTCCGCGACGGTCGCCTTCGTCTCCGGCGAGGAACTGCGCGAGCACGCACGCGAAAGCGGCCACACCTACCTGATGGCCACCACCGACGACGGCGAACGCGTCGGCTGTTTCGACTATCGGCAGGTGACCTACCCCGGCAGCTACGAACTGGGCCTGGGAGTCGGCAATCCCGACACCTGGGGCGCCGGCTACGGCGCCGAGGTCGTCGACCTGGCCATCGAACACCTCTTCCACGTGCTGAACGCGCATCGGGTCCAGGGCACCATCGGGCTCTACAACCACCGCATCCTGGGCATGGCGCTGCGCCGAGGGTTCACCGTCGAGGCCCTGATGCGCGACTTCTTCTTCCTCGACGGCGGCTACCAGGACGCGGTGTTGGTGTCGATCCTGCGCGACGACTACTACCGGCGCGACGTCCCGGATCGGCTGGCACCGGCCCGGGACCGACTGCCGCAGGCGGAGCGGGCGGCGGCCATCGAGGCGCTGCGGGCGCATCTGGAAGAGGGGCCCAAGGACCATCTCCTGGAACTGCTCACCCGTCCGCGCCGCGACCCCGCCTCGTCGTGACCGGCCCCCGCGA
This sequence comes from Embleya sp. NPDC020886, assembly GCF_044333915.1. Taxonomy (NCBI): domain Bacteria; kingdom Bacillati; phylum Actinomycetota; class Actinomycetes; order Kitasatosporales; family Streptomycetaceae; genus Embleya; species Embleya sp. NPDC020886. Next base: position 526,149 of record NZ_JBIRRX010000005.1, on the reverse strand, counting down.
CCCGCGCCGCGTGCCCGGCCCCGACCGCGCCCGAGGAGGCGACCGGTGACCCGACATGCCGGCGTGCGACCGCCGGCCCTCGCCCCGGCCGGCTCCGCCGTGATCCGCACCGCGGGGCTGCGCAAGACGTTCGGCGACCCGCGTGCGGGCCGCCGCGGTCGCGGCGGCAACGGTCGACCGGCCGTGGTCGAGGCGGTGCGCGGCATCGACCTCACCGTGCACACCGGCGAGATCTTCGGCTTCCTGGGCCCCAACGGCGCGGGCAAGACCACCACGGTGCGGATGCTCACCACACTGCTCACCCCGGACGGCGGCAGCGCCGTCGTGGCCGGCCACGACCTGATCGGCGAACCGGACCTGATCCGGCGCCGGATCGGTTACGTCGGCCAGCACGGCGGGGTCAACCCGATGACCCGGGTACGCGCCAACCTGATCCTCCAGGCCCGCCTGTTCGGCCTGCCCAAGCCCGCCGCCCGGGTGCGTGCCGACGAGATGCTCGACCGCTTCGACCTGGTCGACCTCGCCGATCGACCGGTCGCCACCCTGTCCGGCGGCCAGGCCAGGCGCCTGTCCCTGGCGGTCGGGCTCACCCACGCACCGCAGTTGCTCTTCCTGGACGAGCCCACCCTGGGACTGGATCCCCGCGCCCGGGCCGGCCTGTGGGAGGAGATCCGGCGGCTGCGCGAACTGGGTTCGACCGTCTTCCTCACCACGCACTACCTGGAAGAGGTGGACCACCTCTGCGACCGGCTCGCGATCATCGACGGCGGCCGGCTCGTGGTGGAGGGCACCCCGGGGGAGCTCAAGCGGTCGCTGTCGGCCGATGTGCTGCGCTTGCAACTCCAGGGCGATTCTCCCGAGTTGACCTCGCTGCTGTGCGAACTGCCGTTGGTCCAGTCGGTGCAGGCGGACGGGCGCACGCTGCGGGTATACGTCAAGGACGGCGAGCACGCGCTGCCGCAGGTGTTGCGGGCGGCGGAGCGGGCCGGGGTGACGATCGAGGGCGTGGCGCTGGGCAAGCCGAGTCTGGACGACGTGTTCCTGCGGCACACGGGACGGGCGTCGGACGACGCGGGGGATGCCGGCGGCGGCTCGGCCGGTTCGAACGGTAGCGTCGATTCGCCCGGTTCCGTTGATGGCGATGGCGATGGCGATGGCGATGGCGATGCCGATGCCGCCGATGCCGATGCCGATGCCGATGCCGGTGCCGGCGCGGCGATCGGCGAGTCCCGGGAGGCGTCGTGAGGGCCCTGCTGCGCGACACCGCGTCGCTGTACTGGTTCGGGATGCACGAGGCGATGAACAACCGCGCCTGGATCGTGCTCGGCCTGGGCCAACCGGTGATGTGGCTGGTGCTGTTCGGACCGTTGCTCGGCTCGGTGCGCGGTCCCGGACTGGGCACCGACGACGACCAGTTGTCGTTGTTCGTCCCCGGCCTGCTGATGATGGTCGCGCTGTTCGGCAGCATGTTCATGGGACTGGGGCTGCTGGCCAATCTGCGCTGCGGAATGCTGGAACGGCTCGCCGCCACACCGGTCAGTCGATTCGCGCTCCTCACCGGGGCGATCCTGCGCGATGTCACGCTGTTGTTCGCCCAGGCCGTGCTGCTGCTGGCGGTCGGCGCGGCGATGGGGATGCGGGCCGATCCGGCGGGGACCGTACTCACCCTGGGCCTGGTGCTCCTGGTCGGCATGCTCGGCGCGGCCACCTCCTACGGGCTGGCCCTGGTGCTGCGCGAGGAGAGCACCCTGGCCGGTGCGGTCAACGTGCTCACCATGCCGTTGGCCCTGGTCAGCGGACTGCTGTTGCCGATCTCGCTGGCCCCCGGCTGGCTGCACGCGATCGCGCGCGCGGACCCGCTGTACTACGGGGTCGAGGGCGCGCGGCACGCGATGGCGGGCAACCTGGGGGACACCCCCGTGCCGGTCGGGTTCGGCGTCACCGGGACGCTGATCGTGGTCGTCGCGCTGTGGGTGACGCCCAAGTTCCGGAAGGGGATCGTGTGATGTCGCCGGTCGACCCGCCGGCGGGGATACCGCGCCACATCCCACTGCCGCGCGGGCGTCTGCTGCTGATCGGCACCGGCGCCTTCTCGGTGGCCGACCTGCCGGGGTGGGCCGGGCTGTTGCGCGCCTGGTACGGGTGGTCCATCCAACCGTGCCTGACCCACTCGGCGGCCCGGCTGGTCTCCCGCGAGGCGCTCGCGGCGGGAGCCGGTACACCCGTCGCGGGGCCCGAATGGTCGATGACCACCGGCACCACGCCGCACCAGGAACTCGCCGCCTGGGCCGACCTGATCCTGGTCGCCCCCGCCACCACCAACTTCGTCGCCAAGTGCGCCCTGGGCATCCCCGACAACCTGGCCCTGAGCATCGTGAACGGCAGCACCTGCCCGGTGGTCGTCGCCCCGTCGCTGCCGGAAGCGGCGGTGACCCGCCCATCCGTCAAACGCAACCTCGAACTCCTGGCCGAGGAAGGCCACTACGTGGTCCCGACCGCCGAGGGCCACTCGATCTCCACCGGGCGGACGGGCGCGGGCGCGATGGCCGACCTGCCCACGATCCTGCGCTTCACGGCGTCGCTCCTGTGACGACGACCCCCGCACACCCACCCCCTCCGGCGGGGTCGGCGGACCGCGTGACCCGGGCGGCTGCCGGGCGACCCGCCTATCCTGCGGCGGCGCGGGGGGACACGGTCGACGACGTGTTCGGGCGTCGGGTACCCGATCCGTATCGGGCGCTGGAGGACAACGCCGAACCGGGGACCCGGGATTGGGCGGCGGCGCAGGATCGGCTGTTCGTCACGCAGCGCCGGCGATGGGGCGATCCGTTCGCCCGTCGGCTGGCCGAGCTGTACGCGGCCGAGTCCGTGATGGTGCCGGTCTGGTACGGGCAACGGCTCTTCCGGATGCGGCACTTCGCGGGCGCCGAGCACGAGGTGTTGTGTACGGCGGCGCCCGGCGAGCCGGAGCGGGTACTGTTCGACCCGGCGGTGCTCGACCCGTCCGGGCGGACCACCCTGGACGCCTGGCAGCCCTCGCGCGACGGCACTTTGGTCGCCTGCCAGTTGTCCGTCGACGGCACCGAGCAGTGCGCGTTGCGGGTCCTGGACACCGCCGGCGGGACCTTCCTCGACGACCGGATCGAGGGCTGCCGGCGCTCACCGATCGCCTGGCTCCCGGGCGCGCGCGGCTTCTACCACACGCGCGGCGCCGAGCGCGGACTGTGGCTGCACCGACTCGGCGACCCGCCCGGCCGGGACCGGCCCATCGTCGGCGACGCGTCGCAGCGGGTGTACGACGTACGTCTGGACGCCACCGGTCGCAGGCTGATCGTCGTGCTCGCCGACGGACCCGGCCGCCCGGACCGACCGATGCTCGCCGACCTGGCCCAGGCTCCGCCCGAACGCCCGTCGCTGCGACCGGTGTTGCCGCCGGGCGTGGCCCGGACGCGAGCCGAGATGGGTCCGGACGGGCGGCTGTACCTGCTCACCGACCTGGACGCGCCGCGCCGCCGGTTGTGCATCGCCGATCCGGCCGATCCGCTGCGCACCCGCGCCGAGTTGATCGCGGAGGACCCGGAGGCGATACTGACCGGCTTCGCCGTGCTCGACCGGGGCCACCTGCTGGTGCTGCGTACCCGGCAGGCCGTCGGCGAACTCGCGCTGCACCGCGCCGACTCCGGTGCACACGTCCGCGAGGTGGCCCTGCCCGGCGCGGGCACCATCACCGGCCTGTCCGTCCGCCCCGGCGGCCACGAGACCTGGGTCGGCTACACCGACCTGCTCACCCCGCCCACCGCGCTGCGCCACGACGTCCGCACCGGATCGCCCGTCGACCCCACCGCGCCCACCCGGCCCCGCGCCCCGGTGCGCCGAGTTCACTACCGCAGCCCGGACGGGACCGACGTCGGCATGTTCCTGATCACCCCGCCCACCCGCGCCCCGGCCCGCCGCACCACCCCCCGCCCGACCCTGCTCACCGGCTACGGCGGCTTCGGCGTCAGCCTCGCCCCGACCTACCGACCCGACGTGCTCGCCTGGGTCGAGGCCGGCGGCGTCTACGCCATCGCCGCCGTGCGCGGCGGCGGCGAACGCGGCGCGGCCTGGCACCGCGCCGGCATGCGCGAACACAAGCAGAACAGCTTCGACGACTTCCACGCCGCCGCCGAGTGGCTGATCGAGCACGGCTGGACCACCCGGAGCCGGCTCGGCGCGGTCGGCGGTTCGAACGGCGGCCTGCTCGTCGGCGCCGCGCTGACCCAACGCCCGGACCTGTTCCGGGCGATCGTGTGCCTGGGGCCGGTCCTCGACATGGTCCGCTACGAGCGGTTCGGCCTGGGCCGGCTGTGGCGCGCGGAATACGGCAGCAGTGCCGATCCGAACGAGGCGGCGTGGTTGCTCGACTACTCCCCGTATCATCGGGTGCGAACGGGCACCGCCTACCCGGCCGCGCTGTTCGCCGTCTTCGAGGGGGACACCCGGGTGGATCCGGCCCACGCCCGCAAGATGTGCGCGGCGCTGCAACACGCCACCACGTCCACCCGGCCGATCCTGCTGCGCCGCGAACACGGCGCCGGTCACGGCAACCGAGCGGTGAGTCGGATGGTCGCCCTCGACGCCGACACGCTGGCCTTCCTGGCGCACCACCTCGATCCGGCCGACCCGGCGCCGGCCGCCGTCGCGTCGAGGGATCCGGCGGCGACCGGCGTGGACCCGACGGACCCGGAACCGACCGCCCCATGCTGAGGATTGCCCGCCGGACCATGCGCGGCCGGATCTCCGGATCCCTCGGCGCGTTGACCGGGGTGATCCTGTGCGCCGTGCTGACCACGGTGTGGGGCGTGCTGTTCGAGTCCGCGCTGCGCTGGGAGCCCGCCCCGGCCCGACTGGCCGGCACCGACGTGGTGGTCGACGGTGATCCCTGGGCCCGGCTGCACGAACCCGGCGGACGGCAGGCCCAGGTCGTCCTCGGCGAGGAACGCCGAATCCCCGCCCGGGTGTTCGACCGGGTGCGCGCGGTGCCCGGGGCGCGCGCGGTGATCGCCGACCGGCCGGTCTACGCCCAGCTCACCGACCGGGCGGGGCGGCCGATGGTCGGTCCGGACGACACTCCGGCCCGGGGACACGCCTGGTCCACCGCGCCGTTGACCCCGTTCGAGCTGACCGCCGGACAACCTCCGCACGCCTCGGGCGAACTGGTGGTCGAGCGAACGCTGGCCGCCCGAGCGAGTGTTCGCGTCGGCGACCGGGTCGACGTGCTGACCGCCGCCGGCTCTCGCCCGCACCTCGTGGTGGGGCTGGCCGGCCGACCCGACGCGGCCGGCCTGCCGCGCGAGGCGTCGGTGTTCCTGGCCGCCGAGGAAGCGGCCGAACTCGCGCCTGACGGCGACCTGTTCACGATCGGTGTGCTGGCGGCCCCGGGGGTTTCGACGGCCGAGTTGGCCGGTCGGGTGACGGATGCGCTGCACGCGCCGGACATTCGGGTGGACACCGCCGATCTCCGGGTGTTGCGCGGTTCGGCGATCGGGGCGGCGGAGGATCACGACGCGGTCGAGGGACGAGACTTCGCGCTCGCGGTCTCGGCGTCCTTCGGGTCCGCGGCGGCGGTGTTCGCGATTTTCGTGATCACCGGTCCGCTGCTCGTTTCGGTCGCCCGGCGGCGGCGCGAGATCGCGCTGCTGCGGGCGGTCGGCGCGACGGCCGGGCAGATCCGCCGAATGATCGCGGGCGAGGCGCTGATCCTGACCGCGGTCGGGGTGGCGCTCGGCGCGACCATCGGCCTGGCGAGCTGCGGTCGGGTGGCCGAACTCTTCCGCCGCGCGGGCGTGTTGCCCGACCGCCTGGAGGTGACCCGGGGTCCGCTGCCGGTCCTTGCCGCACTGCTCCTGGGCCTGCTCGGAACCCAGCTCGCCGCGCTGTTCGCCGCGTTTCGTGCCGCGCGGATCAGGCCCGCCGAGGCGCTGCGCGAGGCCGCGCTGCGGCGTCCGCGCGGATCGATCCTGCGGATCGTGGCGGGCGTGCCGGTCGCGGCGGCGGGCGGGGTGCTGGTGGCGCGCTCGGTACGGTCGGGGACCGAGCCTTCGGTGCCGGAACTGTTCGCCCAGGTCGCGGTGTTGCTGGCCGCCGCCGCCCTGGTCGGCCCGTTGCTGATGCGGGTGATGGTGCGTCCGATCGGCGCGTGCGCCGCGCGGTTGGGCGGATCGGCGGGTCGGCTGGCGCGCGCGTCGTTGTCCGCCGACACCCGGGCGCTGTCCTCGATGGTGGTGCCGCCGGCCGTGATCATCGCGTTGACCGGCACGGTCGTGCTGAGCGGGGTGACGCTGGAGGACGAGGGCGCCCGGCAGACCCGGGCCCGGCTGGTCGCCGATCGGGTGTTGGTGGCGGAGGGTGCACGCGGGCTGCCGTTCGAGGTGGCGCGGCGGGCTCGGACGCTGCCCGGGGTCGTCGCCGTCACGCCCATGGTGGGCACCGACGTGGTGGTGCGGCACGGCAGTGGGGTGGGCGATCTGCTGGACCGGGTCCCGGCGCGCGGGCTCGACCCGGGCGGGTCGGCCGCGACGTTGGATCCCGGCGTGCGCGAGGGGTCGCCGGCGGAGTTGGTCGGGGACGCGGTCGCGGTTTCCCGGGACAAGGCGAACGCGTACGGCTGGCGGGTCGGCGACCGGGTGGAGGTGACCTTCGGCGACGGGTCGCCGGCGATGTTGCGGGTGGTCGCGGTGTATGAGCGGTCGCTGGGCTTCGCCGACCTGCTGCTGCCCCGGGAGTCGGTGGCGCGGCACGTGGACGACGCGCTGGACGAGGAGGTGCTGGTGGCTACCGCGCCGGGCCCGGCCGGCGCCGGCGCGCGAGCCGCACTGGACGAACTGGCGCACGAGTTCCCGACGGTGCGCGCGCTCGATCGGGACCGGGCGGCCGAACGGGCGCACGTGGTGGCCGCGTTCGACACCAGGGGCCGCTACCTGCTCCTGGGCTCGCTGATCGCGTTCGCCGCCGCCGGCACCGTCACCGCGTCGTTCACCAGGGCCGCCGGGCGGGGCCGCGAACTGGCGCTGCTGCTTCTGCTCGGCGCCACACGCGGACAGTTGTTGCGGATGGTGGGCCTGGAATGGGTCGCGGTGTCGGTGTCGGCCGGCGTGCTGGGGGCGGGAGTCGCCGCCGTGCCGTTGGCCGGGTTCAGCGACGGGGCCACGGGGGACCCGTGGCCGTCGACTCCGCTGCCGGTGCTGTCGGGCGTCCTGGTGGCCGGCGCGCTGTTGGTGCTGCTGTCCCAGGCGTTCCCGGCGGCCTGCGTGCTGCGGGCCGATCCGCTTACGGCCGAGCAGAGCGAATAGCAGGCCGACATCGTTTCGTCGGGACTTCCCAGAGGGGTCTGCTGTTCCCCGTTACGCCGGCGAAGACGGTCACCAACTCGCCGGCGAGAATTCGCTCCTGCAGTCGGCGCAACATCTGCGAGGGCTCCAGACCCATCTCCTTGGCCAACAGGACCCGAATCGAATCGTAGGCCGCCAACGCTTCCCCCTGCCGTCCGGAAAGGTGCAAAGCCTGAATCTGATACACCCTCAGATATTCATGGAACGGATGATTCCGAATAGCTTCCGTGCAGGCATTTATTACCGTCGAGTAGTTTCCTGCGGTAGTCTCCAACTCCAGCCACTCCTGAATGATGGCCAGCCGAATCTCTTCCAGGTGAACTGATTCGGCATATATGGCGGGCATCGAGAGCAGATCCGCCAGGGCGGGACCGCGCCAATGTATTAGTGCGGCCCGGAAAAGATCCGCCGCCTGCCTGGTGTCGCCGCAGGCGCGCACCGATCGGGCGGTGCGCACCTGCTCCTCGAACCGGTCGAGGTCCAACTCGCCGCCCTGCAACGCGATCAGGTAGCCGGACGGTTCGCGCAACAGCCGCCCCGGCGCCCCCAGCCGGGTCAGCAGCTTCCGCAGGTGCCAGATGTAGACCTGGATGTTCTTGGCGGCGCTGCGCGGCGGCCCTTCGTCCCACAGCGCCTCCACCAGTCGATCGACCGAAACCGGGCTGCCGCGATGACAGGCCAGTAAGGCGAGCAGGATGCGCTGCTTGCACGAACCGATCCGGACGGCGCCGCCGTCGGCGTATATCTGGACCGGCCCGAGAATTCGAACCTCCATGGATGCCCCCGTTCCCATCGACCTGCCGAGATCGCCGAGATATCGATCAAGGAAGTCGATCAACGACATTTTTGCTGCTCGGCATATGGCTCAGCCTCTGGGACCGTACGCACGCGGGGCGCTCGCCGTCAACAGAACCCGTCCTTCGATGTGGTAAAGCCGCGAGGCGGTGATCACCGACCATTTGCGAATTGCGGATATCGGCAATGCGCATGTATTTTCCGCGACCGTGGAGTGAAGATCGCCCGCACCTGCGCAAAACAATCACCGAGCCGTTCGGCGCTCCTCCTCGGTACCACCCGCGCCCGTCGTCACACGCACACACCCACCCGTCGGGACAGTGCACATCGTGCACCGCCGGTCGACCGGGCGAGGGTCTCCCGGACCGCCCCGCGCAGCCGCTCCGCCGACCGACTCGCGGTCGGCGACTGGTAGTTTCGCCTACGCACGGTCGGCCATCGTTGTCACCACGGCCGCCGAAAAGGCTGTCCGGCCGAGCACGGGGGCTGGACCGGTGGACCGGACGGGAGCCTGTCGTGACCACGGCACTGATCATCGGCGACATCCAGCAGGGCATCACGAGCGGCTACCCGTTCGCCAAGCGGGTCGTGCCACCGCTCACCGAACTGCTGCCACGTGCCCGCGCGGCCGGTGTCCTGGTGGTGTTCGTGCACTTCGCCCTTCGGGCCAACGGGCGCGACCTGCCGCCGGGCAACGCCCTCCTCAGGACGTTCCACGAAGCCGGGGACACCTTCCACGAGGGCTCGGCCGGAACCGGGATCGCGCTGCCGGTCGCGGCCGAGGACGTCGTCGTGGTGAAACGCCGGGCCAGTGCGTTCGCCGGCACCGATCTCGACCTCGTGCTCCGCGCGGGCGGCGTCGACACCCTCGCGATCGCCGGAGTCGCAACCGGCGCGATGGTGGCCGCGACGTGCTACGACGCGGCGGACCGTGACTACCGGGTGACCGTCCTGCGCGACGGCTGCGCCGACGGTGACGCGGCCATCCACGAATTCTTCATGGACGCGGTCTTCCCCAGCCGGGGATTCGAGGTCGTAACCTGCGCCGATTGGCCGCTGCGCCCCGCTCCTTCGGCGACAGCGGGAGCCGGCGCAGTCTAGGCCGATCGCGAACGCGATGCCGGGCCCGACGAGCGGCCGACGCGACGGCGGGCTACCGGAAGGGCCGACGCCGACGCTCGTGGCCGACCCATCCGGGCCCCTGGGACCGCGGCTGGAACGCCACGGGGGAGGTGCGGGCGCCTTCCGCGGGACTGGGCGAGTGAGGTACGCGGGCGCGGTTCACCGGACGGGTTCGCCGGATCACCGGGCTCGGTCAGATCACCAGGCTCAGCAGCGCCGCGACCGCGAAGCCCGCGATCGACAGGACGGTTTCCAGGACCGTCCACGACTTGAGGGTGTCGCGCTCCGAGATGCCGAAGTACTTGGCGACCATCCAGAACCCGCCGTCGTTGACGTGCGAGGCGAAGATCGAGCCTGCCGAGATCGCCATGATGATCAGGGCGAGGTGGGCCTGCGACATGTCCTGACCCTCGACCAGCGGCACCACGATGCCCGAGGTGGCGACGATGGCGACGGTCGCCGAACCCTGGGCGACGCGCAGCACGACCGAGATCAGCCACGCGAGGACGATGACCGGGAGGCCGACGTTGTCGAAGGTCGTCGCGAGCGCGTTGGCGATACCGGACGCCTTGAGGACCGCGCCGAAGACCCCGCCCGCGCCCACGACCAGCAGGATGTTGCCGACCGGCTTGAGCGAAGCGGTCGACACCGTTTCGAGGGACTTGCGGGACCAGCCCCGGCGGATGCCCAGCAGGTAGTACGCGAGGAACAGCGCGATCGTCAGGGCGACGAAGGGGTTGCCGAAGAACTCGATGACCGAACGCCCGGTCGACGGGTCGAAGGCGATCGAGGAGAACGTCGCACCCAGGATCAGGATGAGCGGCGTGCCGATGATGGCGAGGACCGTACCGAGGGCGACGGGCTTCTCGGGCGGCTTGATGCCCGAGGCGGCCTGCTCGGCGGCGACCGCGGCCTTCGCCTCCGCGGCGGCCTCGACCATGTCGTGCGGGACGTCGACGAAGATGCGCTTGCCGATCCACGCGGCGTACGCCCACGCAGCCAGCACGGCGGGGATGCCCACGACGACGCCCATCAGGATGACCCAGCCGAGCGAGACGTCGAACAGACCCGCGGCGGCCACGGGGCCGGGGTGCGGCGGCAGGAACGCGTGGGTCATCGACAGACCGGCCAGCAGGGGCATCGCGTACAACAGGATCGACTTGCCGGAGCGCTTGGCGGCGGCGTAGACGATCGGCGCCAGCACGAAGATGCCGACGTCGAAGAAGACCGGGATACCGAAGATGAGGCCGGTCAGACCCATCGCGAGCGGCGCGCGCTTCTCGCCGAAGAGGTTCAGCAGGCGCGTGCTGAGCACCTCGGCGCCGCCGGACACCTCCAGGATCGCGCCGAGCATCGTGCCCAGCCCGATGATGATCGCCACATGGCCGAGAATGCCGCCCATGCCCGACTCGATGACCGAGACGGCGGCGGACTTCTGGACGGTACCGAAGAGCTCGGTGACGGACAGGCCCGCGCCGAGGCCGACGGCTATGGAGACCGCGAGCAGCGCGACGAAGGGCTGGAGCCTGATCTTGATGATCAGATAGAGCAGGAGGGCGATGCCGAGCGTCGCGACGGTCAGCAGGGCGGCCGTGCCGTCGAACAGGAGGAGCAGACCGCCGGTGTGCGGTGGGGTCTTCGGGGGCGGCGTCGAAGCCGGCAGCGTGAGCAGCACGGAGTGAACCTCATGGTTTCCGGACGCGTTGGGGCAAGGGGGGACCGCGGCACGGCGCCATGGGGGAGCAGAGCGCCGTGCCTTGGGGGACGAACGGGAGGATACGGGGCAAGGGGTCTCAGCCGAGAACGGCCAGCGCGTCGATCTCGATGAGCAGACCCGCGGGAAGGCCGACGTACACGGTGGTACGGGCGGAGGCGGGGGCGGTCAGGCCCTGCTTCTCGAAGTACGCGTTGTAGATCGCGTTCATTTCGGCGAAGTGGCCGGTGTCGGTCAGGTAGACGCGCATCATCATCACGTCGTCCCAGCTCGCGCCGCCCTCCTCCAGGATCGCCTTGACGTTGGCGAAGGTCTGGAGGGTCTGCTCGCGCAGGGTCGGGCCGGCGGGGGTGGGTGCCTGGCCTTCGACGGCCGGGAGGAAGCCGACCTGGCCGGCGACCTGGAGGATGTTGCCCTTGCGCACACCGTGGGAGAACTTGGCGGGCGGCGCGGTGTGGGTGGCGGGGGTGATCGCGATCTTTTCGAGCTTGTCGGTCATCGGCGTGCCTTCTCGGTGGTGGTGGTGATCGCGCTGCGATCGCGTGGTGGTCGTGTGGCGGCCGTACTGCGGTCGCACCGCGGTCCGGCCGCGATCACACGATGGTCGTGCGGTGACCGGGCGGTCATCGTGGGGGATGGGCGGCACCCGAGTACTCCCGCGTGATGGCGTCGGCGGTGCGGCGTACCAGCGGGAGCAGGGCCAGGAGTTCCTCGGCGGTGACGACGACATTCGGCGCGGAGACCGACATGGCGGCGACGACCAGTCCGTCCGCACCGCGAACAGGGGCCGCGATGCAGTTGATGGACTCTTCGTGGCCACCGAGGTCGGTGGCCCAGCCCTGTTCGCGGACGGTCGCCAGTTCCCGGAGGAACGCGGCGGCGTTCGGTATCGAACGGGACGTGTACATGGGGTATTCGAGCTTCTCGGCGACGGCGCGCCGTTCGGGCTCGGGCAGGTCGCCGAGGAGCAGCTTGGCGACGGCGGCGACGGTGATCGCGACCGGTTTGCCGACCCGCGAGTACATCCGTACCGGGTAGCGGCTCTCGACCTTGTCGATGTAGAGGACCTCGTGCTCCTCGTACACCGCGAGGTGCACGGTGTGCCCGCACTGCTCGTTGAGTGTGACCAGGTGCGGATGCGCGATCTCGCGGACGTCGAGGTTCTCGACGGCCTCCTGGGCGAGTGCGAACAGGCGCGCGCCGAGGCGGTAGCGCTGGTCCTGCTGGCGATAGACGAGGCCGTGCTCGTGCAGGGTGCGGAGCAGGCGCAGCGCGGTGGACTTGTGGACGCCGAGGCGCTCGGCGACCTGTCCGAGGTCGGCGGGCCCCTGGGCCAGCAGCGGCAGGATGCTCAGGGCTCGGTCGACGGTCTGGCTCATGGGGTGCATACCTCCTGGTCCGCCCCGGTGGCGGTGGCGTGGGCCTGGGTCCAGCCGGGGCCGAGACGCAGTCTGCCCCAGGCCCCGTCGTCGAGGTCGGCCAAGCGGTCGGCCACGGCGCGCGGCGGCGGGACGGCGAGGTCGCCCGCGACGGTGAGTGCGGCGGCGGCCATGAGGTGGCCGTGGCGGATGCGCCGGCGTACCGGAAGGCCCCGCAGGGTCGCGGAGAGGAACCCGGCCGCGAAGGCGTCGCCCGCACCGACCGGGGCGGCGATGTCGACGGTGAGGGCCGGTACGAAGACCGACGGTCCGTCGTCGGTGAACACGGTGGCGCCCGCGCCGCCCTGCTTGACGACGACCACGCCCGGCTCGGGGAGCGCGGCCCGAATCGCGTGCGCGCCGCGAATGTTCCACGCGGCCTCGGCCTCGTCCTCCCCGACGAATACCAGGTCGGCGCCGCGGGCCAGATCGAGCAGGACGGCGGGTCCGGCGGCCACGCTCCCGCGCTCGTCCCAGAGGTTCACGCGGTAGTTGACGTCGAAGGAGACGAGCGGCCGACCGGGCCGGCGGCGGGTCGCCTCGGCCAGGAGCGCGAGGCAGTCGTCGGAGAGGGCGGCGGTGATGCCCGAGACGTGCAGGACGCGTCCCGACCACAGGTCGCGGTCGGGGATGAGGCGGGGGGACATGGCGGAGGCCGCGGAGCCGGCGCGGTAGTAGAGGACTTCGGCGACGGGTTCGGCGATCGGGTCCGCGATGGGTTCGGCCGCGGTGACGACCGCGACGGCGGCGGGTACGACCGCGGCCGTCGCCGCGGTGTCCGGCGTGGCCCGGTCGCCGTCCCCGGTGGCCCGCTCGCCCGCCGTACGGAAGTAGATGCCGGTCGGCCGGAGCGGGTCGCGCTGGACGGCCGACGTGTCGACCCCGTACGCCGCGATCGCCGCGACGAGGTGGTCGCCGAATCCGTCGGAGCCGACCCGGCTGAGCCAGCGCGTGCGGTGCCCGGCCGCGGCCAGCGCGCACGCCACATTGGACTCGGCGCCGCCTATGCCGCGCTCGAAGGACGGAACATCGGCGAGGCGGCCGGGGCGTGAGGGCAGGAACGTGACCATGGACTCGCCAAGGCAGACGACGTCGACGGTTCCCGGTGCGGTCACGCTCACGATTGCTCGAACTCCCGGTTCATCGGTTCGTCATGCTCGTCAAGAGCATCGGGACATAAAGGATGTAAAGAACGGCAAGGACAGCAAGAGCAGCAAGGACATCGAGTCCGCAAAGACCATCGAGGACATCGAGGATGCCTCGATCGTCGAGCGGTCGCCGCCGTCTCGCCGCCGTCTCGCCGACGGCCGCGTGACGCCGACCATTGACCCGGCGTTGGCTCGGATGTTAGACAACGCCGAGCGATATACGCAATGGGCGTTGCGCAGGATGCAACGATGATGTCAGGAGGCTCCCATGGCTGCCGACAACGCGGTCGGCCGGCTCGCCGGGCTCGCGGACGAGCGTGTCGACCACCGCTTCAAGGCCCTGCCACCGGACGCCGAGGGCCTGACCGTCGGCGAGCTGGCCGCCGAGCGCCGCAACCTCTTCACCGGCGGCTTCACCACACCGGTCCTGGCCCTGTCCGCCGAATCCGTCGAGCACAACCTGGCCCTGATGGAGACGTACGCGCAGCGGCACGGCCTGGCCTTCGCCCCGCACGGCAAGACGTCGATGGCCCCGCGGTTGTTCGCCCGCCAACTCGAACACGGCGCGTGGGGCATCACCGTGGCCGTCCCGCACCAGGCGCGCGTGGCCCGCGCGTTCGGCGTCTCGCGCATCTTCCTCGCCAACGAGGTGGTGGACGCGCCGGCGCTGCGCTGGTTGGCCGGGGAACTCGACGCCGACCCGGACTTCCGCTTCCTCTGCTACGTCGACTCCGTGCGCGGCGTCGAATTGATGGACGCCGCCCTGCGTGCCGCCGAGGCCCGTCGCCCGCTCGACGTGGTCGTCGAACTCGCGGCCGGCGAGGGCGCCCGCACCGGAGCCCGCACCGAGAGCGAGTGCGCCGAGATCGCCGACGCGGTCGCCGCCTCCCCGGTGCTGCGCCTGGTGGGCGTCGCCGGCTACGAGGGCGAGGTGCCGCAGGCCGACGGCGACCGGGTGCGCACCTGGCTGCGCCGACTGACGTCCCTGGCCGCCGACTTCGACAGGCAGGGCTGCTTCGAGCAGCTCGACGAGATCGTGGTCAGCGCGGGTGGAAGCGCCTGGTTCGACGCGGTGGCCGACGTCTTCGCCGAGCTTCCCGAGCTGTCCCGCCCGGTCCTGAAACTGCTGCGCTCCGGAGCGTATGTCTCGCACGACGACGGCCACTACCGGCACCTCACGCCGTTCAACCGGGTCCCCGACGAAGGCGCCCTCCAGCCGGCCTTCCGCCTGTGGGCCCAGGTCGTCTCCCGTCCGTCCCCCACGCAGGCGTTCGTCAACGCCGGCAAGCGCGACGCCGCATACGACCTCGACCTGCCCGAGGCACACGTCGTGCGTTCCGCGCGCGACGGCTCGGTGCGCCCCGCCACCGGCATCACCGTCTCCGGCCTCTCCGACCAGCACGGCTGGGTCACCACCGACGCGGGCGCCGAGTTGGAGGTCGGCGACTGGCTCGGCATGGGCCTGTCGCACCCCTGCACGTCCTTCGACAAATGGCAGTTGATCCCGTTGGTGGCAGCCGACGGCACCGTGACCGACTACATCCGCACCCTGTTCTAGGAGCCGTCGCATGGACCTCGTCATTCGCGATGCACGCGTCGTCGACGGCGCCGGTGGTGCGTCCTACCGGGCCGATGTGGGTCTGGACGGCGGCCGGATCAGCGAGATTCGGCGGGCGGGCGGCCCCCGGCTCTCCGGTCGGCGCACCCTGGACGCGGGCGGCCTCGCGCTCTCGCCCGGCTTCATCGACATGCACGCGCACAGCGACCTCGCCTTGCTGCGCGACCCCGATCACCGCGCCAAGGCCGCCCAGGGCGTGACGCTCGAAGTCCTGGGCCAGGACGGGCTGTCGTACGCCCCCGTCGACGACCGCACGCTCGCCGAGGTGCGCAGGTCGATCACCGGCTGGAACGGCGACGGCTCCGACATCGACTTCGACTGGCGCACCGTCGGCGGCTACCTCGACCGCCTCGACCGGAACTTCGGCGGACAGGGCATCGCGGTCAACGCGGCATACCTCATCCCGCAGGGCACACTCCGCATGTACGCCATGGGTTGGGACGACCGCCCCGCGACCGACACCGAACTCGCCCGGATGAAACGGCTCGTCGCCGAGGGCATGGAACAGGGCGCGGTCGGCATGTCGTCCGGACTCACCTACACGCCCGGCATGTACGCGGACGACGCCGAACTCACCGAACTGTGCCGCGTCGTCGCCCGATACGACGGCTACTACTGCCCGCACCACCGCTCGTACGGAGCCGGGGCGTTGCAGGCGTACGAGGAGATGGTGCACCTCACCAAGGCGGCCGGCTGCGCGCTCCACCTCGCCCACGCCACCATGAACTTCGGCGTGAACAAGGGCAGGGCCCCCGATCTCCTGGCCCTGCTCGACTCCGCCCTGGACGACGGCTGCGACATCTCGCTCGACACGTATCCCTACACCCCCGGCTGTACGACGCTCGTTGCCGTGCTGCCGAGTTGGGCGAGCGAAGGCGGTCCCGAGTCGACCCTGGCCCGCCTCCGGGACGACGCCACCGCCGCGAAGATCCGCCACCACCTGGAGGAGATCGGCTCGGACGGTTGCCACGGTGTCCCCATCGAGTGGGACACGATCGAGATGTCCGGCATCTCCGAACCGGGCCTTGCGGACTACGTGGGCAAGACGGTCGCCCGCAGCGCGATCGAGCGCGGCGAGGAGCCGTGGGTCACCGCCCGACGCCTGCTCGTCGACGACCGACTCGGCTCGACGATCCTCCAACACGTCGGCCACGAGGAGAACGTCCGGCAGATCATGCGCCACCGGATCCACACCGGCGGCAGCGACGGAATCCTGCAAGGAGACAAGCCACACCCGCGCGCGTACGGCACCTTCCCGCAGTACCTCGGCCGCTACGTCCGGGAGTTGGGGATCCTGAGCCTGGAAGAGTGCGTGGCGCACCTGACTTCGCGCCCGGCGGCCCGACTGCGCCTGTCCGACCGGGGTTTGGTCCGCGAGGGATACCGCGCCGACCTGGTCCTCTTCGACCCGGACACGGTCGCGGCCGGCTCGACGTTCGAAAACCCGCGCACCCTGCCCGTCGGCATCCCACACGTCCTGATCGACGGCCGATTCGTCATCGAGGACGGCCACCGCACGAACGTCCTCGCGGGCAAGGCGATCCGCCGGACGACCATGGCCTAGCCCGGGGCCGACGGGGCCGAGGCCGCGCCGCCGCGAT
The DNA here is from genome assembly GCF_044333915.1 of Embleya sp. NPDC020886. Classification (NCBI taxonomy): domain Bacteria; kingdom Bacillati; phylum Actinomycetota; class Actinomycetes; order Kitasatosporales; family Streptomycetaceae; genus Embleya; species Embleya sp. NPDC020886. Next base: position 509,363 of record NZ_JBIRRX010000005.1, on the reverse strand, counting down.
CGACTCGGTCGAAGCGCCGTCGCGCGGGCCCCTTGACTTTCCCATCGGGAAAGTAGGACTCTTACTTTCCCGATGGGAAAGTGAGGTTCCGTCATGACGAACACCGCTCCGGAGCAGGCCCGTGCCGCGCTGGATGCCGTCGACCGTGCCCGGCGCCAGGTGGCCGACCAGGTCGGTCTGCCGCGCGGCTACTGGTGGGTGATGGCGGCCGGCTGGCTCGGGTTGGGTGTGCTCGGCAGCGTGTCGCCGTGGCTGGGCGGGACCGCGGCCGCGGTTTTCGGCGCCGGGCACGGGACGCTCGCGTCCCGTCTGCTGGCCGGCCGCCGGCGCACGGACGGACTGCGGGTCAGCGCGGCCGTCGCCGGGCGTCGCACCCCCGTGGTCGTGGTCGGCATGTTGGTCGGGCTCGTCGGCGTCACCGTCCTGGCCGCCCTCGCGCTGCACGCCGACGGCGCCGAGCACGCCAGTATCTGGGCGGCGGTACTGGTCGCGGCCGTCATCGGCTTCGGCGGACCGGACATCCTGCGCGTCCTGCGCCGTTGGGCGCGGGCATGACGAAGGCACGGTTCGACGAGCTGATCCACCCCAGCACCCGGCTGACGCTGGTGGCGACCCTGGCGGCGGCCGACTGGGCGGAGTTCGCCTTTCTCAAGGAGCAGTTGGGGTTGTCGGAATCGGCGCTGTCCAAGCAACTCGCCACTCTGGAGGAAGCCGGGTACGTGGCCACGGAGCGCCGCCCGAGCGGCGGCCGCCGCAAGGTACGCGCCCGCCTGACCACCGCCGGCCGGGACGCCTTCGACGGCCACGTCGCGGCACTCCAGGCCATCGTCACCGGCGCCACCACCCCCGCCGGAAGCCCCGCAACCCGGTCCTGAGGCGGGTGTCGGGGCCGAGTCTGCGGGGCTGATCCGACGGGAGACGAGTTCGGGCGTCCCGGATCCCATGGGCCGGTCGTGCAGGGGGCGGGGCCGAAGTCAGTGGTTGCCGGCGGCGTGCGGTGGTGGGGGACTGTGCCGTCGGTGCCATGGGCGGCGGGACGGGGGCTTGGCATCCGGGGCGGCGGGGGCGGTGATGCGGGCCCGGGCGATCAGTTCCAGCGTGATCGCGGTGGCGACGGCTTGTACGGCCATCAGGGCGACGAGGACGAAGAGTTGCACCGCGCCGGCCGTGATCGGGTCGGCCCCGCCGAGCAGCATGCCGACGAACGCGCCCGGCAGGGTGACCAGGCCCACGGTGCGGGTCTGGTCCAGACCGGGGACGAGTGCCTCCGAGGCGGCCGGGCGGGCGATCTCGATTCTGGCGTCCCGTTCGAGCATGCCCAGTGCGAGGGCGGCCTCGACCTCGCCGTGACGCAGTCGCAGCACCGCCAGGCTCTGTCGGCCGGCCAGGACGGTCGCGGTGAGCGCGCCGCCGATGAGGATTCCGGTGATCGGGATGAGGGTGATGCCGCGGGGCGGGACGAGGCCGGTCGCCAGGAGCAGCCCGACGAGGGGCAGCACACCCGCGGCGATGGGGACGGCCGTCCACCACCACGTGCGGTCGGGGGTGATTCTGCGGCCCGCGGTGCGCACGGCGACCGCGAACATCACGAACAGGAAGGCCGGAAGGCCCGCGGGCGCATGCGCCAACCAGCCGATGGCGGCGGAGACGGCCGCGAGTTGGAGGGCGGCCCGGATGCCCGCGAAGAGCACCTCCCTGGCCCGGCCGGCGTCCTGATCGGGTGACAGGCGGCACACCGCGACCACGGTGACGGCGGCGGCGAGCAGCAGCGCCAGGACCCAGCCGAGGGCCGCGTCGACGGGCAGCAGGGCGGCCGAGGCCGAGTTCATGGGATCACCGTAGTACCGATCACCGAACCCCCTGCCGCGGCTGCCCGCTCGGACACGACGGCCGCCCCGGGTCGGCTACGTGGCCGCGGCGACGGCCGGCCCGGCCGCCCGGCGGTCGAGGGCGGCGGTGAACGCGCGCAGGAGCAACGCGGCGGTGGCGGCCAGTCCGGCGAGCAGGCCGAGCCACAGGCCGAGGGTGTCCCCGCCGAACCCGAACGCGAACAGGCACGACGCGGGCAGGCCGATCGCCCAGTAGCCGACGAGCGTGACGCGGAAGCCGGTTCGGGTGTCGTCGAGGCCGCGCAGGAGTCCGACGCCGATGTTCTGCGCGCAGTCGAAGAACTGCAGGACGGCGGCGACGACCAGCAGCCGGGTGGCGATCGTGCGGGCGTCGCCGGCGGAGGAGTCCAGGAACGGGGCGAGGACCAGGTGCGGGAGCGCCAGGTACACGGCGCCGACCGCGGCCATCACGCACGCCGCGCAGCCGAGCGCGGTGCGCATCAGGCGGCGGGCACGGGCGAGTTCGCCGAGGGTGATCTCGCGGCTGACGTTGATCGACGCGGCGTGGGAGAGGCCGACGGCGACCTGGAAGACGATGTACACCAGTTGGTTGACCGCGGTGTGGGCGGCGAGGGCGGCGGGGCCGAACGATCCGGCCATCAAGGCGGTGAAGAAGAAGAACCCGGCCTCGGAGCCGTAGGTAGCGGCGATCGGCACGCCCAGTCCGACCAGGCGCCGCACGGCGACGCGGTCCGCCTTGGCGGGGTTCAGGGCCAGCAGCGGCGCGAGTTCGCGATCGCGGCGGGCGGCGGCGTACAGGGCCAGGAAGGTCAGGAAGTAGACCCCCGACGTCGCGGCGCCGATCCCGACCAGCCCGGCCTCGGGCAGGATCCAGGTGCCGTGCACGAGGGCCCAGTTCAATCCCGCGTTGACGGCGACGGAGGCGAGCGTGATGCGCAGGAGCGCCTGGGGACGGCGCATGCCGACCGTGAACTGGCGCACCGCCTGGAACCACAGGCACGGCAACAGACCGGGGGCGAGGGCGGCGAGCATGTGCCGCGCGCGGCGGGCGACGTCGTGGTCCTGGCCGAGCAACGGAAGCGCCTGACCGACGCCGAGCATCAGCACCGCGCCGATCAGGCCCGCGCCGGTGGCGACGGCCATGGCGGCGCGCACGACGCCGCGCACCTCCTCGCGCGCGGCGTCCGCCGTCCCGGGTTCGCCCGCCCCGGCGTCCGCGGTGCCCGGCGTGGTCGGGCCCGCGGCGTCGGCGGCGCGCTCGGCCCGCGCGGCGGCCGCGGCGACCTGGTTGCCGACGGAGGTGACCAAGCCCACGCCCATGGTGCGCACCTGGTTGAACACGACGATCGCCAGTCCGCCTGCCGCGAGTTCCTCGGTGCCGAGCAGGCCCATCATCACGGTGTCGGTGGTGGTCAGCGCGACCTGGGCGAGCTGGGTGAGGATCAGCGGGACCGCGAGCACGGCCAGGGCGCGGCCGTCGCGGAAGAAGGTCGTGGACATCGTGCGCAGCGGCTCCTCGGGATCGGGCAGGGCACCGTAGCAGTCGAGTTCACGCCGTCGGAGCGCGGTCGGGCGGGCGACCGCGAACACGGTGCGCTACCGTCTGCGGTCTTGCGCTGTCAGTCGAAATTAGGATAGGCACACCTAATCCAACTGTGCCGGACCGAAGAACGAGGACGCACCGTGTACGTGAACAGGCGCCAAGTGCTGATGACCGCCGGCGGACTCGGGGCGGCAACCCTCGTCGGATGCTCGTCCCAGAGCGGCGGCGCCCCGGTGCCGCAGACCACCGGCGGCACCCCGAAGAAGGGCGGCACGCTTCGCGTCGGCGCGCTGGGCCGGGCCGGGGCGATCACCCGCGACCCGCACGGCACGCAGAGCAACGAGAGCGACTACCTGGTCCTGTCCCTCGTGTTCGACACGCTGACCGTCCCCGCCGGCCGGCCCAACACCGCGCCCCGCCTGGCCGCGTCGTGGGAGTCCACCCCCGACCTGAAGACCTGGCGCTTCAAGATCGCCCCCGGCGCCGCCTTCCACGACGGCAGCCCGGTCACCGCCGCCGACGTCGTCTGGTCGCTGCGGCGCCTGCGCGGCACCAAGTCCGGCGCCTCGCGCCTGCCCGGCATCCAGGCCGAGAACATCACCGCCGACGGCGACGGCACGGTGGTCCTGGTGTCCGACTACCCCAACGCCGAACTGCCGCTGCTGACCCGCCTCAGCAGCTTCATCCTCAAGAAGGACACCCCCGACAACGCGCTGGACAAGGCCCCCGGCACCGGCCCGTTCAAACTCGACTGGTACCGCAACGGCAACGCCCGCCTGGTCCGCAACGAGAAGTGGTACGGCGGCGAAGTCCTGCTCGACGCGGTCGAGATCACCATGTTCGAGACGGCGCAGGCGATGTCCAACGCGATCCTCGCCGGCCAGATCGACCTGGCCTCCAACGTCGGCCCGGTGGCCGCGCGCATCGCCGAAACCCGCAAGGACCTGCGGGTGGTGCGCCGCGCCGACGACATGGCCATGCCGATCGTCATGCGCACCAAGGACGGCCCGTTCGCCGACCCCCGCGTGCGCGAGGCCCTGCGCCTGGTCGTCGACCGCGACGCCATGGTCAAGCAGGTCCTGTCCGGCTACGGCACCGTCGCCAACGACGTCATGGGCACCGGCGACCCGCGCTACGCCCGCGACCTGCCCCAGCGCAAGCGCGACCTGGCCCGGGCCGGGCAACTCCTGGCCGAGGCGAACTTCGACCTCGGCAAGACCTACGACCTGATCACCACCGAGGACATCGCCGGACTCGCCGAGTCCGCCACGCTGTTCGCCAACCACGCCCGCGAAGCCGGCATCAGGATCAACGTGGTCAAGCAGGAGTCCGGCACCTTCTGGGACGCCACCTGGCTCAAGGGCACCCTCTACACCACCTACTGGGGCACCAACGACTCGGTGCTCTTCCTCGGGTCCAAGCTCATGGTCGGCGACGCCGGGCAGAACGAGGCCCAGTTCGCCGACCCGGCCTTCGACGACGCCTACCGCCGGGCGGTCGGCGCCGCCGACGAGGCCGGCCGCGCCGCCGCCCTCGTCGAGGTCCAGAAGATCCAGCACGAGCGCTCCGGATACCTGCTGTGGGGCATGGCCGACGGCATCGACGTCGCCGCGGCCAAGGTCCGGAACCTGCCCACCCTGGCCGGATACGGCCGCGTGCAACTGCAGAGCACGTGGCTGCGCTGACCCCAGGCGCGCCGGCGGCCGGGTCCACCGACCCGGCCGCCGCGGGCCCGCCCGTACCGCCGCGCCCCCGTGACGACTTCGCGCGCCGTGCCGGGCGGGCCGCGCTGCGCGCCGGTGCCGTGCTGCTGCGCCGCATCCTGGTGCTGGCCGCCCTGCTGGCAGTCGTGTTCGTCGCCGTCGAGATGCTCCCGGGAGACGCGGCCACCGCCACGGCCGAACGCGGCGACGGCGCCGCCGCCATCGCCGCCCGCCGCGAACACCTGGGCCTGGACCGGCCGTTGTGGGAGCGCTTCGCGGACTGGATGACCGCACTACCGACCGGTGACCTGGGCACCTCCGCGCGTGGCGAGAAGGTCGCCGACCTGCTGCGCGACCCCTTCCCCAACACCCTGGCCCTGGCCGGCGCGGCGTTCGCCCTCACCGTCGCCGCGTCCCTCGCCCTCGGCTGCCTGGCGGCCGCGCGCCCCGGCAGGCGCACCGACCGGATGATCGGCCACACCGCCACCACCGCGTTCGCGGTCCCCGACTTCGTACTGGCCACCGGCCTGGTCCTGGTCCTGTCCCTGTGGACCGGCCTGCTGCCCGCGGTCACCGTCGCCGACGCGTCCGGCAAGCCCGCCGAATGGACCATGATGATCATGCCGGTACTCGCCCTCGCCGTCCCGCAGACCGGCTGGAACACCCGCATCGTCCGCGGCGCCCTCGCCGACCAGGCCGACGCCGCCCACGTCGAAGCCGCCCGCCTGGACGGCCTGTCCACCACCCGCGTCCTGCTGCGCCACGCGCTGCCCGGCGCACTTCCCGTCATCGCCACCGGCATCGCCACCTCGACGGGCATGCTCCTGGGCGGCGCCGTCGTCGTCGAGACCCTCTTCAACCACCCCGGCATCGGCACGGTCCTGGCCGGCGCGGTCGCCGGGCGCGACACCACCCTGATCGCCGGGTGTGTCGCCCTCGCGGGCGCCGCGATCACCCTCGTCCTCCTCGCCGCCGACCTCGTCCGCGCCAAGACCGTGGGAGCCGGCCGATGACCACCGCCTCCGCCTCGACCGACACCGCGACGCCCGCCCCCGCCCGCCCGGGCCGGCACCCGCACCCGCACCGTGCGCTCCTCCTGCTCCCGGCCGCGCTCTTCCTCGCCGTCGCCCTCGCCGGGCCCTGGCTCGCACCGCACCCCATCGACGCCCCGGTGACCGCCACCTACGCCGAGGCGGGCGACGGCGCCCTCCTCGGCGGTGACCAACTCGGCCGCGACGTGTGGTCCCGCCTGCTGGACGGCGGCACCGCGTTGATCGGCTGCGCCTTCCTCATCGGCGCCGCCGTCACCGCGACCGCGGCCCTGCTCGGCTGCCTCGCGGCACTGCGCCCACGCGCGGGTCGCGTCCTCGAACGCGCCGCCGACGTCGCCATCCTCCTGCCTTCCGTCCTGGGCATCATGCTCGTCGCGCTCGCCTGGCCGGACGGCGGACGCTGGGCCGTCATCGCGGCGGCCATCGTCCTGGGCACCCCGTTCGCGGTCCGCGTGATCGCCGCGGCAGCCGCGCCGCTCGCCGCCGCCGGGTACGTCGAAGCCGCCCTGATGCGCGGCGAATCCAGCCTCTCCATCACCGTCCGCGAACTCCTGCCCAACCTCCGCGGCACCGTGGCGGCCCTGTTCGGACTGCGCTTCGTGGAAGCCGTCTACATCATCTCCACGGCCGCGTTCCTCCAGATCGGTCCGCAGCCACCCGAAGCCGACTGGGCGCTGATGATCCGCGAGAACGCCCCCGGTATCCTCCTCAACCCGTGGGCCGTCCTGGCCCCCAGCGCCGCCGTCGCCCTCCTCGCGATCACCGTCAACCTCGCCACTTCGGCACCGGCCCCCCGCACCCAGGCGGTGACCTCGGCATGAGCCCGCGCACTCCCACCCACCCGGGACCCGACGACGGCACACGGCTCCCCACGCACGCGGACACCGCCACCGGCGGCGGGAGCCTCGCGACCGGCGATACCGCCGACGCGGTGGTCGTCGACATCGCCGGACTCGGCGTCCGCCTGGTCGAAGGCCCCCACCTGCTGCACCCGGCCCACGCCACCGTGCGCGCGGGGCGCATCACCGCGCTCACCGGCGCGTCCGGCTCCGGAAAGACCACACTCCTCAAGGCCCTGCTCGGTCATCTGCCGGCCGGCGCCACCACCGAGGGCACCGCACACGTCCTGGGCCACGACGTGCTGAGGCTGGACCGCGCCGCACTCGGCCGGCTGCGCCGCACCGAACTCGCCTATGTCGGTCAGGACCCCGGCTCCGCGCTCAACCCGTACACGAGCGTTCGCCGCATTGTTGCCGAGACCGCCCGGGACCGAACCCGACAGGGCGTCGAGGCCGTCCTCGCCGAATGCCGACTGCCCCTGGACGGCGGTCTGCCCGACCGTCGCCCCGGCGCCCTGTCCGGCGGCCAACAGCGCCGAGTCGCCCTCGCCCGCGCCCTGGCCCGCAACCCCCGACTCCTCCTGCTGGACGAACCCACCGCCGGACTCGACCCCACGTTGCGCGACGAGATCGCCCGGCTCCTGCGTCGCCTCGCCGACACCCGCGGCCTCGCGGTACTGATGGCCTGCCACGACCCGGAACTGGTCGCGGCGTGCGCCGACGACACCATCACTCTCGCCACTCCGGGCCCGCCCGCGCCGCCGCCCGCAGCCCCGCGGCGACCGCGAGTCCCGGCGGGGCGCAAGCCACCCGGCGAGAGCGCCGCCACCCGCGTCGACCCCACCCACGTGGGCTCGCCCGCCGGGCCCGTCGTCGCGGCAAGGCCCGAGCGGCACGCGCTCGCCGCCCATCGGGTCACCGTCACCTTCGGCACCGGCCGCGATCGCCGCCCGGCCCTGGACGGTGTGGACCTGACGCTCCCGGCAGGCGCCGCGATCTCGATCGTCGGGCCGTCCGGCTCGGGCAAGACCACGCTGCTGCGCGTGCTCGCCGGACTCGCCGTGCCGGACGCCGGCACACTCACCCTGGACGGCGCGCCCCTGCGCCCCGCGGTCCGTCGCCGCGGACGGGACCGGCAGCGCCGCATCCAGTTCGTCCCGCAGAACCCGCTCGCCACCCTCAACCCCAGCCGCACCGTCGGGGCCGCCCTCGCCCGCCCCCTGGCCCTGCACACCCGACTCACCCGCACCGCCCGCACCGCACGCGTGGTCGAACTGCTCGAACTGGTCGGCCTGCCGCCCGCCTTCACCGACCGCTACCCGGCCGAGCTGTCCGGGGGCCAGCGGCAGCGCGTCGCGATCGCCCGGGCCCTGGCCGTCGACCCCGACTACCTGCTGTGCGACGAGATCACCAGCGCCCTCGACCCCGACATCGCCGCCGCGGTCATGGACCTGCTGCACACCGTGTGCGTCGAACGCGGCACGGCTCTCGCCCTGGTCACCCACGACCACGAACTGGCCGCCGCGTACACCCGAACCGTGCACGTCCTCACCGACGGCCGACTGACGGCGTGCGGCGACGCCGCGACGGTCCTGGCCCACACCACGGGGGTCGGTCGAGAGCCCTGAGCATCGGGCCGGGTCGCCGGGCCCTCGTGTCGGCGGTGGGCGGGTCGTGTGCCGTATTCCGGGGCTGCCGACACGCGGCCCGGCGGTTTGCGCCGCCCGTGGCGAGTCGCCCTCGGACGGCGAATCAGCCGGAAGCGACCAGCCGGTACCCGACCCCGCGCACGGTCTCGATCACCGGCCGCCGGCCGGGCGTCCCGGACGGCGCTGCGGGCCCCGTACCCGCGTCGCGACCCTCGCGGGCGAGCTTGCGCCTGAGGTAGCCGACGTACACCTCGACCACGTTCGCCGGGCCCTCGTAGTGTGCGTCCCACACGTTCGCCAGGATCTCCGTCTTCGAGACCGCGTCGCCCGCCCGCCGCATCAGGAACTCCAGCAGCGCGAACTCCCGTGGGGTCAAAGGCGTTTCCTCGCCGTCGATCGCGACGCGGCGGCGTGCGGGATCCAGGGTGAGGCCGCCCACCGCCAGCACCGCCGGCCGTACCGGCGCCCCCCGGCGCACCAGTGCGCGCAGCCGTGCGATCAGGACCACGAAGCCGAACGGCTTGGTGAGGTAGTCGTCCGCCCCCAGGTCGAACGCGTCCGCCTGGTCGTAGTCGCCGTCCTTGGCGGTCAGCATCAGGATCGGAGTCCACACGCCCGCCTCGCGCAGCCGCTCGCACACCCGGTAGCCGCTCAGGCCCGGCAGCATGATGTCGAGCACGATCACGTCGTAGGCGTTCTCGGTTGCGGCCCACAGGCCGTCCGGGCCGGTGTGGACCACCTCGACGTTGAAGCCCGCGTCGACCAGCCCCAGTCGCACGGTCTCCGCCAACCTGACCTCGTCCTCCACCAGCAGTACCCGCACCCGACACCTCCGCCGCCCGCGCACCGGCCGCCGGAACCGCCGACCGTGCGGCCCAGCACACCACCGCGAACCCAAGGGCACGCTGAGACACGGCGGCGCGATCGGTCCCGGCCCGTCCGACGCACGTCGCGCTCGTGGCCTTCCGTCCCTTCCGGGAAGGGGCGGGCGGCCTTCCCCCCGCGCGAGGCACCCCCGCGGGCAGTGCCGGCTGCACCCGACGGACCAGCCCTTCCCTCATGCGCGAGGCACCGCCCCGAGCTGCTCGGCCGCGGTACTCAGCGGATTCTCAGGACCGCCCCGGCAGGCTCGGGGTGGACAACGCGGGGCCGTGCCGCGCTGCGGCGTCCGGGCCGCGCCCGGCGTGGGAACGCCGCAGGCGCGGCGGACGCGGAATCACCGGACGGGAAGGGAGGTGCGCGTGATGTCGTCCACTGCCGGCGACCCGGCCTCGAACGCCCGGGACGCGCGTTCGTGGCCGGGGTCGTTCGACGCGCCGGGTATTGCGGGGGTGCTGCTCGTCGAGACGGGCCCGATGGCGCTCCCGCACAGACCGCCGGTGCTCGCCAGGCGCGACGCGCGCCGGCGTCGGGGCGAGATCCCCGAGGCGCCGGCCCACGTCGGCGCGCACGCGCACCCGGCCTCGTCCCCGAACCCGCCCCGCTCCCACGAGGGCGACCCGGCCGACGGAACGGGGGACCGGGCATGAGCGGCCTCGCGTTCTCGGGCGCCTCCGTCGACGGACCGCTGTACGAGCGGGTGACCGAACTCGCCCGCGAGGCGCCGCCGTTCCTCAACCGGGTGGTGGCCGACTGGTCGACGTACGGCCTGGCGCTGTTCGCGGTGCTGATGCTGACCGTGTGGTGGACCGCCCGCAGCCGCGAGCCCGCGGCGATGGCCCGGGCCCTGGCCGCGCCCGCGATCGTGGCCCTGGTGTACCTGCTGGACACCGGACTCAAGTCGGTGTTCACGGAAAGCCGCCCGTGCCGGACCCTGACCGGGGCTTTCACCCTGGAGGCGTGCCCGGGTCCGTACGACTGGTCGTTCCCCAGCAACCACGCGGTCGTGGCCGCGGCTGCCGCGACCGCACTGTGGGCGGTGGATCGGCGCATCGGCGCGATCGCCGCCGTCGCCGCGCTCGCGATGGCGGCCTCGCGCGTGTGGGTGGGTGTGCACTACCCGCACGACGCGGCGGCGGGCCTGCTGATCGGGGTACTCCTGGCCTGGCCCCTGGTCCGGATGGCCGGACGGGCCGCACCGCTGGTCGAGGGCCTGCGAGGCACCCGATGGCGGGCGTACGTGGCGACCCGATGAGAGCCCCGCGAAAGCCCCGCCCCCGGTGCCCCGCCGACCGCGCACCCGACCCGACCGCCCGAAGCCGGCGACACGCGGCCCGCGCAAGCGCCGCACCCGAGCCGGGCGACCGCGAACTACAGTGACCGACATGTGGCCCCGGCTCGGCGCGTGGTACCGACGGCACGCCGGGGTGCGCATGCGGTCCGCGCTGGCCGCCGCAGCGGTCGTCGTCGTCGTGATCGCCCTCGCCGCGGCCGCGTTCCTGTTCCTCTACCACCGCTCCCTGCTCGACTCCCTCGACGCCGACGCCCGCCGCCGCGCCGACGCGGTCGCCGCCGAACTCACCCGCCCCGAGCCGCCGGGCCAGGCATCCGGGGCGATCCCCCCGGAACGCGGCGACCTGACACCCGTCCAGATCCTCGGCCCGGACGGCACCGTGGTCGCCGCCTCGCCCTCGGTGCGCGGGCTGCCGCCGCTGACCCCGCTGCGCCCGCAACCGGGCCGGACGCAACGCGAGAACCGCAGCCCGGTCCCCGGCCAGAGCGACACCTACCGCGTCGCCGCGCTGGGGGTGGCCCGCCCCGACGGCACCTACACCGTCGTGGTCGGCGAGTCCCGGGAGGCGATCGACGACAGCGTCGAGGACGCGGGCGCGCTCCTGCTGCTCGGCTGCCCCTTCCTGATCGCCGTCGTGGCGGCGGCCACATACCTCTTCGTCGGACGCTCCCTGGTGCCCGTGGAGGCCATGCGCCGCAAGGTGTCGGTGGTCACCGCCGACCGGCTCGACGAACGCGTCCCCGTCCCCGAGGCCCGCGACGAGGTCGCCAACCTCGCCGAGACCATGAACGCCATGCTCGACCGCCTGCAGACCCAGGTCGAGGCCCGGCGCCGCTTCGTCGCCGACGCCGGGCACGAACTGCGCAGCCCCATCACCACGCTTCGCGGCGGCCTCGAAGTCCTCGCGGCACGACCGCTCGTCACCCGCGACGCCGACCTGGTCGGTCTGCTCACCGCCGAGGTCGGCCGCCTCGACCATCTCGTCGACGGGCTCCTGTGGCTGGCCCGCGCCGACGAACACGGTCTGCACACCCGGCACACCGACGTCGACCTGGACGATCTCCTCGACGCCGAACGCCGCCGCCTGGCCGCCCGATACCCCGCACTGCGGATCACCGCCGAGCCGACCCCGACCCGGGTGTACGGCGACGCCGGACAACTCGCCCAAGTCCTGCGCAACCTCGCCGACAACGCCGCGGCCCACGCCTCGTCCGCGGTGCGCCTGGTGGTCGCCCCGTCGGCCGACGGACACACGGCCGTGCTCGACGTGGCCGACGACGGCCCCGGCGTGCCCCCCGCCGAACGCGACCGCATCTTCGGCAGATTCGTCCGCCTGGACCCCAGCCGCGACCGCGACTCCGGCGGCGTGGGCCTGGGCCTCGCCATCGTGCACCACCTCGTGGCCGCCCACCACGGCACCGTGGCCGTACACGAAGCACCGGGCGGAGGCGCACTGTTCCGAGTCGTCCTGCCCACAGAACCCGACCGCCCCGCGGAGCCCAACCGCCCCACAAGCCCACCCCACGACGCCACCGACGACGCCTGAACCCGCGCGGCCGTCACCCGATCCAACCCTCGGGACCGCCCCGGGAGCGCAAAGTCCATCCGGGTGCCCCCGAGTTCATAAGTCGCCGATGGGTGCAAATGTGACGTCATGACTTCGATGCCCAAGCCGGCCCAGCGGTCCTACGCGCCGGGGGCGTCCACGAAGACCGCCCCGATCTCCGCCAGGCCCTCCGCCGCATCCGCCGGGTCGATCAGCGACTCGGGGGTGTGGATGCCCGGCGCGGCGGCGTCGCCGGCGAGGCCCAGCAGCCGTTCCACGCCGAGCGCGATGCCGAGGGCGGTCAAGGGGCGCTGCCCCGCGGCGTGTACGAGGTAGCGGGCGACCGTCAGGGGTGCTCCCGACGGGCCGATGCCGTCGATGTCGATCCGGACCTCGGCGGACGGCCCTTCGCCGCGGCGCCGGCCTGCCGATTCGGCGACCGCGAAGTCGAACCGGACGTCCGGTGCACCCGTCGCGAGCGCCAGGCTCGGCACGTCGAGGACCGCGATCCGCGCGGCCGGCAGGACGGTGCCGTCGAGGGTGGTGACCTCCGTCTCCGTATCCGCGCCGGCGACCCAGGTGAAGACGCCGTCCCGGCGCACGAGTCCCGCGCTGGTGGCGGTGACCCACCGCTCCAGGTCCGCCACTCCTGCGGGGCCGCCGGTGTCGGTCTCGTCGAGGACGGCTCCGATGGCGATGCGGTCGACGCGGTGGAACTCGCGGGCGACGTGCAGCGCGGCCAGTACGACCGTGCCCGCGCAGAAGTGACTCGCCAACAGGATCGGTGCGGTGCCCGGACGTTGCGCGCCCGCGACGACCTCCGGGGCGATGTCCACGAAGCCGCTGGAGATGCCGAGGTACGGCAGCCCGTGCCGCTGCGCGTACCGCAGGGCGTTGAGCCGGTCGTCCCACAGCGTGGCGACGACAGCCGAGAACCCGGTGCCGTCCGCCGGGAGGCCGAGGTCGCCGCGCCGCATGTCGACGGTGACGGCGGTCGCGTCGCGGAGGCCCCCGGCCACCTGTTCGGCGCGGCCGATGTCGCGGCCCGCGATCACCAGGGGCAGCGCCGGGTGCCGGCGGCGCAGGAGGGCGGCCGCTCCCGAGCCCGCCTGCCCCGAACCGCCCAGGATCAGTACCGGCTTCGTGTGTCCCATCGTGTTCCTCCGTCTCACCATGAGGCTACATTCTGTAACCTACATTTTGTAGGTTACATCGTGTAGGTAGACTCGGGGAAACGCAAGGAGGGCCATGACCCCGTCTCCCACCCGCCTCCCCAAGGCCGCCCGGCGCGAGCAACTGCTCGACGCCGCCCTGGGGATCGTGCGCGCGCATGGCGCGGACGCGCTGACGCTGGTCACACTCGCCGAGGCGGCCGGGGTGAGCAGGCCGATCGCGTACGACCACTTCGCCACCCGCGCGGGACTGCTGCTCGCCCTCTACCGGCGGCTGGAGGAACGCCACCGGGCCACGGTGAAGCAGGCGCTGCGGACCGCTCCGCCGAACGCGGGGGCGATCGCCCGCGCGACGAGCACCGCGTACTTCGCCTGCGCCACGGACATGCCGGAGTTCACCGCCGTCTCGGCGGCGCTGAAGGGCGACCCGGAAGTCGCGGTGCTGCAACAGGAGATGCTGGACGGCTACACGAGCGTGATGGCCGCCGCCCTGGCCCCGTACTCCGACCTGGACGCCGAGGCGCTCCGCCTGCACTGCCTCGGCCTGCTCGGAGCCGCAGAGGCGATCGCCGCGGAACTCAACCGGGGCCGGACCACCGCCGATGCGGCCGTCGCCACACTGGCCTGCCTGATCACCGCCGCTGTGGCCACCACTCCCGACGAACTCGGCGAAGCGCGCCCCCGGGCCGGGGCCGACCGACCACGCCTCGAACCGGCGGAGGATCGCGGCGACGCGTAGTGCGGCTTGGCGGTCGGTGGCGAGACCGTCGCCGCGCATGGCGATGCCGCGCCGGCTCGGCGTGGCAGCGAACCCCAGGGCGCCGTCGGGGCCGAGGACCGGTCGCCGACCCCGTCGGGGGCTGCCGGGCCGTGAAGTCCGCGCCGACCAGGACAGGCTCGTGCCCATGCCCGCGAGAGGCGCGGGGCAGGGCGCCGCGTCGCTGAGCAGTAGCCGCAGGCCCGACGGTCAGGGGTTGGGGTGGGACGCGAGCCAGTTCTGGAGTTCGCGGTGGCGGAACTGGTAGGCGATGCCGGATATGCGCAACAGACCTGCCCCGTACGACCAGTGCAGGAAGGCGCCGAGGCGCCAGGGCAGCCGGTTTCGGGTGCAGTAGAGAAACACGAGGTAGCGTCGGCCCGCTCGGGCGAGCAGATACAGCGCGACGGCGCTGTATACGAGTCCGATCGTGAGTCCGAACACGGGTCCGGCCGCGAGGCCGTTCACGATTCCACTGGAGAGTCCGATCGGGAGCCCGCCCACGAGCCCGACCGTGAGATCGTCCCGTACCGGACGGCGGGGATCGGCAAGTGGGGCGTCGCTCAGAGGTTCCGCGAACACGGATATGAGCCCGAACGCGAGCCCGGCGGCAAGCCCGACCGCAAGTCCGAGCGCAAGCCCGGGGCCGCGCGGGTGTCCGACCAGGAGCCCGACCACGAGTCCGAACGTGAGCCCGACCGCGAGCCCGAACGGGAGCCCGTTCCGGAGCATTCGCATGAGATGTGGACCCGGGGCGCGTAGTCGGTGGAGGTGGAGTACGGGGGTTCCCGCAACGGCGGGGCTGCTGCCCGAGCGGATGGCAAATAGGACGAACAGCACAATGATTGTGTCGTTGATCAGTTGCGGGAGGGAAGTGCCGACGCCGAGCAGGGCCAGGAGCAGACTGCCGTAGACGGTCGTGAGGATGGCGGCGAGGAGCGTGTCGACGGCGCGCACGCGGTTCACGCCCGCCATCGGCCACAGCCGGTGGAGCACCAGATCGGTGCCCGCGCCGGGGCCGGTGCCGGAGTACGGGGTCGTGGTGGCGAGGTGCCTGGCGAGAGCGGCGAGCCAGAGGTGAGTGTCGTCGGGGCGGTAGCGGCCGGGTCGGGTCGGGTGTTGCCGGACCACGGCGGGCACGTACAGACCCAGCAGGTGGTCGCGGACCGTGCCGGGTGAGGCGAGGGCGCACAGGTCGCCGGGGTCGCGCACCGGGAGCAGGGTGTCCGGGTCGCGTTCCTCGTAGACGGTGGCGGCGAGGTTGAGGCGCCAAGGGGTGTCGAGGGAGCGGGCGAGGGTGCCGCCGGGTGCGGTGTGCAAGGTGGTGACGACGGGTGTCCAGCGGGTCGGGTCGGTGCTGCGGGCGGTCAGGTACGCGTCGGCCTGGGCGGGGGTGACCGGCTCGATCTCGATGCGGGCGGCCTCGCGCATCCGCATGTCCAGGGCGGCCAGTTCGCTGTACTGGTCGGTGCGGCAGGTCAGGATGACCGAGGCGCTGCCCGCGGGGTCCTGGTAGGCGTTGAGTTGCCGCAACGCGACCACCGCCCGGCGGCGGGGCACCGGGGTGGTGTCGTTGTCCATTTCGTCCAGGCCGTCCAGGACCGGCAGGATCCGTCGCTGCTCGACGAGGGTTTCGGCGTCTGCCGCGGTCAGGCCCTGGTCGCGGAACCGCTGGTGGACCTGGTCGGTCAACCACTCCACGAGAGGTCGTTCGGTCTCCCACCCGGCCAGGGAGATACGTACCGGAACCGGGTCGGTGTCCGTGCGGGCAGGGTCGGTGAGCAAGCCGAGGACGAGATCCGAGGCGAGCACGGTCTTCCCGGCGCCCGGCGCGCCGGTGACCACCAGGCGCGCCGGCCGCACGCCCCGGTAGTAGGCGGTGATGTCGGACAGGCGGCCGGATACGGCGGCGCCCGCGGCGTTGTTGGCCGACTCGGGGCGGTACCGGTAGGTCAGGTCGATTCGGTGGGCGCCCTCGCCGATCAGTTGGGCGCGTTGTCGCGTCTCGGTGGCGGCGACGGCGGCGGCCAGTATCGCGGTTTTGGCCGCGGGATCGGCGGCCTCGCGTCGGTCGTCGCGGTACGCGAGCCAGGCCAGGAACGACGCCGGCACCGTCGGCGTCAGAGCAACCGCGGTGGCGGCCACGGACGCCACGTCGAATTGCCACGTCAGCCATAGGGCCAGCGCCACGGAAGCCGCCTGTAGGACTCCGTAGACGGCAGCCGCTCGCCCCGTCCGCAATCGCACCATGGCACGCATCATCCCCAGCGCCACCGTGCGCGGGCCGACGATCTCCGCTCCCGGTGCCGGATCGTGACTACCCGCCGCCGGCGCGTGATTGAGTGCTCGGTTGTGCTCGCGGGTGCTTCGGGCCGACCGGAAGGACCGGACGCCGTTCCGGCCGACGCGATCACGTGCGGAGTGTGGAGGACGACACGCGCGCGAAGGTGCGGGCCGGGGCGACGAGTTGGCGAATCGCCTGGTTCATGGGGCCGGCATGCGGCGGCCGCGTCCCCGGGCACCGGCGGGGCATCGCGTACGTGCAGTCATTCTTCGGACACGAAGAGTGGACGGTACGGGTGGTTTTCCGCCACGATGGGCGGTGTCCGGGGCAGCTCATCAGGGCCGTTGTGATGCGGCATGAGAAAGGGGCAGCGGATGGATATCGTCGGAGTCGAGGGGGAGGCGTCCGGGGCCGTCGGCGCGCGGGTGGTTCCGGTGGGGGAGTGGGAGCGGGAGCCTCATCCGTCGGACAGTCTGCGCACGTTCGGAGCCGTGGTTCAGGCGCTGCGCGAGCACGCGGGCCTCAGTCGGGTCGACCTGGGTACCCGGGTCCGGTTCTCCAAGCACACGGTGGAGTCGGTGGAGTTGGGCCGCCGGATGCCGGACGAGGCGTTCGTGGAGCGTGCGGAGGAGGCTCTCGGCAACACCGGCGCACTGCGCATGGCCGCCCGGCATCTCACGCGGGGAGAGGCGGGGCTCGCGGCGTGGTTCCGGCGGTGGGCTCGGCTGGAGCGGGAGGCGGTGAGCCTGTGCACGTACGAATGCTGTTTGGTGCCGGGGTTGTTGCAGTCGGAGGCGTATGCGCGGGCGGTGTTCGAGGGCACAATCCCGCTGCGGACCGACGAGGAACTGGAGGCGCAACTCGCCGCACGAATGGAACGGCAGGCGATGATGCGGGAGCGGCCGACCGTGCCGTTCGGCTTCATCGTCGAGGAGCACGTGTTCCGGCGGCGGTTCGGCGATGCTCAGGCGATGCGTGCACTGGTGGACCACGTCCTTGAGCGCAGTACTCCGCGCAATGTGACGCTTCAGGTGGTGCCGCTGACGGCTGAGCTGCACACGTGCCTGGATGGGCCGTTGCAGATCCTGGAGACTCCAGCGGGACAGCGGCTCGGCTACTCCGAGGGACAGGAGAACGGGCGCCTGATCGCCGATCGGAAAGAGGTGAGCCTGCTCTGTCAACGCTATGACACACTGCGCTCGCAGGCCCTGAACCCCAAGGAATCCCGGGACCTGCTGGAGCGACTCCGAGGAGAGCTATGAGCAGTGGTACGTCGGGACTCGCCTGGTCCAAGTCCAGCCACAGCGGTAGTCAGGGCGACAGCTGTGTGGAGGTCGCGGTCACCGAACAAGCCGTCCACGTAAGGGACTCCAAGGACGTGACCCGCCCTGCGTTCGCCGTGGGTCGCGCCGAGTGGGCTCCGTTCGTACGGTCCGTGGCCGGGCGCTGATCGACTTGCCCGCCGCCTGACACCACCGGAGTTCGATGGGGTGTCAGGCGGCATGGCTCGTTTTGTGGCTCTTCGCAGTCGCTGGTGCGTCAGGCTGCGCACGTGCCCGACGGTCGGCGCTCGCTCAGCCGCTCTCGTCGCGTTCCTCATCCGCGCGCCGACGGCGTGCTCGCCCGGCGATCTCCCCGGCGAGCCTGCCCTTTACCGCGCCGGCCCGATCGAGGGTTCCGCTGCCGATGCTCTTGGCGGCTCCGACTCCCTTCGCTCCTGTTTCGAGCGCCTTGTTCCTCACCTCTGCGGCCGCCTCCACCCATCGTCTCGCCTCCGACGACTCGCCACCCGAATCGATTCCGAGCCGCCCGTGGAAGTCGTGGACGCCGGTGATGACATGGTTGCTCGACTGGACCACAGCCGGGGACTTGGTCGGGTGCAGCAGCACCTTCGCGTTGGCCGCGCCGGCCGCCGTGTTCATTCGGGCCACCAGACGCTCGGTGCTCCGCGAGATGAGGTCCAGCCGGTTCTGTCGGGCGGTTCGAAGCCCGAGGCGGTGATCGTTTAGCTCATCGGGAGTCGCGTTCAACACTCGGTCGAGTTCGAGCACCGCGATCGCGTCCTGTAGTTGGAAGCAGCGGGCCAGGACGGCGAGCCACTCCCGCACCTTGGACTCGGCTCCTCGGGCCGCTGCGGCGATGTCACCGATCTTGCTCTCGCGCTCCATCTTTTCCGCGAGTGCGTCGAGTTGGCGCAACGCGTACACCTGGGTCGTCGCGATCGTCGTCGGCGCGTTCTGCACCTTCGACCACGTGATCTCGGAGACCCGGCCCACCTGCTCCCGGATGGTCATGGCCTCCTCGATCGCGAGGTCCACTCCGATCATTTCGGCCAACGCAGCGTCCTGCTGTGCCCCCGACCGCGGCGCTCAGCTTGTACTTGACGCCGATGCCGCTGCCTTCGACCTGCACGACGTACCTGTCGTCGTTGGGCCGGGCCAGGCGATCGCCCACCTGCCGTCCGAGCCCCGGGCACGAGTGGATGTCCGCCTCCACGAGTGTCACGCCAACGCTCCCTTCGCCTGCCACGCCGGATAGGAGGGCTGCATGTCCTCGGGACGGCCGAACGGGTAGCGAGGACCGTCCGGGCGCGCGTACTCCCGCTTCCCGGACCACACCGAGGGGTCGAGCGAGGGAAACAGCGCCGCTCCCGGCAGGTACGGGTAGCCGGGGCTGCCGGGGGTCTCCAGGGCCGGCGCCCAATATCCGATGAGGCCCTTGAACTGCCCGTTGGCGCCCGGATCGGTGTAGGGGTCGAAGACGACGCCGGCATCGTAGGCGGGGTTCTTCCGGGATTCGATCAGGACGTCGTGTACCAGCGCGGCCTTCCCCGCCACCCCCTGCTTGAGGCGGGTGAAGCGCACCTTGACGGCCTCCCGAATGCTCTGCGGCTTGATGTAGAAGATCGCGTCCCACTCGGTGGCGTGCTTCGAGAGGGTCACCGCGCGTGGGCCGGCGAGCCGGGCGCGGGCCGGGGACTGCAGGTTCTTCTCCACGCTGATGTAGTAGGGCGTCGACTTGATGACGTACATCCACCCCTCCACCCACGCGGCCGACTCGCGATCCTCCTGCAGGACCTTGATCACCCGGAGGCTGTGCAGTTCCTCCGAGTAGAGCGAGGCCAGCCGCAACTTCTCCACCACGCGCGGCACCGGCGACGTCCCCGCGCCCTGATTGATCTGCTCTTTGATCCGGGCGTACTCCTTCGCGTATTTCGCGATCGCCGCGTCGAGGTTCCACGCGCCGAGCAGGTCCTTCTTCGTGATCTTCCAACTGATGAACATGTCGAGCGCCGTCCGCACGTCGGAGGCGACACTCACGAAACCGGAGGAGCGCTGGTAATCGGTGAAACCGGCCACGTGCCGGCACAGGTCCATTCCGCTGCCCACGCGTAGAAGCCGTCCTTGAAGATCTCCTCGGGAGCCCTGGTGTCGAACCGGTAGAACCACTCCGGAATCGGCGCGGAAAGGTAGGGGAAGATCGGGAGCTTGGGCAATCCGGCGGTCGTCATGCGGCCTTCGCCTCGCATCGGGTCGACATTCGGGTGTCGGCGCGTTCGGGAGCCGCCGGAGCCCGGCGGTCGTGCAGACGGATTCCGGGCATGCCGGTACCGGCGTGCTGTTTCGACTTCGACGCGGATCGCCTCGACGCGCCGCACTTCGAGGCGGATCTCTTGTGGCGCCCGAACTTCTCGACGTCGCCTCGACGTTCGGCCCGAGCGGGCCGCATCGGACGGCGGGTACCACCACCGCATCCAGGCGACGCGGCCCTGGAGAAAACACTCGGAGTTCGACGCGCCCCCTGCTCACCGAGGCCGCCCAGGCGACCTCGACCGCATCCACCCCCCGCCCGCGCCGGTCCGCGGCGCCCCCGGCGACGGCTGACAGGCATGAGCGTGGCACGCCACCAATCAGCCCGGAACCCACCCCGCGAAGGTGACCGGAACTCTCCGCGACCTGTCCGGATCGATCTCCGCCACCCGACCCGAACCACCGAATTCCACACGCGAATCGACGAACACGGACGCGGGGCACCACCAGGCAGCGGACGCGGACGTCGTCGACGCCCCATCGGATTTCACGCTCCCGGCCCAGCGCCCCTGCGCCCCTGCGCGACCCCGGCGCCGCCGCCGAGGAATCGCCCGGTGTCCTCAGGAGACGGTGGCGAGTTCGTGCGGGGTGTTGTTGAACCGGAGTCCGGCGGTCTCCGTGACGGTGACGATGTCCTCGATCCGGACGCCGAAGCGTCCCGGGAGGTAGATGCCCGGCTCGATGGAGAAGCACATTCCGGGGACCAGCACCTGCTCCTCGCCCTCGATCATGTAGGGCGGTTCGTGCGTGGTCAGGCCGATGCCGTGGCCGGTGCGGTGGATGAAGTACTCGCCGTAGCCCGCCTGCGTGATGACGGCGCGGGCCACCCGGTCGATCTCCTGACACGGGACACCCGGCCGGACCGCCTCGAACGCCTGCTGCTGCGCCTGACGAACCACCTCGTGCACCGTGCGGACCTCGTCGGGAATGTCGGGGCCGACCTGGACGGTCCGGGTGGTGTCGGAGCCGTAACCGTCCTTGAGGCCACCGAAGTCCAGCACGACGGTGTCACCGGGCCGAATGACCCGCTCGCCGGCCTCGTGATGAGGGTTGGCTCCGTTGGGACCGGAGCCGACCACGGTGAAGTCGACCTGACTGTGGCCGTACTCCTTGAGGAGCCGGGCGAGGTCGGCGGCGACCTCGCTCTCCCGCCGGCCGGCGAAGGCCACCAGGACGATGCCGCGGAAGGCGTCGTCGGCGGCGGCGCCCGCGGCGGCGAGCCGCTCCAGTTCGTCGGAGTCCTTCACGGCGCGGAGCATGGGCAGGGCTCGGGTGAGGGGGAGGTAGCCGCCGGCCGGGAGGACCTCCTGTAGGCCGAGCAGGTGCAGGGCCCAGGCCGAGTCGGAGATCCCGTACCGGCCGTCCGGGTCCAGCAGCCTGCTCGCCGCGGCGTACGGATCGGTGCCGTCCGCCCAGTCCGTGATCGTCAGGGCTCCGGCTCCGGGTGCGCCCTCGGCGTCGGGGCGCTCCAGCCTCGGCACGATCATGGTGGGCGGACGGTTCGGTGTGAGCACCAGCGCGGTGAGCCGCTCGGTGATCGCGACCGGCCGATAGCCGGTCAGATACAGCAGGTCCGGACCGGGTGTGACGACCAGCCCGGACAGGCCGGCTTGCGCCGCCGTGTCGGTGGCCCGCGCCATGCGCGCGGCGAAGTCCTGGACGGTGAAGGGTCTCGGCATGGCGTGGCCGCTCCCGGTTCGGTTCGGTGGTGGGGAAGCGGGCGCCGGATCAGCCACCGACGAGGTCGGCGTAGTGGCGCAGGAAGTTGGCCTCCACCAGGGCCATCCGCTCGATCTCGGTGGGATCGACGCTCTCGTTCGGCGCGTGGATCATGCAGCGTGGCTCCTCGACGCCCATGAGGATCAGTTCGGCCTCGGGGAAGGCGGTGGCGAGGACGTTGCACAGCGGGATCGAACCGCCCTGGCCGAGGAAGGAGATCGGCCGCCCGTAGGCGTCCTGCATGGCGCGGTCGAGCGCGGCGTACGCGGGTCCGTCGGTGGCCGCGCGGAACGGCGCGCCGGTGCCCTCGCGCTCCACGTGGACCCGCGCGCCCCAGGGGGCCGCGGCCTTCAGGTGCGCCGCCAAGGCGTCCGCGGCCTTGTCGACATCGGTGCCGGGCGGGACCCGGAGGCTGACCCGCGCTCGCGCCTTGGCCGGCACGGCGGCGGCCGAACCGACCACCGGGGGGCAGTCGATACCCAGGACGGTCACGGCCGGGCGTGCCCACAGCCGGTCGGCCACGCTGCCGGAACCGAGCAGCGCCACCCCGTCGAGGACACCCGCGTCCGTGCGAAACTGCTGCTCGTCGTAGCCGATTCCCTCCCAGACGCCGCTGCCGGACACACCCTGGACGAGAGTGCCGCCGTCCGCGTCGCGGAGCGAGTCGAGGATCCGGATCAACGCGGCCAGCGCGTCCGGCGCGGGCCCGCCGAACATGCCCGAATGCACGTCGCCGGCCAGCGTGGACACGGTGACCACGACGTTGGCCAGGCCGCGCAGCACGGTCGTCGCGGTGGGTACGCCCACGGCCGCGTTGCCGGTGTCGCAGACGAGCAGCGCGTCGGCGCGCAACTCGTCGGCATGTTCCGGCACATAGGCCTCCAGGCCGCCGGTGCCCTGTTCCTCCGACCCTTCGACCACCAGTTTCAGGCCCACCGGGATGTCCTCGCCCAGCGCTCGCAGCGCGGTGAGATGCATGACGATGTTGCCCTTGCAGTCGGCCGCGCCGCGCCCGTACCAGCGGCCGTCCCGCTCGGTGAGCTCGAACGGCGGGGACTGCCAGGCCACGGCGTCCAGCGGGGGCTGCACGTCGTAGTGGCTGTACAGCAGCACGGTCGGGGCCCCCGGGGGTGCCGGACGGTGGCCGACGACGGCGTTGCTGCCGTCCGGGGTCGGCACCGGGCGAACATCGCGCAGCCCCACCTCGGTGAAGGCCGCGGCGACCCATTCGGCGGTACGCAGGCAGTGCTCGGGAGGGTATTGGCGAGGGTCCGCGACCGAGGGCATCGCGACCAGTTCCGCGAGATCCGCCTTGGCCCTGGGCATCAACGCGGCAATCCGGCCGGCGAGATCGTCGGTCACGTCCGTCCGCCCGTCCACTGCTCCTCGGCGTCGTGTCGGTTCGTCAGTCACGGACGATGTCCCCTGTCTTGAGATCCTTGATCCTGTTCTGGTAGTCGTCCAACTTGTTCGGACAGTAGATCCTGATCACCTCGGCGCCGGCCTCCAGGATCCGCCGGTCGGCGATGATCGGGCGCTGACCGGGTCCGCCCGCGCCGTTGGACATCTGGTTCAGCCACAGGCCGCGCCTCAGGGCCGAGTTGGGGTCCTCGCAGACCGGGCCGCCGTCGGTGCCCAGGGTGTCGGCGATGTTGCCCGTGTTCCGCGCGGCGAAGCCGTGGGCGACGAGGGCGTCGTTCAGCTCGTTCGCCTTCCGGTGGGCCTCGTTGGAAGCCCGCTGCTGCGTGTACGTCAACAGCGCGATGACCATCATGCCGACCAGCACGACGACCGCGCCGACGAAGATCCATCGGTGCTCGGACCACATTCGGGTGGGGCTCATGCCGCACCTCCGTCGACCTGGGCGGTGGCATCGGGCTGCCGCCAACCGGGTTTGCGTGCCTTCAGGAACGCCACCGGGATGACCAGCCCGAGCAGCAGGAGGCCACCGCCGACGATGCCGACGTAGGCCCAGGCGTTGCCACCGTTGAACTGCGAGGACGGGATGAAGCCGATCGCCATGGCCAGCGCCGAGGCGACGAAACCGACCACGCAGAGCGTGGTGAGCATCGGTGCGCGGTAGCCACGCGGGTGGTCGGGCAGCTTGCGGCGCAGTTGGATGGCGGCCACGAACATCAGCAGGTACATGATCAGGTACACCTGGGTGGTGATGACCGAGACGATCCAGTAGACGCTGGACACGTCCGGGATCAGCGCGTACAGCAGGGCGATGACGGTGGTGAGCAGGCCCTGGGTGACCAGGATGTTCTGTTGGATGCCATGTGCGTTGAGCTTCTGGAGGTACGGGGGCAGGTAGCCCTCTTCACGGGAGATCAGCAGCAGGCCCTTGGACGGGCCGGCCAGCCAGGTGAGCATGCCGCCGAGCGAGGCGGCACACAGCGCGATCGCGACGATCGGGACCAGCCAGCCGATGTGGAAGTACTGGAAGAAGGCGTCGAAGGCCTGCATGACACCCGCGGTGAGGCTGAGCTGGTTCGCCGGGATGACCCAGCTGATCGCCAGGGCCGGCAGGATGAAGATCAGCAGGACCAGGCCCATGGCCAAAAACATCGACTTCGGGAACTCCTTGGCCGGGTTCCGCAGCTTGTTGACGTGGACCGCGTTCATCTCCATGCCCGAGTAGCTGAGGAAGTTGTTCACGATCAGCACCAGGCTGGCGATGCCGGTCCACTGGGGGAACAGGTGCGACCCGTCCATCGGCGCGGCGGAGGCGTTGCCCTGGCCGAGGAAGACGAAGCCGAGCAGAACCAGCAGCGTGCCGGGGATCAGCGTGCCGATGATCAGGCCCCAGGACGCCAGGCCCGCGACGGCGTTCGTACCGCGGGAGGACACCCACACGCCGCTCCAGTACAGGACCACGATGACGATCGCGGTGTACACGCCGTTACTGGCCAGTGCCGGATTGACCACGTACGAGATCGTGCTGGCCACGAAGGCGAGCAGGCTGGGGTAGTAGAAGATCGTCATGGCGAACTGGCACCAGACGGCAAGGAAGGCCAGCGGCTTCGACAGCCCCTGCGCGACCCAGTTGTAGACCCCGCCGCTCCAGCCGGACGCCAGCTCCGCCGACACCAGCGCGGTGGGCAGCAGGAACACGATGGCGGGCACCAGATAGAGGAAGACGCAAGCCAGTCCGTACACGGCCATCGTGGGCGAGGCCCGCAGACTCGCGACGGAGGCCGTCGTCATCATCGCCAGCGTCAGCCAGGGGATCTTCCCTGCCGCGGCTGCCGAACGGGCCTCGCTCACCGGCGTCGCCCCGGCCGGCCGGCCGAAGTCGTCCGCCGGCACGTCAGCAGCGCTCATCAGGTGCCTCTCTTCCCGGTCGATGATCACCTGGAGTTCATTGTCGTCACGGTGCGTGATGTGTGCTCGTCCGGTTGGGCCTTCCGGGGTTTGATCAACCCGTCCGGTGGCCGGAAGCCGCGACTCGGTCGATCTCGGTCGTGGCGGGCGGGAGGGCGGCGACACGGCCGGGTGGCCTCCCCGGTGGCCCGGGTACGAGAGCCGATTCTTGTGTGACGGCGTCGGCATTTCCGCCGGGTTCCGCGCCGGCCGGATCCGTATCGACCGCAGGGTCGCCGCCGGCGCGCCGAGGCGGTGGTCACCGTGTCGGAGCACGTGGGGCGGGTCGGCGGGAGTGCTTCGAGGACGCGTCACCGAGCGGCCCGGATCTGCCGGGGCGAGAGAGCCGGGTACCGGTTACCGGCCTCCGCCGGGGACGGTATGTGCGTGGGAGGCCGCCGCCATCCCGTACGCCCCGGGCTCGGCCCGACGGCGGCGGGTACGAACCGCCAGGACGGACAGCAGCACGCCCACGCCGGACGCGATCGCCAGCAGCAGGCACGCGCCGGACAGGCCCGCCGCCAGCGCATCCGCCGCCCCTTCTCCGTCCGAGCGCCGCGACTGTCCCACCGTCGTGTTGACCGTCGCCACAGCCGCCGTGAACGCGGCCGCACCGATGTATCGCGCCATGTTCGAGATGCCGGACGCCGCGCCGACGTCGTCGTCGGACACCGACGACGTGGACGCCGAACTCGCCGGACCGTTGACGAGTCCCAGGCCGACGGCCACGAGCACGAGCGGGAGGACGAACGCCGCATACCGCCAGTCCCCCCGGACGAACACCAGCCACACGCAACCGGCCGTCGTCGCCGCGAAGCCGATGGCGAGCATCGGTCCGATGCCCAGCCGATGGACTGCCCGGGGCACGAGCGGCGTGACCGCGATCAGGCCCACCGTCGCGGGCAGCGTGGCCAGTCCCGCCTGCAACGGGCTCAACGCGAGCGTGGCGGGGTTCTGGAAGTACAGGCTGACCAGATACATCAGACCGTTGATCACGCCCGCGCTCAGCAGGATCCCGACCGTCGCTCCGATCAGCACACGATTCCTCAGCAGCCGCAGGTCCACCAGCGGTGCCTCGATCCGCCGCTCCACCGCGACGAAAGCCACGCCCGCCACCAACGCCACGGCGAAGCACCCCAGTACCCCGGCCGACGCCCAGCCCCATGTCGCCCCCTCGCTCAGCGCGAGCAGCGCCGGGGCCAGTACGGCGGCGATCAGCACGGTCCCCGCGAAGTCGATCGAGCGACTGCGATCGGGATCGCGGGATTCGGCGACACCCCTCAGCGTGATCGGGACGCAGACGAGAGCGATCGCCGCGTCGATCCAGAACAGCCCCTGCCATCCGGTGCCTTCCACCAGCACACCGCCGGCCAGCGGCCCGGCCGCGGCGCCCACCGCCGACGCCCCGCCCCACAGCGTCACCGCCCGAACCTGCCCCGCCCCTGCCGTGGACACGGACAACAGACTCATCCCACACGCCAGGATCGTCGCCCCCGCGGCCCCCTGGATGGCCCGACCCGCGATCACCCCCGCACCACCGCCGGACAACGCGATCAACACGCAGGAGACGATGAACAGCGCCAAGCCGCCCAGGAAGACCAGACGCCGTCCGAACACGTCGCCCAGGGCGCCCGAGGTGACGATCACCGCCGCGCCCACCAGCGAATACCCGGTGACGGCCCACTGCAAGGTGTCCAGCGACGTGCCGGTGTCCGTACTGATCGCCGGAAGCAGGATGCTGACCGCGGAGGTGTTCGCATTGACGACCAGAGTCGAGATGCAGGTCGCGATCAGCACAGCCATCGACGCCGACCGGTCGGCAGCCGCGGGTACCGCGTCGGGTGTCCGGGAATTCACATGGGCAGGTTCACACGCGTCGCACCACCCCGCAGCCCGGGACGGCACCCGGGCGGGCCCGGCCGGGTGCCGTACGGCACCCGTGTGGCGCACGGATGTGATCGGCGCTTCGCGGCAACGCGGGACACGACATGGCAGGTGTGATTCAGAGCGCGGTGAGAGTGGTGAGAGGCGGGTTGACCTCGAAGACGATCGGGCACCGAGTGCCGAGCGCCGCCGCGACCCCGGCCGACGGCCCGGGGGCGTGCGTCGGTGATCCGGACCCTGGAGGTCCGGTCGTGGAAGTCGTCGTCGGCGCGGTCGGCCGACCGGGTGATGGACTGCGAGTTGCCGGGGCCCTTGTGGGGCGTTGGTGGGGTGGCGGTTCGTCCGGGGTTTCGTGTGCTGGTCGGGAACCCGGCGGGGCCGCGGTGGGCGGGGTCGGGCTGTGGTGGTGGGGGCTTCGCGGTGCGGGTGTGGTGGCCTGGGGGTTGGTCGTAGAGGGCGGCGTCGGCCGGGTCGAGGGCGCTGCGCGGGTCGTGATTGTTGTGGCGGATATTGGCCCGGAACGCGAGAGCGGTGGATCCGGTGGTGGCGTCCTCGCAGGAAGTGGCGGCCCGTAACGAGGTGGCGAAGTGTCGTTCCGCGCCGGCGTTGTGGCCGCTGTCGTACGCGCGCCACGCCGGTGATGGGACGCCTCGGCGGGGCTGCTCCGAGTGGGCGTCGGCCGCAGTCCCGACCCTCGTGCCGACGGGCCCCACCCACACCGCGTCCCCAACCCCGCCACACCGCACCGGCCGCGCCACGGATGAACGTCTTGTCGTAGCCGAGAGCTCGGCCCAACGCCTGCCTGGGACAGGGCGGGCGTTGACCGTGCGGTGGTGGCGCAGGATCCGGGCGAGGTTGCGGGTGGCGGGGACGGCGTGGCCCTCGGGTGTCGCCGATCGCCACACCCCTTGTCGCCGGGGCGCTTCCGAGGGTCGTGGTTCGGTTTACGCCCGGGCGGGGTGGTCGAACCACGTTTCGATGGAGCGTTTGTAGCCGTCCGGCATGAACAGGGCGGGGATCTCCGCCCGGCCGAAGAGCCCGATCTCCTTGTGTTCGTGGCTGAGGACCGGGGCCGTGCGGGTGTCGAGAGGGTGGACGCCGTAGGTGACGATCAGCACGTGCCGACCGGGGATGGGCTGATACACCCAAGTGTCGAGCAGGGGGCCCGTCTTCGCGTCCCACATGGTTTCCTCGGCGATCTCGCGGACGACGCACTCTGCGGGTTCCTCGCCCAACTCCAATCGTCCGCCGGGGAGTTCCCACTCCCGACGCTCGTTACGCAGGAGCAGGACACGGCCTTCGTGGTCGACGACGACCCCCTTGACCGAGACGGGCCAGGTGCGAGGGGTGGGGTTGTCCATGGAGTCCTTCGCGGGTGGTGTTCCGGGCACGGGACTTCGGAACTTAGCACCGGGGCCGCCCCGCACGGGACTCCTGCGGCGATGACGGTGGGTCGACGATTCCAACTGCTCAACCCGCCACGCCTGATGATGCCGACTTGCGCGGCTCCCGCAACGTCGGTGGGCAATGCCGACTCGCGGACGGGCGGGCGCTCCCGAAGGACCCGGCCGAGCGGCCACCGGACGCCGTCCATTGCCCGGTCGGCGTTGTCCGGGCACGGTGACGGCCACTTCGGATCGGTGTTCGCCCCGGCCGGCCCCGGGGTCTGGGCGATACGGCTGCGCCAAGGCGACATGGCCCGGTCCGCGTCGATCACCCGGTCACACCTCCCCCTACCGCGCGAGGTCATCGAGGCGAGCACGCCGACCGTGGAGACTGCGCCGGGTGCGGCAAATGGTGACAGGACGGCGACCCTTCCCACGAGTGGGACGCCTGGATCAACGACGGCCTCACCTGTGAGGACATCCCCTCCGCCTCCGGCGCCGCCGGCACTGCCACCCCGCCCCGACACCCGCTGCGGTCGCCCCCGCCACCACCGACACTCCCGACGCGGTCACCGGTCGTACGCCTACCGGCGGGGTGAACACCTGCTCGCACTCGCTGGTTCTCGCGGTCGCATCCGGCGCCGCCTACTCCACGCGTGCCCCCGAGGGTCCGTCCCTTCGACGGCATCGAGCACCCGTGCCTGCGGGCACGGCTCCGGTGGCTTCAGCAGATGCGGGGCAGTTGTTCGCCCAGTGGCATGTCCAGCACGCGCGTGCCGCCCAGGCCCGTGCGGGCGACCACCATGCCGCGGTGCTCCTCGACGCACTCGCCGATCACGGCCGCGCCCGCGCCCAACGGGTGGGCGCGCATCGCCGCCAGGATCGCGTCGGCGTGCTCACGGGGTACGAACGCCACCAGCTTGCCCTCGTTGGCCACGTACATCGGGTCGAGGCCCAGGATCGCGCACGCGTTGGTCACGGCCGGCGGGACCGGGACGGCCTGTTCCGAGATCACCACGCCCACCCCGGCCGCCGCGGCGATTTCGTTGAGCGCGGCGCCGAGCCCGCCCCGGGTGGGGTCGCGCAGCACGTGCAGGTCCGGCGTGACCGCGAGCATCGCCTCGACCAGGCCGCCGAGCGCGGCGCAGTCGCTGCGGATCTCGACGTCGAATTCGAGGCCCTCGCGCACGCTCATCACCGCCACACCGTGCACGCCGATGTCGCCGCTGACCACCACCACGTCGCCCGGGACCGCGCGTTGCGGCCGAATGTCGACGCCCGCCGGGATCAGTCCGATCCCCGCGGTGTTGAGGTAGACGCCGTCGCCGTGACCGGCCTCGACGACCTTGGTGTCGCCGGTGACGATCTCCACCCGCGCGGCGCGGGCCGCGTCGCCCATCGCCCACGCGACCCGGGCGACGACCGACATGTCCACGCCCTCCTCCAGGATGAAGGCGCAGGACAGATAGGCGGCCCGCGCCCCGCTCATCGCGAGGTCGTTGACCGTGCCGTTCACCGCGAGTTCGCCGATGCCGCCGCCGGGGAAGAACAGCGGCCGGACCACGTACGAGTCGGTGGAGAACGCGAGTCTGGCCCCGCCCAGGGTCAGCACCGCCGAGTCCGCGAGCCCGGCCAGCACCGGGCCGCCGAACGCCGGGGCGAAGACGTGCTCGACGAGTTCGGCGGACAACGCGCCGCCGCCGCCGTGGCCGGTGACGATCCTGGGATGGTCGCGCAGGGGTGTCGGACAGGTCCAGCCGGAGAAGTCGGGCGCGGAGTGCACGTCGGTGAGGTCAGACAACGGGGCTCGCCTCCCGGGGCGCGGTCGTGGCGTCGAGTCGGCGGTAGAGGTAATAGGCGGCGCAGGCGCCCTCGCTGGAGACCATCGTGGCGCCCAGCGGGTTGCGCGGCGTGCACGAGGTGCCGAAGGCCGCGCACTCGTTGGGCTTGAGCAGGCCCTGGAGCACCTCGCCGCTGCGACACTCGGCGGGCTCGCGGGTGGTGATGTCGGTGACCTCGAAGCGGTGCTCCGCGTCGTGCTCGCGATAGCGCGGCGACAACCGCCAGCCGCTGTCGGGGATCACCCCGATGCCGCGCCAGGCTCGGTCGGTGACCTCGAAGACGTCGGCGAGCATGGCCCTGGCCGCGGGGTTGCCCTCCGGGCGCACCGCGCGGGCGTAGGCGTTGTCGACGGTGTGTTCGCCGCGTTCGAGTTGGCCCACGGTGCGGCGGATGCCCTCCAAGATGTCCAGCGGTTCGAACCCGGTGACCACGATGGGGACCCGGTGGCGTTCGGCGAGCGCCGGATACTCGTCGATGCCCATCACGCTGCACACGTGGCCCGCCGCGAGGAACCCCTGTACGCGGCAGTCGGGCGAGTTCATGATCGCCTCGACGGCGGGCGGAACCCGTACATGCGAGACCAGCAGGCTGAAGTTGCGAATGCCCAGCCGCCTGGCCTGATACACCGTCATGGCATTGGGCGGCGCGGTGGTTTCGAAGCCGATGCCGAAGAACACCACTTCGCGATCCGGGTTGTCCCGGGCGATCTTGAGCGCGTCCAGCGGTGAGTACACCACCCGAACGTCGCCGCCCTCCGCACGCACCCGGAACAGGTCGCGATCCGTCCCCGGTACCCGCAGCATGTCGCCGAACGAGCAGAAGACCACCCCTGGGCGGGCCGCGATCGCCAACGCCTTGTCGATGATCTCCAGCGGCGTGACGCACACCGGACACCCGGGTCCATGGATCAACTCCACCTCGGGAGGCAGCAGTTGATCGATGCCGTGCCGGATGATCGTGTGCGTCTGCCCACCGCACACCTCCATGATCGACCAGGGGCGGGTCACCGTTGCCCGGATCTCGTTCAGCAGGCGACGGCCCACCTCCGGATTGCCGAACTCCTCCAGATACTTCACCGCGCGATCTCCCTCGCTGTGTCGCCCGCGGCGACCGCGGGACCCGATCCGGGCGCCTCGTTCGGCCCGGACACCCAGTCGGGTTCGCCGGCCGCCTCCCATGGATCGCCGAACTCCTCTTGCAGCAGCCCGAGTTCGTCGAACAGCGCCAGCGTCTGCCGAGCCGACTCCTCGTCCAGCCGCTGCAGCGCGAACCCCACGTGCACGATGGCGTATTCGCCCACCCGCAGGTCCGGGAGATATTCGAGGCACACTTCCTTGACCACGCCGCCGAAGTCGACGAGAGCCATCCGGGTGCCGTCGCGATCCTCGATGCTGGTCACTCTGCCGGGTACCGCCAGGCACATCGGATTCTCCTCGTAGTCCGGAACGGCTTTGATTCGACGCTGTGATTCGACGACTGTGATTCGACGGCTGTGCTTCAACGGACGGCGGACCGATCGTGCGCCGCCACCATCAATTGGCCGAGCGCGAGCCCGCCGTCGTTGGGCGGGACCCGGTGATGCCGCAGCACGGTGAAGCCGTCCGCGCGCAATACCCGCGTACACGCCGACAACAGGAGCGCGTTGGCGAACACCCCGCCGGTCAGCGCGACCGCCGTCGGTCCGTACACCTCCCGCGCCCGCGCGCAGACCCGGGCGACAAGATCGGTCACCGCATGGTGGAAGCGGGCCGCGAGCACCGGAACGGGTACGCCCGCCCGCAGGTCCGACAACGCGGCGGTCAACACCGGACCCGGATCCGCGACCAGCAACGCGGGAGCCGCAGCCGGCAGCAACGCGAAGGCGTAGCCCGCTCCCGGCTCCACGCCCACGGCGGCCGCTTCGAGCTCGATCGCGGCCTGCGCCTCGTAGCCCGCCCGATGACAGATCCCGATCAGCGACGAGAACGCGTCGAACAGTCGGCCCATGCTCGACGTGGGCACACAGCCGAGCCCGCGCACCAACTGGACCTCCAACACCCGCAGTTCCTCCGCAGGGCAGGCCACGACCGGAGGCAGATCGGGCGACCACGGCAGGCCCGCGGCGTGCAGGTGCGACAACGCCATGCGATACGGCCGGGCGACCGCGCCGTCCCCGCCCGCGAGCGGGGCGTAGCGCAGGTGCGCCAGGCGCCGGTAGCCCGCGTAATCGGCGAGCAGGAACTCGCCGCCCCACACCGCCCCGTCGTCGCCGTAGCCGGTGCCGTCGAACGCGACGCCGAGCACCGGCTGTGCACCGGTGAGGCCGTGTTCCGCCATCGCCGCCGCGACGTGCGCGTGGTGGTGCTGTACCGCCGTGACCGGCCGGCCCGCCACGTCGCGCCGCGCCCACGCGGTGGACCGGTAGCCGGGGTGGCGATCGGCGGCCAACGCCTGCGGCCGCACACCGGTCACCGCCGTCAGGTGCTCGACCGCGTGGCCGAACGCGGTCAGGGTCGCGATGTCGTCCATGTCGCCCACGTGCGCCGACAACCACGCCTGGCGTCCCTCGCCCACCGCGAACACGTTCTTCAGATCCCCGCCCGTCGCCAGGATCGCCGGGATCGGCGCCGGCAGCCCGATCGGCAACGGGGCCCAGCCGCGCGATCGGCGCACGAACATCGGCTCGCCGTCGACGACCCGCACCACCGAGTCGTCGCACGCCACGTGGATCGGCCGATCGTGGGTGAGCCACGCGTCGGCGAGCGACGCCAGTCGGGTCAGCGCCTGCGCGTCGTCGATCACGATCGGCGCGCCGGCCGGGTTGCCGCTGGTGAGGACGAGCAGTTCCGGCCCGGGCGGATCCCCCGGGAGGCCGAGCAGCAGGTGGTGCACGGGCGTGTACGGCAGCAGGAAACCCAGGTCGGGGCTGCCCGGCGCGACCGCGGGCGCGAGCCCGGAACCGCCCGCGCGCCGGCGCAACAACACGATCGGCCGGGCCGCGCCGGTCAGCAGCTCGCGCTCCCGGGGACCCACGTGCGCGTGCGGCTCGACGTCCGCGACGGAGCGCGCCAGTACCGCGAACGGCTTGTCGCCGCGGGCCTTGCGCGCACGCAGTAGAGCCACCGCGTCGGGATTGCCCGCGTCGCACGCCAGGTGGTAGCCGCCGAGTCCCTTGACCGCGACGATCGCCCCGTCCGCGAGCATCCGCCGGGCCTGCGCGATCGGATCCGCGCCGCCGTCCACGCCGGGCCCGACCAGGCTCAGCCGAGGACCACACCCGTGGCACGCGACCGGTTGCGCGTGGAACCTGCGGTCGGCGGGATCGCCGTACTCGCGGGCACACTCCCCGCACATCGGGAACCGGGCCATCGTGGTGTGCGCGCGGTCGTACGGCAGGGCCGTGACGATGGTGAAGCGCGGGCCACAGTCGACGCACGTGACGAACGCGTGCCGGTGTCGACGATTGCCCGGGTCGACCAGCTCGGCCAGGCAGTTCGCGCAGGTCCCCACATCCGGCGGGATCAGCGTCCGGCCCGACCCGCCGGCCGGCGACGCGAGGATCGTGAAGCCGGCGACGCCGTCGACGGGCAACTCCTCGTCGCGCACCGACTCGACGGTGGCCAACGGCGGGGCATCCGTGCCCACCCGGCGCCGGAACTCCGCGACCGCGGCCGACGGGCCCTCGACCTCCACGACCACGCCCGCACCGGTGTTGACGACGTGACCGGCCAGGCCGAGCCGGTCGGCGAGGGTGAACACGAACGGCCGAAACCCCACCCCCTGCACGACGCCGCGCACCGCGATGCGCAGCCGCCGGGTGGCGATCAGGTCCGCGTCGGTGGTCAAGACACCTCCTCCGCGAGGTCGTGGGTGTGGGTGTGTCCGTCGTGCGTGTGGGTGTACGCAACGGCGGGTTCCTCGTCACGGTCGTGTTCGTGGTCGTGGCCGTGCCCGCCCGGGTCGCGGGCCTGCCGCGCCATCACCGGTACATGCGCCGGCGTGCCCGCCGACACCGCCAGCGCGCGATCCAACAGGCCGCCGACGCCCAGCCCGGAGCGGGCGGAGGTGAACAACACCTCGACCCCCGGGTTGACCTGCCGGACGTTGGCCAGGAACGTGGCCTCGTCGAACTCCACCGCCGCGGCGATGTCCAGCTTCGTCAGCACGACGAGATTCGCCAGCCCGAACGCCGTGGGGTACTTGAGCGGCTTGTCCTCGCCCTCGGTGACCGACGCGAGCGCCACCCGCAGGCTCTCGCCCAGGTCGTAGGACGCCGGGCAGACCAGATTGCCGACGTTCTCCACGAACAGCAGCCGCGCGTCGTCCGGCAGCCAGCCCGCCAGATGCCGGCGCAGCATCGCCGACTCCAGATGGCACAGGCCGTCGGTGAGGATCTGCTTCACCGGAACGCCCGCCCTGGCCAGCCGGGTCGCGTCGTTCTCGGTCGCGAGGTCGGCGGTGAGCGCCGCGACCGGTACGCCGCGGGAGCGGGCCGCCCGCAGTTCGGCCTCCAAAAGCGCGGTCTTGCCACTGCCGGGGCTGGACAACAGGTTGACGGCGACGACACCTCGCGCGGCGAGTTCGGCACGCAGCTCGCTCGCGCCGAGATCGTTCTTGGCGAGTACGGCCCGGCGGAGATCCTCGACACGGCACATGGGGTCAGCCCTCCTGGGCGGGTCGCGCGAAAGCAAGAGCGGGAGCGGGGGAGTCGGCCCAGGCGACGTCGACGATCTGCAACTCGCGGCCGGCAAGCAGTTCGGCCGTGGCGCCGTCGCACCGGGGGCAGCACAGGTCCGGTGGCATCCCGACCGCCCACTCCACCGCGCACGGCGCACAACGGGCCCGGGCCGGCACGGTCTCGACGATCAGCTCGGCGCCCCGCAACACCGTGTCCGAGCAGGCCAGTTCGAAGGAGAAGGACAACGCATCGGGGACCACGCCGGCGAGTTCGCCGACCCGCAGACGTACGGTCAGGGCGGCGCTCGCCCCGATATCCCGAGCGGCCTGCTCGACCTGCTCGACGACGGCCATCGCGATCGACATCTCGTGCATCGGTCCTCCTCCCGCAGGCGCCGGCCGCTGCGGCGGCTCGAACCGCGTCGAGCGGTGTGTCCGTCGCGGGTTCATTACAGGGGCCGGTGGCGACGTGTCCGGGGTACCCACGCCGTCACCGCCCCCACAGGTCAGCCATTTGCCGCAGCGCGACGCCCCCGCTCGCCGGACGGCCACCGACCGGGTGTTCACATCCTGCGCATGCGCAGGTAGCGCTTGATGTCGGGCAGGTTGGGGACGACAACGACGACGACGCCCAGGAGCGTCGCGCCGATCAGGATCTTTCGCACGCCGGTGCCTCTCTCGTGGTGGGGTGTTGCGGGTCGTGGTGGGGCGGGTCGGGTCGGTGCCGGTCCGGCCGCGTCGCAACCGGGTTCGGGGCCGCTTCGGCGGCGATTCGTGCGTCCGTATCGGTACCGCCGGCGGCCCGACCCGCCCGGGTGCCCGGCGGGGCCTCTTCGGCGAGCACCCGCAGGATCAGGGCGACCGCCTCGTCGACGGCCGCCGCCACCGGCGGGCTGAGGCCGATGCCCTCCGCCAACGAGGCGGGTTCGCACCCGACCACCAGGACACGGTTCGGTGGGCTGCCCCCGGTGCCCGCGCTGAGCGTGCCGAGCAGGGCCAGTACCGCGTCCGGTCCCATGCGATGGCCGTCGAGGAGGGCGGACCCGGGCTCCACCGAGCCGGCGACCGCCGCCTCGATCAGATAGACCGTGCCCGGCGCACCTCCGCGTGCGGTGGCATCCACCAGGACCAACGTCTGGTAGCCCTCCAGGAGTTGGTACGCCAGGTGCACGCCGCGTACGCCGAAGTCCACCACCTCGACCCCGGCAGGCAGCCGGTGACCGCCGAGCCGAGTGACCGTCTCCACGCCGAACCCGTCGTCGCCGAGAAAGATGTTGCCGACGCCGGCGACCAGTACGTGCGGGGTCGGACCGGTTGCCGGCGGTGGCTCGTGGGCGTTCACGCGTCCTCCGGGAAGCTGATCTCGTCCGGTTGGAAGTACAGGAACCGGCCCTGGAGCCGCCGCAGATCCGCGCCGGGATCGTCGTCCACGATCACCGCGAGGTGCACCGTGCCGTCGACGTCGTGCAGCACGGCCTCGACGAGAGCGTCGCGTCCGTGCAGGAAGAGATCCTGCGCGTCGGTGCGCCGAGGTCCCGGCCGCAGCCGGACCCGGCTGCCGGCGCCGACCGAGCGACCCTCGACGGTGACCCGGTCGGTCGCCGGGTCGAATCCGGCGTCGCTCGCCGGATCCCACCACGGCGTCTCCGGCGGCACGGACAGCGCGGGAGACGCGAACGGGTCGGACGAGAAGGCATCCGACGAGAGGCGGTCGGACGAAGGAGCATCGGACGCGAGGCCGGGCGACACCGGGACGCCGGCCGCGAACGGGTCCGGCGGCAAGGCGCCCGCCGAGGGCGCGCCGATCTGCTCCGGCCCCCTGCCCCCGGTCACCTCGCGCAACGCCCGTACCGTGCCGTGCAGGCGTTCCCACACCTCCGGCGGCAGCGAGTCGGCGAGATCGACGGCCGCCCCGGCTCGGGCGTCGGTGCCGCGCGCCTCGCGCTTCTCCTGCTCGGTCAGCGCCGATGTGCGCAGGGCGAGGATCTCGTCGATCTCGGTGGCGTCGTACAACGCGCCCGGGCTTTCCGGTGCCACCTGGGGGTGGTCCTCCAGGATGATCGGCGAGGACAGGACCACGTCGTCGCGATCGCTCGCCAGGACCGGCCACGTGTGCAGGTTCCGGCACCCGTCCGAGGCGACCTTGGCCCACTCCGGCGGATCGGTCACGGACAGGAACGACCCGGCGGACAAGCCGAGCAGCACGTGCGCGGAGACCAGCGAACAGGGCAGCGCGGCCTCCCGGTCGGCGCGCGTCGGGGGGACCCATGTGCCGGTGTTCTCGACTTCGACGGTGAGCCTGAGCGTGGTGTACGGGCCGGGCAGTTCGGCGGTCCGGACCCGGATCACGCCGTCCACCCGCTCGCGTCGGTGCACCAGGCGGCCGATCGACCGGCCGTCGAGCTCGACCGGTTCGATCTCCTCGCGCGCGGGCCTGGTGAACGCGAACGTACCCCCTTCGCCGGCCAACCGGTCCACGGGAAGCACCAGTTCGACGCGCTCCTCGACGCCCTCGTCCCACGGCACGAACACCCGGTCCGGCAGTTCCAACTTCTCGACCCCCTCGAAGGCGCCGTCCTCGCGGACTCGTTCCACCGTGCGTCGTCGAGCGTGCAGGAAGCGCACCTGGACCGAGAGCGTCGAGCCCCGGCGCGGGTCGATCAGGCACTCGGTGCGCTGCGCGCAGTGTTCGGCGCTGTCGGCACCCCACGCCGGCGGTACCAGCACGCCGAACTGCCAGCGCATCCGGTTCTTGGCCGCCGACGCCCGGTACGGGTAGAGCACGTAGCCCTCGAAGAGCACGGCGTCGGCGATCTGCCGAGCCGCCGCGAACCGCGCGGCGACCTCGGGCGTGAACACGGCCTCGCTCATCGCGCCGCCCCCTCGGTCGACCGCCGGCTGAGACCGCCGAACACGGGTGCCGTGGACGGGGGTTCGGCCGCGTCGAGCAGCGCCCGCACGGTCGCCTCCCAGGACGGCAACCCGTGTCGGGAGCGGTACGCGAGCAACGCGTTCATCGCGTCGCGCGGCAGTCTGAGCCAGCCGCAGCCGGGGAAATGTTGCTCGATCATGTCGTGCCACACCCCCACCGGCAGGCCGAACCGGGCCTCCTTGTGCCACGGCACCGGCTCGACCCGAAAGCCGCCGGCGCCGGTGAACGCCGTACCGGAGAACAACAGCAGCAACGGCACCTCGCCCTCGGCCAGCGCGTGGAAGTAGCGGGACGAGGCGATGTCCATGTCATACGTGCACGGCACGACCAGGTCCACCTCGGTCTCGCCGGTGAACCCCGGCACGGTCAGCGAGACCTGCGCGAACTGGATCGGGTTGAGCGTGGTGCCCCACCGCGAGCGATCACCGAACAGCACGTCCAGCCGTTCGCCTTCCGCCGCGCCGTAGCGCCGCCGGGCCGGCTCGATCCGCATCTGGCAGCGCAACGCGAGCGCGTGCACCCGGGCGTCGTCCTCGGCGGTGATCCGCAACCGGAGAACCAGGGTGGGACCCGCCGCGTACGCATCGGCACGGGCGCCGACACACGTGAAGTTCAGCTCGGTCACGGCTGCTGCCCTTCGGCCGGGACGCCCGCCGGAACAGCGGGGGAAGCGGGGAATGCGGGGGCGACCGCCACGGGCCGGGCAGGCTCCGGGGAAACGGTGTCGGACGCCGGATGCGGTGCTTCCTGCGCGACGCCCTGCCCGGTGCCGCGGAGCACCTGTGCGCGGGCACGTACCCCGTCGAAGAAGGCCGCCAGATCGGCCCGGGCCTCGGCGCCGCCGTCGAAGCCCTGCCAGTGCAGGCGCATCCGGCCCACCAGTTCGTAGCAGATGTCGATCGGCACCAGGAAGCACTCGCTGCGCTCGTCGGCGCGCCGCACCAGCAGCGCCTCCACGTCGGGCCGCAACTCCCGGGCGAGCGTGCTCTCGCCCAGCACCGCCTGCCACATGTCCGGGTCGAGTTCGCTCTCGGTGGCGCCGGCCGGGCTCGGGTAGAACGCGACGAACCGGTCCAGGGCCGCGTTGCGGAAGAAGAACGCCGTGCCGACCGGGATCTGCAGGCTCTCCCAGGCGCCCTCGCCGAGGCTGTGGTCGGGATCCACGAGGTAGCGCTCGGGCACCGCGCGGAACCGGCCGCGCGCGGCGCCGCGTTGCTCGAACAACATCGCGCAGCCCCGGCACGCGCACGCCAGGACGCGCGCCTCGGTGTCGACGAGGTGCCGGTGTCCCGGGTCGACCTCCTGCCCGCACAGTTCGCACCGCTCGGGCCGCGGTGGTGCGGCCCGGCGAAACCGGCGCAGCCCCGTCGCCGCGGTCACCGCGTCACCCCGGCCGGGCGGGAGCCGATCTGGAGCAGCGCGGGCTCGGGCGGCGCGGCGGGCACGTGCTCCAGGTCGAGCGCGGCGACCTCGGGGGCGTGGCACGCGAGGGCGGCCTCGATCGCCTCGCGCGCGGTCCCCGCGGTACTCCCGCAGCCGCAGCCGGAGCTCTCGGCCGCCACCCGCAGCCGCAGGGTCCCGGACGTCGCGTCGAAGCCGAGCACCTCGGCCGGGTGGTCCGCGACCGCGGTCAGGCCCCGGGCGATCCGGGTGTCGACGTCGTCGGGGTGCAGGTCGTGCAACACGAGCAGACCGGTGACCAGTTCGTCCGCCAGCACCGTGCGTCCGGCGGCCCCGGCGGCCCGGAGCAGGGCCGCCAGCCGGGTGAGCCCGGCGCCGTAGAAGTCCATCAGGGCGCGCACCAGGTCCTCGGTCACGGCCCGGACGGCCGGATCGTCCCGCTCGTCCAGGCCGGCCAGGATCTCCTCGACCCGCAGGCCGGTCTCGTCGGCGTTCACCCGCCCAGTCCGCTCAGGCCGGTGGGCATGTGCATCTCGCGCAGGGTCCGGCCCTCGCCGAGATACATGTGCACGCCGCACGGCAGGCACGGGTCGAAGCTGCGCACCGCGCGCATGATGTCGATGCCCTTGAAGTTCTCCGGAGGGTTCTCCTCGAAGATCGGCGTGTTCTGCACGGCGTCCTCGTACGGCCCCGGGGTGCCGAGAGTGTCCCGCACGCTGGCGTTCCACGGCGTCGGCGGATACGGGTGGTAGTTGGCGATCTTCCCGTCCCGGATGACCATGTGGTGCGACAGCACGCCGCGGACCGCCTCGGTGAAGCCGACGCCGACGGCCTGGTCGGGCACCTCGAACTTCTCCCACGTCTTGGTGTTGCCCGAACGCACCTCGTCGAGGGCCTTCTCGGCGAAGTGCACGGCCATCGCGGCCATGTACGCCTGGAAGTAGGTGCGGGCCCGGTTGCGTTCGAGGGCGTTGCTCCACTTGGGGATCTTCCACTCGAACGTGGTCTCGGGCTTGGTCATCGACTTCGGCAGGTTGATCACCACGCTGTGCCCGGTGGACTTGACGAAGCCGGTGTCGACCAGGCCGTTGAGCGCGGTGGACCACAGCCGGGCGAGCGGGCCGCCGCCGGTGTCGAGGGCGAGATAGTCCTTGCCGTCGTACCAGCGCGGCGACATCACCCAGCTGTAGTTGCCGGCGAAGTCCCGCTTCTGCGGTTCCGGGATGGTGTGCTGGTTCCACGGGTGGCGCGGATCCACGGGGTTGCCGAGCGGGTCGTGCGTGACGAACTGCTCCTGGCCCTCCCAGTCCTTGTAGTACGAACTGCCGAGCAGGATCCGGATGCCGAGGTTGATCTCGGTGAGGTCGTTGGTGATCAGCTTGCCGTCCACCACGATGCCCGGGCTCACGTACATGCGCCGACCCCAGTCGGTCATGTTGCGATACGTGAAGTCGCAGTGGTCGGGGTCGTTGAGCGCGCCCCAGCAGCCGAGCAGGACGCGGCGGCGGCCGACCTCCTCGTAGCCGGGCAGCGCCTCGTAGAAGAAGTCGAACAGGTCGTCGTGCAGCGGGACGACGCGCTTCATGAACTCGACGTAGCGCATCAGCCGGGAGAGGTAGTCGGTGAACAACTGCACCGACGCGACCGTGCCGACGCCGCCCGGATACAGCGTGGAGGGGTGCACGTGGCGCCCCTCCATGAGGCAGAACATCTCCCGCGTGTATCGGCTGACCTGCAACGCCTCGCGGTAGAACTCGCCCTCGATCGGATTGAGCGAGCGCATGATGTCGGCGATCGTGCGAAAGCCGTGCTCGGCGGCGTGCGGGGACTCGGTGCGCTCGGCCAACTCCAGGACGCCCGGGTTGGTTTCGCGGACCATCTTCTCGCAGTAGTCCACCCCGACCAGGTTCTCCTGGAAGATGTTGTGGTCGAACATGTACTCGGCCGCCTCGCCGAGGTTGATGATCCACTCGGCCAGGTGCGGGGGCTTGACGCCGTAGGCCATGTTCTGCGCGTACACCGAACAGGTCGCGTGGTTGTCGCCGCAGATCCCGCAGATCCGGCTGGTGATGAAGTGCGCGTCGCGCGGGTCCTTGCCGCGCATGAACACGCTGTAGCCGCGGAAGACCGACGACGTGCTGTAGCACTCGGCCACGCGTTTCTGCTTGAAGTCGATCTTGGTGTGGATGCCCAGGCTGCCCACGATCCGGGTGATCGGGTCCCAGGACATCTCGGTGAGGCCGCTGCCGTCACCGGCCGCCTTCGTCGTCGTCGATGTCATCGTGTGTGTGGCCCTTCTGGGGGGAAGACGTCGGCGAGCAGGACGCCGGCCGCGCGGACGGGGTGGATCGGCGGGGCTGGTTCAGCGGGGCGCGCGGTAGCCCGTGGTGAGCTGGGGGCCGCGTCGGCGCCAGCGGGGCTCCTCGTCCACGGTCTTGGCGGTGATCGCGCGCAGCTTGCGGATCAGCACGCCGTACGCGCCGCTCGCGGTGCTGGAGACCTTGCCGCCGGGGGGTTCGTCCATGAAGGGCATGAACTTGTCCGGGAAGCCGGGCATGGTGCACGCGATACAGATGCCGCCGACGTTGGGGCAGCCGCCGATGCCGTTCATCCAGCCGCGCTTGGGCACGTTGCACTTGACCACGGGGCCCCAGCAGCCGAGTTTCACCAGGCATTTGGGGGAGTCGTAGGTCTTGGCGAACTGGCCCTGTTCGTAGTAGCCCGCCCGGTCACAGCCCTCGTGCACGGTCGCGCCGAACAGCCAGGCCGGGCGCAGCTTGTCGTCGAGCGGGATCATCGGCGCGGAGCCGGCGAGCTGGTAGAGCAGGTAGGTGAGCGTCTCGGAGAAGTTGTCGGGCTGGATCGGGCACCCGGGCACGCACACGATGGGCAGGCCCGCCTTGGACTTCCAGTCCCAGCCGAGATAGTCCGGAACGCCCATCGCGCCGGTCGGATTGCCGGCCATGGCGTGGATGCCGCCGTAGGTCGCGCAGGTGCCGATGGCCACGATGCCGGTCGCCTTGGGCGCGAGGCGGTCGAGCCATTCGCTGGTGGTGATGGGTTGACCGGTCTCCGGGTCGTCGCCGAAGCCGCTCCAGTAGCCCTCGGCCTTGATCGACTCGTTGGGGATGGAGCCCTCGACGACCAGGACGAACGGGTCGAGCTCGCCGCGTTCGGCCTTGAAGAACCATTCGATGAAGGTGTCCGCGCCCTGCACGGGACCACACTCGAAGTCGATCAGCGGCCAGTGGACCGCGATCGCGGGCAGCCCGGGCAGGGTTCCGGTGACGATCTCCTCGATGCTCGGTTGCATCGCGGCGGTCAGCGCGACGGAGTCGCCGTCGCAGCTCAAGCCGGCGTTGATCCACAGAATGTGGATCAGGGGCGGATCCGGATCGGCCGGGGTCGGGGTGGTCTGGGTGGAACTCGCGGACGTGGCGCTCATGAGGACGCCTCCTCGAAGGTCATGAGTCCGACAAAACGGACTTGTGATCTTCATATCAGCAGGTGGCGGGATGTTCAGAACGTTTCG
Source organism: Embleya sp. NPDC020886 (assembly GCF_044333915.1). Lineage (NCBI taxonomy): Bacteria > Bacillati > Actinomycetota > Actinomycetes > Kitasatosporales > Streptomycetaceae > Embleya > Embleya sp. NPDC020886. Next base: position 466,488 of record NZ_JBIRRX010000005.1, on the reverse strand, counting down.
CCCGTCCGGGGGGTGTCGCGCGTCCGGAGGGTGTAATCGGGTGGGCGGGGCGCGAAGGGCTCGACGGCGGCGCGGGAGGGTGTGTGTCGTGCCGAACCGGATGGGCGAGACGGGGGTGGAGGCTGCGTCTCTCGGGGGTGGCTCGGACGATCGGGCACGGGGACGGGCGAGGGGATGGTCGCCGGTCGGGACACGGCTTGGGTGCGGCTCGGGCGCGGGTCGGGCGTCGGCGGGGGTGGGGTCGCCGTGGCGAGCCGTGGCCTGCACGGTGGGGCGGTGCCCTCGTCCGGGGTGTCCGCCGGACGAGTCCGGCCCCGCGCGTGAGATGGGCGACGCGGCGCTGCTCGACGCGGCGCTCTGTCATGCCCCCGGCGCATGCTCGATGTTGCCGGTTCCAGCCGGGTATACAACTCTTTCGTCCTTGGGGAACGAGGCCGCGGGGGGTGGCGATCGCCGGTACCGGCCGGATGGAGCAGGCCGGTACCGGCGATGGTCAAGGGCTGGGTGGCGGGCGTGGTTAGGCGACTGCGGTCTTCCAGATTGCGTACGCCACGCCGTCGGCGTTGCGATTGAGCACCGTGGCGTCGATGTTGCTCGTGGTGTCACACGCGGAGTGGTAGCACGAGTCGTAGGAGGCGCCGGCCGTGCCGCCCCACTTGGTCGCCTGCGCCGAGCTCTTGATGGCGCTGGCGCCCGCGGCGTAGCCGGAGGTGGGGATGCCGGCTCGCTGGAAGGAGTAGTCGTCGGAGCGGCCCTGGCCCTCGACGTTCTCCTCGGGACGCAGGTTCAGCGTGTCCCAGTACGCCTTGAGGGGCGCGGCGGTGGCCGAGTTGATGTTGTTGATGAAGTAGCCCGCGTTGCGTGAGCCGACCATGTCGAAGTTGTAGTAGCCCTTGATCGAGGAGCGCTGCGCCGAGGTGAGTTGGCTGACGTAGAACTGCGAGCCCTGGAGGCCCTGTTCCTCGCCGGCCCACCAGCCGAAGCGCACGTGCTTGGTGAGGGTGGGGTTGGCCTGGGCGAGTGCGAGTGCGTTCTCCAGGAGGGTGGCGGAGCCGGAGCCGTTGTCGTTGATGCCGGGTCCGGCGGAGACGCTGTCGAGGTGGGCGCCGAACATGACGACCTGGTTGGCGGGGCCGCCGGGCCAGTCGGCGATCAGGTTGTTGGAGCGGTATCGGCAGGAGGTGCAGACCTGCTCGGACACGGTGAAGCCGGCGGCCTGGAGCTTGCTCTTCACGTAGGCCACGGACGCGGTGTAACCGGCGCTGCCCGCACGGCGGTTGCCGCCGTTCTGCGACGCGATGCGGTTGAGCTGGGTCAGGTGCGCCTGGACGTTCGCCACGTTGATGTCGGGCGGCGCCAGGCTCCGGTTGCCGGGCCCGGTGACGGCCTGCGCCTGAGAGCCGGGCGGCGCGGGTGGTTCGGCCGCGGACGACTGGGTCGCCGAGCCGAGGGTGAGGCCGACGAGTAAGGCGAGGACGGTCCCGGCGGTGGTCAATGTTCGATTCATCGAGGCTCCTTTGGTGGAAGGCAGACCTCGACCACGCCACCGACCTGCTGTCGTGGGCACCTCGTGAGGGCCGCAGACGACCGAGCAGGACGGGGTCGTGCTCGAGCAAGCGAAACACTCACACAGGCGTCCGTGCCGGGCGAAGGGACCCGGCCGAACCGGCAAATTCCGGGAAACAGGCCCGCCTCGGGTGCTCCGGGGCTGCGACCGGGTGCCGTGTACCGACCCGCGCACGCCGCCGCACGCACATCGTGGTCTCGGATCACGCCGCTGCCGAACACCACCGGGGGAGAGGACGGCGAGGACACCGGAGCCTGTGCGGCGCGACCACCGCGGCGCCGATCGTGACTGCGTGCACGTTCGTCATTCCGTCGGGGAAGGCGTCCCGTACCGGCGCGGGCAGCGAACGCGGCGCTCCGGGGGCAGGTTGGCGATGTCCAACTTTCGGGGCATCGGCCGCAGGGCGCTTGCGTGCCGCTGGAGCAGGCCATGCAGGCTCCGTGACCGGACCGGCCTCGGTTGCCCGACGGCATTGCCCGATCCGGAGCGTCGTATTCACGTCCGGGGGAAGTGCGGGACGGCTACCGAAGGATCTTCATGGCGGAAGAGCTGTACGCGACGTCGAAGAGCAACCGGGGCGACATCGTGATCCGGTTGCTGCCGAACCACGCGCCGAAGACGGTGAAGGACTTCGTGGAGTCGGCGACGGGCGAACGCCGATGGGCCGACCCGAACATCGGGTAGCCGAGCAATGAACCGCTGTACGACGGGACGGTGTTCCACCGGGTCATCGACGTGGTGACGATCCCGGTTCTCGGCAATGGGTCGGGGTGTCGCTCGGCGTCGTGCCCGCCGATGGTGCCCGGTGTACCTGCTTCGTCCGAGGAACCTGACCGGGGGGTCGGTCGGGGTCGTGTGTTTGCGTGGTGGTTCGTGAGTCCAGGTGGGCCAAGAGCAGTGATTGCAGGTCCGGGGTCAGGGCGATGACGTCCTCGCTCGTCGGAACCAACGCCAACCCGCCGTTCTTGGGGATGCCGCGGTGAAACGCCGCGTCGACCCTGCTTGCCTCGAACAGACGCCCGTCCGGAGACAGCACGAGACTGTGTTCCTTGTTGCCGGTCTCCGGCGCGATCGTCGCCAGTTCCCAGGCCTGGCCGACCGCCTCGAAGACCCGCACCAACTGTGTCTTGCGGCCGAACAGGCCGGCTTTCTCCTCGCGGGTGTCGACGTGCAGGAACAGTGATACGAGCTTCCGTGTGGGCAGCCGCCCGGCCACGTCGGCCACGAAGGTGGCGAGCTCGGGAGTCATCCGAACTCCCCGGCGCGAGTCGATGCCCCGGAGCCTGAGGTGCTCCCGCTCTTCCGCGAACTTGATCTGTTCGACCTCGTGCTCTCGCCTTCGAGCATCGTCGACCGGCTCCATCCGCCACCCCCGTGTTCCTGGTGCCGGGCACGATAGTCCGCGATGGGCCGTCGTGACTCGGGAATGGCGAAGAACCGCCGGGGGAGAGGACGGAACGAGCGGCCGGCGTTCGAGGCCGCCTCGGCGTTGCGCGACATCGGATAACTGGCCTGAGCGAGTGTTGTCTCATTGCCGGTCGTGGTGATCCCCTGGTCCGCGAACAGCCGGGTGGCGGCGGCCAGGACGCGTTCCCGTGCGCCTCGCCCCGGCCGTTGCGCCGGCTGCGCGGGTACGTCCACTTCCGTCTCCGGTGCCGCATTCATGGGGCGAGTATACGGCTGCGTTTACTTCCGGTGTGGCGGGTGGGTAGAGTTGCATCCGTCCAAGTAAACGTTTACGTTTACCTTTGTGTGGGTGAGGAGTACTTCATGGGTCGGTCCGGTCATACCGAGCTGAGTGGTTACGCGGAGCGGCTGATCCGCGGCCGACGAGCCGTGCGTGCGTTCCGGCCCGACGCCGTGGCCCCGGAGACGATGCGTGCGATCTTTTCGCTGGCCGGCGCTGCGCCGTCCAACTCCAATACGCAGCCGTGGCGGGTGGAGGTGATCAGCGGTGCGCTGCGCGACCGTCTGGCGGACGCTCTGCAGGCGGACCACGCCGCACGCCGTACCTCCGCCGACTTCCCGTATCGCGACGACATGTACGCGCCGGTGCAGCAGGAACGGCGTGCCGCCTTCGGTGCCGAGCTCTACGGCGCGCTGGGTATCGGCCGTGACGACACCGCGGCCCGGGTGGCCTACGACGCCGAGAGCCTGCGGTTCTACGGCGCACCGCACGTCGCGTTCCTCTTCGTCTCCTCGGGCCGTGCCGACGCGCGGCCGGCCGCGGATGTCGGCGCCTATATGCAGACGTTGCTGCTGGCGATGGCCGCGTACGGCGTGGACAGCTGTCCGCAGGGGTTGCTGAGCTTCTATGCCGATACCGTGCGCGGCGAACTCGGTGTCAGCGAGGGGAAACTGCTGGTCGGGGTCTCGTTCGGCTACGCCGACGGTGCCGCACCGGTGAACCGGGTCAGCGCCGGACGCGTGGAGCTGGCGGCGACTACGACGTTCCACGACCAGGCCGCGTCCGATGGATGGGATGTGGTGGGAGTTCGTGGGGGCTGACCGGCGGCCGGGGGAATCCGATCGACCCGTTGTTGCCGGATCGTACGTGGGATGCCCTCCGGTCCATCGGCCTGCCAAGCCCGGAGGTACGTCGCACGCGGTCGTGATGGCAGACCGCCGCCGAGTTGGGTCAAGCCTTCGAAGCAGCGGCGGATCGCCGACGCCGTAGGCGTCCGGCCGTCGCACGGTTCGTCCAAGGGCTGCCAAGGCCGCCCTTTGGATGGCGACGCCGAAGTGCCCCGGCCGTACACACCGCCCCGGCAGGAGGAAATCCCACCGGACCGAACCGCCGTCTTGGCCGTCCGACGTCGGGCCGGCCTCCCGGGCCCGGCCGCCGGGCCGCCATAATCGGCCACCGCGCCGCGGCGAATGCCTCGCGTTTATACAGGGGTGATTCAACGCATGGCCGGGTACGTATGTGCATGCTTAATTGGCGCTTCCGAGTGATTGATAAGAATCACCCTCGAAGAATGCCGATTATGCGCCTGTTTGCTGTTGTACTCGGCGATGCCCTTGCGGTATATGCCGTGCCATCGGAGACAAGGAGCGCACGTGAACGCCAGGTTCAAATCCACCCTATTGCGACGCTCGACGGTGATCTCGGCTGCGGTTGCCGTGGTCCTGACTCCCCTCACGTCCTTATCCCAGGCCACCGCAGCGCCTTCCGGCACTCCGCGCCCAGCACAAGCCGATGCCGCCGCCGTCGGTGAAATCACCACGTTTGCGGACAAGTGTCTGATGGTGGCGAATCGGGATCCCAGCGACGGCGCCCGAATCGTGCAGTATCGGTGCGAGGGCGACCCCACTCAGCACTTCACCCTCGTCCCGATCGGGGGTGGGATATTCGAGATCAAGACCTTTGTGGACAAGTGTCTGACGGTGGCGAACCGGGACCCCGGCAACGGTGCCGCGATAGTCCAGTCGCGCTGCCAAGGCGACCGCATTCAGCGCTTCACCCTCGTCCCGGTCGACGCCGGGAAGTATGAGATCAAGACCTTTGCGGACAAGTGTCTGACGGTGGCGAACCGGGACCCCAGTAACGGTGCCGTGATAGTTCAGTCGCGCTGCCAGGGTGACCCCATTCAGCGCTTCACTCTCGGCTAGGTGTATCGACCGCGAGCGTTGTCGACGATCGGGTCCTGATCGTGGCGAAGACCTCCGGTGTGGTGGAGGTGTCCAGGCTCCACACCACGCACGGAGGTCTTCGCGCCCGTACCGCCAACCGCCAACCGCCAAGTCCTACTTCGTGGAACGAACACCGGGGAGACGTCCGATGGCGCACCCGCGGCGAGGTCGCCCCGGAGAGGTTAGGGAACCCTAAGTCGTCGCCGGTATAGTGCGGTCCGTGCAGCAGGTCACGAGGTCGGGCGGCGGCCCGACGCGCGAGGTGGAGCCGCCGTATGCCCTCACCACGTCACGTTTGGGGCGGGAGGCGCGTCCGGGCGGGCATACGTGGGAGTCGCATCGCCACCTCGACCACGAGTTGTTGTGGGGCGTCGTGGGGTCGGTCACCGCGGTGGTCGAGGGGGTGTCGTGGGTGGTGCCGCCGACCGTGGGGTTGTGGTTGCCCGCCGGCGCGGCGCACGAGGTGACGACCGGGCCCGGCACCGACTTCTACGCGACGTACTTCAGGACCGAGGTCTTCGCCCCCGCGTGGGCGTGCGACCTGCCCGGTCTGGTGCCGATGTACGGGGCGCTGCGCGAGGTGTTGTTGCACATGCGGCGCTACGACATGCCGTTCGCCGCGCGCTCGCGAGCGGAGCGGGTGGTTTTCGACATGCTCCAGCCGTTGGAGGTGGCCGCGGTGGATGTGCCGATGCCGCGTGATCCGCGTGCGTTGGCCGTGGCTCGGGCGTTGGTGGCCCGGCCGGCGGATCCGCGTGGGCTGGACGAGTTCGCGCGCTGGTCGGGGTGCAGTGGGCGTACGTTGACCCGGGTGTTCACCGCGGACACCGGGATGGGCTTCGTGCAGTGGCGCATCCAGGCGCGGGTGCGCGCGGCGTTGACGTATCTGGCCGCCGGTTTGCCGGTTTCGGTGGTGGCCCGTCGGGTCGGATACGACAGTCCCAGTGCGTTCGTGGCGGTTTTTCGCCGGGTCACCGGTCGCACACCCGGTCACTGTTTCGGGCTCGTCTGCGACGAGGACGTCGAGCACGGGCCGGTCGGCGTACGATCCGCCGCGGGCGCCTGAAGCGTCTCCGACACCCGACCCGCAGCGGGCGCTCGGCCCTCTGCGGGCGCCGACCAGGCCTGCCACAGCCCCGCGTAGCGCCCGCCCGCCGCCACCAGGTCGTCGTGCCGTCCCTGTTCGACGATCCGTCCGTGATCCAGGACGATCACCCGGTCCGCGGTCGCGGCCTGCCGGAGGCGATGGGCGACCACGATCGCGGTGCGCCCGTCGAGCACCGCCGACGCGGCGGCCTCCAGGGTGCGGGCGCCGGCACTGCCCGCGTCCGCGGTCGCCTCGTCCAGGACCACGATCGGCGGATCCAGGAGCAGGACCCGGGCGAGCGCGAGTTGCTGCGCCTGAGTGGCGGTCGGGGTGTGTCCGCCGGCGCCGATGCGGGTGTCGGGGCCTTCGGGCAGCGCGCCGACCCACCCGTCGGCGCCGACCGTTGCGAGGACGCGTGCGATCGTCGCGTCGTCCGCGTCCGGTCGGGCCAGCCGCAGGTCGTCGGCGAGGGTGCCGGCGAAGACGTGGACCTCCTGGGTGACGATCGCGATCTGCCGGCGGCCGGCGCGGCCCAGATCGGTGAGTGCCACCGTGCCGAGCCGGATCGTGCCGGCGGTGGGTGTGCGGACGCCGGCGATGAGCGTGGCGGCGGTCGACTTGCCCGCGCCGGTCGTGCCCACCAAGGCGACCCGCTCGCCCGGTGCGATCCACAGGTCGAGCCCGGTGAGCACGTCGGGACCGTCGGGGTAGGCGAACGAGACGTGCTGCACGTGTACGGACGCGTCGTGCGGCGTCGGCGGGTGGGTGGGTTCTTCGGCGCGCGGGAGAAGGGTGACCCCGACCAGGCGGGCCAGGCCCGCGGCGGCTTCCTGGAGTTGGTCGAAGACGGCGAGCAGGGAGCCGACGGGGTCGAAGAGGCGGTGGAAGAACAGTGCGGCGGCGGTCGCCTCGCCGATCGAGACCGTGCCCGAGCGGACCAACTGGAATCCGACGGCGAGTACCGAGGCGAGCCCGACGAGTTCGGCGGCGTTGAGTCGGCCGAAGAAGCGGGTGCGCAGCCGGGTCGCGGTCAGGCTCAGGTCGATCGAGGCGCGGGAGCGGTCGGCGACGGCGTCCAGGTGGGCCGGGCCCAGTCGCAGCGCGGTGACGGTGTCCACGGCGCCGAGGGCGTCCAGGAGGCGCTGGGCGCGTTGTCCCTCGGCGATCCGCTCGGCTCGGTACACCGGTGCGGATCGGCGCAGGTACCAGCGCAGCGCGCCGATCTGGATCGGCGCGGCCACCAGGGCGGCGAGGGCGAAGCGCCAGTCGAGGGTGCCCATGCCGATCAGGGTCAGCACGATGGTCGCCAGCGCCGTGGTGAACACCGGGACGGTTTCGGCGGCGGCGTCCGCGACCACGCGTACGTCGCCGCCGACGCGGGCGACCAGGTCGCCGCGGCCGGTGCGCTCGATGTCGTCGGTGGGTAGGTCGAGTGCCCGGCCCAGGGCGTCCTCGCGCAGGTCGGCCACCATGCTCTCGCCGACCCCGACGACCAGGTAGTGGCTGATCGCGCCCGACACGGCCTGGGCGAGGGCGATGGCCGCGAGCAGGCCGGCCAGAACCGTGATGTGCGATCCGGTGTCGGGCCCGTGGCGGTCGACGGCGTCGACCATGCGGCCCAGGACGAGCGGGCCGGCCAGGCCGATCGCGGTGGAGGCGGTGAGCAGGGTGACCGCGGCCAGGGCCCGGCGGCCGTGCGGGCGCAGCAGTTGTCGGGCGGCGGATCGGGTCTGTGCGGTGTCGGCGACGGGGAGCAGGGGTGGTTCGGGTGTCGGGTCGGCGTGCCGGGTCATGCGAGTACCAGCTTGCGGTAGGCGGGCGAGACGGCGGCCAGTCGGGCGTGGGTACCGGTGGTGCCGCGGGTGGCGTCGGCCGCGAGCACGATCACCCGGTCGCATACGGCGAGCAGGGTCGGGCTGGTGGTGACCAGGATCGTGGTGCGGCCGACCCGGTCGGCACGCAGGCCGGCGGCGATCCGGGCCTCGGTGACGGTGTCGACCGAGGTGGTGGGGTCGTGCAGGACCAGGACCGGGGCGCGGGTGGCCAACGCGCGGGCGAGGGCCAGGCGTTGGCGTTGGCCGCCGGACAGGGACAGGCCCTGTTCGGTGAGGGTGGTGTCGAGGCCGGCGGGCAGGGCCGCGATGTCCTCGTCCACGCAGGCCGCGGCGAGCGCGGCTCGGATCGCCTGTGGCCGGGCCCGCCCCGATGCCCCGACATTGTCGGCGATGGTGCCCGCGAACAGGGCGGCGTCGTGGGGTGGGGCGACCACCGTTCGGCGTAGGTCGTCGGGGTCGAGTTCGGGCACGGGTATGCCGTCCAGGTGCAGGGTGCCGGCGTCGGGGTCGCGGCGCCGGGCGAGGACGTCGACCAGCGCTTTGGCGTGTACGGCGTCGTCGGTGACGATGCCGACGAACTCGCCGGGCTCGACGGCGAAGCCGACGTCGATCAGGCCGCCGACGCTCAGCCGGTCCGCGCGGACGTGGCCGGCCGGCCGCCCCGTGTCGGTGCCCGCGGGGGTGCGGGTGCCCGGGCCCACCGCCGGGTCCGTCGTGAGCAGGGCCACGACCCGGCGTGCCGAGGCGCGGGCGCGGCCCAGGCCGGACGCGAAGTAGGCGACGTCCACCAGGGGGCCTTGGAGGAACTGGGCAAGACCCACGACGGTCACCAACTCGCCCACGGTGATCCGGCCGCGCGCCGCCAGGTGCGCGCCCACCAGGGCGATCAGCGCCAGAAGACCGCCGGTGAGCAGGGTGTTGGCGGCGGTGTACCAGGCCTGGGCGCGTTCGGTGCGCAGCGTCGCGGCGAGTGCGGCGCGACTGTCGCGGCGGTAGCGGCGGGCGGCCTCGGAGCGGGCGCCGATGCCGTCCAGGACGCGCAGTCCGGTGAGCAGGTCGGTGGCGATGGCACCGGCGCGGGCGGCGAGTTCGTGGTCGTGTTCGCTGCGCCGTTCCAGCGGGCGGCTCAGGTATTGCATCGCGATCAGTACCGGTGGAGTGCCGAGCAGGACGAGCAGGCCCAGCGGGACGGAGATCACCAGGAGCGCGACCGCGGCCGTGACGATGGCCGCGGCCGCCGCGAGTTTGCTGCTGAGGGTGTGGGTGAACCGGGCCACCGTCTGCGCGTCGGAGGTGGCGAGCGCCACGAGTTCGCCGGGCATCCGTCGCGGTGTCGTGCCGTGCGGGTCCAGTGCCCGGCGGGCGACGGCCATTCGCACGTCGTGGGCGCCGTACTCGGTGACGCGGGCGGCGGCGCGGGCGGCGAAGCGCCACGAGCACAGCAGGCCGACGAACACCACGGCCAGCACGCTCAGCCAGCGCCCGAGCGCGGCCGCGTCGCCGGTGGCCACCGCTTGGTCGATCACCACACCGACGACGACCGGGACGGCCGCCTCGGCCACCTGATGCCCGGTCAGGCCCACGGAGGCGCCGACCAGATATCGGCCCCGTCGATCGCCGGTGAGCGCGTACCGCAACACGGCGCGCGAGGTCACGGGCGTACCGAGAGGGCCGGGCGGGAGTGAGTGGGCAGGGGGTTTCGGCGGGACGGTGGGTGCGGGCATGGGAGCCGACGGTAGTGATGGGGCCGTGCCGGTTGCGCGTGAATCGGACGGACCTTGGCTCGAATCGGCCGGCGCGGCGTTCGGTGTCCGATTCGCGACAAGGTCTGGCGTGTGCCCGACATCGGGTGTTGCGGGATGAGATCACCTCGCGTATTCATAGGCAAGGCTTACCTAACCTTCCCTGTGGTTCCCTGTCCTCCGGAGACGCCGATGCCAACGACCGCACCCGCGCCGCGCCGCACCCCGCACCGACCGCCCGACGCCCTCGTCGGCGACCCGGAACGGGCGCGCGTCACCCATGAACCGACCCGGCGTCGGTTCGGCTTCGGGGCGGGCGCGCTGACCCTGGCGGGGCTGCTCGCCGCGTGCGGCGGCACCACCGAGGGCACCGCCGAGCCGACCGGCACGGCCGGCGACACGATCCGCTACACCTACGGCGGCGCCGACCGCGTGTTGCCCCGCACGCCCCGACGGGTGGTCACCATCCAGGGCCGCATGGACCTCGAACTCGCCCTGCTCGCGGGCTACCCGGTGATCGGTTCGGGCAACGCGTGGATGCCCGGCGCCCGCGTGGGCTCGCAGTTCCAAGGCATCACGGTGCCCGACATCGCCACCGTCGGCCTCGGCGACGGTCTTCAGGTCGACTACGAACAGATCCTGCGACTGGACCCCGACCTGATCGTGATGCCGCAATACGGCTACGAGGTGGACTGGTACGGCAACAAGCGGCTGGAACAGATGGCGCCGATCCTGGGCGTGTCCGAGGACCCGGTGGACTGGCGGCGGGCGAGCACCGAGCAGTTGACCCTGCTCGGGCGCGGTGAACAGGCGCGCACCCACGTCGCGGCCTACGACGAGAAACTCGCCCGACTGCGACCACGGCTGACCGACCGGCTCGGCGGCCGCAGGATCGTGTTCGGCGTCGTCGCCGGCGGCGCGTTCTCGGTGTGGACCCGCTCGATCACCATGTCGGTGGCGCGCGAGGTCGGGTTGGAACCGATGTTCTGGAACGCGGCCGACGAGAACAACAGCTTCGAGCTCTCCCTGGAGCGGTTCGACCGCCTGGCCGCCGCCGACGTGATCATCCGCCAGGCGGTCGAGCCGGCCGAGGCCGCCGCACTCGACGCGCAACCCACCTGGCAGCGCATACCGGCGGTCGCGAACCGCAAGGTCGTGACCATGGACGGCCGCTACAACGCCGGGCTGGTGCTGACCGCCACCGGCTTCCTCGACGTGCTCGCCCGCGCCGCGGAGCTGTACGCATGAGCGCGACCGTCACCGCGACCCCCACTCGCCCGACGCCCGCCCGCCCCGGGGCGAGCGACACGCGACGGACACGCGTCACCGGCGAGTTGACCAGACGTCGATTCGCGCTGGGCGCCGGGACGTTGTCGCTGAGCGCACTGCTCGCCGCGTGCGGCGGCACCGAGGAGACGAAGGACGCGCCACCGGCCGCGACCACCCTCGACTTCTCCTACGAGGGCCGCAGCACGCGTATCCCGGCCGATCCGAGGCGCGTGGTCGTGCTGGATCCGCGCACCGGCGTCGAGTTCGCCGCCATGGCCGGATACCCGATGATCGGCGGCTACCGCATCGACGGCCGCAACCACCTCTCCGACCGGCTGCCCGCGAACTTCCAGGTGTTGCAGGGCAATGTCCGCGAGCCCAACGCCGAGGCGATCCTGGCGCAGCGGCCGGATCTGCTGGTCGTCGGCGCCGACTGGTGGAAGTTCTACCAGGACAAGAAGCTGTTGACCCAGGACATCGCCCCTGTGCTCGTGGTCAGCGGCGGCTTCAGCCCGTTCTGGCGCCGCTACAGCCAGGAGCAGTTGACCCTGCTCGGGCGCGGCGACCTCGCCCGCCGACTGCTCGCCGACTACGACGCGCGCCTGGCCCGAGCCCGCGCCGAGGTCGGTCCCCTGTTGGCGGGCCGCAAGGTGCTCATCGGCGGGGCCGACGACACCAACTTCTGGGTGCAAAGGCGCAGCTTCTACCTGAGCGTCGCACTGGAGCTGGGCATGGACGTGATGTTCCATCAGCCCGACCGCGACCCGAACAAGCCGTTCAACGACTTCTACGGTCCCGAGCAGATCGACGTCTTCGCCCCGGCGGACCTGATCATCTGGAAGGACCCCGACGCGCCGGCGACGCAAGCCAAGACGTGGCAGCGGCTGCCCGCCGTGCGGGCCGGGCGGGTCGTACCGCTGAACTACGACACCACCGCCGGCCTCGTCCTGACCGCGACGGCCCTGCTCGACGAACTCGTATCCGCCGCGAAGGTGTTGGGGTGACCACGTGATGAACGACCCGCTGTACCGGGGAACGGTGCTGGAACACACCCGCCTCACGCCCGGCATGATCCGGATCGTGTTCGGCGGCGAGGGACTGCACGCCTTCGAGAGCACCGGCGTCGGCGACGAATACCTGCGCCTGCACTTCCCGTTCCCCGACACCGGCGAACCGGTACTGCCGGACGAGAACCCGGGCGGGAGTCCCGGGGAGGCCGGGCCCGGCGCCGGCGAGGCCGACCGGTACGCGCAGACCCGGCGCTACACGGTGCGGCGCTTCGACGCGGAACGCGGCGAGGTCACCATCGACTTCGTCGTCCACGACGGGGGCGTGGCAAGTGCGTGGGCACTCGCCGCCCGGCCGGGGGACCAGGTGGGCGTCGGCACACCGCGCGGCCTGTACGCCCCGCCGGCCGAGACCGTCTGGCAGATCCTCGCCTGCGACGCCACCGGCCTGCCCGCACTGGGCCGACTCGTCGAACAACTCCCGGCCCGAACGCGGGCCCGGGTGATCGTCGAGGTCGCGGATGCCGGCCACGAGCAGGTTTTCGACAGCGCCGCCGACGTCGAGTACGTATGGCTGCACGGCAGCGGCAACGGCGCCGCACCCAGTCGGCTGGCCCAGGCGCTGCGCGCGATGACTCTGCCCGAGGGCCCCGGCTACGTGTGGGCCGCGGGCGAGACCCGTGCACTGCGCGAGATCCGCCGCCACGTGCGGCACGAACTGGGGCTGCCCGCCCGGATGTACAAGGTGATCGGCTACTGGACGCACAACGCGGCGGAGTGGGATGAGCGGTACGCCGGCCTCGACCCCGAGGTGAAGCGGCGCTTGGAGACGGCCTTCGACGCCGTGCACGAGGAGCAGCCCGAGGAGGAGATCGAGAACATTCTCGACGAGGTCGAGGCCACGTTGGAGGGTGTCGGGCTGTGAACGCACCACGGGGCGCGCGGATCGCGCCCGCGGGGCTCGGCGGGCCGGTCGAGACGGTCGACGCCGCCGAGCCGGTCGGACCGGTCGAACCCGTCGGACCCGTCGGACCCGTCGGACCGGTCCGGGACATGGCCCCGGGCGAGGCGGCTTCGGCGGGCCGGGATACCGCCACGGCCTCGGCGGCGCCGGCCGCGCCCACGCACGCCGAAGCGGAGCGCGGGCCCGTGGCGGGCTCGCCCGTGCGCCGCGGCCTGTGGTTGATCGTGGCCACCGCCGCACTCGTACTCGTGATCCTGCTGAGCGTCGCGATCGGGTCGAAGAACATCCCGCTCCCGACCGTGTGGGACGCGCTGTTCCACTACGACGGCTCCAACGACCACGTGATCGTTCGTGACCTGCGGCTGCCTCGCACCCTGCTGGGGGTGCTCGTCGGCACCGCGCTGGGCGTCGCCGGCGCGGTGATCCAGGCGGTCGGCCGCAATCCGCTCGCCGACCCCGGCATCCTCGGTGTCAACGCCGGTGCCGGCTTCGCGGCGGTCCTGGCGATCGCCGTGTTCGACATCACCGACCTGCGCGGCTACATCTGGTTCGCGTTCCTGGGCGCGATCGCGACCACCGTCGCGGTGTACACGATCGGCTCGCGCGGTCGCGGCGGCGCCACCCCGGTGCGGCTGACCCTGGCGGGCGTGGCGCTGGGCGCGGTGCTGGGCGGGATCAGCTCCGGGATCACACTGCTGGATCCGAGCACGTTCGACCGCATGCGCTTCTGGTCGGCGGGCTCCATCGGCGGACGACAGTGGGACACCATCGAACAGGTCGCCCCCTTCCTGCTGGTCGGACTCGTGGTGGCGGCGAGCGTGGCCCGCGCGCTCAACGCGGTCGCCCTGGGCGGCGACACCGCCCGCGCGCTCGGGGTGAACATCACCCGTACCCGCGTGTTGTCGGTGATCGCGATCACCCTGCTGTGTGGCGGCGCGACCGCGGTCGCCGGACCCATCGGCTTCGTGGGCCTGATGGTGCCGCACGTGGCGCGCTGGATCACCGGCCCCGATCAGCGCTGGATCCTGGCCTACACCCTGGTCCTGTCGCCGATCCTGTTGCTGGTCGCCGACATCCTGGGCCGCCTGGTGGTGCGCCCGGGCGAACTCCAGGTCGGCATCGTGACGGCGTTCGTCGGCGTCCCCGTGCTCATCGCCCTGGTACGTCGACAGAAGGTGAGCGGACTGTGAAGTCGCCGAATTCGTCGCCGGCTTCGCCCATCGCGCCGTTGCCCGGCTCCGCGTCGTCCACGTCCACTCCCGCGTCGCCGCCCACCGCGCCGGGCCGCGGCTCGGCCGGCTCGGACGCCGGCGGCAAGGGTGCGCAACGGCCGGGCGTACGCCCCAAAACGCGCACGACGATCGACTTCGGGCGCGCGGTCCGGGTGATCCGGCTCCCCGGCGGACGCGTGTCGCTGCGCCTGGACGTCCGGGCCGGCGTCGTGTGTCTGGTGCTGCTCGTCGCCACGACCGCCGTCGCCGTCCTGGCACTGGGCACCGGGGAGTACGCGCTCTCGCCCGTCCAGGTGACCGAGGCACTGTTCACGGACGTACCCGCCAAGGTGCACATGGTCGTGATCGAATGGCGACTGCCTCGCGTCCTGCTGGCCGTGCTCGCCGGTGCCGCGCTCGGTGTCAGCGGTGCCATCTTCCAGTCGTTGACCCGCAATCCGCTGGGCAGTCCGGACGTCATCGGCTTCAACACCGGCGCCAACACCGGTGCGCTCATGGTGATCATGCTCGCCCACGGCGGCTACTACCAGGTCGCCGCGGGAGCCCTCGCAGGCGGCGTGGCAACTGCCGCGCTGGTCTACCTGCTGGCCTACCGGCAAGGGATCCAGGGTTTTCGGCTGATCATCGTCGGCATCGGCATCAGCGCGCTGCTCGCCTCGGTCAACACCTGGGTCATCGTCAAGGCCGACCTGGAGACCGCGATGGCGGCGGCGGTGTGGGGAGCCGGCTCGCTCAACGGCCTGGGCTGGCAGCAAGTACGCCCGGTGACCGTCGTGTTCGCGATCCTGCTGCCGGTCGCCCTGATCCTCGGCCGGCGCATGCGGGTGCTGGAGATGGGCGACGATGCCGCCCGCGCCCTGGGGGTACGCACCGAGCCGACCCGCATCGCCCTCGTGGTCACCGGGGTCGCGCTGACCGCCATGGTCACCGCCGCGGCCGGACCGATCTCGTTCGTCGCGCTCGCCGCACCGCAACTGGCCCGCCGCCTCGCCCGCAGCCCGGGGGTGACGATATTGCCGTCGGCCGCGATGGGAGCGGCGCTGCTGACCACGAGCGACTGGCTCGCCCAACGCCTGTTCGCGCCGACCCAATTGCCGGTGGGAGTGGTCACGGTCAGCATCGGCGGCGCCTACCTGATTCGGCTGCTGGTCGGCGAGGCACGGCGGCAGTGACGACCCGGGCGACGCCGGCGGTGGGCCGCCCGGCGCCCGCCTCGGTTCGCGGCGACTGCGCCCGAGCCCACCGCACCCCCAACCCCTCCTTCGCAGAACGGACTTCGCCACGATGAACATCGCCGTCGACCCCCGCGCGCACCCCGCCGCGCCGGCTACCGCGCCCCGGCTGTGGGCACAGGGGCTGACCGTCGGGTACGACGACCGCGTCGTGGTCCGAGACCTCACCGTGCACATCCCCGACGGAGCGGTCACCGCGATCATCGGCCCCAACGCGTGCGGCAAGTCCACGCTCCTGCGCGCCCTGTCCCGCCTGCTCACCCCGGCCGCCGGCACGGTGCACCTGGACGGCAAGGCCATCTCGTCCTACCCGGCCAAGGAGGTGGCCCGGCGGATGGGTCTGCTCCCGCAGACCTCGGTCGCCCCCGACGGCATCACCGTGGCCGACCTCGTCGCCCGAGGCCGCTATCCCCACCAGAAGCTCCTGCGCCAGTGGTCGGACGAGGACGAGACGGCCGTGCTGAACGCCCTGGCCGCGACCGGGACCACCGACCTGTCGCCGCGCCCGGTGGACGCGCTGTCGGGGGGCCAGCGCCAACGCGTCTGGGTGGCCATGGTGCTCGCCCAGCAAACCCCGCTCCTGCTCCTGGACGAGCCCACCACGTTCCTCGACATCGCCCACCAGATCGAACTCCTCGAACTCCTGCGCGACCTCAACGAACGTGACGGCCACACCCTCGTCGCGGTCCTGCACGACCTCAACCACGCCTGCCGCTACGCCGACCACATCATCGCCATGCGCGACGGCACGGTCCTCGCCGTCGGGCCACCCCGCGACATCGTGACGCCGGAGCTGGTCGAGGACGTCTTCGGCCTCCCCTGCCAAATCATCGACGACCCCGTCTCGGGCACCCCTCTGGTCATCCCCCTGGGCCGCCGCCGGCGACCACCGGGGCACTCACGACACCCGGAAGCCCCGTAGGAACACCCGGAAGGAACACCCGGAACGCCCCTAAGGACAACGGCCCTTCCAAAACGGGCCGACCCGGCGGCCGACTGCCTTCGATTCCGCGCCGAGGTCCCGGCACCCGGACCGAAGGGTCCGCCGAGCCGAGACCGAACACCGATCCGCCGCTCGCGGCGCCTTGGGTGCGGCCTCGGCCCGGATTGCCGACGGCCGTCGGGGCAGGACCGGGAGGTCCCGCCCCGGCGAGCCTCGGTCAGGAGGGCGGCAGCGTCGTGCGCACCTCCCGGGCCGCCGCGACCAGGTTTTCCAGCGAGGCGCGGACCTCGGGCCAACCGCGGGTCTTGAGGCCGCAGTCCGGGTTGACCCACAGGCGCTCGGCAGGGATGGCGGCCAGGCCCTTGCGCAGCAGGCCCACCACCTCGTCCGTGCCGGGGACGCGCGGGGAGTGGATGTCGTACACGCCGGGTCCGGCCTCGCGCGGGTAGCCGTGGGTGGCCAGTTCTCCGGCGACCTGCATGTGGGAGCGGGCCGCCTCCAGGCTGATCACGTCGGCGTCGAGATCGTCGATGGCCTGCACGATGTCGCCGAACTCGGCGTAGCACATGTGCGTGTGGATCTGGGTCGCCGCGCGTACGCCCGACGTGCTCAGCCGAAACGCCTCGGTGGCCCAGGCCAGGTACGCGGCATGGTCCACGGCCCGCAGCGGCAACGTCTCGCGCAGGGCCGGCTCGTCCACCTGGATGACCGAACTCCCGGCCGCCTCCAGGTCGTCGACTTCGTCTCGAAGCGCGAGCGCGACCTGCCTGGCGGTTTCTCCCAGCGGCTGGTCGTCGCGAACGAACGACCACGCGAGCATGGTTACCGGTCCGGTCAGCATGCCCTTGACCGGGCGGTCGGACAACGACTGGGCGAACGAGGTCCAGCGCACGGTCATCGCTTCCGGGCGGGAGATGTCGCCGGCCAGGATCGGCGGGCGCACGTAGCGGGTGCCGTACGACTGGACCCAACCGTGTCGGGTGGCCACGTAGCCGGCGAGCTGTTCGGCGAAGTACTGGACCATGTCGTTGCGTTCGGCCTCGCCGTGCACCAGGACGTCGATGCCCGCCTTCTCCTGGAAGGCGACGACATCGCGGATCTCGGATTCGATGCGTTCCTCGTAACCGGCACTGTCGATGCGTCCCGCGCGCAGATCGGCGCGGGCGGTGCGCAGTTCGGCGGTCTGCGGGAAGGAGCCGATGGTGGTCGTGGGCAACAACGGCAGGCCCAGGTGGGCGCGTTGGGCCGCGGCTCGCTCGGGATAGGGCTTGCTGCGGCGCGCGTCCGTGTCGGTGACCGCGGCGGCGCGGGCGCGTACGGCGGGGTCGTGGGTGAGCGCGGAGGTCCTGCGGGCGGCCAGGTCGGCCCGGTTGGCGGCGAGGTGGGGCGCGATGGTGTCGGTGCCCCGGCCGAGGCCGCGCGTCAGGGTGACGATCTCGTCGGTCTTCTGCCGGGCGAAGGCGAGCCAGCGGGCGATCTGCGGGTCGACGTCGCGTTCGGCGTCGGCGTCCAGCGGCACGTGCAACAACGAGCAGGAGGCGGCGACGTCGACCCGGTCGGCCAGGCCCAGCAGTATGCCGAGCGTGGTCAGCGACTTGCCGAGATCGTTGATCCATACGTTGCGGCCGTCCACGACACCGGCGACCAGACGTTTCCCGGGCAGCCCGCCGACCGCGGCCAGCGCGTCGAGGTTGGCGGCGGCGGCCCCGGTGAAGTCCAGCGCCAGGCCCTCGATCGGCGCCCGGGCCAGGATCGGCAGCGCCTCGCCGAGGCGGTCGAAGTACGAGGCCACCAACAGCTTGGGCCGGTCGGTGCGGCCGCCGAGATCGCGGTAGACCCGCTTGGCGGCGTTCAGTTCGGCGAAGCTGCGGTCCTGGACCAGGGCGGGCTCGTCGAGCTGCACCCACTCGGCGCCGGCGGCACGCAGGTCGGCGAGCAGCCGGGCGTACACCGGCAACAGCCGGTCCAACAGGGTCAGCGGCTCGAAGTCGGCCGCGACCCCCGGCGCGGGCTTGGCAAGCAGGAGGTAGGTGAGCGGGCCCACCAACACCGGGCGGGCGGTCAGGCCGAGCGCGACGGCCTCCTCGAACTCGGCCACCTGTTTGGCGGAGTTCGCCTCGAAGACGGTGTCCGGCCCGAGTTCGGGCACGAGGTAGTGGTAGTTCGTGTCGAACCACTTGGTCATCTCGAGCGGCGCCACGTCCTGCGTGCCACGCGCCATCGCGAAGTAGCCGTCCAAGGCGTCGACTTCGACGGCGGCGCGGTGACGGGCCGGGATCGCACCCACGGCCACGCTGGTGTCGAGGACGTGGTCGTACAGCGAGAAGTCGCCGGTGGGTACCTCGTGGATGCCCGCCTGGGCGAGGCGTTCCCAGTTGGCGCGGCGCAGTTCGGCCGAGGCGTCCCGAAGCGCCTGCGCATCGATGCGGCCGGCCCAGTAGCCCTCGATGGCCTTCTTCAGCTCCCGATTCGGGCCCTGGCGGGGATAGCCGTACACGGTGGCACGGGCCGCCGCGGCTGCGGACTTGGTGGTCACGGAACTCTCCTTCGCGAGCCTGTCGACAAGATCCCGGGACGGATCGCAGGCACGAAGGGAATGGCAAACCACACGGGTCACGTCGGTGTACTCCCGCACGTGTCCCACCGGTTGTCCGCCGACCCGCCCACGAGGTCACCGAGATCACCGTGCGCATCGGCGGCGCACGGGCAGTGGCAGGTCTTCGGACTCGCGGGCACATCCGCCAAGGGCGGACACCTACTGGCCGTCGCTTCCCGGACCCGAGTCGGGTCCAGTGCTGTTTGACGGCGGTCGTTCCCACTCACCGCTGCGGGGCAGTCCCGGATTCACACCGGGTTCCCTCTTACGACGCGCCTACCCGGATGGCAGGGCGAACCGACTGCGTGCGACAGCTTAGCCGGCCGAGGGCGCCGCGGGGAGCCACCGCACGAGCCGGATGGGGCGACCACGCGCCGAAGACGCGGACAACGGCCGGCGACGCATCGGTGGGGCCGGTGTTCGCGATCCGGTGTCGTGTTCGTTCCGACCGCCGACCGGTGGGGAGGACCCGGCGCGGCGGTGACCCTTCGCCGCGGCGCCGAAGTGCCTGGGCCGGCCGGTTTCCACCACACGGGGAGCCCCACACTCGGGGCTCCCCGCCTGCGGCCGGCACCGGGGCCGGGTCAGGGGACGCACGGGGGAGGGGGAGTGGAGTGGTGAAGGAGGGGTTCAGCGGGAACGGGGTTCCGGCCGCGCCCCATACGGACTGCCGGGTGGCGAGCGGGTCGGGGGCGCCGCAGCCTTGAGCCGGTCCACTGTGTCCTCGAAGGTGGCCTCCTCGACGCCGGCCGCGGCCAGGGCGAGTGCGGACTGCATCGTGTTGGGCGGTTCGGGCGTCGTCGAGCTACCGGTGGCCGGGATGAACTTGCCGCCGCTGCCGTCGCCGGCGAACCGGGAGGCCGGCCGGCGGGCACCGTAATCGGCGGCCGTGGTGGGGACGTTGGTGGCGGGGTGGCGGGGTGGCGGGGTGGCGGGGTGCCGTGGGCTGTGAGCAACCAGGCCGTCATGACCAGGGCGAGCCCGGGGGCTGTCGCCGCAATGCGAGATTTGGCGCCAATACGTGAGATATCAAGGCAAGTCGTAGTGTGCGGGGAGTGACGCGACGCAGCACGTTCCGCAGTCGGCGCCTGCCGGCATCGGCCTTGGGCGGGAAGCACTCGAACGGGCGGCACGCGGTTGGTTCAGTGGCCACCCTGGGTCGAGGCCCGGGTGCGCAGTTTCCATGGGTGGAGGCGGACGGTGTCGGGTGGGGTGCGGTCGGCCAGAATGTCGCACAGGAGTTCGGCGCAGGCCTGCCCATAGTCGGCGGGGCGCAAGTCCACGGCGGTGATCGGCGGGTTGCCGGTGCGGGTGGCGGTGCCGTCGACGCAGGAGGCGACGAGCAGGTCCGCGCCGGGAGTTCGACCGAGGGCGCGGGCGCCGTGCAGGACGCCGGGAGCGGCTCCGTCGGGGCCGCACACCACCGCGTCGATGTCCGGTTCCGCGGTGAGCAGGTCCCTGGCGGCTTCGGCCGCCTGTGCGGGGGTCGCCGCGAACGGGACGGTGCGTACGGTGACCGGGACGCCGTGCGGCGTTCCCCACGCGTCGGCGCTCACTCGCAGGGTTTGGGCCCACGCCGAGTCGCCCCCCGGGGCGAGCAGCGCCGGTCGCCGCGCGCCGCGTTCGCGCAGGTGGTCCAGGACCGCGGCGAGCGAGGCGGCGTTGTCGCACACCACGGCACCGATCGGGGCGCGGCTGGGGCCGAGGTAGCGCTCGCCGGTGACGACCGGGACGCCCGCGTCGAGGAGTTTCGGGACGGCCGGGTCGGAGCCGTCGGGGTCGATGACGAGGAGACCGTCGACTCGGGAGGCGACCCGTCCGGAACTGCCCGTGGGCCCGCCGAGCAGGACGACGTCGAGCCCGTCGTGCTGGGCGCGCTCGACGGCTCCGAAGGCGAGGTCCAGGTAGTAGTCGAGCCGGGTCGCGGTCCGGGGGAGGTAGAGGCCGAGCGCCCCCGCGTCGGCGCGGCGCAGACGGCGGGCGGCGCTGTTGGGGCGGTAGCCGAGCGCGTCCGCCGTCTCGCGGACCCGGGCGCGGGTGGCCTCGGCCACGCGTCCGGAGCCTTGCAGGGCGTCCGAGGCGGTGCTCCGGGACACGCCGGCGGCGCGTGCCACGTCGATCAGGGTCACGATGCGGGCGTTCACAACCACGGAGTCTAGATGTCCGGCCCAGGGTTTGCCGGATCGATCCGGCAGCACCTAGGCTCGCCCTGTGCCGGATCGATCCGGCACGGACGTGGGATGCCGTTCGCCCGCCCGGGTTCGGGGCACGGCTTCGACCCCGCGTACCGGTTTACCGAGGCCGCCGAACCGAACCAGCCAGGAGGCACCCCGCATGACCCGCGGATTCGACGTCGTGGAGACCGGCATCGCCGACCTGCGGGTGGCGCTGGAGAAAGGCCAGACCACGGCGGTCGACCTGCTCGACGCCTATCTCGCGCGGATCGCGGCCTATGACCGGCCCGGCACCGCCACCGCGCTCAACGCGGTCGTCGTGACCAACCCGAACGCCCACGCCGACGCCGCGGCCTCCGACGCCCGCCGGGCGCGTGGCGAGAGCCTCGGCCCGCTGGACGGCATCCCGTACACGGCGAAGGACAGCTACCTCGCGAAGGGACTGACGGCGGCGGCCGGTTCGCCGGCGTTCGAACGCCTGGTCGCCCGGTGCGACGCGTTCGCCATCGAGCGACTGCGGGCCGCCGGGGCCGTGCTCATCGGGCTGACCAACATGCCGCCCATGGCCAACGGCGGCATGCAGCGCGGCGTGTACGGCCGCGCCGAAAGCCCCTACAACGCCGACTGGCTGACCAGCGCCTACGGCTCCGGATCGTCGAACGGATCGGGCACCGCGACGGCGGCGTCCTTCGGCGCGTTCGGCCTCGGGGAGGAGACCTGGTCGTCGGGCCGCGCCCCTGCCTCCAACAACGCGCTGTGCGCCTACACACCCAGCCGCGGCGTCATCTCGGTACGCGGCAACTGGCCGCTCGTACCGACCATGGACGTCGTGGTCCCGCACACCCGCACCATGGCCGACCTCCTCGAACTCCTCGACGTCGTCGTCGCCGACGACCCGCAGACCCGCGGCGACCTGTGGCGTTCCCAGCCGTGGATACCGCTGCCCGCGGCGTCCCGGATACGCCCGCTCTCCTACCCGGCCCTGGCGCCGGCGGATGCGACCGCGGCCCGCGCCACGCTCGCCGGCCGGCGGATCGGCGTGCCCCGCATGTACATCAACGCCGACCCCGACGCCGGGACGAACCCCCGCGGCGGCATCGGCGGCCCGACCGGGCAACGCATCCGGACACGCGCGTCGGTCATCGCCCTGTGGGAGGCCGCGCGCCGCGACCTGGAGGCCGCGGGCGCCGAGGTGGTCGACGTCGACTTCCCCGCCGTGACCAACTACGAGGCCGACCGCCCCGGCGCGCCGTCGCTGCCCACCAGGGGCCTCGTCGACCCCGCGTTCCTCACCGTCGAGATCGAGGACCTTTCGGCGTGGGCGTGGGACGACTTCCTGCGCGCCAACGGCGACCCGACACTGGCCACCCTCGCCGACGTCGACCCGGCCCGGATCTGGCCCAAGCACCCCGACGAACTGCCGGACCGCTACGTCGGGTTCGACGACACCATCGCCGACTACCCGAGGCTGGTGCGCGAGCGCCCGTACGCGTCGTTCACCGACATCCCACACCTCGAAGCGGGCCTGCGCGGCCTCGAGGAGACACGCAGGGTCGATCTCGAGGCGTGGATGGACGAACTGCGCTTGGACGCGGTGGTGTTCCCCGCCGTCGCAGATGTGGGCCCGGCGGACATGGACGTCGAGGAGGCGTCCGCCGACCTCGGTTGGCGCAACGGCGTGTGGGTTGCGAACGGCAACCTGGTGCCCCGGCACCTCGGCATCCCGACCGTCACCGTGCCGATGGGCGCCATGGCGGACATCGGCATGCCCGTGGGGCTGACCTTCGCCGGCCGCGCGTACGACGACAACGCCCTGCTCGGCCTGGCCGCTGCCTTCGAGGCGACCGGGAATCGCCGCACCGAACCGCCGCGTACGCCACGCCTGGCGACCGAAATCCCGCGGTGACAGCCCGGCCCTGGTGAACCGGGATGAGCAACATCCCACGATCGGCGAGCCGGGCCCCAAAGTTGGGGCGGCGGGATCTGCACGTCCTCGCGACGGCTCAGGACCTCCCCGAGGCCGGCATCGACCACCACGGTCCCGAGGAGGTCTTCACCCGTTACGTGAGTCACGGCCGAGAGTCGGTCGTCGGGCGGCCGGCCCAGCCCGCCCTTCGTGGACAGCGCACCCTTGCGTCGACCAAATGCGCCTCCTGGAGCTTGCGTTGATGTCGGTGCCCGTCGCGGTGAGTGAATCGCACGGGTGAGCCGTTCGATCAGCTCCGGGTCGGTGCTGTTGTCTGGGCCTCCGAGGGGCGGCCCGTGTCCCGGGCAGGCAACGCGACTTGGCCCGAGTGTGGATCCGTGGTGTGTGGACCGCCCGGCACCGCGACGGCCGCGACGGCCGACACGTATGCGGAAGCCGGTTCCGACACCAGGCAGCACGTGACTTGGAACCCCGCCATCACCTACCCGGGCATCAAGGTCCCTGCCGGCCCGAAGGGGAATGCGGCCCGGCAGGGGCTCTCAGGAGGGATCGGAGTCGACTTCGATGTCGTAGGACGGCGTTGTGTTGGAGCGTAGGGGGGAGTCGAGTTTGTCGACGCGGAGTATGTAGGTGCCCGGAGACAGATCGGCGATGATCTGGTAGCGGCCGGTGAAGCCGGGTTCGGTCCCGGTCCAGTAGCCGGAGCCCAGGCTGTGCTTGAGGATCCATCCGTTGGGCTGGACGATCGCCGGGTAGACCGGGCTGATCGCGCCCCTGACCAGGGCGAAGGACGCCCCGGCATGCGCTTTCGCGCCCGGTGTGGCGGTCAGCCTGAAGGAGAAGTATCGAACGTTGAACGGGGAGCCGGAGGTCAGCGGCTCGCAGCCTCTGGCGGCCACGGGACCGTCGACGACGCCGAGCCGGTGGGGGTCGGTGAAGGTGCCGCTGCCGAGGAGCCTGCCGCAGTCCAGACCCTTGGTTCCGGCGGGCCGGGTGTCGCCGCCGCCGGCCGGAGTACTGCTCCTCCTGGAGGGCGTGGTTGCGACCGGCGACGGGTCGGTCCTGCGGGTGGGTGACGCGGAGGTGGTGGTCGGCGACGCGGGCAGGCTGGGGGTGGGGGACAGTGTGGGTGCGCTCGGCTGCGGCACGAAGGTCACGCTCGCGGTGGGCGTTTCGGCCGCGGTCGTTTTCTCCGGCGACGAATTGTCGCACCCGCCGGCGATCGGTAACGCGCAGAGCAGCAGTATGAGCTTTCGGTGCATGGCCTTCCCCGGGAATGCTTGGCGGTCCGGGAGGACCGGCTATGGCTGATGGTCTTCTACCGTCGTTGGCTCGGAAGGAATGGCCACCCGGCCCTGGGGGACGCTCCGACCACTGATCGAGGACTGTGGTCACCGCTGCTCAGGGGCCTGTCGGCGGAGTATTTCTTCGGGCCGCGCAAGAGTTGGTCACCGTGAAACGGAGCGACGGGCTTGATCACGCCACACGAGCGGATATGGGTCGGCGTCGACGCCGGCAAGGGGCACCGAGGTGATCCATCCCTTTTCTCGACTCGTGGGCGCTGCGGGAATCCGCAGCGGATTCCCGTCGGCCCGTCGAGTGGGCTGCGGGCGTTCGCCGCAATGCCGCGGGATGCTACTCCCAGATTGCACCGGATTTTGTTAAGGTGGGGTATTCCGTGGAATTATTGCTCCCGGTGCGAAACGGAGCGCCTTGATCGTCGATGATCAATGTTCCCTGTTTGCCCTGATACGTCCAGTCAAGTGCGAGCTTCCAGGTGATAACGCAATCGCATGTCCGCCATTCTTTTACAGGGCTTTGTGCGTCGATTCCGAATCTTTGAGTGTCGTTCCCGGCGACTTTATAACTGAATTCTCCGCCGTCCTCTTGTTCGACGCGTGGATTTTCGGCAGCCAAGTCGATTACCATCCGGGGGCCGATAGGTAATCCGGAACCACAGCCGAGCCGGAGGGTCACGTTGGTGCCCGGGGCCAGTTTGCTCTCCCGTCGTTCGATCACGCGCATGGCTCGAAGCGTGACGTTGTAGTCGTGTTTCCCCTCGACGGTCACCACGATGGGCGTGGTGTCGCGATCGATGCCACCGAGTCCGTGGGCCCATTCGGCTGTCGGCTCGCCCGGGGGAACCGGGATGTCTCGAGGGCTTTTGCCGGGGAACAACCAGCCGTGGCACTTGTTCGGGTCCGGTGCGTAGTTCACGCTCGCGGTCAGCGGTGGTGTGTCCGCGACGCTCGCACTCGGCGGGCTCGTGGTGGAGGGTTGCATACCCGGACCGCCATTACTCGGCGGGATCGTCGGGACCGTGGCGGGACGCGGCTTCTCTGGGCCGGAGGCGACCGGTCCTGCCCCTTGAGTCCGGTTGCCCGAGCCGGTGTCGTTCTCCCGTACGGCCATGAAGACGACGACACCGACAAGTCCCATGGCCCCCAGGGCCGCCATGGCCACCAGTACAGGCGAATACACGTGCATGACGTTGTGGTTTCCGGTGACGACCGTTTTCACGTTGTTCCCCGCCGCCACGCTTCCGCTGCTCGCGTGAATGCTCGGCCGCGCGGGTGCGACCTCTGTCGGTGCGACCGAGGCCAACGCCCGATCGGGCGTTCCACCTTCTCCATCGACGCCGGCGGACTCATCGTTACGACCGGGCCGAACACTGAACCGTGTAAAGCGAAAGGTCATGCGCGGGTTTCATTCTCGAGGATATTCAAGCCGTCGCGTTCAGCCGCAGCCGCGTGACGCCGCCCCTGCTTCCCGCGACGAATGGTTGGACCGATGGGTCGGTCGTATGCGGGATCGAGATGGTGATCATGCCCGCCTCTTGCGGTCGAAGATGCCTCCCGACGAGCGCATGAAATCATACTCCGAACGGGCGCGCTTTTCAGGCGTCGACTTGTCCGGAAGGGCGACGAACGAGAGGAGCATCTTCGCCCACACCGACGCCTGCCCAAAGCCTCTCGACCCTCGGATGCGACGTGATCATTTTCCACAAGACGTGGCGATCGATCCTGCGTCGCCTTGGATCACTACTCGCCGGAACACCCGGCACCTTGGCTATTCCTCGCCCCCTTCCACGCACCTATGATCAATTTCGGCAACGTCGCCGGCATTCACGATCACGTGCGATGTGTTGATGCCTACCGACCGACGTGGGAGTCCTGCACGTCCTTCCCGGCGGCGATCGAGCCGCTCCTCGCGGTGATGCCCCGCCCCCACCCTCGCCCCTTGCGACCGAGCAGGGCCGGCTGTTCCCGGCCACCGTCATCGACGTCGCCGCCCGCAAGGTCGTCGGCCGGGCCACCGGCGCCCCGTGTTCACGACGCGCAGGGCCCCATGCTCAGTGAATCGGTGTCCAGTGCGCGAAGGCATCCAGCATTCCGGGACGCTCGGGGTTGTCCCAGATCGGGCAACCCCATGCGAGTCCGGGCACATCGTCGCGCATCAGGTTCGCGGGGCCGTCCGTCAGGGTGCGCAGGGTGGCTTCGAGGTAGGCGGAGATCGACGAGTGGACCGCCTCCGTCACCGGCTGCTCCACGATCGACCAGTCCCCGACGCCGACGTCGCCGGCATAGCAACCCTGCTCGGGTCCGGCTTCGTCCCGGGTGAGCCACGGGAGTACCCGGGCTCCGCCCCACATGTCGCCCGGCGCGCCCCACCCGAGCATGGCGGGCCTCAACTCCACCGCCCGCGCCAGGGAGCACATCACTCCGTGGGGCAGGAAAGCCCCGGAGCCGACCTCACCCTGCTCGTCATTCTCGATGTACTGGTGCTACGTGCCACCGCACAGTCGCCAAAGCGCGTCCAGTTCCACGGGCAGGCCGAACCCGAGGCGCTGCTTCAGCCGGGAGTTCGCGGTGGCGATCTCCTCGTTTGTCGCGGATGGCAGGATCGAGGCATACGAGAGGGGAACATGCTCGGCCGGCCACGCGGTAAGGGCCCGCCAAGCCGCTGTGACCCGCTCGGCTTCGTCATTTGCTCGAACCGACATTCGGCAGCGCTACAAGGCGTCATTTCGGCTTCACCACCGCCGAGGCTGGAGCCGCCGGAAAAGGAGCGGGGTGGCTCCCGGTGAAACCGGCCCTGCCTCGGCTGCGTGTCGCGCCGCCTACCGCGTTCGACCCGCCGGCCGCCCGTGAGCGATCGGCTCGGGGTCCATGCCCGGTACGAAGTCGCCGCACGGGTGGACGCGTTCAGGCGTCGCAGGCGGGCAGTCGGCCGTGGAATTCCACCATCTCCGCGAAAACCGCGCCGATGTCGAGCGCGGCGCCCGGGGCCGCACCCTGCTCCTCGGCGAAGGCGCGATGCAGGTTGGGTACGAGCCGTTCGGAGTCGAGCAGGTGCGCGAAGGCGGTGCGGTCGCTCTCTCGGGCGACCTGGAGGGGGGTGAGGCCAGCGGCTATTCCCTCCCGCGCCAGATCCCGAATCCAGTGCAGGTAGTTCGCTGTGACGTCGAACACTTCGGGGCCGGTCGGCGGACCGTGGCCGGTGATGATCGTCCGGGCGCCCAGTGCGCGCATCCGTTCGAGGGCCGCCAGCGTTCCGGACACCGAACCCATCGGCACGAAGGGCGTCACGCCGGACATCACCAGGTCGCCGGTGATCAGCACCTCCCGCTCGGGCAACCATACGACGGTGTCGTTCGTGGTGTGTGCCGGGCCGAAATGAATCAACTCTGCCCGGGTGTCGCCCACATGCAGGGTGATTCGGTCCCGATAGGTGATCACCGGAAGCGCGAGGTCGAGGTCGCCCCACGCGACGTCGGGCCACAACCGGGTGAGGTGCAGGCCGGCCGCCGCCATCTCGGTCCGGGCATCCGCGTGCCCGACGACCATGGCCTCGGGGAACACGAAGTTGCCGAACGTGTGGTCGCCGTGGAAGTGCGTGTTCACCAGGATCCGCGGCGCGGCGGGAGCCACTTCGAGGATCGCGGCCCGTAGCCGCCGGGCCCTGGCCTCGGTGGCGGCGGTGTCCACGAGCACCGACCCGTCGCGGGACACCACCAGGGCCGCGTTGTTGACGCACCACCCGCCGTGGGGTTGTACATAGGCGAAGACGCCGTCGGCGACCTCGGTGAGTCGGGCTGTCGACGGCTGTTGCCGGGTCGCTTCGGACACAACGTGCCTCCTGGCGGTCTCGGACCGATGATCGGATCGGCGGCCATGCTCGCGCCCGGGGATCGAGGATGGCTGGAGCGGCGGCCGACCACGGCCGAGGGCGTGACTGGAAAACGCCGAAAGCGGGCGGGGCGGCGGCGATCGCCGAAGGGTCGACGAATGGCGGCGGCGCAGATCTGTAATAGTGCCAACTGTTGGTACAGAGAGCAGATCGAGCAGGAGCCGACACGGGGGGGACCGGTGATTCGGATCTTACTGGCCGAGGACATGCACATGATCCGAGGAGCGTTGGTGGCGCTGCTCGGGCTGGAGGCGGATCTGTCCGTCGTGGCGGAGATCGCGGACGGTAGGGCGATTCTGCCGGCGGCGATCGAGTTGCAACCCGACGTCGCGGTCATCGACATCAACCTTCCCGGCGCCAACGGGCTGGACGCCGCGAGCCTGCTGCACGAGATGGTGCCGACTTGTCGGGTCATCGTGCTGACCGCGCTGGACCAGCCGGGCACGGTGCGCAGGGCGATGGACGCGCACGTCTGGGGCTTCCTGCCCAAGATCGCCCCGCCCTCCGAACTCGCCGCCGCCATCCGCCTGGTGGCCTCGGGGCAACGGGTGATCGACTCCCGGATCCCGCCCGGCGCGTGGGAGGCGGAGGAGCGCCCGGCCGGCAGGCGCGGCGGGGGCAGCCCGCTGACCCCACGGGAGAGCGACGTGCTGCAGATGGCCGCCGAGGGTATGAACGCGACGGAGATCGCGGGGGCGATGCATCTGTCGACGGGGACGGTGCGCAACTACCTGACCGCCACCGTCACCAAGCTCAACGCCCGCAATCGGGTGGACGCCGTGCGGATCGCTAGAGCGCGGGCTTGGATAAGCTGAGGGCCCGCAGCGGTTCGACCGGGTGTTCGGCGGTGAGTCGGAACCAGCCGTCGCCGTCGGCACCCGCGCGGAACGTGCCGCCGACCTCGTCGAGCCGACGGCCCAGGTTGTCCAACCCGCCACCGAGGCGATGCGGCGCCCGGGCGCCCCCGTTCGTGGGGACGCCGTCGTTGGCCATCTCCAGCACGAGCCGACCCCCGGTCCGGGAGATGGTGATCCGGCAACTCCGGGCCATACTGTGCCGCAGCACGTTGGTGACCCCCTCGCGGACCACCGTGGCCAGGACGCTGCCGGTGTCCTCGTGCAGGGGAACGCGCTCGTCGTGGATGGCCAGGTCGATGCCGGCGGTGCTCAACACCCGTCGGGCGGCGGACAGTTCCACGGCCAGGGACAACTGTCGATAGCCGTGCGCGACACAGCGCAGGTCGGCGAAGGCCTGGCGGGAGATCGCCAACACCTCCTGGAGTTCCGCGTGCGCGCCTTTGGCCTCTTTGTCGATGAGCCGGGTCACCAACTCGCACTTGAGTGTGATGGCGGCCAGGTTGTA
The DNA here is from genome assembly GCF_044333915.1 of Embleya sp. NPDC020886. Classification (NCBI taxonomy): domain Bacteria; kingdom Bacillati; phylum Actinomycetota; class Actinomycetes; order Kitasatosporales; family Streptomycetaceae; genus Embleya; species Embleya sp. NPDC020886. The sequence continues at coordinate 436,728 of NZ_JBIRRX010000005.1, read as the reverse complement.
CCCCAGCAGATCGTGCAAGTCCCTTGCCACTCGCAATCGTTCGCCCTCCACCGCCAGCCGCGAGAACTCCTCTCGGGCACGCCGGACCACGACGCTCCAGGCGGCGATGCGGGTGACCCCGTACACCATCAGCGCGTTCACGGTGCACGAGAGTATGCCGATGGAGACCCCGAGCGGGCGGGGGTCGATCATCATCACCCAGCCCCCGGTGAGCGCGGTGGCGCAGCCGAAGGCGGTGACGGACCACGGTGGATTGAGCACGAGCAGCACGGCGCCGGCGAGGAAGCCCGACATGCCGGCCCAGGCGAGTCCGAGCACGCACAGCGGGCCGTAGGTGAGCAGCGCCTGGGCGGCGAGGGTCCACCCGCCGTACCGAGCACGGAGGCGGGAGCCCCACAGGGCGCAGTGCAGGCTTTGCAGTGCGAACACCAGGACGAAGGCGGTGACGTACAGCGCGATCCGGCCGGATGTGGGATGTCCGGCGAGGAGGTTCAGGAAGCCGAGGAGGCCCACCGCGGACTGCACGGTCAAAACGATGCACGCCGCGAGCCAAGGGGGTGGCTCATCCTTCGGTAAGTCGACCATGCCGTCCGCCCGATCGAATATGGATCCGAGGGGCGCAGTCAATCAGTAATCCGATCGCGTGGGATGCGGTTGTCGCGCGGGTCACAGGGCGTCCGCCGATATCGGGCCATGATCGAATCGACGGGCGGCCGGTCCCGATGGAGCCGGCGCCGCGATCGCACGGGTCCGTCAGGTCCCGCGGATGGCCTCCGGAAATAGAAGTGTGAATTCCTCATGGGTACGTGTCGAATTCACCCCCGGGAACGTGACCACGTCACTGGGCGGCGGACGTCGGTCGATGCGAGTGTCGGATCGACGTTGCCGAGACACCTCGATCGGAGGACGCCCATGGATGTCGAAGTATTGGGAGAGTTGCTGGTCCGCGAGCACGGTCAATCCATCGTGCCGAGCGCGGGCAAGCCCCGACAGATCCTCGCGCTGCTCACTCTGCACGCGGGTCGGATCGTACCCGTGGCGACGCTGATGGAGGAATTATGGGGAGATGCGGTACCGCGCAGTTCGGCCACGACGCTGCAGACATACATCATGCAACTGCGCCGGCGAATTTCCAAGGCGTTACAAAATTTCCCCGAGCGTTCCCCGAAGGATTTCCTGGCGACTTCCTTCGGCGGCTACCGAATAACGGTGCCCGCGGAGAACTGTGACTGGTCGAGATTCCGACGCTCCGCGGCCGAGGGCAGTATCGCGTTGGCGGCCGGTGATCCCCGCTCGGCGTCGGCACTTCTCACCGACGCCCTCGCCCTGTGGCGAGGGCCCGCTCTGGTCGACGTCCCGGTGGGGCGGGTATTGGGTCTGGAGATCATCCATATGGAGGAAACGCGTAGGCAAGTGCTGGAGGAACGCATAGAGGCCGATATGCAACTCGGCTACCACGCGGCCCTTCTCGGCGAGTTGCGCACGCTCGTCGTCCGGTACCCGCTGAACGAGAACCTGTGTGCCCAACTGATGATCGCGCTCTGCCGTTCGGGGAGTCCCTCGCGCGCGCTCCAGGAGTTCCGCCACCTCCGCGAGCGCCTGTATCGGGAACTCGGCGTGGAGCCGTCGGCACGGCTCCAGCGGCTGCACCAGGCCGTGCTCTGCGGCGCGCCCGAACTCGACCGCTGGGAGGCGGCCGTGCCCGCCCGGCTACCGGCGTACTGACGGTTCGCCATCGCGGTGTCAGCCGAGCTGGTCGTGGGTGATCCGACGGGAGCGGGTGTACACCCCGTCCTCCCCCACCTCCAGGACGTCGTGCACCACGCAGCTCGGGGCGATCTCCGGCTTGCCGCCCGGGCGGACGGTGACCACCAAGGCGTACACCGTGGCGGCGATGCCGCCGTCGGCCCGCAAGACCAGCGCGATGTGGTTGAACCAGTGCCTGCGCTGGACCGGGTCGCCGTCGAACCGCTTGTGGAATTCCACCAGTTCGGCGACGATCCCGGCCCGCGTGCGAGCCGGCTCGGCGGCCGGCGAGTGTTGGAAGGTGCCGTCCGGGGTGAAGGTCGCGGCGTAGTCCTCGAACCGGCCGGCGTCGAGGGCCTGCATCTGGTGCGCGTAGAAGTGCTGGACCCGCGCGTAGAGATCGGTGCGGACGGAGGTTTGGGTCATCGGGCTCTCCTTCGGTGGTTTCGGTTGTGTCGGGGGTGTCCCGGGACACCCCACGGCCGGTGCCGAAGGCCGGCGTCGGCCAGCCTGACCGGCCCACCTCGAAATCGGCTGGAAAGCGGGCCGTCCCGCGCTCCAGCCGGCTTCCACCTCGCCTCAAGTCGCCCGTCCCACGCTTCCCCGGGACGGCGGGACGCGTCGTGTCCCCTACGACAGCGGGATCGGAGACCCATGAGCGAGACAGGCACCCCCGTGGCCCTGGTGACCGGCGCCACGAGCGGAATCGGCAAGGAGGTCGCGCACCGGCTGGCCGGGCTCGGCGCGCGGGTCTACCTCTGCGCCCGGGGCAAGGCCGAACTGGACGCCACGCTGGGGGAGTTGCGGAGCGCGGGCTTCGAGGCGGACGGCTCGGTGTGCGACGTCGCGCGGCCGGAGCAGATCAGGGAGTACGTGCGCGCGGCCGTCGAACGATTCGGCCCGGTCGACATCCTGGTCAACAACGCGGGCCGAAGCGGCGGCGGCGCCACCGCGGAGATCCCGGACGAGTTGTGGTTCGACGTCATCGCCACGAACCTCAACAGCGTCTTCCTGATGACCAAGGAAGTACTGACCACCGGTGGAATGCTGGCCAAGGGCCGCGGCCGGATCGTCAACATCGCCTCGACCGGCGGCAAGCAGGGTGTGGTGCACGCCGCGCCGTACTCCGCGTCCAAGCACGGCGTGGTGGGCTTCACCAAGGCACTGGGCCTGGAACTCGCCCGGTCCGGGATCACGGTCAACGCCGTGTGCCCGGGCTTCGTCGAGACGCCGATGGCCCAGGGCGTCCGCGAGCACTACGCCGGCATCTGGGGCGTCACCGAGCAGGAGGCGCACGACCGCATCACCACTCGGGTGCCGATGGGTCGCTACGTGGAGACTCGCGAGGTGGCCGCGATGGTCGAGTACCTCGTCGGCGACGACGCCGCCGCGGTGACCGCGCAGGCGCTGAACGTCTGCGGCGGGTTGGGCAACTACTGATGTCCGCCGAAACGCGAGTGGCGCTGGTGACGGGTTCCTCCTCCGGGATCGGGGCGGCGATCGCGCTGCGGCTGGGCGCCGAGGGCATCCGGGTCGTGGTCAACTCCGCGCGTTCGGTGGAGGCCGGCGAGAAGGTCGCGGCCGCCCTGCCGGACGCGGTGTACATCCGGGCGGACGTGTCCGTCCCGGTGCAGGCGCGGGAGTTGGTGGAGGCGTCCGTGGCGCACTTCGGCCGACTCGACCTGCTGGTCAACAACGCCGGGGTCACGCGGGTGATCCCGCACGCCGACCTGGCGGCGGTGACCCCCGAGGTGTGGCGGGAGATCCTCGGGCTCAATGTGCTCGGCACCTGGCAGACCACCGTGGCCGCCGTACCGCATCTCATCGCGTCGGGTGACGGGGCGGTGATCAACATCTCCTCCGTCGCCGGCCGCCGGGCCGTGGGCAGTTCGATCCCGTACGCGGTGAGCAAGGCGGCGATCGAGCACATGACCGTGCTGCTCGCCGGGGCGGTCGGCCCGCACGTGCGCGTGAACGCGGTGGCTCCCGGGCTGATCGCCACGCCGTGGACGCGGGACAGCGACTTCTTCGCGCCGATCGCCGAGAAGGTCCGCCAGAGCACCCCGCTGGGCCGGGTCGGCCTGCCGGAGGACGTCGCCGAGGCGGTGATCGGTCTGGCCAATGCCGCGTACACGACCGGCCATGTGCTGTCCGTGGACGGCGGCGCCCACCTGATCTGACCTGCTCCGACCCGACCTGACCGATCCTTCGACCGACCTGAGGAGACGGCCGTGCGACTCGGCGCGAATCTGGTGTACCAGGGAGCGGGCGAGTTGGCCCGTGCGGCGGAACTGCTCGACTACGACGTGGTGTTGGCGCCCGAGGGGTACCGCTCGGACGCGGTGAGCGTGCTCGGCCTGGCGGCCGGCGCGACCGAGCGGATCGGCCTGGTCTCGGCGGTGATGCAGATCCCGGCCCGGCCGCCGGGCACGGCCGCACTCACTGCGGCGACGCTGGACGCGCTCAGCGGCGGCCGGTTCCGGCTCGGCCTGGGGGTGTCCAATCCCGATGTGTCGCAGGGCTGGTACGGCGTGCCGTTCGACCGGCCGCTGGGCCGCACCCGCGAGTACGTGGACATCGTCCGGCGGGCGTTGGCCGGGGAGTCGGTCACGTATACGGGAGAGCACTTTCGGCTTCCCGCTCCCGGCGCCGGCGCCGACGCGCCCCTGCGGCTGACCACCGAACGGCCGCACACCCGGCTGCCGGTGTATCTGGCGGCGGTCGGCCCGCACGCGCTGCGGCTGGCCGGAGAGATCGCCGACGGCTGGCTCGGGGTGTTCACCTCGCCCGAGTCGGTCGCGAAGGCCGTGGTCGAGCTCCGGGCGGGTCGGACCCGGGCGGGGCTCGGCATGGACGGGTTCGAGGTGCTGCCGAGCCTGCCCACGTCGGTGGCCGACGACGTGCCGACCGCGGTGGACGCGCTGCGCGAGCAGTACGTGTACCTGCTCGGCATCGGCGACCCGGCCCGGAACTTCTACTGCTCGATGGCCCGGCAACTGGGCTACGAACGCGAGGTCGCGCTGCTGCGGCGGCGGTTGGCGGCGGGCGATCGGGCCGGCGCGGCGGCCGCGCTCCCGGTGGACTTCATCGACCGCACCGCCTTGGTGGGCCCCGTGCCCCGGCTCGCCGAGCGGATGCGCGCGTACGCCGACGCGGGCGTCACCACGCTCGGCGTGATGGTCTCGGCGGCGGCCACCGACCTGGCGGGTCGGGTGCGGATCCTGCGTGCCGCGGCCCGGGCCCGCGACCTGGCGGCCGGCGCGCGCTGACGGTCGAAGCCCGGAGCGGTCACGGCGCGGGTGGGGTCACAGCATGGGGACCGTCCGGCCGAGGGTGCCGGATGGATCCACGACAGGGTCCGGGAAGCCCGTGACGTCGCCGCTCACCGCGTCGGCGGCGCGGGCCCAGCGGTAGCTCCAGGCCGGGTCGGTGAAGTCGGTCCCGGCCAGGCCGGTCTCCACCGGGCCGCTCCCGTCGGCGCGCACGCGCCAGCTCAAGGCCGGGAGGGTGAACGGTACTTCGGGCCGGAACGGCCCCGGGGCACGCAGGACCAGGCGGCCCCCGGGAAGTGGTTCGGTGTACGGAGACGCTTCGCCGAGCGCCTCGCCACCGGTCAGTGTGTGCCGCACGACCCGCGCGTGCGTGGGGATCCGAAAGCACAGGGCGATGTCGTCGATGCCGCTGCTGAGCTTGGCGGAGAAGGTGATCGGCGCGGGCACGAGGACGATCTCGAACTCCTCTCCCACCCGCGCCGTTCGGGGCGCGGTCACGTTGAAGCGCAGGGTGTAGGCGATGGTGTGGTCGTCGCCGTGCGGCTCGGTGTGGACCCGGCAGGTCAGGGCGAGCGCACGCTCGACCGTCGAGATTCGCATGCCCACGGTTCAGCCCTTCCGGACCGCGGCGGCCAGCCCGCTGGGCCGGGCCCCGGCTTCGGCGGCCAGGGCGGCGCCCCGCCCGTAGCGGCCGGCCAGGGCGGCGATGGTCGGCGCGTCCGTCACCTGCCAGCCGTGGCCGCTCAGCCACCCCGCCGGATCGTCGAGGGTGGACTTCCAGGTCGCCCCCAGGTCGTCGAGGGTGTCGGAGACCCGGGCCAGCCGGTGCCGTTTGGTGGCCGAGTCGATGTGGTCCATCGCGAACTCGCTGCCGGGCGCGGACAACCTCCCCACGGTGTCGAGGAGTTCGTCGTTGCCGGCCCGGTCCAGGTAGGGCAGCAATCCCTCGACCAGCCAGGCGGTCGGCTCCTTCGGCTCGAATCCGGCGGAGCGCAGCGTGGCGGGCCAGTCGTCCCGCAGGTCGACCGGCAACACCGTGCGAGCGCACGCGGGTGCCGCCTGTCGGTCGGCCAGCACACGCTCCTTGAAGGCGAGCAGATCCGGCAGGTCCAGCTCGAACACCCTGGTCCCGACGGGCCAGTCGAGGCGGAACGCCCTGGTGTCCAGGCCCGCGGCCAGGATCACCACCTGGCGGCAGCCGCGGTCCGCCGCGCCGCCCAGACAGTCGTCGAAGAAGCGGGTGCGCACGGCGACGTAACCCGCGAAGTCCCGCATCCCGTCCACGGCGCTCGCCCCGACCGCCTCGACGAAGGCCCGTGCGTACGGGTCGTGGAACAACCGCTCCTCGCGCTCACTCTCCGCGGCCCGCCCGGCGGCGATGCCCACCGCCGTCAGGCCGACGCCCGAGGGCAACCGCACTCCCTCGCCCGATGCGGGTGTCCTTGCCTCGTGCTCGCTCATTCGTGCTCCTTTCGTGGCGCGGATCAGGGTCGTGGGTGGGGGTGGAGGGGGGCTCGAAGCCGGCTGGAACGCGGACATCGGGGCGGCGTTCGAGGGATGCGGTAGCCGGGCTCCAGGCAGTGGTGCCAAGGTGGACGGTACGTAATCGGGTCAGCACACTCACGGAGGTTCGCGCGTGACCAGCTCTCAGGAACGCCCGGTCGGTCCCGTAGGGTTCGCCGAACCGGATGTCTCCGGGCTCGGGTCGCCTCGCCCGTTGCGGATCGGCGGCGACCTGCCCTACTTCGATACCCGGCACGAACTTCGGGACTACGTACAGGCGTTCGAGGATCTCGGCTACGACCATCTGGGCTTCGGCGAGCACGTGCTGCCGGCCCGGGCGCCGAACTGGCCGTCGAGCATGTCCCCGTGTGAGCCGTGGCACGAGGCGTTCACCCAGGCCGCGTTCGTTGCGGCGCTCACCTCGCGGATCGAGATCGCCCCCTCGGTTCTGCTCCCGCTGCGCTCCGCCGGCCTCGCGGCCAAGCAGGCGGCCGAGATCGATCTGTTCTCGGAGGGGCGGCTTCGACTCTGCGTCAGCGTGGGCTGGAACCGGGAGGAGGTACAGGCGTTCGGTGTCGACCCGACCACTCGCGGGCAGCTCGTCGAGGAGCAGGTCGAGGTGATGCGCCTGTTGTGGACCGAGCCGTCGGTCACCCATCGAGGCAAGCTGATCCAGCTGGTCGACGTGGCCCTGAACCCGCGCCCGGAGCGGCGGGTGCCGGTGTGGATGGGCGGCGGCGACTTCGACGGCGGCGGTGTGCCCAAGCCCGTGGTCCTGGACCGGATGGCCCGGATCGCCGACGGCTACAAGATGTTCGGCCCGCTGATGCGCGACGTGCGGGCGGGGGTGGACGTCGTTCGACGGTTGCGCGAGCTCGTGGTCGCGCACGGTCGGGACGTGGACACCTTCGGCGTCGAGGCGCGGATCGCGCTCCAGCTGGTCCCGGAGGACGCGTGGGCGACGAGCCTGGAGACCTGGCGGCAGGCGGGCGCCACGCATCTCACCCTCTCCAATCGGCGGGGGGCCGGCGGCGCGGACGCCGAGATCTCCCGCCTCGCCCGCTTCCGCGAGTTGACCGAGGGGCTCTGGTAGTCGGGGCAGGTGGGCGGCACCTGTCGGGGGCGCGCCGCGCCGACGATTTCACGTCGCCGAGGGTTCGGCCCGGTTCGGGGGATCCTGCTCCGGCACCGGTCCGCCCAGATGCCGGACCAGTCGGCGGATCTGCTCGCCGTATCGTTCCCGGAACTCGGCGGATCGCGGATCGAGCCCCGCTGCCCGCCCGGCGATCTGCGGCATCACGATCGGCGCCATGATCATCCCCATCACGGCCAGCCGTAGGAAGGCCGGGTCCAGGTCGTCGGCGATCTCGCCCCGCTCGCGCGCTCGCCGCAGGCCGGCCACGTCCTCGTCGAGCGCCGCCGCCTCCTCCTCCGGAACCTCCCGGACCTCATCCGAGAGCCCCCGCCAGAGCATCAGCCTGGCCGGCCTCGGGTCGGCGAGCCCCCGCTCCAGGTAGCGGACCGCGACCTCGGCCAAGGGCGTGTCCTCCTCGGCGAAGAGCGCCTCGCTCTCGGCCCAACCGCGGTGCAGCTCGCGGTAGAGGCCGTCCTTCCCGCCGAAGTAGTAGTTGATCAACTGCTTGTTGACGCCCGCCCGTTCGGCGATCTCCTGCACCCGGGCGCCGGCCGGGCCGCGGGACGCGAACTCGTCGAGCGCGGCGTCCAGCAACAGCCGCCGGGACCGCTCCGCGTCGCGTTGCCGCTCCTCGGCTTTGGGCGCCCGCCGGGGCCGCCGGCGATCGTGGCCGTCGTCGGCCTGCGTCGCGTCGGCTCCGCGCTCGCCGGCACCGGCGCCCGCGCCGGGGTTGATCTTCTTGACTGTCATCCGGCCATCCTAACTAATCATCCATCTGTTTGACGGTGACAGCCCTATGGATGAGAAGCTGGAGACATGACTGCATACGATGACCCAGCGGACCCGCCGGCCACGTCGGAGCGCCCCGGTCTCACCCGCGAAGCGCGGCAAGCCGTGCTGGTCGTGCTGATGGGCGCGATCCTCGCCTTCCTGGATTCGACCGTCGTCAACGTCGCCCTGCGGCATCTCTCGGTGGACTTCGACGCATCCCTCGACACCGTGCAATGGGTGGTGACGAGCTACCTGCTGGCCCTGGCCGCGGTGACCCCCGTGTCCGCGTGGGCCGCCCGACGCTTCGGCCCGCGCCGGCTGTACGCGTGGGCGCTCGCGATCTTTACGGTGGCCTCGGCGTTGTGCGGGCTCGCGTCGTCGGCCGAGACGCTCATCCTCTTCCGCACGCTCCAAGGCGTGGGCGGCGGGCTGATGATGCCCGTCGGCCAGATGATCCTGGTCCGGGCGGCCGGGCCGCAGGGCCTGGCCCGGGTGATGAGCGCGATCGGCGTGCCGATGGTGCTCACCCCGGTGCTCGGCCCCACCATCGGCGGATTGCTCCTGGATCACGCGGGCTGGGAGTGGATCTTCTGGATCAATGTGCCGGTGGGCGTCCTGGCGATGTACCTCACCGTGCGGCTGCTGCCGCGTGACGACGCGGGCGAGGCGGCCGGGCCGCTCGATGTGCCCGGGCTGCTCCTGGTTTCGGTGGGCGTGGTGGGCGTCACCTACGGATTGGCCCGGGCCGGGCTGGAGGGCACGGCGGTCTCCGCCGAGGTGCTGCTGCCGTTCCTGGTGGGCTTGGCCCTGACCACCGTGTTCGTGCTGCGGTCGCTGCGGGTCGAACACCCGCTGCTGGACCTGCGGTTGTACCGGAACCGGATGTTCGGCGCGGCGTCCTTCGCGACGTTCGTCATGGGCACCGCCATTTTCGGCGGCATGATCCTGATGCCGCTGTACTTCCAGGTGGTCCGGCACGAGGACGCGTTCCATACCGGCATGCTGCTGGCTCCGCAGGGACTCGGCGCCGCGGTGGGCATGTTCCTGGCCGGGCGCCTCTTCGAGCGGATCGGCAGCCTGACCGCCGTCATCGGCGGGGTCGTCTGTGTCGCGGCCACGTTGCCGTTCGTCCTGATCTCGGCCGGGAGTTCGTACTGGCTGCTGGGGGTGGCGATGGTCGCCCGCGGGTTCGGGATCGGGATGTCCGGCATGCCCGCCATGACGGCGGCGTTCCGGGCGTTGGCCCCATCCCAGGTCAACGACGCCACCCCGCAGCTCAACATGCTGCAACGGATCGGCGGTTCGATGGGGACCGCCCTGTTCGTCGTGGTGCTCCAACAGCACCTCGACGACGCCGGCGGGCGGGCCTCCGAGCAGGCATCCGGCTTCGGTGTGACCTTCGTGTGGGTGCTGGCGGCGTCGGCGCTCGCCATCCTCCCCGCCGTGTTGATGACCGCCTTGGAGCGCGGGGCGAAGCCGTCCGACGACGCGTCGGCGGACGCGGATCCGGCGCCCGACACCGATACGCACAGCCGCAGCGCCCCCGCCGTGTAGGAGACCGGCGCGAGCGCCGCGAACGGGAAAGGGAGCCGACTGCCGCGGCATGGCAGTCGGCTCCCCGTGCCCGGTGTTCGGCACCGGTTCGCCACCGGTTGTTCGGTACAGGGCGCTCGGTGCCCGCAGTTCGGTACCGGCCGTTCGGTACCGGGCGCTCGGGTGCTCGCCGGTCAGTGCACCGATCGCCGCGGATCCTCGGCCACCGCCGCGCCCTCGCCCGACACCACGCCGGGATCGGGCCGGCCGGCGGGTACCGGCTTGCGGGCGCGACTCCACCGGCGCATGACCGGCCGCTCGACGAGCGAGTTCAGCAGCCAGGCCAACACGAGCGCGCCGCCCAGGGTGGGCAGCGCCAGGCCGGCGGCCTGCCAGGGGGTCAGGCTGTCCGCGGTGGTGATGCCCAGCTCGTACGCGACTCGGTCGATGAACAGTTCGTGCACCATGTACAGCGCGAACGAGACCTCGCCGAGCCACAACATCGTCGGGCCGCGCAGTGCGGACGGCCGCCGGTCGAGGTCGGCCCGAGCGCCGGCCCCGATCAGCAGGGCCAGCGGGACCACGGTCACCGCGACCGTGCCGTACTGCCCGGGGATGTACAACGCCCCGAAGTACGCGCCCACCACCAGCGCCCCCGCCGGCAGCAGGCCGATCCGCGGCCACCTGCCCTGGGCGACGAGCTGCGCCAGGAACATGCCGAGGACGAACTCCAGGGCCCGGGTCACCGGGAAGAAGTACACGAACCACAGCTGGGTCACCGAATAGGGCAACCGCGCGGAGAGCGGCGTGCCCGAGTCCAGGAACACGTGGGACACCAGCGGCACGCACCACACGGCGGCCGCGACACCCGCACCCCACCACCACAACCATCGCCCGGGCACCCGCAGCACCAGCCGCAGCAGGAACGGGAACGACAGGTAGAAGAACGCCTCGCAACCCAGCGACCAGCTCACCGTGTTGACGCTGTTCAGGATGTCCAGGCGCGGGAGCCAGGTGTGCACGAGCGCGAGGTTCGGCAACACCTGACGGGTTGTCATCGTCTCGTCGAGGGACAGCGCGAGCAGGATCGCGGCGGCCGCGGTGACCAGGTGGTTCGGGTAGATCTTGCAGGCCCGGGCGCGCCAGAAGGACCGGGCGCGCTCACCCGGTCGGGCCGACCAGGTCAGCACGAAACCGCTCAGGATGAAGAAGAACGACACTCCGGTGGAGCCGGCCTTGCTCCACAGGAACGACACGCCCTTGTCCGCGGATCCCCAACTGGTGGGCACGAACCGGAAGAAGGCGTGCGAGAAGAACACCATGGCGGCGGCCAGGAAGCGCATGCCGGTGAGCGAGGGCAGGGCTCTGCGGCGGCCGGCCGGATCGTCCGGGCTCATCCCGGACCCTGCGGCGGAACCCATCCCGAATCACGCAGGAACGCCTCGAAGGTGCGCAGTTCCGGATGCGCGGCCCGATGCGCGGGAATGTCCGCGGTGTAGCCGACCTCGTTGAACCACACGAAGGTCTTGGCCATCCACTCGTTCTGTCGGGCGATCTCCTCGATGGGCACCGACTCGAATCGGCTCGGCATCCCGGTGTACCGCTCGAAGGCTGCGGCGATCTCCGGTCCGGTCAGCTCCTCGCCGGCGATCTCCACGTTGCGGTCGACGAATTGCGCCGGGTCGTCGAAGGCGTCGGCGACGAACCAGCCGATGTCCTGTGACGCGATCATCTGCAGGGTGGTATCGGGCAGCAGACCGCGGCTGAGCACCAGGCCGCCGTTGCCGTCCGACACCGGCGGAAGGTCGAGGAAGTTCTCCATGTAATAGACCGCGCGCAGGAAGGTCGTGGGCCGTCCGGAGGTACGCATGGTCTGTTCGACCCGTAGTTTGGTCTCCCGCCAGCCGACGCCGCCGGGATTCTCCACCCCGCCGACCGAGCTGTGCACCACGTGCGCCACGCCGGCCTTGCGGACCGCCTCGGCGATCAGGGCCGCGTGCCGTTCCTCGCCGTCGAGGCCGTTGCCGTGCGTCGGCGTGAAGACGCTGAACACCCCGTACGCACCGGTCGTCGCGGCGTACACGGAGTCCGCGTCGTCAAGCGATCCCGGCACCAACTCGGCGCCCTTGGCCGCCAGTTCGCGAGCCTGCGGATGGTCCGGGTTGCGAACGAACGCGTGCACCGCCCAGCCGCGATCGAGCAGGTGTCGGGCGGCCGTACCACCCTGCCTGCCGGTGGCTCCGATGACCAGCACCCAGCGCTCGGCGTCGTTCTCTCCGCCTGTCATGGACTGTCCCTCCCGAATCGGTCGTCCGGCGGATCACAGTCGCGGCCCCGGCTGGAATCCCGCTGGAAGCGGGCTCAAGCGGGCAAGACACGCCGGTCACGGCAGGCGCAGGACACCAGGGCGTGTCTTCGATCCCCCGTCGGGCTCCGCGACGCCCGGCACCGCACCTCGCCGCCCCGGAGAAACACCGGAATAGAACCACTATGCGGGCGCTTCTCCGGCACGCCGATGCACGGCATCCGCCCTTCGGGCTCCTCGCTGCGCTCACGCCGCAGAGCCCGACGGGGGATTGAAGACACGCCCTAGCGGGTGTCGAGTCGCGTTCGAGCCCGGGCCGAAACGCTCGGTTCCCGCAGCCGTCACGGTGAAGGGAGCCCGGCCGTCATGCCCGACAGCCAGCGCACGGAGCAGGACACGGCCATCCGCCGGTCGCTGTTCGACCGGCCCGGATCCGCCGGTCTCCGCACCACCGGACCCCGCCCCGATTGGCAGATCAGACCGGTCGGGACACTGCCGCTGGGCGACGCGAGAGTCCGTACCGGCGACGCCGGGTCGGTGGTCGAACCCCCGGAGACGACCGCCGGCGGTGCGCCGGCGTTCGGCTACGCGACCGGGCCCGGCGGCGCGGACGACCACCTGAAGTGGTGCGCCCTGGTGGCCCACACCGCCTCGTCCGGACTGCCGGGCTTCGACGCGCCCGGCGGCGGGGAACTGGTGGGCGCGGCGGAACTGGCCGTGCGCGTGTTCGGCGCGGAGCGCCATCCCTTCGGCGACGCGGTCGCCGAACCGCAGGCCGACCCGCGGCTCGGCGCCGGCGCGCTGCTCGCGCTGGACCGCGAAACCGGCCTGGTCTTCGATTTTTTCGTCAGCAATCGGCACATCCACGCGGTGTACGAGCGGCTGCCCCGGCCAGGGACCGGGTGGGCCGCGTTCACCTACCTGGTGCCGGTCGCCGAACGCACCCCCGACCTGGTCCGGCGGCTGGAAATCGGCCTCGATCGCGACGCGGGCACGGTCCGCTGGAGCGTGGATGGCGAACAGGTGCTCTCCGTCGCACGGTTGGGGCACCTGTCGCTGCCCCGGACGCACCTGGTGATCGACCACGGTGGCACCGAGGAGTCGGCCGTGCCGAGACAACTCGCTTTCGGACTCGGCCTGTTCACCTTGTTGGATGCCGCCGGGCCGGACGGACGCGGCCTGGTCCGGCTCTCCGCCGAGCGGTATTACGATCCCGCGCGCGGAGCGCCCGCGCCGCAGCGGTTTCGCGACGAACTCGGGCTGCGCGCCAATCGCTTGTGGGGCCAGGGCGTGCGACTGACCGTGCGCCGGGTGACCGTCACGACGGGGCCGGCGCCCGGCTCGCCCTGATGCCGCGTCCACGACCGCGAGCAAGCATCCGTCATCGAGGCATGAGCAGGAGATGGGACATCCATGGAGACCGCGCACAAGACCCTACGGAGGCTGGCCAGGCCGCTGTTGGCCACCGGATTCGTCACCGGTGGCTACAGCGTGCTGCGCGACCCCGGTCCGCTGCCGGCGTTGGCCGAGCGGCACGGGGTTCCGCTGCCGCGGGTGGCAACCCGCGGTACGGCGGCGGGCATGCTCATCGGCGGGGTCGCGCTGGGTGCCGGGTTTCGGCCGTCGCTCAGCATCGGCCTGTTGGCGGTGTGCCTGGTGCCGACGACCGTGACCGTGCACGACTTCTGGCGCCAGCAGGATCCGGTGCGCCGGATCGCCCAGCGCAACGAGTTCTTCAAGAATCTCAGCCTACTCGGCGGGTTGGCGATCGCCGCGGCCGACGCGTTCGCCACCGGTGCGGCCGGCCGGGCCGCGACGCGGGCCGGTGGGGAGTAGCCATGATGCGGACGGCAGGAGAACTCGACAGTGTCACCCCGTTGCTCGCCCGCGCCCGGGACGTCGCGCGCACGGCGGCCCGGCACGCCGTCGACGCCGATCAGGAGCGGCGGTTGCGTCCCGACGTCGTGCGCGAGGTCGTCGACGCGGGATTCGCCCGTCACTTCGTCCCCACCCGCTACGGCGGCGCCGCCGCCGGCTTCACCGAACTCCTCGACGCCGTCGCGATCGTCGGCCGAGCGTGCGCCGCCACCGCCTGGGTGGCCTCGCTCGGCGCCACCGTGGCCCGGATGGCGGTCCACCTGCCCGAAGAGGGGCAGCGTGAACTGTGGGCGGACGGCCCCGACACCCTGCTGGTCGGGGCGTTGATGCCGGTCGGCCGGGCCGAGAAGGTGCCCGGCGGGTGGCGGTTGTCCGGGAAGTGGTCGTACATCAGTGCGGTGGACTTCTCCCAGTGGGCACTACTGTGCGCGATGGCTCCGGCGGACGGGCACAACGGCGACGGATCCCCCCAGGCCCGATACTTCGCGGTTCCCCGCGCCACATACACCGTGCTGGACACCTGGTTCTCGGTGGGGATGCGCGGGACCGGCAGCAACACGCTCGTGCTGGACGGGGCGTACGTGCCCGAACACCTCTCGTTCGCGCGCGCACAGGTCCTCGACGGCGCCGGCTCCACCTCGCCGGCGACCTGCCATCGGGTGCCGCTGCGGGCGGTCAACGGCTTGTCGTTCGTGACCCCCGTCCTGGGGGCGGCGCGCGGCATGCTCAGCGAGTGGACCCGGTGGAACGCGGCCAAGGCCGCTACGGGCACCGGCGGTTCGGCCGCGGACGACGTCGCCTTCCGGGACGTGCTCGCCCGGACCGCGGGCGAGGTGGACGCGGCGGAGCTGTTGCTGCGCCGCGCCGCCGCCGTGGCCGACGAGGGTGTTTTCACCGACCTGTTGACGGCACGCGGCGCGCGGGACTGCTCGTTGGCGTCCGAGACCCTGTTGACCGCCGTCAACCGCATGTTCCGCGCGATGGGGACCTCCGGTCAGACCTCGGGCAGCCCGTTCGAGCGCCACTGGCGGGACGTCAACTCGGCGACCAGTCACATCGTGCTGCGTTTCGACACCGCCGCGGAGTCCTACGCGCGGCAGGTACTGGCCGGCGGCTGAGCCGCCCGACGTACCCGGCCGCTTTGCCGCAGCCGGGCACGCGCGAGGCCCGCCGGGTTCTTGCCCGGCGGGCCTCTTTCGTGCGTTCGCGTCCGGACTCAGCGCGGCACCGTCCCGGGCAAGCCGGCCGCCAGGGCCAGCGTGGCCCGGCTGTTGTCCCCGAGCGCCCTGCGGATGTAGGTCCGCGCGTCGGCGAGCGTGGCGTCGGCCCCGAGCACCGCGGGCACCGCCTCGGGGTCGATCACGACGGTGTGCCGGGCCGAGGCCACCGCCCCGGTGCCGGCGTCGTCGAACGTCCACAGACCGCTGTGGCCGAGCAGCAGCTTCGGGGGCGTCCGCTGCTTGTACGCGATCCACCCGGGCCGCGAACACACCCGGATCGACCGGGTGGTGTGCGCGGACCCGTCGGCGGTGACGGTGTCCATCTCCAGTTCCTGGATGCCGGGGACGGTCTCGGTCAACTCGGTCCTGGCCACGTGCGGCAGACGCTCGGCCCACAGGTCCGCGCGGTTCACGAATTCGTACGCGTCCTCGGCCGGGCAGGCCAGCGCGATCGTGTCGCTGAAGGTGAGGACCAGCCCCCCGGTCGCCGGGCCGACTTCGGCGATCCGGGCGAGGGCGCCCAGTTCGGCCGCGCTGTTGCGGTCGAGCGCCCGGGACACCTCGGCCGCCGCGGTCGGGTCGTGATCGACGATGGTGAAGCGGTGTCGCAGCACCACCTCGGTATGCCCGTCCGGCAACTCGCGCAGCAGCCAACCGCCGCTCATCGAGGCGACCGGCGGACTGCCGTGCTCCTGCCGAAAGGCGACGTAGCGCCGCTCGGGGTCCAGGGTGCGCCGCGAAGTCCATTGCGCCACGCGGCCATTCACATCCGCCCAGATCTCGAAGCGCTCGGCGCGCGGGTTGTGGTCGAGGTGTCGTACATGGACGCACGGGCCGAAGACGGCCGGCCACGACGCGGCGTTCGCGATCAGGTCGTAGACGACGCTCGCGGGCGCCGCGACGACGAGCGAGTGTTCCGCGCGATGTATTCGAGGTGTTGTCGGGGATGCCGTCCGCGGTGACTTGCGCACCGAATTCACGGGGCTCGTGCCCTCCCGTCCGCTCATGACTGCCGGCCGGCCGCCGGCACCCCGTTGACGAGGTCGAGCAGCGCTCGCGGGGTCCTGAGGTCGACCAGCGCGTCGTCGGGGATCTCCACGCCGTGGAGCTGCTTGATCCTGGCAGCGCACTCGATCAGCGCGAGCGAGTCGTAGGCCAACTCCTCGAAGGAGCGGTCGAGCACGTCGCCGTCGAGGTTGACCGCTTCGTCTTCACCCGCACAGGCCACGAGGATCTCGCGGAGTGCGTCGATGTCCATCACTGCTGCCATGGTGTGCCGTGCCTCCTGCTGTTGCCGATGGGTGGGTGGTCGGTGAGGGGTACGTCTCGAAGAACCGGGGGTCCGGGTGGCCCCGTGAGGGATCTCAGAAGTCCGGATGGGTCAGTACGACGGCCGAGTTGAAACCGCGCCGGCCGCGCGCGAGGACCAGCGCCGAGCGAACCTGTGCCACACGCGGCTCGTCCAGGACGAGGTCCAGGCCGTAGTCCTCGGGCACGTGCCTGGTGTGCGCGGTGTGCGGCACGAGTCCGTCCCGCATGGACAGCAGCGCGGCGACCAGATCCACCGGACCGCCCCCGGCGGCCATCCGGCCGGTGAGCGACTTCGGCGCGGTGACCGGTACGCCATAGGCGCCGAACAGGCATCGAAGGGCCTCGGCCTCGACCCGGTCGAGGTCCGCGCCCCCGGCGCCGTCGGCGAACACCACGTCGATGTCCGAGGCGGCCAATCCGGCGTCGGCCAGCGCGAGTTCGGCGGCCCGGCGCAGCCCGGCGGGCCGATCCGAGCCCGGCTTGGGGTCGAAGGTCGAGGCGTAGCCGGCGACACTGCCGTACACCTGCCGCGCACCGCGCTCGCGCGCCGAGTCGGCGTCCTCGATCACCAGCAACGCGCCGCCCTCGCCGGGCACATGGCCGGCGGCGTCCCGGTCGAAGGGCAGATAGGCGCGCGCCGGGTCGGCAACCGTGCTGACCCGACCGCCCGCCAGTTGGGCGGCCCAGCCCCACGGGTCGAACGCCGAGTCGACGCCGCCGCCGAGCACCAGCTTGGTGCCCAGGCGCACGGTCCGACGGGCGTGCCCGATCGCGTCCAGGCCGCCCGCCTGTTCGGCCACCAGGGCGGCGCCGGGGCCGCGCATCTTGTGTCGGATCGAGATCTGGCCGGTGTTGACGGCGTAGAACCAGGCGAAGGACTCGTAGACGCTGACGTACTCGGGGCCCTGGCTCCAGAGCTTGTGGAACTCCCGGTGGGTGAAGTCGAAGCCGCCCTGGGCACTGGAGACCACCACGCCCATGTCGTAGTCGGCCAGGGTGTCCGGGCCCACCTCGGCGTCCGCCAGGGCCCACTCGGCCACGGCCAGCGCATATCGCGTGGACACGTCGGTCTGCGGAAGCAACCGGCCGGAGAGGTGTTCCGCCGCGTCGAAGTCCCGGATCTGGCCCGCGAAGCGGGCCGGATACCCGGAGGCGTCGAAGCGGTCCAAGGGGCCGATGCCGGCGCGGCCGGCGACGACGGACCGCCAGAAGTCCTCCGTACCGAGCCCGATGGGCGCGGCCACCGACATGCCGGTGATCACCGTCCCGGTCATCCGGTGCGCACCTCCGCCTCGTGCAGGACCATCGCGGTCTGGAAGCCGCCGAACCCGCTGCCCACCGACAGCACGGTGTCCACCCGCTGCTCCCGGGCGGTCAACGGCACGTAGTCGAGGTCGCATTCGGGGTCGGGCGTGTGCAGGTTCGCCGTGGGGGGCACGACGCCGTGCCTGATCGCCAGCGCGCAGGCGGCGATCTCGATGGAGCCGATCGCGCCGAGCGAGTGCCCGACCATCGACTTGATCGAGCTGACCGGGACCCGGTACGCGTGCTCACCGAGGCTGAGCTTGTAGGCGGCTGTCTCGTGCCGGTCGTTCTGTTTGGTGCCGGAGCCGTGCGCGTTGACGTAGTCCACGGCGGTGCGGTCCAGCCGGGCCTCGTCGAGGGCGACCCGGATCGCCTCGGCCATCTCGCGGCCATCCGTCTTGAGCCCGGTCATGTGGTAGGCGTTGCAGCGGGAGGCGTAGCCGCCGACCTCCGCGTAGATCGGTGCCCGGCGGGCCCGTGCCGCCTCGTACTCCTCCAGGACGAACATGGCGGCGCCCTCGGCGATCACGAAGCCGTTGCGGGATCCGTCGAAGGGCCGGGAGGCCCCGGCCGGGTCGTCGTCGCGCGGGGTGGTCGCCTTGATGGCGTCGAAGCACGCGACGACGATCGGCGTGATGGGAGTGTCGGTGGCCCCGGCGACGGCCGCGTCGACGGTGCCCTCACGGATGAGTCGGACCGCGTGCCCGACCGCGTCCAGGCCGGAGGTGCAGCCGTCGGACACCATCGTGACCGGCCCCTCCGCCCCGACCGCCCAGGCGACTTCGGCGGGCATCGCCCCGGGGCTGAGGTAGTCGAACATGTACGGGGACAGGTGGTCGTGGTCGACCAGCCACTCCCGCCCGCTGTCCGACATCACGAGGTATTCGCGTTCGAGGCTGGTCGCCGAGGCGACCGCGGAGCCCAGCACGACCGCGACGCGCTCCGGCGGCAGTGTTTCCCGGGGCAGGCCGCTGTCGGCGAGCGCGTCCCGGGCGCAGGCGACGGCGAACTGCGTGGCCCGGTCCATCCGCCGGATCTCGCGCGGGCCGAAGCCCTCGGCACGCGCGTCGAAGTCGACCTCGCCGGCCACGCGCGAGCGAAAGGGCGACGCGTCGAAGGACGAAATTCCGCGCGTGGCCGTTCGGCCGTTGGTCAACAGCTCCCAGAAGTCCTTGGTGCCGTTTCCGCCCGGGGCGCGCACCCCGATGCCGGTGATCACTACGCGCCGTTTTCCCACGGTGATTCCCTTCGCCTGTGCCAAGCCCGGGCGTGACCGGTGTTCCCGGCCGAGCCGGTCCCCGGGACCGTCAACAGAGTCGACGTGCCGGCTCGACCAGCTCTGGAGCCACGCTCGGGTCGGGCTCGCCCCGGCCGCGCCGGTTTCGGGTGGGGGCGGGGGCGGGGGCGCGGGTACCGCGCAGGGGCGGTTGTGATCGAATGTGGTGATTTCGCCGTGGTGGTTGGTGTGGGCGGTGACGCGAGCCGGAGTGTCGCGGGTGGGTGGGAACGATTTGTGGCCGTCCGGGGGAGGGCCGTGGGGGTTTGACCTGGGGGTGTCGCGGTTTCGTTGAGAATTCGTGGGTGTGTTGCACGTAGCCCTGCGCGCCTGAAGACCGGGTCGTGTTTGTGCCGGCCACGGGGGTTGGCCTGCGTCGCAGGGCCGGGCCGGCCTACCGCTTGGGTGTGCGGCCCGGGGTGTGCCGGGACGGTGGTGTGTTTCGGCGAGGTGGTCGAGACGAACCGCGTCGAGGCCGGCTGCGTTCGGTGCCGTCGACGATCGCGGTGGTCGCGGTGATCGCGGCTTGGCGGATCAGGCGGGTGAGGCTGCCGATCCTGCCGGCGGTCCGCCGATGGAGGAGGGCGGCGAGGCGGGGGAGTGTCCCGGCCCGGTGCGCGTTCGGGTCGAGGGCAGCTTTCAACCCGGTGATCAACTCCGTGAACGGTTCGCTTTTCCCGAGCCGCGCGGGGAACACCCCAAGTCGATCAGTGCGGCCCGTCCGACGAGTTGCGCCCCGTATGCCCCACCGGACAACGGTGTGGCGGCCACGTCGTTGCCCGCGTACACGAACGTCGCCCCCACGCGTTCGGAGAGGTCTTCCAACAGGTCGGCGGTCTCGGCGCCGGTGTCCTGCCGGTCGGGGTGAGGGTGTCGGCCGACATCGAATTCATCGAGGGGCTGCCGAAGCCGTATCGGGCGGGTGCGGTGGAGCGATACCGCTGCGCGCAAGTGCCCCTCGGTGTCGCTGAGTTGGGTCACGGGGGAGGAGAGCCGAGATTGATCCCGGCGCTCGTACGCGTGGCCGAGCGAAACCCCAGAGGGTGGGCAGGACACACTCTGTGGCCGACGTAGGGGTCGACCCTGGCGCCTGCTCAGGGTGAAACCGGGGGTCGACCAGGGGTGAACCCGATGGGAATCCGGTTGCGCGGGCACCACGATGGTCCTGGGCATCGAGAGGGCGGTGGACTCGAGTCGGGCGTGCCGGACGACGACTGAACGGTCCCGGCGGAACACGGCGAACTCGGTGGTCACGGGGCCGTCGATCGCCGGGGCTCCGTACCGGTCTCGCTTTTATGGAGGCCCCGCAGGAAAGGTTCAGCGAGCCCTCCTCGAACCCGTGACTCGATGTCCGCGGCACGAGCGGAGACCGACGACAAGGGCAAAGCGGCCCCGAGTTCGAGGTCCCGACCCGTTGAACCGACCAGCGAACATACCCTGGAGCGCTGCAACAGATGATCGAAGCAAGAAGGCTCACCAAACGCTACGGGACCAAGGTGGCGGTGGATCAGCTTTCCTTTCGGGTGCGTCCGGGCTCGGTGACCGGCTTCCTCGGCCCCAACGGCGCCGGCAAGTCGACCACCATGCGGATGATCCTCGGCCTGGACACGCCGACCGGCGGCGACGTCACGGTCAACGGTCGCCCGTACGACCACGTGCGGGCCCCGCTGCGGGAGATGGGCGCGCTGCTGGACGCCAAGGCGATGCACGGCGGCCGGACCGCGTACAACCACCTGCTGTGCCTGGCGCAGAGCAACGGCATCCCCAACCGCCGGGTGGACGAGGTGCTCGGGATGGTCGGCCTGACCCAGGTGGCGAGGAAGCGCGCGAACGGCTTCTCGCTCGGCATGGGGCAGCGGCTTGGGATCGCCTCGGCGCTGCTCGGTGACCCGGGCATCGTGATGTTCGACGAGCCGGTCAACGGGCTCGACCCCGAGGGCATCCTGTGGATCCGCAACCTGATGAAGCAGTTGGCCTCGGAGGGTCGCACCGTCTTCGTCTCCAGCCACCTGATGAGCGAGATGGAGGTGACCGCGGACCACCTGATCGTGATCGGCCAGGGCCGGATGATCGCCGACACCTCGATGCGCGACTTCATCGAGACGAACTCCCAGGCGTTCACCGTGGTGCGCTCGCCCCGGGTCGAGCAGCTCAGGGCGCTGATCGAGGGCAAGGGCGCGAGCATGAGTCCCGAGCCCGGCGTCGAGGGCTCGTTCCGGGTGCACGACCTGCCGCCGACGGTGATCGGCGACCTCGCGGTCGAACACGGCATCGCGCTGCACGAGTTGTCGCCGCGCTTCGACTCGCTCGAAGAGGTCTACATGCGGATGACCCGGGACAGCGTGGAGTACCGCGCCGGTGTCCCGGACGGCTCGCCCCCGGGCGACGGCGCGTCTCCGGGTCGCCCGCACTCCGGTGCCGCGTCGGTCGGTTCACGGTCCATGCCCCGGTCCACCGGAAGCGAGGGCTGAGCGATGGCACGGAACACGCCACCCCCCATGCCCCAGGGCGCTTCGCACCCGACGTACGGAGAGCAGCAGCCCATGCCTGGACAGCGACGGTTCCGCCGGCACCCCGGAAGGCAGGGCCCTCACCCGTCGACCGGGCAGGGGCGAGCGCCCGGACGACTCGGCGATGGCAATGCGGGCTTCGGCCGGGTACTGCTGTCCGAGTGGACCAAGATCCGCACGGTGCGCTCCACGGTGTGGACGTTGCTGGTGATGGTCGTGCTGATCCTGGGCCTGGGGGTGCTGCTCGGCGGCGTCGCCGACCCGAAGGTCAAGGACGACTACGTCTCGATCTCGCTGATCGGCGTGATGATCGCGCAGATCGCGGCGGCCACGTTGGGCGTGCTGACCATTGCCGCCGAGTACACCACCGGCATGATCCGCACCACGCTGACCGCCCATCCACGCAGGGTCCGGGTTCTGGTCGCCAAGGGTCTGGTGTTCGCCGGCCTGATCCTGGTGGTCGCCCTGGTCGCCAACACCCTTGCGGCGGTGATCGGCGACGCGATGCTGACCTCGCGGATCGGCGACTCCGCCGCAAAGGACTCCGACTTCTTCCGCAGCGTCGTGGGCAGTTCGCTCTACCTCGCGGTGATCGGACTGTTCGGGCTCGGGCTCGGCACGTTGCTGCGGCACTCGGCGGGCGCGATCACCGCACTGCTGGGCATCATCCTGCTGCCGATGATCATCGGTCCGATGTTGCCGTCCGGCGGCGACAAGCTGATGCAGTACTCGCCGATGTTCGCGCTGATCAAGCTGATCGACGGCGGCGGCGACACCGGTGGGCCCGGCCCGTGGGGATCGCTGTTGCTGATCGCGGTCTACGCGGGAATCGCGTTGATCGCCGGCGGCGTGCGGTTGAAGACCCGCGACGTGTGACCGGCGCAGGGCGGGGTCGTCGCGTCCGGTGGGGTTCCCGTCGGGGTCGATCGGGACCAGGAGTGCCCATCGCCGAGCCCGGCGTGCGGAGTTCCCGCGGGACCGCAACGGGCGGCGGTAGGCGGCGAGGCATGGTCCGACGGGGTGGTTGTGGATGCCCGCTGAGCCATCCGCGGCCGGGTCTCGCCCTTCGGGGGGTTGTGTCGGGGTTGTCGTCGGTGAAGGCGGGCACGCCGACCTGTGTGTTCGGCGCCCCGCCCGGCGCGGGCACCGCCGCCTCGGCCCGAGCCGAGGTCTCGACCGTCGACTCGCGGCCGTAGCCCTACTCGTCGTCGCGTTTCGAGCCGTCGCCCCGGTCGTCGTCTCGAGCCGTGGAACGCGCGGAGGCGGGCTTTTTCGGCGCCGTACCCCGCGTCCGGGACGACTACGTCACGAGGGGGTCCCAGGTGCCCGGGACGATCGGCCGCGTCGGACGGCCGACCGCAGCGGTGACACCCCGGCGACGGGGGGACGCCGGACCACCGCGTCGGGCCCGGGAGCCGGCCCGTTCCCGGGTGACGCGAACGGCGTCCGGCCCGTGGGGTCGGGTCCCGTTCGCGGGTTTCGCCGCGGTCTCGACCGTCTACCTGCGGTCGTAGCCGTCGTCGCCGGCGCATTGCACGCGGTATTCCCGGTCGCGGTCGTCGTGGGTGGGGCGCCTTGCCCGGGTCCGTGCCGGCGGTGGGCGGGCGATGCCTTCGTGGCCGGACCTGCGAGGCGCCGAGTCGTTCCGCGTCGGGACGGCTACTCGTCTTCCTCGAAGTAGTAGTCCTCCATGGTGTCGGCGAAGCTGCCGAGGGCCAGGGACGCGATGAAGGCTTGGGCGAGCACCTTCTCGTCGGCGGCCCGCGTGGCCTTGTCGCCGTCGGTCTCGGGCAGATGGAGGTGGTGGCGCAGGGCGAGTTCCCCGTCGACGACGACGGCCGCAGGCCTGGTCCAGTCCTCGCCGAGGAACGCGAGGAACCCGGAAAGGTCCGCGTCGTCGACGGGGCCGATGAAGGACGTGACGGCGATCCGGCTCGTGTCCTTGCCGTCGTACTCGAAGTGCAGCTTCTGGCGGCGCTTCTTCGTGGTGCCGTCCTTGAGCGTGACGGTCTGCTCGAAGGCGGCCATGGAGGAGAACATGGCCGGACCCGGCCAGGTTCCCGGCGCCGGGCTGATCGCGTTGTACCGGCGCTGGGCGGCCGGCGGAGCCGGGCTGCTGATCACCGGCAACGTGATGGTCCACGCCGAGGCGCTGACCGGCCCCGGCGGCGTGGTGCTCGACGAGGCGGCGCCGTTGGAGCCGTTCGCGGAGTGGGCCGAGGCGGCCAAGTCCGGTGGCGGGGCGGTCTGGATGCAGATCAACCACCCCGGCCGCCAGGTCCAGGCCGCGATGCCCCGGCGTCGTGTGGGGACCGTCCGACGTGGGCGTCGACCTCGGCCGGCACAGCAACCGCTTCGGCCGCCCCACCGCCATGACCCCCGGGCGGATCGAGGCGACCGTCGCCCGGTTCGTGGCCACCGCCCGGCATGCCGAGAAGGCGGGGTTCGACGGCGTGGAGGTCCACGCGGCGCACGGCTACCTGCTGTCGCAGTTCCTGTCCCCGCTGGTCAACCGTCGCACCGACGCGTGGGGCGGTCCGCTGGAGCGGAGCATCGGGCCAGGATGTTGCTGGACGTCGTCGCCGCCACCCGCGCGGTGGTGTCGCCGTCGTTCGCGGTCGCGGTCGCGGTGAAGCTCAACTCCGCCGACTTCCAGCGCGGCGGTTTCGGCGTCGACGACGCCCGCCGGGTGATCGCGATGCTCGAACCGCTCGACGTGGACCTGGTCGAACTGTCCGGCGGCAGCTACGAGAGCCCGGCGATGACCGGCCGCCCCGCGGACACTCGCACCCGGTCCCGCGAGGCCTACTTCCTGGACCTGGCCAGGGACCTGGTCACGACCAGTCCCCTCCCGCTGATGCTGACCGGCGGCATCACCCGACGCGACACCGCGGACCGGGTCCTCGACAGCGGGGTCGCCCTGATCGGGATGGGCACCGCCCCGGCCGTCACCCCGGACCTGCCCGAACGCCGGCGCAACGGCCGCGAGGCCGACCGGCAGCTGCGCCCGGTGGCCTGGACCGACAAGGCCCTCGCCTCGGCCGCGAGCATGGCGCAGGTCCGCCACCAGATGCGCCGCATCGCCCGCGGCGGCGCCCCTCGGCCCGGAACCCACCCGGCGCGCGCCCTGCTCCCCGAGCAACGCCTGCAGCGGTGGGCACTGCGCCACTACCGCGCCTGGCTGCCCACCGCCGAAACCTCACGCCGCCTGGACCACGACGAGTAGCGGCCGATCGCCCACGGCCGCACATGGGCGGATGACGATCAGGGGTATCCGTGCCGGGTGCACGCGGACGGCGGCACCGTCCGAGCCCCGAACGTGAAGGAGAACGACATGACCAAGGTCCTCATCGTGGTGTCCGCGGCGGATCGCTGGACCCTTCGGAACGGCGTCGTGCACCCCTCCGGCTTCTGGGGCGAGGAACTGGCGATGCCGCACAAGATCTTCACCGAGGCCGGCTGGGAGACCACGATCGCCACCCCCGGCGGGAAGCCGCCCACACTCGACCGGCTCAGCATGTCCTGGACCGCCGGCCGACCGTCCAGACTGCGCGAGGTCGCCCGCTACCTGGACACCATCAAGACCCAGACGGCCGCGCCCCGGTCGCTGGACGACGTCGACCCGGACGCGTTCGACGTGGTGTTCTACCCCGGCGGCCACGGACCGATGGAAGACCTCGCGGTCGACCCGGTCTCCGGCGCACTGCTCACCCGCGTACTGGCCTCCGGCAAACCCCTCGCGCTCCTGTGCCACGCACCCGCCGCCGCCTTCGCGGCACACGACGCCGACGGATCGTGGCCGTTCACCGGATACCGGATGACCGGCCTGTCCAACGTCGAGGAGAAGTTCAACAGCTTCGGCCGCAAGGCCCAATGGTTGCTGGAGGACCGCCTGCGCGACAGCGGCGCCCACTACACCAAGTCCCGCGTACCGCTGCGCCCGTTCGTCGTCGTCGACCGCAACCTCTACACCGGCCAGAACCCGGCCTCGTCCGAACCACTCGCCAAGCGGCTCGTCGCCGACGTGGGCTGACCCGACCGACCGACCGACCGGCCTGGACCGAGCGTTCGGCCGTCGCGGGGACCGCTGTCTCCGCGCGCCCGTGTATGCGCCCGGTCGGCGTCGCTGCGGCGGCCGACGTGTTCCTCGACTCGCTCACCAACCCGAACACCGTGCGGAACCACGGGATCGCGGTCGGCGAGGCGTTGGAACTGCTCTGGGGCGACTCGGCGGTGAACACCTGGAACGCGCGCCGCGGCGCGGTGCGGTCCTGGACGGGATGGTGCGCCGATCGAGGGCTACGACGGGCCAGCCTGGGTGAAGCGGATGCCACTACCGGACCCCGATACCCCGGTGCGCTCGAAGATGGCGATCGACCGCCTGATCGCCCGCCGGGACGTCCACCTGTGGGAGAAGGCGCTGTGGCGGATGCCCTACGAGACGTGCGCCCGCTCCGAGGAGGTCCTCGACGTCGATATCGAGGATCTCGACCTCCTTGACCCACCACGGCGAGCAGGGGGCCTCCGAGCTGATGCTGATGGCCAAGTCGCGGCACAAGAAGGTCGAGAACGTCCGCCGCTACTTCAGGCCCTCGGCAGAGGCCATCGCGGGCGTCACGAGCCTGCTCGCGCCGGGTGACGCCCGGCGCTGAGCTGCGGCAGGGGAGAGGCGACGGCGTCCGGACATGGTGGCGGGAAGGACCGGACGAGGCCGAGTCAGCTGCCGGACGGTGAGGTCGTCGGTGCGGAGGCGTTCCAGCCGGCGAGGAGGTCGAGGGTTTCGGCGTCGCGGCTGCCGGGTGGGACGGTGCACAGGATGAGGCGGAGGCCGTCGTCGGCGGTGAGCCGGGTGGTCTCGTAGGTGAAGGTGAGGTCGCCGACGAGGGGGTGGTGGATGCGCTTGGCCCCGTTGCGGTGGTGGCGGACGTCGTGGCGGGCCCAACGCCGGCGGAAGGCGTCGCCGCCGCGGATGGAGAGTTCGCCGATCAGGTCGCTGAGGGCCTTGTCGTGGGGGCTGCGTCCGGCTTCGGCGCGCAGGGTGGCGACGTTCTGGTCGGCGACGGCCTGCCAGTCGGGATAGAACGCGGCGGCGGTCGGGTCGAGGAAGGTGAAGCGGGCGGCGTTCGCCGGGCGGGCGGGGCTGTCGAAGACCGGGGCGAACAGGGCGCGGGCGAGGGTGTTGCCGGCCAGGAGGTCGAGGCGGGCATTGCGGATGTAGGCGGCGACGCCGCTGATCGTCTCGACGAGGTTGCGCAGGCCGGGGCGGACGGGCTGCCGGGCGGGCCGGCACGGCGCTGCGGCGCCTGCGGCGGCGTTGGCGGCGCGGACCAGGTCGAAGAGGTGGGCGCGTTCGGCGTCGTCCAGGAGCAGGGCGCGGGCGATGGCGTCGAGGACGGCGTCGGTGGCGCCGCGCGCGTCGCCCCGTTCGAGGCGGGTGTAGTAGGGAACGCTGACGCCGGAGAGCTGGGCGACTTCCTCGCGGCGCAGGCCGGGGACACGGCGGGTGCCGGAGAACGGGGAGGGGGTGAGGCCGGCCTGCTCGGGGGTGACGCGAGCCCGGCGGGTGGTGAGGAACTCGCGGATCTCGGTGCGGCGGTCCATGCCTTCGACACTACGGCTGGGCCGCTTACGGGGGCACGGGTGTGGGGGTCCTTGTCAGGGTCTGCTTGAGTGCCCCGCCGGGTGCGGGGCACTGGTTGTCTGGGGGCATGGCCGGCCGTCCCCTCTCGGGATGCCCCCCGATGCCCGCCACTGTCCCCGGCACCGCCGCCGCGCCGGAGGCCGGTTCCGCGCCGGCGGCAGAGCGTGTGCTGCCGCTGAGCGTCCGAGGGAGATGGGACGGGGGCGTCCCGGCACCGGCGGTCGAGGCGCCACCCGTACCCGAACCGCTAAGGAAGAACACCGTGCAGACCGTCACCCTGAACAACGGCGTCCAGATGCCGATCCTCGGCTTCGGCGTCTACCAGATCCCCGCCGACCGGACGGAACGCGCCGTCACCCAGGCTCTGGCGGCCGGCTACCGGCTGCTGGACACCGCTGCCGCCTACGGCAACGAGGAAGCCGTCGGCGATGCCATCAAGAACAGCGGCGTCCGGCGCGAGGACCTGTTCGTCACCACCAAGCTGTGGGTCCAGGATGCCCCCGCCCAGGACAACACCCGCCGCGCCCTGGAAGCCTCCCTGGCCAAGCTCGGCCTCGACCACGTCGACCTGTACCTGATGCACCAGCCCTACGGCGACGTCTACGGCCAGTGGCGCGCCATGGAGACCGCCCAGGCCGAGGGTCTGACCAGGGCGATCGGCGTCGCCAACTTCCACCCCGACCGCCTGCTGGACCTGATTTTCAACAACGACACCGCCCCGCAGGTCAACCAGATCGAGACCCACCCCTTCTTCCAGCGCGACCTGGATCACGCGCTGATGCGCGAGCACCGGGTGCAGCACCAGGCGTGGGGCGGCTTCGCCGAAGGCAAGAACGACCTGTTCACCCACCCGGTCCTCGGCAAGGTGGGTGAGGCGCACGGCAAGTCGGTGGCGCAGGTCGTGCTGCGCTGGTTGATCCAGCGCGACATCGTCACCATCCCCAAGTCCGTCAGCCCCGACCGGATGGCGCAGAACATCGACGTCTTCGACTTCCGGCTCACAGACGACCAGATGGCCGGCATCGCGGCCCTCGACACCGGCACGACCCTGTTCTTCGACCACCACGACCCCGAGATGGTGGCCTGGCTCAGCAAGCGTCGCATCGACAACTGACCCACCCCGCAGGCCCCGCCCGGTGGCCAGGTGTGGTGCCGTGCGTTCAGCCCCGATCGGCCTGCACCGGGTCGCGCAGCGGGCGCAGGCCGTCGGGCATCCAGGGCAGCAGGAACGAGTACCGGCCGAGCATGTCGACGTGGTTCCGGACGAACGGTGATAGCCGGGCGACGTCTTGCTCGCGCACGTCGAAGCCGTCGGCGCGCAGCCGGTCGAGGGCGGCGCCCATGTAGCGGGTGAAAAGCACCAGGGCATTGAGGACCGGGCCGAGCGCGCCGATCCGGTCTTCCATGCCTTCCTGGTAGTGCTGGTAGAGCGGGCCGGCGCGGTCGTAGGGGACGTCCAGGACGTACAAGGAGTCGCGCGGGGTGCCGGCCACCACCTTCCCACCCGGCCCGGCGGCCTGGTCGTAAGCGCATGCCGTCCACGGAGGCGACCAGGCCGCCGCCCCGCGCGCGCGGGCGAGCGGGATTGACGCCTGGGGCCGATCAACGCCGCGTTCGCGGCCCGGTAGGTCTCCATCCGCAGGTACAAATGCGCCGGGCCCGGAACCCTCCGTCACCGGCCGAGAACGCGAAAGGGCCGGGCCCGCCCGCGCCACGTGGGCGCCGGCGGGCCCGGCCCGGCTGTGCGAGGAGCCCCGAGGCCCGTCAGCCGCCGTGCAGCGCGGTGCGCAGGGCGTCGGTGGCGAGTTTGCGGGCGATGTTCGCGGCGCGGGTGTCGCGCAGGCTGTCCAGGAGCAGGAAGTCGTGGACCATGCCGGCCACGCGCACGGAGGTGACGTCCACGCCGGCCTCGCGCAGCCTGTTCGCGTACTGCTCGCCCTCGTCGCGCAGCACGTCGGCCTCGTCGGTGATCACCAGGGTGGTCGGGAGGCCCTTGAGCTGGTCGAGGCTCGCCCGCAGCGGGGAGGCGTGGTGCTCGGCGCGTTGGGCGGGGTCGGTGGTGTAGGCGTCCCAGAACCACTTCATGCCGTCGCGGGTGAGGAAGTAGCCCTCGGCGAACTGCAGGTACGACGGGGTGTCGAAGTCGGCGTCGGTCACCGGATAGAGCAGGACCTGCGCCTTGAGGTCGATGCCGCCGCGTTCCTTGTTCATCAGCGCGAACACCGTCGCCATGCAGCCGCCGACCGACTCGCCGGTCACCGCCACCCGCGAGGTGTCCAGGCCGTGTTCCGCGCCGTGTTCCATGACCCACCGGCCCACGGCGTAGTTCTGTTCGACCTGGGTGGGGTACTGCGCCTCGGGCGCCCGGTCGTAGACTGGGAAGACGCCCGCGGCGCCCGCACCGACGGTGAGTTCGCGGAAGATGCGGTCGTGGGTCTTGTCGTCGCCGAAGACCCAGCCTGCACCGTGGATGTAGAACACCACCGGCAGCGGGCCGGTGGTCCCCTTGGCCCGGATGATGCGGGTGCGGACGGTGCCCCACTCGCCGGTGTCCACCTCGACCCACTCCTCGTCGACGTCCGGGCGCGGCACGCTCGGGTCGCTCTGCAGGCCCAGCAGGATCTCGCGCCCCTTCTCCGGGGGCACCTCGTAGATCCGTGGATGCGGGTCGGTCGCCTCGCACAACTCCCGCGCGGCGGGTTCGAGGTAAGGCGTGATCGGCGGGGGAAGCGGGGTCATCTCGGCTCCAATCACGGGCACCTGCGTGCCTTGGAAGGTGCGGCCCGCCCGCACGGCTGCGGTCGGCGGCTCGCGGGACGAGGCACTCTCGACCAATCCTGGCGCGCGGCCCGCGCGCCGCAACCCGACGCGAAGGCACCGCGCCGCCGACCGTCCCGTTCCCCGTTGCGGCGTGCACCCATTCGGCCGCCCGGGCCCGCGCCGCGGGCCACCGGGGCGGCCACGCCGCCACGGGATCGGGCCGCCGGGCCGGTACCGGACGGGGGCGCGGTCCGCGCCTCCGTCTCGGCGCCGGTCCCGACGCACCCCCGTCGGCACGGCGTACGTCAGGCGTTCACCAGCACGATCTTGCCGGTGTGCCCACCGGACTCCATCACCCGATGCGCCTCGGCGGCCTCGGACATCGGCAGCGTCCGGTCGACGACCAGCCGCACGGCCCCGCTCTCGATCATCGGCCAGACGTGGCGCTGCACGTCCGCGACGATGGCCGCCTTCTGCGCCGCGGACCGGGTGCGCAACGTGGTGCCGAACACCGACACCCGCTTGAACACCAGCTCCGCAAGGTTCAGTCGACCCTCCAGACCGTCCTGAAGACCGATGACGACCAAGCGCCCGTCTGCGGCCGGCGAACGCACGTTGCGTTCGAGGTAGCCGCCGCCGATCACATCGAGGATCACGTCGTAGGGACCGTGCTCGCCGAAGTCCTCCGTGCGGTGGTCGATCGTTACATCGGCGCCCAACTCCCGCGCTCGCGCCGCCTTCTCGGGGCCGCCGACCGTGGTCACCACACGGGCCCCGAGCGCCTTGGCGATCTGGATCGCGAAGGTGCCGATGCCTCCGCCCCCGCCGTGCACGAGGAGCGTCCGCAACCTTGCCACATGCCAAGGAGCCATTCGAGGACGGGATTCATCTTCTGGGTTTCCCGACCGGCGACCCTCGGAGCCGACCGCGGTTCAGCCGGTGCCGAGGCTTGTACACACCGGGATCGGCGGCTGGGTGGTCAAGCTCTCGTCTGGATCACCGGACGGCCCCGTGGGGAACGTCTGCTCAGAGGAGAGGCGGGCGTTGGGTGCCCAGCGAGGCTTCGAGGGTGTGGGCTGCGGAGAGGGCGAGGTCGTCTCGGTGGTGGGGGGCGATGAGTTGGACGGCGAGTGGAAGGCCGTCCGGTGCGATGCCGGCGGGGATACTGACGGCCGGATGACCTGTGTCGTTGAAGACGGCGGTGTACGAGATGGGCAGGGCTCGCTCGCGGAGGGCCACAGCCAGGTTCGGCCCCTCGGCCGGCCACGCGGTGGTGGGGGTGGTCGGCATGAGAAGCAGGTCGTACCGATCGAACAGGGCAGCCGCCCAGCGGTCGAGCTGTGTGCGGTGAGCCCAGTAGGAGGCCATGTCGGCCGTGGTGAGGGAGCGGCCGGCGTCGAGGGCGTCGGCGAACCACGGCTCGAATGCGTGGCGGCGGATCGTGAAGTCGTCGAGCACGGTGAGGAGCCGCGCGTAGGCCAGGACGTTCTGCCGCAGCTGGAACGGGGCGGGGAAATCGTCCGCGCCGGGCAGGGGCGCTTCGTCGTCCCGGACTTCGTGGCCTTGCTCGCGGAGCAGGTGGGCGGCACGGTCGAGGGCGTGCAGGATTTCGGGGCGAGGCGCGGCGATGCCGAGGGTGCGCAGGACGCCGACGCGTAGGGCGGGGAGCGGTTCGTCGAGGGCCGCGCGATAGGACAGGGCGGGCGCGGGCAGCGAGTTGGGGTCGGCGGGGTGGTGGCCGGCGGCGACGTCGAGATGCAGTGCGGTGTCCCGGACGGTCCGAGCCATGCCGGAGAGGCACATGTGCTGGGTCCACGCCGGCATGCGGGCGGGACCACGGGGGATGCGTCCACGGGACGGTTTGAGGCCGACGACCCCGCACAACGCGGCGGGGATCCGGGTGGACCCGCCGCCGTCACCTGCGGTGGCCAAGGAGACGAGTCCGGCGGCGACGGCTGCCGCCGCGCCGCCGCTGGAGCCGCCGGGTGTGCGTTCGGGGTTCCAGGGGTTGCGGGTGACGCCGAAGGCGTTGTTGGCGGTGTGCACCGCGGCACCGAGCGGCGGGGTGTTCGTCTTGCCGACCACCAGGGCGCCGGCGGCGCGCAGCCGGGCGACGTGGATGCTGTCGCGGGTTGCGGGCGGGCGACCGGCGTAGGCGCTGGTGCCGCGGCTGGTAGGCAGGCCTTCCGCGTCTTCGAGGTCCTTCACGAGGATCGGCAGGCCGGCCAGCGGCCCTGCTTCCTCGCCGCGGGCGAGGCGTTGTTCGAGCGCGGTGGCCTCGGCGAGGGCCCGCTCGGGGGCGAGGGCTACGACGGAGTTGACGGCGGAGTCCACGGTGTCGATCCGGTCGAGGGTGTACCGCATGAGCTCGGTCGGTGACAGCTCCCGTCGGCGGATCAGAGCGGTGAGTTCGGTTGCCGAGGCGAAGGACAGGTCGGTCATGGTGTGACGGCTTCCTTGGGGTGTCGGGTTTGATCCGCCGCGGTGGCTTCGAGGCTGACGCCGGTGGTACGCGGGCCGAAGCGGGCGGCGACCAGGCCGCCCACGGCACTGAGGACGGCGAGGAGAACGAAGACGGCGGTGTAGCCGGCTCCGGCGTAGAGGCCGGCGATGAGCATGGGGGCGGCGAAGTTGAAGATGCGGGACAGGGCGTTGGCGGTGCCGGAGCCGAGCGCGCGGATCCGAGTGGGGAAGGTCTCGGCCGAGTAGACCTGGAGGAACGGCACGGCCATCTGGAACGTCAGACTGATCAGGCAGCCGAGCGCCAGGATGGCCGCAGGGGCACGGACGAGCGAGAACAACAGCAGCAGCGTGGCGGTCAGTGTGCCGAGGGCGAGCTGCATGTGGCGCCGGTCCCAGCGGTCGATCAACGGTACGGCGACGAGCGCTCCCAGGGGCGCGGCCGTGCCCAGGGCCGCGGACAGGAGCAGCGTGTCGTCGAGGTCGAGCCCGTTCTCGGCGAGGAGCGTGGGCGTCCAGGTGTTGAAGGCGGAGTAGGCGAGAAGTCCGGTCACCCACATCGTGCTGATGATCAGGAAGTTGCGGCGGTTCGCCGCGGCCCACAGCTCGGCCAACCGCGGCGGCTCCCCCGTACCGACTGGGGCCGGTGCGACCGACGGGCGGTCTTTTGCCGGGGAGCGGACACCGCACTGCGTCTCGATGGACCGGACGATGTCCTCGGCCTCGTCGGTCCGGCCTCGGGAGGCGAGCCAGCGGGGGCTCTCCGGGACCCAGCGGTGGATCAGCCAGGCGAAGACCGCGCCGAACAGGCCGAGACCGAAGACGAGGCGCCAGCCCCAGGTCCAGTGGGGCGCCAGGAAGTAGCCGGACCAGGCCGCGATCGGGATACCGAGCGAGCCGACCGCCACCTTGTAGGTCTGCAACCGCCCCCGCGCCGCGGCGGGCACGAATTCGGTGAGCACGACGATGGCCACTACCGCCATGCCCTGGGCACCGAAGTGCGCCGCCGTCCGCGCGGCGATCAATTGCCATGGGTTCTGGACGAGTACGCAGCCGACGGTGGCCGCGCAGTAGAGGGTGACGAAGGCCAGCATGGTGCGGCGGCGGCCGAGACGGTCTGCGAGGTAGCCACCGAGCACGCCTCCCCCGAAAGCGCCGAGTTGGCCGATGCCGGCCACAACCGCGACGGTCGACAGCGACATGCCCCATTGCTCGCGCAGTACGGGCGCGACGAACGCGAAGGCGTAGGTCTCCACCCACTCGAACAGGATCATCCCGGCCAGGGCGATGACCAGGCGGCGATGGAACCGGCTCAGGGGGAGCCGGTCGAGACGCGGCCCCAGCGCGGCAGCGTTCAAGGTGACAGCCATGGGCGCGTGACCTCCCGGAATGCAGAAGCGGCAGATGGGCAAAGCAGGAGGGGTCAGATCACGCCGTTCGCACGCAACTCGGCGAGCTCGTCCGGGCGGAGGCCGAGCACATCCTGGTACACCTCGGCGTTGTGCTCGCCGAGCGCCGGGCCGGTGGAGCGGATGCTGCCCGGGGTCTTCGACATTCTCGGCAACGGTGCGACCATCGGCAGCTGCCCGAACTCGGGATCGTCGACGGTGACGAGTGTGCCCCGCTCCCGGTAGTGGGGGTCGGTGGCGATATCCGCGATGCTCATCAGCGGCGCAGCCGGGATGCCGGCGTCGCTCAGCAGCTTGGTGAGGTCGTCCGCCGCGTATCCGGCCACCCAGTCGGTGATGACCGCGTACAGGGCGTCGGCGTGCGCCGCGCGCGCCGACCGCGTCGCGTACGCGGGGTCTGCGGCGAGTTCCGGGCTACCCATCACGGCGGCCAGCCGACCGAAGAGGGCGTCCGTCCCGGCGTGGATCGACACGCGGCGCCCGTCGCAGGCGGTGAAGTCGCTGGCGGGCACGATCTGCGGGTTCCGGTTGCCCAGGCGCTCACGGACCTTCCCCGTGGCCGCGTAGGAGGCGAGCGCATCCTCGGAGGCCCGGAACCCCGCCTCGTACAAGGCCAGGTCGACTACTTGGCCGCCGCCGCCTGCGGTGTCGCGATGGTAGAGCGCGGTCACCACGGAGAAGGCGCCCAGATAGGCGGCCATGTAGTCGATCGTCGAGTAGCCGCTGCGCACCGGCGGACGGTCCTCGTCGCCGGTGACGTAGGTCAGGCCGGCGAATGCGCTCGCGATCCGGTCGAAGGAGCCGCGGTCGCGGTACGGCCCGGTCAGGCCGTACCCGGTGACGTAGACGAGCACGGTATCCGGCGCGAGTGCGCGAAGGGTGTCCGGGTCCAGACCCCAGGCCTCGAGGGTCGGGGGGCGGTAGTTGGTGATGACGACGTCGAAGTGCGGCACGAGTCGCCGCACCAGCCGCTGCCCGTCCAGGGTCCGCAGGTCGAGGGTGACGGACTTCTTGTTGCGTGCTTCCTGGGCCCAGTATGGGGACCGGACGCCCGGCGTCGTGCCGCGGGTGAAGTCGCCGCGACCAGGGTCCTCGACCTTGATCACCTCGGCGCCGAAGTCGCCGAGGAACGTGGCGGTGACCGGCGCGGCCAGCACGGTGGACAGGTCGAGGACGCGTATGCCCGCCAGTGGGAGTGTCGACATGGGTGCCCCTTCACGCGCTATTCACGGTTCGTTATTAACGAAACGTTGATAGCGTGACCTTAAAGTGGTGCCCACGACTCGGCAAGGGTTGGAGCGAGAAGATTTGTCCGGCACGGACGGGGAGCGGCACATGAGCGACAGCGACACCGGCGCGGCGGGCGGGCCCGGGCCGACGGAGGCTCGGCCTGCGGCCACGGGCGGGCAGCCCGAGCCCCGGAAGAAGCGGCGACGTCGCAGCCGCGAGGAGACGGAGGCGGACCTGCTGGCCGCCGCGCGAACGCTGCTTGAACGCGACGGCGTGCTCGCCGGGGTGAACCTCCGGGAGATCGCCGGCGAGGCGGGTGTCAACCACGGGCAGATCTACCAATACTTCGGCAGCCGCCAGTCCCTGTTGCGCGCAGCGGCCGCCGATCTGGTCGAGCACCAAGCCGAACACCGTGACGACCACTGGGAGCGACCGTTCGTCGAACGGCGGCTGGAGATGTTCCGCCACCGCCTCGACGAACCGGAGCTCGTCAAGCTCGAAGCACTCCTCGCGCTCGACCGCGACGACAGCTTCAGCCCGCTGCCGCGCTTCCCCCGGACGCTCCAGAGCCTGGAACGAGACAAGGCCGACGGCGCGCTGCCCGAAGACGCCGATGTCGTCGCCGCACACGTCATGACCGCTGCGGCGCAGATGGGGTACGTCATCTTCCGCGAGGCGTACGCCCGTGACACCGGCATCCCCGTCGACGAACTCGATGAACGCGCGGCCCGGGTGTTCGGTCTCATGCTCGCGGGTATCGCCGCGTCATCATCGCCGCAGGCCCCGGGAGTGTGAGAGAACGGTTCCGTCGGCGGTCTTCGTGCTGCCACGCCACGAGGTGGGCGTCCGGCGCCTGCCGCCAAGGCACTTCGCGGGACACGAAGTGCCTTGGCCCCCGTGCCGACCGGATGGCTGCCCGGCCGGCCGGGCGGTGGCGGTAGTCCTCCCAATCGTCGGGTGAGCCGGCCCGCACGGTTTCGGCGACGCCGGGCAGACGCGGCGGGAGGAGCCCGCATGCGTCGTCGAAGCCGCCGACCGTCTCGCCGAAGAGGGTCGCTTCGATCCCGGCGATGTGCGCTGCGGGGATGGGGAGAACCCCGCGTCATCGCGTCCGGCCCCCGGCCGGTCTCCAGGCAGTACACGCGGTCGCTGACGCCCATGATCAGCGGCGGTCGACGCCCGCCCGGACGGCGTGCCGTACGGTTCGACCCGGCGCGTGGTCGCGTCATCCAGCCTCGTTCCTGCGCAGCACCGAGGAGGCCGAGAGCGGATCCGACCGTTCCGCATCGGCGTGGGCCCGACAGCACTGGGCGAGAGTGCAATTTCTAGATACGTTTGCATCTAGATCTCTAGTCAAAAGATCGATAGGAACCCCGTAAAATGCGGCCCTATCGTAGTGCGCTGCCGGGCGGCATCTAGCACCTTTTGCATCTAGGTCAAGCCCGCAGCCGCCTTGGGTGTCGATGTCGGCCGAGCGCCACGCACGTCATCGGGCTGCCCGGCGCCAACGGATGGTCGTCCGGCAGGCACACTGGTCTCGCACAGGTTGTCCCAGCCAGCCAGAAGGAAGGGTATGCAACTCGACTTCGTCATCCTCGGGATACTCGCGCTGCGCCGCTACTCCGGCTACGACCTGCGCAAATGGATGGAAGGCCCGCTCAAATACATCGGCTACGGCGTCCAACTCCCCCAGATCTACCGCCGCCTGGCCAAACTCGTCGAACGCGGCTGGGTCGAATACGACGTCGACCTCCGCGACGGCGGACCCGACGCCAAGCTCTACCGCATGACCGAGACCGGACAACAAGCGCTCAGGGACTGGGCGCGCTCTCCGTATGTGCCGTCACCGCGCATCGGCGACCCCGAGTTCGTTATCCGCTTCATTTTCGGCGGCCAGCTCGACCCCGAGATCGCCCTCACCGTCGTACGCGCCGAACTCGCTTTCAGGGAGGCGAACCAGGACCCGTCGGGGGCGCCGCCGTGGACGCACAATCTCCCCTACGCCCACCTCCAGATGCCCGGCCTGGATCCCGCATGGGTGTCGGAGGTGCACCTGTCCGCACACGAACACGGTTACAGCACCGGGTCCGCCTACATCGCGTGGCTGCGACTCCTCCAACACCGCCTCGAGCGGCGGGCCGCGCAGATCGCGGCGACGCGCACCGACGGGGCGCCGGGGACACCGCCGCGCGAGGCGCCGCAATCCGACGAGGTGCAGCCGGACTGATCACGGGCGATCCCCCGGTATTCCGCCGGATGCCGGTGCCGTGGCGGACGTGGCGACGCTGTCGCTGCGCTTGATGGCGCGTTCGTCGGTGCCCAGGTAGCCGGCGATGACCTTCGGATCGTTGCGGACTTCCGACGGCGTCCCGGCAGCGATGACGCGGCCGGTCTCCAGGCAGTACACCCGGTCGCTGATGCTCATGATCAGCGGCATGTCGTGCTCGATCACCAGCAGGGAAGCGCCCAGTTCGTGGCGGATCTCCTGGATGAGGGGGCCGAACGCCTCGGTTTCTCGCTGCGCGACGCCAGCGGTCGGCTCGTCGAGGCACAGGACGCGGGCGTCGAGGGCGAGCAGTCCGGCGAGTTCGACGATGCGGCGGGTGCCGGTGGACAGGTCGGCGATGAAGGCATCGGCATATCGGCCCAGTCCGAGGAAGTCGACGAGGTCGTGCGCCTCGGCCCTCTTGGCGCGTTCCCCCTTGACCGACCGCGGCAGCCACAGCGCCGAGGAGAGCAGGCCGGAGCGGCCGCGTGCCTCCAGGGCGATCTGCACGGTCTCGGTGACGGTCAGCTCGGGGAACAGCGCCGCCGCCTGGAAGGTGCGCCCGATACCGAGCGCGGCACGGCCTGCGGACGGTTTGCCGGACACGTCCTGCCCGAGGAGTTCGACGCTCCCGGTGGCCGGGACGAACCCGCCGATGGCGTTCATCAGGGTCGACTTGCCGGCGCCGTTGGTGCCGATGAGGCCGACGATTTCGTTCGCTCGTACTTCGACCGTGACCGCGTCGACCGCCGTGACTCCGCCGAATCGGACCCTGATGTCACGGGTCGCCAGCACCGGCCGGTCGTCGGGCAGCGGCTCCTTGTGTGGTCGCGCCGCAAGCCGGGGCGGTGCCGCGGCCTGTCCGGCGGGCGGCGGACCGAGGCGTCGTTCGGCCCAACCGAGCAACGCGTCGCGGGCGCTGTACCCGATCTGCACGAGGCCGCCGGGGAAATACAGCAGCAGGATGAGGAGGCCGAGGCTGGACGCGAGCAGCGGCACCAGTGAGTTGCCCGGGAACACCGCGGGCAGGCCGATCACCCACAGCGCGCCGAGTACCGGCCCGGACGTCGAGCCGAGGCCGCCGATGACGACGACGGAGACGAGCATGAGGGAGTCCTCGCTGCGGAAGTACGCGTCGCCGTACGGCACGGTCTGGAGCGCCCCGGCGAGCAGCGCCCCGCCGAGTCCCGCGATGCCGCCGGCGAGGGCGAACGCGCGCAGCTTCACGCGGGCGGCCCGGACGGTGTACGCCGCGGCGGTCGCCGGGTTGTCGCGTACCCCGATCGTGGTCCGGCCGACCCCGGTGCGGCGCAGTCTGCCGGTCACGGTCAGCACCACCGCCAGCACCACGAGGACCACGTAGTAGTACGAGCGTTGCGAGGTGACGTCGATGCCGAAGACGTCGGTGCGAGGGAAGGACGCGGTGGTCTGCGTAGTGCTGTCGTGGAAGACGTCCTGCCGGTACACCCATTGCTCGCAGGCGACCGCGAACGCGACGGTGCTGACCGCGAGGAGCAGCCCCCGCACGCGCAGCGCGCCGACTCCGATGACGGCGGCGAGCATCGCGGTCAGCAGCGCCGCAGCGGCGACCGCGGTGGGGAAGGTGAGGCGTTCGACGACGAGCACCTTGTCGTTGCCGATGTCCAGGCGCAGGCCCCGGTTGAGCGAGGCGGCGGTGAGCGCGCCGATGCCGGCGAAGGCCATTTGGCCGAGGGAGAGTTGCCCTGCCCAGCCGGTCAGCACGGTGACCGATGCGGCACAGATGGCGTAGGCGGCGATGGTCGTGTACAGCAGGTGCCGCGACGGCTGTGTGACGATCAGCGGGACGACGACGGCGAAGAGCAGGAGACCGAGCAGGGCGAAACGTTCGAGGTTGCGTACCCACCACAGGTTGCGCAGCCGTTCCGGAACCGGTCGCACCCGGGGCGCGAAGGAGAAGGCGCCGCCCTCGGCGGCCTTGTCCCGCCCGGCGGCGAACACGGCGGCCAGGACCAATGCGAAGACGACGAGGTCGGTCAGACCGGGCTGGTCGAGCCAGTTGAACTGCACGACCGACTCCAGCAGCCCGAGTCCGACACCGGCGGCCAAGGCGACGCGGAACGATGCCATGCGGGCGATGACCGCGGCGGCGAGGGCCCGCATGAGGGTAGTCATGCCGAGCACGGCGGGCGACGTCACGGAGCCGTTGCGGCTGGAGATGAGGATCAGGCAGACGGTGGCCATGAGCCCGGCGATCGCCCACACGACGGTGGACACCACCTTGGGGCTGATGCCGTTCAGGCGTGCCAGCTCCGGGTTCTCGGCGGACGCGGTCACGGACTTGCCGAGCACGGTGCGGCCCAGGAACCAGCCGAGCGCGACCGCGGCCAGGGGAACCACGACGAGCACCGCGACCTGGGTGGCCGTCACCTCGACTCCAGCCGGACGCCATGAGGCACTGGACCACACCGGGTACGAGCGGGATCCGTCCACCTCGGGATACGACGTGACGATGACGAGCGCCAGCTGGGCGACGCCGATCGTGGCGACCAGGAGGATCACCCGTGGCGCGGTGAACAGACGGCGTACGACGACGAGGTCGACGATCGCGCCGAAGGCCGCGCCTGCGGCGAGGGACAGAGGCAGGGCGATCCAGAACGGTACGCCGTACCGAACCGCGAGGAGCGCGAAGAGTGCCGAGCCGACGAGGCCCATGTTGGCGACCGCGAAGTTGATGATGCGGGTGGACCGGTGGACGAGCACGATGCCCATCGCGAGGAGCCCGACGACCAGGCCGTTGACGATGCCGTCGAAGGCGAGCTGGCGGGTGAGTTCGATCATGGTTCAGCCACCGTCCTTGCCGAGGAACACCGCGCGTGCCAGGTCGTCGCGTTCGGCCAGTTCGCGGGCGTCACCGGTGAACCGGACCTGCCCCTTCTCCAGGAACACCGCCCGGTCGGCGATGGCGAGGGCGATGTTGAGGGACTGCTCGACGATGATCATGGTGAGTCCGTCGGCCTTGAGGCGCTCGATGATCACGAGCAGGTCCTGGACGACCACGGGGGCCAGGCCGAGCGAAAGTTCGTCGATGAGCAGGATCTCGGGTTCGTGCATGAGGACCATGGCGAGGGCGAGTTGTTGCTGCTGCCCGCCGGACATGGAGCCGGCGCGCCGGCCGAGCCGGGCGGCGAGGTCGGGGAACACGTCCAGTACGTAGGCGAGTCGCGCGTCGCGGTGCGCTTTGTCGCGGTCGCGGAGCTGGAACGCCGCGATGTCCAGGTTCTCGCGTACGGACATGCCGGGGAACACGCCCTTGCCGCCGGGCAGCAGGCGCATGCCGTGCCGCCCGCGCTGCTCGGGGGCCACGTACGTGATGGTCCGGCCGTGGAGCCTGACGACGCCGCGCGATGGCGTTCCGAGCCCGCAGATCGCCTTGAGAATGGTGGACTTGCCGGCACCGTTGGTGCCGAGCAGAGCGAGCGTCTCGCCGCGCCGCACCTCGAAGCCGACGCCGAACAGCACCTGCACGTTGCCGTATTCGAAGTCGATGTCGTGGACTTGGAGCACCGGGATGTACTCCGCGTTGCCGGCCTGCCGGTCGCGCTCCTCCAGTTCCTCGCGGAGTTCGGAGACGACGCGGGACAGGTCGTTCCTGATGAACGCCGAACTGCGGATGAGCATCAGGGCACCGATCAGAATCGACGGCACACCGATGATCAGCGCGGCGGCACGCGGATCGTACGAGTCGAGGATCAGTGCCGACAGGAGCGAGCCGCCGGTCGCGCCGATGAAGAAGATGTAGATGGCTGCGAGCGCCGACGCGAGGCCGCGCAGCCGGTAGGGCGCCACCGACTGCATGACCGGGCCGACCATGGCGAACGCCGAGGACAGCAGGATCATCGGCAGCATCTGCGCGACGACGAACAGCGGAGCGGTCGGCATCGCCCATTGGAGCGGCATCAGCACCGCCACCGGGAGGATGAGGACGCCGATGAGCCGGAGCGCCCGGGCCGGGTCGGTGCGGTAGAGCCGGTCATAGCGTGGGCCGACGAAGGGTAGGACCGCCAAGACGCCGAGCCCGCCCAGGGTGCCGTACACGCCGCGCTCGAACGTGCCGAGCCCGAAGTGGTCCTCCATCCACAGGTTGGTCAGCACCGGCGCGGTGAACAGCCCGAAGCCGATCGCGGCGAAGGCCATGACCACCGTCTTGGTGGTGCGGATCTTCATCAGGCGCGCGAACGCGGCTTCGACCGAGACGGGCATCGGCTTGTCCTGCTTCAGGACTTCGCCGAGGACCGCCTTCATCTCGTGCTGCCCGCGGGGCGGTTCAGGTAGGCGGAAGGCGAACAGCGCGGCCGCCGCGGTGGGCACCGCGAGGACGAAGAACGCCCAGCGCCAGCCCTCGCCGCCGCCCGCCGCCGCGGCGATGCCGCCGACCGCGAGCGGGCTGAGCACCGCGGCGATCCGGCCGGCCATGCCGTTCGTGGCCGCGAGTCGACCGCGGACGCCGATGGGGTAGGTATCGGCGTTCAGGGAGCCGTGCACGGGCATGGTGCTCGACTTCGAGACGCCGACGCCGAGCCGGGCCAGGAACATCAGGAAGACGTTCGCCGCCGCGCCCGACGCGAGCATGAACAGCGAGAAGGCCAGGCCCGCCCATCCGGCCACCCGGCCGCGGCGGTACCGGTCGGCGAGCCACCCCATGGGCAGCGCGCCCAGCACCAGGAACGCGCCGGATCCGGCGGACAGGAACACGATCGCGCCGTCGCTCATCCCGAATGTGTCGCGGATGTCCGGGGCGAGGACGCCGAGTGTGGCGTGCTCCAGTTCGTCGAACGACGACAGCAGCATCAGCGTCAGGAACGTCGCCGATCCGCCGGCCGCCAGCCCCTCGCGCAGCGTCAGCTGCTCGGCGCCGACACCCGGCAGCAGGTCGACCGCGAAGACCGCGTCGCGTTCGGCCTCGGTTCGGCGTGCCCGCTCGGCCTCGGCGGCGACCAGACCGGCAGCAAGGCCGGACGCGGTGGTTTCGGTTGCGGACGGCCCGGATGTGCCGTGCGGCGCCGTCATCGACGGCTCCTGCGCAGCGGGCAGCACGAATAGAACACCATTGTTTGCACTCCCCAGGCATGGGTCGGCGGGCCCGCCGCCCCGTCACGGCGCCCCGGGTCACGGCGCCGAGGCTCGCTCCTACGGGCGCCCCGGCGAACGGAGATCGGCACGTTGATTAAGTGCCCATGAATCTATGGAGCAGACTGGAGTGTCCGCTAATGACTGTCAAGAGAAACAGATCATCGCTCGCTCAACTGCCTCTGATAGATACCTAGGCATCTACAAGAAGCCGGCGTCAGCCAATGCCGAGCGCCTTCCGATGCGCCTCGGGGATTGCCCGCAGCATCCGCTCCCAGTCGAAGACGACGGTCTCGGGCGTGTACCTGCCGTCGATCCGGAGGAGTAGGTGGCGGGCGAGGTTCCCGCCGTACTCCCCGCCGTTGTCGGCCGCCTCGGCGATCACCGCGCGGTACGGACGCGCACGTTCGGGCCCCAGCGCGGCCAGCGCGGTCAGGGCCTCGAGAACGACCGCGGGCGGATGATCGGTGCTCGCCGACCCGGCGAGCTCGTCCGCGGCCTCGGCATCCCCGAAGTGACAGGCCAGCGCCTCGGCGCAGGGGATGCGGACGTGGGGGTCGGGATCGTCGGCGACAGCCGCCCGCAGGAACGGCACGGCGTCGGCCGCGGCTCGGCCGAGCGCGAGCACGCCGATGGCGCCCCAGCGCCGCACCGTGGCGTCGGTGTCGGTGAGCGCGGCCAGGTAGGTCGGCAGGTCCGCCGGGTCCCGGCGGGCGATGCGGTCGGCGACGTCGAGGATGCGCGCCAGCGGGTAGGCCTCCGGCGCGCGGCTCGCGTCGTACCCCTCGGCGGCGGAGCCCTCGGGGAGGAAGCCGTTGTCGTTGACCGCGGTCATGTGGGCGCGAAGGGCGTCGTCGAGCCGGCGTTCCACGTGCGCGTGCGCGGGGTCCCCGGCGAGGTTGCGGACCTGGTCGGGGTCGGCGGTCGTGTCGTACAGCTCGATGCCGGGCTTCTCGCGCCAGAACGCTTCCTGAACGTCGTCCAGTTCGGCGTTCAGGTGCGCCGCCTCCCAAGCCTGGTAGCCCTTGGCAAGCCAGGCGAACGCCTGATGGAGGCCGTAAGGGCGGTGCGGCTCGTAGTTGCGGATATAGCGGTAGCGGGCGTCGCGCACGGTGCGCACCATGTCGTTGCGCGCGTCCATGCGGTTGCGCATACCGAAAGCCAGTTCGCGGTCCGCGTCGAAGTCCGCGCCGACCAGGCTCGCGCCCTGCATGTGCGCGGGCACGGTGCCGCCGACGAGGTCGACCAGGGTGGGCGGGATGCGGATGGTGCCCACTGCCGCCTCGACGCGGGTGCCCGGCGGCGGGAACAGGTGGGCGTACCGCTCGGGCGCGGCGACGATCAGCGGGACGTGCAGGCCCTCGTCGTAGCACCAGCGCTTGGAGCGCGGGTTCACGCCGCCGTGGTCGGAGGTGTGGATCACGATCGTATCGTCGAGCAGGCCGTCTTCGGCGAGTTGAGCCAGCAGCCGCCCGACCTCGGCGTCCATCTCGGCGATCTTGCGGTAGTAGTGCGCGAAGTCGGCCCGGATGTCGGGAGCATCGGGGAGGTACGCGGGCAGCCGGACCGCATCCCGGTCGACGATGGGCTCATCGCGCCGGAACACGCTGCTCTCGTGCGTGCCGTCGATGTTGAACACTGCCAGGAACGGGGCGCCTTCGGGGCGGTCGCGCCAGTGCGCCGTCGGGGCGCAGGCGTCCCAGACGGCGTGCGGGTCGACGTCGCAGTTGTAGTCGGTCTTGACGTTGTTGCTGCAGTAGTAGCCCTGCGCGCGGGCCAGTTCCGGGTACGTGGTCATCCAGGCGGGTCGGTGAGCGACCGCACGCATGTGGTGTGCGGGGCCGTTGCTCTCCGGTGCCACCCCGGTGAGCAACGCGAAGCGGGACGGCGCGCATACCGGGGCAGCGGAGTACGCCTGCCCGAAGAGCGTGCCGCGCTCTGCCAGCGCGTCAAGGTTGGGCGTGGCCGCGAGCGGGTCGCCATAGCAGCCGAAGCGCGGCGGGCAGTCTTCGCTGACCGTCCACAGGATGTTGGGGCGTGTGTTGCGGGTCATACGGGCACTCCGGGGTTGGTGGGGGCGGTGGCGGGGCCGAGTCCGCCGAGGGCCGCGGAGACGGTCCGGACCACGTCGGGATTGAGCAGGCCGGACGCCAGCGCCGACAGCTGGATCAGCGAGAGGTCGCCGACCATGCGGACGAGACTGCCGTCGACGAGCCGTCCAAGGCCGTGGTTGCGCAACACTCCGACCGCTGCCGCGTCGGCGAACAGATCGCGCATGGGCGCATTGA
The DNA here is from genome assembly GCF_044333915.1 of Embleya sp. NPDC020886. Lineage (NCBI taxonomy): Bacteria > Bacillati > Actinomycetota > Actinomycetes > Kitasatosporales > Streptomycetaceae > Embleya > Embleya sp. NPDC020886. The sequence continues at coordinate 391,800 of NZ_JBIRRX010000005.1, read as the reverse complement.
CACTGCGCGGACCGTCAGGGAAGTCGGCCGGGTCGAGCGGCTCGGCGTCGCGTGCCGCCTCGGTTTCGGCGCGCTGGACTCGGGCCAGCAGGTGTTCGGGTGTGACCGGCCCCTCCGTGGGCAGACCAAGGCGCGCGTACTGCTCGGCGGGCGCGTCGCAGGCACGCATGACCTCCACCAGCATTGCGGCCATGCGCAGTTCGAGGTCGTCATCGACGAGCGGTTCGAGCTGGTCCGGGTCGGCGGCCAAGTCGAACAGAAGGGTGCCGAAGGAGGCGGGTGACATGGCGAACGCGGCGACCTTGAGGACCGGTGCGCCTTTGGTGAACGCGTACTCGCCGCCGCGAACGAGTTCGGCGCCCGCGAGTTCGCCCGGCGTGAAGCGCGCCGCCATACGGGTGGGCATCAGGGTGAGCTCGGAGAGCGGGGTATTGGCGGGGGTCGCGCAGGAGCGCATGTAGACATGCCGGCCGTCGGTGACGGAGACGTGGCCGCCGAACGAGCCGAAGATGCCGGCCTCGCGCACGGGGGTGTCGTCGGCGACGGTGGCGCGCAGCGGGACGCCGGTCATGTCGGGGGTGCGGTCCACACCGAAGAACTCCAGCAGAGTGGGCGCCAGGTCGACGGTCTGCACCAGTGCCGCGCGGCGTTCGCCGGCCACGCGGCTGCGCGGGTCCCAGACGAACAGCGGGGTGTGGATGGTCTCGTCGTACCAGGGCTGGACGTTCTTGCCCCACCAGCCGCGTTCGCCGAGCAGGAACCCGTGGTCGGTGCAGACGATCAGCATCGTGTCGTCCCACAGGGCGTGTTCGTCCATCGCATCGAGGATGCGGCCCAGGTTGTGGTCGCACATGGACAGCAGCGCGGCGTACTCGTAGCGGACGTGCTCGACCTGCTCGGGCGTCTCGCGCACCATGCGGTAGTCGGGCCAGTCGTACTGAGGGCCGTCGTAGTCGTGCTTGTACAGGTCCTTGTACTGCTGCCGGCTGAAGAACGGCTCGTGCGGATCGAACGTCTCGATCTGCACGAACCAGTTGTCCTCGGTATGGTTCGTCGCGATGAACTCCAGCCCGGCGTCGAAGGTCTTGGTCTGCGGCTGGTCCTGCTCACGCGTCATGTACATGCGGTTGACCCAGTCCTGGCGCCACTTCTCGCCGCGCAGGCTCTTGAGTGTGTCCGGGGTGTCCGGGGCCGCGACGTGGCCCTTCCACGCGTCCCCCTCCTGCCCGCGGAAGAACTCGTAGGTGCGGAAGCGGTTGTGGTAGGTCGCGCCCCCGTCCTCCCAGTAGTGCTGATGGTCCGTCACCAGGTGGGTGTAGACCCGGGCGTCGGTGAGCATTTCCGGGCACGAGTCGTCGTACGGCTCCAGCGGACCCCAGCCGCGGTGCAGGAAGTTGTGGCGGCCGGTGTGCAGTTCGCGCCGGGCCGGCATGCACGGCATGGACCCCGCGTAGCAGTTCTCGAAGACCGCCGTGCGCTCCGCGAGCCGCGCGAAGTTCGGGGCGTGTACCCACTCGGGCGCTCCGTACGGAGGCAGGTACTTCCGGATGAGGGTGTCGAACATGACCATGACGGCTTTCACGCGCTGCTCCAGACCGGCACTGCCGAGGGTCGGGCGTATATTTCCCAGTGATATGTACGCCAGAACGTAATCGCATGCAAGAGGGGCCATTGACTACAGGTAAGGATCGAAGCATTCTGAGGCCCCTTAGGTTCCTGGGACTGTAGTGGGCGCGAGTGCCTGCGTGTCCCGGCTGACGGGAGGTCCGTCCCCCATGCCATCGCACGCTCATGACCCGCGCCGGCGGAGCCTCGCTCTGCGGCGGCTCCGGGCCCTTGCCGCGGCTGCTGCGGTGACTCTGGTCGCCGCCGGGTGCACGATCGAGTCCAAGGGCCCGGCCGGGGCACCCGGCGCCCCCGCGGGACCCTCGGTCCGCGCCGAAGCGCCGGGCGTCACCGCGGACAGCATCAAGATCGGCATCGCCTACCCGGACTTCGCCGCGATCAAGGCGTTCGTCAACATCGACCACGGCGACTTCGAAGCCACCTACCGGGCCCTCATCGACAAGATCAACGCGGACGGCGGTGTACAGGGTCGCAAGCTCGTACCGGTCTTCGCCAAGACAAACCTCATCTCTCCGGCCGCCGCGCAGGAGACCTGCGTCAAGCTCACCCAAGAGGAGAAGGTCTTCGCCGTCCTGTACGCCGCGCCGGGCAACCAGCAAGCCGCGTGCTACCTGCAGAACGGGCGCACCGCGGTGATCGGCGGACCCATGGGCGCCGGCATGTACGCACAGGCCCGGGCCCCGTGGTTCAGCTTCATCGGCGAGGACGCCGCCGGCCGGGCGGTCGAGACATTCGCCGCTCGCGGCGACCTCGCCGGCCGCAAGGTCGCCGTGGGCGGAGTCGTCAACGACCAGGCACAGATCGAGCAGATCGTGCTCCCGGCCCTCAAAGCCGCGGGTGTCACACCGGTCGCCACCGGCTACATCGCCGCCAACGCGTCCGACCCCGCGGCGTTCGCCCAGCAGGCGGGCGTGCTCTTCCAAAAGGCCCAGACCGCGGGAGCCGACACGCTGCTGAGCGTCGGTGCCGGTGCGCAACTGATCCCGCAGTACCTGGAAAAGACCGCCTGGCGACCCCGCCAGCTGTTCACCGCGCTCCCCGACGGGTACCTGACCACCAAGGGCGAGCACGACTTCTCCACCCTCAAGGACGCGGTCGGCGCCACACAGGTCACCGACTTCGCCGACCCGGCCCTGACCGCCTGCGCCGACACCGTCACCAAGGCCGACCCCACCCTGACCGGGAAGCTCGTCGACCCGGCCACCGTGCCGAGCGGCCGGCCCACACCCGGCGCCTCCATGGCCACGGCATGCCGGACCCTCGCGCTGTTCGCCGCGATCACCGACAAGGCGGGCCGGAACCTCGACCACGCGACTTTCCAGCAGGCCGGCTTCGACCTCGGCACCTTCCACGTGCCGGGCTTCCGCGAACCTGCGACCTACCGGCGTGAGACCCCCTCGGGCGCGATCCCGATCCGTGCGATGGTCTACGACGCGACCGCCAACCGATTCGTCCCGGCGGCGAACTGACCGCCCCGGAGCCCCTTGCCGGCGTACTCCGCCGCCTTGAACCGAAGGAGCGCCCATGGGCGACCCCTCCGCCTCCGCGCCCCCGTCCTGCTGCACACCCGGACGGCCGGGGCCCGTCGCCGTCTCGCCGCGGCCGACACCCGCCCGCGGCGCCGACACGGGCCTGGACGGCATGGCGATTCTGCCCGGCGGGGAGTTCCTGATGGGCACCGACGACGCGGAAGGCTTCCCCTCGGACGGGGAGGGCCCGATACGACCGGTGCACGTCGACCCGTTCGCCATCGACGTGTACGCGGTCAGCAACGCACGGTTCGCCGATTTCGTCGCAGCCACCGGCTACCTCACCGACGCCGAACGCATCGGCTGGTCCTACGTGTTCGCCGCGTTCCTGCCCGGCTCGCTGCGCCGCGGCGCACCCCGACCGGAGCGCACCCCCTGGTGGTGTGGCGTGGCAGGGGCACGCTGGGACCAACCCGAAGGCCCCGGCAGCGGTGTGGACGAGCGCCGCGACCACCCGGTCGTGCACATCACGTGGAACGACGCGGACGCCTACTGCCGCTGGGCCGGCAAACGCCTGCCCAGCGAGGCCGAATGGGAGTACGCGGCGCGCGGCGGCCTCGTACAGCGCCGCTACCCGTGGGGCGACGAGCGCGAGCCCGACGGCGTCTACATGTGCAACATCTGGCGAGGCAATTTCCCGGCGAAGAACACCGCCGAGGACGGCTACCGCGGCACCGCCCCCGTCGACGCCTTCCCGCCCAACGCGTACGGCCTGTACAACATGGCCGGCAACGTGTGGGAGTGGTGCGCCGATTGGTGGTCGCCCCGCCACCTCGGACCGTCGGACAACCCACGGGGCCCGCAGACGGGACACGACAAGGTCATGCGCGGCGGCTCGTACCTGTGCCACGACTCCTACTGCAATCGCTATCGCCTCGCCGCGCGTACCGCCAACACCCCGGACAGCTCCAGCGCAAACGCCGGATTCCGCTGCGCCCGTGACCTCGGCGACGCCGCCTGACCCGCAGCCGCACCCCGTACCGCACCCGCGCCGAGCCGCCGTCCCGCAACCCGGCGCATCCCATCGCACCACGTTTGGAGCCCCGATGACCGAGCCGATCGACGCCGACCCGCCGTTCGCAGCTCCCGCCGAGGAAGCACTGCGCGACCTCCTCGCCCGACTGTCGCCGGACGACAAACTGCGCCTCGTCACCGGTGAAGACGTTTGGTCCCTCCCGGAGATGCCGCACATCGGCCTGCGGAAGCTGCGCATGTCCGACGGTCCCGTGGGGGTGCGCGGCACGACCTTCGACGCCGCGGACACCAGCATCGTCCTGCCGAACCCCTCCGCACAGGCCGCGGCCTGGGACCCCGCCGTCGCGAACCGGTTCGGCTCACTTCTCGGCGCCCAGGCCCGCGCCAAGGACGTGCACATCCTGCTCGCACCGACGGTCAACATGCACCGCACGCCGCTCGGCGGACGCCACTTCGAGTGCTTCTCCGAGGATCCGCTGCTCACCGCGCGCACCGCGGTCGCCTACATCGAGGGTGTCCAGTCCCAGGGAGTCGCGGCCACGGTCAAGCACTTCGTGGCCAACGACGCCGAGAACGAGCGCATGACCTACGACGTCCGGGCGGACGCACGCACCCTGCGCGAGGTCTATCTCGCGCCGTTCGAGGCCGCGGTCCGCGAGGCGCGCGCCTGGCTGGTCATGTCCGCCTACAACTCGGTCAACGGCGACACCATGACCGCGAACTCCCCGCTCCAGAACGACATCCTCAAGGACGAGTGGGGCTTCGACGGTGTGGTGGTGTCCGACTGGATGGCCGTGCGCTCGTCCGAGCCGGCCTTCCTGGGCGGCACCGACATAGCCATGCCCGGGCCCGCCGATCTCTGGGGGGAGCCGATCCGCAGGGCACTCGCCGAAGGACGCATCGACGAGGCCGTCCTGGACGACAAGGTGCTGCGCATCCTGCGGCTTGCGGCACGCGTCGGAGCACTCGGCGATTTCCGTGCCCCCGCCGCCGATCCGGGCCTCCCGGCCGGAGCCCGGGACCGGATCCGCGCGCTCACCACACGCACCATGGTTCTTCTGGAGAACCCCCGCGGCAGCCTGCCCCTCGACACGTCGGCGCTGCGCCGCGTCGCACTCATCGGCCCGAATGCCATCCGCACTTCCGCACAGGGCGGCGGCAGCGCCACCTGCTTCCCCGAGCATGTCGTCGACATCGCCGAGGGCCTGCGTTCGGCGCTCGCCCCGGAGACCGAGCTGACGGTGCGGGCCGGCGTGTTCACCCACCGCAAGCTGCCCGGCATCAACCGGGGCAACAGCACCGACCCGGACACCGGCACACCCGGCTTCACCCTGGAGTTCCGCGCCGCCGACGGCACCGTGCTCGGCAGCGAACACCGTCTCGGCGCACAGGCGATCGTGTGGCCCGGCCTCTACCCCGAAAGCACGCGCGTGATCGCCATGCGCACACGCCTTACCCCCGAGTGGGACGGTGACCATCTCCTCGAAGTACTGGGCCTCGGAACGATGACAGCGACCGTGGACGACACGGTCCACACCCTCGACCTGGGGGCGGGCGCGGGCGACGTGGGCGAGAATCTGATGCGCCCGCCCCTGACCCACATCCCCGTGACCGCACAAGCGGGCGTACCCCTCGACGTCGAACTCGTGCACACCGCCGACACCGACGTCCTGGTCGCGAGTGTCGGCCTCGGCTGGTCCCCGGCCCCGCCCGATGACGACACCGAGCTGGCCGCCGCGGTCGCGGACGCCGCCGCCGCGGACCTCGCCGTCGTCGTGGTCGGCACCACCGAGGACATCGAGTCCGAGAGCTTCGACCGCACCGGCCTCGCCCTGCCCGGCCGTTCCGACGAACTCGTGGCACGCGTGGCGGCCGCCAACCCCAACACCATCGTGGTCGTCAACGCCGGATCCCCGGTGCTGATGCCGTGGCGGCACGACGTCGCCGCCGTGCTGTGGGCCTGGCTCCCGGGGCAGGAAGGCGGCGCGGCCGTCGCCGAGGTCCTCACCGGAGCCGCCGAACCGGGCGGGCGCCTGCCCACCACCTTCCCGGCCGACGAAGCCGACGTGCCCCTCCTTGCCCACGACCCGGTCGACGGCGTACACCACTACGCCGAAGGATCGGCCATCGGCCACCGGCTGTGGGCGCTGAGGGGCGCCAAGCCCGCCTACCCGTTCGGGTACGGCCTCGGCTACACCACCTGGGACTACCGGGACCTTCGCGTCGAAGGCGATGCGGCCGCGGGGCTGACGGTCACGGCGACTCTCGCCAACACCGGGGCACGGCCGGGCCGGGAGATCGTGCAGGCCTACCTGGAACCGGTCGACGGCGAACTCTTCGGTGCGCCGGAGCCGCCGCGCCTGGTCGGCTACGCCGCGGTCGACGCCGACCACGGGCATACCGCGACCGTGCGCATCACCGTCCCGCCGCACACACTGGCCCGCTGGGACCCGGCGGCCGACGCGTGGCGCATCGTGCCCGGCGCGTACCGGCTCACCGTCGGCGGGCACGTCGCGAACACCCGTGGCACCGCGACGATCACGCTGTAGCACCAGCACCCTACGGACCGGACCGCCGAGGGCCCATCGCCGCCCTCGGAGGTCCGGTCCGCCCGCCCCCCGCACCGACAGGAATCCCATGCGCATCATCTACGTCGACGTGGACACCCTCCGCGCGGACCACACCACGCCGTACGGATACCACCGGCCGACCACCCCGCACCTCCAGGCACTGGCCGACAAGTCCGTGGTCTTCGACCGCTACTACTGCTCGGACTCCCCGTGCCTGCCCTCCCGCACCGCGCTGACAAGCGGTCAGTTCGGCATCAGCAACGGCGTGATCGGACACTTCGGCGCCGCCGCCCGGTTCCGCCTGGACGCCGGTCACCTGCCCGACCCCGACCGGCCCATGCTGGGACAGCACTTGGTGGCCGGGGGCATGAACACCGCGGCCGTGTCCGTGTTCGCGGAACGGCACCGGGCGTACTTCTTCCACGCCAACTTCCGCGAATCCATCCGCGCCACGCCGAACCTCGGCGACGAAGAAGCCCCCGACGTCAACCGCGCCGCAACCGACTGGATACGCCGGCACGCCGAGGACGAGGACTGGTACCTGCACATCACCTACTGGGAGCCGCACACCGACTACCACCAGCCGGTCGAGTGGACCGAACGGATGGCAGCGTCCGGGCCCGTGCAGGAATGGCCGGACGAGGAGACCATCGCGCGTCACGGCGCCGAGACGTACGGGCCGCGCAGCGCCCTCGACCTGCACTACACCTTCGGCGGCACGCGCACATCCCCGGTGCCGCACAACATGCCCGACCGGATTGCCTCGCGCGCGGACTTCGAGCACCTGATCAACGGCTTCGACGGGGCGATCGCCTACTGGGACCACTACTTCGGCGAACTTATGGCTGTCCTGGAGGAGTTGGGCATTGCCGAGGAGACCGCGGTCATCGTGAGCGCCGACCACGGCGAGTCGTTCGGCGAGAACGGGTCGTACGCCGAGCACGGTCTCGCCAACGAGCCGACGCACCGCCTGCCGCTGGTGTTCTACTGGCCCGGCCTGACCGACGACCTGCCCGAGGAGGCTCGACGCAACGACGCCCTCCTCTACAACATCGACCTGGCACCCACGCTGTGCGACCTCCTGGGGCTCGGCGTGCCCGACGGATGGCAGGGCGAGTCGTTCGCGGCAGCCGTTCGCGGCGAGATCGTCGAGTCACGCGAATACCTGGTCCTCGGCCACGGCGCGCACACCTACCAGCGGGCCGTCCGGACACGCGACCACCTCTACATGCGCACGTACCACCCAGGTGCGTTCCGGGCCGAATGGGAGCAGCTCTTCCACGTCACCGAGGATCCGCACCTGACCCGGGACCTGCTCGCCGACGAACCCGAACTCGCCGCCGCCATGCGCTCCCGACTCGCCGAGTGGTGGCACACGTACGCGGGCCGCCCCGGCTGCCTCCCCGATCCGATGCAGGCGACCTTGCAAACCGGGCCCCAATACGCCGATCCCGCCCAGTACGCCCGGCACTTGCGAGCCACCGGCCGCGGCCACCTCGCCGACGACCTCGAAGCCCGGCTCGACAACCTCGTCGTCCCCGTCTCCTGGCACGCCCGCGAACAGACCTTCGGCGAGGACCTGATGAAGCGCTGGATTCCCCGCATGCAACGGTCCGCGTCCGCACCGACCTGACGCGCGAACGTTGGGGCGGCCAGGCCGGCGGGGTCGCGGCGGGCGAGGCGGTCGGCAACGGCGAGGATGCGTTCCAGCGGGTAGACGCCGGGGCTGCGGCTCGGCTCGCAGCCTTCGGCGGGCCCCTTCGGGGAGGAAGCCGTTGTCATGGAGGGCCGGGCGGGCCGGGTCAGAGCGCGCCGTTGAGGTGCTCTCCGATCCGGACGAACGTCGGCACCAAGGGGGCGACGGGGGCGGACGGGGAGACGATCTGTGATCCGTAGTGGGCGACGACGAGTTCGAGTCCGGGCGAGATGAACAGCCGCTGCCCGTGGATGCCGCTGGCCATGAAGGACCCGTAGCGGTCGTTCAGGATCCACCACAGGTCGTGGTACGAGAGCGTGGCGGGCGCGGTCGGCGGCGCGGCGGGGAAGCGCACGCGCTTCGGGTAACCGTCCGGGACGCCGGAGACGATCGTCGAGGCGACCGCTGCCGGGATGATCTGCCGGCCGCCGGCCGCGCCGTCGCAGCGGATCGCCTCGCCGAGCCGGGCGATGTCGCGCGCGGTGGCACTGAACCCGCCGCACGCCGCCTCGTTGCCTTCGGCGTCCAGGACGAAGTAGGCGTCCTCGTCCACCCCCAGCTTCGACCACAGCAGTTCACCGAGCAGCTCGGCGATGCCGGTTCCGGTGACGGCACGCAGCACGTCGGCGAGCGCCTCGACATTGCCGTTCTCGTAGCGGAACTCGGTGCCGGGAGTTCCGGTCGCCCGGGCGGTGGCCAGGTGTTCGCGGATCGTCGCCGGGCCGGTGTAGCCGTAGGGCCGCAACTGCGGTGCGAGGACGGCGAAGTAGCGCTGCGCCTCCAGCGCCTTGTCGTACGGGCGGGCGGCATAGCTCGGGAGCGTGCCCATGTGCAGCAGGTGGTCGACCCGCGCGTCGCCGAACGCGGTGCCCGACAGGTGGGGGGCGTACTTCGCCGCCCGCGCGGTGCGGTCCAGCAGGCCCTGGTGTTCCAGCATCGCGGCCAGCAGGCCGATGTACGACTTGGTCGCCGAGGCGTTGAAGTGCGGTACGTGGGGCGGATATCCGTGCAGGTACCGCTCGTAGACGACGGTGCCGCGGTGCATCACCAGGAGGGCGTCGGTCTGCGCTGTCGCGAACAGTTCGGCGAGCGTGTGGCGCCCGCCGCCCGCGGCGAAGGTCAGCGCGTCCAGGTCCGCGGACCCGGTGGGCAGGGGCCGCGCGGGCTCGGGGCCGCGCCAGACGCGGCGACTGGGCAGGGTCTCGCGGCCCGACGTGGCGTGCACCCGCACCCAGGCGGGGTCGGTGAACCCGCGCGACCAGGGCAGGTCCGTCAGCGAGGTGGTCGGCTGGGGCATCGTGGCACTCCTCGGTACTCAGTGGAGAGCCGTTACCGTACATCGTGTCCGGAAACGTTGGCCAGTGGGAGATCGGCGCGCATGCGCGCTCACGTCTCCCGGGACCCGGCTCCGCCCGCCACGGGGGCGGTCGGGGCGTCGAACGCGCCGGGCACGTCCGCAGGGGCCAGCCCGGAGGCCCAGACGCGGCCGTACACCGAAAGGTCCCGCAGGTGCGTGGTGATCTCGGTCGCGCTGTAACCGGTGTCGGCCTCCACCCACCAGGTCAGGACGCCGACCAGCTCGCCGGTCCAGGCCCGCGCCACGACGTCGAGCGGTACCCGGGGCGTGGCGCCGTGCTCCTCGGCGCGCTCCCGGAAGACCTGTTCGACCCGGTCGCAGATGATCGCGGTGAACTCCCGCAGCGCCCGCCCGTCGCCCTCGCCGCGCAGGATGACCCGGTAGACGTCGCGCTCCTGCTCCGCGTGCTCGAAGATGTAGCGCACCGGCAGCCCGGTGAAGCCGCGGGTCTGGGCCTGGACCACGGCCGGCAGGAGGCGTTCGCGGTCCTCGGCCAGGTCGCGCACGATGCCGACGAGCAGGTCGTCCTTGTCGCGGTAGTGCGCGTAGAACGTCGCGCGGGCGACGTCCGCCCGCGCGGTGATCTCCTCCACGGTGATCGGCTGGAACCCCTTCTCCAGGACCAGGTCCACCAGGGCCTGGCGCAGTGCGCGGCGGGAGCGGCGGACGCGGCGGTCCTGGGCGGGCTTCATGGCCGGACTCATCTCTGTCGTATCTCCCGTACGCGGACCGTTGACCTGGCGGCCCCGCCATATTACGTTGCCGGACACCAAAGACGTTTCCAGACTCACTGTTCACTAACGTGGTCGACTGGGAGCGCCGATCGACAGTGGCAGGCGGCGTGCGCGCCGCCGTCCCGCGGCAATCGCGCAGCAATGGAGTCCCGATGAACCTTGGCCGGTACGTGCGCCGGACCAGCAGCCACCAACCCGATGCGGAAGCCGTCGTCTGCGGCGACGTGCGCATGAGCTACGCGGAACTCGACGAGGGCAGCGACCGGCTGGCCGTCGTCCTGCGCGCCGCGGGTCTGCGGCGCGGCGACCGGGTGGCGACGCTCGCCGCCAATCGCGCCGAGCTCGTGGCCACCGAAGTGGCCCTGTACAAGGCGGGGCTGGCCCGCGTGCCGGTCAACGCCCGCCTCGGCGTCGCCGAGGTCGCGCACCTGCTGCGCGAGTCCGGGGCGAAGGCGCTGCTCGCGGACGCCGCGCACCTGGACACCGCACGCCAGGCCCTGCCCGGCACCGACGTGGCCACAGTGCTCGGCTATGACGGCCCGAGCGACCTCGGAGAGGGTTACCCGGACGCGCTCGCGGCGGCGGCCCGCGAACCGGTCGACGTGGACTGCCGCGAGGACGACACGGCCGTCCTGCACTTCACCTCGGGATCCACGGGCAAGCTCAAGGCCGCGGTGCAGACGTACGGCAACCGGCTCGCGCTCATGCGCAAGACGGTGATGAACCCGGAGACCCGGGTCGGGCCGGGCTCCCGGCAGATCCTCGCCGGGCCCGTCACCCACGCGTCCGGCATGCCGCTGACGGGAATCCTGTTCGCCGGCGGCTGCGCGGTGGTCATGCCGCGCTGGGACGCCGAGGCGTTCCTCGCCACCGTCGAACGCGAGCGGGCGACCCACGCGTTCCTGGTTCCCACCATGGTCAACACCGTGCTGGCGCTGCCGGACAACCGGAAGTACGACCTGTCGAGCCTGCGGCAGCTGATCTACGGCGCGGCGCCGATGTCCGCCGCCCGCATCCGCGCCGCCTGGGACCTGTTCGGCCCCGTGCTGTCCCAGGGGTACGGCTGCGGCGAGACCACCTCGGGCGTGCTGTTCCTGTCCACCGAGGACCACCGGCGCGCGATCGACGGCACCGACGCGGAACTACTGCTCTCGTGCGGGCGTCCGCCGGCCGAAGCGGAGGTCAGGATCGTCGACGAGAGCGGCGCGGAGGTGCCCGACGGCGAGATCGGCGAGATCGCCGTCCGCGGCCCCGATGTCGTGGCCGGCTACCTCGACGAGCCCGACCTGACCGCCGAGTCGTTCCGCGACGGCTGGTTTCACACCGGGGACCTGGCCCGGCGCCGCGCCGACGGATACGTCTTCATCGTCGACCGCAAGAAGGACATGATCATCTCCGGCGGCTTCAACATCTACGCCGTCGAGGTCGAAGCCGTACTGCACCGGCACCCCGACGTGTTCGAGGCGGCCGTGGTCGGCGTCCCCGACGCCGACTGGGGCGAGGCCGTCAAGGCGGTCGTGGTCCCGCACGACGGCACCGCGCCCACCGAGGCCGAACTGATCGAGTTCTGCGCCGCCCACCTGGCCCGAATGAAAAAGCCCCGGTCGGTCGACTTCGCCGACGCGCTCCCGCACAACCCCAACGGCAAGATCGACCGCCGCGCGATCCGCGAACGCTACTGGCACGGCACCGAGCGCCGCGTCCACTGACCGGCCTCCCGCACCGCCCAGCGCGCCGGCCGGCGCCTCAGTTACCGGTCAGGAGTACACCACCATGCCCTTCACCCTCGACCCCTCGTACGACCACAACTCCCGCCTGCACGACCTCGTCACGCGGCTCCGCGACTACCTGAACGGCGAACTCGCCGACTACGAGAACCGCCTCGGCCTCGCCCAGGAGTCCCGCTACACCCGCGCCGACCTGGAACCGGTGTGGCGACGCAGCCGCGAACTCGGCTTCTACGGCGTGCACCTGCCGGTCGAGCACGGCGGCCAAGGGCTCACGTACACCGAACTGGCCGCGCTGAAGGAGGAAGTCGGCGCGTCCGGCCGCATCCTGCAACACAGCGTGCTCGGCGACATGGGCGGACCACTGCGCACGGGCTCGATCCTGGAATACGCCACCGACGAGCAGTTGCACCGCTACCTGCTGCCCGTGACCCGCGGCGAACGGGCCTGCTGCTTCTCGCTCACCGAGACCGACGCCGGGTCGGACGTACGGGCCATGAGCACCACCGCCACTCCCGACGGCGACGGCTGGCGCATCACCGGCCACAAGGTGTTCTCCTCGGCCGGACCGTTCGCCGACTTCGCCGTCCTCATCGCCAGGATGGCCGACGACGCCCGGCAGCCGGACGCGAAGCCGGTGTTCTCGGCGTTCCTCGTCGACCTCGACGCCCCCGGGGTCACCGTCCTGGACGGCCGGACCCCGATGTCCGGCGAGCACATCGAAGCCGACATCGTGCTCGAGGACTGCCGCGTCGGCCCGGAACAGCTCCTCGGCGCGGTCGGCGACGGCCTGCGGATCGGGCTCGGCCGCGTCACGGTCAACCGGCTGCTGCACTGCCCGACCGTGCTCGGCATGACCCGCCGCGCGCTCGAACTGTCCGTCGACTTCGCCCGCACCCGCCACGTCGGCGGCGCCCCGCTGGGCGCGCTGCAGTCCATCCAGCACAAACTCGCCGACATGGCCACCGCCTACTACGCGGCACGCGCCATGACCTACGACGCGCTCGCCTCCCTGGACGCCGGCCGCCGGCCGAGCACCGAAGCGTTCATGTGCAAGCTCTTCGTCGCCGAGAACGCCTTCCGGATCGCCGACGAAGCCGTCCAGATCCACGGCAAGGCCGGCCTCGTCCAGGGCTCCGAACCCGAATCGCTCTTCCGCCGCCTGCGCATGTTCCGGATCCTCACCGGGTCCTCCGAGATCCAGAAGAACGCCATCGCCGGACGACTCCTGCTCGGCGACGCCCGGCCCTGACCCGCGGTGCCGCAGCCGCCCCCAGCGCCCGCTCCGCATCGCTTCCCGCACGTGCCGGTCCTTACTCCCGGGCCCCCGCCCGGCAATCCCGCCTGGAGCCCTCGATGTCGCGTGCCCTCAACCACCGCGCCACCGGAAAACGCGGTACGGCCTCGCCCCCGGAAACGTCACCGGGCACCGGGCGAGTCGCAGCAGTAGTCGGATTCCTGGTCGTCGTCGAGCTGCTCAGCGGCGTCGTGCAGAGCATGATCCCGCCGCTGCTGCCCAGACTCGGCACCGACCTGCACATCGGCACCGGCGACCTGAACTGGATCGGCGCGGTGCAACTGGTCGCCGCGACCGTCTGCGTCCCGTTGTTCGCACGCCTCGGCGACCTGTACGGCCACCGACTGCTGCTGCGCGTGGCGATGGTCTGCGTCGTGGCCGGTTCGGTCCTGGTGGCCTGGGCCCCGTCCTTCGAGGTCCTCCTGCTCGGCCGGGTCCTCCAAGGCCCACTCGCCGCGCTGCTGCCCCTGGAGATCGGCCTGGTCCGCGGGCGCCTCACCGCCGAGGGCGCCCGCAAATCCGTCGGGATGCTCGTGGGCGCGCTCACCTGCGGCACCGGCATCGGGTTCGTCGCCTCCGGACTGCTGGGCGAAGCGCTGTCGAACGTCCACGCCATCCTCTGGGTGCCCGCGATCGCCACCATCGTCTGCGCCGCCCTGACCTTCGTGCTGGTGCCCGACACCGACACGCGCGCGCCCGGCGGTGTCGACTGGGCCGGAGCCGCACTGCTGAGCGGCGGCCTCGCGGCCCTGATGCTCGGCTTCTCCCGCGGCGCCGACCACGGCTGGAACCAGCCCGACACCCTGGCCCTGTTCACCGCGTCCGCCATCCTGCTCGCCGCCTGGGTCATGGTCGAACTGCGCGTCGAACACCCCGTCGTCGACATCCGCACCGCCACCCGCCGCAGCCTCTGGCCGGTCTACACCGCCGCCCTCATCCTCGGCGTCACCCTGTACGCCTCCAAGACCGCCGCCGCACTGTTCCTGGCCGCGCCGCCCAAGAAGCTCGGCTACGGCTTCGGCTACGACACCCTCACCATCGGCTGGATGCTCCTGCCCGCCGCGCTCTGCGCGTTCCTCGGATCGGCGCTCGCACCACGCATCGCCCGTGCCATCGGCTCCCGCGCGGTCCTGGTAGTCGGCAGCGCGTCCATAGCGTCAGGATTCGTCTTCCTCGCCCTCGCGCACGGCGAACCGTGGCAGTTCATCGTCGCCGACGTCGCGCTCGGCCTCGGCCTGGGCCTCGGACTGAGCATGCTGCCCGTCCTCGTCCTCGATTCCAGCGCCGCCGACCGCACCGGGGTCGACACCGGCATCTACAGCACCGCCAAAACCCTCGGCGGCAGCCTCTCCGGAGCCGTGTTCGCCGCCGTACTGACCAGCATGACCGTCAAGGGCGGCCGGTTCCCCTCCGAGACCGCCTACGAGACGGTGTGGTGGATCTCCGCAGGCGTCTCCCTCCTGATCGCCGCCACTGCGGCAGTCCTCACCACGACCCCCCGCCCCCACCCGGGCACCGCTGCCCCCACACCCGCAGCACACGGCTGACTCCACCTCCACACACCGAGAGCGCAGCCTCATCGCAATCGCCCATAGGTTCCCCCCGGGACGTCGCCGTGCACAACGCCCCCACCGGCCGGGCTATCACCTGAGCCCACAACAGGCGCACGACTGGCTCGAAGCTGTACGAACAGCGCGCGGTGGGCGCGATCGAGTGCGCGCTTCGGTGGTACTCGCCCCACACGCCACTTGGTATGGAGCGGCCACGCGGCAACCCCAACAGCCATGAACAGTCGACTGAACCGCTGTGATACGCCTGGTTGGGGCACACGATGGCCACCACACCCATGCGCGGCGCGCCAGGATCCCCTGACCAGGGCGTTCTGGCGCTGTGGGCAGCGGAGAGGGACGCCAACAGTACGAGGAAGTCTGCCGCGCACCCTCTGCGGTTCGCCTTCCACGGGCGAATGTTGACCGAGGATCACCAAGATCCCGCGACGTCGAAAGCGTGACAGCTGCCACGCCCCCAAGTGCCAATCCCCGGACAGGTCGAGTGATGGCGGAGATATTCGACGTGGGGCACAGCGGCTCGCTTCCGTGGGCACGTAGGCCGACGCGGCCCTGTTGCCGGCTGCTTTGGCCGATCCGGACCGGGGCTTCGATGCGATTGTGCTCGGGTCGAGCGAACGGGCCTTCTACGGGCAGCAGTTCGCGGGGCCTAGGCCGCCGGCCGTCGCGCGGCGTCGCGGAGCGGGATCTTCCAGAGGTCGCGCCCGTCCCCGCAGAGGTCATGTTCGAACGCGCCTGCCGGGAGAACGGCATCACCGTCCGCCTCACCAGGCCCCGTTCACCGACGACGACGGGGAAGATCGAGCGGTTTCACAAGTCGTTGCGACGCGAACTCCTGCACCACGTCGAACCGTTCGCCGACCGGAACGCGGCCCGGGCCGTGATCGACGCATGGGTCCACGCCTACAATCACTCGCGTCCTCATCAGTCGCTGAACATGGCCTTTCCATCGCAGGTCTTCCGCCCCGCACCCGCATCGACGCCCTGGTCGCCCTTGCGGAACAGCGCTCGGACCCTGCCGGGTTCGAAGTGCGCCGCCCCGCCTCGCGGCGGAACCACCCTCGCCGCCGGCCCCGAGCCGGCCCCCTCGGCCCTTCCGCCCGGGCCGTTGCAGTCGACGCTGCCGCACGGACTGTCCCGCCTGCTCGAGCCCAAGGACGGCGCCGTCTACCTGGACGGCCGCGCGATCCACACGATCCGCGGCAAGGAATTCGCCCGCACGCTCGGCATGCTGCCCCAGGCGCCCGCCGCGCCCGACGGCATCACCGTCCTCGACCTGGTCAAGCCCGGCCGCAGCCCACACCAGTCGTGGTGGCGGCAATCGTCCCAGGACGACGAAGAAGCGGTCCTGCGCGCGCTGACCGCAACCTCGCTGCTCGACGAAGCCGAACGCGACATCGACGAACTCTCCGGCGGGCAGCGCCAACGGGCCTGGATCGCGATGGTGCCGGCCCAGGACACACCCGGGCTGCTCCTCGACGAACCCACCAACCACCCCGATCTCACCCACCAGATCGAGATCCTGGACTTGGTGCTCGACCGCAACCGGGAGCAGGGCCGGACCGTCGTGCTCGTGCTGCACGACCTCAACCACGCATGCCGCTACGCCGACCATGTCATCGCGATGCAGCGCGGCCCATCGTCGCCCAGGGCCCGCCGCGCGAGGCCGTCACGCGGCAACTCGTCGAGAACGTGTTCGCGCTGCGATGCACCGTGATCGACGACCCGATCGGCGGCGGTCCGCACATCGTCCCGTACGGCCGCCACCACGGCGGCCCACCCGCGTGACGCCTGTCCGAGCCCGTTGACGAACCGCGCATTCCCGGCGGGGAGTCCACCGCCGCGACCGCCACGCGGTAGCCCGCCGGCTGCGGCGTCCCGATCGCGCCGGCTCCGCCGACCGGGACCGGCGACACCCGACGCCACCACCACTTCGTCGTGTTCCCGTCTCCGTAGTTCTGCCGCAGCATTGCCCGGCACCTTTGCCGTCATCCAACTCATGGGCGTTGCGGTGTCGGACGCCGTCAAGCGCTTCGGCGAACTCGCCGCCGCCCTGGGCGCCGACCCGAACGGCCCTGCGATCACCACGGCCAAGACCGAGGTCGAAGGCGCCGCCGAAGCCGTGAAGGCATCCGGCGACCGAAAGGCCCGACGTGCCGCCGCCGCTGCGCTGGTTGTCCCGAGGGGGACCAGGCGCCCCGAGCCGGTGGGTTGTGCCTGCGGTTGCGGCGAGCGACTCGGTGCGTACGCGAGTGCATCGTGAAGAGCCCGGCGTGGTTCGCGGAATTCGCGTCGGAGAATGACGTGGGCGATCGGCTGGGTCGACGAGCGGAAGTGCGGGGGCTTCACAATCAGGCATCAATAACGGGCCTGTATGGAACGACACGTAAGGACAGGGGTGGTGTTGGTGCGTCATCTGCATCGGACGCGGGTTCGGCCGGAGAGTGCGGAGCGGGACATGGCCGGGGCGGGGATGTTGGAGGGCGGCTGGTATTCCACCGAGGAGGTGGCCGGGCTGCTGGGGGTGGACCCGTCGACGCTGCGGCGGTGGCGGACCGGACGGCCGGTGCAGGGGCCGCCGTTCGTGCCGCTGTCGGCGCGGACGACGCTGTACAGCGCCGCTGATGTGGAGGCGTGGTTGGTTGGTCGTCGGGTGGATCCGCAGGTGGCCGCTTGATACCGCGGCGGGTGGTGCTGCCGGTCGGGTGAAGCTGTCGGCTGACATCGAGTTCATCAAGGGCCTGCCCAAGCCGTATCGGGCCCGGGTGCGGTGGAGTGACGCCGCGGCGCGCAAGCGCCCTTCCGTGTCGCTGAGTTGGGCCACGGAGGAGGAGGCGCTCGCGTGGATCGAGCGGATGCGGACGTTGGTCGCGGCGGGTGTGGATCCGACCATGGCGACGATGTCCCTCGCCGAGTACGGGGACGCCGTCATGGACATGGCGCTGCGCGGGTTGGAGCGCAAGACGACCGATCCGTATCTGGCGGGGTGGCGGTTGCGGGTGGTGCCGTGGTTGGGGCATCTGCAAGTGGACGCGATCACGCACGGCGCGGTCGATCGTGCGGTGTACGGGTGGATCGCCGACGGCCACGGTCGGTCGACGATCAAGAACAGTGCCGCCGTCCTGGTCCGGGTGATGCAACAGGCCGTGCGGGACGGCCTGAACGAGCACAACCCGGCGCGGATCACGGGCCGGCAGAGCGAGTTCCGCAAGGCGGAGGACGAACTCGACGACCCTCGGGCGCTCGCGCTGCCGGACTGGGCCGCGTTGAACACGCTCGCCGACGCGTTGGTCGAGCGCTCCTCGGGACGCTATCGCGGCTGGGGCGACGTGGTGCTGTTCGCCGGGAGTACCGCCGCCCGCACCGGGGAGGTGTCCGGGGTGCGGGTCGCGGACATCGACACCCGCACGTGGGTGTGGAACCTGTGCCGCCAGACCACCACTTCGCCGGGCGGGCTGGTGGACAAGGGCACCAAGGGCAAGCGTCGCCGGAAGGTGCCGATCATCCCGGCGATCCGTGATCTGGTGCAGCGCAGGATCGATTCGGCGGGCTCGGACCCGATGGCGCTCCTGTTCAAGGGGCCGCGTGGCGGGCGGATCACCACTGCGATCCTGCGCGACGCCACCCACTGGGACGATGTCGTCACCGCCTGCGGCTACGAGTACCTGCTGCGGCACGGGTTGCGGCACACCGGGCTGACGTGGATGGCCGACGCGGGCGTTCCCGTCCACGTGTCGCGCATGATTGCCGGCCACGGATCGCTGTCGACCATGCAGCGATATCTGCATCCGGATCATCGCTCGATCACGAGCGCGGGGGAGGCACTGATGGCCCATCCGACGCCCGGTTGGTCCATAACTGGTCCATGAGCGTCTTCCACCACGGACGCCAACCGGTAAGTGGTCTAAACCTGCAAAAGGCGCTGACCTGGGCTTTTGCCCTGGTCAGCGCCCCTTGAACACCATCGGGACGACAGGATTTGAACCTGCGACCCCTTGACCCCCAGTTGGGCGAGAGGATCGCTTTGGCAGGTCAGAGGCATGTTGTCACTCGACGTGACGTTGGTTCCGTAATATTTCGTGTCGTTTCGTGCAGGGCGTGTGGTCCACAACTGGTCCACGCGCCACGGAGCCTTCGGGACCTCTTGGCATACTGGGGGGGTGGACCTTCGCGGGCGGTATGCGGACGTCCGGCCGTATACGGTGCCGGACGTCTTCGCGGAGTTGGCCGGCCCGGCGGAGGGCGTCGTTGTGTTGCCCACGTCCTTGGACTGGACCCCCAAGCGGTCCTACGACCTCGCGGACGACGCCGATGTGCGGCTGTTGTACGAGACGGTGCTTCGTGAGGCGATGCACATCGAGGAACTCGGTCGCCACGTGAACGGCGAACTACTGGTCCAGGTGTGGCCGCGGCTGTGGTTGCCGCTGCGCCTGAGGGCGATGTGGGAGTCGAGGTTCCCCGACCTGGCGCCCGCCGCGACATAGCATTCCGGCCATGGATCCTCTGCACGCCAGGCTCGCTCGCGTCGGCCTCGCCGTTGCGGCCTCCTACGGTTTCGTCCTGGCAGGCGGCTATGCGGTCCAGGCCCACGGCTTTCTCGACCGCATCTCGGACGACGTCGACCTGTTCACCGACATCACCGACTCAACGGCCTTCTCGGAGGCGGTGGACCGTGTGGCCGCGGCCTACCGAGCCGACGGTTTCACGGTCGACGTCGCACTCCTCGGGGACGTGTTCGCCCGCTTCGCGGTGATCGATGAGACGGGTCGTGCGGCAAAGGTCGAAATGGGCTGCGACTGGCGATCCAACCCGCCGGCACACCTCGACATCGGTCCGGTCCTCCACCCCGACGACGCGGTTGCCAACAAGGTCACCACGCTGTTCGGCCGAGCCGCTCCCCGCGACTACTTGGACGTCGACGCGGCCCTCGCCTCCGGCCGCTACACCCCGGATCGCCTCCTCGAACTCGCCGAGGAGCACGACGCCGGCTTTGACCGCCCCTACTTCGCCCTGGCCCTCCAGGCAGTCGATCGCTGGCCGGACCGCGAATACGCGGTGTACGGAGTGAACGAGGAGCAGATCGCTCACATGCGTGAGCGACTGAAGGAATGGGCCACCCTAATCAGCGCTTCGTGAGCGTTGTCGGCGCGGGTGGACAAGCCCTCTCGGTTGCGCGGACTCTTCGCGGGGGGAGTGCTACCTCTCGCGAGAGGACCCGACACCGCTGACCGCCACAGTCCTGCCGATGGGCAGCTCAACTCGTGATGCGGAGCCGTTGCCGCGCCGCAGCTTCAACGCGATCGGGCTTCCCGGCCTGCCGATCGGCCGGTCGTTCGCCGCGCCCCAACCGCCGGTCGCCGCCGACTGCTCGCGCGCCCGCCCGTCGCCATACGGGTCGGGTTCGATCGGGGTCGTTGACGACGGATCATGTCCCTGCTTCTTCCGTAGGATGTCCTCCCCTCCTGCGCCCACCAATCGGGCCACGCCGTGCTCAAGCCCCTCAGGGAGCGCTCGGTGGTGGTGCGCGTCACCAGGGACGGCAGGCTCAGGGCCGCCGCCTCTTCCTGGGTCCCGCTCGAGTCGGTGATCACCGGCCGGCCCCGGCTGGCAGCCGGGTGAACGGGCGGTACGTGACGGGGCCGGGGTATCCATCCATGGGCGCTACCAGAGCACGGCGGCCTGGGAGAGGATGCCGCGCAAGTCTGGGCGGTGGAAACGTGGCAGTGGCCGAAAGTACCGCGACGGCGCTTGACGCGGATCCCGTCGAGAACGAGGCGTGTATGAGTGCGGGGTAGTCCCTTCATCGCCGCGTAGGCCATCCGATGTTCAAGCCCAGGAATCGCTTGATGACGGAATTCAAGGCCTCGGTTTCATCCGGATCCATGAACGTCTGTGCGGGCAGATGGTCGAGCTCAAGGGGCCCGACTCCGCTCACGATATCGTCATATGCCGAGGCGATAGCGGCTCCGATGAAAAGGTCCGTGGCTTCATCCATCGTGAGCTTGCTTTTCGGCCACGCCAGCACCCCACTGTCAACGACGCGAAGGGGGGCGAAAAACCACCAAGGATGGTCATCGGCTTCGGAGTCCAATAGACGAACGCCGTCAGGGTTGACCATCAAGGAACCGAAGTGGCTGATGGACCTGACATCCCTGACGCGCTCACGGTTGAGTAGCGAAGAGAAGAGAAGTGTCATTCTCGCGATTCTTTCTGCAAAGTGCCGCCCGGGGTTCGCCGTATCGCGCAGCGTGGAGTCTGCAGAGAGATTGGAGTCAATTGAACCCACGCGTATGTCGGTGTGACGGGTGATCGCACTGAAGAAGTCGGTGACCTGTCGCGGCGTCGGACGGACCGATTCTTGTTCGGAGTGCTCATATGTCCGGCGCTCCCGGAGAGTTATAGCGGCGAACATGAAGCGGTATGGGGGGTAGAGTTCACGCCAGTCAATGGTGTCGAGGTCGGAATGCAGACCAGGAAGGGGTGGATTTAGGGCGAAGTCGATGAGGGCCAGTACGTCGGAGTGTGAAAGTCTCCTGCCCGCTAGATTCTCGGCAAGACGATATGGCGCGCCATATTCGCCCCGCAGGTTGATTTCCCACATTCTGGAGAGGCTGCGATCCATTATCTGAGGATATGGCCCACGGAAGTGGTAATGCTCATCGAGCAGCCCTGCACACTCGAACAACAGCAGGGTTGTGATGGGCTCATCGCCCCCCAGCAGTGGTCCGAAGCCGTGCATGCGTGTGAATTTATCGGGTTTGCGCGTCAGCATCCCTTGGCCTTGCCACTGGCCCCAGACCGTGTCCAGCGCCAAAGAAATCGAAGCCTGCTCCCTGGCGGCATCCATGTCGCGCCAGTCGAGAGGTTCCGTGCCCAGGATGAGCGCATAGACGCGGTGCAGAACGAGCCACAGTCGAGCACGTTCGGCCACTGCGGGCCCGAACAGGCGGGATTCCCGGGAGTTCCTGCAGAACAGCCGCTGCCCACGAGATCGAAGGCCTTCCAGCGCGGATAAATCTCTCGTGTCCATGCTCCTGAGGGCATAGTCGGCCAGAGAATCTCTCGTGCCTCTCAACAAGTTTAGCAGGATTCCGATCGTGGAACCCTGAAAGCGCACCCAGTGGCTTGTCTCATGCGTGTGACGCAAGTTCCACGACATGACGGATGTCAGGAGATCGTGAGGGTTGTCTCGTGGGCGGTCCAGGAAGAGAAGCTGGCTCCGCAGGTGTAACTGGGCACCCATGGTGCTGTGTAGAACAGGCCTTGGATTGGCTACTGATGGACTGCGATGATTCAACCCTCCTGCTCCTGCTCTTCGTCATTTGGATTGGTGGGCTCGACGGGTTCGATGGGCCCGCGATCGCGAGCGCGATTTACAAGGGTTCGAACCAGGTCATAGATTCCATTTGTTGCTACCCCGGCAGCGATGCTGATTGCGATCTCGACAATTTGCCCATGGTGGAGTGAAGCGGCGCCATCGGTCTTTTTGGTCAGGGTGACGGTGCAGTGGTCCGCGAGCCGCGGGTCTTCGCGGATTTCCTCTTCTAGGAGCCGAAGATTTGCGGTTTCGCCTAGGTATGCCAGCGTATTCATGATCGGATCATATGCGTCGCGGTAGGACGGCGTCGGTGTTTTCGCTGGTCCCGACCGGTTGCATCGTTGGGGGATCGACATCCGCTACGCGGCTCCGATGCTGCGCGATATCGCGTCGGCGGGTCTGCACCGGCACGTGGTGCTCGCGACTGAGCGGGTCAAGGTACCCGAGGATCAGCACGCCGTGCTGGCGGAGGCGTAGTGGCCACCGCACGGCCTCCGCTCCCGCGACCGGGAGGGTACCGCCGCGCACATGGGCAGGACTGAGTGGTGTGACGAGCCGATGTGTCGTGCGCGACTTGGGGGCGGCATAGTGACGCCGGATCGAACGGCCAAAGATGTCGACGACCCGGAGCTCGCAGCGTCGCCAGGTGCTGCTGTTGGTGGAGGCACACAGACATTGCCGACGGCCTCGGCCAGCGAGGCCGGGTTGGGAACGATCATCGTTGGCCCCCAAGGGCTGGGCGGACGGGGAGCTTTCGGAAAGATGTCGATGAGGTGGGCGTTACGTCGGCATCCACTGGCGATCTGCTCCTGTGGGCGCCTTACACGTTGGCATGAGGTACGGCGAGGTGCCCAAGGCTCGGGTAGGTGTGGCCCTGTGTGGCATCCGGGGGACCAGGGGCATGAGTCGTGAGTAGTGGCCTTGAAAGGCGACCGCTACGGTTCCTGTCGGGCCGCCGCGTTGCTTTGCGACGTGGAGGTCCGCTTTGCCGGCGCGCGGCGAGAGTATGTCGTGGGTGTCGTCGCGGTGGAGGAGGATGACGTCGGCCTCGTCCAGGAGCGAGGGTCCGAGGCCGGACAGACGGGGCGTCAGAACTGTTCGCCTTCATTCGCAAACCACGCGGTATCACTTGCGCCTGCTTCGCCTGCTTTGGCAGGCGAAGCAGGGAACTGATCGACGGCTACTGGTGATTACTCACCCTGGAGGAGCCAAAGGCGGTGTCCGCGTTCTCGCCGCCCCAGCCAGTCGGGCTGCGCCAGATGACATTGACGTGGAAGACAGCACGCACCGTGTCCACGGACCAGTCGTCGGCGGGCGGTTCGGGGAGGACGAGGTAAAGACCATCCGCGGGCGTGGGCAGCGTGTGGTTGATCTCGAGCAGGCGGGCCGCGCCCGATCGCAGGTCCGCATATGTGGAGTGGCCTGCGCCCAGGGCCTCGTAGACGAAGAGACCGTGCCGGGTGACGCAGCTGACGTCGACGACCGAGGAGTCGGCCGGCTGGAGGTCCGCCCAGAGAAGTGTTGCCTTCAGCGCATGGCGGACCGCCTCGTGCTTCTTGCATGTACGGTCGGCTTCGGCAGCCGCTTCCAGCGCGTGGAGGAAACCGTCCTTCGTGGTCACAGCCGGTGTTGCGGCGGTGGTGTCCGCGATGGTCATCTGTGTTTCTTCCTTCTGATTGCGTGGTGTCGGGGCGACGGGGAGCGCGTCGTCGGAGTTCGGCGTCGTCGCCGTGTCGAAGCGCTCCTGGAGTTCTCGCCGTGCTTCGGCGAGGGGCCCTGCCCAGCCGGAAGCGTCCAGCCCCTCTGCGAGCCGACCCGCGTCGAAAGTCCCCTCCTTGAGCGCACGGTTGGTTGTGGTGGCGAGGTCGCGAAGAACTTCGAGTCGTCCTTTACCCGGATCACCGAACAGGTGCAGCACGTCGACCCAGTCGGCCTGGTCCCGGCGAAGGATGCGGTTGGCCATGCCCTGGAGCTCGGAGAGGCGGTTGCGGGCCTCGGGAACGTCACCGTCGCTGCCGGTCAGTTCTCCCAGCACGTTCAGCGCCGCGATATAGCGCCCCGCCATCCGCTCCGAGACGGGCGACCGGCCACGCTGTTCGGCGGTGAGTACCGTCTGACTCGTGTCGTTCGCGAACACCCAGCAGTCCAGCTCGTCACCCCGGCGTGGGGGAACCGAGCCTTGCCGTACGGTGAGCACGAGCGGCCGACCGATCACCGGAGACAGCGGCCTGACCTTGTACCGACCGCCGGAGATGTGGCCCACGACCTGGACCCGGACATCGCTGCCGATCCGGGGAAGGTTTTCCGCCGCGCCCGCCGGTCGGGCGTCCGGTGCCGAGGGTTCGATGCCATCCGCGGAGGCGGTGAGCGCTGTCGGCAGCGGGGCGGTGTGCAGGACTGTGAGGCTCTGGGTGCTGCGGGTGAGGGCAACGTACAACTGGCGCAGTCCTGCGGGGCCGCGACCGGCGATGGTGGCGGGCTCGACGACCAGGACGTGGTCGTACTCCATGCCCTTGGCCTGGGCGGCGGCCAGTACGGACACGGCCTCGCGATGCTGCTCGCCGACGGCGTCGTCCTCGTCGATCCTGCGGCTGATCGCCTCCAGCCAGTCCGAGTCGTCGGGAACGATGACGGCCACGGAGCGGGGGGTGCTGCCGTCACTGGTGTCGACAAGCCGGGCCACATGGGCGACGGTGTCGTCGAGCAGCTTCCAGGGTTCGGTCGCCACGGTCCGTACGGCGTCCGCGCCCGCCTCCCGGACGGCCTGGGGGTACGGCAGAGTCGGAGCGATCGCGTGTGCGAGCGGGGCAACGAACTCCATGATTTCGGCCGGGACACGGTAGCTCGTGGTGAGTTGAGCCACGCTCCAGTCGCCGTGGTCGGAGAGGAGCACGCCGAGCAGATCCCAGCTCGTTGGGATGTGGGCACCCGTCGCCTGCGCGAGGTCGCCCAGAACGGTCATTGAGCCGCCCACGGCACAGCGCCGCCGCAGGGAGCGGGCCTGCATGGGGGTGAGGTCCTGGGCCTCGTCGACGACGATGTGGCCGTATCGCGGTGGGGTGTCGCCGCTGATCAGCACGCGGAGCTCTTCGAGGCAGACATGGTCGTCGAGGGTCCACGGTTCGGCGCCGGCGCCGGCGGCACGGGCTCGCAGCAGGGCCGCCTGCTCGTGCTCGTCGAGGATGCCGTCGGCGCAGTCCCGCATGAGGTTGGCCGAGTCGTAGAGGCTGCGTAGAGCCTCTCGGGGGCCGGGAGACGGCCAGACGCGTTCGACGAGGCGCTCGACCCGGCGGTTGCGCTCCAGGTCACGGCGAATCGTGCCGGCCTGCCCACGGCGCGGTGCGATGTCGGCGAGCTCCTGCAGGAGCCGGTCGACGAAGAGGCCCCGGAAACGATCGCGCCGATTCCGGAACGGCCCGTCGCCGGCGTGGGCCCGGTCAAGGAGGGCGAGGACTTCCGACTTCGGCACGCGAAGGGTCGTGCTGCCGGCGGTGACGACGATCGCGGGCTCGTCGCCCTCGAAGGAGGGATCGACGGTAAGGGCGTCGAGAGCCTCGGGGCGGTAGTCGCTCTCCACGCGACGTCGCAGCACGGCCGCCATACGGTCGTCCGACTTCACGAGGCGCCCCTTCGGCGGGTCGGCGCCGAGGATTTCGCCCTCCCACAGCCGGTCCATCTGGACGGCGTTGACGTCCCGGGTGCCGAGGGTGGGGAGGACCTGGCCGACGTAGTCGAGGAACCGCTGGTGGGGGCCGATGACGAGGATGTCCTGGGCCTTGAAGTGCTCGTTGTTGACGAGCCAGGTCACCCGGTGGAGACCGACCGCCGACTTGCCGGTACCAGGGCCGCCCTGGACGACGAGGATGTCCGACGGCGAACCGGTGACCAGCTCCATCTGGTCGCGGCGAATGGTCTCGACGATGTCCCGCATCCGGGCGCCGCGCGACCGCTGGAGTTCGCGCAGCAGGAAGTCGTCCGGCTGGAGCCCCTTCCGCCGCTGCCGTCGCACGACGTCCCCCGGGGTGGGGGCCGCGTCCGCCTCCTCCGCCGCGCGGTCGTCGGCGGCCTGGCGGGGCTCCGGTAAGGCGACGGGCTCGGGTGTCGGCACGGCCGAGGGCATGGGAACGGGCGTCGTCGGCAGGGCGATCTCGTCGAAGTAGCTCTTGACGACCCGCTGCACGCAGCGGAGCTGCCGGCGCAGGACCACCTCGCCCGGCTTCTCGGGCCGGGTCTCGATCCAGGTCTTCGCCAGGGGGCTGGTCCACGGCAGCACCACCAGCTCGTGCGAGGCGTCGTGCACGCCGCGACGCCCGATGTACCAGGGGCGGGGCTCTCCTGCCGGATCCTCCGGTACGTCGACGCGGGCGAAGACCAGGGCTTCGTCGCCGAGCCCTCCGTAGGCTTCGGCCCGTGCCTTGGTTTCGGCCCGGTTGGCGATCCCGTCCTTGCCGCTCGCCGAGGCGGTGGCGGCCGAAGTGCCGCTCAGTTCGGCCAGTTTCGTGGTGTAGCAGTCGTACGCGTGGTCCACCGCCCGCTGCTCGCCGGCGAGGATCTCGTCTCGAGTGGTGGTACTCATGTGCGTCCTCCCTGCGGTGCCGGGGGACACCGCCACGGGCAAGTGCCCGTACCCCGCTGAAACAACTATCAGAAACCAGACGGTGGCGAACAGTCAGTGGATCAGTTCTCGGATGAGGTCGTCGGCCTCGGTCCGCCAAATCTGGGCCTGGTCGTACGTGGGCCCGAGCTCGTACAGGTGGTAGTGGCACCCCAGACTCAGCTGGGACCAGAGGGACTTCGCCCGTCGGGCCGTCTCCGTTGACGCGACGGAGTGCAGGAGGAGCAACTTGTGCCGCCCCGTGGTGCGGGACAGGCCGGGCGTCGCGGCTTCCAGCGCCCGGTCGACGCAGAGCTCCAGCCCGCCGCGCAGTGCGAGGCAGACGCCGCGGTACCGGCCGGCGGTCGTGGTGTCGGCGGGTTCGCCGTCGAGGAGGCGGTCGGCTGTGAGCAGCAGACCTTCCATGGATGCGGGAGGAGGGGTCATGCGGTCACCTCCGGCTTGCGGATCCTCCGCGTGGACGTGGCAAGGCAGTCGCCCAATCGGGTGCGACCACATCGCGACCACCCGGCCCGGCTCCGAGACCTGTTGAAACGGCTCTACACCGCTGCGGTCGCGGGTCGTTCGATGATGTGGCTCGGGGTCGGTCGAAAAGCCATGCGACCACACTGCGACCACCACGCCCCGAGACGAGGGAAAGGCCGCCCTCTCATTTCTGAGAAGACGGCCTCCGACCTGCGTAAACGCTGGTCGGGACGACAAGATTTGAACCTGCGACCCCTTGACCCCCAGCAGGGAGATGGGGCGTTTTCGTAGGTCAGGCGCGCTCTACTGCCCGTTACGGCGTTTGATTTCCATCGTATCGTGTCGATTTGCGCATGTCGTGTGGTCCACAAATGGTCCACAGGGCGGGACCTCTCGGGCGTCCGTTGGCATGCTGGGGGGAACGGACGCTCGCGTGCGCTACGCAGATGTCCGGCCATACGCGGTGCCGGACAGCTTCGCGGAGTTGACCGGCCCGGCCGAGGGCGTTGTCGTGTTGCCCACGTCCTTGGATTGGACCCCGAAGCAGTCGTACGACCTGGCGGACGACGCCGATGTGCGTCTGTTGTACGAGACGGTGCTTCGTGAGGCGATGCATGCTGAGGAACTCGTTGGTCACGTGAATGGGGACCTGCTGGTGCGCGTGTGGCCGCGGCTTTGGTTGCCGATGGGCCTGCGGGTGATGTGGGAGTTGAGGTTCCCGGACTTGGTCCCCGCCGCCGCATAGCATTCCGGGTATGGACCCCCTGCACACCTGCTCGCCGCCGCTGCCTCCTACGGTTTCGTTCTGGCGGGCGGCTACGTGGTCCAAGCCCACGGTTTCCTCGAACGCACCTCGGACGACATCGATCTGTTCACCGACGTCACCGGGTTCGCCGAGGCGGGGGATCGCGTGGCCGCGGCTTACCGGACTGAGGGGTTCACGGTCGATGTCGAATTCCTCGGGGACGTGTTCGCCCGTTTCACGGTGATCGACGAGACAGGTCGCGAGGCGAAGGTGGAGATGCGCCGCGACTGGCGATCCCGTCCGCTGGCACACCTCGGCATCGGTTTGGTCCTCCACCCGGATGAAGCGGTCGCCAACAAGATGACCACACTGTGCGGCCGAGCTGCTCCATGCGACTACCTGGATGTCGACGACACCCTCGCCTCCGGGCGCTACACCCCGGAACGCCTTCTCGAAACTCGCCGAAGTACACGATGCTGGTTTCGAACGACCCTATTTCGCGCTGGCTCTCCAGGCAGTCGATCGCTGGCCGGACCGCGAATACGCGGTGTACGGAGTGAACGAGGAACAGATCGCTCACATGCGTGAGCGACTGAAGGAATGGGCCACCACCCACATCAGTGCTCTGCGAGCGTTGTTGGCGCGAGTGGACAAGCCCTCTCGATTGCTCGGACTTTTTGCGGGGGTGGGGGATTGGTGGCTTTCGCGAGAGGATCCGGCGCCGCGGACCGTCACTGTCCTGCCGACGGGCACTTCAACTCTCGATTTGGCGCCGTCACCGTGCTGCCGCCTCGACACGATCGGGCTTCCACGCCTGTCAGTTGGCTGGTCGTTCGCCGCGCCCCGACAGCCAACCGCACGCTGGCGCCGACTGCTCGCTGGCCCGCCCGTCGCCGTATGGGTTCGGTTTGATCGGGGTCGTTCGCGACGGATCGCGTCCCTGCCTCTCCCGCGCGAGTTCCTCCTCTGTGGCCCGCACGATGTCCTCCTCTCCCGCGCCCACCAATCGGTCCACGCCCTGCTCAAGCCCTCGGGGTGTTCTGTGGTGGTGTGCGTCACCAGGACGGGCAGGTTTAGGGAATAACCCGCGGGCCGCTTTGCGGTGGACCCAGGACCTAGCGAGAGCATGAGCAGGTGCCCCGGGCCAGCGGCGCGGAGGACACCTTGCCGCAGGCAAGGGGTGCCAGGCGGTGCCTGGGTTCCGACCCGCCCGCCCCGAAGGCGCCTTCACCGAGGGAGCGTCGTGCAGCGACCCATCGCCCCACACATCGGAGTGATCGTTATCTATGAACAATGCGGACGAGTCGATACATCCTTGAGATCAAGCCTGAGCGGAACGGGTACACAGCCCGGCACTCGCCGTTAAGCTCTCCCTGGTCAGGGCGCTCGTCGTGGGGGATAGGTCGCTGAACGTGGTGGCCTGACGCTCAGACGGGGCTTGGGGGGGACCGTGACAGTCGCATTACCCGAGAAGGGCCGGCAGGTGCGCGTGGACGGCGCACTGGTTACCGTGCGCGATGCCGACCACGCCGGTGACGGCACCATTGAGCTGTTCGTGGTTGATGGAGTTGGAGCCCCTCAGCGCATTCTGCTGACCACTGCCCAACTCGAAGCCGGTCTCGTTCCCGTCAACGATCGTGGTGGCGACCCGGACAGGGCGCTGACTGGTTTATGGGGCCGCTGGATGCAGCACGCCGTGCCGCGTATTCGCTCTGCGGTGCTAGCAACTCGCCCCTTGAAGCCGTTCGCTCACCAGGATGAAGCTGTACATGGGCATATGCTCACTCAGCCGCGCCTCCGGTTTCTACTCGGAGACGAGCCTGGGACCGGCAAGACGATCATGGCTGGCATGTACCTAACTGAGGGGCGCCGCGTCGGCCTTATCCAGGGCCGAGCGGTGATCATTGTTCCTGCGCACCTTGTTACGAAGTGGGAGCGAGACCTTCAGCGTCTCTTCGGAGTGACGGCCAAGCGCATTACTGCAGCGATAGCCGCAGACCCGGCCGATCTGGACCCCCGCTACGACACTTGGCTCGTCTCGCTGGACCTCTTCACCCACAATGGTGAGGTTCGTCGGAAAGTGGCCGGCTCGCACAGCTCTTGGTCGCTCGCCATCTTCGATGAGGCCCACCGCCTAACGCCGACGAGCCAGTTTCTTGCTGCGGCACGCCAAGTAGGCGACTGCTCCCACCACTTGCTGCTCATGACGGCCACGCCGCATCGCGGCAAAGAGCACTACTTTCGCGGTTTGATGAACTTGCTGGATCCCACGTTATATCCCTGGGATCCGCGCAAGACCGACTACGAGACGGCACTCGTTCCCTCGAAGCTGTCGTTCCTGCGTCGTATGAAGGAAGATCTTGTCGGACATGACGGGTCGAAGCTGTTCAAACAGCGATTCTCCGAAACGATTTCGGTGGATCTGAACCCATATGAGTCAGCCGTGTATGACGCGGTGATGGACTACGTGGAGACCTTCTACGCGGACTCTGCCACGCTGGCACGCTCGATCTACGGTAAACGGGCCGCATCGTCCCTGTCCGCGGCTGCTGCGACGTTGCGTCGTCGCCAGGCCGCCCTCATGGGCGCTGCCCATGAGCGCACCCACCCGGTCCCTCCGGAAGGGCTGATCACGCTGCACGGCCTTGGTGCCGCGGCGGATGATGACGAAGCTTGGGCGCGAGCAGAGACGGCCCTCGTGGCCGCGCGAACCAAGGACAAGCCTCATGAGCTCGCAAAAGTTGCATCACTCCTCGAAACGTTGACTCGGGCCGAGGTTGCTCAAGCGCCAGCGAAATGGTCTCTTCTGATGCAATTAATGGAGCGTCATGGTCTTCGCCAAGGAGAGGGCCAACTCCTGGTTTTCAGCGAGTTCTCTGATACTGCGCGATGGCTCCAGGCGCGCTTCGAGGAGACGGGGTTCAGCTCGCGAGTCCTCGAGGGGTCCGTCGACCATATAACTCGCGATGCGCTGCAGGAGGATTTTCTGGCGGGTGAGTTCCAAGTCCTGGTATCCACCGATGCTGGCGGCGAGGGGATCGACCTCCAGTCCGCTCACGTGATGGTTGACTGGGACCTGCCTTGGTCTATGGTGCGCCTTGAGCAGCGGATGGGTCGACTACACCGAATCGGACAAGAGAATCCCGTTTACGTTTATCACTTGGTCGCTCCGCACACGAGAGAGGGGCGAGTCCAGCAGGTGATGCTGACCAACCTTGAGAACGCAGGAAAATCTCTCGAAGGTAAGGTCTACGACCTACTGGATGCCACGGCCGATCGCGCCGGTTTCGACTGGGGTAAAGCAATGCTGGATGCTCAAGCGGGGCGAGAAGTCGTCGTTCCTGACACGCAGACGCTAATCGCTTCGGCCCAGGCACTCGTTGCCGAGGAGCGGAGCCTGGCCACACCAGCCAACGTCTCCGAAGCCCTGGAGAGGTTTGCAGCAGACCGGCTCGAGGCTATTAACCCGATCATTGTCGAAGCGATGGTCGAGCAGATTGCCCGCACCGAACGTTGGCGAGTAGGTCCCGGTCCCGCCAAGGGTATTCGGGAAGTTGCTGCGACCCTCGCACCATTACCCAAGGCGTTGGGCAGCATGTGGCACGCCTATGTGGCTGCGGCCGGTGACTCCGTACGGCAGGCGATCAACGACGGTGCTGCTGGCCTCGACAACGTGATCGTGCTCGGTCCTACTGAGGAGCCCTTTCAGGAGCTCGTGGCACACGCGCTGGCCCTCGGCGAAGCGGACCTGGTCCGCGGATCGACTCTGGTCGACAGTGGTTCGCTGACTTCGTACGTACTGACCCTTTTTGATGCGGACATTCAGGTGCACAACGGTCGTACCAGGATCATTCGCAAGGCTCCGTTGCTCATCCGGTGTTCCCTCGGGCAGGCGATACCCGTGGCGTGGGACTCTCTCATGAAGTTGCGCGCACCAGCCCTCGAGGACTCGGCGGCGGAGGGCGCTGACTCGCTACCGCCTGCGGTTCGCCACGATGCTCATGAAGCAGCCCGCGAAACCCTGCGGAGCCAGGTTACAGCCCTCGTAGACGAGCGCCGGGCCTGGATAGCTGCCGCCCGATCGCAGCTGGATGCCACCCAATACCGGTTCGAAGAGTCCATTGCAGACCGGCCGCTCGACGAGCGGCGCGCCCTGCTCGAACAGTTCGCTGTGGCGAAGTCGTCGCGGGAAGCTGTCCTTGAGGACATCGCTGGCGTTACGGCTAGCTCCGTGCGACTTGTCGGATGGGTGAGCGTGACGGGCGGAGCGCGGGTCGAGACGTTGGGGTACGACCCGGATGCAGAACAGGTGGCAATTACCACCGTGGTCACCGAGCTCGAACGTCTGGGATATGACGTCGATGATCGGCAGAGCTCCGGGGTGGGTTATGACCTTTACGCCCGCCACCGGGCAACCCGAGAGCAAAGGCTCATCGAGGTGAAGGGGCAGAGCGGTCCCCTACGGGCCATTTGGCTCGAACAGAACGAGTGGGCGCAGGCTCAACAGCGTACGGATGCGTACTGGCTCTACGTCGTCATCAATTGTGCGGCTAGTCCATTCGTCGCCCTGCGGCAGCAGGATCCCGCCGCCGCCTTGAGCGGGCATCGGCGAGTCGAACGCTTCCAGATCCCACTCTCTGAGCTCAACAGACTGATTGGAGACCAGTAGTGACTGCCGGATCTGCCGTGAACGCAGCGATGGACACCGATCGTGCTGCCATGAAGGGGCCCGCAGGTTCGCAACCAGATTCGACGGCACGTCTGATTGACACGTGGTTCCCGTGCGCCGAGGTCGACGCGGCCGTGACAACGCCAGCCGGTTCCGGCCGCAGCGAGAAGGCGCTGTTCACCTGGTTCGCGTCGCGACCAATTGCACAAGCCCGTGCTGCAGTTGCCTGCGCGTTGTTGCCGGATACACCCGAAAACCGCACTGATATCAGACTCAGTGTAAAGGTTGGCGATGTGGGTGCGATGTCGCGCTTGCGAGAACGGATCGAAGCTCAGTATCCAGGCAAAGCTCCCGTGGTGCTGGACATGTTTTCTGGGCGTGGAATTATCCCGCTCGAGGCCGCTCGATTGGGTGCGACCGCTGTGGGTACAGATCTCTCTCCCGTGGCCACCCTTGCGGGCCGGCTCCTAGCCGAGTTTCCGCTCGTAGATTGGTCGAATGAGCCGCCACTTCCCTTTGGTGTCTCGTCATCCCAAGGACGACTCGCTCCTGAGGAGGCTGGGGGTACTCGTGAGCTCGAAGCTACTCTGCTCGCGATCGACGGCCTTGTGGTGCCTGACGACGGGCCTCGATTGCTCGTTGATGTACATGCGGTGCTCGCTGAAGTAGGGAAGCGGGTCGAAGCCCGTGTAGCGCGGTACTATCCCCGCAATCCCAACTCGGGCGGCGCGTTGCCATGGGCTTACCTGTGGGCGGTCACCATTCCTTGTGACGGTTGCCGTCGGCGGTTTCCGCTTCTCGGCACTATGACGCTGCGTCACCCCTATACGCGAACAGGGGACGTCGGGCAAGCCATGCGCCTTGTCGCCGACGGGGATACGTGGAGAGTCGAGATCCATCCAGGGCAGGCCGCCCAGAACCCACCATTTAGTTCACCTGAAGGAAAGCGTGGGAAGTCAGCGCGCTGCCCATTCTCGACTTGCGGACAAACCCATACGCTCGATGTTGTCAAGGCGAAGGGATTCGCTGGGCAATATGCAGATGTGATGCTCGCTGTCGGGGAAGTAGACCCCGGCAGCAATCAAAAGATCTTTCGCGCGCCGAGAGCCGATGAGGTGGAGGCCGCGCGGCTGGCTGAGTCTGCTGATCTTGAGAAGATTTCGAATCTGAGCGCCATTCCTGATGAGCGGATCCCTGTGGGGAACAGGGATAATGTACGAGGCAGTGGCTACGGTTACCTGACTTATGGCTCACTCATGAACAGTCGTCAAGCCGTGCTATTTGCTACCACGGCGCGTGTCATCTCGGAGCTTCACGCCGAATTGTCTGAGAGTGTTTCGGCAGACTATGCCGCTGCTCTTGCCGGTTATGCGGCAAGCAATATCATGCGGCAAGTAAAACACGGCACCAGAGGCGCAAGCTCTAGGGCGCATGGGCGGGCTAATGGATCCGAGCAGAACCGCGTGCAGATCGACCATATTTTCTCTTCTCAATCCGTCATCAAGCATCAATTTGACTACATCGAGGCTGGTCCAGGGGAAGGCCCTGGTACGTGGACCTCAGTGTCGACCAGCTTGATTAACGCGCTCAAGAAGATCCTCGATGAGACGGATGTGTCCGGTCGCCCAGGAAGGTTTCGGCGGGCATCAGCTGTGGCGCTGCCGTATCGGGACGGGACTATGGATGCCCTCGTTTGTGATCCTCCCTATTACGACATGATTGCGTACGCGGATTCTTCGGATCTCTTCTACGTGTGGTTCAAGCGCGCCTTGGGAACTGCTATGCCGGAACTGTTTTCCGGAAGTGCCGACGGCCCTGATGGCCTGCAGGACAAGACCGAAGAGATCATCGTGAAGGGACGGGGGGCCAAGGGGGCTGGCGACCATAGGTCGAGCGAAGAGCGTTACGAGGCCATGCTGGCCAGGTCGTTTACTGAGGCACGACGTGTCCTTAAGTCTGACGGACATCTGACGGTGATCTTCGGCCACTCGGATCCGGAGGCGTGGAAGAGATTGCTCACCGCGCTGACAGATGCCGGGTTCGTCGTAACGTCTTCGTGGCCTTCGCGGACTGAAACCGCGGTCACGGGTGTGGCCACAATTTCCGTCACTGTGTCCATCGGTGCACGTGTCACCCCCAGTCGCCGATCGATCGGAATCGCCGCTCAGGTGGACGCGGACGTCGTTGCGGATGTCAAGGCCCGTTGTCGTGGATGGGACACTGACGGCCTTGCGTTGGAAGACCAGCTCATGGCGTCGTACGGTGCGGCGCTCGCGATCGTGGGTCGCTATGAGCGTGTCATCACTCCGAGTGGCGAGCAGGTTCCGCTTGAGCACTACATGACTCTGGCGCGTCGTGCAGTTCGAGATGCAGTCGCTCTGCGACTCGATGAGCTGCCCTTGGAGACGTTCGATCCGCACACACGACTCGCGGTCTTTTGGCACGAGCTCTACGGCCGCGCAGACGTGCCGAAGGGGGAAGCTCGGTTTTTCGCTCAGTCGGATGATCTCCGCCTTGAGGATTTGCGTGGTCCGATTCTCCTGGAGACCAAGGCGGGATACAGGCTGCGCCATGACGCCCCCGAGAAGGTCACACTCTCTTCGAGTGTCTACGAGGTGATCCGTGCGATGGCGGCCCAGTGGTCGTCAGGAACTGAGGCAGTCGCAGCGGTCATCGCTGAGGCAGAGCTGTCGCCGACCGACGCTCATCTGTGGGCGGTCGTGGACTGGGTCGCCGCCAAGCTTCCCGGTTCGGACCCCGTTGCGGTTGCCCTGGCCGCTATCAAACGCAATCGCGGCACTGTGCAGGCGTCTGCCGCTGTCATGCCCACCGCAGCAGCCGTTGTGCCACATCCTCGCAACCAGACCAGCCTCTTTTAGGAGATGACGTGACCGTGACCACACCTCCCGTCGCTCATTGGGCTGACGTTCTGACGCTGAGGGATGAAGTTCGCCAGACCGAAGGATCGGTGGGTGAGCTTCAGATGAGCCTGGCCAAAGCGGTCTACCAGACCGTACCTGTTCCGTACGCAGATTGCGGCTATTACACGGACATCACTCAGCCGACGCCAAAACTCGTCGGGTTCCTCGGCCGTGTAGCCCGCCGGCTCGGTGTGAGCCATCTCGATACCCAGGCGTGCTTTCATCTCGACCAGGGGATGGGTGGTGGTAAGAGCCATGCTCTGGTAGGGATCTGGCACATGATCAGTCGCCCGGATGCGTTCTTCGCTGCCGAGCTGGGGCTGGCGGTGAGTGCAGAAGCTGGCGCAAGGCAGCACGCCGTTGACCTGTCGCGAGTTCTTCCGGTCATTTTGACCTGCGATGGGATGTCACCCGGCAAGATAGATCCTCGCTTCGGTCCCGCTACGGATCTTTTTGGCCGTTTTCTCTGGCTTCTGTTCGCGGATAGCCAGAACAGGATGGATCGTTATCAGCATTACAGTGGTCTCGGTGCGAATAAGGTGACCTTGCAGGCTGCATTTGCTGAGGTTGATCGCCCGGTTCTGGTTCTCGTTGACGAACTCATGGACTATGCGATGGCGCTCACCGATGAGAGCGCCATAGGTGGAATGCCTGGCGAGCAAGCATTTCTGAATGCGCTGACTGATGCCGTGGATGACCAGGCCGGCGTTGCTCTTGTGATCGTCATGATTAGGAGCGAGGAAGACCAGAGTGGCTATCATCCGGCAGCCGTGGCTTTTCGCGATTACCTCAGTCCACGCTTGCAGCGGAACGGGGAGACGGTAACGGTAACCGAACCTTCCGATTTTGCGCAGATCATTCGTCGCCGCTTGTTTACTCAGGCTAAAACTGATGATGCCGCGATTTCCGTAGCTTCCGCGTTCACGGCTGCCGGTCATCAGGGGGCGTGGAAGGATCAGGTATACATGCCGCTAGGCAGCAAGCGTACGTTGGTCGGACTATCGGAGCGCGTTGCAGAAACATATCCGTTCCACCCGGATCTGTTTGCCCTGGTGAGCAAGGAGTGGACCGTCGTCCAAGCCTTCCAGCGGGTGCGCTCAACTGTCTCAATCTTTGCTCGTACTGCCCTCTTCTGGAGTGACGAACACAAGGCGGGACGTTGGGCTCCCGCGCTCATCGGTGTGGGCGACATACCGTTGCACACCAGCGCACTGGAGGCACTTCTCTCAAGTGGCGTCCTTGCGGGGAACGATCGTGCCATTCAGGGCTACCGAGCTGTAGCAACCACTGACATCGTGAACACTGGCGCTGGCGGTGGTACGGCGTTCGTTCTCGATGCTGCCCTGAAGGCTAGTGGAGTGGACGCCGGACAGCCTGTGCCGGCGTTGCGGATGGGCACCGCCTGCCTCGCTTACAGCCTGGTGCCTCGTCCTCGCGCCGTTCGAGGGGCTACCAAGGCCGAACTGCTGGCCGCGGTTGCGGGACCTGGTGTGGACTACTCCGCCGCCGAAGAGGTGTTCAACGCCCTGGTAGCGAGCCCGGCTGAGGGAGGACTTGGCGCCCTTGAGCGGAGTCGGCCAGGCAGGGGACCTGAGCGTTTCTACCTGTCCATCAAGCAGACGCTGAACATGTACCACGCGAATGCTCTGTCAATGGTCAGCGGCGAAGAGTCAGTCGACACGGTGTGGGTACGTGCGCAAGCACTGGCGGAGAAGCACAGCTTCAGCGCTCTTCACAAGTTGGCTCGTCACGAGTACGAAGTCTCTGCCGCCGCCGCGTTTGCTGGACTGGATTCTCAGCAGACCAGGCTCGTTGTACTCGACCCGCGTCGCTGGACGCTGCTCAATGGTAGAGACCAGGCAACTCGCGCTGACATCGATGTCGCGTACGGCATTTCTGCGGGCCTGCCCAGCACCTTCGCAGCCTCGATGGTGATGGCTGTGGCCACCACCCAGCGACGGGACCGTGCTAAGGCTTTTGCCCGCGACTACCTGGCCTGGAATCAGGTTGTTGCTCAACTGGCCGAGGACAGCGAAGAACTGGGCGCAGCACGCGAGCGCCGTGACCAAGCGGGTAGGAAGCTTGATGAGGCTGTCGCTTGGGCGTTTCAGCACTATGCGTTTGTGTTGCGCACTGACAGTGGGCTGGCAGTGCAGTACAAGACACTGCCGGAGCCGCAGACGTCGCTCTCTGGCCGTTATGTATGGGCTGCTCTCGTAACAGACGGCCGAGCTGTCCAGACGAACCAGCTCTCTGCCGAGTATGTGGCGCAGCTCATCACATCGGGTCAGTATGGGCGCGACCTGACCCCCAAGGAACTGTTCGCGCATCCATACAGCGATCCGACCTGGCCGCTGATCCAAACCGACGAGGAGATGCGTCTCGCACTGTTCAAGCTGGCCACCTCCGATGAATGGATGCTCACGGATAGCGACGGCGTAGAGATTCGGCCTGCGACCGCGGCGCAGATCCAATCTGCAACTCTGCAGCAGCAGCTTCGGCCACGGGTGCTCCTGGCGCCGCCGGAGCAACGGAGTGGGGAAGAAGCCGACGCTGCTCATAGTCGCGCTGCTTCTGCGGCGGTCCCCGAGCGAATCAGTGGGTGCGGTTCGCCAACTCCTGGAAGCCCTGCGGTTCCGGTTCAGGCTGGCAGGGTGACCGAGCCGTCGTTCGAGACCACGGTCATCAGCATCCCTCTGGCGTCGGTGACCGACCCCGCGAAGCGGGAGCAGGTCTGGCACCTGTTGCGTGAGGTGGCTTCGCTCGTCGACCCTGTGAAGTCGAACCAGAACAATCTCCAGATGGTTGGCCTGCAGATCACGATTTCGGCCGCCACTGGAGAGACGCAGGGCATGTTGGGCAAGGCATCGCAGGTACCTGGTTCAAACTCGCGAACGGAGCAGGACGACCTGTAGTCGGTGACTGCGCGCATGGACTCGTGCGCCTGAGCTGCTCGATTGTGACCTGCGATGGCTCCGCAGCGTCCCCGTCCCTGCATGTGGAGACGGGGACGCTCCGGATCGGGGACAACTCAGAGGATCGGCCGGTCGTTTGGGCCCGGCAGCTGCCAGATGCCGGCTGCTTGCGACTCCCTGCGTCCGGGTGCAGGACCGATCGGACGGCCCCGGCAAACGGGTCTGGAGTGTCCCCCGTGGGAGGAGAACGGGCCGCTGTATCGACACGTTGCGGTAGGACGCGCGTTTGCTGGGGTAGGTCCTCCGGTACGCGACCCGCCTCGGCGACAGACCATCTCGTTTGCTGCGTCAGCACGCGAATGACCTGACGTATCAACGCCGTTGCGATTGCCCCCAAGGGGGCTGGGCGGCCATGCAAGGGATGCCACAGCTCATGGCGTTGCAGGTGCTGATGCTGATCCGGCGGTCCGGAGCGTCAGGCACGGGGCATCGCGGGACCCTGCCCGATGCCGATCTGCCGCCGACTGCGGTTGTAGCGCACTTGACTGGCGGTCAAATGGCCTACGGAGAAGCACCTCTTCGACAGCACAGGGTGATGAATGTCTGCCGAAGCGTGTCGGAATCGAGCAGCAAATCCGACTAAACAGCCAATTCTTCTGCCCTGGAATCCGACCGAGAGGGCTCCCTCGGCTGTATTTGGTCCACGGCTGGTCCACGTCGCCCCGGAAACGCTTCGCCAGTCTGTCTAGTGGTCTAAACCTGCAAAAGGCGCTGACCTGGGCTTTTGCCCTTGTCAGCGCCTCTTGAACACCGTCGGGACGACAGGATTTGAACCTGCGACCCCTTGACCCCCAGTTGGGCAGGTCAAAGGTTTTTGCAGGTCAGGGGCCTGTACGCGCACGAACTACCGTGCCGTTCGGCAAGGTTCGTGTGCTTTCGTGCATGGCGTGTGGTCCCCACGTGGTCCCCAAACCAGGCGGACTCGGCGTACATAACGAGTGTCCCCGTTCGTCGGCGGAGCCGCCAATCCAACAGACGGCATTCGCATCTGGGTATGGGGTATTCGGGCTGCCGCGACCGGGTCGAGTGTGCGGGGTGAACTCCGAGCGCTCGTCAGTTGTGGCCGATAGATCTGAACGGCAGGACAGCGGCGTCGGCAAGACTGGCTCGAGCACCGAGGGCTGGCCGCCGATCCGGCTTGGGGTGCACACCGTGTGCTGCAACAAGATGGGAGCGCAGGGCGCCGTGCGGGACCTCGTTTCGGCATCTCGTCGCGCCGGTGTGCAATGCCCTGGGGTTCACTGTCGGGTGCCACCCCGGTGTTCACTCCGAACTTTGGCCCATGGCCGGGCATTCACCGGACCGGGGCCTCGCCATCAACGGTGCGACCCGGCCCTTGGGATCGGGTCGCTTCCGGGGCAGGCCAGACCCGGTCGGTGTCCCTTTGAACAACGCCCGCACCGTTGCGCCAACGAGTCTTCGACGCAGGTCGCGTACGCCGTTCGCGGTCGGACGGACGACCGGCACCCCGGATAGGCCGCCGGCTAATTTGCTCCAGGCAAGCCGGTAGCCGATCGGAAGTACGGGGTGCACTTCGCCCAGGAAGTGAATTCTGATCCGAGAGGTCAGCCAGCCGCCGCTCCACGGACCTTGTCTCCGGCAGGGGCCGCGTTAACGAACGCGAACGGGATGATCGCCGTCGACTCTCCCAGATACCGGGCGCGGACCGGCCTACGGCCCCAGTGACCGAAAGAGTGTTGTTCGTCAGGACAGGACGCCGGACACGATGAACGGGCAATGCAACTCCTCGCGGGACAAGCAGCCTTGAGCAACTTCCTGTACCAACGAGTTCCGCTGCCCACCACCGGCGTCCGTCAACTCCCTCTGCGCGGCCAGCTAAAAGGTCAATTACCCGGCCTTGGGAGAACGCACCGATGTCAGCCCCTCCTCATACAATCCCCGCGCGCGGCTGAATCAGAGAAAGGTGTGCGGTGGACAAGATTCGTCGGGGCGAGCGAGGCAGGCAGAAGACCTGGCAATGGCTCATGGTTCTGACAGCCCAGCGCGGACTCTGTACCTACTGCGGCCGGTCGGCTGCTACGACACTCGACCACGAGAAGCCCATCACAGACGGAGGGCCGGACATCTGGTGGAACTTCGTTCCGGCCTGTGACTGCAATCGCTGGAAGAAGGGCCGCACTGCGAAGAGCTGGGTGGCGAACCTGGACCTGCACCACAGATATCCGAAGGCAGGCTTCGCAACGAGGGCCATGCGTCCCGAGGTCTACGCCGGCATCACGAGGCGCGTAGAGCGCGTGCAGCGGGAGATAGCAGACACGGATCGCCGTGAGTGGTTCCGGTTGCACTACGGAAGCGAGCGTCATCGGAACAAGACTGAACTGTCCGACATTCATGGACGCTGCAAGGAGGAGTTGCGGGGCTACCCGCACCATCCGTGGCGAACGCCCAAGCTCGGCAGGTCTCGAAGGGTCTGTACCCGTCTGATGTGCTGTGGCTACCACCACCCGAAGGCGATGTGGATGACAGCGTTCCTGGAGGGTGAGGAGTACGGCGCCTTCCGGCGAGCCGTCTTCAACGAGCGTGTCCATGAGGGCGACGTACTGGGACGACTGGTCAGGGAATACCTCGCTGGCAAGAATCGTGATCGAGGTGACGGCGCGGCATAGTTATGCAGGTTGAGGCGGGAAAGCGGAACTCCATCGGCCGACGCTGGCAGAGTGAGTGGCTTGGATGTCCATAGCGCCCCACAGCCCGTCGAGGGGTGGAGGAAGGCAGCCTCGACACCGAGGCGTTGTCCCATGAAGGTAACGACCAGGACCGCATGGTTCTCAACGCACCGCTACGGTGAGCCGCGCGGCCACTGATAGCACGATGCCCCCGAGGAGCACATGAACGAGCCCGTTGCGCCGGACGCTGCCGCTCGGTCCGAAGGTGAGACAACATCTGCACCCACGGCTGCTCCCCAGGACGCGGCCGCCGGGTTCGCCACCGTCGCGGCCGGTGAATCTGAGCGAGGTTCGAGCACCTACGCGACCGGCGGTGGCGGCGTTTCGTTCGGACACCGTGTCGCGACCGTCTATCTCGCCGGCATGTTGACCGGCGAACGACGGGCGGAGGCAGCCGAACTGCCGGTCCGGAGGGTGTCGTTCCAAACCGGGCCGGTGCACCCGGTGGATGACCTTCTGGTTGAGTGCGGCGATGAGGCAGCCAAGGTCATCCTTGCCGTTGCATGTCGAGCAACGCCGAACTTCGTCCAGAGCCATGACGAGACGGTGAAGCTCGTCGGATCACTGCTCGCCGAGGTCGAGAAGTTCGACACCGACACCCACCGGGTTGCCGTCGCGACCGCCGGTTGGTCCAATCAGTGGGAGCAGCTCGCAACGCTCTGCTGCATCGCGCGTGCTCATGCCGACCCGGAGTCGTTCCAAGCGTCCATGAACGTCGATGGCCGCTGGTCGAAGCCGGTGCGTGAGCGACACGAGCATCTTCTGAAGATGGTCGAGAAGGTCGTCGAAGACGACACAACGCCGGAAGAGGTCC
Organism: Embleya sp. NPDC020886; assembly: GCF_044333915.1. Lineage (NCBI taxonomy): Bacteria > Bacillati > Actinomycetota > Actinomycetes > Kitasatosporales > Streptomycetaceae > Embleya > Embleya sp. NPDC020886. The sequence continues at coordinate 349,512 of NZ_JBIRRX010000005.1, read as the reverse complement.
TGCGGCTGGCGTGGCGGCTCCTTGGCCGGCTGCACATCCTCGGATTCGCGGTTCAGAGCCCGGGCGAAGGCGACCGCGCGGCGGTCGCGACGTCGCTGGACGGAGTGGCTTCGGCTACCGCCGACGGCGTGGTGGTCCGGGACCGGCTCGAGGTCGAGGCAACCCGCTACGACGCGACCGGCGCCGTGGTGGACCTCAAGGTGCTTCGCCGTGACATTCACGTGGTCTTGGACTCGGCCGCGACTCGAAGTCGGCACGCGTGGTCGGTACTTGCTGAACAACGCAAGTTGGCCGTTGCCGCTGTGCGGACCACTATCGGTGATGAGTCATCCGGCGGGCCGGTCAAGATCTCGTTCGCCGCCCGCCGCGAGCAACTCGCAGAGGCCCTGCGCGAGGCCGGTACCCACGCTTCGGCTCTGTTGGTATCCGGCGAGTCAGGCATCGGTAAGAGCGCGTCGACGCTGTCGGCCATCGCAGAGTTTGAAGCCGCAGACCCCGCCGGGTTCCAGGCAGTGGTGGTGAACTTCCGCGGCCTGCCGCAGTCGAGCTTGGAGCTGCGTGCTGCGCTCGGTATGTCGATGGAGGATGCACTCGCGGAGCTTTCGGCACCTGCTCGGCTTTTGGTCATTGACGCGGCTGATGCTGCTCTGGAGCGGTCTGCCGGCCTGTTGAGTGATCTGGTGCTGGCGGCGGCTGCGGCGGGCATTGGGCTCGTAGCGGTGACATCTGACGTGGCATCGGGTTTCGTGCGGGAGCAGGTGGAGATGGGGTTCGCCAGGCCCATTTCCTCTTTCGCGATGGAGCCGTTGGGTGATGAGGACATCTCGGCCGTCTCGGACCACTTTCCGCTTCTGCGTGCGGTCCTGCGAGACCTGCCCGCGAACTCGCTGCTGCGCAGGCCCGTTGTGCTGGACCTTTTGGCTCGGACCGGGTCGGAGCCAGATAGCTCACTGGGTGAGTGGGAGTGCCTTCAACTGGTGTGGAGCAGGGTTGTTCGGGGCGACGGGCGCCCCGGTGTCGGATCGGCGGAGGCACGCGAACGGACATTACTCGCGGTGGCTGCGGCGACGATGAAACTGCCCGAGGACCGTCGACCCGGCGCAGGCGTCGACGCTGCAGCGGTCGATGTGCTGCGCCGGGACCATCTGCTCGCGCCCGCGAGCCCGTATCGAGACCAGCCGGAGTTCGCACACGACGAAGTCCGACGGTACGCGACCGCCATCCTTCTCGTCCGCGGCCCGAGCCCGACCGAGGTATTGGAGGCAATCGGGGAACCCCGGTGGGCGCTGTCGGCCGCCACTCTTGCGTGCAAGGGACTGCTGAAGGCACCGGACGTCCGACCCGTTCGGAAGTTCATCGAACTGCTCTCGCAATTCGAGGCGTTCGCGACAGCGCACGGACCACGGTGGAGCGACGCCCCGGTGGAGGCGGTCCTGGACGCGCCATTCGCGTACGAATGCCTGAAATCAGCTTTCACGGACCAGTCGGCCGGCCTGGCGCTCGGCGACGTGGTTCGAGTTGTGCAGCAGAGGCACAAGGTCAACGGGCTGGTCGACCGTTTGATCTCGAACCCCGTTGTGCAGGTTCTCCTCGATGACGAAAAGCCCTGGGACGTCTCGAAGGAGTCGTTCGAGCTGCTCGCGGACTGGCTACAAGCCCTGTCCCGGGAGGACGTGCCGACCGGCAACGAACTACGAATCCTGCTGCGGGACCGCCTCCTTGCCTACTGGAACTCGCTCCCTCAACGCGAAGCCAGCGGGAACGAACTGCCCGGGCAGACGTCGCAGCGTCGTCGACGCAAGCTGGATTACCACCTGACCAAGGAAGAGTACGTCGAAACGTTGGCGCTGCTCGGACCGGACATCGACGATGCCGTCGAAGCATGCCTTCGGGCCATCGCGGACGACGCACCGGCGTTCCTGGCTCCGGCTGCTGACTCGCCATTGAGCGCCCGAGCCTTGGCGCAGAAGGACCCGGAACTATTGGCGACGTTGATGTCGGCCTACTACATCGACGACGAGCCAAGCTGGCACCGAGATGAGGGTGTCCGCAGGCATCAGGGCCGGTGGACGGGCATCGGAGTACCGTTCTTCCGGTACTACTTCGGTGGGTTCTGGCAGCTGTTCCACACAGCGCCGTTGCGGACCTCGGTGCGAGTGTTGAACAACATCCTGAACAGCGGTGCGCGGGCGCGCGTAGCCACGCTGTCGCGGCTCAACTCACCTGACGTGTGGGCTGGGCCCGCCCGCGCCCGGGACGATAACGCTGATCGCGAGACAGAGAACGGAGAGCGTGAAGACCGCGGTGCGGTCCTGAACCTTGACGGCATGGCCCGCTTGTACGTCGGCGACAGCCACGTGTGGAGCTGGTACCGGGGCACGTCGGTCGGCCCATACTCGGCGATGAGCGCGCTCCAGGCAATGGAACGCGTCGCCGACACATGGTTGAGCCAAGGCGCGTCGCCGAGGAACCTCGTCGAGGTCCTCCTGGACGGCTGCGAGAACTTGGCCATTCCGGCGATGCTGTTCGGTCTGCTCGTGCGCCACATCGAAAACGTCGATACCGAGCTCGACCTGTTCCTCGCCGAACCGGCCGTATGGAAGTTGGAGTTCGGCCGCAAGACGAGTGAGTACAGCAGCCTGCGTGCAACAACCGAAGGTCTCGCGAACCTCGAACGTCGCGAGTGGACACCGCGTGAGGTAGCCATGTGGCTGCTGACGCACGGTGGGCAGGAGCGTGCCGAGGCTTTGAAGAAGGTCGCCGACAAACTTGTCGAGAACGGCGATCGGCTCGGTATCAGCCAGGTGCTTACGAAGAACTGGGGCGCCAGCCTGGACTCGGATCGGTACCGAATCAAGCAGCATGGCGATGCGTTCTACATCGAGGTCGAACCGCCGCTCGACGTGCAAGCCGCACAAGAGGCGCACGCGGCTCACCAGGAGGTCGTGCAGATCGGCTTGCGGCTGCAGAATCGGTACTGGGGTTCGGCCAAACACGACGCCGAGTACATACCGCCCTCGTCGGAGGAGATCGCCGCGGACCTGGCGGCAGGCCGGGCCTTGCTCGAGTCCGATGGAGACCTGATGCCGGCCCGGCCTGTGGACGTCGTCGCTCATGTCGTCCGAGCAGCGGTCGGACGAGCCGCCGCCAGCGATATGGAGGCGCTGGGCAACGAAGCGCACTTCGCAACCGAGCTCGTCATCGGCATCGCATTGTCGTTCCAGGACGCCGAGGACCAACTGCACGAGGGCCAGTACTTCGACCTTGGTGCCGACCGAGCAGTGGCCCAAGCTCTGCCGGCATTCCTCACATCGGCACTGGCCGCCCTGCTGGAAGCGGCCGGCGGCTCGACCGAAGATGTTGCCGAGGCCGGTCTTGCGATGGCGGGCAAGGCATCCTTGGAGACTCGGCTGTACCTGGCGCGAGGATGCGATGTCGTCTGGACGACCCCATGCCACTGCGATCCTTGCATCCATCGGACCGCGTTGAACTGGTTGCTCGAGACCGCCCGTGGCGCAGAAATCGGTCCGTGGGACCAAGACGCCCAGCGGCGGTCGAGGGTCGGGATTGCCGGTGACGTTGCTCAACGCCTTCAGGAACTATCGGGTGAATCCGTCGACATCGCGGTTCTCGATGCAGCCATTCGCGGACTCGGCGCAGCCGCGTCGACGGACCACTGTTGCACCTACGACGCAGCCACACCCCTCGCCGCGTTCCTCAGCATCGAGCGACGTGCCATGGTTGCGCAGGAGAACAAGGGCTGGACCGCAGACGACCGTGGGACGCACACCCTCGCCGCCGCACGGGCCCTGCTCGAAGGCTTCGCGAAGAACGGTGACGCGGGACCGGTGCTCGAACACCTCGACGTCCTTCGCACAGATGCAGGACTGATGTCGAATTTTCTCCACGGTCTCGCCGCAGCAGGTGCAGAGAATGAACGCCTGGCCGAAGCTGCCCGAGGTGTCTGGCCATCGTTGCTGCGCCACGCCATTGGCTACCTGAGTGACGACCCGAGCCCCTACCGCGACCATCACTGGGGCGACTGGGCTGCCGCTGCCCTGCTACCGGACCCTATTCCGTGGACGCAGGGCCTGCACAACGAGGTCGTCGGTGAACCCATCGACTGGGTCCGCGCTGAAGACCTCGTTGAGTCGATCGACGATTGGCTGCCAGCCGCTCGCGGGGAGGCCAAGTCCGTCGACGCGCTCATCGGCATCCTGCGGAAACTCCCGGCGGAAGTGCAGGCCACCCGCGGCGTGCACTGGGTCTCCGACCTGTGCATTCAAGATGGACGTGTCACGGTCAAACAGTCGTGGTTCTTGGACAGCTGGCTCAAGGAGATTCGTAGAACGGCCGAAGATCTCGGCAAGTTGGACGAGTGGCAGATGCTCGTCGACTCCTTGGTGGTCGCCGGAAACGAGGGACTGGCACCCTTCAGCAGGTGACGTCTTAGGGTCCTGCCCGGCCCCTCGCGAGACTTCCGGCGTCAAGGCCGGTAGGCAGAGCAGCCAGCGCTGCCTAACCTCGCGCTTTCACGAAGCGGGGCGTCTGACATGCGGTCAGAAAAGCGAGGAGTGCTCCTGACCTGCAACGATAGGGCTTGTCTAAGGTCCAAATCGTGGCGTGGAAAGAAGCACTCCTCAGGTGACGAAGAATAGCGGGTCGTACCCGCGTGTGCGGTTGGAGTCCGGTGGGTCCGGGATCGTCTCGGTGGCCGGTGGGGTGTTGTTGACCGAGACGGTCCGGGTGGTCGGACTGGATCGGGCGTTGTCGGCGGCGCTTGAGCCATGGCGCCGGTCGCGGGCGGTGCACGATCCGGGGAAGACGGTTCTGGATCTCGCGGTGACGCTCGCGGTGGGCGGGGACTGCCTCTCCGACGTTGGTGTCCTGCGCGAACAGCCCGACGTGTTCGGCCCCGTGGCGTCTGATCCGACGGTTTCGCGCCTGGTCACCGCCCTGGCCGCGGCCGGTCCGAAGGCGCTGCGGGCTCTGCGCGAGGTCCGTGCCGCCGTGCGCGAGGTCCGTGCCGCCGTGCGCGAACGGGCCTGGAGTCTCGCCGGATCCGCCTCGCCGGTCGCGGACGGGCGGTTGACGATCGACCTCGACGGCGTCCTGGTGACGGCGCACTCCGACAAGGAAGGCGCCCGCCCCACCTGGAAGAAGACGTTCGGTTTCCACCCGTTGTGGGCATTCGCCGACCACGGCCCGGAGGGGACGGGCGAGCCCCTGGCCGTGCTGTTACGGCCCGGGAACGCCGGGTCGAACACGGCGAGCGATCACATCGAGGTCACCCGGCAGGCCCTCGCGCAGCTCCCGAAACCCCACAGGCGGGGCCGGAACACGCTGATACGGACGGATTCCGCCGGTGGTACCCACGAGTTCCTCGCGTGGCTGTCCCGGCCGGGCCGGTGGCTGTCGTACTCGGTCGGGTTCACGATCACCGATCGGATCCACGCGGCGATCCTTCGTGTCCCGAGGGCGGCGTGGACACCGGCATACGACGCCGAGGGCCGTCCGCGTGAGGGGGCGTGGGTCGCGGAGGTCACCGACATGCTCGACCCGTCCGGGTGGCCGAAGGGCATGCGGACGGGTCGTGCGGAAGGAACGCCCGCACCCCGGGGCGCAGTTGCGGATCACCGACGTCGACGGGAACCGCTGCGTCTGCTTCGTCACGAACACCGCCGGCGGGCAGCTCGCGGACCTCGAACTCCGCCACCGCCGGCGCGCCCGCGCGGAGGACCGCATCCGCCAGGCCCGCGCCACCGGCCTGCGGAACCTGCCCCTGCACGGCCTCGCACAAAACCGGCTGTGGTGCGAACTCGTCTCCCTCGCAGGTGAGTTGATCGCCTGGACGCAGATGCTCGCCCTGACCGGCGAAGCAAGGCGGTGGGAGATCAAGAAGCTCCGCTTCCGCCTGTTCTCGGTCGCCGCCCGCCTGGTCCGGACCGGCAGACGGATCGTGGTCCGCCTGCCCGAACGGCGGCCCTGGACCGCGCACGTCCTCGACGGCATCGACAGACTCAGCCGGATCGCCGCCCCCACCTGACGCCCGAGCCCCCTTCCCGACGAACCGCGACACACCTCCGGAGACGTGGAACCCGGCGCCCACCCGACACGACAATCGGGCCACCGCCACACCCGAAAACCGCATCGACACCTCCGAACAACGGAAACGGGTCGTCAGCAAGCTGACGACCCGTCACGAAAGATCGAGGCTAAAGAGGTCTGTCACTCCAAGACATCCTCACCACGGGAGGTCCGTTGATGGAAGAGATTGCGATAACAGGAGGCACGCACGAGTTTGTGGCGCAAGGCTTGAACCGGCCTGGGCGGCCCTGTAGTCGATCCTCGTGGCCCGCTCGGACGGGCGTGTCCATACGCGTACCCGCGTGTCGGCGTCGTCTGAACGGTGGTTCTGGATCAATTTCCGTGCCAGAGCCACGGAGGGTCACCGGAGCCGCGATCATGAATGGTCGTGGCTGACGATCCCCTGCAAGACCTCTGGGTCCACCAGACCGCCGACGTCGCGGTCAACACCTTGACCATCCGCGCCGACCGCGTGACCGTCCACGCCGCCACGACCAACGACGAGGCGGGATGCCCGTCGTGCGGAACTGTCTCGACCCGGGTGCACAGCAGCTACGTACGGCGGTTGGACGACCGCGCGGCGGGCGGGCGCCGGGTGGTGGTCGAGTTACGGGTCCGCAGGTTCCGCTGCCGTGAACGAGCGTGCCCCCGGGCCACATTCGTCGAGCAGGCAGCGGGGCTGACCTTCCGTCACGGACGGCGGAGCCAGGGCCTACAGACCGCGCTCCAACAGCTCGCCCTGGCCCTGGCCGGCCGAGCCGGCTCCCGCCTGGCGGAAACCTTCGCGGTCCCGGTGAGCCGTTCCACGCTCCTGCGGCTGATACGAGCCCTGCCGGATCCGGCGCACGCGGTGCCGCGTGTTCTGGGCGTCGACGAGTTCGCCCTGCGCAAGGGCCACGTCTACGCCACGATCCTGGTCGACATCGAGACCCGCCGCGCAGTCGATCTGCTGCCCGACCGCAAGGTCGAGACCGTCCGCTCCTGGCTCGCCGACCACCCGGGTGTGGAGGTCGTCTGCCGCGACCGGTCGGCCTCCTACGCCGAAGCCGTCCGGCTCGGCGCCCCGGACGCGATCCACGTCGCCGACCGCTTCCACTTGTGGCAGAACCTCGCCGACGCGGTGGAGAAGACCGTCCTCCAGCACCGGACCCTGCTACCTGAGCCCGCCCCTGCGGCCGAGTCGGTTCCGGCTGTCGTCCTGGCGTCCGTCAACTCCGAGCCCCGCCGGACCGGCCGGCTGTCCGACCGGGTCCGCGAACAGCACGCCGCCGTCCACGCGCTCATGGACGACGGGTTCAGCCTGCGCGCCGTCGCTCGCAGACTGGACCTGGCTCGCGGCACAGTCCGCCGACTGGCCCGCGCGAAGGACCCCGACGAACTGCTCGTCGGCCGCTGGACAGGACGCACCAGCATCCTCGACCCCTACAAGCCCTACCTCGACCAGCGGTTCGCCGAGGGCCACACGATCGCCCGGCGTCTCTTCCAGGAGATCCGGCAGCGTGGCTTTCCAGGGCAGGAGCAGATCGTCCGCGAGTATGTCCGCCGACTCCGCGCGTCGTTTCCCAATCAGGACCCGCCCCGACGCAAGCCCTCTGTCAGGGACGTGACCGGCTGGATCACCCGCCGGCCCGACCGCCTGCGCGATGAAGAGGCCCAGCAGCTCAAGGAGATCCTGGCCCGCGTCCCGGCACTCGCCACCGCCGCCGGGCACGTCAGGGCCTTCGCCGAGCTGATGAACGACCGCCGCGGACGAGAACTCAAGGACTGGATCACACGCGTCCGGCAGGACCAGGTCCCGGCCCTTCGCAGCTTCGCCAACGGTCTCCTGCAGGACCTCGATGCGGTCGTCGCCGGCCTGACCCTGAGCTACAGCTCCGGCGCGGTCGAGGGCCACAACAACAAGATCAAGATGATCAAGCGCCAGATGTTCGGCCGCGCCGGCTTCGACCTCCTGCGCAAACGCGTCCTCCTCGCGGCATGACGTCGTTGGTCGTGGCGGCGTGGACGGTCACGCGGTCGGCGCGGATGGTCAAGGTGTTGACCGCGACGTCGGCGGTCTGGTGGACCCAGAGGTCTTGCAGGGGATCGTCAGCCACGACCATTCATGATCGCGGCTCCGGTGACCCTCCGTGGCTCTGGCACGGAAATTGATCCAGAACCAGACTTCAACCGCCGCCGACAACGCGAAGCAACGCGGACGCCGGCAGCCCCAACATCCCTGGTGTACATCGTAGCGAACGCGCGTAAATCCGCTACGAGAGAATCATCCGCTGGGGCGATCGTTGTTGTGCACTAACGCTCCGATGGCCTCCATCTGCTGAGTTTCCCCAAGATTCGATCGAGTTGGTTCGTTTCGCAACTCTGAACTTTAGGGCCGCAGCAGGCGTTGCGTCCTGTGTACCTTTGCTATTTTGAGAGGTAGCTGCAAGAGCTTGCTGTTGTTCACGATCCAGTCGCGTTGATCGTCGCTTAGTTTGTCGCTGCTCGACTTCACCTCGGTGAACTCGACATTGGTAATTTCCGACGCGCTCTCACGCCAGGACACCAGGTCAGGCCAGCCCAGATACCTACCCCAGTAGTCTTCTGCGAGGAACCGAAGGATTCTTTTGACTTGCTCCGGCCCCAAGATCTCAATGAGTCTTCGGCTACGCTTGACATCCGTGGCCTGATAGGCCCACAGGTACTGCCGCAAATCCTGTGCGTACGGGGTCCAGTAGTCAAAGAGCCACAACATCTCCTTCGTCGTGCATGGAAGGCTCTCGACGTGCTCCTTCAACTCATCCGCACGGCGACTGGCGTGGACGGGACTTCCGAAGTCGTCGGGGAGTATCGTCCAAATTAGGCCGTCCTCGCCAGCATCGGTCCCGTCGCGTCCGCCGAATCCAGCGGGCCGGTTGCGCGAGTCCCCCGGATCCTGTACCCACAACCACATCAAAGTGGCGTAGAGAGCGTGAAAAGGTCGGCTCTCGCAGAACATGACCTGTCGTCCGGCTCTACGCATGTGCTGGGCCACGAACTCCTCCACGCTCACTGCTGACGGGAGATCCTTCGAATTCAGTGGTAGTACCTGCACATGGCCGATGGTTGGGGTGATGTAGCAGGCCGGGAAATTCTCTGTAACCACCTGGCAGGTGGCCAGCACGTCCGCATCTGAGGCTCTGGCGAAGTCGTACTTCGGCTCCTTTTCGTGCTGGTCCCGGATCTCATCGACAACTACTCGCTCTATGGCCTCGAATTCGTTCCTGTGCTGGTGAGCGAGCGCAGTCACTGTGGACTGCCCGTCAGGCCCTGTCAACGGCAGCCCCTGTTGCCGCGCCCATTCGATGAAACGATGGTTTGCCTGCTTGTAGATCTCCCGCCAGTAGTACCGGTGGACCAGACTGGCTGCCCCTCGTTGCGGTCTCGTCGGGAAAGCTGGAGGTGTCTCGCCGCGGCACTCGTGACACACGCCATGGGCCAAAGGAACGGTGACCTGGAGGGGAAGGCGGGTCTGGGCGTCGACGCCCCGCGTGGCCTGATGAGGGAGTACATAGAGGGCGAGTTCCTGATCGCATGAGCAGGTGAGAACGGCCTGGCATTCTCGGCACGCGTACTTCCGGAGCAGCTCATACGGATTCACAATCGCCAGCAACGCATGCTGGCATACTGAGCGCTGGGTGTTCGTCGGTTGCTTCATGTTTTGCCCCGATCATGCAAGAGTCCACAACTCCTGATTGTCGTAGGACGATGCTCAGAAGCGCATTTGGGTTCCCTACGGGGTCCCGGCGTGTCCGACGATCGTGCCGCGGCGGCGGAGCGGGTGGTGTGATCGGTTCGTAAAAGGTGTGGTTGTTGCGGTGCTGTTGTGAGCGTGATCCGTTTGCTTGCGGATCTGTGCGAGGAGTCGATTGGCTGATGATCACCGCGCCCAAGACCCGCAGCAGCAGGAGCTGGGTCGCCGTCTCCCTGCGCGTAGCCGCCGCGCTTCGCCGGCACGCCCGCGCGATCGGCTCGCGTCGTGTCGATCTGGCGGGTCCGTTCATGAGAGCACGCGGCGCGTGGGGATCTGTCATGGAGCCATCTTCATGTCGCGGATGCGGCGACGGCACGGGTTCCCGCCGCCTATCCCCGCATAAGGGCGGATCGGCCCCCCTGCGACCGCGCCCGGACGTTGCCTAGATACGACGTCTGGATGCAATCGGGCCCTGGTGACACGGATGCTGCCTGGGCAGGTGCCTCGGGATTGGTGCTTGCTCATGGCGTCCTTGATGGGCTGGTCGCGGAACGCGGCCACATCGGTAGCGTGCGGGTTGCATATGGAACCGAGCACGAGGTAGTCCCGCGGGCGTCGACCAACTCCGGCGGCGATGTCTGCGTCGGGCGCAAACGCCGGCGACGTTGCCCCGGCTGAACACGCCCACAAGTCCGCGCGGTCGGGTGGGGACAACGCGTACCGCGCGCTGCTCGTCAACGTCCTGCTCGGCGAGGCCGGTCAGCTCGGAGACTTCACGTGCGCGAGCATGTACTCCCTGATCAGTGACTCAGGCAGTCGACCTCGGGTGTTTACCGGCCGCCCTTCGGCTTTGGCCCAGGCGCGTACTTGCGCCGGTTTGGCGTCTTTCGAGGGCGGATTGTTCTTTGCGGGGTCGTTGTGCAAGGGAGCGGAGGTAGCCGCCATCGCCTGCGTCGGGGCGGCCGAACGCGAGTCTGCGTCGACCGCCTTTGCCTCGATCGCCGAAGCCAGAGACCGGAGGCGCGCAGCGATCAGCCTCGGTGGCGCCGAGATGGCGTGATCGCCATTCTGTTTCACCACGCCTGCGACGCACGGGCTGCCGAGGAAGGCCAGGGCTTCTTCGATCTCCTTCTTGTCGAGTGGCGTGTCCAGTGACGCTTTTGTCTCACGCCAGATATCTCGAACGTCCAGCGCGCCGGCACCGAATTTAATGTCGACGGGGTCGTTGGCGCTCTTCCACATGGCATTGGTCACGAGCGACAGGGCTTCGGTCCGCCGCTCCGTCTCGCGCCAGGTGCGCTCGATTACATCGGCTTGGCTTGCGAGCAGCAGAGCGGCAAGTTCATGGGGGTAGAGAGGGGTCTCGGAGTGGCGGACGATCGCCGCGGCGAGTTGTTTGGCTGTCAGCACCGCCACATCGTCCCTGTTGGCCTCCTTGAACACCCGGCCGTCGAACCCGGGGCCGATGAGCAGGGTGTGGTCGGCGTGGTGACGCATGCGATGTTCGTTCAAATCGCATAAATTGCACATCGTAATCGGTAACCAGCCCCGCGCCGTCTGTCTTGGCCTCCACCGCGATGCGTCGCCGATTTGTCAGAGAGAGCCACAGAGTGACGACCAGGTCTGTTTTGGCTGAGCCGCTGTGCACCTCGGTGTCCATCGCGAGATAGCGGAATGCCTCTGCCAGCGCATGCTCGAACCGCAAGTAATGCGCGCTGTCCGTAGACGAACTCACCACCTCGGCCGCCAATTGTCCGGGCAGGCGAAGGCGTCGACCAGCTTCCGTCGCGGTGTTCTCCTCCTCATCCGACGAGCGATCCCGGTGGGCATCGTGGTGCTTCTGGAGGGGTACGGAGCGGGCAAGGGCCCTGCCCAGTACGGTGCTGCGCGCCACTTTCCCCAGGCGCACGGCGAGCCCGGTTTCCACCAAGAGGGCGACGCGCGCCGTCACGTCCTTTCGGGTGAGAGGCGACGAAGGGAACTTCTCGGCCAGGATCCTGGTCAGCGTCCCTGAGTCGGCTTCGGATTCCAGGGTGTCCAAGGTTTCACCGAGCAAGGCCAGGTTGAGGTGCAAGCAGCGGATGAGGTCTACAGCTTCTCCGGACTCGAGCCATTCCGCGGCAAGTTCGGTCGCTGCGAACTGGTCTGGCCCTACCTGCGCTAGGAGGCCAAGGCCCTGGAGGGTGTTGAGCGACTGCTCAGCAGAGGCCCGGATGAACTCTCTTCGGGACAAACCGGCAGCCGCGGCATCGATGTTGCGACTGAAGGCCATCATGGTTGTTCCGCCCGCGACATATCCCAGCGCTCGCTTGCGTCCCTGTAGCTCGTTCTCGGTCACCTCGTTGAGACGCTCGGCAAGCTGACGAGGAGGCATTGAAAGTTCCGCGGGCAGTTGAACAGCGTGCCTCTGCGACTCGAGGTCACTTCTCCGGATGAGGTCCAACTGGGGAAGTAACGCTCTGCCGTCCTCTGTCAGGGCGAACTAGCCGTTTGTCCAGGATTCGACCATGCCGGCGGCGTGCATCCAATACAATCGGCGACGGACCTGAACAAGGGTCTTCCAACCCAATCCGTATGTATCGCTGGCAATGCGGTTCAAGTCGCCGCAAGTCAGACCTTCGCCGATCGACTCCAATATTTCGCCGAAGAAGCGGACATGAGCGTGGAGCACAGCAATGAGGTAGGTGGTGCCGGCGTCGTCGAGAACGTGTTTGGCCTCGGATGTGAGCGACACACGCAACGGACGGCCCTCCCGGGTGAACAGGCCGCAGGATCCCAGTGAGTGGAGTACCTGACGCAGCGGGACGGCGGAGGAGTCACCTGGCCAGGTGAACGTTCGATCGACGAGGGGATCGGCGTCGATATTTCTCAGCAAGGCTCTCAGGTTGTCAACGAGTTCGGAGAAGTGGCCCGGAATGTAAGGAGAAGTTCCGGCTCGGGCCGGCCACGGGAGAGGAGTGGGAAGGCCCCGCTGTCCGGTGCAGTCGCATGTGACATGGATGTGGCTCCTGCTTGAGGTGCTTGAACGTGTGGCGCGATGTATTGCGAGTACCGCCAATGATGGCCTCAAGTAGCGGGCATATACCGGCGTTTGCCCCATGCTGGCATCCTTACGAGTACCTGCCTGGTCGCGTCGGTTGGAGGCTGGTCGGCTTCCCGCTCCTTAACCACTGAGACGTAGTGATCGCCCACGTGCATCACCCCTACGTGGACAGCGATCGCAGCGCCAGGATGACCATCGGATGCGGCGGATCGAGGCCGCACCGCAACAACATGTGCCGCGAAGTACATCGAATGGTTGACCGATGCGGCTGGGGCAGCCACGCGAAGGCCAGGATCGGGAAGTCGATGACCGATCAGGCGAGTATGCGCAATCGTTCGCTGGACGACCTGCCGCAGAATATGGAAGATGCGCTGCCGAACTGCGTCGCTTAGGAAACGTCGTTGGCCCATGCCGGTACGGGCCACGTTGAGACGTTGCCCAAGGCCAGCTTCATGGGGCGAAGCAGCCTGGTCGCAAGACCGGGATCCGCGAGTGTGAGGGTGAGACCTGCGGCTGCGAACCCGGCCGTCTTGCAGGCGTCGCTTCTCTCTGGCGCGCGAACGCCGAGGGTTCGTGCGCGAGAGACGAATGTCGTGTCGGCGATGCGGATCAAGCGGGTGTACGCCTCTATTCCGAGGTCTGTCGCGAGTTGCCGCCCTTCGGACCATGCGGGGTCGAATCCATCTGCCGGCCAGGTGCGTTCGTACATGGTCTCCATGGCGGTGATGTCCTCCTTGGAAGCGCTGCGCAGTCGTTCCAGAAGGGCTGCGAACGTCCTGCCCAGCGGTCCCAGGTACCAGTGCGCGGGTACGCGGCGGAGTACGCGATAGTGCCAAACATGGTTGCCCGCACGGTCGTTGGCGAGGGCTCCTTCCGCCGAGAGCAGCCAGAAGGAGAAAGGGACCTCAGGGACGACCTTCGCGCGCTTGTCGTGGGCCCACACGTGGTTTCCCGCTCAGTACGGCTTACGCCGAACCGCGGGCTCTCCATCCGCGAGAACCGGCAGCAGAGTTCCACGTCGCCAGGCTGCGTAGTAGTCGTGTGGGTCGTCGCCGACGCCACGTCCCGACGGCCGGGTCAGTTGCCATCCGATGTGGTCGGGCAGCGTGGCGGGGCGGAGGCCGATCGCGGCCCAGTCGGGGGTGATTTCGTAGGGATCGGTCACATCGGCTCCAGCCTCGTGTGCGGTCGAACAGAGTGAACACGAGATCCCTGCGAGAAGCGATTGCGGCGACCGACCTGACTGGGTCAGTAGTCCGCCGGGCCGGGGTGTGGGGTGTCGGTTTGTCGGGCCCGCACGTAGGAGGTGTCCGCGATGGTGGTGGCGGGGCGCGGGTCGTCGGGGCGAGCCGGTACCACGCGGGTCGAGATCCAGGATCCTTTGGTGGGCACGGGGAGTCGGAGCTCGCGGGCGATGTCCGGGTGCTTGCGTTGGTGGCCGAGGATGAGGGTGCCTTCGTCGCGGAGGTGTCGGCGGGCGTCGCGGACGCGTTTCGCCGGGTCGGTCTGGTGGGCGACGGTGGCCACCGGTTCGCGCGGGATGATGCGGTCGCGGACGTGGCGGAAGAGTTCGTTGATGCGTTTTTGGCCGGAGACGCGATCGGCCAGGATCAGGTCGCGGGTGTGGGGCGGTAGGTGCAGGAGGAAGTTCTCCGGTAGGTCGCCGGAGCGTACGAGCCAGTGGATGGCGCGGCGGCCGGTGGGGGACAGGCGGTATTTCCGTTCGGGTGACCCGGGCAGCACCGCGTCCTCGGTGACATGGAGAAGGCCGACGGAGAAGCGTGAGTGTTCGTCGTCGGCGGTGAGCAACAGGCCCACGTGGCCCAGGGATTCGCGGGGGAGGGTCCATGCCCCGGTGAACGAGAAGCGTGGGTGGACGTGGTGGCCGGCGACGGGGTAGTGGGTTGTACCTGCGGGGAAGCCGTATGCGGCCCGGCAGACGATGCCGACCTTGGCGGCGAGGTACGTCTTCTCGGGTTTCTCCAGTGTGGCCACGTCGTAGCGACCGGTGCGTTGGCCGTCGAGGACCTCGTCGAGGGACCGGCGGAGGGCTTCGCCGAATCGGATGTGCCGGGGGTCGTGTCGGTGGAACCAGGTGGCGGTCGCGTGTACCGGGCCCATCGGCTCCGGGGGCGTCAAGACGCGTCCACGTGGTCGTCCGGCGGAGAGAGCGGTTCGCCGATGATTCGTGTCGGTGAGGGCACATTCCAAAGCTAGGAGCCGCTGCCGAACGATGCCATGGTTTGCCGATATGACAGGGATTTCGGCCGACTATCACCGAACACCTGGTTTTGGGCCATTTTCGTCCGAGAGTGGCGGTGTGCTCGACTGGCGTTCGGCCTCACGGGGGCAGCCGGCGCGGGCACCGAGCGCCCAAGACTTATGCCGCCGGTGGATCGGTCGCGTCCAGAGGCATGAACCGTGAGTAATGCCCCTGGAAGGCGACCGTTACGACTCCGGTCGGGCCGCTGCGTTGCTTCGCCACGTGCAGGTCGGCTTCGCCGGCGCGCGGCGAAGCCTTGTCGTGGGCGTCTTCTCGGTGGAGGAGGAGGATGACGTCGGCCTCGTCCAGGAGCGAAGGTTCCAGGTCCGACAGACTCGGTGAGCGCTCGGATCGGGCTGTGGTGCCCGCGATCAGGCGGGACACGACGACTACAGGGATCTTGAGGTCCCGGGCCAGGTGCTTCAAAGAGCGGGCGAGGGAGCGTGGTCCGTCGTGGTCGGTGTCGGGTGCGACGACGAGTTGTATGCAGTCGACGATGGCCAGGCGTAGGTCGTTGCGCGCCCCGAGCGATTGGCATCGTTCGCGGATGTCCTGGATCGAGAGTCGAGGCGAGTCCTCGATGTGAAGGGGGGCGGCGGTCAGGTTGAGGTGTCGGGCGAGTCGTGCCCATTCCTCGTCCCGAAGGCCGCCGGAGCGAAGACGGAAGAGGGGGACTCGCCCCTCTGCGGACAGCAGTCGCATCCGGATTTCACTGTCTGTCATCTCGCAGGAGAAGAAGACGCTCGCCAGCCCCTGTGCGATCGAACACGAGCGAGCGAAGTCGAGTGCCAAAGTTGATTTCCCCATGCTGTGGTCTCCGGCCACGACGACCAGTTGACCGGGCCGGAGGCTACCGGTCAGGTGGTCGAGCTCAGGAAACCCGGTCGAGATTCCGCCGGTTGGTAGGTCGCGGGAGCTGACGGCTTCGATTTCGTCGAGTGTGCCCTCCCAGCCGAACTCGCCTTGGTCGGGTTCCTCGCGTTGCTTGAGCAGTCGGCGCAGATTCATCTCCGTGCTCATGGCAATGGCCCGGGCATCGATGTCCGTCTCGGCGGTGGAGACGTGGCCCTGGTCGACCCGACGTCCCAAAAGGACGAGGTCGCGAAGGAAGGCGCAGTCGACGAGCCGCGTCGCGCACGACTCGGCGAGCTCATCCGCGACGCGGGCTTCGGCGACAAGACTGTCCAGGTAATCCCGAACCGACTGGTCCGGCCGCACCCGCACGCTCGAGCAGCATCCCTCCCAGGACCAGCCGTTCGTCTCTTGCACTGCTCCAGGGAACGTCGCCTCGTGTTCCATCGGGGGGTGACGCCGACGCCGTGCCGGACCGCTTGGGGGCCGTGCGACCGAGACCCGCGGGCCTCTCTTCCGGTGATGGCCTTGCCTGTTGCCAACTCCCCTCGAGGGCCAAGCGAAGGATCTCCGCCTCGTCAGGGGTTGTTCCTTGTCGCTGCGCCTCCAAGGAAAGCCATGTTCCCAGCGTTCGTAGCGCGTAGCGCTTCGGGAAGACCGCCCCGTTGAGGATGCGGCCAAGTGCCGAGTGATTCAACGTCGAGTCCAGGGACGAGTCGTCTCGGATGCCCTTGGCGATCGTCCGTAGTCCAGGCGGCCCTGCTTCGACATACAAGCGATGCAGGGCCACGAGGAAGTCGCGATGGTCCCCGGGCGGGACCGACGTCCCGTTGGGTAGGGCGACCCCCAGGGTTCCGCGCCGTCCGGCCACCGCATCTCCCGACTGTCGCGAAGTGTCCCAACGTCAGTTTCTCGAACTCTGCGACGCAGGTCAGGTATTCGCCGAAATCACGAACTGTCGCAAGGCGTCCAAGAGCGGAACCTCCGAACGCACCCCCGGGAGGCTTGAGACAACACATCCCAAGGAGGCTGCCATGGCACGGTTCAGCAGGTTCGGGTCGACAGCCGTTCGGCGTCGGGCCTCGCGCCACGGGCGACGTCTTTTCACCGGTGTCGCGCACGGTGCCGCCGCGGCGATCGGGAACACGATTGTTGTCGGGATCATCTGGTGGCTGCGGAACGGATGACGGTCTGACGCCCCGCAATCGACAGTGGCAGCAGCGGATACCGTCGTTTTAGGAACCCTCAACTGCAGCCGGTGCGGGTCCATTCTCGTGGTTTCCTTCGCTGATCACCCCTGTTGACTTCCCAGGAGCCAGACTGATCACTAGATCATGAAGAGAATCATTTCTTGCGACGCCGACAACCTGGGCGAACGTTCAAGAAGGCGGCGTTAACCTGCCTGTCCGATCTTCGCGCTTTTACGGGCTTCTCCGGTGCCATGTGTTGCTGAATGCGTACGTGCGCGTATGCGTGGGGAACAAGGTGCTCTTCGCGAGATGCGCGAAAGGCGTCTTCTTCGGCTTGACTCGGTGATGATCGTGATCGTGGCCCCGGCGCGGAGACGGATACAGTACCGTGAGGTGATACCACTGGCGACCCGGGGGCACCCATGAATGAGTTGTCCACGATTCTTCCGGTGCTTGGGGCGCTCGCCAGCGTCGTTCCCCTCGGAATGATCTTGAGGGCACGTCTAATATCCCGAAACCCTAACCAGGCGAGGCGTTCCACGCGCGTTGTCGGCGACGTAACAGTCACGAGCGACGGCATCGTCGCCAGCAGTGGCGTGATCGTCAGCAACCACTACTACGCTGCGGACGACCTGTCGCCGAAGGAGATCGCAGCCGAGTTGGGGCAAATTTTGCGGGAGGTCAGCGGCGACGGATTCGAGGACGAATCACTCGCGGCGGTCAGATCCTATTTCGGATCCGAGGTGGCGGGGACGAACGATGCTTCGTGGATTCATGAATCTCCCGGTATCTTTGTACGCGGCCCCGCGGGACCTCTTATCAGAGTGGATATCCTCACTCCCGATACTGAAGAACGGTGGCGGGGCTTCCTTCGCTCGCCGAGTACGAGCCAAAAAGCCCGCCTGATTGCGAATGATTGGCTTTCCGGTGTCAAGCGGCAAGTTCTTTCGCGGCTTGCCGAGGCGCGCCCCGAGAGCTTGCAGGTCGCAGAGTTGTCGGATGACCCCGAAGTTCCTGGCGCAATCGGGGAACTCAGCGCGGGCCTGAACGATCTCTTCAGAATTCTTGGCCCTCCACCTCTCGGGAAATTGGGTGGGGTACAGACTCCAAGCATGCAGCCGGGGGGCGAGAGGAAATGAACGAGTTTCACGAGTTCCTGCGGGACGATGAGGGTAGTCCTCTCGAATTTGCCCTCCAATGGAGTACCCTCCCCGCCGAGCACCTGCAGATCGCCCTCACGGCGCTTGAACCCGAACTCGCCCGACGCAACGAACGGCGCAAACTCGCGGCTGAACTGGCGGCCCGCGAAGCGGAAGCCATACGTGAGCACGCCCGCATGGAGGCGGAGAGCGCCCGTGCGCACTCGCTCTACATGTCGGGCCTATGGGCTGGTGCCGTGCTGGTGCTCGTGATGCTCGGCGGATCGATCTTCGTCGGCACGAACGGACAACCCTGGTTGTCCGCGATGTTGGCCGGCCCAAGCATGCTTGCGCTGGCCGGGCTGTTCGTGCTCCGCCGCAGCGATCGATCGCAGTCCCGCGAGGTTGCTCGTAGCACGAGCGCAGCCCTTGCCTCTGCTACAGCTCCTGCGCCGGCACCTGCTGGTGTTCCTGCGTCGCCGGGTGGGGCTGCACCCGTCGTATAGAGCCTCGCCAGGGCAGGGGCCAAAGTGAATTGCTAATCGGCGGTGGTGTCCTGCGCGGGGGGCGTCAGGGGATCGAACCTTGTACTCGCGGATTAAAAGTCCGCTGCTCTGCCAATTGAGCTAACGGCCCGGTTGGGCGTCGGCGGGTGATCCGCTTTTGCCCACCGGCAGAGTACCGGTATCGGATCGAACATGCTGCGAGTATCCCCGGACACGCCGTGACCTGCGGGAACGACCCGGCGGGCAGCTCGCACCTGGGTGTCGGGCGCGTCAGTACAAGGCGCGCGAATCGGACAAGTCATCGGCTGTGCCGTGCGCGGTCGGAGTGGTGCTCGGGTGCCTCGGAATCCGTGTGAGGGTGTGAAATCCCGCTGGATGAGTGTCCGTCGCGGACTTCCGGCCTCACTAGCGTTATGCGATTTTGATTACCCTCCGTAGTTACGCTTGGACGTAACCCCATGCGTGGTCGACGTATCCCTGGCCGCGATCAACGCGCCCTCGACGCCCGGGTCGGAGTCAGTCACTCCGCGCTGCACGAGTGGGGACACGGGTGCCGTTCAGGGCGCAGCGATGGCGGGGTGGCCGTCGACGCCAGTTCTTGCGGGCATCACGGACTAGCCACCCGACTTGCGCCGACTCCCGTTACGTGGGCTGAGCGGCCCGAAGTTCGAACTCGGGGACGGCCGACCAGTTCACCGTCTCGCCGAGATGGGCGGCTACAATCCCCGCCAGGTGCTCTGCTCCAGCTCGATAGATACGTGCGCAGGTGATAGCTCCATGCATCACGAGTGAGTGCTTCCCCTTCGCCATGGGGCGCAGGACGGATGCTGCGTGTTGAACCCCTTGCCTGACGGGGCCGGGCCACACCTCGCTGCTCCAGCCGCTGGCCAATCCATGCGCGAGGCAGTGTCGCACCTGCATCCACCCCTGTGCGGCCTGTTTCGTCTCGTCCCAGTTCAGGTCACGTTCCTGCCAGAGCGTCTTACCGACAACGGGCGGGTCCCACACGGTGAGCAGGTGGCTCTTGCCAATCACCTGCTTCAGGGAGGGGAACTCACGACAGACGAGTGCCTCAATGTCTGCCACATCAGGATTCGTAAGGTTCATCTTCTTCGCGATCTGCGCGAAGCTCTGACCTTGCCGATAGAGCACAGTGGCAAAGAAGTCTTCGGAGAAGCCTTCGAACGCCGACAGCACTCCTTGAGTGACGGCAGGCGCCAGCGCAGCCGCGTTACCCGGATGCCCCTGCTTCCTCGGATGAAGTGCCAAGAGCCTGGATGGAATGATCAACGAACGGGCGAATCTGTCCACGCTGGCCTGCAGGCTTGGCGCGAGTACGGCAGTGGCCACATGTATCTCCTGACGCTCGATCGCGGGGTGATGTCCAGGCTTGTCAGTTTCCGCTTGTCTGGGACACGTTGTCGACCATTACGATCACCGTGACGGTCAGGCTGCACCGAGCCCGTGGTACTCGCGGAGTTCTGCCTAACCATCGCTCCGATTGGGCTCGATCACGTCCCGCTTTTTTGGTCTCTGAAGTCCAGCTCTGTGTGGTGTCCCGTGCGTGGATGGCGGGAGCGAGTGTGCCTTGCTTCTGCGGTTGGAGGCGGGCTGCAGAGGCGCGCCAGCGCGGCCGGTTCCGCGTCGACCGCGATGTGGTTGTCGGCGGTCACCCGGCTCGCCAGGGATTGCCGCCCGGCGCGCGGTGAACGCGGACTTGCCGACCCGCGCCCAGCCTGTGGTGCGGCATCACCTCACCAGTCCTGGTGAATGCCGTTTCCACCGAACCGAGTTCGTCTTGGTGGATGCTCCGGACGTTCCGCAGACCCGGGCCATGGATGTGGTCGATACTGACTTCGCGGGGGGTGTCGGGTGCTTGGTCTTGCGGGGGCAGTGATGAGTCCGGTCGTGCAGCGGTTGGTCGGTGCGGTGGGGGCGGTGGTGGTTGCGGCGGTGGTGAACGTGGCCACGGGATTCCTCACCGACCATCGTGCGGCGACATGGTGGGTTTCAAGCGTGGTGCTGCTCGTGGTCGGGGTATTGGTGCAGTGGTGGCTTCCGGTCGTATCGCAGCCCTCGACGATCAGGCGTCAGACGGCAGATGACAACAGGGTCGGGGGCTCGTTCGTCCAGAGGACCGACGGGCCGGCGGAGCAGGAAGCCCGCCGGAACGACATCGCGGGCGGCTTCAGCCAGAGCCAGGATGGGTAGGCTACGGAACTGGCGGCCCTGGCGATCGTCTGGCACACGCCGCGAGGCGCGAACCGACATCAATCAGGTGGTCGCCGGCAACGACGTCGACGGGGATCTTACGGTCTACGTCTTCCATGGGGAATCCTCCGATGCCCGTTTCGAAGATAGGGATTTCGCTTCGGCGCGTGTGGGATATCTGCAGCGTGTACGAGACCGATATCAGCGGGTGGACCTGGAGATCCTGACCCCGTTGACCGTGCAGGACGAGCACCCGGTGATGCTGCTGGGCAAGGTGTTCGTCCCGCAATCGGTGCGAGAGAACCCTCCTCCCCCGGAACTGTTGGACCTCCCGCGCGAGGTTCTGAGGCGCTTGAGGGACGACGGACAGATGCCCGACCTGCCCAATCAGGTCGACCGGGAACGGCTTGAGCAGGCGCGTCGCCTCTACTTCGACCGTCCGGCGCGCCCGGTCCTGGAGGCGCTCGGACATTCGGACAGGGCCGTGGTGCTCGGTGACCCGGGCGCGGGCAAGTCGACGCTCGCGCGCTACGTGGTGCTGGCCCTGGCCGCGGCCGAACTCGACCCGGACGGGCACTGGTCGGCTTCGACGGCTCTGCCGGTGGAGTGGAGGGGATGCCTTCCGCTCCTGGTGGAACTGCGTGTCTTCGCCGACCAGATATGGCGCGAGAGGACGTTCTTCGACCTGATCGAGGAGTTGGGGAAGGGCGACCACAACCTGGGCCTTCCCAAAGCGGCGCTGGAACGCTTCCTGCACGACGGCGGGAAGGCACTGATCGTTTTCGACGGTCTCGACGAGATCTTCGACCCCGGGATCAGGGCCGACGTCGTCAAGCGGATCGAGGGATTCGCCTCCCGCTACTCGAACATCCGCGTGATCGTGACATCGCGCGTCTTCGGATACAGCCCGTCTGTGCTCAACGCGGCCGGGTTCACCACCCTCATGCTCCAGGACCTGGAACCGGCCCGAATCCGGACGTTCGCCACCACCTGGTACAACCACAGTTGCGAGAACGATCCGTCGGCGGCAGAGCAGATGCGTGCTCGGCTCCTGAGGGCCATCGACGACTCCCCGGCGGTCGCCGAACTCGCGGGCAACCCCATGTTGCTGACGATCCTCGCGATCATCGCGCGCCGGCGGGAACTCCCCCGCGATCGCCGGACCGTGTACCAGCACGCAGTCAACGTTCTGATCGAACACTGGGACGTCAACAAGCACCTACGTCAGGAGGACGAGGGGCTGCCCCACCTGGAACCCGACGACAAACTGTCCGTACTGCACAAGGTTGCCCACCGCA
The DNA here is from genome assembly GCF_044333915.1 of Embleya sp. NPDC020886. Lineage (NCBI taxonomy): Bacteria > Bacillati > Actinomycetota > Actinomycetes > Kitasatosporales > Streptomycetaceae > Embleya > Embleya sp. NPDC020886. The sequence continues at coordinate 327,211 of NZ_JBIRRX010000005.1, read as the reverse complement.
TGCAGGACGCCCCCGCCGGGCTGGCCGGCAACCACCTGTCCGCGAAGGAACTCCTCCGGGAACTCAGCGCCTTCTTCATCGACGAATTCAGCCTCCCCGAGGACCGCGCCGACAGTGCTGCCCGTGCCATCCTTCGCCGGTTTCAGCACCGCAACTTCATCCTCTCCAGCTTCGGCGCCGGGCTGTACGGCTTCGTCCACCGCGCCTTTTTGGAATACCTCGCCGCAGACGACGTAAGACAACGACACACCAACCGCGACCTTGAGGACTCCGACCTCCTCGCACTCTTCCACACCCATGCCCACGACCCCGCATGGAGGGAGACACTCCTCCTGCTGGTCGGCATGATCCCCAACAAGTTCGCCGTTCAAGTCGTCACCCGACTCCGGTCCGTCGACCCCGCATGGCGACTCAAGAGCCACCTGCCCGTCACCCAGCTCCTCGCACTGAGCGCCGTCGGCGAGATCCGACACCGCCCCACGCTCACCCACCTGGCCACCGACACCACCCGCCTACTCATCGACCTGCTCACCGAAGCGGCACAAAGCCAGCGAGTGTTCGATGGGGGCCTCGGTATCGCGCTGCGCCAAGCTCTTCCCGCATCGGAACAGGCACCCACATGGTTGGACACCCTCCTGTACCAGTCCTGGTATCAGGTTTCCGGTTACGCCCTGGACCGGACCCGCACCATCGGCCGCATCGCCGCCCAGCTCTACGTCACCACCCGAGACCACTCTCCGGCCACCTTGTACGGATACGCCACTAGTGACGCCCGCCTCATGGTTCGACAAGCAGCCATCGAGGCGATCGCGCGGAGATGGCCGCAGGATCCCGAGACGCTCGGGCTGCTGCGCAAGCTGGCCATCACCGCCCTCCACGTGGACGTTCGTCGGGCCGCGGTCGAAGAGATCGCGCGGCGATGGCCGGGGGATCCGGAGACGCTCGCGTTGTTACGCCAGCTGGCCACCATCGACGACCACCAAAGCCGGAGAGTCGCGGTTGTGGCGATCGGACGAGGATGGCCCGGGGATCCCGAGACGCTCGGGTTGTTGCGCGACCTGGCCACCACCGACGACCACTGGGTGCCCCGGCGCGCTGCGGTCGAGGCGGTCGCGCGGGGGTGGCCGCAGGATTCGGAGACGCTCGCGTTGCTGCGCCGGCTGGCCGCCACCGACGACCACGAGGGCGTTCGGCGGTCTGCGGTCGAGGCGGTCGCGCGGGGGTGGCCGCAGGATTCGGAGACGCTCGCGTTGCTGCGCCAAGCCACCACCGACGACCACGAGGACGTTCGAGAGGTTTCGGTCGAGGCGATCGCGCGGGGATGGCCGCAGGATTCGGAGACGCTCGCGTTGCTGCGCCAAGCCACCACCGACGACCACGAGGGCGTTCGGCGGTCTGCGGTCGCGGCGATCGCGCGGGGGTGGCCGCAGGATTCGGAGACGCTCGCGTTGCTGCGCCAAGCCACCACCGACGACCACGAGGACGTTCGAGATGCGGCGGTCGCGGCGATCGCGTGGGGATGGCGGCGGGATCCGGAGGCGCTCGCGTTGCTGCGCCGGCTGGCCACCACCAACGACCACGAGGGCGTTCGGCGGTCTGCGGTCGCGGCGATCGCGCGGGGATGGCCGCAGGATTCGGAGACGCTCGCGTTGCTGCGCCGGCTGGCCGCCACCGACGACCACGAGGACGTTCGAGAGGCTGCGGTCGAGGCGGTCGCGCGGGGGTGGCCGGAGAATCCGGAGACGCTCGCGTTGCTGCGCCAAGCCACCACCGACGACCACGAGGACGTTCGAGAGGCTGCGGTCGAGGCGATCGCGCGAGGGTGGCCGGAGAATCCGGAGACGCTCGCGTTGCTGCGCCGGCTGGCCACCACCAACGACCACGAGGACGTTCGAGAGGCTGCGGTCGAGGCGATTGCGCGGGGGTGGCCGGAGAATCCGGAGACGCTCGCGTTGCTGCGCCGGCTGGCCACGACCGACGACCACCAGGGCGCTCGGCGGTCTGCGGTCGAGGCGATCGCGCGGGGATGGCCGCAGGATCCGGAGACGCTCGCGTTGCTGCGCCGGCTGGCCACCACCGACGACCACCAGGGCGTTCGGCGGTCTGCGGTCGAGGCGATCGCGCGGGGGTGGCCGGAGAATCCGGAGACGCTCGCGTTGCTGCGCCGGCTGGCCACGACCGACGACCACGAGGGCGTTCGGCGGTCTGCGGTCGACGCGGTCGCGCGGGGATGGCCACAGGACCCCGAGACGCTCGGGCTGCTGCGCCGGCTGGCCACTACCGACAAGCACTGGGTCCCCCGGCGGACTGCGGTCGAGGCGATCGCGCGGGGATGGCCGCAGGATCCCGAGACGCTCACGTTGCTGCGCCGGCTGGCCACCACCGACGACCACCAAGTTGTTCGACAGGCTGCGGTTGCGACGATCGCGCGGGGATGGCCACAGGACCCCGAGACGCTCACGTTGCTGCGCCAGCTAGCCACTACCGACAAGCACTGGGTCCCCCGGCGGTCCGCAGCCGCGGAGATCGCGCGGGGATGGCCGCAGGATCCCGAGACGCTCACGTTGCTGCGCCAGCTCGCCCTTACCGACGACCACCAAGGCGTTCGGCGGGTCGCAGTCGAGTTGGTCGCGCGAAGATGGCCGAGGGATCCCGAGACGCTCGCGTTGCTGCGCCAGGTGGCCAGCGCCGACGACCACGAGGATGTTCGACAGATGGCCGCCACGGCCGTTATGGGTAGGCGCGCCGATCGTTATGAGCTTCCTTCCGACTGAGTGCTTCGAACAAGGCGCGAATGCACGACCTGGTCACGTCGTGGGCCGAAACCGGCAAGTCCGCGTGTCCAGGGTCGTGATGCTCATGGCCTCGTTTCGGTGTAGCGCCACGCAAGGTGGATGACAATCCAGCCCGCCTAGTGGCCGTCAACGGCGCGTTCACTCTGCACTCGTACTAATTACGCAACGTGAAATCGGTAGTCAGCGAGAGCTGGGAATCGGCCTCGATCGTGCCCGGTGCGGGACGATGGGGCTCACACCGGCCTCACAACGACGTTCCCGACACCGTCGCAAGTGCTTCGCGACCAGCCGGAGGAATTAAAGCCCCAGGTCAGACGGCTGCTGTGAAAATCGGCGCCGCCGTTCGCCGCCTTCCGCTAATGCCGGGCGGCGGATTAAAAGTCCGCTGCTCCGCCAATTGAGCAACTCGTCTGATCGGGGTTCGCGGCAGCCGCGTGAGCCGTGGGCGCCGCGCCGTGCCTCAGGTATCACGGGCGGACACCAATGGGGTGGGCGAAGTCGTCGCGTGCCTCGCTGCTTGCGTTCATGGGCGGCTGGGGGCCGCTGGCTAGTCCGGCTGTTGGCTCGCCGTCGATCGGGGATCAACTCCCAGGCTCAGGACTCGGCTTGGTTGCGCGGGATGGCGGGGCGAACGATGCCATCGACGTCGACGCCTAAGGTGTCTCGATGACGTCTCGTGTGACTGTGATGTTCGCCAACGGAGAACCAGCTCTTGAATGCTTGTGATTACTAGTTAGGTAGATCAAACTCGTACCCATGACGAACATGGATTGGGCAACTGGTGTCGCCGGGCTTCTGGGAGCTCAGGTCCGGAGGTATCGCAAGGAGCGCGGGCTGACGGCGCTGCAGCTTGCCGAGGCATGCGTTGCTCTGGGTGTCGACGTTCCGGCGAGTGTGATCAACAACCTGGAGACCGGCCGGCGTGCGTCCTTCGGCGTCGCCGAACTGCTGGTGGTGGCGAAGGCGCTCGACGTCGGTCCGATCAGCTTGCTGTTTCCGCTCGGTCGGCAGGCAAGTGTCGAGGTTCTGCCCGCGGTGGAGGTGCCGGTGTGGGAGGCGGTGGCGTGGTTCACCGAGGAGACGCCGTTGGCGGAGGCGGCGCCGGAGGGGTCTTCACGGGCGGTGATCGACGCGTTTCGGGTGCACGCGGACGCGGTGCACACGGCGCGGACGTCGTTGCGGTTGCTGGGGGAGCACCAGCGGAAGGCGAACACGTCGTTGGATCCCCGCCGGCGGGCCGATCACCTGCGCTCCGCCGATCAGTTGGGGGAGATGCTCTTCCAGGACGGTCAGGCGCTGCGGGCGTTGCGGGCCGGGATGCGTGAACGTTCCCTGGTGCTACCTGCGTTGCCCGTCGAGTTGGCGTTCGTCGACGACGAGGTGGAGAGCGAGCCGGTCGGCGAGTAGGAGTGTGCGTGCTGCGGGGCGGTCGCCGCGAACGGGCCGATGCGTGAACTTCTCGTACAGACAGGGGTGGTGATGGTGCGTCATCTGTATCGGACGCGGGTTCGGCCGATGAGTGCGGAGCGGGACATGGCGGGGGCGGGGATGCTGGAGGGCGGCTGGTACTCCACCGAGGAGGTGGCCGAGTTGCTGGGTGTGGATCCGTCGACGTTGCGGCGTTGGCGTACCGGGCATCCGGTGCAGGGGCCGCCGTTCGTGCCGTTGTCGGCGCGGACGACGGTGTACAGCGTCGCCGATGTGGAGGCGTGGTTGGTGCGTCGTCGGGTGGATCCGCAGGTGGCGGCTTGACGGGCCGCGGGATACCGCCGGCGGGCATGAAGGTGTCCGCCGACGTCGAGCATCGGCAGGGGCGCGCGAAGCCCTATCGGGCTCGCGTGCGGTGGGTGGAGGCCGGTACGCGCAACCGCCGTTCGATCTCGCAGGCGTGCGCGGAGCCGGAGGACGCTCAGGCGTGGGTCGAGCGGATCCAGAATTTGGTGCGGGCCGGCGTCGATCCGGCGATGGCGGTCATGCCGCTCGCCGAGTACGGCGACGCGAACATGGACATGGCCCTGCGAGGGTTGGAGAAGAAGACCACCGACCCGTATCTGGCAGGATGGCGGTTGCGCGTGGTGCCCTGGGTGGGGCATCTGCCGGTGGAGTCCGTCACCTACGGGGCGGTCGATCGTGCGGTGTCGGGGTGGATCGCCGACGGTCACAGTCGCTCGACGGTCAAGAACAGCCTCGCCGTCCTGGTCCGCGTCATGCAACAGGCCCTGCGTGACGGGCTGATCGACGCGAACCCCGCACGCGTCAGCGGCTGGCAGAGCGAGTTCCGACACGCCGAGGACGAACTGGACGATCCGCGAGCCCTGGCACTTCGGGACTGGGACGCGCTGGACGGCTTGGCCGGTGCTCTGGTCGCGCGGTCCCATGGCGGCTATCGGGGATGGGGCGACGTGGTGCGCTTCGCGGGGTGCACCGCGGCGCGTATCGGGGAGGTGTCGGGGGTGCGGATCGCCGACATCGACACGGCCACGTGGATGTGGGATCTGTGTCGTCAGACCACCACTTCGCCCGGTGGGCTCGTGGACAAGGGCACCAAGGGCAAGCGTCGACGCAAGGTGCCGATCATTCCCCAGGTCCGGCCGATGGTCCTGCACCGGATCGCGCTGGCCGGGCCCGACCCCGACCCGATGACCCGACTGTTCACCGGACCACGCGGGGGACGGATCACCACGGCGATCCTGCGGGATGCGACCCACTGGGACGACGTGGTGGCCTCGCTCGGCTACGAGTTCTTGCGTCGGCACGGTCTGCGGCACACCGGGCTCACGTGGATGGCGGACGCGGGGGTGCCGATTCACGTGTTACGGAAGATCGCCGGCCACGGGTCGCTCGCGACGACACAGCTTTATCTGCATCCGAATCTGCGTTCGCTGACCCTCGCCGGAGAGGCCCTCAGCGCGCATCTGACGGCGGCTTGGTCCCCAGATGGTCCCCAAGCCCCCGGAACGATCTCGATCGATCATTCGGTGGTCTAAACCAATAAGAGGCGCTGACCTGGGCTTTCGCCTAAGTCAGCGCCTCTTCGACACCGTCGGGACGACAGGATTTGAACCTGCGACCCCTTGACCCCCAGTCAAGTGCGCTACCAAGCTGCGCCACGTCCCGGTGTTCGGCCGGCCGAACACGGAAACCATATCGCACTTTGGGGGGTGGTCCGCCACGTGGTTGTTCGGTGGTGTCGGGCGTGGGGAGGGGGGTGGGTCCGGGAAGATCTTGGGGTGGCTTATCCGGTGAATGTCGATGTCGTGCCGCTCGAGACCTATCCCGATCTGGATGAACTCCAGCGGCTCGGGGTCGGGGCGTTGCTGAGTGATGGGCTCGAGTCCGTGGAGGGGTTCGAGGAGGCGGATGGGGTCGGGGTGGACCTGGTGGACTTTCGGGTCACGCCCGGGTCGGAGGGGGCCGCGGTGTTGATGTCGGTGGATGCGCCGACGTTGGAGGCGGCCGAGCGCGGGGCGCGGCAGATGGTGCTGGCGGTGTTGGAGGCCAGTGTGTTGCTCGCGGATTGGCGGGTGGTGCGCAGCGAGGTGCAGCTTCACGAGGAGTTGGTGTACGAGAGTCTGCTCGCGGCGGACGGGCCGGACGCGCCGGCGGGGGATCCGGCGTTGCGGGCGCGACGGCCGATGCCGGAGGAGCGGCTGCGGATCGAGCGGCAGGCGGCGGGGGTGCGGGCGTTCGGGCTGGACGCGTTCGGGTGTGAGCCGGACACCGCGCAGCCGGACGTGCCCGAGGAGAAGGCTCGGCTTGCGGCCGGGGCCGTGGCGAGTTCGGTCGGGGTGCTCGTGGATCTGCTGTTCACGGATCTGGTGAATCTTCGCGAGGCGGATGGGGCTTCGTTTTTCGTGCTGGATGCGTTGCCCATCCTGGAGGAGGGGTTCGTTCGGCGGTTCGTGGTGGCCGCCGTCGCGGTCACCGGGCGGCTCGGCGCGAACGAGTGGGCGCCGCCCTCGTGCTTTGCGGAGGAGATGGCGTTGCGGTTGTTGGTGGATCAGGCGGCGTCGCTGTTGGAGCGGCACGGGTTGTACGACGACGATGTCGAGGCGGCGTTCGTGACGTTCAGCGACGCGGCGTCGGACGATCCGGAGTCGGTCGAGCTGCGGCTGTCGGACCCCGGGTCGGAGGAGTGGTTCGAGCCGATCGTGCCGGGGCGGCCCCTGCACGGGTATTTGAGAGCGCATCGACATGAATGGTGACCTCGGAGTGCCGGGCAGCCCGGGTGGTTCGGGAGGTTTGTTCAGTGATGCCGCCCCGCCCGCCGCCTCCGACCGCGGGCGTGGGGAGTCCGCGGTGTGGACGCGCGTATACGGGGTCGAGGACACTCCGCTCGACCTGATGACCGCGCGATTTCGGCGGCACCGGTACGCACCCCACGCGCACGAGGAGTACGCGATCGGGGTGTGTATCGAAGGCGTGGAGCAGATCGGCTACCGCGGCGCGGTGCACCGATCCGGGCCCGGCACCATCGTGGTCGCCGAGCCCGGCGAGACGCACACCGGCGGGCCCGGCATCCCCGAGGGGTACGCCTACCGGGTCTTCTACCCCTCGGCGGCCCTGGTCGGCGAGGATCTGCCCGGCCCCGCACCGCACTTCCCGTCGCTGCTCGTGGCCGACCCGGGGCTGGCCGCCGAGATGGTCGCCGTTCACGTGCACCTGACCGCCGGCGGCGACGCGTTCGAGGGCGAGTCCCGCGTGGTGGAGGCGCTGCGGGCGCTCGTCGGGCGGTACGCGATACGGAACCCGGCCGATCGGCACGGCTCGCCGGACGCCGCCCGGGTCGCCCGTGCGGTGCGCGAGCGGCTCGCCGATCAGCTGGTGCGCCCGCCGTCGCTGAGCGAGTTGTCGGCCGGGATCGGACTCTCCCGCTACCAGACACTGCGCGCGTTCCGCGACGAGGTCGGCCTGCCCCCGTACGCCTGGCTTGCCCAGCACCGGGTCGCCCGCGCCAAGGTGCTGCTCGCCGCGGGCAGGACGCCGGCCGAGGCGGCGCTCGCCGTCGGTTTCGCGGACCAGGCGCACCTGGGGCGGTGGTTTCGCCGGGTGCTGGGGGTGACCCCCGCCGGCTACCGCACCAGCGTGCTGCGCGACAACGGCAGCACGCCGCCGCGCAACAACGTTCTAGACCGATCGGCCCCGCGTGGTTGATCATCCTCTTCGATCGAGCACCAGAGATTGAGGGGACACGGGGCCGTGAGTCGTCGTGGAGCGTTGTTGTTCGCGTGCATGTGTGTGATCTGGGGGATCCCGTACCTGCTGATCAAGGTCGCGGTGGACGAGGTGTCGCCCGGCGTGCTGGTGTTCGTGCGTACCGGGCTCGGGGCGCTGCTGCTGTTGCCGTTCGCGCTGCGGGGCGCGGGGCTGCGCGGTCTTACCCCGTACAAGTGGCCGCTCCTCGTCTTCGCGGTGACCGAGTTCGTCGGGCCCTGGTGGATGCTCTCGGACGCCGAGCGGCGGTTGTCCAGTTCGACGACGGGGCTGTTGATCGCATCGGTGCCGATCTTCGGGGCGGTGCTCGTGTATCTGACCGGTGGTACCGAGCGCATGGGGGCGGTGCGCTGGGTCGGGCTGGCGATCGGGTTCGGTGGGGTCGCGGTGCTGGCCGGGCCGACGCTCGGCGGCGGGGATCCGTGGGCGGCGGTCGAGGTGCTCGCGACCGCGCTGTGTTACGCCGGTGCGGCGCTGGTTGCCGAGCGGCGGCTCAAGGACGTGCCGAGCCTGCCGATGACGGTGGTGTGCCTGGGCTTCACCGCGCTGGTGTACATACCGCTCGCGGCCGTGCAGTGGCCCGCGCACGTGCCGGGCGGCAAGGCGCTCGGGGCGATGGGCGTGCTGGCCCTGGTGTGCACGGCGATCGCGATGGTGATCTTCTTCGAGCTGGTGCGCGAGGTGGGTGCGGCCCGGGCCACGGTGATCACGTACGTCAACCCGGCGGTCGCGGTGGCGGCCGGCGTGTTGATCCTGGACGAGAAGTTCACGCTCGCGATCGGGGCGTCGTTCGTGCTGATCCTGGGCGGAGCCGTACTGGCCACGCGCAAGAACGCCACGCCGGTCACCCTGCCCGACGGGACCCCGGAGCTGCCGGGGGTGGTGGACGCACCCGGCCGCCGCTAGTGCCGGGCCGGCCTCGGGTGCTCCTCGGCCGGCTCGCGTCCGGCTCGTGTCCGGCGCTCGGCCGGTCCTCGACGGGCGGACAGGGCGCGGGTGGGCGTGGCATCGTGGCGGAATGACGAGCCACGGGGGAAGCGACGCAGAACGGGAGCACGAACCACAACAGGACAGCGACGCGCATCAAGAGCCTGACCCACAACAGGGCACCGACGCGCACCAGGACCCCGACCCACAACAGGGCAGCGACGCACACCAAAAGCCTGACCCACACCGGGGCAGCGGCACGAACCAGAAGCCCGACCCACACCCGGAAAGCGACGCCCGACAACAGCGCGACGCCCAACGCCCAACCGGCCCGCAGCGCCCAATCGACCCGCAACGCCCAACCCGCCCCAAAAAGCGTTCCCGTCGGCCCTCCGAGGCCGAACTCCGAGCCGTGATAGAGCCGTTGGCCAAGATCGAGCGGCTGCCCACCTCGCCCGGCGAACGCGCGGCCGCGCAGCAGATCGCGGCGATGTTGCGTGAACTCGGGGCCCGGGACGCAGTGGTCGAGGAGGAGCCCGCATACGCCTCCTACGCCCGCCCGATCGGCACGCTCACCGCGATCGCCACGGTGGCCGGTCTGCTCGCCGGGCGTTCGCGGGTCGCGGCGACGCTGATTGCCGCCGCCGCCGGTCTCGGCGTCGCCGACGACATCTCCTATCGCCGCCAATACGCCCGCCGCGCCCTCGGCGGCCGACGGCGCAGCGCGTACAACGTGGTCGCCTCGGTCGGCGACCCGGACGCCGCGCGCACCCTCGTGGTGACGGCGCATCACGACGCGGCGCCCACGGGGGCGGTGTTCGACGAGCGGGCCGCACGCTGGTTGGCCACCCGCTACCCGCACCTGGTGGACCGGGCGAGCGAGAACCCGCCGCTGTGGTGGCCGGTGGTCGCCGGCCCCGCCCTGATCGCGCTGGGCGCGGCCACCGGCGCGGACGGCGTGCGCCGTGCCGGGATCGCCCTGGCCGCGGTGAGTACGGCCGCGTTCACCCAGATCGGCCGCAGCCGCGCGGTCCCGGGCGCCAACGACAACCTGTCCGGGGTGGCCGTGCTGGTCGCGCTCGCCGCCACGCTGCGCGACGAACCCATCGACGACGTAAGGGTGTTGCTCGTCTCGGCCGGCGCCGAGGAAGCGCTCCAGGAGGGCATTCGAGGCTTCGCCCGCCGCCACTTCCCGCAACTCGACCGCGACCGCACGTGGTTCCTCAACGTGGACACGGTGGGCTCGGGCAACCTGGTCCTGCTGGAGGCCGAGGGCCCGTTGCGCATGGAGCCCTACGACGTCCCGTTCAACAACCTGCTCTCCGAGTGCGTCACCCGCAACGACATCGCGGTGCTGACCGGACTACGCTCACGCAGTTCCACCGACGGCGTGGTGCCCAACCGGCACGGCTACCCCACCGCGACCCTGGTCTCGGTCGACGACCAGAAGCTGATCCCGCACTACCACCTGCACACCGACCTGCCCGAACACGTCGACTACGACTGCGTCGCAGACGCCTGCGCCCTCGCCGAGGCCGCCGCCCGAGCCCTGTCCCGAACCGAACCACCTTCCACCATTGAGTAGTTGGCATACCGGACCCGCGCCCGGCGCCGGACCCGCGCCCGGCGCCGGACCCGCGCCCGGCACCGAATCCGGCGCCGGGCGCAAGATGCGGCCGAGTCGAGACCGAGGTCGGGCCCGTCCCCCCGGGCCCGCCCCCGTCGATCCACCTCAGGACCGCTCGAACAGCTCCTCCCACAGCCGCTCCAGCAGATCCAGGAAGTCGTTGCCCGTGCTCGGGTGCACCCGCAACACCTGCGGATCGTGATCACTGGCCTGGTCCGCGAACGCCGCGTTCACGTGCACGATGTCGTACTCGAAGCGGCTGATCCGCGGGCTGGTCAAAATGTGGTCGAGCATCTGGCTGTTGCCGTTGAACACGTACCCCCAACGCTCGTTCGCCGGCAGCGTGTCGACCATGGTGCGCAGCGCGCCGCCGTCGGTGAGGGTTTTGAGCGTCGGCGAGAACGCGAAGTCGTTCAGGTCGCCGAGCACCACCAGGTTCGCCCTCGGGTCGGACGCGAGCAACTCGTCCACGAACTGGCGCAGCACCTGTGCCTGCGCCACGCGCTGGACCTCCGAACTGCGCGTCGGCGGCTGGAATCGACTGTCCAGCGCCTGGTCGCCGCCCTTGGAGGCGAAGTGGTTCGCGATCACGAACACCGTCTTGCCGCGGAAGCGGAACTCCGCCGCGAGCGGCTTGCGGCTGCTCTCCCACGCCGGGTCCGCGGGGGAGACCCGACCCGGGGACTGGGTCAGTTGAGTACGCCCCAGCCAGTCCTTGCGCACACCCACCGCGCTCGTGGAACCGCCGCCGGGACGATCCACGAACTCGACGCGCGTAGCGTCGAAGAGGAACGCGTTGCGGATGTTGCCGCCCGGCTGGCCGCCGTCCTTGCCGTCGACGGGCTCGATCGAGCGCCACGAATAGGCCGGGCCGCCCGCCGCCTTGATCGCCGCGACCAGCTTGTCCAGCGTCTGATCGGCCGCGACCACACCGTCGTTGGTCGGTCCGCTGTTGTCCTGGATCTCTTCCAGGGCCACCACGTCCGGCGTGGACAAGGCGGTGACGATGCCCTTCGCCAGCCGGTCGAACTTGGCCTGGGTGTCCTTGGGGGAGAGGTTCTCCACGTTGTATGTGGCGACCGCGAGTTCGCTGTTCTTCTGGTCCCGCGTCGTCTCCGGCGTCAGCGTGCCCTTGACCACGTTGCCCAGCGTGGTCGCGGCCAGCGAATACCCGCCGAACTGGTCGTAGGTGAGCGGGCCGGTGGTCTCACCGGTGAGCGTGTCGTCGACGTCGGCTTGCGGGAACGGCTCCTGGGAGAACGGGATCAGCGACGCGACCTTGAGCCGGCCGCTGTTCTGCGCGTCGTACCCGCCGTACAGCGTGCCGCCCTGTGCCGTCGGGTTCTGCGTCGGCTCCAGGGTGACCCACAGTTCGCCGAACGAGGTGCTCGGGCCGACCACACGCGATTCGCCTACGCGCGTCAACTGGCCTTCGAGCGACTCGAATCGGTCCAGCGCGTACTTCGTCGGCTCCAGCGCGAGCGCCTCGATCGACGGCGTCCCGGTGGGCGCGTACGCGTCCGGCAGGGTCGCCGCGTCGAGCAACACCGGTGCGGGCAGCGCCTGACCGGAAGCGTCGATCACCCACGTGGCGTCGGTGACCTGGGTCAGCGACTGGCCGCCGGCGTTCGCGCCACCCGGATAGAACTCCTCGACCTTGCCGGTCACCTTGACCGCGTCGCCGACCGCGACCTTCGGGGTGACCGTGCCGGTGAACACGAACAGCCCTTCGGACGTGCGGGGATCATCGTCCGGCGAGCCGTCCTGGAACCAGAAGCCGCGTGCGCTGCCGAAGCCGCGAACACCGGTCACCACGCCCGGAACACTGGTCACCCGAGTGCCGTTCTTCGGCGATACCCGGGTGGTGCCCTGGATTTCGTGAATGCGCGCGTTGGTCGGCTCGGGCGTGCCCGGACCCGGGTCGCTCGGACCCTGGCCACGCGCGTTGAGCGGCGTCGGTGCGCCCGCGACGAAGTCCGCGGCGTTGTCGTCGGTGTCCACGAGCGCCGAAGTCCGGGCCACCGAGGCCGAGTTCGACGCGCCGGTCGCCGGGGTGCCCTCGCGCACCACCGCGTCGCCGTAGCCTGCGACGTCCACGACCCGGCCGTCGGCCAGGCAGTCGGCCGCCGTCAGGCACGTGAGCGCCGTGTTGCCGCGCACCAGCGCGACGGTGCCGCCGGTGCCCGACATGTTGATCGCACCCTGCGCGTCCGGGGTGGGCAGGGCCAGGGTGCCGCCGGCGCCCTTGGCCTCGCCGATCAGGTACCGGCCGCCGGGCGCCACCGCGCCGGTCAGCGCGGTGACCTGCCAGGCCGAGGTCGGCTTGGGCGCGGCCGGAAGGTACTGCACGCTCCAGCCGTCGACCGCGACGGCGGCCGAACCCTTGTTCGCCAACTCGATGAAGTCGTTGGTCAGGCTCGCGCCGCTGTTGCCACCGCCGCCGTACACCTCGGCGAGCAACACGTCCACGGCGGGTGCCGCGACGGCGGGAGCGGGCGCGATGACGAGCGCGCCACCGGCGAGGGCGCCGGCCACGGTCGTGGCCACGACACCGATCCGCCGCCGCCGCGTACTCGGCACGGATCGTCGTCGAGACGATTGCTGACGGAATGTCACCCAGGGCCTCCGAAAAGCGAAAGGGACAGGTCCGGGACATTCTCGGGACTGCGGGTGAACGCCGTCCATCCTTTGGGCGGCCCGAAAGGGGCCAAGGTTCCCCCGGGGCCCGAATCTTTTTCCCCACCCACGCGTCGCATCCGGCAGCGGACCCGCCCCGGGTCCACCCTTGTCGCTTCCGCGTCGACCGTTGTCGTCCCCCGGCCGACTTTGTCACTCACCCCGGGGCCACCCGGTGCCCGCGCCGAAGCGCCCGCACCCACACCCCGAACCACACCAACTCGGAGATGGAGGCGGGATTCGAACCCGCGTGCACGGTTTTGCGGACCGCTGCCTTGCCTCTCGGCCACTCCATCGCATCCGACCACCGCGCGTTCCGTCGGCCGTCGGCGCCGGGAATCCCGGTCCGTCCGGCCGCGGTTCGGGCGGCCCTTCACCCTTCGAGATGGAGGCGGGATTCGAACCCGCGTGCACGGTTTTGCGGACCGCTGCCTTGCCTCTCGGCCACTCCATCGCATCCGACCACCGCGCGTTCCGTCGGCCGTCGGCGCCGGGAATCCCGGTCCGTCCGGCCGCGGTTCGCGCGGCCCTTCGCCCTACGAGGTGGAGACGGGATTCGAACCCGCGTGCACGGCTTTGCAGGCCGCGGCCTGTCCTCTCGGCCACTCCACCCGGCCGGGCCACCAACCCGGTCGATTCATCCGCCCCGACCACCCACGCCCCACCGACCGGGCGATCCGGTGGGCCTCCGCACCGGATCGCCCGGTACTCGGGGATGCGCCGCAGGCCCCCTCGCCCGGCGGCGCACCCCCCATTCGGTCCCGCACCCCGGGATCCCCGGCGCGCACACCCGCGTCCCCACGTGCGGCGCGCATCCCGCAGGACCGACGCCGACCCGACCCCGCGTCGGATCGGCGAGCCGGCGATCAGCCCAGCGCCGCCCGATTCTGCGGCGCCGCCCACTGCTCGGCGGTAGGCAGCGCCGGCGACTCGGGGAACCGACGCAGTCGGATCTCCTCCTGTACCGCGAGGTCGGTGGTCTCGCGGAACTCCGGCCGGCTGTAAAGGTCTCGCGCGTACGCCCACAGGTTGGGGTAGTCCACCAGGGTGCGACCGTCCTGGACGATCGCCGCCCGGTAGGTGCCCGGGAAGCGCAGCAACTTCACCCAGAACCGGATGTCCGAGATGGTCAGCCGATCCCCGAACAGGTAGCGCTTGTCCGCCAGATGCGCGTCCGAGCGCTCCAGCGTGTTGATCGTCTCGCCCTCCTCCGACGTCCACAGACCACCCTTGCGTGCGGCGGTCGCGAAGTCCGTGTCGGTGATGTCGATCGCCTCGCGCAGGTCCTCCGGATACAGGTCCGGCGCGTGTTCGCCGACCAGTTCGGCAAAGCTCGTGGCCAGGTTGTTCGGGATGGCGTCGAACGCGTTCGACACGATGCGATCGCCGGACCCGTCCCACAGGGTCGGTACCGAGATGTGCCCCGCGTACCCGGGCGCCGTCGCCTCGTACGCCTCCCGCAGCAGAGCGAACCCGTTCACCGGATCCGGACCGAACCGCTCCCGGAACGCCCAACCCCGACCGTCGCGTTCCTCGTCCACATACGACGCGCCGACGATCTCGGTGAGACCGCGCGCATGTCGCACGATCGCGGCGATGTGCGCCCACGGGCAGCCGTGCGACAGATACAGGTGATATCGCCCGACCTCCTCGGGGAATTCGGCGTCGCCGATGAGGCCGGTGAACGGATACTGCGGGTCGGTGACCGCGTACGGACCGTACGTGTCGACGTCGACGGGGCTCGCGTAGCCGAGTTGAGTGGTCACTGGGTGGCTCCTGTCACAAGTTCCAGCCGATCGAGAGCCCGATCGGCGGCGGGTCCGATGCCCCGCAGATGATCCAACACACCCCGGACCAACGCGTCGTTGACCCGAAACGCCGGGGCGTCGAACCGAGGCCGGGAGAACCCCGCGCTCCCGGCACCCCCCGCGACGCCGTAGCCGACCGCGAACCGGCCCGGGTGCGCGTCCCCGTGCACGTCGACCACCCGCCGGTCGCCCGCCCGCGTGTTCAGCCGGCCCGTCGCGTCCGGGCACGCCTCGCCGCGCGCGGCCAGCCGGCGCAACAGCGCGTCCCGGGTGCGCTCCAGCGACGGATCCGGCAACCGGGCCTCCACCAGTGCCCGGGCCCGCACCCGAACGTCCGGCAGGCTCGCACTGCTCGCCAGCCAGTCGCCCGCGTCCTCGTCACCGGATATCTCGACGTCCTCGCCGAGAAAACGGATCACCCCGGCCCGGGCCAATGCCAACAACTCCTCCAGACGCGGCCCCGGCGGCCCGCTGGCCAGATAGCTGAAAAAGCCGAGCAGCCGAGCCGGATCGGGCACCGGCTCACCCGCGTCCTGTAGCCGCAACACCACCCCGTACACGCTCAACAGCGCGTGTATGACGGCCAGATCCTGGCTGTACGCGGGATCGTGCCGACGGGTCAGGTCGGCCTCGATGTGCGCGTGCATCCACTCCTGGAGCGTGTCCTCGTCGGCGAACGGTCGCCCCTGCACCGGCCGATCCAACAACGCCCGGTCGAACCGGTCGGCCGGATCCGGCACCGCCCGCGCGATCAACTCGCTCGGGTCGGCCGCCGCCGCGAACCGCGCGTCGAACTCGGCCCATTCCATCGTGGTGCGCTCGCGGTGCGCGGTGAACAGCCGGTGATAGTGCGCACCGGCCAACTCCTTGCCGATCAACGGCCACACATCCGCGCCCGCCCGGGCCGCGGCACGCGCCGTCTCCACGGTGAAGTACCTGGGCAGCGGCGGCCGTTCACCCACCCACTCGTAACCGGTCTTGGACCGGTACGGCACCCCGCGGCGCGAGGCCGCCAGCAGCAGCGGCTCCCGCCCCGAAGCCCGGTAGCGCAGCACCCCCGCCGCGTCCCGCTCGAACGTGCCACCGCGACCATGGCTCAACCGCACCATCAGGTCCACGAACGCCAACCCGATGCCACGCACCAGTACCGGCTCGCCCGGACGCAGCGCGTCCAGGTCCAGGTCGGCGGTGTACCCGGTCGGAATGTACGCGAGCCCGTGCCGGCGGGCGAACCTGATCTGCTCGCGTTCCGTCGGCGTGGGTTCGGCGTCCAGATGCCCCTGGGCCAGGATCACCGCATCCACCTGGAGCGCAGGCCGCCGCCCGGCCAACTGCACCCGCTGTCGGCGCGGACCGTCGGTGATGTCCACGACCGTCGTCTGATGCACGATCACCCGCACGTTGGCCGGCGCCCCCTCGACCGCGGTTCGGAAGAACCAGGCCAGATAGGTGCTGAGCAACGGTCGGGACGGAAACGACGTCGGCCCACACGCGGCCAACTCCACAGCAAACGGCCTCAGTTCATCGGTGCCTCGACCCTCGCGCAACTCGCCGGCGCGGGCTCGGGCCCACTCGGCCAGCGAGGGTCCCGGTCGGATCGGTCCCTTGATCGTGGACACCTCGTCGGTGAACAGCGTGATGTCGGCGGCCAGCGAATTCGCCCACAACAGCGGTGACTGGGCCCGCCGCCAGACCCGACCCGCACCCGGCGGGTAGGGATCGACGACGTGCACGTGCAGCGGACGGTCACCGAGCAACTCGGGCACATTGGCCAACAGGCGTTCGAGGACGGACGCGCCACCGGGTCCCGCGCCGACGATGCAGACGGCGACGGGGCGGAGGCGGCCGGACGGATGGTCGGGCATGGCTCTCCCCTCGTGGGGGTATGGCGAAGAACGCGAACCGCACCCGACGTCCCGATACGCATACGAAAACCGTCACGGATACGAATACGGGTACGCCGAGGCGTGGTTCGGCAAGTGGGAAGGGCCTTACGCCACAAGGCCGGATGCGCGATCCGAGCGGAAGCTCAGGATTCCCCGGTGCATGGGACCGAGGGGCGCGGCGGCGAGATCAGCCGCGGGTACGACACAGCCCGCCGGCCACACGACACAGGTCGATGGGGCGGCACGACACGAGGAAGAGGTCGGGGCTCACGACGTCGACGCTACGGAGCCGCCTGACGAGTTGTCAATGTCGAATGGCCACGCGGCGCTTGCCACCCGGCCTCCCGACACCCGTCCGACCCCGGGGGGAAGCACGGATCCCAGGGCTCTGGAACACGTAGTCGTAGACCCGCAACACGGTCAACGACGCCAATCGAACCCGGCCGTCCCGCTCGGGAGACGACGCGGCGTGGCATGCCTCACCGCCAACGAAGTGTCCGAGCAATACCATACGAATGCCCCATATCGAACCGTCGCGGTCGTCTTCGAGCAATTGACCGAGTACCGCCCGGCGGGTTAAGTTCCGGAACATCGTGCCGTGGCGCTCCGCCATGGCCCAGCGAGGGGATCCCGGTGGCGCAGTACGCGCGACGCAGCAACGGGGCGGCCATGTCCGCCGCCGGTTGGCTGCTGTCCGCCCGCCTCCACATCGACCTCGGTCGCGTCACCAGCGCCGCCTGTTGTAGCTGACCCAAGCGCGCGGCCCCGCCGCGCCGTCGGCGCTCCCACAATCGGCCCCATCGCCACGCCCCGCCACGCGGCCCCCGGAACCTCGTCGCGGCCCGGCCGGCGCGCCCCGCATCCCACCAAAACGCCCGGCGCAGCCGACCGCGAAGCCAGTGGGAGCGGTCTCCCCGCCGCCGGCCCATCGGCACAGCCGGCCACCTGCGGCAACCCCTACCCACCACCCCGAACCCACCGGCGCTAGCACGTCGCCGCCGACGACACCACCCCTGAACAACCCCTGACTCACCCCTCAATCATTCCGATTTCGCTCCTCGACCACCCCGAACCGACGCCGGCACCACCGGCGCCACCCCGAACCGACGCCGACACGACCGGCACCACCCCGAACCGAGGTATCCCATGGCAACCGTCCTGACCGTATGGGGCAGCCCCTCCGCGACCTCGCGCACCGGCGTCGTCGCCCGCCACGTCGCCGCCCGGTTGGCCGCCGACGGACACGACGTGTCCACCCTCGCCGTGCGCGACCTGCCCGCCCGGGCCCTCCTGCACGCCGACTTCACCGACCCCGACCTGCGCGCCGCGCTGGCCCGGGTCGCCGACGCCGACGCGCTCGTGATCGCCAGCCCGGTCTACAAGGCCGCCTACAGCGGCGTGCTCAAGACCTTCCTGGACGTGCTCCCGCAGTTCGCGCTGCGCGGCAAGGAGATCCTGCCGGTGCTCACCGGCGGCACTCCCGCACACGTCCTGGCGCTGGACTACGCCCTGCGGCCGGTGTTGACCTCACTCGGCGCCGACCACGTCGCCCAAGGTTGGTTCGTCCACGAGCGGTTCGTCTCCGTCGAGGCCGCAACCGAGACCCACGGCAGCTCCCCGGCCCAAGGCGGCACCCCGGCCGCCCAAGGCCGCATCGAACCCGAAGGCGTCGCACCCCTGGAGGAACTCGCCGACGCGTTCTCCGCCCGGCTGCGCCGCCCCGCCGCCGTCGCCTGACCCGCACCGGTCGGCGCCCCCACCCGCCGCCCGGGCCGGGGCCCGACCCACCCGTACGACAAGGGAGTTCGCATGACCACCGGCCATCTCCACCTCGGTGTCGCGCTCGACGGCGCGGGCCGTCACCCCGCCGCGTGGCGCTCGCCGCACGCCCGCCCCGCCGAACTGTTCGATCCGCGCTATTGGGTCGAGCTGGCCCACACCGCCGAACGCGGCCTGCTCGACTTCATCCGACTCGACGACTCGCTCGGCCCACCCTCCGCCCGCATCCCGGGCCGACTCGACGCGGTGTCGGTGGCCGCGCGGCTGGCCCCGGCGACCGCCTCCATCGGTCTGATCCCGGCCGCGACCACCACCCACACCGAGCCGTTCCACGTATCCACCTCGGTCGCCACTCTGGACCACGTCAGCCGAGGCCGCGCCGGCTGGTGGCCGCTGCCCTCCCGGACCGCCGCCGAGGCCCGCCACTTCGGCCGCAAACCGGTCGCCCCGGCCGGCGAACTCACGGACGAACAAGCCGAGTTCGTCGACGTCGTCGGCCGCCTGTGGGACAGCTGGGAGGACGACGCGATCATCCGCGACGTGGCCACGAGCCGGTTCCTGGATCGCGACAAACTGCACTACGTCGACTTCGAGGGCACCTACTTCGACGTCCGCGGCCCCTCCATCACACCGCGCCCGCCCCAGGGCCGGCCGGTGATCGGGATCACCGTGGAGGGCCCCGACACGCTGGAGATCGCCGCCCGCTTCGCCGACGTGCTCTTCGTCGACGCGTCCGGCCCCGACGAGGCCCGCCGACTGCGCGAACGCGCCCACGCGATCGCCGAGGGCAACGACCGCGACCCCGGCGAACTGCGGGTGCTCGCCGAGATCACCGTCCACCTGGCCGCCACCGACGCGGACGCCCGCCGCGAACGCGCCCTCCTCGATGCCCGCTCGGACGTCCCCGTCCCCGGCGGACTCTGCTTCACCGGCACCCCCCAGGCCCTCGCGGACCGCCTCGCCGGCTGGTACGTCGGCGGCGCGGTCGACGGCTTCACGCTGGTCCCGGGCGTGCTGCCGTACGACCTGGACCGCATCGTCGAGGACCTGGCGCCGATCCTGCGCGAACGCGGCCTGATCCGGCCGGCCTACACCGCCGACACCCTGCGCGGACACCTCGGCCTCCCGCTGCCCGCCAACCGCTACGCCCGGACCTGAGGAGAGGTCACCGATGCCCCACCCCAGCAGCCCCCACCCCACTCCCACCCCCCGCGCCCCGCAGTCCCGCGCCCCCCGACACCGCACCCGCATCCACCTCGCCGCGCACTTCCCCGGCGTCAACAGCACCACCGTGTGGAGCGATCCGCGCTCCGGCAGCCAGATCGACTTCGACTCGTTCGAGCACCTCGCGCGCACCGCCGAACGCGGCAAATTCGATTTCTTCTTCCTGGCCGAGGGCCAGCGCCTGCGCGAACACCAGGGCAGAATCTTCGAGTTGGACGTGGCCGGCCGTCCGGACGCACTCACCGTGTTGGCCGCACTGGCCGCGATCACCGACCGGATCGGCCTGGCCGCCACCGCGACCGCCACCTACAACGAGCCGTACGAACTCGCCCGCAAGATCGCCTCGCTCGACCAACTCAGCGCCGGCCGCGCCGCCTGGAACGTGGTCACCTCGCCGGACGCCTGGACCGGGGAGAACTTCCGTCGCGGCGGCTTCCTGCCCCGCGAGGAACGCTACGAACGGGCCATCGAGTTCGTCGAGGCCGCCCGCACGCTGTGGGACAGTTGGGCCCCGGACGCACACGTGGCCGACGCCGAGGGCGGCGTGTTCGCGGCTCCCGGAGCGGGCCGATTCGACTACCGCGGTCGGCACTTCGCCATCGAGGGCCGCTTCACCGTGCCGCGCAGCCCGCAGGACCGGCCGGTGCTGATCCAGGCCGGCGACTCCGAGGACGGTCGCGAGTTCGGCGCCGCACACGCGGACGTGATCTTCTCCCGGCACGGCGAGTACGAGGCGGGCCGGGCCTTCTACGCGGACATGAAGGGCCGCGCGGCCCGACACGGGCGCAGCCCCGACGAGCTGAAGATCCTGCCCGCGGTGACGGCGGTGATCGGCGCCACCGCCGAGGAGGCCCAGGACAAGGCCGCGTGGATCCGTCGGCAACAGGTCAGCCCGCAAAACGCCATCCAGTTCGTCGAACAGGTGTGGGGCCGAGACCTGTCCGACCTGGATCCGGACGGCCCGCTCCCGGACTTCGACCCGGTCACCGACGGCACCTCGATCGCCCGAGGTCGGGTCCGCACCGGCGGCGACCCGTTCGAGCTGGCCCGCGCCTGGCGCGAACTCGCGGCGGCCAAGGGCGGGTTGAGCCTGCGCGAGGTGGTGATCGAGGTGGCCGCCCGACAGACCTTCATCGGCACCGCCGAACACGTCGCGGACCGCATGGAGGTACACGTACGCGACGGCGCCGGCGACGGCTTCATCCTGGTACCGCACCTGACCCCCGCCGGTCTGGACGAATTCGTCGACCAAGTGGTGCCGATCCTCCAGGAACGCGGCGTCTTCCGCGCCGAATACCAGGGCACCACCCTGCGCGAACACCTGCACCTGCCCGCGCCACGCCCGGCCGGCGCACACCGCACCGACGTGGCGGTGTGAGCACCCGAGCCCTGGACACCCGAGCCCGAAGCCCCCGAGCCCGAAGAACCCGAACCCGAAACCGAAACCTCCGAGCCCGGAGCAAGCGAGCCCGAAGCCTCCGAACCCGAAGCCTCCGAGCCCGGGGCGGGCGAACCCGCCCCGACCCGCACCGCCCGCCGCGCCGCCCGGATCAACTCCAGTCGTTGAGCGCGATCGACACACCCGAAGCCGCCGGACCACGACAGTGGCTCCGGTGGTTTCGGGCGATGTGGTCCAGCCGCAGGTTGTGACGGAACGCCGGGATCAGGTGCAACCGCCGCGCATACGCCCACAGATGCGGGTGCGCGGCGAGCCGGTGCACGTCCTGGGCGTCCAGATGCCGCTTGTGCACCACGTCCAGGTGCACGAGCGTGGTCCACAGGTGCACGTCCGCCGCGGTGAGCGTGTCACCCAGCAGGAACGGGCGCGCCGCCAGCCGCCGTTCGGCCACCGCCAGGGTCGCCAGCACGGTGCTCATCGCCTCGGCCCGACGCGGGCCCGCCGACGCCCGGCCGGCCCGCTGCGCGGCATCGGTGACGTCCTCCTCGAACAGGGTGTGCAACGCGCACAGTTCCTCGCGCCGCTCGGCCGGATACAACGCGCCGCCGCCGCCGAAACCGGTGGCCAGGTCGCGCAGAATATGCGGCGCGTGGTTGCTGACGATGCGTCCGCTCCACCGATCCCACAACACCGGTACGGTCACCGGCCCGTCGTAGTGGTACTCGGTCGCCTCGTACGCCTCGCGCAGGAACGCGAACCCGCCGTTGGGGTCCAGCCCGTGGCCGTCCCCGTCCCGAAACGCCCAGCCGCGCCCGTCCCGGACCGGATCCACCAGCGAGGTGCCCACCACCTCGCCCAGGCCCGCCAGGTCACGCGTGATGGCCACGCGCAACGAACGCGGGCAGGCCAGGCACAGGTAGAGGTGATAGCGATTGGCCTCGGCGCGGAAACCGGCGCCGATCCGGCTGCGGAAGCGCTGCATCGGCGGGCGGATGGTCTCCAGGCCCGGCAGCGGCGAACCCGAGTGGCGGACGCGGTAGCGCCCGTGGGTACGGAAGTCGATCGGTCCGGCGGCCTTCGGGGGTGTCGTGGACATACGGGTCTCCCTCGCGCAGGTCATGAGTGTGGCAACGGTCGAGGCGGCACGGCACGGCGTGGTCCGAACCGGATGCGGACGGACCGGTGGCGTGGAACTCAGACCGAGCGACAACTCGCACTGCACACGCGCAGGAAGTCGATGTGTCGGCGAATCAGGAGGTGGACGGCAATCAGGACCCGCGCCCTCGGCAATCCCGGGCGGGGGCCCGCGTGACACACGCAGCCGTCCATGGCTCGGATTATTCGCGCTCCGCACACGTCCCCGCAAGGGGCTCGCGCCGATCTCCACCACCCGAGCGCCGCCCCCCACGGCCGCCCCGCCCCAACCGTCCCGTGCCCCCACACCCACCAACCGGGCGGCCCTCACCGACCGGCACCGCCCCGCCCGACCGCGACTTCAGGCGGCCTGCTCCCAGACCCGCGAAGGCAGCGCCGCCCGCAGCGCCGGCGCCACCTGGTCCGCGAACAACTCCAGGACCGCCCGCCGTTCCACCCGATCCAGCCCCTCCGTGCCGAT
Organism: Embleya sp. NPDC020886; assembly: GCF_044333915.1. Taxonomy (NCBI): domain Bacteria; kingdom Bacillati; phylum Actinomycetota; class Actinomycetes; order Kitasatosporales; family Streptomycetaceae; genus Embleya; species Embleya sp. NPDC020886. The sequence goes on along the minus strand of NZ_JBIRRX010000005.1, from coordinate 304,261 downwards.
CGCCTGCACCTGATGTCCGTAGGCCGCGTGATAGCGCCCGATCTTGTCCACGATCTGCGCCGGACTACCCACCAAAGCCGGGCCGTTGGCGATGTTGTCCTCCAACGACGTGAACGGCGAACGGTTGTGCTGCGCCGCAGCCGACCCGGCGAACGCGTCGTAGTACGGCCGATACCGTGCCAACGCCTCCTGCGACGTGGGCGCCACATAGCAGCCGCCCGCCCCCGACCCCACCACCGCGTCCGCCGGATCGCGCCCGTACGCCACCCAACGCTCGCGATAGTGGTCGATCAGGTCGGCGTACTTGGCCATCGGATGAAAGCCGTTCGCGGTGAACAACGGATCGCCCCACTTCGCCGCCAACTCGGTCGACGCCCGACTGGTCGCGCTGCCGTGCCAGATCACCGGCGCCCGCCCGTCCGCACGCGGGAACGGCCGCGGATAGGTGGTCACTTCGTGCAACGGACTGCGAAAGCGACCGGACCAGGTGACCCGCTCCTCGCTCCACAATCGGCGCAGCAACTCGAACTTCTCCTCCTGCAACAGCCACTGGTCGTCCTCGGCGAGCCCGAACAGCGGGAAATGCCGCGGATCGTTGCCCTTGCCGACCATCAGATCCAGCCGGCCCCGGGACAACTGGTCCAGCGTCGCGTAGTCCTCGGCGACCCGGACCGGATCCAGCACGCTGATCACGGTCAACGTGGTCAACAGCCGAATCCGCGAGGTGCGCTGCGCGACCGCCGCGAGAATCACCGGCGGCGCCGAGGACAGGAACGGCTCACCGTGCCGCTCGCCCACCCCGAACGCGTCGAAGCCCAACTCCTCGGCCAGCGCCGCCGTCTCGACCAACTCCGCCAACTGCTCGTGCGCCGGCGCCCGCTGCCCGGTGAGCGCGTGCGGGGCGTTGGCGCCCAAGGTGAACACCGCGAACCTCATGACACCGCTCCCAACGGTTGCGGGCGCCGGCGCCCGGGAATGGCCGCGATCAACTCGCGCGTGTACGGATGCGTGGGCGCCGAGAGCACCTGCTCGCAACTGCCCTTCTCGACCAGCCGACCGGCCCGCAACACCCCCACCCGATCGGCGATCTGGCGCACCACCGCCAGATCATGCGAAATGAACAGGTACCCGACCCCCAACTCGTCCTGCAGCCCGCCCAGCAGCTCCAGGATCTGGGCCTGGACCGAGACGTCCAGCGCCGACACCGGCTCGTCGCACACCAACAGATCCGGCTCCAGCGCCAACGCCCGCGCGATCGCCACCCGTTGCCGCTGCCCCCCGGACAACTCGGCCGGCTTGCGCCGCAACACGCCCTCCGGCAAAGCCACCTGGTCGACCAACGCCGCCGCACGGGCCCGCTGCTGCGCCCGGCTGCCGACCCGGTACGCGCGCAGCGGCTCCTCGACGATCTCGGACACCGTGAAGCGCGGATCCAGCGAGGCGTACGGATTCTGGTAGACCAACTGCATGCGTCGGCGCAACGCGCGCAACTCGGCGCGCCCGGGCCGGGTCGCATCGCGTCCCTCGATCAGGATCCGGCCCGCGGTGGGCGCCTCCAGCCCCAGGATCATCCGCACCGTGGTCGACTTCCCCGAACCCGACTCGCCGACCAGCGCGAACGTCTCGCCGCGGCGCACCGTGAACGACACGTCGTCCACCGCGCGCAGCGTGCGCGCACCCTCCTTGGTCCTGGGCAGCGCGAACTCCTTGACCAGCCCGGTCACGGTGAGCAACGGCTCGGCCCGCGGCACCGGTTCGCGCACCGGACGCGGACGCGCCCGACGGCTGGTCAGGCTCGGCGCGGCGGCGATCAACCGCCGGGTGTACGGGTGCTCGGGATCGGTCAGGATGCGCGCTGCCGGCCCCTGCTCGACCACCGTGCCCCCGGACATCACCACCACCCGCCGGGCACGGTCGGCGGCCACACCCAGATCGTGGGTGATCAGCAACATCGCGGTGCCGTGCGCGTGGGTGAGCTCGTCGACGTGGTCCAGGATCTGCCGCTGCACGGTGACATCGAGCGCGCTGGTGGGTTCGTCGGCGATCACCAGCCGGGGCCGGCAGGCCAGCGCGATCGCGATCAGCACCCGCTGCCGCATGCCGCCGGACAACTCGTGCGGGAACTGCCGTGCCCGAACCGCGGGTTCGGACAGACCCGCCTCGCCGAGCGCGGCCACCGCCCGCTCGGCCGCCGCCTTGCCGCTCGCCAGACCGTGCACGATCAGCGCCTCGGCGACCTGATCGCCGATCCGCCGGACCGGATTGAGCGAGACCATCGGATCCTGCGGGATGAACCCGATCGACCGCCCGCGCACCGCACGCAGCTCGCGCTCGCGCAGCGTCAGCAGATCACGCCCCTCGAACAACACCCGCCCCGCGCCCACCCGGCCACCGGACGGCAACAGGCCCACGATCGCATGCGCCGTGGTGCTCTTGCCGGAGCCCGACTCGCCCACCACGGCGACCACTTCACCCGCGCCCACGGTCAGGTCCGCCGAGGTCACCGCGTCCACCGGGCCGTTCGAGGTCCGATAGGACACCCGCAACCCCCGGATCTCCAACAGCGGACCGTCCCCGTCCGCCACCACCGACAGCGGGCCCTCCGCCCGATCCGGGCCCGCCCCGGCCCCGACCTCGGACCCACCCCCCGGCGAGCCCCCGGCGAGTCCCCGCAACGTCTCACTCATCGATCCTGCCCCCGCTCTCCGTCCAAGGCCCGCGAGATTCGGTTCGCGGACAACACCGTCGCCGCGATCACCAGGCCGGGAAATGTGGTCAACCACCACGCCGTGGCCACGAAGTTGCGCCCATCCGCCACCAGCACACCCCACTCCGGCGTCGGCGGCGGCGCCCCGAAACCCAGGAAGCTCAGCGCCGACACCGACAGGATCGCGATGCCGAACTCCAACGCCGCCATCACCAACACCGGCCCGGACGCGTTCGGCAACACATGCCGGGCCAAGATCCCGCCCGACCGCACCCCGCTCGCCCGCGCCGCCTCCACATACACCGACGAACGCACCCGCAACACCTCCGCCCGCATCACCCGGGCAAAGCCCGCGACACTGGCCACCCCCACCGCGATCGCCACCTTGGTGGTGCCGAACCCCAACGCCCCGACCAGCGCCAACGACAACAACAGACGCGGAATCGCCTGCAACACGTCGACCACACGCATCAACACGTCGTCCAGCCACCCCCCGAAGAACCCGGACGCCAACCCGAGCCCCCCGCCCACCACGAGCGCCACCGCCACCGCGACGAACGTCGCCCGCAACGACAACGAACTCGCGTGCACCACCCGGGTGAACAGATCACGCCCGAGCTGATCCGTGCCGAACAGGTGCTCCGCGCTCGGCCCCTGCAACTTGTCCCGCGGCGTGCCCACCAGCGGATCGCCGTCGGTGAACAAGCCCGGGAACAACGCCGCGAGCAACACCAACGCGAACACCACCAGCGACAACAACAACCCGGGCCGGCGCAACACGAACCGCAGATGCCCACGCGCGGCGGGCAACACCTCCGTCGCAAAACCGGCGGCCATCGTCACACCGTCCTTCCCACCCGCGGATCCAGCACCGGATACAGCAGGTCCACCGCCAGCGCGACCACCACGAACACCAGCGCCGCCAGCAACACCACGCCCTGCACCACCGCCACGTCCTGGGTGTCCACGGCGGCGGCCGTCAACCGGCCGATCCCGGCCCGGGAGAACACCGTCTCCACCACCACCGACTCCACCAGCACATTCCCCGACACCACCGCCGCCAGCGTGAGCGCCGGCAACGACGCGTTGCGCAACGCGTGCCGCAGATGGATCCGCACCCGCCCCGCGCCCTTGGCCCGCGCGGTCTCCACATACGGCTCGGCCAACGCGGTGGTCATGCTCTTCGCCAACACCTGCGCGATCATCGCCCCGGCCGGCAACGCCAACGTCAACGCCGGCAACACCAGACTCTCCCAGCCCTCGTTACCCATCGCCGGCAGCAGCCCCCACTGAAAGGACACCACCTGCACCAGCAACAACCCCACCCAAAAGCCGGGCATCGAGATCCCGATCGCGGGCAACGACAACAACACCTGACGCAGCGCCCGCAGCCGGGTGAACGTCGCGGCCAACGCCACCCCGGCACCCCCGAACACCGCCAGCAGCATCGCCACACCCGTCAACGCCAGCGTCTGCGGCAGCGCGTCCACGATCGTGCGCGCCACCGGCGCCCCGGTCTGCGCCGACGTGCCCAAGTCACCCGTCAGCGCGTCGCCCAGCGCACGCACGTACTGCACATGGACCGGATCGTCGAGCCCGTGCGCACCGCGCACCGCGTCGATCTGCTCCTGGGTGGCGGTGCCCTCCAAACCACCCAGCTTGATCGACAACGAATCACCCGGCAGCAGATACAACACGACGAACGACACGGTGAACGCGGCCCACAACACCACCACCGCCTGCAACGACCGACGCACCAGATAGCCGCGCATCAGCTGCTCACCCAGGTGTCGTGGAACTGCAGGCGCGAGGACGCCTCGAAGCCCAGCCCGTGCACCCGGGGACCGAGCCCGTGCACCTGGGACAACTCGAACAGGGGGATCACATAAGCCCGTTCGGCCACGATCCGCTGCGCCTGGGCGACCTTGGCGTTGCGCTGCGCCGGATCCAGGCTCTGCGCCTGGTCGTCCAGCACGGTGTCCAGCTCGCCGGAGGCGATCTTGAGCCGGTTGACCGTCTTCGTGCTGAACAGCGTGCGCAGGATGTCCGGATCCGAACGCGTGACGTTGTAGTACGCGAAGTCGTAGTCGCCCGCGGCCTGCACCTGGTTCTGTTCACCGGGGGCGAGCTTGCGCAACCGCAGATCCACGCCCACCTTGCGCAGTTCCTGCTGGACCAGCTCCAGGACCGACTGACTGGCGTTGAACAGCGGCGCGAAGATCACATCCACGCTGAGCCGGCGCCCGTCCTTGACCCGCACACCGTCCGAACCGACCTTCCAACCGGCCTCGTCCAACAGCCGCTTGGCGCCCTCCGGGTCGTGGCCCAATTGCGCCGACAGGTCGACCCAGCCGGGCGTGACCGACGCCAGCGGCGAAGTCGCCGGCCGGTACTTGGGGGTGAGTACGGTCTGCGCCAACTCCGGCCGGTTCACCGCCTTCTGGATCGCCTGCCGGACCGCTTCCTCGGCCAGGATCGGTCGGGACACGTTGGCCTGGAGGTTGAACACGACGCCCGGATTGGGTCGGGTCAGCACCGTGTACCCGGAGGCGAACCGCCCCTCGTCCTGCGGCTGCACGTCGCTGATCGCGTCCACCTGAGCGGACTCCAGGCTGCCCGCGCGCACGCCGGACTCGGGCACGATCTTGAACAGCAACCTGTCCAGATACGCCTCGCCCGGATGGGCGAACAACGAGGATCCCCACGCGTAGCCGGCCCGCTTGGCCAACTCCACGCTCTGGTTCGGCTTGTAGGAGCGCAGCGTGAACGGTCCGGAGCCGACCAGATCGCCCTGGCAGCGCTGCTCGGCGGTCTTGGTCAAGGTGGCGGGGGAGAGCAGCCCCAGCGACATGGTCGAGGTGGCCTGGAGGAACTGGGCGCTGGGCGCGGCGAATTCCACCCGCACGGTGGTCGGGTCGAGCACGGTGGTGCCCCGGTATCCGGTGAGGTAGCTGCCCGCGATGGTGGCCTTGGCACCCAGCGCGACCACCCCGTCCAGGTTGGCCTTGACCGCCGCGCCGTCCAGCGGCGCGCCGTCGGCGAAGGTGACGCCCGGGCGCAGGTGGAAGGTGAACCGGGTGGCCTGCGGGTCCACCTCCCACGAGGTGGCCAGCCACGGCTTTATCTCGCCGGTCCTGCCGTCCTGGTCGGTCAGCGAGTCGACGATCTGGCGGCCCACGTTCAGGCTCGCGTTCGCGCCGAACTGCTGCGGATCCAGGCACGTGGGGTCGGCGGCCAGCGCGAAGGTGAGCGTGCCGCCGGACCGCGGCGGGCCGACCTCGGCCGAGTTCGCCGCCGTGTCGCCGGCGCCGTTGCAGGCGCCGGCCAGCAGCGCGAGGGCCGCCATGGCGGCGCCGGTGCCGGCGGTGCGGCGCAGTCTTCGAGGAGGGGAGGAGGCGGCGAATACCGAAAAGCGCATGTGAATCTCCGGGCATGGCGAATTCACGCGGCGGCGCGCGTGATTTCGGGCAGGAATAACCGTCGATTCGCGCGCACACGAAGCGTCGCAAGCGACGCGAGTGACGCGGACGACGCGGGCGACGCGGAAGAAAAGGACGCGTCAGAAAACGCGCCGGCGCGGGACGCGGCGAATCGAGGCAGGAGTCGTGAAACGGCGGGCGGACGGCCGACCGGCGATCACGAGGATCGCCGGCGAGCGTCCGGCGGCGGAGCAGCCCGGTCCGCGGGGATCAGCGGATGCGACAGGCCGAGCTGTGCACGCGGCCGAAATCGACATGCCGGCGGGTACACAGGGGAGTTCGCGGACGGCGCACGGCCGCACCGCAGGGCGCGACGGCCTCGACCCGCCGAGAGGAGACTCCCGGCGGGGAGGCGGTGACCGGCACCACGAGCGTCATGACGTCCTTCGACAACAATGGATCGATATCTGCGACTGCGTGAGCCTATCGAGTCATCCGTCGAGGCAACAAGTGCTTATTCCGCTTTTCGGCCGGGGTCGGCCGGAAATCGCCCTACGGCACGTCCGAGGAATGCCCCGGAAAGACGTGCGCGGACGGATCGACCACGGTCATCGCGTTGTTGACCGCGGTGGCCGCCTCCCCGAATCCGGTGGCGATCAGCTTGACCTTGCCGTCGTAGTCGACGATGTCACCGGCCGCGAAGACCCGGGTCAGGTTGGTGCGCATCGCCTGATTGACCAGGATGTGCCGCTTGCGCTGCTCCAGGCCCCAGTGCGTCATCGGGCCCAGGTCGGCGATGAAGCCCAGCGCGGCCACCACCGCCTGCACCGGGAGGGTACGCACCGCGCCGTCGGCCTTGGCGACCACGTCCGCGGCCCGTACCTGTCCGTCGCCGTGCAGCACGGTGACCTCGGCGGAGGTGATCACCTCGGTGGTCGACTCCAGCACCCGGCGCACGGTGTGCTCGTGCGCGCGGAACTTGTCCCGCCGGTGCACCAGCGTGATCGACTTGGCGATCGGCTCCAGGCTGGTCGCCCAGTCGAAGGCCGAGTCGCCGCCGCCCACGATCAGCACGTCCAGCCCGGCCAGATCGGCCAGGCGCGGTACGAAGTAGCGCACCCCCTCGCCGGTGAACGCGTCGGCGGCGGGCAACGGGCGGGGGCTGAAGGTACCGATCCCGCCACTGATGAGCACCACCTTGGCCCGCACCACCAGGCCGCTCGCGCAGGTGATCGTGACGCCGTCGTCGTCCTGCGCCAACTGCTCGGCGCGATGGCCGAGCAGATAGTTCGGCTCGAACGGCGCGGCCTGCTCGACCAGCGCGTCGACCAGGTCCTGACCCTTGATCGCCGGGAAGCCCGCGACGTCGTAGATCATCTTCTCCGGATACATCGCGGAGATCTGCCCGCCGGGCTCGGGCAGCGAGTCCAGGAGCACGGTGCGCAGGCCCCGAAAGCCCGCGTAGTAGGCGGCGTACAGGCCCGTCGGGCCCGCACCGATGACGAGCAGGTCGGTGTCGACGGTGGAGGACACGCACGCTCCTTCCCGAGCGGGGTTGCCCGGACCCTAGCCCAACGGTGCGCAGGCTTCTTCGAGTTCGTGCCCCGCGTCACACGAACGGAAGCACCGACCCGGCACGAGCTCGCCCAACCACGGGCAAATGTCCGTACGGCGGCGTATGGAAGCGATGGAACTTGTTCTCATCCGGCCCGCCGATCGTTAGGGTCCGGTTCATGGAGAACACCTGCGCGCCGCCCCGCTCGGCCGACGCCCCGGCACGGATCGCGGACGCCAGGGGTTTAGACCACGCCCGGACCCGGCTCCCCGGCCCGCCGACGCGGCCCGGCGACAGCCGCGGCGCCCTCGCCCCGACGCGAGAGCGCCCCGCCCGGAGCGCCATCGGGACGACCGGCCGACTCACCCTCGACGGCGCCGCCGAACACGTGTGCGGCAAACTGGCGGCGTTCGCGGAACCGGTCGGCTCCGAAGCCGTCCTGCGGCCCCTCGGTTTCGACCCGGTGCGCGAGCCCGCCGCGTTCGCCGCGGTCGTCCCACCGTCCTGATCCGCTCCGACCCCGTTCGAGTCCCGCACGACCGCGAGGATGCACCATGACCCTGTTCCCCGGCAGGGACACCGACGTCACCACCGCCGTCGCCGCTCTGCTGGCGAAGTGCCGACTGTCGATACCCCGCACCTGGATACTCACGGCGCTCGACTACGCCTGGCACGACGAACGCCCCGTCGTGGTCGTGCGCCACCAACCCGCCACCCATCCGCACCCGGGCGGCCCGCACGCCAGCGTGGTGGTGGACCGCGCGGACGGCACGCTGTTGGGCTGGACCCGGCTGGACGGCCCGCGCCCGGGCCCGCTGCCCGGCACCGAGGAAGCGCACGCCGCCGCCGAGGCGTTCTGGCACAACGTGGACCCGCTGCACGCCGAGGGATTGACCGTGCAGTGGGTCGCGCAACACGACGAGACCATCGGGACCGCGGCCGGCCGGGCCACCTCGGTGAGCGGAATGCGGGTCAACGCGCGTCACATCAACGGGCTCTACACGTGGGCGGTACTCGCCGGGGACCTGTCCGTGCTGACCTACGAGCGCGACGTGCAATGGGACGAACGGGCCGCCCGCCGGCGCACCCAGATGTGGTTGCACGACCGCTGGCGCGCGGCCGTGGACGGCACCGCGCCCGCACCCGGCGCGCCGTACGCCCCCGCCCGACGCTGAAGCCGGATCCGCCGAACGCGCGGAAAATTTCGGCAAGTTCGGCAAAGCCCCAGCTCACGCGGGCCCTTCGGGGCCCGCGTGTGGCATTTCCGGCCTCGGGCGGCATGGTTGGTCCAGACCATTTTGGTACAGACCATTGACCCCTGGTCCAGACCTTTCCTACTCTCACTGGGACCTGCGGTGGGGTGAGCGTCGAATCGTTTCCCCACCGGGAGGTGCCACGTCCCCGTATGTCTGGCCCCACTCGAGGAGCACCCTTGAGCACAGGAACCAAACGACGCACCACCCTGTCCCGGCGCACCCTGGTCGCCATGATGAGTGCACTGCTGCTCCCCCTGGCAGCGATGGTCGGCCTCGCGTCCCCCGCACAGGCCGCCGACACCACCGCCACGTTCGTCAAGACCTCCGACTGGGGCTCCGGCTTCGGCGGGAGCTGGACGATCAAGAACACCGGCACCGCGGCGATCACCTCGTGGACCCTGGAATGGGACTTCCCCGCCGGCACCGCCGCCGGCTCCTTCTGGGACGCCACCGTCACCCGCACGGGCGACCACTACTCCGCCAAGAACGTCGGCTGGAACGGCGCGGTCGGCCCCGGCGCCTCGGTGACCTTTGGCTTCAACGGCACCGGCCCCGGCAACCCGACCGGCTGCAAGATCAACGGCGGCTCGTGCGACGGGGGTCCCACGAACCCCGGTGACAACCCGCCCTCGGCCCCCGGCGCGCCCGTGGCGAGCAACGTCACCGACAACGGCGTCAAGCTGACGTGGACCGCGGCGACCGACGACCACGGCATCAAGAACTACGACGTGCTGCGCGGCGGCAGCAAGATCGCCACCGTCACCACGCCCACCTACACCGACAGCGGCCTGGCCGCCGGCACCGACTACTCCTACAGCGTGGTCGCCCGGGACACCGTCGACCAGACCGGCCCGGCCAGTGCCGCGGTCACCGTGCACACCACCGGCGGCGGAGGCAACGGCGGCAGCGCCGTCAAGCTCGGCTACTTCACCAACTGGGGCATCTACGGCCGCAACTACAACGTGAAGAACATCGTCACGTCCGGCTCGGCCGCCAAGATCACCCACATCAACTACGCCTTCGGCAACGTCCAAGGCGGCAAGTGCACCATCGGCGACTCCTACGCCGACTACGACAAGGCCTTCACCGCGGATCAGAGCGTCAGCGGCGTGGCCGACAACTGGGAGCAGCCGCTGCGCGGCAACTTCAACCAGTTGCGCCAGCTCAAGGCCAAGTACCCCAACATCAAGATCCTGTGGTCCTTCGGCGGCTGGACCTGGTCCGGCGGCTTCGGCCAGGCCGCGGCCAACCCCGCCGCGTTCGCCGAGTCCTGCTACAACCTGGTCGAGGACCCGCGCTGGGCCGACGTGTTCGACGGCATCGACCTGGACTGGGAATACCCCAACGCGTGCGGCCTGACCTGTGACACCAGCGGCGCGGCCTCGATCAAAACGCTGCTCGCGGCCACCCGGGCCAAGTTCGGCACGAACAACCTGGTCACCGCGGCGATCACCGCCGACGCGTCCTCCGCGGGCAAGATCGACGCGGCCGACTACGGCGGCGCGTCCGCGTCCGTCGACTGGTACAACGTGATGACGTACGACTTCTTCGGCGCCTGGGACGCCAAGGGCCCCACCGCCCCCCACTCGCCGCTGACCTCGTACACCGGCATCCCCAAGGAGGGCTTCAACTCCGCCGACGCGATCGCCAAGCTCAAGACCAAGGGCGTACCGGCGAGCAAGCTCCTGCTCGGCGTCGGCTTCTACGGCCGAGGCTGGACCGGAGTGACCCAGGCCGAACCCGGCGGCACCGCCACCGGCGCGGCCCCGGGCACCTACGAGGCCGGCATCGAGGACTACAAGGTCCTCAAGAGCAGTTGCCCCACCACCGGCACCATCGCCGGCACCGCCTACGCCAAGTGCGGGAGCAACTGGTGGAGCTACGACACCCCGGCCACCGTCACCTCCAAGATGAGCTGGGCCAAGGCGCAGAACCTGCGCGGCGCGTTCTTCTGGGAGTTCAGCGGTGACACCACCAACGGCGAACTCGCGGCCGCGGTCCACAACGGCCTGAGCTAGCCCCAGAAGACGCGGCCACGAACGCGGCCGCCTTCACCGCTTCGTGACCGCAAGGTCGTGGCCGGGCCCACCGGGGTGCCCGGTCACGACACCACGAACGGAACCGTCGTCCACCGGCGCGGACGGCGGCTCCGGCACAGACCGGGCGGGTGGGGTCCACGGACCCCACCCGCCCGGGCCGTTCGGCCCGGGTCGCCCCCGCCGCCCGCGCCGTAAGGTGGCCCACATGCACGGCGAACGGCGAGCACCGATGGACCTCACACCGCAGCCGACCCTCGACCCGGACGCGCCACCCGCGGGCATCGCGCCGCCCGCCGCCGGGCGCGCCGACATCACCACCCGCGCCGACCTGGACACCCTGCTCCGCCGCTTCTACGGCGCGGCCTTCGCCGACCCGGTCATCGGCGCCTACTTCACCGAGATCGCCGGCACCGACCTGGCCGCACACCTGCCCCGGATCACCGACTTCTGGGAACGCGCCCTGTTGCGCACCGCCGACTACCGCGGCGACGCGCTCGCCGTGCATCGCGTGCTGCACCGGGCCGAACCGCTGACCGCCCGACACTTCGGCCGCTGGGTCCAGCTCTGGCGGGCCAGTGTCGACGGCGGCTTCGCCGGACCGCGCGCGGAACGGGCCAAGGCCCAGGGCGAACGCATCGCCCTGGCCATGCTGCGCCGCCTCGCCGGCCCCGACGCCGCCGCCGAGCCGGGCCCCGGCGGCTTCATCCCGCTCTCCACACTGCAACTGCGCCGCCCGGCCTGAGCACCCGACGCCGCGCCCCGAGGCGCCGGCGTCGCGTCGCGCCGATCACCCCTCGGGCTGATCACCCTTGCGCTTGAGATACCGCTCGAACTCGGCCGCGATCGCATCGCCGGACGCCTCGGGCAGGTCCTCGGTGTCGCGCGCGGCCTCCAGTGAGCGCACGTACTCGGCGACCTCGGTGTCCTCGGCCGCGAGCTGATCCACCCCCACCTGCCAGGCCCGCGCGTCCTCGGCCAATTCGCCCATCGGCACGGTCAGGTCCAGGAAGTCCTCCAGCTTGCGCAACAGCGCCAGCGTGGCCTTCGGCGAGGGCGGCTGCGCCACGTAGTGCGGCACCGACGCCCAAAACGTCAACGCCGGCATGCCCGCGTGCGCGCAGGCCTCCTGGAACACGCCCACGATGCCCGTGGGCCCCTCGTACCGGGACTGCTCCAGACCCACGTTCGCGGCCACCACCGGGTCCGACGTGGTGCCGTTGACCGGGACCGGCCGCGAGTGCGGCGCATCGCCCAGCATCGCGCCCAGCACGACCACCGTCTCCACGCCCAACTCGTGCGCGAAGCCCAAGAGTTCGTTGCAGAACGAACGCCAGCGCAGATTCGGCTCTATGCCGTGCACCAGCACCAGGTCGCGGCGCGGCTCGGCCAGCCGGACCACCGAGAGCCGAGTGGTCGGCCAGGTGATCCGCCGAGTGTCCCCATCCAGCCATATCGTCGGACGATTCACCTGAAAGTCGTAGTAGTCCTCGGCATCCAGGGCCGCGAACACCTCGCCCTTCCAGACCCGGTCGAGGTGCTCGATCGCGGCGGAAGCGGCATCGCCCGCGTCGTTCCACCCCTCGAATGCGGCCACCATGACCGGGTCGATCAGCTCGGGCAGGTCGTCGAGCTCGATCACCCAGTGCCTCCTTCCGGCCGGGGCCGGGATCCGTGCGCCGCGGGCACCCGTCCCCGGGGCCGCGAGAGCTGTACGGTCCCCACATTACGGGTTGAGACACCCTCGACCAGACCCGCCCGCGTCGACTTCGCCCACAGTGAAATCCGGGCGCCACCGGGCAACCGAACCGCAAACACGGCCCGAACGCGCCGGTGAACACACGTGAGCATCCGGTGACCAGTGGGCGACGTCACCCGCGCGCCACCGGGCCGTGCGCGCCGATCGCATTAAGCTGGCGCTCTGGCCCGACCCGTCTCGACGGACCCGGGCAAGCCGACAGCCGTCGCACCCATCGGAGACGCATTTCCATGACAGCCACCCCGCAGCAGCTTCGTGAAGCCCTCGCCACCCGCGTCGTCGTCGCCGATGGAGCGATGGGAACCATGCTCCAGGCCCAGGACCCGAGCATGGACGACTTCCAGGGCCACGAAGGCTGCAACGAGGTCCTCAACGTCACGCGTCCCGACATCGTGCGCAACGTGCACAAGGAATACTTCGACGTCGGCGTGGACTGCGTCGAGACCAACACCTTCGGCACCAACCTCGGCAACCTGGGCGAGTACGACATCCAGGACCGCATCTACGAGCTCGCCGAAGCCGGCGCCCGGATCGCCCGCGAAGTGGCCGACGGCTACTCCACCCCCGACCGCCCGCGCTGGGTGCTCGGCTCGATCGGCCCCGGCACCAAGCTGCCCAGCCTGGGCCACGTGCCCTTCGCCACGCTGCGCGACGCGTTCGAGATCAACGCGGCCGGCCTGATCGACGGCGGCGCGCACGCCCTGCTCATCGAGACCAGCCAGGACCTGCTCCAGACCAAAGCCTCGATCATCGGCTCGCAGCGGGCGCTGAAGAAGGCCGGCGTCGACCTGCCGATCTTCGCCCAGGTCACCGTCGAGACCACCGGCGCCATGCTGATGGGCTCCGAGATCGGCGCCGCGCTGACCGCCCTGGAACCGCTGGGCATCGACTTCATCGGGCTCAACTGCGCCACCGGCCCCGTCGAGATGAGCGAACACCTGCGCCACCTGGCCAAGCACGCCGGCATCGGAGTCACCGCGATGCCCAACGCCGGCCTGCCGATCCTGACCAAGGACGGCGCGCACTACCCGCTCACCCCCCAGGAACTGGCCGACGCGCACGACAGCTTCACCCGCGAATACGGCCTGGCCCTGGTCGGCGGCTGCTGCGGCACCACCCCCGCGCACCTCAAGGCCGTCGTCGAGCGCGTGCACGGCCGCGAACTCACCCCCCGCAACCCCCGGCACGAACCCGCCGCCGCGTCGCTGTACCAATCGGTGCCCTTCCGCCAGGACCTGTCCTACCTGTCCATCGGCGAGCGCACCAACGCCAACGGCTCCAAGGCGTTCCGCGAGGCCATGCTCGAAGGCCGCTACGACGACTGCCTCGACATCGCCCGCGACCAGACCCGCGACGGCGCCCACATGCTCGACCTCAACATCGACTACGTCGGTCGCGACGGCGTCGCCGACATGAAGGCCCTGGCCGGTCGCCTGGCCACCGCCTCCACCCTGCCGATCATGCTCGACTCCACCGAACCCGAGGTGCTCGAAGCCGGCCTGGAACTCCTCGGCGGGCGCGCCGTGGTCAACTCGGTCAACTACGAGGACGGCGACGGCCCCACCTCGCGCTTCCGCCGAATCATGCCGCTGGTCAAGGAACACGGCGCCGCCGTCGTCGCGCTGACCATCGACGAACAGGGCCAGGCTCGCACCGCCGAATGGAAGGTCCGAGTCGCCGAGCGGCTGATCACCGCCCTCACCGGCGAGTGGGGGATCAAGGTCTCCGACATCATCATCGACGCGCTCACCTTCCCGATCGGCACCGGCCAGGAGGAGACCCGGCGCGACGGCATCGAGACGATCGAGGCGATCCGCGAGATCAAGCGCCGCCACCCCGACGTACAGACCACCCTGGGCCTGTCCAACGTCTCCTTCGGCCTCAACCCGGCCGCACGCATCGTGCTCAACTCGGTCTTCCTCAACGAATGCATCGAAGCCGGCCTCGACTCGGCGATCGTGCACGCCAGCAAGATCCTGCCGATGGCGCGCATCCCCGAGGAGCAGCGCGAAGTCGCCCTCGACATGGTCTACGACCGGCGCCGCGAAGGCTACGACCCGCTCCAGCGCTTCCTGGAACTGTTCGAGGGCGTCGACGCCAAGTCGGTGCGCGCCACCCGCGCCCAGGAACTGGCCGCCCTCCCGCTCGACGAGCGACTGGAGCGCCGGATCATCGACGGCGAGCGGGCCGGCCTCGAAGAAGACCTGGACCAGGCCCTGCGCGAGCGCAGCGCACTGGTGATCATCAACGACACCCTCCTGGCCGGCATGAAGGTCGTCGGCGAACTCTTCGGCTCCGGCCAGATGCAGTTGCCCTTCGTCCTCCAGTCCGCCGAGGTGATGAAGTCCGCCGTCGCGCACCTGGAACCGCACATCGAAAAGATCGAAGGCGAGGACGGCAAGGGCACCATCGTGCTGGCCACCGTCAAGGGCGACGTGCACGACATCGGCAAGAACCTGGTCGACATCATCCTGTCGAACAACGGCTACAACGTCGTCAACATCGGCATCAAGCAGCCCGTCTCGGCCATCCTGGAAGCCGCCGAGGAACACCGCGCCGACGTGATCGGCATGTCCGGCCTGCTGGTCAAGTCCACCGTGATCATGAAGGAAAACCTCCAGGAGCTGAACACCCGCGGCCTGGCCGCCGGCTACCCGGTCATCCTCGGCGGCGCCGCCCTGACCCGCGCCTACGTCGAAGAGGACCTCTACGACATCTACGCCGGCGAGGTCCGCTACGCCCGCGACGCCTTCGAGGGCCTGCGCCTGATGGACGCCCTGATGGGCGTCAAGCGCGGCGTGCCCGGCGCGGAACTGCCCGCGCTGCGCCGGCGCAAGGTGGCCGCCGCCAAGGTGATCGAGACCGAACCCGAGGACATGCCCACCCGCTCGGACGTGGCGACCGACAACCCGGTACCCACCCCGCCGTTCTGGGGCGACCGAGTGGTCAAGGGCATCCAGCTCAACGACTACGCGTCCTGGCTGGACGAACGCGCCACCTTCATGGGCCAATGGGGCCTCAAGCCCACCCGCGGCGGCGACGGGCCCTCCTACGAGGAACTGGTCGAAACCGAGGGCCGGCCCCGGCTGCGCTACTGGCTCGACCGGATCGTCACCGACAACCTGCTCGACGCCGGCGTGGTCTACGGCTACTTCCCGTGCGTGTCCAAGGGCGACGACCTGATCGTGCTCGACGACGCCGGCAACGAGCGCACCCGCTTCACCTTCCCGCGCCAGCGCCGCGACCGGCACCTGTGCCTGGCCGACTTCTTCCGCCCGGAGGAATCCGGCGAGATCGACGTGGTCGGCTTCCAGATCGCCACCATGGGCCCGCGCCTGTCGGACGCCACCGCCAAGCTGTTCGCCGACAACGCCTACCGCGACTACCTCGAACTGCACGGCCTGTCGGTGCAACTCGCCGAGGCCCTGGCCGAATACTGGCACGCCCGGGTGCGCGCCGAACTCGGCTTCGCCGGCGAGGACCCCGGCGACCTGGACGGCATGCTCAAGCTGCACTACCGCGGCGCGCGCTTCTCGCTCGGCTACGGCGCCTGCCCCGACCTCGAGGACCGGGCCAAGATCACCGAGCTGCTGAAGCCGGAGCGAATCGGCGTCGAACTGTCCGAGGAGTTCCAGCTCCACCCGGAACAATCCACCGACGCGATCGTGCTGCACCACCCCGAGGCGAACTACTTCAACGCCCGCTGACCCACCACCCCATCCATACCGGCGACGGCCGGGGCCCACCCGCCCCGGCCGCCCCGACGGCACGAACGAGGCACATGCTCGGCGACGTCGTGGAAACCCTCGCCTGTCCGCACTGCGGCGCGGACCTCGCGCAGGCCGACGCCGGCCTGCGCTGCGCCGCCGGACACACCTTCGACATCGCCCGACAGGGCTACGTCAACCTGCTCACCGGAGCGGGCTCGGTGGGCACCGCCGACACCGCCGCCATGGTCGCCGCCCGCGTCGACTTCCTCGGCGCCGGCCACTACGACCCGATCGGCGACGCACTGGGCACCGCCTGCGCCGACGCGGTGCCCGGAACCCTCGTCGACGTCGGCGCCGGCACTGGACACCACCTCGCCCGCGTGCTCGACACCCAGCCCCAGCGGTACGGGCTGGCCCTGGACATCTCCAAATACGCGCTGCGCCGAGCCGCCCGCGCCCACCCGCGGCTGGGCGCAGCGGTGTGCGACGCGTGGCGTCCGCTGCCGGTGCGCACCGGCGCCGCGGCCCGGGTGCTCAACGTGTTCGCCCCCCGCAACCCGCCCGAGCTGCACCGCATCCTGGCCGCCGACGGCGCCCTGGTGGTGGTCGCACCCACCGCGGGACACCTGGCCCAACTGGTGCCCGCGCTCGACCTGCTCCAGGTCGACCCGGACAAGCAGGAGCGCATCGACGCCAAACTCGCGCCGTGGTTCACCGTGCGCCGGCGCGAGCGGGTCACCTTCACCATGGCGCTCGACCACACCGCGATCGCCGGCGTGGTGGCGATGGGCCCCAGCGCCTGGCACACCGATCCCACCCGACTACGATCCGCGATCGCCGAGCTGGCCGACCCACTCGCCGTGACCGCTTCGGTCATCGTTTCCGTATACGACCCCGTTCGGCGGTTGCCCCAAGCCTGACGGAGCCGCACAATCGAGGACCCACCGGAGCCGACCGGTGGATGCAACCTCCTGGAGAACCCGCGTGAGGAGATTCACCAACTTCATCCGCACCACGATTTCCCGTACCGGGGGAGAGGCGGCCACACGATGACGGCAGCGCTCACGACCACGCCCGGGATCCGCCCGGGCCACGGCCTCGAGGCGGTCCTGTTCGACATGGACGGCACCCTCGTCGACACCGAACGCAACTGGTTCGCCACCGAGACCGCCGTGATGGCCGACCTCGGCTTCACCCTCACCGCGCAACACGCCGAGCACCTGCTCGGCAGCCCGATGGAGCCCGCCGTCGCCTACCTGCTCGCGGTCTCCGGTCTCGACGTCGCGCCCGCCGAGCTCGAACGCCGGATCAACGCCGGCATGGTCGCCGCGCTGCGCGACGGCGTGGACCTGCGCCCCGGCGCCAAGCGGCTGCTCGCCGAGGTCGACGAGGCCGGCGTGCCCTGCGCGCTGGTCACCGCCTCGCAACGGGTCATCGTGGACGCGGTGCTGCCCTCGATCGGCGCCCACCACTTCCGCTTCACCCTGGCCGGCGACGAGATCGCCCGCACCAAGCCGCACCCCGACCCGTACCTGACCGCGGCCCGCCGGCTCGGCGCCCACCCGTGGGCCTGCGTGGTCGTCGAGGACTCACCCACCGGCATCGCCTCCGGCGAGGCGGCCGGCTGCGCGGTCCTGGCGGTGCCCAGCATGACGCCGATCCCGCCCGCGTCGACGCGCACCGTCGTGGAATCCCTCGAAGAGGTCGACCTCGACTTCCTGGGCGAACTGGCCCGGGCCCGCGTCGCCCGCTGAGCCCGAACGGCCGGCCGCCGCGCCCGTCGAGCGCGGCGGGCCACCCGCCGCCGGGAGGGCACAAACGGGTGGGAGCGGACGGGCCCGAAGGCCCGCCCGCTCCCACATCCCCGTGTTTCCCCCGTACTGCGTTCCCCCGGTACTACATTTCCCCGTGCAACTGCGTTTCCCCGTGTACTGCCATTCCCCCGTGCCGGAGCCCCCGTGCTCCGACCCGTACTGCTTCCCCGTCGGTTCTGCTCGACCTCCCGGCGGCGGTTTCCCCCGTCCCCGTGACCGCCGAGAGGTCGGCCGTGCTCCGTCCGGACCCAAGGGCCCGAACCCCCGTACTACCCCCGTAGTACAGCCCCGAGGTTCCCGTTCCCGGGTTCCCCGTGTGTTGTCCAGTGTTGGCGATCGGGAAGACCAGGGCTTCAGGGAAGTCCCTCGCGTTCTCCGCATCCCCTTGCCCATCCCGCCAGACCGTTGAGTACGGACCGCGACTCCCTCCGGAGGAGGAGATCGGCCCACCGCTCCTCCCAGGGGACGAGACCGGGCCCCCAGGGGGTCAAAAGCCCCGGCCAGGGGCCCTACCGTAAGGGTGTGCGCGCCGTGACCCCCGACCCGGACACCCCCGCCGGGACCCCAGCCCGACCCGGACCCAGCGATGGCCTGCCCGGGCTCGCCCGAGCACGCGCCTGCCTCGCCGACATCGCCCACGAACTCGACCGCGACGCCCGCCAGCCGTGGCCGCGCCCCGGCGTGCTCGACGTGGCCCTGGTGGTGCTGCTGTCGGTGTTCGCCGTGGGCGGCCTGTACTTCCGCGACCTGGGCATGCGCAACGTCCGCGACCCGGACATCTGGGGCATCCTGCTCGCGTTGCTCACCGCCGTCCCACTGCTGTGGCGCGGGGCACACTCGCTGCGGGTGCTGATCTGGGTCAGCGTCGCCGGGCTGATCCTGGCCGGCGCGCACTACGAGTCCGCCGGGGCCGGACTGGGGCAGATCGTCGCGCTGTACGCGGTCGCCATCGGCCGCTCCCGAGTGCCCGCCGCGGCGGCGCTCGCCTTCACCGAGAGCGCCACCATCGTGTGGCTGGCGCTGCGCGACAGCAACATCGTCTTCCTCGACGTGGTCGCCAACATGGCCGCGATGTTCGCGGTCTGGGCCTTCGCCCGCAGCGTCGGATTCCGGCGCGCCTACACCGCCGAGCTGGAGGCCCGGGCCGACCGCCTGGAGCGCACCCGCGAAGCGGACACCCGCGCGGCGATCGCCGAGGAACGCGGTCGCATCGCCCGCGAACTGCACGACGTGGTCGCGCACCACGTCTCGGTGATGACCGTGCAGGCGTCCGCCGCGCAGCGCATGGTCGCGCGCAACCCGGACCGGGCGAAGGAGGCGATGGCGGCGGTCGAACAGACCGGCCGGGGCGCCCTGGTCGAGATGCGCCGCCTGGTGGGCATCCTGCGCGACACCACCGACGCCGTCGGCGGCCCCAACGAGGGCCACAACGCACCCCAGCCGGGCCTGGACCAACTCGACACGCTGGTCACCCAGGTCCGCGAGGCCGGGCTCCCGGTCGAGCTGTCCCTCGAAGGCGCCCCCTGCGAGCTCCCACCGGGCATCGACCTGGCGGCCTACCGGATCGTCCAGGAAGCCCTCACGAACACGCTCAAGCACGCCGGCCCCGCCGAGGCCAGGGTGCTGCTGCGCTACAGCCGCAGCGAACTGCTGGTACGCGTCGCCGACGACGGCCGAGGCGGCACCACCGTACCCACCGGCGACCGCACCGGACACGGCCTGCTCGGCATGCGTGAGAGGGTCTCCCTCTACGGTGGACGCCTGTACGCGGGACCGCGGGCCCAGGACGGCTTCGAGGTCCTCGCGCGCATCCCCCTGTCCGCCACGAACACCACCGACACCGCCGCGCCGCCGGACGGTGCCGCCCCCGACCGACTGGAGCAGACCCGCCCATGACGATCCGCGTCATCCTGGTCGACGATCAGCCACTGCTGCGCACCGGCTTCCGGATGATCCTGGAGGCCGAGCCCGACATCGCCGTCGTCGGCGAGGCCGCCGACGGCGAACAGGCCGTCGAACAGGTCCGCGCCCTGCAGCCCGACGTCGTGCTGATGGACATCCGCATGCCCCGCATGGACGGCGTCGAGGCCACCCGGCGGATCGCCGGCTCCGGCCGGGACGGGGAGAACACCGCCCGAGTGCTCGTGCTCACCACGTTCGACCTGGACGAATACGTGGTCGAGGCGCTGCGCGCGGGCGCGAGCGGCTTCCTGCTCAAGGACGTGCCCGCCGACGACCTGGTCACCGCGATCCGGGTGATCGCCGAGGGCGAGGCGCTGCTCGCGCCGAGCATCACCCGGCGACTCCTGGACATGTACGCCGCGCGGCTGCCCTCCGCCGAGGACCCCACCCCCGACACGCTCGCGATGCTCACCGAACGCGAGGTGGAGGTACTGCGGCTGGTCGCGCGCGGGATGTCCAACGCCGAGATCGCCGCCGAGCTCTACGTCAGCGAGACCACGGTCAAGACCCACGTCGGCCACGTGTTGACCAAACTCGGCCTGCGCGACCGGGTCCAGGCCGCCGTCTACGCCTACGAGAGCGGCCTGGTGCGCCCCGGCGCGATCTAGACCCACCCGATCTCCACCAGGATCCGCCGGGCGGGGTCTAGCCGAAGGCGGGAGCCTCCTCGGACGGGCCCCGGGCCGGCACCACCGGCAGCGGATACACCGGGGGTGTGCCACCGAACTCGGGGCACACCTCCCGGTGATCGCACCACCCGCACAACTTGGACTTGCGCGGCAGCCACTCGCCGGTCCGGGTGGCCAGGTCGATCGCCTCCCACAGCGCCCGCAACTTGCGCTCCACCGCGATCAGTTCGCTCTCGTCCGGGTCGTAGGTGATCACGTCGCCGCTGCCCAGATACACGAGCTGCAACCGACGCGGCACCCGCCCGTGCTCGCGCCACAACACCAGCGCGTAGAACTTCATCTGGAACAGCGGCTTGTCCCGGAACATCGGCGACGGCGCCTTGCCCGTCTTGTAGTCCACCACCCGCAGATCGCCCGCCGGCGCCACGTCCAGCCGGTCCACGATCCCGCGCAGCACCAGGCCGTCGTCCAGCGTCGTCTGCACGTAGAGCTCGCGCCGAGCCGGCTCCAGGCGGTTGGGATCCTCCAGCGTGAAGTAGCGCTCGACCAACTCGTCCGCATGCTGCAACCAGGTGCCCAGGCTCGCGGCGTCCTCGCCGAACAACTCGGCCAACTCCGGCCGTTCGGCCAACAACTCGTCCCACGCCGGCCGCACCATGGCCACCGCCCGGGCCGCGGTGCGCTCGCCGCTCGGCAGGTCGAACAGGCGCTCCAGGACGGTGTGCACCACCGTGCCGCGAGTCGCCGCCGCACTCGGCTTCTCCGGCAGCTTGTCGATCACCCGCAGTCGATACAGCAACGGACACTGCATGAAGTCCGCGGCCCGCGACGGCGACAAGGACACCGGCGGCCGCGGGGTCCGCTCGCCGGCCGGAGCGGGCACCACGACGCTCGCGGACTCGGCGGCCGGCTCGGCCGCGGGGGATTCCTCGGCAGGGGTGGTTTCGGAGGGGCTGACGCTCATGCCGACCACCCTAAGCGCGCGCGGCGACACCCTGTGCACCCCAGCGGCCGCAGCCCCTGTCAATCGTCGCTACCGCTCAATAGAGTCCCGGCACCCGCGAGTCCCAGGCACCCCATCCGCACCTCGACGGAGGTCCCATGCGCGTCCTCACCCGCCCCCGTACGCACGCCGCCGCCGCGCTCGCGGCCGGCCTGCTCCTGGCGAGCCTGCCCGCCCCCGCGTACGCGCACGGCGACCGGCACGGCCGCACGCCGGACAAGGTCACCGTCGGCGATCGCACCTTCATCGCCGACGAGCACGGTCGGGCGACCCAGTGGCGCGGCTTCAACATCGGCGACAAGGAGCACCGCGGCGCGGACGCGTTCAAGGACGTCACCGAGACCCAGTTCCGCGAACTGTCCGAACGCGGCTTCAACCTGGCCCGGGTGCTCTTCTTCTGGGACGACCTGGAGCCGCGCCCCGGCCGGTACAGCCGCGACTACCTGGCCCGGATCCACAAGATCCTGGGCTGGGCCGACAAGTACCGCGTCAAGGTCGTCCTGGACGCCCACCAGGACATCTACGGGCCGTACTTCAACGACCACCGGGGCAACCCGGAATGGACCACCCGGGACGAGGGCCTGCCCTACGAACCGGTGCCCGGCGACTGGTTCGCCGAGTACTACACCCCGGGCGTGCAGGCCGCGTTCGACCACCTGTACGGGGATCGCGACCTCCGGCGCGCGCACGCCGAGATGTGGATCAAGGTCGCCGCGACCTTCGGCCGACACCCCGCCGTGCTCGGCTACGACCTGATGAACGAACCGATGGGCCGCTTTCGCGACGGCGAGGACATCCCCACCGCCGCCGCCCGGCTCGAATCCACCCAGATCACCGACATGTGGAACCGGCTCGCCGACGCGATCCGCCTGGTCGACCGCCGCAACTGGATCCTGGTCGAACCCACCCCCGTGGTCGGCCTCGGCCTGCCCACCGCGCTCGGCCCGATCACCGACGACAAGGTCGCCTACGCCCCGCACTTCTACGAGAGCGCGATGGAGACCGGCGCCGACTACGACCCCGACGGCGGCTTCATCGAGAACTACGAGGCCGCGATCGGCGCCTACCCCAAGGCGAACAAGCTCCCGGTGATCGTGGGGGAGTGGGGCCCGCCGGACCAGTCGCTGCCCAACATCCCGCTGTTCTACCGACGAATGACCGCGGCCATGGATCGGTTCGCGAGCGGCTGGGCCGGCTGGCAATGGTGCAACGGCGGCGGCTACTGCACCCTGGACGCCGACGGCCGGATGAAGCCCAACAACAAGCTGCTCGTGCAGCCCTACGCCCGCGCCGTGGCCGGCGACCCGGAGAGCTACCGCTACGACCCGGACACCCGCACCTACACGCTGACCTTCGGCACCCGCCGAGGCGCCGACGGCCCCACCGAGATCGCCCTCCCCAAGGACGTCTACGCCAAGCCCCCGACCATCCGCATCACCGGTCCCGGCCGCACCCACACCGAGACCCGCGACAACACGGCCCGAATCACCACAACCGGCAGCGGCCGCTACACCATCACCATCACCCCGGCACCCTGACCCACCCACCCGGCCCGGCCGGCGCGTGCCGCCGAAAGCCCCGCCCTCAACCCCGCATCATGGCCAAAAACGCATGCTCGACATCCGTCCGGGACAACACCCCGTACACCTCGCCGTCCGACTCCACCACCAGGTACTCACTCGCCGGCGCCGCCCGCATCGCCACCAGCAGATCCTCCCCGGCCAGATCCGCGCCCACCTTCATCCCCGGCACCAGATCCCGCGCCAACGGCCCCACCGCCACCCACGGTCGGCGATGCTCCGGCGTCGCCAACACCGCGGCCTCACGCACCAGCCCGGTCGGTTCGCCGCCCCCGTCCACCACCACCAACCCGCGCGCACCCTCTTCGTGCGCCCGCCGCAGCGCCTCCGACAACGGCACATCCGCCGCCACCGGAATCGCCCGCCGGGTCAACAACCGCACCCGCAACTGCGGCAACCGCTCCCGGAGCCGCTCCGCGCGCAGCGACTGCACCGCACCCGCCCACATGAATCCGGCCACCAACGCACCGAAGATCAACGTGTACGTCCGCGCCCCGGCGTCCGCGCCCAACGACCACACCGCCGCCGCGACCAACACCACCACGGCCAGCACCCGTCCGGCCCAGGACGCCGCGATCGTGCCCGCCAACGGCCGACCGCTGACCCGCCACACCACCGCCCGCAACATCCGGCCACCGTCCAACGGCAGCCCCGGCAGCAGATTGAACGCCGCCACCAGCAGATTGGACACCGCCAACAACGCGATCATCCGCCCCGCCAACGTGTCCACGTCCAAGGCCAGGCCGATCACCCAGAACCCGCCACCGAGGACGAGCGACAACGCCGGACCCGCCGCCGACACCAGGAACTCGTGCCGAGCCGTCTCCGGCTTGTCGATCTCGGACACCCCGCCCAGAAACTGGATGGTGATCCGCCGCACCGGCAGGCCCAGCCGCAACGCCGTCACCGCGTGCGCCAACTCGTGCACCAGCACCGACACGTACAACAACACCGCGAAGCCGAACGACAACACGAAGCGCCACGGACCCAGATTCGGGAACAGGCTCTCGAAGGTCGGCGCGAACAACACCGTGATCACCGCGGCGATCACGAACCAGGTCGGCGCGACGTAAACCGGCACCCCGAAGGGGCGCCCCATGAGCAGGCCACGCCTCGGCTCCCGGCGCGGGGCGTCGTCCTGCCGCATCCTGCGTCCCTGCGGCCTGCTCGAATCAGTCACGTCCAAGATGCTATGCAACCGAGTCCGGGTTTGACCCCCACGGGGCCCGCACCCACGCGTCGGAGCGTCGCCCACGACCGACTAGGCTGACCCCCATGTCCGAACCGACCGGTGCCGCGCGCAGGCGCGGACCCTTCCAGGTCGGGGACCAGGTTCAGCTGACCGATCCCAAGGGCCGCCACCACACCTTCACGCTCGAAGCGGGCAAGGCGTTCCACACCCACAAGGGCTCGTTTCAACACGACGCGCTGATCGGCGCTCCCGAAGGGACCGTCGTACGGTCCACCGGGAACACCGACTACCTCGCGCTGCGACCTCTGCTCCCCGACTTCGTCCTGTCCATGCCCCGCGGTGCCGCGGTGATCTACCCGAAGGACGCCGGCCAGATCCTCGCGATGGCCGACATCTTCGCCGGCGCCCGCGTCGTCGAGGCCGGCGTCGGCTCCGGCGCGCTGAGCACCTTCCTGCTCCGCGCCATCGGCGACACCGGGCAGCTCGCCTCCTACGAACGTCGACAGGATTTCGCGGACATCGCCCGCAAGAACGTCGAGCGCTACTTCGGCGCGCCCCACCCCGCGTGGAAGCTCACCGTCGGCGACCTCCAGGACAACCTCGTGGAGACCGGGGTCGACCGGGTGATCCTCGACATGCTCGCGCCCTGGGAATGCCTGGACGCGGTCTACAAGGCACTCGCCCCCGGCGGTCTGGTGTGCTGCTACGTGGCCACCACCACGCAGCTCTCGCGCACCGTGGAGACCATGCGCGTGATGAACTGCTTCACCGAACCGCAGCCGTTCGAGTCGATGGTCCGCTCCTGGCACGTCGAAGGACTCGCGGTCCGCCCCGACCACCGGATGATCGGTCACACCGGCTTCCTGGTCACCGCCCGACGCCTCGCCGACGGGGTCGAGCCGCCGCTGCGCCGGCGCCGCCCGTCCAAGGGCTCCTACGGCGACGACTACGCCGGCCCCGGCGCGGAATCCGGTGCCCCGCTCGAACCCTGACCCATCGTCAGGCAATGGTTGAGACAAGGCGGGCCGGGACTCTATACCAGGGCCCGGCCCGCCGCATAGGGTCGTCCACCGTGGCGGACGATCACTTCGAGACCCGGCCCGTGCGCGGCGACAGTTCCCGCGGGCTCGTGACCACCGACGCACCACCCGACACCTCCGTGCCCCGGCACGTCGAGGTCCCCGACGTCCGCAACGGCATAGCCTTCGCCACCGCGGCCATCGTGTTCGTGTTCATCGTGGGCGCCGGCCTGGTGATCTGGGCCGCGGCCTCGCTGGACGGGGGTATACCGGGCGTCACCGCGCCCGCCCGACACCGCCCCAACCAGCAGGACCCACCGGCCGCACCGCGCACCCTGCAACCGGGCGAGAACCCCGCGAACACATCGAATCAGGGCCAATCGGTGGGTCACGCCCCCGAAGCGGCCCGGACCGTGCCACTCGCCGGCAGCCGCGGCCGCACCGCGGGCGGGCCGACGGAGGCGGAACTCGCGAACGTCGTGTTCCCGCTCGACTGCCCGGGTGTCGGAACCCGGATCGGGACCGTGTTGACCGATCCCACCGGCCCCACCGTGGTTCGGGTCGAGTGCGCGGCCGGCTCCGGCAGCCCACCCGCCGCGCTGCTGGCCTATGCCGACGCGGACCAGGGTTCACCCCGACTGGTGGCCACCCTGCTCGACACCGACGAGGGCCTCCAGGTGAGCGAGGTCACCCGCAGCGGCGACACGATCACCGCGCGCACCCTGGGCTGGTCCGCGCCGGACGTGCCCCGCTGCTGTCCCGACCTCGCCGGAACACTTCGTTGGCGACTGACTCCACTCGGTGCCGACCGGATCTGACGCGTCGCCAGACACCGGTGTACGAAGCGGAATTCAGGCCACGTCCGGGCCATACACCTCGACGCCGTCGGAAACCCGACGCATGTGGATGCATTCTCCCGGACACTTGCGTGTGGCGTCGATCACTTCCACGAGCAGCGGCCCGGGCACCGGGACCACCGCGCCCGGCTCGGTGCGCAGCTCGTCGTCGGCACCCTTGACGTACGCCAACCCGTCGATGTCCAGCTCGAAGACCTCGCGCGCGTATTGCACGCAGATGCCGTCCCCGGTGCAGAGATCCTGATCGATCCAGACCTCGAGAGGTTCGTTTTCTGCGGACATGGGCCTCACTCTTCACCGATTCGTATCGACACGCGCCCGACAGACCCTACTCGCGCCTGCTTCCCGACGTGGTGAGGTGGGTATCTGATCCTCACAAGCGTGGGGGCAATCGCACGGGTGAAGATCGGACACGCCCGGACAGTCTTGCTGATCAAGGGGTTTCAACCCCTCCTGCCGTAGGTAGGGTCGGAGACGTCGCAGCTCCCAGGAGGAGGTGAGGGCCGTGGCAGTCCACGACGACGACATGAACCGTGGTGGGAGGCCGGCTCGGGGTACGGACGACCTCGTAAGCCAGGTTTCTTTTCTAGAGCAGGAAGTCGCCGTCCTGCGTCGCAAGCTCGCCGACTCACCGCGCCAGAGCCGTTTGCTCGAGGAGCGGGTCGTCGACCTTCAGACGTCCTTGGCCGGAATGACCACACAGAACGAGCGATTGGTCGCGACCTTGAGGGAGGCTCGCGACCAGATCGTGGCCCTCAAGGAGGAAGTGGACCGACTCGCCCAACCCCCCTCGGGGTTCGGCGTGTTCCTACAGGCCAACGAGGACGGCACGGCGGACATCTTCACCGGCGGGCGCAAGCTCCGGGTGAACGTCAGCCCCAACATCGAACTCGACGAACTCCGGCGTGGCCAGGAGGTCATGCTCAACGAGGCCATGAACGTGGTCGACGCGATGGAGTTCGAGCGCGTCGGCGACGTGGTGATGCTCAAGGAGCTGCTGGAGGACGGCGAACGAGCGCTGGTCATCGGGCACACCGACGAGGAGCGCGTGGTGCGCCTCGCCGAACCGCTCCTGGACTCCCCGCTGCGTGCGGGGGACTCGTTGCTGCTCGATTCGCGATCGGGCTACGTCTACGAGCGGGTGCCCAAGAGCGAGGTCGAGGAACTGGTCCTCGAAGAGGTTCCGGACATCGACTACACCAAGATCGGCGGTCTGCGGAACCAGATCGAGATGATCCGGGACGCGGTCGAGCTGCCCTACCTGCACCCCGACCTGTTCAAGGAGCACGAGCTCCGTCCGCCCAAGGGCATCCTGCTCTACGGCCCCCCCGGCTGCGGCAAGACGTTGATCGCCAAGGCGGTCGCCAACTCGCTCGCGAAGAAGGTCGCCGAGGCCCAGGGCAACGAACAGGGCAAGAGCTACTTCCTCAACATCAAGGGCCCCGAGCTGCTCAACAAGTACGTCGGCGAGACCGAGCGGCACATCCGCCTGGTCTTCCAACGGGCGCGGGAGAAGGCCAGCGAGGGCACGCCCGTCATCGTCTTCTTCGACGAGATGGACTCGCTCTTCCGCACCCGAGGATCGGGCGTCAGCTCGGACGTGGAGAACACCATCGTCCCGCAGCTCCTGTCCGAGATCGACGGCGTGGAGGGCCTGGAGAACGTCATCGTGATCGGCGCCTCCAACCGCGAGGACATGATCGACCCGGCCATCCTGCGGCCGGGGCGGCTCGACGTGAAGATCAAGATCGAGCGTCCGGACGCCGAGGCGGCCAAGGACATCTTCGCCAAGTACCTCAAGGTCTCGCTGCCGCTGCACGACGACGATCTGGTGGAACACGGCGGCAACCGGGCCGCCACCGTCACCGGCATGATCCAGGTCGCCGTGGAGCGGATGTACTCGGAGAACGACGAGAACCGCTTCCTGGAGGTCACCTACGCCAACGGTGACAAGGAGACCCTGTACTTCAAGGACTTCAACTCCGGCGCGATGATCGAGAACATCGTGGGCCGCGCGAAGAAGATGGCGATCAAGGACTTCCTGGAGCACCGCCAGAAGGGCATCCGGGTGGCCCACCTGCTCGCCGCGTGCGTCGACGAGTTCAAGGAGAACGAGGACCTGCCCAACACCACCAACCCCGACGACTGGGCGCGGATCTCCGGCAAGAAGGGCGAGCGGATCGTCTACATCCGCACTCTGGTCTCGGGCAAGCAGGGCGACGAGGCCGGGCGCTCCATCGACACCGTGGCCAACACCGGTCAGTACCTCTGATCCCGATCGAGTACCGATTGACCACCGACACCGCGGCCCGTGTTCAGGTCGAACACGGGCCGCGGCGCCGTTCCGGGACGACATTTCCGCACAGGGCAATAGTTCCGGCCGTATCCCCAAGGCAATCCAACGGCAATAGGCTCGGCAGCATGACCAGGGTGTACCCGGACCACGGTGAGTGTGGATCGGGTACCGGCCGGGTGAGGGACGAGGGGGTCGCATGACCGTCCGGCGTGTGATGGGCATTGAAACCGAGTACGGGATCTCCGTACCCGGGCATCCGAACGCCAACGCGATGTTGACGTCTTCCCAGATCGTGAACGCGTACGCCGCAGCGATGCAGCGGGCCCGCCGGGCCCGCTGGGACTTCGAGGAGGAAAACCCGCTGCGCGACGCGCGCGGGTTCGACCTCGCGCGCGAACTGGCCGACTCGAGCCAGTTGACCGACGAGGACGTCGGCCTCGCCAATGTGATCCTGACAAACGGGGCTCGGCTCTACGTCGACCACGCCCACCCGGAGTACAGCGCGCCCGAGACCACCAATCCGCGCGACGCGGTGATCTGGGACAAGGCCGGCGAACGCATCATGGCCGAGGCCGCCCGGCGGGCGGGCGAGTTGCCCGGCGGGCAGCAGATCCTGCTGTACAAGAACAACACCGACAACAAGGGCGCGTCCTACGGCACGCACGAGAACTACCTCATGCAGCGCGCCACGCCGTTCGCCGACATCGTTCGACACCTGACCCCGTTCTTCGTCTCCCGCCAGGTGATCTGCGGCGCGGGTCGGGTCGGCATCGGCCAGGACGGCTCCGCGCACGGCTTCCAGATCAGCCAGCGGGCGGACTACTTCGAGGTCGAGGTCGGCCTGGAGACCACGCTCAAGCGGCCGATCATCAACACCCGCGACGAGCCGCACGCGGACGCCGAGAAGTATCGGCGCCTGCATGTGATCATCGGCGACGCCAACCTGTCCGAGGTGTCCACCTACCTCAAGCTCGGCACCACCGCGTTGGTCCTGTCGATGATCGAGGATCGTTTCCTCGGCAACGACCTGACCGTGGACCAGCCCGTGCGCACGCTGCACGAGGTTTCCCACGACCCCACCCTCAAGCAGCTGATCACGCTGCGCAACGGCCGCAAGCTGACCGCGATCCAGCTTCAGCTCGAATATCTGGAGCTGGCCCGCAAGTACGTCGAGAACCGGTTCGGCACCGACGTCGACGAGGACACCACCGACGTGCTCGACCGCTGGGAGTCGGTGCTGGCCCGGCTGGAGACCGATCCGATGTCGCTCTCGCGCGAGTTGGACTGGGTGGCCAAGCTGCAGCTCCTGGAGGGCTACCGGCAGCGCGACGCGCTGGACTGGGACGCGCCCAGGCTGCACCTGGTCGACCTCCAGTACGCGGACGTACGGCCGGACAAGGGCCTGTACAACAAGCTGGAGGACCGTTTCGAGCGGATCGCCGGCGAGGCGGAGGTGCAGCGCGCCGTGCACCTGCCGCCGGAGGACACCCGGGCCTACTTCCGCGGTCGATGTCTGGAGCAGTACGCCGACGAGGTCGCCGCCGCGTCGTGGGATTCGGTGATCTTCGACGTGGAGGGTCACGACTCGCTCCAGCGGGTACCCACCCTGGAACCGCTGCGCGGGACGAAGGCCCACGTGAAGGACCTGCTCGACCGTTGCCGCACAGCCGAGGATCTGGTCCGCGCCCTCACGGGTGGGTGACCTCGTTCGTTCGCGGGAACAAAGCGAATGAACGGATAAATCCCGTTCCGGAACACCTGGCATCCGACACTCGTTGGCACTTACACCCCCGATCCTTCGGGATCGGGGGTGTGGATGCTCCGAGGAATGGATAGGCACCGGTTCAAGGAAATGATCACAAGGTGGGGTGAGCTACATGGCCACTAAGGACAGCGGCGGTCAACAGCGCGCGACTAAGCGCTCGGAAGAGGTCGACGAGACCACTACCGAGGCGCAGTCCGACGTGCAGGAACGACACGAGAAGTTGACGGACGATGTCGACTCGGTATTGGACGAAATCGACGAGGTGCTCGAGGAGAATGCTGAGGAATTCGTTCGGGGATTTGTCCAAAAGGGTGGAGAATAGTAGCAAATGTCCGATTTGAAATCGGGCAAGAATTGCCCTGACTGCAAGGGATGGAAGCCCGCTCGGGACTTCGGCTCCAACGCGACAAGTCCCGACGGGCTTTCATTCTATTGCCTTGAGTGCAATAGGAGGCGGGCGGCGCACTCGTATCGCGCCAGGCGCGAGCGTGCGGGTTTCAAGGTGCGCCCGAAGGTTGATGTGCCGGTGGGGCACAAGCGTTGTCCGAAGTGTGAGCAGATCAAACCGCATTCGGAATGGCATAAAAGCTCCCGACAATGGGACGGTCTCGCGGCGCGCTGCAAATCGTGTCGTAAAGTCGACGGTCGAGCCGGATACTTCATGCGCAAATACGGTCTCACCGAGGCCGACCTGCAGGGCATGCTTGCCGACCAAATGGGCGTATGTCCGATCTGCCAGTCCACCAAGCCCGAACACGTCGATCATGATCACGAAAGCGGTAGGGTCCGAGCCGTACTCTGCTTCAACTGCAATGCCGCACTGGGCATGTTCAAGGATCGACCCGACGCGTTGCGCCGGGCCGCAACCTATGTGGAAGGGATCGTGTGGAAGCCAACACTCGTGGCACCGGGCGTCTACCGGCTGCCTTCCTGACCCCCGGGTCGTCCTCGTTCGCCGAATTTCTCGACGCCTACCGGCCCGAACTGTTGCCCGCGCGTAGGACGCCTCCGGTGCAGCCCGTGACGATCGAGGCGCCGCACGGCACGACGATCGTGACCGCGACGTTCGACGGTGGCGTGGTGATGGCCGGCGACCGGCGGGCCACGATGGGGAACCTGATCGCACAGCGGGACATCGAGAAGGTGTTCCCGGCCGACGATTACTCGGTCGTGGGCATCGCCGGCACCGCCGGCCTCGCGGTCGAGATGATCCGGCTGTTCCAGGTCGAGCTGGAGCACTACGAGAAGATCGAGGGCACCACGCTGTCCCTCGAGGGCAAGGCCAACCGGCTGTCGCAGATGATCCGCGGCAATCTCGGAATGGCCATGCAGGGTCTCGCGGTGGTGCCGCTGTTCGCCGGTTACGACGTCGACGGCGGGACCGGGCGGATCTTCAGCTACGACATCACCGGTGGCCGATCCGAGGAGCACGGCTTCCACTCGGTGGGCTCGGGCTCGCTGTTCGCCCGAGGCGCGTTGAAGAAGCTGTACCGCCCCCGGCTGAACGCCGACGACATCGTCACGGTGTGCATCCAGGCGCTCTACGACGCGGCCGACGACGACTCCGCCACGGGTGGGCCGGACCTGACCCGGCGGATCTTCCCGGTGGTGACCCTGGTGACCGAGGACGGCATCCGCCGGCTCTCCTCGGAAGAGGTCGGCGAGATCGTCCGCGCCGTGGTCGACGCCCGGATGGACGACCCCAACGGCCCGACCGCGCCGCTGAGGTGACGCCGATGTCGAGGACCCGACCAGCCGACCCATCGAGACCGGCTTCGACGAAAAGGACTCCACGGTGACGACGCCTTTCTATGTGTCGCCGCAGCAGGCCATGGCGGACCGGGCCGACTATGCCCGCAAGGGCATCGCCCGCGGCCGCAGTGTGGTCGTGCTGACCTACGCGGACGGCATCCTGTTCGTGGCGGAGAACTACTCTCGCGCCCTGCACAAGATCAGTGAGATCTACGACCGCATCGCGTTCGCCGCGGTGGGCAAGTACAACGAGTTCGAGAACCTGCGGATCGGCGGCGTGCGCTACGCCGACATCCGCGGCTACTCGTACGCGCGCAACGACGTCACCGCCCGCGGCCTGGCGAACGTGTACGCCCAGACGTTGGGCACGATCTTCTCCAGCGGTGGTGAGAAGCCGTACGAGGTGGAGCTGATCGTCGCCGAGGTCGGCAGCGCGCCCGAGGACGACCAGATCTATCGGCTCACCTACGACGGCTCGGTGGCCGACGAGCACAACTACGTCGCCATGGGCGGCAATGTCGAGCAGATCACCGAGCAGCTCAAGCGCCACCACCGCGAGGGGCTCACCCTCGAGGCCGCGCTCAAGGTCGCGGTGGACGCGCTCTCGCGCGACGGCGTGGGCGAGAAGCGCTCGATCACGGCCTCGCAGTTGGAGGTCGCCACGCTGGATCGCACCCGGCCGCAGCAGCGCAAGTTCAAGCGTCTGGTGGGCGGTCGGTTGACCCGCCTGCTCGGCGAGGCGGAGCCGGCCGCCGAGCCGGCCGAGGCCGATGCGGAAGGGGTGGCCGAGACCGCGCCCGAGGCCACGCCGGAGACCGGCGAGGAGTAGTCCCGCGCACGTCACAGGGCCCGCGTACCGCGTCGGTGCGCGGGCCCTGACGCGCGTGCGTCGGGTCGGTTCAGCCGGACGCCGGGGGCGCGGTCGAGCCGCGGACCAGCAGTTCGCCGGGCAGCACCACGTCCGGGCCCGCGTCGCCGGTGTCCAGCAGGTCGAGCAGCGCGGTCATGCCGCGCGCGCCCAGTTCGACGGCGGGCAGGCGCACGGTGGTCAGTTCCGGCTCGACCACGCGGGCGTAGCGCAGGTCGCCGAAGCCGGTGACGGACACGTCCCGGGGCACCCGGCGGCCGAGCGCGCGGGCCGCCTTGTAGGCGCCGGCCGCCTGGAGGTCGTCGTCGCACACCAGCACGGTGGGCCGGGCCGGCGAGGCGAGCAGCGCCAGGGCCGCCGTGCGCCCGCCGTCCAGGGTCAGCGGCGCGTGCGCCTCGGCGACCACCTCGGCGGGCCCGAGCGCGGCGCGGAAGGCCTCGTCCCGGGCCCGGAAGGTCCAGCTCTGCACGGCGGAGCGCAGCCGGGCGACCCGGCGGTGGCCCAGGTCGACCAGGTATTCGGCGAGTGCCCGCATGCCGTCGGCGACGTCGTCGTTCACGGTCGGCACGCCACGCCCGGGTTCGCTGTCCAGCATCACCAGCGGCAGGTCCTCGGTGCCGGGTCCGGCCGAGCGCAGCACGTCCAGCGGTTCGGCGGCCATCGAGGAGGCCAGCACGCCGTCGATGGCGGCCGAGGAGAACGGGTTCGGGGTCAGGTCGACGCCGTCGCGGGTGGGGTAGACCACCACGCCGAAGTCGCGCTCGGCCGCGACCTGTGCGGCCCCGGTGTGCACGGCGCCGAAGAACGGCGAGGTGAGCACGGGTACGACGAGCATCACCGTGTGCGTCCGGCCCAGCCGCAACGAGCGGGCCGAGGTGTTGGGCCGGTAGCCCAGTGCCGAGGCCGCGTCGCGGACCGCCTCGACGGTGGCGGCGGAGACCCGGCCGCGCCATTTGTCGGCGAGTACCAGGGACACGGTGGACTGCGACACGCCGGCGTGTTTGGCGACGTCCTTGCTGGTCGGACGACCGGCGGGGGGCTGGGGCGACGGCAAGGGGACCTCGGGCGGTGTCGGGGACGGTGCGGGCCCAGCGTAGAACCCGCTTGCCATCGGGTCGGCCCGACGGCACAGTGGTGATCGGGAGTCATACGTATGACTAAATAATGATCGGAGCGTGCCGGCCGCGGCACGGGAGGGCGGTACCGCGCATGCGGACCTATCTGGACCTGCTTCGGGTGCCGTATGCGGCGCGGTTGCTCGGCGGCACGTTGCTCGGGCGATTGCCGAACGGCATGGGCGCGTTGGCGGTGTTGTTGCTGGTGCGCGCGGACGGCGGCGGCTACGGGCTCGCGGGCGTGTTGTCCGCGGTCTACGGCCTGGCCACCGCGGCCGGGCAGCCGGTGCTGGGCCGGTGGATGGATCGGCGCGGCCAGACCGGCGTGTTGCTCGGCTCGGCGCTGGTCTCGGCGCTGGCCTACGCGGTCTTCGCGCTGGTGGGCGCGCATCCGTTGCCGCTCGCGGTGGGCGCGGTGCTGGTCGCCGGTTTCACCACGCCGCCCCTGGAGGCGGGGCTGCGCGCGTTGTGGCCCTCGGTGCTCACGCCCGAGCGGGTGCAGGCGGCGTACGCCCTGGACGCCGCGGCGCAGGAGATCCTGTTCACCGTGGGGCCGCTGATCGTGGTGGTCGTGGTGCAACTCGCCTCGGCGCAGTGGGCCGTGTTGCTGACCGGGCTGATCGGGGTGGCGGGCACGGTGGTCGTGGCCACCGCGCGGCCCTCCCGGGTCTGGCGCGGCGAGCAGCACACCCCGCACTGGGCGGGCGCGCTGCGTTCGGCCGGCCTGCGGGTGGTCCTGGTCGCGTTCACCTTGGCCGGTATCGCGCTGGGTGTGCTCAGCGTCGCGGCCGTGGCCTACGCGGACCACGAGGGCTCCGGCGCGCTCTCCGGGGTGTTCCTGGCGGCGATGTCGTTCGGTGCGCTGTTGGGCGGTCTGGTGCACGGGGTGCGGGCCTGGCAGACCCCGCCGGCCCGGCGGTTGTTGTGGTTCATGTGCTGGCTGACGGTGTGTTACCTGCCGCTGATCGCGGTGCCCGGGCCGTGGCTGATGGTGCCGCTCGCGGTGCTCTCCGGGGTGTTCCTGGCGCCGGCGATCGCGTGCGTGTTCACCCTGATCGACGAGTTGGCGCCACGCGGCACGGTGACCGAGGCGTTCGCGTGGCTGGTGGCGGCGATCGGGGCGGGTTCGGCACTGGGCATGGGACTGGCCGGCTGGGCCGGCGAAGTGGCCGGCGCGCGGGGCGCGTTCGCGGTCGCGAGCGTCGGCGCGGGGCTCGGATTGCTGGTATTGCTGGCCGGTCGGGGCCGGCTGATTTCAAACGTGATCCATTTGGTGGAAACCACCGACGCGGAGTTGTCCCGGAACGGCACGTCGTCGGCGTAATGTTGCCGCATGGACCGCCGCATCTTCGGGCTGGAGAACGAGTACGGCGTCACCTGTACGTTCCGGGGGCAGCGCAGGCTCTCCCCGGACGAGGTGGCGCGGTACCTCTTCCGCCGAGTCGTTTCGTGGGGCCGAAGCAGCAATGTCTTCCTACGCAATGGGGCCCGGCTGTATCTGGACGTGGGCAGCCACCCCGAATACGCGACGCCCGAGTGCGACTCGGTGCCGGAGCTTGTCGTGCACGACAAGGCCGGTGAGCGCATTCTCGAGGGCCTCCTCGTCGACGCCGAACGGCGGCTGCACGAAGAGGGCATCGCGGGCGACGTGTATCTCTTCAAGAACAATACCGATTCCGCCGGCAACTCCTACGGTTGCCACGAGAACTATCTGGTGGCGCGGCACGGGGAATTCTCCCGGCTCGCCGATGTGCTCATCCCGTTCCTGGTGACCCGTCAGATGTTGTGCGGCGCGGGCAAGGTGCTGCAGACACCGCGTGGTGCGGTGTACTGCGTCAGCCAGCGTGCCGAGCACATTTGGGAAGGCGTCAGTTCGGCCACGACCCGTTCCCGTCCGATAATCAACACGCGCGACGAACCGCATGCCGACGCCGAGCGCTATCGGCGGCTGCATGTGATCGTCGGCGACTCCAACATGGCCGAGCCCACCACGCTGCTCAAGGTCGGTTCCACCGATCTGGTGCTGCGGATGATCGAGGCCGGCATCGTGATGCGGGACCTGACCCTGGAGAACCCGATCCGGGCCATCCGCGAGGTCAGTCACGACATGACCGGTTCCCGCAAGGTCCGGCTCGCCAACGGCCGCGAGGCCAGCGCGCTGGACATCCAGCGGGAATACCTGACCAAGGCGCAGGAGTTCGCGGACCGCCGGGGCATTCGCACCGGCACCGTGGAGAAGGTGCTCGATCTGTGGGAGCGCACGCTCGACGCGATCGACTCCGGCAACCTGGACCTGGTCGGGCGCGAGATCGACTGGGTGATCAAGTATCAGTTGATCGAGCGGTATCGGGCCAAGCACAACCTGCCCATGTCCTCGCCGAGGGTCGCCCAGATCGACCTCGCCTACCACGACATCCACCGGCGCCGCGGTCTCTACTACCTGATGGAGAGACGCGGGCAGATCGAACGGATCGGCAACGATCTGAAGATCTTCGAGGCGAAATCGCTGCCGCCACAGACCACTCGGGCGCGACTGCGCGGCGAGTTCATCAAGAAGGCCCAGGAGCAGCGGCGCGACTTCACCGTCGACTGGGTGCATCTCAAGCTCAACGACCAGGCGCAGCGCACCGTGCTGTGCAAGGACCCGTTCCGGTCGGTGGACGACCGGGTGGAGAAGTTGATCGCCAGCATGTGAATCGCCGGCACCCACCGGCCACGATCCGCACGCGCACACCGACGATGATCGACGACCGGCGTTCTCGACCCGCGCCGGCGGCATGCGGCCACGGATGAGACGAATCGCTCGCCCGCCCCCTCCCGACGCCGGGAGCGGGCGGGCGAGTGGCATGCTGGCTCGATGGTCGATACACCTACATGGGACATCGCTCCACCCGTCTTCGAGCTCGACGCGGTGGATGTGTGGGCGCACGGGCCCGGCGGACGCACGGACATGCTCGTCGGCGTGGACTGGACGGTCCGCGAGGGCGAGCGCTGGGCGCTGCTGGGACACAACGGCGCGGGCAAGAGCACGATCCTGGCGCTCGCGGGCGCACTGCGTTTTCCCGGCAACGGTGCGGTGACCGTGCTGGGCAAGCGGCTGGGCCGGGTGGACGTGCGCGAGGTGCGGGCCCAGGTGGGCGCCGTCAACGCGGCACTGCGCATCCCCGAATACCTGACGGTGACCGACTACGTGCTCACCGGGGCGAGTGGCACGGTGCAGCCGTTGTACGGCAGGTACGGGCCGGCCGAGCGGGGTCGGGCCGCCGAGTTGATCGCGTTGCTGGGCCTGGAACGGCTGGCGCAGCGCGAGATCGCGGTGTGCTCGCAGGGCGAGCGTGGTCGGGCCCGGATCGCCCGGGCGCTGATGCCGGATCCGCGACTGCTGCTCCTGGACGAGCCGGCCAACGCGCTGGACCTGCCCAGCCGCGAGGAACTCCTGGAGGCGATCGACTCGCTGACCCGCGAGTATCCGCGGCTGACCCTGGTGATCGTCACCCATCACCTGGAGGAATTGCCCAGCGCGGTGACCCACGCGCTGCTGCTGCGCCGCGGCGCGACCGTGGCGGCCGGGCCGGCCCACGAGGTGATGACGGACGCCAACCTGAGCGAGTGTTTCGGCATCCCGCTGTCGGTCAGCAGCGAGGACGGCCGGTGGGCCGCGCGGCTCAAGCGACCCGGCCGCGAGGTTGCCTGAACGCGGTTGTCGTCTTCACGTCGTCCTCACATCCGGACCCCATAGAGTGTCCCGGTCCTTGTCCATCTCAGCAGAGGAACATCGTGCGCCGTCTCGCTGCGCTCCTTCTGGTCCCCGCACTGGCCTTCACCGCGGTCGCGTGTGGCGATGACGACGGAGGAAAAACCGTTACCCCCACCGTGACCGGAGCCTTCGGTCAGAAGCCGGACATCAAGATCCCCAAGGGCAAGTCGGGCGACAAGACGACGTCCGCGGTCCTGATCGAGGGCACCGGTGAGGTGATCAAGAAGGACGACTACGTCATCGCGGACACCGTCGGCAAGAACTGGGACGGCTCGGACGCGGGCAACTCGTACGACAGCAAGACTCCCGAGGTCTTCCAGGCCGGCGATCAGCAGCTCCTGAAGGAGATCGGGCAGGGGATAATCGGCAAGAAGGTCGGCACCCGACTGCTCGTGGTGGTACCGGCCAAGGTCACCCAGGAGAAGCAGGCCGTCGTGCTGACGGTGGACCTGAAGTCGACCAAGACGCTCGACACCAAGGCGGAGGCCAAGGGCGCCCCGGTGACCCCGCCGGCCGGCCTGCCGGTCGCCAAGGTCGAGTCCGGCAAGGCCGCGGAGATCACCATCCCGCCGGGCACCGCCGCGCCGACCAAGCTGATCGTGCAGCCGCTGATCGAGGGCACCGGCCCGGTGGTCCAGAAAGGCCAGACGCTGGTCGCGCAGTACACCGGCGCCCTGTTCGACAAGGGCACCAAGTTCGACTCGTCGTGGGACCACGGCGGCGCGACCGCGTTCAAGATCGGTGTCGGCCAGGTCGTGACCGGGTGGGACGAGGGTCTGGTGGGGCAGAAGGTCGGCAGCCGTGTGCTGCTGGTGCTCCCGGCCGACAAGGGTTACGGCGCCGAGGGCAAGCCGCCGACCATCCCGGCCAACTCGTCGCTCGTGTTCGTCGTCGACATCGTCGACGCGCTCGGTGGCACGGCGGCCTGACGGCTCGTCCGATGACCGGGTCGGGCGACCGGCCCGGTACGTTGGACCCCGCATTCAGCACTCGAACGGATACGGATAACGCTGTGAGCGAGCTTACGAAGCCCGAGATCGACTTCCCCGAGGGTGGCGTGCCCGCCGACCTGGAGATCACCGAGATCTGGGAGGGCGACGGCCCGGTGGCCCAGGCGGGTCACCACGTCAGCGTGCACTACGTCGGTGTCGCCTTCTCCTCCGGTGAGGAGTTCGACGCGTCCTGGAACCGCAACTCCCCGCTCGACTTCCGGCTCGGTGTGGGCCAGGTCATCGAAGGCTGGGACAAGGGTGTGCAGGGCATGAAGGTCGGCGGTCGGCGCAAGCTGGTCATCCCGTCGCACCTGGCCTACGGCGACCGCGGCGCGCCGGGTGCGATCGCGCCCGGTGAGACGCTGATCTTCGTGGTCGACCTGATGAAGGTCGGCTAGTCGGACCTCGTTCGGCCCCGGTTCGCGCATCCCGCGCGGATCGGGGCCGTCGGCGTTTTCGGGCCGGTTGTGCGGGGGCTGCCCGCTCGCCTCGGCTCGGGTGCGGTCCGAAACCGGCTACCGGGAGGGGAGTTGCGCCGCGAAGCGGCCCGCGGCGGCGGCGGCGAGGAAGTAGGCGTGGTCCGCGTCGAGGCCGCGGCCCATCGTGGACAGCCGGGCCGGACTCGTGCGCAGCGCCGCGTCGAGGCCGTCGACGGACACCGTGTGCACGTCGTGCGCGTCCCGCAGCGGCTCGACGTCCGCCGCGACCCGATCCGCCAGCGGCCGCGGCAACGTGGGCACGACCACATCCGCCCGGGCCAGTGCGACTCGGCCGTACGCGGTCAGGCAGTGGTGCGAGACGCCTCGGTGGCGTTCGCGCCCGTCCGCGTCGGAGAGCCGCAGCGAGGCCACCGGCCGGCCGCCGAGCGCGGCGATCGCGTTGATCGCCTCGCCCGCCGCGACGCCGGAGAAGCCCCACGGTGTGCCGGTGCCCAGGTTGCCCGGCCCCTGCGCGACGATCGCCAGATCCGCGCCCTGGACGTGCCGGGCCGCGAGCAGGCCGGTGTGCAGGGTGACCGCCTCCAGGTCGCCGCCGAGCGCCTGGCCCACCGTCACCGAGCCCGCCAGCCACCCGTGGTCGCGCAGGATGTCGACGGTCATCGAGAACCACAGCGGCAGCGTGCCGCCGTCCGTCATCACGTACACCACCCGCGCGTGCGGGCGCGCGGCGCGGATCC
Organism: Embleya sp. NPDC020886; assembly: GCF_044333915.1. NCBI lineage: Bacteria > Bacillati > Actinomycetota > Actinomycetes > Kitasatosporales > Streptomycetaceae > Embleya > Embleya sp. NPDC020886. The sequence continues at coordinate 264,041 of NZ_JBIRRX010000005.1, read as the reverse complement.
CGGCGCAGATCGCGGGCAGCGCGGAGTGCAGGTCGGCGACCACGACCGGCATGCCGTCCAGCGAGTCCGCGTCGCGCAGCGTCGCGTGGTGCGGCGAGTCCTGCTCGTCCACGCCGAGCACGACCGCCTGCATCGGGGTGTATCGGGCCTTGACCACGTGCCCCGGTCCGGGCGCCGGGTCCTCGGGCAGTCGATCGGGCAGGGCCACCACCAGCGCGTAGCCGCCGGTGCCCAGGCCCATGTCCTGGGCGGTGGTGTTGAGCAGCACGGTGTCGCCGACCACCGGGGTGCCGGTCAGGTGCGGGTAGGCGATCGCGCGCAACTCCCGCGCGGGGGCGGGTTCGGGTACGGCCACGGTCAGCTCGACCGCCCCGCGCCAGGCCCGTCGGATCGCCGTCACTTCGCCGCGTCGCCAGGTGATCACGGTCCGGCAGCCTAACGCCGGCGGGAGCGGTCGGGCGAACCGGAGGGCAAGATCGGCGGCCGCGACCAACCGACGCGCCGAACGCGGTACGGTCGGGGCTGCGCCTTGTGGGAGGGACTGGGATCTGATGGCGATTCCGAAGCAGGAGCGGTTGGTGAGCCTGGTGATGTGTCTGCTCGCCGCCCGTCGCTACGTCACGAAGGAAGAGCTGCGGCAGTCGATCGAGTCGTATCGGCTGTGCACGTCCGACGAAGCCTTCGACCGCATGTTCGAGCGGGACAAGGACGACGTACGCGAACTCGGCTTCATCGTCGAGACCGGGGCCAACGACCCGCTGATCGAGTCGGCGGACGGCTATCGGATCCGCCCCGAGAAGAACGCGCTGCCGCCGGTGGAGCTGGACCCGGAGGAGGCCGCCGCGCTCGCGCTGGCCGCCGGTGCCTGGCAGCAGTCCGCGCTGGCCGGCGCCGCGACCGGCGCGCTGTACAAGCTCAAGGCCGCCGGTGTCGAGATCGACTCGGCGCCGCTGACCAGCGTCGAGCCCCGGGTGACCGCGCGCGAGCCCGCGTTCGGGCCGCTGCTGGACGCGCTGCGCACCCGCCGCCCGGTCCAGTTCGCCTACCGCCGCTCCGGCGCCGCCGAGGCCACGCCCCGAGTGGTGGAGCCGTGGGGGATGAGCTGCTGGCGCGGCCGGTGGTACCTGGTCGGCTTCTCCCGGGACCGACAGGAGCAGCGGGTGTTCCGGCTCGACCGGATCGCCGACAAGCCCAAGCCGAAGCCGCTCAAGGAGCAGTTCCGGGCCGAGGTGCCGGAGAAGGTGGACGTGCGCGGCCAGGTCGCGCGCTTCGCCGGGGAGGGCGGCGAGGGCATCGCCCGGATCCGGGTCCGCACCGGTGCCGGGTTCCCGCTGCGCGCCCGGGCGAGCGCGGTGGTGCCGGCCGGTGAGGGCTGGGACGAGTTGGAACTGAGCCACGGGCACGGACTGCACCACTGGCTCGCCGAGTTCGGCCCCGACGTGGTCGTGCTGGAGCCGCCCCATCTGCGCGCCGCCGTGGTCGCGCAACTGCGTGAGGCCGCCGGAGAGGCGACGGGACAGGTGAAGGTCGGATGAGCAACGCGATCGACGACACCCGGCGGCTGCTGTCGCTGGTGGCCTACCTGCGCGAGCGCCCCGGCACGCATCTGGACGACGTGGCGCGGGCGTTCGGCCTGCCGGTGGCGCAGGTCGAGGCGGACCTGGGCACGCTGCACATGTGCGGCACCAGCTTCATGGCCGACGACCTGTTGGAGCCGCACGTCGACTTCGAGGGCCGGGTCTTCCTGGACAACGCCGACGCGCCGGTGCGGCCGGTGCGGCTGGCTCCGCACGAGGCGCTGGCCCTGCTGGTGGCGCTGCGCGCGCTGGCCGGCCTGTCCGGGCTGCGCGAGCGGGACAAGGTCGCGCTGGGCCGGGTGACCGCCAAGCTGGAGGACGCCGCCGGTGAGGCCGCGCGTGCCGCGCAGGGCGTGACGGTCGAGTTCGAGGGCGACGACGCCGCCCAGGAGTCGGCGTTCGCCACGATGGACCGCGCGGTGAGCGAGAAGCGCCGGCTGCGGCTGCGCTACTACGTGCCGCGCCGGGACGAGATCACCGAGCGCGAGGTGGATCCGATCCGGCTGGTGCTGGTCGACGGGCACACCTACCTGGTGGCGTGGTGCCGACAGGCCGAGGGCCGCCGGTTGTTCCGGCTGGACCGGGTCGCCGAGGCGGTGCTCCTGGACGAGGCGTCCGAGCCGCAGCCGATCGAGCCGCTGGATCTCGCGGACGGTTTCGCGCCCACCGCGGCCGACGGCATCGAGGTGGTGCTCGAACTGGGACCCGGCGGGCGCTGGGTCACCGAGTACTACCGGCACGACAAGGTCGAGGAGCTGGCCGACGGCGGCCTGCGGTTGACCCTGCGCACGCCCGACCCGGCCGGGATCCGGCGGCTCGCGCTGCGATTGGGCGGGCACGGCAGGGTGATCTCCCCGCCGGAACTCGTCGACGATGTACGACGGACCGCCTCGGCCGCGCTCGCGGCCTACGCGGACCCGGCCGGCTGATTCGCCGCGGCCGGAGGCGATTGTCCAAAAACGGCACACGCCCCCGACCGCGGCCCAGCGGCACCTCCGGTACCACCGACGACAACCTTCCCGAGATTGCGAGGAGGCCCACGGTGTCGACGTTCACGGCGCGCTGCCCGGTTTGCGGGCGCGTCGAGCTGACGGCGGATCAACTGCGGCTGGTGCTCCGACCGAACAAGTCCTTCTATCTGTTCCGCTGTCCCACCTGCGCCGACTCGGTGCGCCGGCCGGCGGGGGAGCGGATCGTCGAACTGCTCACCGACGGCGGCGTGTCGTCGATGCAGGTCGCACGCTGAACGGGGGCGCGTGGCGGACTCGGGGGCTGTTAGGGTCGCCGCATGTTGCCGTGGGTCCTCGTCTTCATCGTGCTCGTCCTCGCCGGACTCGGCGTCATCGGCTGGTTCGCCTGGCGATTGTTCGGTGACGTGCGTCACCTCGGAGCGACCGTCGCGGACGCCTCGACCCGGCTGTCCGCGGCCGCCGCCGAGCTGGACGCGGCCGGTGGCCGGTCCCTGCGGCGCGATTCCGTCCCGCACGCCCGCCCCTCGGCCTCGCACCGATCGTGATCCGTACTCGTGACCCCTGGGGGTTACGTCCGGTGCAGTTGTTCGCCACCATTGCGTTGCACGTCTGTCATACGCACCGGCGTACGATCGAACCCATAACCCCCCGGCCCCGGCAATGAGGTACTGACTATGTTTGGCAAGCTCGGTTGGCCCGAGATCATCCTGATCCTGGTTGTCGTCGTGCTGCTGTTCGGCGCCAAGCGTCTGCCGGACACGGCGCGTGCGCTGGGCCGTTCGCTGCGCATCCTCAAGAGCGAGACCAAGGCGATGAAGGAGGACGGGACGGCCGAGGCCCCCGCCGCCGACAAGCCCGCCAAGACCACCGAGGCGCCGCCGCGCACCATCCAGGCGGCTCCCGGCGACGTGAGCGAGGCGCGGCCGGTCGGCGAGCCCGACCACAACCGTCGCTGAATCCGCGCGCGCCTTTTAGGAGTCGGCCCTCAAGGTGCTTGACAAGGCAGGGCGCGGACGAGAGTCCGGCCCGAAACAAAAGAAGATCAAGGACGCCGAGGGGCGCATGCCCCTCATGGAGCATTTGCGCGAACTGCGCAATCGCCTCGTCAAGGCGCTCCTGGCCATCATCGTCGTGACCATCGTCGCCGCGTTCTTCTACGAGGACATCGGCGCGTTCCTGGTCAATCCCGTCTGTGACCTCAAGAACGTCAAGGGCACCGGCGTCACCAAGTGCGGCCAGGGTGTCCTGGTGCAGCAGGGTGTGTTGTCGCCGTTCTCGATGGCGCTGAAGATCTCGCTGGCCACCGGCATCATCGCGGCCTCACCGATCTGGCTCTACCAGATGTGGGCCTTCCTGGCGCCGGGGCTGCACAAGAACGAGAAGAAGTACTCGCTGGCCTTCGTCGGCGTGGGTGTGCCGCTGTTCCTGGGCGGCGCCTACTTCTCGTACTGGATCCTGCCGCACGCCCTCCAGGTGCTCCTGGACTTCACGCTCACCGACGCCAGCAACCAGATCCAGCTCGACGACTACCTCAACTTCGTCATCCGCATGGTCGTGGTGTTCGGCATCGCGTGCGAGCTGCCGCTCGTGCTGATCATGCTGAACTTCGGCGGGGTCGTCACCGCGAAGCAGCTCGCGAGCTGGTGGCGCTGGGTGGTGATGGGCATCTTCATCTTCGGCGCGGTGGCCACGCCCACCACCGACCCGCTGACGATGATCCTGCTGTCGATTCCGATCACGATCCTGTACGGGATCGCGCTGATCGTGGCCTGGGTCAACGATCGCCGGCGCGGCAAGCGGCACGCGGAAGTGTTCGGCGCCGACCTCGACGACGACGAGGCGTCCGTCCTGGACACCTCGGTGCGCCCGGTCGAGCGCCCGAGCGCCGTCGCGGACGATTCGGACCCGGGCCCCGCTGCCAGGGTGGACGACATCACCTGAGGTCGGGTGGGCTAATCTCGCGCCTTGTGTCTCGGGAGATAGCAGTATTCGTCAACCCCACCGCGGGTCGTGGTCGCGGCCTGAAGGCGGCGTCCGTCGCCGCCGATCTGCTCCGCGAGCGGGGGCTGACACCGCATCAGGTGTCCGCCCCCGGCGCCGCGGAGGGGATCGCCCGGCTGCGCGGGGTGGTGCGCCGCGGTGTGGACGCCGTGGTCGCCGTGGGCGGTGACGGCACGGTGGCGGCCGCGTTGCAGGCGGTGGCGGGTACCGGTACGCCGCTGGGCGTGGTGCCGATCGGCTCCGGCAACGACTTCGCGCGGGCCCTGGAGCTGCCGCTGGGCGACGTGGCGGGCGCGGCGCGCGTGGTGGCCGACCTGTATGCGCGGCCGATGGACCTCGGCCGGGTGGGCGAGCGCTGGTTCGGCACGATCCTGTGCACCGGCTTCGACTCGCGGGTCAACGAGCGCGCCAATCGCATGACCTGGGCGCGCGGGCGGACCCGCTACAACGCCGCGCTGCTGGGCGAGCTGGGCGCGTTGAAGCCGATCGCCTACGAGCTGGAGCTGGACGGCAAACCCTTCGACGTCGAGGCCACCCTGATAGCGGTGGGCAACGGCCGCTCCTACGGCGGCGGCATGCGGATGTGTCCGGACGCCGATCCCGGTGACGGTCTGTTCGACGTCACGGTGGTGGCCGGCTGCGGGCGGGCCGAGTTGTTGCGGGTGTTCCCCAAGGTCTACAGCGGGAAGCACGTGAGCCACCCGCTGGTCTCGGTGTACCGGGCCGCGACCGTGTCGATGACTGCGGGCGGGCTCAGCGGGTGGGCCGACGGCGAGCGGCTGGGCGCGTTGCCGCTGACCGCGGACTGCATACCCGACGCGGTCCGGGTCCTGATACCCCGGCCGCGCGACTGAGCGACGCCGGAGAGCGAGCCGGGTCCGGTGATCGAGGCCCGGGTCTTGATCGAGCCGCCTGTGATGATCGTGCTGCCTGTCTTGATCGAGCTGCTTGTCATGATCGAGCTGCTTGTCATGATCGAAAAAAGGTGATCACAGCCGTCGGCCCCGGCCGGTAGTCTGCTTGACGAGATGCCTCTCGATCCTTCACGCGGCACGGACCGCGACACCCAGATGTCCCCCGCCGAGCGCTACGCGGCCTCGCGCCGCCGGGCCGCCGACGAACGGACGAGCCTGCACGCGTTCCGCGAGCAGTATCCCTTCGGTCTCGACCCCTTCCAGGTCGAGGCGTGCCGCGCGTTGGAAAGCGGCAAGGGGGTGCTGGTCGCGGCGCCGACCGGTTCGGGCAAGACGGTGGTCGGCGAGTTCGCCGTGCACCTCGCGCTCGAACAGGGCCGCAAGTGCTTCTACACGACGCCCATCAAGGCGCTGTCGAACCAGAAGTTCGCCGACTTCCAAAAGCTCTACGGCGCGGCGAACGTGGGCCTGCTCACCGGGGACAACTCGGTCAACAGCGACGCCCCGGTGATCGTGATGACCACCGAGGTGCTGCGGAACATGCTCTACGCGTCCTCGAACGCGTTGAACGGCCTGGGCTACGTCGTGATGGACGAGGTGCACTACCTCTCCGACCGCTTCCGCGGCGCGGTGTGGGAGGAGGTGATCATCCACCTCTCCGAATCGGTCACCCTGGTCTCCCTCTCGGCTACCGTCAGCAACGCCGAGGAGTTCGGCGACTGGCTGGGGACTGTGCGCGGCGACACCGCCGTCGTGGTCTCCGAGCATCGTCCGGTGCCGCTGTGGCAGCACGTGATCGCGGGCAACCGCACCTACGACCTGTTCACCGACGAGAACCACACCGAGGTCAACCCCGAGCTGATCCGGCTGGGCCGGATGGAGAGCGAGCGCGCGGGCCGACCGCAGGACCGCTACCGGCGCAACCGCGGCCAGGAGACCCGGCCGACGCGCAGCCGGATCTGGGCGCCCAGCCGCGCCGAGGTGATCGACCGGCTCGACGCCGAGGGCCTGCTGCCCGCGATCACCTTCATCTTCAGCCGCAAGGGCTGCGAGGCGGCCGTCCAGCAGTGTCTGCACGCGGGCCTGCGGCTCAACGGCGACGCGGAGCGGGCCGAGGTGCGCGCGATCGTCGAGGCACGCACCACCGGCATCCCGGACGAGGACCGGCACGTGCTGGGCTACCACTCGTGGCTGGAGGCGCTCCAGCGCGGGATCGCCGCGCACCACGCGGGCATGTTGCCGACCTTCAAGGAGGTCGTCGAGGAACTGTTCGTCAAGGGCCTGGTCAAGGCGGTGTTCGCGACCGAGACGCTGGCCCTGGGGATCAACATGCCCGCCCGCTCGGTGGTGCTGGAGAAGCTGGTCAAGTGGAACGGCGAGACGCACGCCGACCTGACCGCCGGCGAGTACACCCAGCTCACCGGGCGCGCCGGGCGGCGCGGCATCGACGTGGAGGGCCACGCCGTGGTGTTGTGGCATCAGGGCTTCGACGCCGGTCACCTGGCCGGCCTCGCGGGCACTCGTACCTATCCGCTGCGCTCGTCCTTCAAGCCGTCGTACAACATGGCGGTCAATCTGGTCGGCCAGGTCGGCCGGCATCGTTCGCGCGAGCTGCTGGAGACCTCGTTCGCGCAGTTCCAGGCGGACCGCTCGGTGGTCGGGCTGACCCGCCAGGTGCAGCGCAACGAGGAGGGGCTGGCCGGCTACCACGAGGCGATGACCTGCCACCTGGGCGACTTCGCCGAGTACGGGCAATTGCGCCGCGCGCTCAAGGATCGCGAGACCGAGCTGGCCCGCGAGGGCGCCTCGCAGCGCCGGGCCCAGGCCGCCGCGTCGCTGGAGAAGCTCCGGCCGGGCGACATCATCGTGGTGCCCACCGGCAAGTACGCGGGTCTCGCGGTGGTGCTGGACCCGGGCACCGACCAGGGACCGGAGGGGCCGCGCCCGTTCGTGCTCACCTCGGACCGGCAGGCCCGCCGACTGGCCGGGATCGACTTCCCCGTGCCGGTCACCGCGATCGACCGGCTGCGCATCCCGCGCTCGTTCAACGCGCGCAATCCGCAGTCCCGCCGCGACCTGGCGTCCTCGCTGCGCAGCAAGGTCGGCTACGTGGACCAGCCGCGGGCCCGCAAGCAGCGCTCGCCCGCGGCCGACGACCCGGAGCTCACCCGGCTGCGGCAGGCCATCCGGCAACATCCGTGCCACGGCTGCGACGAGCGCGAGGAGCATGCGCGCTGGGCCGAGCGCTATTACCGGCTGCTGCGCGACACGCAGGTGATCGAGAGCCGGATGAAGGGGCGCACGCACACCATCGCGCGCACCTTCGACCGGGTCTGCGCGATGCTCACCGACCTGGACTACCTCGTGGGCGACACGGTCACCGAGGACGGGCGCCGACTCGCGCGGATCTACGCCGAACTGGACCTGCTCACCGCCGAATGCCTGCGCGAGGGCCTGTGGGAGGAACTGACGCCGGCCGAGTTGGCCGCGTGTGCCTCCGCGCTGGTGTACGAGTCGCGGCAGCCGGACGACGCGATGGCGCCCAAGCTGCCGGGTGGCGCGGCGCACGCCGCGCTGGCCGACATGGTGCGCCTGTGGGGTCACCTGGACGCGCTGGAGGGGCAGCACCACCTCGACTTCCTGCGCGAGCCGGACCTGGGCTTCGCCTGGACGGCGTACTCGTGGGCCTCGGGGCTGAGCCTGGACGTGGTGCTGGGCGAAGCCGACCTGCCGGCGGGCGACTTCGTCCGCTGGATCAAGCAACTCGTGGACGTACTCGGCCAGATCGCCGCCGCAGCCCCCGACGACAGCAAGGTCGGCGGCACCGCGCGCAAGGCGATCGAGGGGCTGCGCCGCGGCGTGGTCGCGTACTCGTCGGTGGGCTGAGCGGGCGCCGCGGCGGCACCTTCGGTGGCGCCGCGTGGTGGGGCTCGGGGCGCCTGCCGTGGTCAACGCGCGGCCACGCGCCGGATTTTGCCGATCCGGCCGCGGGCGGACGGCGCCGGGCAACCATCGCGTACGGTGCGGGACGGATGTGTTCACCAGCGCTGGAGGTCGTGCCGTGCGGATCGACGAGTATCAGTCCTATGACGCCACCGGGCTCGCGGGCCTGATCGCCCGCGGCGAGGTGACCGCGGACGAGGTGCTCGACGTCACCTTCGAGGCGATCAAGGAACGCGAGCCGGCCCTGGGCGCGGTGGTCGCGTTGTGCGAGGAGCAGGCCCGGGCCGCGGTCGCCGGCCTGTTGCCCGGGGTGCTCGCGGGTGTGCCGTACCTGATCAAGGACCTCGAGTGCGACGTGGCCGGGATGACCACGAGCAACGGGTCGCGGTTGTTCGCCGGTACGGTCGCGGCGCGTGACAGCACGCTGGTGACCCGGCTGCGGGCGGCCGGTGTGCTGATCGTGGGCAAGACCAACACGCCCGAGTTCGGGCTGGGTACGACCACCGAGTCCGGCCTGTTCGGCCCCGCGCACAACCCCTGGCACCCCGAACGCAGCGCGGGCGGCTCCAGCGGCGGGTCGGCGGCGGCGGTCGCGGCGGGCATGGTGCCGGTCGCGCACGCCACCGACGGTGGCGGTTCGATTCGCATCCCGGCCGCGTGCTGCGGGGTGTTCGGGCTCAAGCCGAGTCGCGGCCGGGTCACCCCGGGGCCGGACCACGGCGAGTCGTGGGCCGGTCTCGCGGTCGCGCACGCGGTCACCCGCACGGTGCGCGACAGCGCGACGCTGCTCGACGTCACCGGCACCCCGGAGCCGGGCGACCCGTATCACGCACCGCCGCCGGTGGGCCCGTACGCGGCCGAAGTGGGCGCGGAGCCGGGGCGGTTGCGGATCGGGCTGATCCTGACGCCGGTGGACGCGGAGGTCCTGGTCGACCCCGAGTGTGTGCGGGCAGCCGAGGAGGCCGCCGCGTTGTGTGTCGCCCTGGGGCACGACGTGGAGCCGGTGACCTGGCCGGACACGCTGACCCGACCGGGCGAGGTGATCGCGCCGATCAGCGCCGCGCACATGGCGCGCATGGTGGATCTGCGGCTGGCCGAGTTGGGGCGCGAACTCAGGGCGGACGACCTGGACGCCGCGACCCGGCTGATCGTGGACAAGGGCCGCGGGTTGTCGCTGGCGCGCTACCTGGCCGCGGTCGACCGGATGCACACGATCGGGCGGGTGGTGACTCGGCTGACCGGGCGCTTCGACGTGTTGCTGACGCCGACCATGGCGGTGGTGCCGCCGCTGCTGGGCGAGTTGGACCCCAACCGCGATCCGCGGGCCGCGCTGGGCGGGATGCGCGGGATGGCGGCGTTCACCGGCTTGTTCAACGTGACCGGGCAGCCCGCCATGTCGGTGCCGCTGGGGCGCACCTCGGACGGGCTGCCGCTGGGGGTGCAGTTCGCCGGCCGCTACGGGGACGAGAGCACGCTGTTCCGCCTCGCGGGTCAACTGGAGGCGGCGGCACCATGGGCGGGTACGGCGGGCGTGGCGGGTTAGGCCCTGTTCGGCATTTCCTTGCCGCGGGGTGCCCGCAGGCGGCGGTGGGCGGGCCGCGGGAGGTGTCGGCCCGGGGTCGGGCGGACGGGGTGTGGGGTCAGCGCCGGCACAGCGTGTAGTGCGAGCCGTTCTTGCCCTTCACCTCGGTGCACTCGGCGGTGGAGCCGGCCGGCATCAGCGGTGCGGCCAGTGCGCTGGGCACGGTGATGGTCGGGTTCTCGCACCACTTGCCCGCGCCGTTGTCGCATTTGAAGCCGACCTTGTTGTCGTCGGCACGGAACTCCTTGTTGTCGACCACCAGGGTCGGACCGGACCGGGTCGGCTTGACCTTGGTCGGGGCGGGCCTGGTCGGCGGGTACTTGGTGGGCGGGGGCGGCGGGGGCGGCAGTGGGGTCGCGGCCGGCGGCGGTGTGGCGGCCGGCTCGACCTCCGGGTCGGGCGGCGAGGGTTGCGGGGGAGGGGTATCGGCGGCGGCCGGCGGCAGCGGGGCGGGCGCGGAGGCGGCCACCGGCGGGGCCGGGCGCTTCGGCTTGGGTTTGTCGGAGTCCACGAGGGCGAACGCGGCCACCGCCACGGCCACCACCACACCGCCCGCGATCAGCGACGAGCGGCCGGCGGTGTGGCCGGCCTGACTCGCGCCCTTGGCCGCGGCCGCGCCCACGCCGGCGCCGGCCGCCGCGCTCCCGGCCGCGGCGGCGCCCGCGGCCACACCGCTCGCGACGCCGCTCGCGCCGGTGGCGCCCGCGGCCAGGCCCATGCCGCCGGCCACGGCCGCGGCCGCCGCGGTGGTGCCCGCGGCCACGGCCGTGCCGCTGAGGAAGATCGGCGCGGTGATGCCGATCAGCCCCAGCGCGATCGGCCCGTACCGGTCGCGGACGTCGACCATCTCGGCGTAGGTCTCGTTGCACCGGCTGCACTTCTTCAGGTGCGCGTCGATGCTTTCCCGGCGCTTTTCGGAGTCCATCCGGTTGCGGATGTGCCGGCCGTAGTGCCGGGTGAACTTCTTGCAGTTCTCGTCCTTGACGCCGCCGGTGGCGAACGCCACGAAGTAGTTGTCGCGCAGTTCCTGGCGGGCCCGCTCCAGGATCTTGCGCACGTTGTCCGGGTTCTCGCCGACCAGCGGGGCGACCTGCACGGCCTGCTCGCCTTCGATGTCCACGTGCCACAGCACCGTCCGGGACCGCTCGGGCAAGCCCTGGAAGGCCTGGAGTGCGAGCCGCGCGTCGTCGGCCTTCACGATCCGGTCCTGGTTCTCCCACGCGGACTCGAAGACGGTGAAATCCTCGGTGAGCCATTCGCGGCGGTCGCTCTTGGTCCAGTCGCCCGCGACGTGCCGCACGGTGGTGAGCAGGTAGGCCCGGAACGCCTCCTTCGGCCCCTGGCCCGAGCGCAGCGCCTGGAGCGTGCGGGCGAACGCCTCGGCGCACAGGTCGTCGGCGGCCTCGGGGGTGCGGGTGCAGGTGCGCGCGAAGCGGCGGACCGAGCCGACGTGGCGTTGGTAGAGCGGGCCGTAGGCGTCGCCGTCGCCGGCGCGCACCAGGTCGGCCAGTTCGCCGTCCGCCGGGCCCTCGAACGACACGGCCGCGGCGTCGCTGTGGCCGCCGCCCGGGTCGGTCGCGAAGGGGTGGGGCGTTGCGGTGTCGGGCGACCAGGGCTCGGCCGGTTGGGTTGCGGCCGGCTCGGGCCCGAGGTCGCCGTCACAGAACCGGGGGTGGTGTACGCCGCGTTGGCCGGGGACGAAGGGGGGACATGCGCCGGAGCCGGTCGCCTCGGCGGAGCCGCCGTTCGCGTCGCCGCTGGGGTCCGGGGTCGCCGCGTCGTCCTCGCGTGCCACCGTTTGCCCCCTTGTTCCCGTGCCGTACCCGATCGTTCGGACAGCATCGTGACCATCCGGACACGGTCTGTCCAGAAGCGGTGGGCCCCGGGAAGGCACCCGGAGTGCGCTCCGGCGCGGGTGGTGTGACACGGGCGCGAGGTCGGAACGCCCGCGCCCGTGCCGTGCGGCGGTCGGCGGTGGGCGTGACGCTGGGTCATTCGGGTGACGAGCATGTGTACGAAGAGCCGGTTCATCTCGGGTTACCGACCCGTCGTGCCCGGCGCGGTGGTCAAACGCACGCTCGAACGTGGGATGCGCGGGGCGCCACCGGGGACCCCGCCGGGACCGTCCAGCGGGTCCACGGGCGCCCGGCACAGGCGGTCCAGGCGGTCCGGCAATTCGGGGTCGTCGCCGTCGAGCAGGGCCATCAGTCGGCCGGGCGGCACCGCGTACGCCCGGTCGCCGAGCGCACGTTCCAGGTGGCGGGCGGTCAGCAGCAGGTGGCGCAGGTGGCCCCACATCAACGACTCGGGGACTTCCAGGCGCACCACGACGATCCGCACGTGCTCGCCCGCGGCGGCCCGCCGGCCCAGACCTTGTTGCAGGAGCGCGGCCGAGGGGAGTTCGGTGATCGGGTCGGTGCCGGGCGGCAGGGTGCCGGGCGGGATCGCCCGGGCGCGGGTGCTCAGGTAGGACTGCACGAGCGGGCCGGGCGCGCCCTGTGCGAGGCCGCACAGGAACAGCGCGTCCAGTTCGGCCAGTGCCACGTCCAGCGGGATCTCGGCGGCGGCTCGATCCCGGGCCAGGGCCGGGCACGCGGACTGCATGTCGCCGTTGCGGACGAAGGCGTCCAGGCATTGCTCGACGGCGTCGCTGTGCCAGGCGACCCGGCCCGGCCAGCCGGCCCGCAAGGTCACCCGTTGCCATTCGCCGCGGAGCCGATCGCGGTCGGGTCGGGTGGTGATCGTGGTGTCACACTCGGTACGCATGCCCGGGGAGACATGGCTTCGCGGTGAACGTGACAGATTCCGCGGAACTTTCCGATGTGACCTGGGTCACATTGTCGCCCGTGCGCCCGGCGCGTTCGGGAGCGACCCTTTCGAGTGGCCGGCCGCCGTCCTCAGGCGGAGATTCCGGGCATCACCGACCGGGGGTGAGCACGTCGAGCAACCGGTGCACCGGACCGCTCAGGCCCCACTGCCGGCGCAGCGCGTCGAGCGCGACCGGATCGGCCGGCTCGGTGGGCAGCGGCCGATCCCACTCGGCCGCCGGCGGCAGCGGTACGTCCCGCACCACCCGCACCACGCCCGGGGCCACGTCCAGGTAGTCGCCCGCCTCCAGGATCCGGGCCCGCCGCGCCGGGGTCAGCCTGGCCGCCGGGTCGGCCGCCGCGGCCCGCACGCCGGCCAGGTCGCCGTACTCGCCGATCAACTGCGCCGCGGTCTTGTCCCCGATGCCCTTGACCCCGGGCAGGCCGTCGCTGGCGTCGCCGCGCAGCGTGGCGAAGTCCGCGTAGGCCGAGGCGGGCACGCCGTAGCGGGCGAGCACGGCGGCCTCGTCGATCACCTCGTGCGCGGCCACGCCCTTGACCGTGTAGAGCACCCGGATCGCGCGTGCGTCGTCGACGAGTTGGAACAGGTCCCGGTCGCCGGTGACGATGTCCACCGCGATGCCGGCCCGCTCGGCCAGGGTGGCGATCACGTCGTCCGCCTCGAAGCCCGGCACGCCCACCCGCGGGATGCCCAACGCGTCCAACACCTGCTCGATCACCGGCACCTGCGGGGCGAGCGTGTCCGGGATCTCCTCCTCGTCCGGCCCGGCCGCCTCGGCGACCCGGTGCGCCTTGTAGGAGGGGATCGCGTCGACCCGGAACTGCGGTCGCCAGTCCGCGTCCATGCATGCCACCAGCCGGGTGGGCCGGCGGTCCTCGACCAGGCGGGTGATGAAGTCGACCAGGCCGCGCACGGCGTTGACCGGCGTGCCGTCGGGAGCCTTGACCGATTCCGGGACGCCGAAGTAGGCGCGGAAGTACAGGGACGCGGTGTCGAGGAGCATCAGACGTTGAGTCACCCGCCCGATCATGCCGCACCGCACCGACGCGGGCCCGCGCGGCGACGCGGACTCAGTCGGAGAACTCGTCGAGTACTTCCTGCAGGGTGTCGCGCACGCCCAGCACGTCGATCAGGCCGGTCATCCGCAACGTCGCGCGGACGTTGCGATCGGGTGCGGCCAAGCGCAGTTCGCCGGAGAACGCGTGCATCGACTTGAACGCGTCTATCAGCACACCCAAACCGACCGAGTCGCAGAAGTTCAGCCCGGTGGCGTCCACGACCACCCGGCGACAACCGCCGTCGATCAGCTCGATCAGCGTGCGATGCAGCAACGGGGCGTTGTGCAGGTCCAGTTCGCCGGCCAGGTGGACCACCGCGCAACCGCGCCAGATCGTTACCCCGGTCACGGGGTGTTCCTGCCCGAGCGTGCCCAAGCGCGCGATCATGGCTGCGACCTTTCAGCGGCCGGACGTACTGCCGCGCCGATACGGCGCCGGCAATGGGCATTGTGGGCCATCCGCAGTGGTGCCGGACAGCCCCTCAACGGGTCGTTTTTTGTCGGGTGGGCCGAACGGGTGGGTCTTGTCCGGTTAACGGCCGGTCGGTTCCCGTCGTCGACGTGATTCGACCGGCCCCGCGGCGGTCACAGGAAGGTGTGTCCCTCGCCCCGATAGGTGGGCACGGTACGCACCACCCGATCGCCGTCCACCAGATGCAGCGCGTCGAAACGCTCGCACAGTTCGCCCGCCTTGGCGTGCCGGAACCACACCGAGTCACCGATCCGCAAGTCGTCCGCCGGCGCGCCGCGCAGCGGCGTCTGCACCTCGCCGGCCGCCTCCTGCGACTGGTACGACAGGCCCGGCGGCAGGTACGGCTGGGGCAGCCGGTCGGCCGCGGGCACCCCCGAGGCCGGATAGCCGCCACCGAGCACGGTCACGCAGCCGTGTCCGTTGCGGCGCACCACGGGCAGCGCGAACAGCGCGGCGGGGCGGCCCCGGAAACAGGTGTAGTGGTCGAACAGGCGCGGTTGGAAGAGCCCGGAGCCGGCCGCGACCTCGGTGATCGAGGATTCCGCGGCGGTGCGCTCCACGCTGCCGGTGCCGCCGCCGTTGACGAACTCCAGCGGGGCGATCGCGCGCACCGCGCGGACGATCTCGGCCCGGCGCCGGCTCAGTTCGGCGCCCGCCCGCGCCTGCATCGCGCGCAGGATCCGGCCGTACAGCGCGCGGCCCTCGGGCGCGTCGCCGACCCCGGCGATGTGCGCCTCGTAGGCCATCAGTCCCACGAGCCGGAAGCCCGGCCGTCGGGTCACCTCCTCGGCGACCGCGACCACCTGCTCCGGTGAGTGCAGCGGCGAGCGGTGCGCGCCGATGTGCACCCGGCCGCCCAGCGGTTGCCACGAGGTGTCGATGTCCACGCACACCCGCAGCTCTGCCCGGGGCCGCACATCGGCGATCGCCCGCTCGATCAGGTCCAACTGGGCCGGGTCGTCGATCATGATCGTCACCCGTGCCGCGGCCTCGGCGTCCGCCGCCAGCCGGCGGTAGCCCGCCCGGTCCGTCGAGGGGTAGGCCACCAGCACGTCGGTGATCCCCTCGCCCGCCAGCCACAATCCCTCGGGCAGGGTGAACGCCATCACGCCCTGGAAGCCGTCCAGCGCCAACACCTCGTGCAGCAGCGGCAGGCAGCGCACCGACTTGCTCGCCACCCGCAGCGGTGTGCCACCCGCGCGCCGCACCAGGTCCGCCGCGTTGGCCCGGTAGGCGGCCAGATCCACGATCGCGAACGGTGCGTCCAGGTGCGCGGTGGCCCGGTCGTAGCGGGAACGGTCGGCGCCGAGGGTGGGCGTCGCGGCGGGAGCGGACACGGGCGGGGCGGCGGTGAGAGGAGCCATTCCCGCAGCCTGCCAGATCGGCGTACCGACCGGTAGGACTCATCGCCGGCGACGCACCGGCATCGGTCGGCGGGTGTACGGGTGTCGGGTGGGTCGCACGCCGCGACGGGGTGAACGTTGCCGGGCGTGGCGCTAGCTTGATCGTATGAGTCACCCCGAGCGAGTGCGGGCGCTCGATCTGATCGAACGCGTCCTGGATCCGGGCAGTTTCCGTGCCTGGAACGACCCGCTGCCCACACTCGCGGAGCCGGATCCGACGTACGCGGCCGAGTTGGCGGCGGCCCGCGCGCGCACCGGCCTGGACGAGGCGCTGGTCACCGGGGAGGGCCGGATCCACGACCGTCGGGTGGCGGTGGCCGCGTGCGAGTTCGACTTCCTGGCCGGCTCGATCGGAGTGGCGGGGGCCGAACGGCTGACCCTCGCGGTGGAGCGGGCCACCGCCGAGGGCCTGCCGCTGGTGGCCTCACCCACCTCCGGGGGCACCCGCATGCAGGAGGGCACCGTCGCGTTCCTGCAGATGGTCAAGATCTCCGCGGCGGTGGCCGCACACCGCGCGGCCGGCCTGCCCTATCTCGTCTATCTGCGACACCCCACCACCGGTGGCGTGTTCGCCTCGTGGGGCTCGCTCGGGCATGTCACGGCGGCCCAGCCCGGCGCGTTGATCGGGTTTCTCGGGCCGCGGGTGTACGAGGCGCTGCACGGGCACCCGTTCCCGACCGGTGTGCAGGTCGCGGAGAACCTGTACGAGCACGGCCTGATCGACGCGGTCGTGCCGCCCGGGGAACTGCGGCAGGTCGCGATCCGGGTCTTCGACGTGCTCGACTCGGGCTTTGCCGGGTCGGGGCCGGCGGCGGGCCCACCGGCCGATCCGGTGGCGGGGGCGCAGGTGGGGTCGCCGACGGGGTCGTCGGGTGTGGGCGAACCGCTGTTCGAGGACGTGCCGGCGTGGACTTCGGTGGAGCGTTCGCGTGATGCGCGCCGCCCGGGGTTGCGCGCGTTGTTGCGGCACGGTGCGCGCTCGGTCACCCCGCTGCGCGGGACCGGCGAGGGGGAGAGCGAGCCGGCGCTGCGCCTGGTGCTGGCCCGGTTCGGGGTCGGCCCGGGGCCCGGCGCGCCGTGCGTGGTGCTGGGCCACGATCGCACCCGGCAGAGCGAGCACGGTCCGTTCGGCCCGGCCGGGTTGCGTCAGGCCCGGCGGGGCATGCGGCTGGCCGCCGAGTTGGGCCTGCCGTTGGTCACGGTGGTGGACACCGCCGGCGCCGCGCTCTCGCGCGAGGCGGAGGAGGGTGGGTTGGCCGGCGAGATCGCCCGCTGCCTGGCCGAGTTGGTGCTGTTGCCCGCGCCGACGGTGTGTCTGTTGCTGGGTCAGGGCTCTGGCGGCGGCGCGCTCGCGCTGTTGCCCGCGGACCGGGTGATCTGTGCGCAGCACGGCTGGTTGTCGCCGCTGCCGCCGGAGGGTGCGGCGGCCATCCTGTTTCGCGGCACCGAGCGCGCCGCCGAGATCGCCGGACGACAGGGCATTCGTTCCGCCGACCTGTATCGGGACCGGATCGTGGACCGGGTGGTGCCCGAGCACCCGGACGCCGCCGAGGAACCCGAGGCGTTCGTGCGCCGGGTGGCGGGTGTGCTCGACCACGAACTCGGCACGCTGCGGGCGCTGGACGCGGAGGAGCGCCTGGCCGCGCGGAAGCTGCGCTATCGGCGCCTCGGCCTCTCCTGAGCGCTTCGGAAGTCATCGGGAGTCATCGGGAGTCACTCGAATGGGTGAGCTTTCTGGGAGTCCCGGACGGCAAATCCCGCCGCTTCCTACGCTGAACCCGGTTCGGGAACCGGACCGGTCACAGCCCACCCGTCCGAGCACGGGCCAGGACGGGCCGGCTCGGCCCGGCGCTCGGCCCGTTCGGACACGACGCCTCGATGATGCCGTCGTGGCTCGATCCGGTTCGAGCGAGCCGGACCTCGGTAGAGGTCGCGGGTCGGCAAGTGGTCGCCGAGCCGCGACCTTTGCCGTGGGCGGCCGGGGGTTTGGGGCGGCGGGGCCCTGTGTCTTGGCCGGGTGTGGGGCCGGGACACGCCCGGAGCTCGACGGATTGCCGGTGGTGGTCGCCGGTGTGGTGCGTCGTTGCCGGCGTGGGGTGGCCCGGACACGCCGATCGTGTCGCGTCGGCGCCGCTTTGTTCGGTGCGGGAGGGCGGTCGTGCGGTGTCCTTTGCCGCACGGATCGTGCCGGGTGTCGTGGCGATGGGGCGGTGGGTGGGGCCGGGGTCGGGTGCCGCGTTCGAGGGTGGCGGACGGGGCGACCGTTCGGGGCGTGGGGTGTTTCGGGGGCGCGGACGGGGCCGGGGTGGGCGCCGTGCCGGGATGAGCTTCGTCGGGCACGGGACTAGAGTCGACGGGTGGATTTCAGCGGCAAGAGCATTCCCGACACCGGTTTTCCCGACGACGACGGCAGCGCGCATCCGGCTCTGGCCGAGGCCCTGGCGGCTCGGGAGGTGGACGACGAGGCGGTCTCGCTGGCGTTGCGCGAGGCGCGGCTGCTGGTACCGGTGGTGGCGATCCTGACCGAGGAGGAGGACGTCGCGCCGGGCGAATTGCGCCGGGAGAAGTCCAGTGACATGGCCGTGCCCACGATCCAGGGGCCGGACGGGCGCCGGGCGCTGCCCGCGTTCACCTCGGTGGCGGCGCTGGCCCGCTGGCGCGCGGACGCGCGGCCGATTCCGGTCGAGGCCGCGCGTGCCGCGCACGCCGCGTACGCGGAGGAGGCGGACACGCTGCTGCTGGACCTGGCCGGGCCGCACCCGTACGAGCTCAGCGGGAGCCGGTTGCGGGCGGTGGCCGAAGGGCGGGCGCACCTGGCGCCGCACCGGGATCCGGAGATCCTGGGCGCGGTCCGGGCGGCGGTGCTGCCGGAGGGGGCGGTCTCGGCGGTCTACCTGACCGAGGGCGGCGAGCAGGAGCTGACGCTGAGCCTGGTCGCGGCGGCGTCGCCGACCGAGGTCACCGAGGCCGCGCGGCGGATCGTGGGACGGCTGGCCGAGGACGACGTGGTGCGGGCGCGGTTGGATCGTGGCCTGGACCTGGCGATGCTGCCGCCCGGCAGCGCGCTCGACGTGGACCCGCTGTACGTGCGCTGAGCGCGGGCGGGTGAGGTCGCGCCGACCCACCTTGTCCTCGGACGCCGGACGGGCTGGATGGCCGACCGGGCCGGGGCGGCGCGAGCCGGACGGGCTTGCCGGGTCGGGGTGGGCCGGCCTGCGGCCTGCTTGTCCTCAAGCGCCGGACGGGCTGGATGGCTTGGGCGGGCAGGGTGGGGCCGGCCGGGGTGGCGCGAGCCGGGAGGGGTCGGCCGGGAGGGGGTGGGCCGGCCTGCGGCCCGCTTGTTCTCAAGCGCCGGACGGGCTGGATCGTCGACCGGGGCGGGCGGTGGCTGCTTGGTTTCGAGTGCCGTGGCCGGGCGGGCCGGGGGGCGGCCCGGCCGGCCGGGGTGGGGTCAGGCGTGGACGGGGCCGGTGAGCTTTTCGCCGGGGCCCTTGCCGACCTGGTCGGGGTGTGTGGAGGCTTCGCGGAAGGCGAGTTGCAGGGTCTTGAGGCCGTCGCGCAGCGGGCCCGCGTGATAGGAGCCCACCTCGGGAGCCGCGGCGGTGACCAGGCCCGCGAGGGCGGTGATCAGCTTGCGGGCCTCGTCCAAGTCCTTGTGCGCCTCGCCGTCCTCGGCCAGACCCAGCTTGACCGCCGCCGCGCTCATCAGGTGCACGGACAAGGTGGTGATGACCTCGACCGCCGGCACGTCGGCGATGTCGCGGGTCATGGTCTCGACCCCGTCGAGGTCGTCGGAGGGGGCGGGTGACATAAGTGGGGCGCTCTCGCTCATGTGCCCAGTCTCGGGTATGCCCCGGAATCGGGGAACAACGGGGCCCTTCGGCATGTTCGAGCCAGTGGTAGAGTGGTGTATCGACCGACCGGGCATCTGCATGCCCGGCCTGCAAGCGGAGGCTCCGTCTCCCACCCGATCGACCTCACGGACGACGGGTACCGGTCCGGCGTGTCGCACCTCGTGTGCGTTCGTTTCGCGTTCGTCGCCCCCTGGGCGGCTTCGTTGCCGGTGGTGGAGCCTCGCATGCAACCGTGCGAGGCTTTTTCGCGTTGCCTGGATGGCTTCGCGCGGAACCTGGCTCGGGGGGAAGTTACACCGAGACACATGTGGCCGCTTCGCCCGCGGCCGCTTCAGGTATGAGGAGGCCCCATCAGCGCCGAGCCCCGCATCAACGACCGGATTCGCGTCCCCGAGGTGCGACTCGTTGGTCCTGGCGGCGAGCAGGTCGGAATCGTCCCGCTGGCCAAGGCCATGGAACTTGCCCAGGAGTACGACCTCGACCTCGTCGAGGTCGCGGCCAACGCCCGGCCGCCGGTCTGCAAGCTCATGGACTACGGCAAGTTCAAGTACGAGTCGGCCATGAAGGCCCGTGAAGCGCGCAAGAACCAGGCGCACACGGTCATCAAGGAGATGAAGCTCCGGCCGAAGATCGACCCGCACGACTATGACACCAAGAAGGGTCACGTCGAGCGGTTCCTGAAGCAGGGCGACAAGGTCAAGATCACGATCATGTTCCGTGGTCGCGAGCAGTCCCGGCCCGAGTTGGGCTACCGACTGCTGCAGCGTCTCGCGACGGACGTCCAGGATCTCGGGTTCATCGAGTCGAACCCGAAGCAGGACGGCCGCAACATGATCATGGTTCTGGGCCCGCACAAGAAGAAGACCGAGGCCATGGCCGAGGCCCGCGAGGCCCAGGCGGCTCGCAAGGACGCGCGCCGTGTGGCCGTCGAGGCCGGGGACGACCACCCCGACGAGACGGACGCCCCCGAGGCTCAGGCCGAGGCGGCCCCGGCCGAGGCCGCTCCGGCCGCCGAGGCACCCGTCGCGAGCGACGCGGAGCCGAAGGCCGAAGAGCAGGTCTGACCCGGAACGGGTCGCCCCGCGCCCGATATGCACACACATCTGTGCCTGCCCGGTGACCACCGGGCGGGTACGGCACGACGAGGAGACTGCGGCGACATGCCGAAGAACAAGACCCACAGCGGTGCCAGCAAGCGCTTCCGTATCACCGGCTCCGGCAAGGTGCTGCGTCAGCGTGCGGGTCGCCGTCACCTTCTCGAACACAAGCCCTCGACCGTGACCCGGCGCCTCGCCGGCACCGTCGAGGTGTCCCCGGCCGACGTCAAGAAGATCAAGAAGCTGCTCAAGAAGTAGTAGCAGCGAGCACGTCGTCGCACCGGCTGACGAGAACCCACCGGTCGGCGACAGGCGTCGGTCCCAGACTTACCCGGGTCGCGGTCGCACACCGCGGTCTGACATCAAGGAGTTCATCAAGTGGCACGCGTCAAGCGGTCAGTCAACGCCCACAAGAAGCGCCGCGTCATCCTCGAGCGGGCGTCCGGCTACCGCGGCCAGCGGTCCCGTCTGTACAGGAAGGCCAAGGAGCAGGTCACCCACTCCATGGTCTACAACTACAACGACCGCAAGAAGCGGAAGGGGGACTTCCGTCAGCTGTGGATCCAGCGCATCAACGCCGCTGCCCGCCTGAACGGGATGACCTACAACCGCTTCGTGCAGGGCCTCAAGGCCGCCGGTGTGGAGATCGACCGCAAGATGCTCGCCGAGCTCGCGGTCAACGACGCCCCGGCGTTCGCCGCCCTCGTCGAGGTAGCGCAGAAGGCCCTGCCGGCCGATGTCAACGCGAAGAAGGAAGACGCCGCGGCCTGATCGTCGACTCACGTCGTCGATGTCGCAGCATTTCCTACGTCGTTACAGGCCGAGAGCAGAGAACGGTAACGCGATGGCGAGCCCCGAGCTGACGTCCACCCGATCACCACGAGTGGCGGCGGCCCGGCGGCTCGCCAAACGCGCTTTCCGGGCCCGTGAACGGTTGTTCCTGGCCGAGGGCCCGCAGGCGGTGCGCGAGGCGGTGGCGCTGCCCGGGACGTTGCGCGAGTTGTACATCACCCCCGAGGTGGCCGAGCGCTACCCCGATCTGGTCACGGGCGCGGCAGCGGCCCGGGTTCCGGTGTTCACCGCCACCGACGAGGTGGTCGGGGCGATCAGCCAGACCGTGACGCCGCAGGGCGTGGTCGCGCTGTGCCGGTTCGTGGACGTACCGCTGGAGCAGGCGATGGCCGCGCGGCCGGACCTGGTGGCGGTGCTCGCGAACGTGCGCGACCCCGGCAACGCCGGCACCGTGCTGCGCGCGGCGGACGCGGCCGGCGCCGAGGCGGTCGTGCTCACCGACGCGTCGGTGGACCCGTACAACCCCAAGGCCGTGCGTGCCTCGGTGGGCAGCCTCTTCCACCTGCCGGTGGTGACCGGGTCCCGGATCGAGGACACCGTCGCCGCGCTGCGCGCCGCCGGGATGCGCGTTCTGGCCGCCGACGGCGCCGGGGACGCGGATCTGGACGGGGAGTTGGACGCGGGCGGGCTCGGCGGACCCACCGCGTGGATATTCGGCAACGAGGCGTGGGGGCTGCCCGAGGAGACCCGGGCGCTGGCCGACGCCGTGGTGCGCGTGCCGATCCACGGACGGGCCGAGAGTTTGAACCTGGCGACCGCCGCAGCCGTGTGTCTGTACGCGTCCGCTCGTGCGCAACGCGGGCCGGGGGGCTGTCGCTCGGGTGCGCGAAGCGAGCGATGACCCCGACGTACTCGGCTTGACGACCGGTGGTGGGGGAAC
The DNA here is from genome assembly GCF_044333915.1 of Embleya sp. NPDC020886. Taxonomy (NCBI): domain Bacteria; kingdom Bacillati; phylum Actinomycetota; class Actinomycetes; order Kitasatosporales; family Streptomycetaceae; genus Embleya; species Embleya sp. NPDC020886. Next base: position 241,609 of record NZ_JBIRRX010000005.1, on the reverse strand, counting down.
GAGTCCGTTGCGTCCGGCGCATCCGGACGGCACGTCGCGCGTTGGGATAGTGTGTCCGGCCCGGAACTCCCTCGGGCCCGAAACGGGAAGGGGGCCGATGGACGCCGACATGCTGCCCGACGGCCTGGTGATCGCGGACGAGAACGGCACGGTGGTCACGTTCAACACCGCCGCCGCCCGAATCACCGGGACGCGTCCCGAGGACGCGCTCGGCAAACACATCGCGGACGCGCTGCCGCTGGAGGACCTCGAGGGCAGGCGCTGGTGGGTGTGCACCGACCCGTACGGCGGCCTGGGCACCCGGACCCGGCAGCCGGAGCGCAATCTGCTCCTGGCCGGTCGGGAGATCCTGGTCACGGCGTCCTTCGTGCACGCGGACGGGCCGCACAGCCCGCTGGACAAGCTGGTGGTGTCGCTGCGCTGTACCGACGCGCGTCGGCGGATCGAGCGCGGCCACTCCGACCTGATCGCCACCGTCGCGCACGAGCTGCGCTCGCCGCTGACCTCGGTCAAGGGCTTCACCGCGACCCTGCTGGCCAAGTGGGAGCGGTTCACCGACGAGCAGAAGCGGCTGATGCTGGAGACGGTCGACGCGGACGCCGACCGGGTCACCCGGCTGATCACCGAACTCCTGGACATCTCCCGGATCGACGCGGGCCGGCTGCAACTCAACCGGCAGGTCGTCGACATGGAGGAGGCGGTGCACCGGCATCTGCGCGCGATGGAATGCAACGGATGGCCCGACGAGCGGTTCGTGGTCGCCGTGGACGGGCCGCTGCCCAGCATGTGGCTGGACGCCGACAAGCTCGACCAGATCCTCGGCAACCTGCTGGAAAACGCGGTGCGCCACGGCGCCGGAACCGTCACCATCGAGATGCGCGCGGTCTCCATCGGGTCCGCGCCCGGTGCGCAGGGGACGGAGATCACGGTGAGCGACGAGGGCCCGGGCATCCCGGACGAACTCCTCGACCGCGTCTTCACCCGTTTCTGGCGCGGCAACCGCCGCGGTGGCACCGGCCTGGGGCTGTACATCGTCAAGGGCCTGGTGCAGGCCCACGCGGGCAGCATCGGCGTGGATCGTGCCGAGTCCGGCGGAGCCCGATTTCGATTCACCCTGCCGGCCGCGATGCCGGACGTCCTGATGTAGCTCGCCGTCGACGCGGCAAGCCGGGACGCTCCACCGCAGTTCGTCGCGGTCCGGCCGACACACGCACGCCCATGCGGCGTCAGTAAACTCGGAGCGCGGACGTCGCAGGACGTCGTTGCCGCCTCCACCACCGGCGGATCCCCCACAGGAGCACTGGACACAGATGTCGGCACCGAACAAGTCGTACGACCCGGTCGAGGTCGAGGCGTTGAAACCAGAGGAAGTCGAGCGGGCCCGCGACGCGGCGCTCGCGGCGGTGGCCGCCGCGAGCGACCTGGCCGAGTTGCAGGAGGCGAAGGTCGCGCACACCGGCGACCGGTCGCCGCTCGCGCTCGCCAACCGCGAGATCGGCGCGCTCCCGCCGCAGGCCAAGGCCGAGGCCGGCAAGCGGGTCGGGCAGGCCCGCGGCGCGGTCAGGCAGGCCCTGGAGCGGCGCCAGGTCGAGCTGGAGGCCGAGCGCGACGCGCGCGTGCTGGTCGAGGAGGCCGTGGACGTCACGCTGCCGTGGGACCGCGCTCCGCGCGGCGCGCGGCACCCGCTGACCACGCTGTCCGAGCGGATCGAGGACCTCTTCGTCGCGATGGGCTACGAAGTCGCCGAGGGTCCGCAGGTCGAGGCGGAGTGGTACAACTTCGACGCCCTCAACATCCTGCCGGACCACCCCGCGCGGACCATGCAGGACACCTTCTTCGTGCGCGCCGAGGACGGCTCGGCGGACTCCGGCGTGGTGCTGCGCACGCACACCTCGCCCGTGCAGATCCGCACCATGCTGACCCGGACCCCGCCGATCTACGTGATCTGTCCGGGCCGGGTGTACCGCACCGACGAGCTGGACGCCACGCACACCCCGGTCTTCGGCCAGATCGAGGGTCTGGCCGTGGACAAGGGCCTGACCATGGGCGACCTCAAGGGCACCCTGGACCACTTCGTCCAGGCGATGTTCGGCGAGGGCATCGTCACCCGGTTGCGCCCGTCGTACTTCCCCTTCACCGAGCCCTCCGCCGAGCTCGACCTCAAGTGCTTCGTGTGTCGTGGCGCCTCGGTGGGCGACCCGGAGCATCCGTGCCGGACCTGCCGGTCCGAGGGCTGGATCGAGTGGGGCGGCTGCGGCATGGTCAACCCGCGCGTGCTGATCGCGTGCGGCATCGACCCCGAGGTGTACAGCGGTTTCGCGTTCGGCGTGGGCCTGGAGCGTGCGCTGATGTTCCGGCACAACGTCGAGGACATGCGAGACATGGTCGAGGGTGACGTTCGGTTCACCCTTCCGTTCGGGATGGAGATCTGATGCGGGTCCCGCTTTCCTGGCTGCGGGAGTACGTCGACCTCCCCGCCGGCGAGTCCGGGCGCGACGTCGCCGACAAGCTCGTGGCGCTGGGCCTGGAGGTCGAGACGGTCGAGCAGCTCGGCGCGGACCTCAAGGGTCCGCTCGTGGTCGGCCGGGTGCTGGAGATCGAGGAGCTGGAGGGCTTCAAGAAGCCGATCCGGTTCTGCAAGGTCGACGTCGGCGATGCCAACGGCACCGGTGAGCCGCAGGAGATCGTCTGTGGCGCGCGCAACTTCGAGGTCGACGACAAGGTCGTGGTGATCCTGCCGGGCGGCGTGTTGCCCGGCCCGTTCGAGATCGCCGAGCGCAAGACCTACGGCCGTGTCTCGCGCGGGATGATCTGCTCGGCCCGCGAGTTGGGCATGGGCGACGACCACGACGGCATCATCGTGCTGCCGATCGAGGCGCAGGTCGGTGCGGACGCGATCGAACTGCTCGGTCTGGTCGACGAGGTGCTCGACATCGCGGTGACCCCGGACCGGGGCTACTGCCTGTCGATGCGCGGCGTCGCCCGGGAGACGGCGATCGCCTACGGGCAGCCGCTGCGCGACCCGGCGCTGCTGGACGTGCCGGACGCGAACTCGTACGGCTATCCGATCCTGGTCGAGGACGCGGCCGGGTGCGACCGGTTCGTGGCGCGCACCGTGGTCGGCATCGACCCCGAGGCGCCGTCCCCGCTGTGGTTGCAGCGCCGGGTGCAGATGGCCGGCATGCGGCCGATCTCGCTCGTCGTGGACGTCACCAACTACGTGATGCTCGAACTGGGCCAGCCGCTGCACGCCTACGACCGGGCCCGGTTGCAGGGCCCGATCGTGGTGCGCCGCGCGCACGAGGGCGAGACGCTGACCACGCTGGACGACGTGGAGCGCAGGCTCGACCGCGAGGATCTGCTGATCTGCGACAACCGCGGGCCGATCGGCCTGGCGGGGGTGATGGGCGGCGAGAGCACCGAGATCGGCGCGGAGACCGCCGACATCGTGATCGAGGCGGCGCACTTCGACCCGGTGGCGATCGCGCGCACCGCGCGCCGGCACAAGCTGGGTTCGGAGGCGTCGCGCCGGTTCGAGCGCGGTGTGGACCCGGAGGCGGCCCGGGCCGCGGCGCAGCGTGCGGTGGACCTGCTGGCCGTGCTCGGCGGCGAGCGGGCCCAGGCCGAGGCGGGCGTGACCGAGGTGGACGCGCCGCGCGAGGCGGTGCGGATCGTGCTCGCGGCGGACCACGCGGCGAAGGTCGCGGGCGTGCCGTACACCCGCGAGACGGTGGCCCAGCGGCTGCAGGAGGTGGGCTGCTCGGTCGAGGGCATCGACGAGCTGACCGTGCTGCCGCCGACCTGGCGGCCCGACCTGACCGACCCGAACGACCTGGCCGAAGAGGTCATCCGGTTGGAGGGCTACGAGCAGGTGCCCTCCACGCTGCCGCAGGTGCCGGCCGGTCGTGGGCTGACCGCGGACCAGCGGCGTCGGCGGCGGATCGGACGGGCGCTCGCGGGCGCGGGCTTCGCCGAGGTGCTCGACTATCCGTTCGTGGGGCAGAGCGCGTTCGACGACCTCGGGCTGGCCGAGGACGACGCGCGGCGACGCACCGTCGTGTTGGTCAACCCGATCTCCGAGGAGGAGCCGGCGCTGCGCACGACGTTGCTGCCGGGGCTGCTCGGGACGCTGCGCCGCAACCTGGGGCGCGGTAACGGGGACCTGGCGCTGTTCGAGTCGGGAGTGGTCTTCCTGCCGAACGCGTCGACCCCGCGCGCGCCGCAGCTCGCCGTGGACCGGCGGCCGACCGACGCGGAACTGGCCGAGTTGGCTGCGGCGTTGCCGAACCAGCCGCAGCGGGTCGCGGTGGTGCTGGCCGGCGAGTGGGAGCACTCCGGCTGGTGGGGCAAGGGCCGGCCGCAGCTCTGGGCGGACGCGGTCGAGGCCGCGCGGGTGGTCGCGGATGCCGTCGGCGTCGAGCTGACGGTGCGTCAGGACCAGTACGAGCCGTGGCATCCCGGGCGCTGCGCGGCGCTCGTGGCGACCGCGCCGGACGGGACCGAGCGGGTCGTGGGGCACGCGGGCGAGTTGCACCCCCGGGTACTCAAGACGCTGCACCTGCCCGAGCGGGTGGCCGCGATGGAACTGGACCTGGATCTGCTGACCGCGGACCTGGACGGGGAACACCTGCCGCAGGCGGGCCACATCTCCTCGTACCCGGTGGCCACGCAGGACGTCGCGCTGGTCGTGGACGCCTCGGTGCCGGCCGCGAGCGTGGAGGCGGCGCTGGTCGAGGGCGCGGGCGCGTTGTTGGAGTCGGTGCGACTGTTCGACGTGTACACCGGTGCGCAGATCGCCGAGGGCGGCAAGTCGCTGGCCTACGCGCTGCGTTTCCGGGCGACGGACCGCACGCTGACGGTCGAGGAGGCGACGGCCGCGCGCGACGCGGCGGTGGCGCTGGCGACCGAGCGGACCGGGGCGGTACTGCGCGGGGCGTGACGCGCTCGTGGACGGTCGGATGCGGCCCGCACTCCTTCGGGGGTGCGGGCCGCTTCCGGGTTCAGGGCGGGGTCGTGGTCGCGGTCGGGGGTGGCGGGGTGGGGAGGACGCCCGGCTTCAGGACGTCGACGCCGCAGATGCGGCGGGCGGCGGCGATCGGGTCGTCGGGGAAGCGGAAGGCCGTGCGGTCCACCGCGCCGATCAGGTTGGTGGTGAAGCGCCGCCAGGTCATCGGGGCGTGCACCGAGTCGCGCAGTTCCTTGAGTCGGCCGCGGTCGGTCGGGCCGCAGGTGAGGGTGTAGCGGGCGGCGGCGATCCGGATCGGGTCGATGCCCGGGGGCGCGGGCGCGGCCGGGTCGGCGTATTCGGCCAGCACCCATGCCGGGTCGATCCGCTTCTCGTGTCCGGGTCGGCCCCGGGTGGTCAGTCGGATGTGTGCGCCGAGCGGATAGGCCAGGCCGAGGTCGTCGAGCGCGATGCCGGTCACGGGGGTGGCGGCGCCGTTCATGCCCAGCGAGGGCCATATCGCCACGATCGACGCGCGCAGGTCCGGGCGCAGCGGGACCACGAAGGAGTGGGTCGGCGATCGGTCGACCAGGGTGTGTCGATATTCCGGATGCGGGCCTTGGATCATCGTCGGGAAGCCGGGGAAGCCGTTGACGAACGCGTCGGCGGTGACCGGGTTGGCGACGCCCAGGACGGACGTGTAGAAGCCGCGTTCGTCGGCGATGCCGCTCGGGCCGATGCCGGCGTAGGGCACCCGGAAGACGGTCGCGGTCAGCAGGGACCAGGCCAGCAGGGCGCCGACGGCGGGTGCCGCGAGTCGGCTCGCGGGGACCAGCAGGATCGGCAGGAGCAGCAGGAACAGGCCCGGGAGCAACATCCGGCCGTGCATGAAGTCGCCGCCGACGCGGACCACGTAGAGCAGCATCACCAGGCCGCACAACACGGGTGTGGCGTACAGGATGCGTCGGCTGCGATCGGCGGGTCGGTCGGGTCCGACGGGGCGCGGTCGGCCGACGACGGCGGCTGCGGCGAGGCCGGCCAGTACCAGCGCGGGCAGCCACAGGTGGTACGGGTCGGTCAGGTCGCGGACGTAGGCCCAGCCCCGGGGCCAATCGGCGGCGGTGGCCTCCTTGGTGATCGCGGGGAGGGGGAGCAGGACGCCGTAGTAGCCCATCCGGAAGATCTCGTAGGCCAGTGGGAGCGCGCCGGCGGTGCCGAGCAGGGCGAGTGCGCGGCCTGCCCGGGGACGGTGCAGGAGGGCGAGCGCGATCAGGAAGCCGGCGCCGGCGACGGCCAGGTCGGGGCGGACCAGCGGGCCCAGGCCGGCGAGCAGGGCCAGGGCGTACGCGGTGCGGGCGCGGGGGTCGTGGGGGAGGCGGACCAGGAGCCACCAGCAGCCGGCGGTCCACAGGGTGGTCAGGCCGGTTTCCAGGCCGGAGGTGGCGAAGTCCCACACCGGCGGCAGCGCGAGCAGGATCAGCGCGCCGCACGGGAGCAGGAAGGCGCTGCCGGGCCTGGCCCGGTGCAGTCGGCGGGCGGCGTCGGCGGCCAGGAACCAGCCGATCACGCTGCACAGCAGGCCCAGCCGCACGGCCAGCGGCGCGGGGTCCTGGCCGGTGAGTCGGGTGCCGGCCACCAGCAGCCACTGCCACAGCGTGCCGGTGGCCGCCTCGGCGCGCTCGCCGGGATTGAACACGGGGCCGTGGCCGGCCAGGATCTGCCGGACCGGTCGGGTGAAGATCAGGCCGTCGTCGCACAGCCAACTGCGTCGGCCGCCCACCACGGCGACGAACACGGCGGGCAGCAGCACCATCGCGAGGTTCCAGCGGGTGGCCGCGGCTGCCGGCCGGTCGGGGTGCGGGGCGGCCGGATCGGCGGGGGGTGGGCCGTGTCCGGGGAGGGTGGTGGTCAGGGTCATCGGTCGGCGGGCTCCAGTCGGGCGGGTGAGGCCGCACGAGACCGGACGAGAACGTCGGTCCCGGTGCTCGCGCACCTCGTAGGGTGGCGGGATGAGTACTTACGTGATCACCGGTGCAGGCAGTGGTATCGGCGCGGAGATCGCCCGCCTGTTGCGGGAGGGCGGCCACGACCTGGTCGCGATCGTGCGGTCGCAGCGGCGGGCCGCCGAGTTGGCCGGGCCCGGGGTGCGGACCGTGGTCGCGGACCTGGAGCGTCCCGAGACGATCGCGGACGCGCTTGCGCCGCTTGCCGAGGAGACGTTCGCGGGCCTGGTGCACAGTGCGGGCATCGCGGAACTGGGCACGGTGGCGGAGACGGCCGCGGACGTGTGGTCGCGCACACTGACCGTCAACGTGGTCGCGGTGGCGGAGGTTACGCGGGTGTTGTTGCCGGCGTTGCGGCGCGGGCGGGCCGGCGTGGTTTTGCTCAACAGCGGGGCGGGGCTGCGGACGAACGCGGGCTGGGCGGCGTATTCGGCGAGCAAGCACGCGCTGAAGGCGTTGGCCGACGGGCTGCGGGAGGAGGAGCCGGCGCTGCGGGTGACCAGCGTGTATCCGGGGCGGACGGCGACGGCGATGCAGCGTGCGGTGCGGGAGCAGGAGGGCGGGGTGTTCGAGCGCGAGCGTTACAGCGATCCGGTGACGGTGGCCGGTGTGGTGTTGTCGACACTGATGTTGCCGGTGGATTCGCGGGTCGACGACGTGACGGTGCGGTCTCGGGGGTGAGCGGGGGGTGAGGCCGGCGCCGCGCGGGTGGGGTCAGCGGTTGGGGTTGTCCGCGGGGAGCACGTCCTTGGCGAGGACGTCGATGCCGCAGATTTCCTTGGCGGCATCGACCGGGTTGCTCGGGAAGCGGAACGAGGTGCGGTCGAGGGCGCCGGTGAAGTTCTCCTTGAAGCGGCTCCAGGACATCGGCTCGTGGACCGAGTCCTGGAGTTCCTTGAGCTTGCCCCGGTTGGCGTCGCCGCAGGTGAGGGCGTAGCGGGCGGCCTTGACCCGGATCGGGTCGATGCCCGGGGGCAGGATCGCGTCGGGTGCGGCGTACTGGGCGAAGACCCAGGCGATGTCGAGCGACTTCTCGTGGCCGGGGCGGCCGCGAGTGGTGAGTTCGACGTGTGCGGCGAGCGGATAGGCCAGGCCCAGGATGTCCACGGAGACGCCGTCGAGCGGGGTGTTGGCGCCGTTCATGCCCAGGTTGGACCACACGGTGGCGACCGGGGCGGGCAGGTTCGGGTCGAGCGCGGTGACGTAGAAGCCGTCGTACCAGGGATAGACGATCACGTGCGTGTGGTCGGTGCGGGCGGCGTTCGCGGCGGCCGGGAAGCGCGGGTAGTTGGCCACGTAGGAGTACGCGGTGACCGGGTTGGCGACCTTGAGCGCGCTGACGTAGAAGGCGCGTTCGTCGGCGATGCCGCGGGGGCCGATGCCCTCGTAGGGCACCCGGAAGCTGATCGCGCAGACCGCGGCCCAGCCGACCAGGACGGTGGCCGCCGGGATCGCGAGCCGGTTCGCGGGGACCAGCAGGATCGGCAGGAGCAGCATGAACAGTCCCGGCAGCAACATCCGGGCGTGCATGAAGTCGCCGCCGACGCGGACCACGTAGAGCAGCATCGCCAGACCGCACAGCACGGGTACCGCGAACACGGTGATCCGGGCCCGGCCCGCGCGGTCGATCGCCCGCAGCCGGGCGCCCACGCCGGCGGGGTCGCGCAGGCGGGGCAGCGATCGGCCGATCGCCACGGCCACGAGCACGACCAGCGGGATCCACAGGTGGTACGGGTCGGTCAGGTCGCGGACGTAGTTCCAGCCGCGGGACCAGTCGGCCGCGGATGCCTCCTTGGTCACGGCGGGCAGCGGGAGCAGCACGCCGTAGTAGCCCATGCGGAAGATCTCGTACAGCAGCGGCACGGTGAACGCGGTGCCGAGCAGGCCCAGGGTGTGCAGGACGCGCGGGCGGCGGACGATGGCGAGCGCGATCAGGAAGCCGAGCGTGGCGATCGCCAGGTCGGGCCGCACCATCGGGCCCAGCCCGGCCAGGAAGGCCAGACCGTAGGTGACGCGGGCGCGGGGGTCGTGGGGGAGGCGGACCAGGAGCCACCAGCAGCCGGCGGTCCACAGGGTGGTCAGGCCGGTTTCCAGGCCGGAGGTGGCGAAGTCCCACACCGGCGGCAGCGCGAGCAGGGCGATCACGCCGAGCGGGACCAGCGGGACCGTCCGGGTGCTGCGGGTGTGCAGCCGGCGGGTGGTGTGCAGGGCCAGCGCGTAGCCGGCGGTGGTGCACAGCAGGCCCAGGTGGACCGCGAGCCGCCCCACGTCCATCTGGGTGATCCACGAGGTCAGGACCAGGAGCCACTGCCACAGCGTGCTCGTGGACGCCTCGGCGCGTTCGCCGACGTTGAACACGGGGCCGTGGCCGGCCAGGATCTGCCGGACCGTGCGGGTGAAGATCAGGCCGTCGTCGCTGATCCAGCGTCGATGCCAGCCCAGGACCAGCAGGATCAGCGTGGGCACCAGCACCATCGCGGTGTTCCAGCGGGTGATGCCGCGGGGCTGCGGGCCGTCCGTCGCGGGATCGGCCCGCGGCCCGGAGCGCCCGGACAGCACACTCACGAGGCTCATGGTTCGTTGACTCCAGACGGGGCGGGCGGACCGACCACACCATAACCACTGTTGAACGCCCGCCGTGCCGATGGCGGGCTCAGGAGGACGCGCAGAATTTCTTCTCGGCCTCGATCGGGTCGGCCGGAATCCGCAGGTCGGTGCGGCCCGCGGCGCCGGTCAGGTTCTTCCAGAAGCGCGACGCGGACATCGGCTCGCTGACCGAGTCGACGAGCTCCGCCAGGTCGCCGCACCGCAGCGCGGCCCGGGCGGCCCGGATCTGCTCGGCGGTCGCGGCCTTCTCCGGGACCAGCGCGTCGCCCGAGGGGTCGACGTAGAGCGCGACGTTCCAGGCGAACGGCAGCAGCTTCTTGTGACCCGCGGCGGTGTGTTGGGTCTCGGTGATGTGCGCGCCGACCGTGTTGGACAGACCCCACACGTCGACCACGACACCTCCGAGCGGGGTGATCGAGCCGCCCACGCCCAGGCGACCGATGACCAGGCCCTTGTCGAACGGCAGATCGCGGCGCAGCGGCAGCGGTGGGATCTGCATGTAGTTCGGGTCCACGAACAACAGACGCTCTCCGGTCGCCTTCTCGTTGCGGAACGCCTCTTCTATCGTCGGCAGCGTCCGGATGTGCGCTTCCTCGGTGGTGGGGTTGTCGGTCCGGGTCCAGGCCGCGTAGGTGTCGCGTTCGTTCCAGACCTGGTTGCCGTGGCCGTTGGGGGCGGGCGTGGTGATCACGCCCGAGCGCAGTGTGGTGCCGCAGACCACGGCCCAGGCCGCGACGAGCACGATCGCCGGGGTGACCAGCCGGTCCAGCGGGGCGAGCAGGAACGGGAGCAGCACCAGGAGCAGGATCGGCAGCCACATCCGGCCGTGCATGAAGTCGCCGCCGACCTTGAGCACGTAGACGGTCTGGCCCAGGGCCGCGACCAGCGGGGTGGCGACGACGATCCAGGTGCGGCGGTCGGCGGGGCGGCGCCGGGTGAGGGCGAGGCCGACGGCGGCCAGGATCAGGATCATTGGGATCCACAGGTGGTACGGCCGCATGTAGTCGGTCAGGTAGTCCCAGCCGCGACCCCACAGCGAGCCCGACGCCTCTTTGGTGAGCGCGGGCATCGGGAAGATCAGGCCGTAGTAGCCCATCCGGAAGATCTCGTACGCGGCGGGCAGGAAGCCGGCGCACGCCAGCATCGCCAGGCCCTTGGGCCAGCGCGCGCCGATCAGCAGGAACTGGGCGACGAGCAGGATCACCATGGTCAGGCCCAGGTCGGGGCGGACCAGCGGGCCCAGGCCGAACCACAGGGACAGGGCCAGGGTGCGGCGGGTGGTGTGGGTGTCGACCGGGCGCAGCCAGGTGCCGATCAGGAACCACCAGGACAGGCCGATCCAGAACAGGATCAGGCCGGTCTCCATGCCCGCGGTGGCGAAGTCCCACACCGAGGGGACGGCGATGAACACGAGCACGCCGGCGGGCAGCAGCAGGCGGGTGACGGCCATGCCGCGGAAGAGTCGGCGGGTGCCGTCCAGGGACAGCCACAGGCCGGCGACGGCCAGGATCAGACCGGCGTAGACGGCGGTGGGGGCGTAGTCGAACGGGGTGAGCCGGCCGAGCAGCGCGAGCAGCCATTGCCACAGGGTGCTGGTGGACGTCTCGATGCGTTCGCCCGAGCTGTACACGGGGCCGTTGCCGGCCAGGATCTCGCGGACCGCGCGGGTGAAGATCAGGCCGTCGTCGGTGATCCAGCGCTGGTGCCAGCCCATGATCGCGAACACCAGCGTGGGCAGTCCCAGCGCGAGCAGGTCCGGCAACGGGACGCGGGCGAGTCGAGGGCGCGCCGGGGACGTCTCGACCGAGCCGTCCGGGGATTGCGCCGGGTCCGCCTCGGGAGCCGATCGCGGCTCGCCGGTCGAGGACTGTAGGTCCGAGCCGGTGGCGCTGGCGGCGCCGGCGGGCCCGGAGGTGCCGGGGGGAGGGGTCACGTGGTCTCGTTCGTTTCCTGGGCGGGGGCGCCCGCCGTCTGCTGCGCGTCGCTGCCGTCCCGCCGGCGGTCGACTGCCCACTGGGGGGCGCGTATCCGAAGTCGGCTGATCCTAACGCACCGGCCTACGCCCTACTGGGGTGGCGCGACCGGCGGCAGGCTTGCCGGAACGACGCGGGGTGGGTCCGGCCGGGCGGTCACCCACCGTACTTGCATAGAGATTCGTAGTTCCGTATAGTCATGCTCCTCACGAGGAGGCGGTATGGGGGCCAAGGCGGCACTGGCCGGGGCGAGTGGCTACGCGGGCGGAGAAATCCTGCGCCTGTTGCTCGCGCACCCGGAGATCGAGATCGGCACGCTCACGGCGGGATCCAACGCGGGCCGACGCCTGGGCGAGTTGCAGCCGCACCTGTTGCCGCTGGCCGACCGCGTGCTCGCCGAGACCACCGCCGAGAACCTCGCCGGGCACGACGTGGTCTTCCTGGCCCTGCCGCACGGACAGTCCGGCGCGCTGGCCGCGCAACTGGGCGCGGACGTGCTCGTGGTGGACTGCGGTGCGGACTACCGCCTGCGGGAGGCGACGGACTGGGAAGAATTCTACGGATCCTCCCATGCCGGGACATGGCCGTACGGACTGCCCGAGCTGCCGGGCGGCCGGGCCGCGCTGGCGAACACCAAACGCATCGCGGTGCCGGGCTGCTACCCGACCGTGTCGCTGCTGTGCACGGTGCCCGCGCTGGCCGCCGACCTGGTCGAACCCGACTGGGTCGTGGTGGCCGCCTCCGGCACCTCCGGAGCGGGCAAGGCGCCCAAGACGCACCTGCTCGGCAGCGAGGTGATGGGCTCCGCGAGCGCCTACGGCGTGGGCGGCGTGCACCGGCACACCCCGGAGATCATCCAGGGCCTGCGCGCGGTCACCGACGCGGACGTCACGGTGTCCTTCACCCCGACCCTGGTGCCGATGTCGCGCGGCATCCTGGCCACCTGCACCGCCCGGCTCAAGCCCGGCGTGAGCGCCGAGGCGGTGCGCGCGGCGTACCGCGCGGCCTACGCCGACGAGCCCTTCGTACACCTGCTGGCCGAGGGACAGTGGCCGGCGACCGCGATGGTCTACGGCGCGAACACCGCCGTGTTGCAGGTCACCGTCGACGAGCGGGCCGGCCGGCTGGTCGTGGTCGGCGCGATCGACAACCTCGCCAAGGGCACCGCCGGCGGCGCGATTCAAAGCACCAACATCGCCCTCGGACTGGCCGAGGACCTGGGACTGACCAAGACGGGGGTAGCGCCGTGAGCGTCACCGCAGCAAAGGGCTTCCGGGCCTCGGGCGTGGCCGCGGGCCTCAAGAGCACCGGCCTGCCGGACGTGGCCCTGGTCGTCAACGACGGCCCCTCGATCGCCGGCGCGGCCGTGTTCACCTCGAACCGGGTCAAGGCCGCACCGGTGGTGTGGTCGGAGCAGGTGGTCAAGGCCGGCCAGGTGCAGGCGGTGGTGCTCAACTCCGGCGGCGCCAACGCGTGCACCGGCACCGAGGGCTTTCGCAACACGCACGCCACCGCCGAACGGGTCGCCGAGCTGCTCGGGCTCAACGCGGGCGAGATCGTGGTGGCCTCCACCGGGCTGATCGGCCTGCAACTGGCGATGGACAAGCTGCTGCCGGGCGTGGCCAAGGCCGCCGCGGCGCTGAGCGCGGACGGCGGCGAGGACGCGGCGATCGCGATCAAGACCACCGACACCGTGCACAAGCAGTCCGTCGTCACCGACCCCGCGGGCTGGACGGTCGGCGGCATGGCCAAGGGCGCGGGCATGCTCGCGCCGGGCCTGGCCACGATGCTCGTGGTGCTCACCACCGACGCCGCGGTCGACGCCGAGGCGCTGGACGCGGTGCTGCGCGGCGCCACGCACACCACGTTCGACCGGATCGACTCCGACGGCTGCATGTCCACCAACGACACCGTGCTGCTGATGGCCTCCGGGGCCAGCGGCGTCGAGCCCGACCCGGCCGCGTTCGCCGAGGCGGTGCGCACGGTCGCCGGGGATCTGGCCCGGCAGCTCATCGGCGACGCCGAAGGCGCGAGCAAGGACATCCGGATCGACGTCGTGGACGCCGCGACCGAGGCGGACGCGCTGGAGGTGGCCCGTTCGATCGCCCGGAACAACCTGTTCAAGTGCGCCGTGCACGGTGAGGACGCCAACTGGGGCCGGGTGTTGGCCGCGATCGGCACCACCGAGGCGGCCTTCGACCCGGATAGGCTCGACGTCGCGTTCAACGGCGTATGGGTGTGCCGGGACGGCTTCGTGGGCGAGGACCGCGAGTTGGTCGACATGACCCCGCGTGAGACGCACATCGTGGCCAGGCTGAACGCGGGCGAGGCCGCGGTGACCGTGTGGACCAACGACCTCACGGCCGACTACGTCCACGAGAACTCGGCCTACTCGTCATGACCGGTACGGGCAGCCAGACGAGGGGGAGCGGGATGCGGACGGAATCGGCCGGCAAACAGGGGCGCAACAATGCGGCACTGACCAAGGCGCGCACGCTGATCGAGGCGCTGCCGTGGTTGGAGCGCTTCTACGGCAAGACCGTGGTGATCAAGTTCGGCGGCAACGCCATGGTCGACGACGCCCTCAAGCGCGCCTTCGCGCAGGACCTGGTGTTCCTGCGCTTCGCCGGGCTGCGCCCGGTGATCGTGCACGGCGGCGGCCCGCAGATCAGCGCGCAGTTGGACCGACTCGGCATCGAGTCCTCGTTCGCGGGCGGCCTGCGGGTGACCACGCCCGAGGCGATGGACGTGGTGCGCATGGTGCTCGCGGGCCAGGTACAGCGCGAGATAGTCGGCCTGATCAACGACCACGGCCCGTTCGCGGTCGGCATGACCGGCGAGGACGCGCACACGATGACCGCCGAGAAGCGGCACGCGATCGTGGACGGCGAAGCGGTCGACATCGGCCTGGTCGGCGACATCGTCGAGGTCGACCCCGGCGCGATCAAGGCGCTGCTGCAGGACAACCGCATCCCGGTGATCTCCTCGATCGCCCGCGGCGCCGACGGGCACGTCTACAACGTCAACGCGGACACCGCGGCCTCCGCGCTGGCGGTCGCGCTGGGCGCGGAGAAACTGGTCGTGCTCACCGACGTCGAGGGCCTGTACGCGAACTGGCCCACCAGCGACGAGGTGATATCGCGCCTGGACGCCGACGAGTTGGCGACGCTGATGCCGACGTTGTCCAGCGGCATGCTCCCCAAGATGGAGGCATGCCTGCGGGCGGTGCGGGCCGGGGTGCCCGCCGCGCACGTCCTGGACGGGCGGGTCGCGCACTCGCTGTTGCTGGAAGTGTTCACCGACGAGGGGATCGGGACCATGGTGGTCCCGGCCCGGCAGGCCGGCGCCTTCGCCGGACAGGACGACCACCAGGCGGAGGGGACGGCATGACGACCACCGGGACCGGCGCACTGACGCGGCGGTGGAACGAGTCGCTGATGAACAACTACGGCACACCCCCGATCGAGCTGATCAGCGGCTTTGGGGCGCGGGTCGTGGACAGCGAGGGCAACACCTACGTCGACTTCCTCGGCGGCATCGCGGTCAACTCGCTCGGCCACGCCCACCCGGCGATCGCCGCCGCGGTGAGCGAGCAGCTCGGCCGGCTGGGCCACGTGTCCAACCTCTACATCGCCGAGCCGCCGGTCGCGCTCGCCGAACGGCTGCTCGGCCTGTTCGGCCGCCCCGGCCGGGTCTACTTCGGCAACTCGGGCGCCGAGGCCAACGAGGCCGCGTTCAAGCTCGCCCGGCGCACCGGCCGGCCGCAGATCATCGCGGCCGAGGGCGGCTTCCACGGCCGCACCATGGGCGCGCTGGCGATGACCGGCCAGCCGGCCAAGCGCGAGCCGTTCGCCCCGCTGCCCGGCGGTGTCGACTTCGTGCCCTACGGCGACATCGAGGCGCTGCGCGCCGCGGTCGGTCCGCGGACGGCCGCGGTGATCCTGGAGCCCATCCAGGGCGAGAACGGCGTGGTCATGCCCGGTGAGGGCTACCTGGTCGCGGCCCGGGAGATCACCGCCGCGCACGGCGCGTTGCTGATCCTGGACGAGATCCAGACCGGCATAGCCCGCACCGGCGCCTGGTTCGCGCACCAGCCGCTGGGCATCGAGCCGGACGTGGTCACCCTGGCCAAGGGCCTGGGCGGCGGCCTGCCGATCGGCGCCTGTGTGGCGTTCGGCGCGGCGGCGGAGCTGTTTCGGCCCGGCCAGCACGGCACCACGTTCGGCGGCAATCCGGTGTGCTGCGCCGCGGCGCTCGCGGTGCTGGACACCATCGAGGACCAGGACCTGTGCGGGCGTTCGGCGCGCCTGGGCGAGCAACTTCGGGCGGGGATCGAAAAGATCGCCCATCCGCTGGTCGCCCGGGTCAGCGGAGCCGGCCTGTTGATCGGTATCGTGCTCACCGCACCGGTGGCGCCGGTCGTGCAAAAGGCGGCGCAGGACGCGGGCTTCCTCGTCAACGCCGCCGTGCCCACCCGGGTCAGGCTCGCCCCGCCGCTCGTCGTCGACGACGCGGACGTGGACGCGCTGCTCGGAGCCCTGCCCGCCATCCTGGACGCCGGCCTCGCCGCCGCACCCGCCGGAGGAACACCGTGACCGACATCCGACGACGACGAGTCCGACGCTAGGCGAGGTCGTCCCATGAGCAGCGAGCAGAGCAGTGAAGCGACCCCGGTCGAGGGCGTGTACGCGGTGCCCAGCACCCGGATCGCCCGACACCGGCGGATCGTCGACATCCTGACCCGGAACGGGGTCCGGTCGCAGAACCAACTCGCCCGACTGCTCGCCGAGGACGGCCTGGCCGTCACCCAGGCCACGCTCTCCCGGGACCTGGACGAGCTCGGCGCGGTCAAGATCCGCGACGGCGAGGGCTCGCTCATCTACGCCGTACCGGCGGAAGGCGGCGACCGCACCCCCCGCGCGCCGCTCGAGGAGTCCGCGGTCGAGGGACGGTTGTCCCGGCTGGCCGGCGAACTGCTGGTGTCGGCCGAGGCGTCGGGCAACCTCGTGGTGGTGCGCACCCCTCCCGGGGCGGCCCAGTTCCTGGCCTCGGCGATGGATCACGCCGAGTCCCGGCTGATCCTGGGCACCATCGCCGGCGACGACACCATCCTGATGGTCTCGCGCGACCCCGAGGGAGGCGCGGCGCTGGCCGCCCACCTGCTGGCGCTCGCCGAGAACAAGGCGTAGCCGGCCCGGACCCGGCCCACCCGTACCTGTGCACTCCCGTACTTCCGCACCCCGCTCGAGCGCTCGGCTCCGGCGAAACACCGCAGCACATCTGCCCGACCACTCATTCGAAGGAGCACGCTCGTGACCGAGCGCGTCGTACTCGCCTACTCCGGAGGTCTCGACACCTCCGTGTGTATCCAGTGGATTGCCGAGGAGACCGGCGCCGAGGTCATCGCGGTGGCCGTCGACGTCGGCCAGAACGGCGAGGATCTGGACATCATCCGCAAGCGGGCGCTGGCCTGTGGCGCGGTCGAGGCCGAGGTCGCGGACGCCCGCGACGAGTTCGCCGAGGGCTACTGCCTGCCGGCGATCCGGGCCAACGCCCTGTACATGGACCGCTACCCGCTGGTGTCCTCGCTCTCGCGCCCGGTGATCGTCAAGCACCTGGTCGCCGCCGCGCGCAAGCACGGCGCCGGCACGGTCGCGCACGGCTGCACCGGCAAGGGCAACGACCAGGTCCGGTTCGAGGTCGGCATCTCCTCGCTGGCGCCCGACCTCACGTGCATCGCCCCCGTCCGCGACTACGCGATGACCCGGGACAAGGCGATCGCCTTCGCCGAGGCGAAGAACCTGCCGATCGCCACCAGCAAGAAGTCGCCGTACTCGATCGACCAGAACGTCTTCGGGCGGGCCGTGGAGACCGGCTTCCTGGAGGACATCTGGAACGCGCCGATCGAGGACGTGTACGAGTACACCCAGAACCCGGCCACCCCGCGCGAGGCGGACGAGGTCGTGATCACCTTCGAGCACGGCGTGCCGGTCGCCATCGACGGTCGTGCGGTCGGCATGCTCCAGGCGATCGAGGAGCTGAACCGGCGGGCCGGCTTCCAGGGCATCGGCCGGATCGACATGGTCGAGGACCGGCTCGTGGGCATCAAGAGCCGCGAGGTCTACGAGGCGCCGGGCGCGATCGCGCTGATCACCGCGCACCAGGAGCTGGAGAACGTCACCGTCGAGCGCGAACTGGCCCGCTACAAGCGGACCGTCGAGCAGCGCTGGGCCGAGCTGGTCTACGACGGCCTGTGGTTCTCCCCGCTCAAGCGGGCCCTGGACGGCTTCATCGCCGAGGCCAACCGGCACGTGTCCGGCGACATCCGGATGACCCTGCACGGTGGGCGGGCCGTGGTCACCGGTCGGCGCAGCGACCAGTCGCTCTACGACTTCGACCTGGCCACCTACGACACCGGCGACACGTTCGACCAGTCGCAGGCCAAGGGCTTCATCGAACTGTTCGGCCTGTCCAGCAAGATTGCCGCACGACGGGACAACGATCACTCGTGACCAACAACCCCGATCGGGTGAGCCTGTGGGGTGGCCGTTTCTCCGGCGGCCCCTCCGAAGCCCTCGCCCTGCTCTCCGCCAGCGTGCACTTCGACTGGCGGCTCGCGCCGTACGACATCGCCGGCTCGCGCGCGCACGCCCGGGTGCTGCACGCGGCCGAGTTGCTCACCGACGACGAGCTGACCCGGATGCTCGCCGGCCTGGACACGCTGGAAGCCAAGGTCGAGTCCGGTGACCTGGTCGCCACCATCGCGGACGAGGACGTGCACACCGCGCTGGAGCGCGGCCTGCTCGAAATCCTGGGCCCGGACCTGGGCGGCAAGTTGCGCGCGGGCCGCTCGCGCAACGACCAGATCGCCACCCTGGGCCGGATGTACCTGCGTGAGCACGCCCGGATCCTGGGCCGGCTGCTGGCCGACCTCCAGGAGGCGCTGGTCGAACAGGCCGCCGCGCACCCGGACGCCGTCATGCCGGGCCGCACCCACCTCCAGCACGCCCAGCCGGTGTTGCTCGCGCACCACCTGCTCGCGCACGTGCAGGCGTTCGCTCGCGACGCCGACCGGCTGCGCGACTGGGACCGGCGCGCGGACGTGTCCGCGTACGGCTCGGGTGCGCTCGCGGGTTCCTCGCTCGGCCTCAGCCCCGAATCGGTGGCCCGCGACCTGGGTTTCTCCGCGTCCGCGGCGAACTCGATCGACGGCACCGCCTCGCGCGACTTCGCGGCCGAGTTCGCGTTCGTCACCGCGATGCTCGGGGTGAACCTGTCCCGGCTGGCCGAGGAGATCATCATCTGGAACACGAAGGAGTTCTCCTTCGTGACCCTGGACGACGCCTTCTCCACCGGGTCCTCGATCATGCCGCAGAAGAAGAACCCGGACATCGCCGAGCTCGCGCGCGGCAAGTCCGGGCGGCTGATCGGCAACCTGACCGGGCTGATGGCCACGCTCAAGGCGTTGCCGCTGGCCTACAACCGCGACCTCCAGGAGGACAAGGAGCCGGTCTTCGACTCGTGCGACACGCTCGAGGTCCTGCTCCCGGCGTTCACCGGGATGATCGCCACGCTGACCTTCCACCGGGAGCGGCTGGCGGAGTTGGCTCCGGCCGGGTTCTCGCTCGCCACCGACATCGCCGAGTGGCTGGTTCGTCAGGGCACGCCGTTCCGGGTCGCGCACGACGTGGCGGGCGCCTGTGTGAAGTACTGCGAGCCGCGTGGGCTCGAACTGTGGGACCTGACGGATGATCAACTCGCGGAGATTTCGCCGGAGTTGACCCCGCAGGTGCGCTCGGTGCTGACCGTGGCCGGTTCGGTGGCCTCGCGGGACGGGCGCGGTGGCACCGCCCCGGTCCGGGTCGCCGAGCAACTCGCGGAGATTCGGCTGGACTTGGCCGCCCAGCGCAAGTGGGCCGGCGTGTAACACCACGGCGCCGCGTTCGAGCTGAGACGATGGGCCCGCATTCTCCGGGGGGAGGAAGCGGGCCCATCGGCATGTCGGGAATCGGCGGTCGTGCCCAGGGACGAATTGCAGTCGGTTTCGCGCCTGTTGCGCGGATGTGAGCGGAAGTCGAGGTTCCAGTCCCATATGTGAAATCGCTGTTACCAAACGCGATTGGCCGTGTTCGCTCCGTGCGTCGCGTACTAGGGTCGGCCCTGATCGAGGGGAGGGATCGGCGTGCTCGATCACCTGCGCCGCATACGTTTCGAGGCTGCGAAGTCCGCTTCCATGCTCTCGGAGCTGCCGATCGGCGGGCTGCTGCGCAGCGTGCCGCAATCCGTGGGATTCGGCGTGCGCTCGTATGTGCGCTCGCTGCGGGCCGAACGCCGCCACTATCCGGACATGCCGACCGTGTTTCCCACGCCGGGGCTGGTCTACGCGGCCTTCCTGGACGAGGTCGTGGTCGCGCTGCTGGCGACCGGCCGGCTCTCGCCGGATCCCGACGACGCCCGGCGCATCCGCGAGGAAATCTCCGACGCGGTGCACAAGTTCCGCGCCGAGACCTATCTGGACGACCCGACCCTGTTCCATCCCCGGCCGCCGGCGCTGATCGATCCGGTGGTGCGGGGCAGGCTCTACGGCACGATCGGGTACGAACAGCTCGCCTTCGACAGCGAATACGTGCCCTGGGCGGGCGTGCCGGGCGCCACCCGGTGGCAGGCGGCGGGCGCGAACCAGCGGGTGTGGGCGTATGTGCTGCGCCACCCCGGCAAGCCGCGGCCGTGGCTGGTGAACCTGCACGGCTTCGGCATGGGGCGTCCGGGCGACCTGACCGCGTTCCACTCGCTGCGGTTGCACCGCGAACTGGGCGTCAACGTGATCCACCCGGTGTTGCCGATGCACGGGCCGCGCAAGTCCGCGCGGGCCCAGGACACGCCGTTCATCTCGTTCGACTACCTCGGCAACGTGCACGGCCTGGGCCAGGCCGTGTGGGACGTGCGCCGCTGCCTGGACTGGATCCGCCGGCAGGGGGACACCCCGATCGCGGTGCACGGCCTCTCGCTCGGCGCGTACGTCGCCGCCCTGGTCGCGGGCCTGGAGGAACTCGACTGCGTGATCGTCGGCGTCCCCTCGGTCGACATGGCGTGGGTGATGTCGCATCACGCGCCCGAGGACATCAGGCGCGAGGTGCGCGCGGCGGGCCTGCTCGGCGACGAGGCCGAGACGGTCCACCGGGTGGTCTCGCCGCTGGCGATCACCCCTCGGGTGCCGTTGGAGCGCCGCTTCGTCTACGCCGGCCTGGCCGATCGCATGGCCACCCCGCAGCAGGCGTATCGGCTCTGGAAGCACTGGGAGGAACCATCCGTCTGCTGGTACCGCGGCTCGCACCTGGGAGCCGTGTGGAACCGGGAGGCGCGCCGCTTCATCGAGGATGCCCTGACCTCGTCGGGCATCGGGAGGAGGAATACCTGGTGAAGCTCTCCGGTCTGGATTCGGCTTTTCTGGCCCTGGAGTCGCAGGAGTGGCCGGCGCACGTGGTCTGCCTGACCATCGTCGACGCCTCCGACACCGGGGGCCGGGTCGACCACGCGGCCTTCGAACGCACGTTGGCCGCGCGGCTGCCCCGGCTGCCGCTGCTGGGACGCAAACTGGTTCAGGGCCCGTGGGGGCTGGCCCGACCGCACTGGGTCGAGGACCCCGACTTCGAGCCGGCGAACCACCTGCGCCGGGCCACCCTGGAGGCCCCGGGCGGCCGGCGTGAACTCACCGCCATGGCCGAGGAGATCTACCGACACCGGCTGCCGCGGGATCGACCGTTGTGGGAGTGGTGGATCATCGAGGGCCTGGAGCACGGGCGGGTGGCGCATCTGTGGAAGGTGCATCACGCGTGCATCGACGGCCGTTCCGGCGCGGCCATGCAGGAGATCTTCTTCGACGCGGATCCGCACGCGCCGGTCGACGTGGACCCGGCTCCGGTGGGCACGCCGATCGAGGTGATCGAACCGCCGCAGGGTTGGCAGGCGGTGCGCGAGGGCGCGCTCTCGCTGGCCGGCACCCCGGTCCGGGTGGGTCGGCAACTCGGGCGGCTGGGGCAGGGTGTCGTGCAGGCCGCGCTGACCGGGCGGCTGGCACAGGCGTTGCCCCTGAACGTGCCCAGGACCCGGTACAACGAGCCGATCGGCGAACGGCGTTCGTACGGGTTCTGCACCGTGTCGTTGCCCGACGTCAAGCTGGTCAAGAACGTCTTCGGGGTCAAGGTCAACGATGTCGTGCTCGCGATCGTGGCCGGAGCGCTACGCGAACAGCTCGACGGGCTGGGCGAGTTGCCCGAGCGGGAGCTGATCGCCACGGTGCCCGTGGACGCCACGCACGGTGGCGAACGGGCGGGCGGCAACCTGATCACCGGCATGCTCGTGGGGTTGGCCACCGATGTCGCGGAGCCCGCCGAGCGGCTGCTGTGCATCCACGAGAACTCCGACGCGGCCAAGGCCGTACAGAGCGCGATGGGCAGCGAGTTGCTCACCGGCCTGGCCGAGACCCCGCCGCCGGCCCTGCTGGGCCTGCTGGGCGGTCTGTACCGGGACGCGCGACTGGCGTCCGTGCTGCCCGCGTTGTGCAACGTCACCGTGTCGAACGTGCCCGGTCCGCGCACGCCCCTGTATGCCCACGGGCAGAAGGTGGAGGCATTTCATTCGATGGGAATCATCGCCGACGGCTTCGGATTGTTCATCGGTGGCATGAGTTACCACGACCGGATCGACATCGGCGTGCTCGCGGACAAGGAGGCGCTGCCGGACCCGTTCGCGCTGGCCGACAGCATCGTCGAGCAGCTCAACCTGCTGCTGAAGGCGGCCGACGAGATCGCGCCGGCACGGCACGCGCACGATCTCCCGGTCGAGCCCGAGCCCGAGACCGAAGCCGAAGGCGAAGTCGAGCCGGCGGCCGTGGTCAAGGTGCCCCCGCCGCGGCGCGGCCGGGGGGCCGGGGCGTCGGATGCGGGCTCGCCCACACGGGCCGGCAAGGGCGCGAGCATGAGCGCCGCGGCCAAGCCGGTCCAAGGCGCCGGCGCGCGCCGCGGGCAGCCGAGATCGCGTGCCGCCGGCGTCGAGGCGGGTCGCGCGTGAGCAGAACGGCACTGGTCACCGGGGCCAACTCGGGCCTGGGGCTGGCCACCGTGCTCGCGTTCGCCGCGGCGGGCGTGCACACGGTGGGCACGGTGCGCACGGCGGCGAAGGCGGAGGCGGTCGCCGAGGCGGCGGCCGCGGCCGGCGTCGAGGTGCGCACCGTGCTTTTGGACATCACCGACGCGGCGGGCGGCAAGGACGTGATCGAGGAGGTGCGCCCCGACGTCCTGGTGAACAACGCGGGCGGCACCTCCTTCGCGCCGGTGCTGGACGTGTCCGAGGAGGACGCCCGACACCAGATGGAGACCGCGCTGTTCGGCCCGATGCGGCTGGCCCGACTGGCCATTCCGCACATGCGCGGGCGCGGCTGGGGTCGGGTGATCCAGATCTCCTCGCTCGCCGGACAGATCAACTACCCGCTGCTGGGCTGGTATCAGGCCGGGAAGCACGCGATGGAGGCGGTCTCGGACGCGCTGCGGGTGGAGGTGGCGGGCGCCGGGGTCGACGTCGTGGTGGTCTCGCCCGGCGGCTTCCGCAGCGGTGTCACCGACGAGATGGCCGAGGCCGTCGAGCGGCACCGCGGTGGGGCGTTCGCGACCGCCTTCCAGCGGATGGACCTGGGATTTTCGATCATGAAGCCGCTGTGGAGCGAGCCGGAGACGGTGGCCGCCACGATCGTCGAGGCGGCCAC
Source organism: Embleya sp. NPDC020886 (assembly GCF_044333915.1). Taxonomy (NCBI): domain Bacteria; kingdom Bacillati; phylum Actinomycetota; class Actinomycetes; order Kitasatosporales; family Streptomycetaceae; genus Embleya; species Embleya sp. NPDC020886. The sequence continues at coordinate 218,320 of NZ_JBIRRX010000005.1, read as the reverse complement.
CGTCAAGTCGCCCAGATCGCGATACGTGGTGGGCGCCGACGCGCACCTGACCCTGCTGGTGCACCGGGTCACCGAGCCGTTCTCGACCGTGCGGGCGATCAAGGAGGGCGTCGTGCGTCGGGTCACCGGCCTGTAGCGGACCGACCGAGCGACCCGCCGATCACTCGATCGAGGGCAGTTGGCCGAAGCGGTTGCCTGAACGGCGGATTGCGCGTAGGTGAGGGCCGGGTAGAAGACCGGGAAAAGCCGTGTGGAACAGTGACGAATGCAGTGTTCGAGCGAGTGCTCAAGCGAGCGTTCGAAAGGGGACAACCCTCCCCCTTTGCGAAGGCACTGTGACAGGACGCTGCGGCACACACATCCGCACGGTGATCAGGGCGATCAGGGGAGCAATCCGATGGGGCAGAACGTAGGCATCGGCACGGCGGACGTATCCGACGCCGAGCAGATCCTCAAGCTTCAGTACCTCTGTTACCAGGGCGAAGCAGCCCTGTACAACGACTACGGCATCGAGCCGCTGACGCAGAGCCTGGAGAGCCTGCGCACCGAGTTCGACACGCACACCATCCTGGTGGCACGCCTGGGCGACGAGGTCGTCGGCTCGGTGCGCGGCACCGTCGAGGACGGCGTGGCCCGGATCGGCAAACTGGTCGTGCACCCCCGGCTGCAGCGGCACATGCTCGGGACCCGCCTGCTGCGCGCGATCGAGGAGAAGCTCGCCGACGCGGCCGAGTACGAGTTGTTCACCGGTCACCGCAGCGAGAACAACCTGCGCCTGTACGAGCGCCTCGGCTACGTCTCCGGCCGGATCGAGAAGATCAGCCCCCGGCTGAGCCTGGTCTACCTGCGCAAGACGGCCGTGCTCGCGGCCTGATCGACCCGCGCCGCGCGAAGCGACGCGCGGCGGCCCCGAAGCCCCGGTGACCATGGAATCCATGGCCGCCGGGGCTTCGCCGGTTCCGGTCGCAGGCAGCCCGGCGGGATGACATTTCCATTGCCGGGTGGGTGTCTGCTTTAATCGGATCATGTTCACGACGGCTCACACATCCGACACCGCGGCTGACGCCATGGGTTGTCGTCGCATGTGCCGTTCGTGTCGGACCTGTCGAATGTGTGGCTGTTGAGGATTTGAGGGCCTGATCCCTCACCCGGGCCGAGCGCTTCGCGCCCCCGGTGTCATCCCCGCCACGCCCCCCTGTGTGACGAAATCGCGCGGCCCCTGATCGGGCCCGATTCGGCACGCGCATCCACCCGAGGACTTCACGGTGATCCGTACCACTGCCCTGAGCAAGGTCTATCGCAGCCGAGAACGGCAGGTGACCGCGCTCGACCACGTCGACCTGCAGGTGCGGGAAGGCGAGATCTTCGGCGTGCTCGGCCGCAGCGGCGCCGGCAAGAGCACCCTGATCCGCTGCCTGAACCTGCTTGAGCGCCCCACGTCGGGCGTGGTCGAGGTGGGCGGGCGCGACCTGACCGCGCTGTCCGCGAGCGCGCTGCGCGCCGAACGGCGCGGCATCGGGATGATCTTCCAGCACTTCAACCTGCTCTCCAGCCGTACCGTCGCCGGGAACGTCGCGGTGCCGCTGGAGATCGCCGGCATCCCGCGCCGGGACCGGGCCCGCCGGGTCGGCGAACTGCTCGATCTGGTCGGGCTGGCCGAGCACGCCAAGGCGTACCCCGCGCAACTGTCCGGCGGGCAGAAGCAGCGGGTGGGCATCGCCCGTGCGCTGGCCGCCGAGCCGCGGGTGTTGTTGTCCGACGAGGCCACCTCGGCGCTCGACCCGGAGACCACCCGCTCGATCCTGGCGCTGCTGCGCGACCTGCGCGACCGGCTCGGCCTGACCATCCTGCTGATCACCCACGAGATGGACGTGGTCAAGAACATCTGCGACTCGGCGGCCCTGATGGAGGGCGGCCGGATCATCGAGTCCGGGACGGTGGCTGAACTGCTGGGCCGTTCCGATTCGCGGCTGGCCCGGGAGATGTTCCCGCTGGGCCCGCCCGGCGTGCCGGCGGGCCGCACCGTGGTGGACATCACCTTCCGCGGCGAGGAGACGGCGCAGCCGTTCATCTCCACCCTCGCGCGCACCTACAACGTGGACGTCAACGTGCTGGGCGCGGCCGTGGAGAGCGTCGGCGGCCGGCAGATCGGCCGGATGCGGATCTCGCTGGACGGCACGTTCGAGAACAACGTGGTGCCGATCGGCTACCTGCGCGAGCAGGGCCTGCAGGTCGACGTGCTCGACGAGGGCCCGGCCACCCCCATCGAGTCGGACGCCGACGTCGCCGCCGCCGACGGCGTGGCGCTCGCGGGCAAGGAGATCTGAAGATGACCTGGTCCGAGATGCGGCCGCTGCTGGAGACCGCGACCCAGGAGACGTTGTACATGGTCGGCGTCGCGACGCTGATCACCGTGCTGATCGGATTGCCGATCGGGCTCCTGCTCGTGCTCACCGACCGGGGCGGTCCGCTCGCGTTCGCGCCGGCGAACAAGTTGCTCGGCCTGGTGGTCAACGTGGGCCGTTCGGTTCCGTTCCTGATCCTGCTGGTCGCGCTGATCCCGTTCACCCGCTGGGTGACCGGCACCACGATCGGCACCGACGCCGCCATCGTGCCGCTCACCGTGGGCGCCATCCCGTTCTTCGCGCGGCTGGTGGAGACCGCGGTGCGCGAGGTGGACCGGGGACTGATCGAGGCCGCGCAGTCGATGGGCGCGAGCACGATCACCATCGTGCGCAAGGTGCTCGTGCGCGAGGCGGTGCCCTCGATCATCTCCGCGATCACGGTGACCATCGTCGCGATCGTCGGCTACTCCGCGATGGCGGGCGTGGTCGGCGGCGGCGGCCTCGGCGACCTGGCCATCCGCTACGGCTACCAACGCTTCGAGACGAACCTGATGCTCGTCACCATCGCGGTGCTCGTCGTCCTGGTTCAACTCGTGCAATTCCTCGGCGATCTGCTCTCCCGCAGGCTCGCCCACCGTTAGGACGCGAGGCATTCCGCCCGCGTACACCGCACCACCCGGAAAGGCACTCTTCGTGCGTATCGACAAGTTCGTCGCCCTCTCCGCCGTCGCCGCCCTCGGACTCGGTCTCGCCGCCTGCGGCAGCGACGACAAGAAGGGCTCGTCCGCCTCCGACCCGCTCAAGGTCGCCGCCTCCGCCGTCCCGCACGCGCAGATCCTGAAGTACATCAAGGACAACCTCGCGGCGAAGGAGGGCCTGAAGCTGGACGTCAAGGAATTCGCCGACTACACCCAGCAGAACCCGGCCCTGGACGAGGGCAACGTCGACGCCAACTTCTTCCAGCACAAGCCGTATCTGGAGGAGTTCAACAAGGAGAAGAAGACCACCCTGGTCCCGGTCGTGCCGGTGCACCTGGAGCCGCTGGCCCTCTACTCCAAGAACGTCAAGTCGCTCGCCGACCTCAAGGAGGGCGCGACCGTCGCGTTCCCCAACGACGCCACCAACGGTGGTCGCGCGCTCAAGCTGCTCGCCGACAACGGTGTGATCAAGCTCAAGGACGGCGCGGGCACCACGGCGACCGAGAAGGACATCGCGGACAACCCGAAGAAGCTCAAGTTCAAGGCGATCGAGGCGGCCCAACTGCCCCGCGCGCTGGACGACGTGGACGGCGCGGTGATCAACGGCAACTACGCGCTGACCGCCAAGCTGACCCCGGGCAAGGACGGCATCGCGGTGGAGAAGGCGGAGAACAACCCCTACGCGAACGTCCTGGTGGTCAAGAAGGGCAAGGAGAACGACCCGCGCGTGCAGAAGCTGGCCAAGCTGCTGAACTCGCCCGAGGTGAAGAAGTACATCGCCGACGAGTACAAGGGCAACGTGCTCCCGGCGTTCTGATCCGACCCGCGCCCGGGACGCCTCCCGAGCACACTCGCGGCAACCGCGGCCCCCGTCCTCGGGCGGGGGCCGCGGCGCGTTTTCGGGCGTATGAGAGGCTGTCGCCGACAGCAGGGAAGGAATCCGGCGTATCGCGCGGAGCACCTTCGGGCCCGGTGTCGAGGTATGTGCGTGCTCCACGAGGGTTCGGGCACACCTCGACACCGGTACGTCCGAGGGAGGCGGCGCGGTGCGGCAACCCGGAGCGGTCCCGCCACTGTGAACGCGCGCCGTCGGGCGGGCGTGAGCCAGAGACTTGCCGCTGTCCGGGGCCCGGTTCGCGGGTTCCGCAACCGACCAGGGCGTGGACACCCGAGGGAGGCCGACGGCGCATGCCTGCGTGCTTTGTGACAACTGACGGCATATCCGGCGCGGGAGCCCGCCGGTGAGCGCCGCGTACCCGTTCTCCGCGATCGTGGGCCTGGCCGATCTGCGGCTGGCGCTCGTCCTCAACGCGGTCTCGCCCGCGGTCGGTGGCGTGCTCGTGCGCGGCGAGAAGGGCACCGCCAAGTCGACCATGGTGCGGGCCCTCGCCGGCCAACTGCCCGAGGTCGCGGTGGTGCCCGGTTGCCGCTTCTCCTGTGATCCGGACGCCCCGGACCCGCACTGCCCGGACGGCCCGCACGACGCGGCGATCGGCGGGAGCGCCCGCGCCGCGCGCCTGGTCGAACTGCCGGTCGGCGCCAGCGAGGACCGACTGGCCGGCTCGCTGGACATCGAGCGCGCCCTGACCGAGGGCGTCAAGGCGTACGAGCCCGGCCTGTTGGCCGCGGCCCACCGGGGCGTGCTGTACGTCGACGAGGTCAACCTGCTGCACGACCACCTGGTGGACCTGCTCCTGGACGCGGCCGCGATGGGCACCTCGCACGTCGAACGCGAGGGGGTGTCGGTGCGGCACGCCGCGCGGTTCCTGCTCGTGGGCACGATGAACCCGGAAGAGGGCGAGCTGCGACCGCAGTTGCTCGACCGCTTCGGGTTGACCGTGGAGGTCGCGGCCAGCCGGGAGCCGCGCGAGCGGGCCGAGGTGGTGCGCCGACGGTTGGCGTACGAGGCCGACCCCGACGCGTTCGCGGCGCGCTGGGCGGGCGAGGACGCCGAGTTGGCCGAGCGCATCCTGCGTGCCCGCACGGCGCTGGCCCATGTGGTGCTTCCGGACGCCGAGTTGGAGCGGATCGCGCGGGTGTGCGCGTCGTTCGAGGTGGACGGGATGCGTGCGGACCTGGTCACGGCGCGCACCTCGATCGCGCTGGCCGCCTGGCACGGGCGGACCGAGGTGACGGCGCAGGACGTGCGCCGGGCGGCGCTGCTCGCGTTGCCGCACCGGCGGCGGCGCAACCCCTTCGACGCCCCGGGGTTGGACGAGGAACTGCTCGACGAGGCGCTGCGCGACCCGGACGAGCCGGAGCCGGAGCCGGAACCGGAGCCGGAGCCGGAGGGGGACGGGCCGGACGACGGTGGGCCGGACGGTGGCGGGTCGCCGCCGTCGGACGCCGACGGCCCGGACGGGTCGAACGGCTCCGACGGGTCGGGGAACGCGACACAGGCGCCGAAGTCGACCGAGGCGGCGCCCGGTTCGACGCCCGGTACCGAGGACGCGTCCGTCGAGGGTGCGCCCGCCCCCTCCGGCACGGGACGCGAGCAGGCCGCCGTCGCCGCGGCCGAGCCGTACCGCACCCGGTTGTTCTCGGTGCCCGGGGTGGGCCAGGGAGCGGCCGGGCGCCGCTCGCGCGCACGGACCGCGAGCGGGCGCACCACCGGGGCCCAGGTCGCGGCCGGCCGGGTGACCCGACTGCACGTCGCGGCCACCGTGCGGGCGGCGGCGCTGCACCAGAAGGCGCGCGGCCGCACCGGCGCGGGGCTGGTGTTGCGGCGCGCGGATCTGCGCGAGGCGGTCCGGGAGGGCCGCGAGGGCAACCTGGTGTTGTTCGTGGTGGACGCGTCCGGGTCGATGGCGGCGCGCAAGCGCATGAGCGCGGTCAAGGGCGCGGTGTTGTCGCTGCTCCTGGACGCCTACCAGCGGCGGGACAAGGTCGGCCTGGTCACCTTCCGCGGCGCAGACGCCGCGCTGGTCCTGCCGCCGACCTCCTCGGTCGAGATCGGCGCGGCCCGGCTTGCCGCGCTGCCCACCGGCGGGCGTACCCCGGTGGGGGCCGGACTGCTGCGTGCCCACGAGACGTTGCGGGTGGAGCGGCTGCGCGATCCGCTGCGCCGGGCGCTGGTGGTGGTGGTCACCGACGGGCGGGCGACGGGCGGCCGGGACGCGCTGGGCGAGAGCCGGCGGGCGGCTCGGCTGCTGGCCGCGACGGGGGTCGCGTCGTTGGTGGTGGACTGCGAGAGCGGGCCGGTTCGGCTCGGGTTGGCGGCGCGGCTGGCCGGCGATCTGGGCGCTCCGGTGGTCACGTTGCAGGAACTGGCGGCGGACGGTCTGGCGGGGCTGGTGCGGGATGTGCGTTCGGTGGCCTGACGCCCGGCCCGCCGGTCGGTGTCACGCTCGTGTTTTCGTCAACGTGCCCGGTCAGGGCCGACGTTCCACATACCAAGGGAGATCATCATGCCGCAGGGCGTTCCCACGCACGTGCCCGCCGACGGGCTGACCACGCGTCAGCGTCGCAATCGGGCCCTGGTCGTCGTGCACACCGGGCCCGGCAAGGGCAAGTCCACCGCGGCGTTCGGGCTGGCCCTGCGCGGCTGGAATCAGGGGTGGCCGATCGGGGTGTTCCAGTTCGTGAAGTCGGCGAAGTGGAAGGTCGGCGAGGAGAACGTGTTGCGCACGCTCGGGCGGCTGCACACCGAGACCGGCGAGGGCGGCCCGGTCACCTGGCACAAGATGGGCGAGGGCTGGTCCTGGATCCAGCGCGAGGGCACCCAGGACGATCACGCCGAGGCGGCCCGCCAGGGCTGGGAGCAGATCAAGCGCGACCTGGCCGCCGAGACCCATCGGGTGTACGTGCTCGACGAGTTCACCTATCCGATGAAGTGGGGCTGGGTGGACGTGGACGAGGTGGTCGCGGTGTTGCGCGATCGGCCCGGCAGCCAGCACGTGGTGATCACCGGCCGCGACGCGGACCCGCGCCTGATCGAGGCGGCCGATCTGGTCACCGAGATGACCAAGATCAAGCACCCGATGGACGCGGGGCAAAAGGGCCAGCGAGGCATCGAGTGGTGAGTGCTTCGGCGCTGCCGCGCGTGGTGATCGCCGCGCCGGCCTCCGGACACGGCAAGACCACCGTCGCCACCGGGCTGATCGCGGCCTTCACCCGACGCGGCGACGTCGTGTCGCCGCACAAGGTGGGGCCGGATTACATCGATCCCGGCTATCACGCGCTCGCGGCCGGCCGGCCCGGGCGCAACCTGGATCCGTTCCTGGTCGGCGAGGAGCGGATCGCGCCGCTGTTCGCGCACGGCGCGCGCGGCGCGGATCTGGCCGTGGTCGAGGGCGTGATGGGCATGTTCGACGGTGCGGCCGGGCGCGGTGGATACGCCTCCACCGCGCACGTCGCGCGGCTGCTCGCGGCGCCGGTGGTCCTGGTCGTGGACGCGCGGGCGCAGAGCCGCTCGGTGGCCGCGTTGGTGCGCGGATTCGACGCGTTCGATCCGGACGTGGGCGTGGCCGGGGTGATCCTGAACCGGGTCGGCTCGGACCGGCACGAGAGCATGTTGCGCGAGGCACTGGACGAGATCGGCATGCCGGTGCTGGGTGTGCTGCGCCGGCACGAAGCGATCGCCAAACCGGCCCGGCACCTGGGCCTGGTCCCGGTCGCCGAACGGCACGCGGACGCCGTGCGCACGGTGGACGCGCTCGGCGAACTGATCGCGCGCAGCGTGGACCTGGCCCGGGTGCGGCGGATCGCGGCGGGTGCGGGTCCGCTGCCGGACGCGCCGTGGGACCCGGTGCGCGAGGTGGCCGGCCCGATTCCGGGGCGGCCCACCATCGCGCTCGCGGGCGGTTCGGCGTTCACCTTCGCCTATGCGGAGACCGCCGAACTGCTCGGCGCGGCCGGGGCCGAGGTGGTCACCGTGGACCCGCTGCGGGACGAACGGCTGCCGGCGGGCACGGCGGGCCTGGTGCTGGGCGGCGGCTTTCCGGAGGTGTACGCGGCCGAGTTGTCCGCCAATTCGGCGCTGCGCGCGGACGTGCTGGCGTTGGCCGCGCGCGGCGGCCCGATCGCGGCCGAGTGCGCGGGTCTGCTGTACCTGGCCCGGACGTTGGACGGTGCGCCGATGTGCGGTGTGCTGGACGCGGACGCGCGGATGACCGAGCGGCTGACCCTGGGCTATCGGGAGGCGACGGCCGCGCACGACTCGGTGCTCGCCCCGACCGGTCGGGTGGTGCGCGGACACGAGTTCCACCGCACGACGTTGACGCCGCGGGCCGGGCGCCGGGCGGCGTGGAGCCTGGGCGACTCGGGTCTGGAAGGGCACATCGCCGGATCGGTGCACGCGTCGTATCTGCACGCGCACTGGGCCGGCGCGCCCGATCTGGCCCGGCGGTTCGCCCGGTCGTGCGCGCTCGCGGCGGACCCGGCGGGCGCGGGTGGCGCGGATCCGGGTGCGGACGCGCGGGCGTGGCCGATTACCGACCGCGCGCGGGAGCGCACGCTCGGGCGGTGATCGCCGCAACCTCGGACGGGGGAGTCGACGTCGTGACGGGTACGGGCTCCCCTTCGGGGGCGCCGCCGCGTGACCACGCGCCGAACCTCCCCCGGGATTCGGCGCGGCGAGGGGGATGGCCATGGCTGATCGGGTGATCGTGATCGGGTACGACGGCGCGCCGCTGTCGGCCGCGGCGGTGCAGGCGTTGCGGACGGCGACCCTGGTGGCGGGCCCGGAACGGCTGTTGGCCGCCGTCGCGGTGCCCGAGGGCGCCGAGCGGATGGTGCTGGGCAACGTGCACGTGGCCGCGCAACGCATCGGCGCGCATCGCGGCGTCGCGGTGGTGTTGGCCGTCGGCGACCCCGGGTTCTTCGGGATCGTGCGGTTGTTGCGCCGGGCCGAGTACGGCCTGGAGCTGGAGATCGTGCCGGCGGTGTCCTCGGTGGCACTGGCGTTCGCGCGGGCCTCGATGCCGTGGGACGACGCGCGGGTGGTCAACGCCCTGGGGCGGGACGTGCGGCGCGCGGCGAACGTGTGTCGGGCGTTCGGCAAGGTCGCGGTGCTCACCGGTCCGGGCGCGGGTCCGGCCGAACTCGCCGCGCTGCTCCCGGATGTGCCGCGCACCTTCGTGGTGTGCGAGCGCCTGGGCACCGATCGGGAGGAGATCTCGATGGTCTCCGCCGAGCATGCGATCGAGCACGAGTGGTCCGACGTGGACGTGGTGATCGTGATCGGGCCGGCCCTGCGGGCGGGCGCGACGGCGGGTTGGCTGGCGGGCGAACGCCCCGGCTTTCCGGGGTCGGTGCGCGGCTGGGCGGTGGCGGAGGACGTGTACGCGCATCGGGCGGGCGCGATCACCCGGGCCGAGGTGCGCGCGCTGGCGGTGGCCCGACTCGGGCCGCGGCTGGGCGACCTGGTCTGGGACATAGGGGCGGGCAGCGGGTCGGTGGGCATCGAGTGCGCGCGGCACGGCGCGGCGGTGGTGGCGGTCGAGCAGGAGGCGTTCGGGTGCGACCTGATCGCCGAGAACGCCGGCCGGTTCGGGGTCGAGGTGCGGGTGGTGCACGGGAAGGCCCCCGAGGTGTTGTCCCGATTGCCGTTGCCGGACGTGGTGTTCGTCGGGGGCGGCGGGCCCTCGACGGTGGCCGCGTGTGCGGCGCGTCGGCCGGAGCGGATCGTGGCCGCGATGTCCGAGGTGGATCGGGTGGCCGAGTCGCGCGCGGTGCTGGAGCGTGCGGGTTACACCGTGGAGGGTTGTCTGTTGCAGGCTTCGCGGCTGGCGCCGGTCTCCGGTGGCGCCCAGCGACTGGAACCGGCGCATCCGGTGTTCGTGGTGTGGGGGGACCGGACTTGACGGCGGATCGGGTGTCGGGCGGGCGGGCGACTGCCGCCCGGGCGGCGGGAGTCGAGGTGGCGGACGCCGCGCGGGGGCTGGATTCGGCCACGGTCGACGCGGCGTCGATGGTGCCGGATCTGGTGGTGGGGGTCGGGGCGGCGCGTGGGGTGGACGCCAGGGAGGTGTGCGCCAGCGTGTGCGCCGTGCTCGCGCGGGCCGGCCTGGCGCGTTCGGCGGTGTGGGCGCTGGTGACCGTGACGGCCCGGGTCGACGAGCCGGGTCTGGTCGGGGGAGCGGCGCTGCTCGGACTGCCGTTGTTCGCGCGGGCGGCACAGGAACTCGCCGCGGTGCCGGTGCCGCATCCGAGCGAGCGGGTGCGGGCGGTGGTCGGCACGCCGGGCGTGGCCGAGGCCGCCGCGCTGCTGGGGCCGGTACCGGGCCTGCCGTTGGGCGAGTTGCTGGTGGCCAAGACGCGCGGCGTGGGTGCGCGTCCGCGCTGTACGGTCGCGGTGGCCCGCCGGCGGCCGGTCGCCGGCGGGTGAACGTGACGGCGAGCCGGGAAGCGGAACAACAAACGCCGTGATCGGTACCGGAATGGGCGGATTCGGCGATGTGGCAGTCGATTTCGTACCGCGAACCGATCGGGAAGTGCCGGCTCACGGTCAACGCCGGGACCCCGGCCGTCGGACCGGGCACCATCACCACCATCATGGACACGAACGACACGGGCGGGGCAGGGGCACCGGGCAGGGGTACGGAACCACGGACATGGGCAGTGACGCGATGACGGAACTCGACGGGCCCAATCCCGACGAACGGGACGGCGCACCGGGCGCGGACGTCGCACCGGACGTGGATCTGCGCCACCACGGCGACGCGGAGATCGGGCCGGGACTGGTGGACCTGGCGGTCAACGTCCGGCTCGCGGCCCCGCCGCCGTGGCTCGTGCGCCGTCTCACCGCGAGCCTGGCCGACCTGGCCGCCTACCCCGACACCGGTCGGGCCCGGGCGGCCATCGCGGCGCGACATCGGCGCCCGGTCGCCGAGGTGTTGCCCACGGCGGGCGCCGCCGAGGCGTTCGTGTTGCTCGCCCGCACCCTGACCCCTCGGCACGCGGTGGTCGTGCACCCGCAGTTCACCGAGCCCGAGGCCGCGTTGCGGGCCGCCGGGCACACCGTGCATCGGGTGCTGCTGGACGAGCACGACGGCTTCGCCCTCGACCCGGCCCGGATTCCCGACGAGGCCGACCTGGTCGTCCTGGGCAACCCGACCAATCCCACCTCGGTGCTGCACCCGGCGGCCACGATCGCCGCACTCGCGCGCCCCGGCCGAATCCTGGTGGTCGACGAGGCGTTCGCCGACACCATTCCGGGCGAGCCCGAAAGCGTGGCCGAGCGACGCGATCTGCCCGGGCTCGTGGTTGTGCGAAGTCTCACGAAAACCTGGGCGTTGGCCGGACTTCGAATCGGTTACGTCCTGGCTTCCCCGGATCTGGTGCGCATCCTCACGGACGCTCAGCCGTTGTGGTCGGTGTCGACACCGGCGTTGATCGCCGCCGAGGCGTGCTGCACGCCGGAGGCGCTCGCGCAGGCGGAGGCGTTGGCCGTTACGCTCGCGGCTGACCGTTCGTACCTCGTGGAGAGGCTGCGCACGGTTTCGGGGATTCGGCTACCGGTCGTTCCCCGTTCCTCGTTCGTGCTCGCGCGGATCGAGGGGGGCCCAGAGATCCGCGAGCAGCTGAGGGAGCGAGGCTACGCGGTTCGGCGGGCCGACACTTTTCCGGGCCTCGGCCCGGATTGGCTTCGGATCGCGGTGCGGGATCGTGCCACGACGCTGGCCTTCGCGGCTGCCCTGGAAGGAGTAGTTACATGAGCGAAGCCGACGAGCGCCGACCTGCTGGGGAGGGCGTGGGCCCTGCCCCCGCCAGGCACGCCGCCGGCACCGGTCCGGTGGGGGAACCGGCCGGTCCATACCCGTACGACGATCTGGACGACGAGGACTCGCTGTTGATGCCGGGGCCACAGGCCGGCTGGGCCGACCCGAACGTGCCGATGCCGGCTGCACCGGGGATGTCCCTGGCCGATCGCATGGCCGCGGCCGGCGACGACGCCTCGGGACAGGTACCGGTGTCGCCGATCGAGCAGGCGTACGACGCCGTACCCGGCCCGCAGTCCGGCATGTTCGCCGCGATGATCATCGACGAGCCGGAAGCGCCGGAGACCTATGCCGCGCCGATGACGGCCGGTCAGATCCCGTATCCGCCCGGCCCGATGACGCCGCATCAGGAAGTCCCGCAGCCGGTCCAGGGGTTCGGCCCCGGGGAGTACGGCGCACCGCAGGGCGTGGCCGAGCCGTATCCGGCGCCGGCCCAGGGTGTGCCCGTGCAGGGTGTGCCCGGGCAGGGTGTGCCCGGGCAAGGCGTGCCGGCCCAGGCCGTGCCCGCTCCCGCCGCGCCGCCCGCGCAGGCGGTGCCCGTCGTACCGCCGCCCGCCGCGCCGCGGTTCGTGCCGACGATCGTCGGGCAGCCGGGCGCCGAGTACGGCACGGACGTGCCACCGGCCGTACCCGCGGCCGGGCCCGAGGCGCCGTCGGGTGCCGTGCCCGACCCGGCGGCCGGCGCGTTCGTCGAGCAGCCCGGGATCACCGGCGGTCGGCTGCGCCAACGGGTGCGCGTGGCGCAGACCGTGGACCAGCCGCAGCAGACCGAGCAGTCGCCGGCACCGCAGCCGCCGGCACCCGCGCAGCCGAGTGCCCCGGCCGGTGGGAATCCGGCGGACACCCCGCCGTTCCCGGTCGCCGCCGCGGTGCCGCAGCGCACCACCCTGCCGCCGCGTCGGCAGCGCCGGGTCGGCCGCGGCCCGGTGCCGCAGCAGGCCGGGCCGCACAGCGGGGCACATCCCGTGGGGGACGCGGTGAACACCGGTATTCCGGCGCAGCCGACGCCGATGCAGGCGGTGCCGGTGGTACCGCCGCCGGCCGCGCCGCAGCCGGTCGAGTCGGTGCCGGTCGCGGCAGCCGCACCGGTCGAGGCGGTCGCGCCCGCCGCGCCGGTCGCCGAGCAGCCCGCGCCGCCGGCTCCGCCGGTGGTCGAGCACGCGCAGGGGGTCACCGCGCCGGCCATACCGCAGCCGTTGCCGGGTGTGCCGCCGCAGTCCGCGCATCCCAGGTTCGTGCAGGCCGCGCCGGACGCGGTCGTCGACGCGCTGACCGGACCGCCCGCCGCGCCCGTCGCGGGCCCGATCGACAGCCCGGAAGCGGCCGCTTCCGTGCCGCCGCCGGCCGTGATCGAGGCGGGCGGGGTCGATCCGGCGGTGCCGGCGGTCGCGGCCGTGCCCGAAGCCGAACCGCTGGTCGCGCCGGCGCCGGTCGAGGCCGCTCCGGCGGTGGCCGAGGCCGTCGTCGAATCCGCGCCGCCGGCCGTCGCGGAGCAGCCGGGCCTCGCGCCCGCGGCGCCGGCCGAGCAGGCGCCGCCGGCCGGGTCCGCCGTGCCGGAAGGCACGGGCGGGCGGCGACGCAAGCCCGAGACCGGCTCGGAGTCGGCCGATTCGGGTGAGCACGAGGCGATTCCGGTCGGAACGCAGCTCGGGCCGGTACCACCGCCCGAGCCGGTGGCCGTGCAGGTCGCCGAGGAGGCCGCGGTCGCCGAGCCGGCGGCCGAGCCGGTCGCGCCCGTCGCCGCTGCGGTCGCGGCACCGCAAGCGCCGGTGGCGACCGCGGGTCCGACGGTGGCGGAGGTGCCGGCGCAGCGTGCGCCGGTCGCATCGCCCGTACCGGCGGAGCCCGTCGCGGCCGATCAGCCGTCCCATGATGCGAACGCCGCGCCGTCGGTCGTGGCCGCTGCGCCACCGGCCGCGCCGGCGACCGAGCCGCAGGTCGAGTCCGTCGCGGTCGCGCCGGAGGCCGTCGCGGCCGTGGCGCCCGCCGACGGCGGGGCGGGCGAAGCGGTGGTTCCGGAGCAGAGTGTGGCTCCGGTGGCGCCGAGTGCGCCCACCGAGGCGGCGGAGCCGGCCGCGCCGGCCCCGACCGTGCCGACCACCGAGGCGGCCGTACCGCTCGCGCAGGCCGCTCCGGCGCAACCGGCCGCGCCGGTGGTGCCGGCCGAGGCGGCGGTGCAGGCCGAGTCGGCCGCGCAGCCGACTCCGGTGGCGCAGTCCGCACCCGCGGCCCAGCCGGTGCCGCCGGTGGTGCCCGTCGCGCCCGGGCCCGTGGAGCAGGCCGGGTCGGCTGCTCAAGGTGCGCCGGTCACGCCGACCGGGCCACCGGCGACGGCCGCGCCCGTCGAGCAGGCCGCGCCGCCCGCACCGCCCGCGCCGCCCGCCGAGGAGGTGGCCGACGCACGACCCGTCGCCGAGGCCGTCCCGGTCCCGGCGCCCGCCGAGCCGGCCCCGAGCGGTCCCGGCCCCGAGTCGGTCGCCGAGGCCGCGCCGGCCGCGGTCGAAGCGGGCGACGCGTCCGTCGAGGCGACACCCGTCGCCTCGGCCAACGACGCGTCGGCCGAGGTCGCCCCGGCTCGGCCCGGCAACCCGGCGCCCGCCGTCGCGGTCCCGGCCGGACCCACCACGCAGTCCATCGCGGCGGAACTCCTCGCCGAGGAGATCCCCACCGCACCGACCGCCGAGCACCCCGCGACGGCTGCCGAGTCCGTCCCGGCAGCCGCCGCCCCGGCCGCGCCACCCACCGGGCCGGTCGAGGTCGGCCCGGCGGATCCCCGTACATCCGAAGAAAGCACTGCCATGCACGGCCCCCAGAGCACCACCGGCGCCGAGTCCGAGCCGCAGCCGCAGCCCGCGGTCGCCGGCGGAAGCGGCGAGATCCCCAGGATTCCGCCGCCGCCGGCCGAGCCGGTCGGCACCCCGGCGGCGGACCCGGCCCAGGGCGGGCAGGCCGACGCGGTCGCACCCCGGGTACCCGCGCCCGCCGAGCCCGAGGGCGAGCCCGTCTCGGCGACCGCGGTCACCGTGCTGCTGCCCGCCTCCGAGCCGGTGGCCGCCGAGCCGCCGGCGCCGGCCGACCCCGCGCCGTCGGCCGAGGAACCGGCACCCGAGGCACCCGAGGCGCCCGCGGCCGAGTCCACGCCCACCCCCGGGGACGACGCGACGCCGGAGGCGGAGGCGGAGCCCGAGCCCGAGATCGAGCGCGGCCCCGCCGCTCCCGGTTACGACGACGCGGCGCGCGAGGCGGTGCATCGGGTGATGCGCGAGCGCCGGGACGTCCGAGCCGGCTTCCGGCCCGACCCGGTGCCGGACGACGTCCTGGTCCGGGTGTTGGAGGCCGCGCACGCGGCGCCCAGCGTCGGCTACTCGCAGCCGTGGGACTTCGTGGTGATCCGCTCCGAGGAAACCAGGGTCACCGTCCAGGAACTGGCCCAGCGGCAGCGCGAGGCGTACGCCACCTCGCTGCCCAAGGCCCGGGCCAAGCAGTTCCTGGAGATCAAGGTCGAGGCGATCCTGGAGACCCCGGTCAACATCGTGGTCACCGTGGACTCCACCCGCGGCGGCCGGCACACGCTGGGCCGGCACACCCAACCGCAGATGGGCCCCTACTCCAGCGCGCTCGCGGTGGAGAACCTGTGGCTGGCCGCCCGGGCCGAGGGCCTCGGGGTCGGCTGGGTGAGCTTCTTCGACGAGCGCGAGCTGGCCACGGCACTGGGTCTGCCCGAACACATCGACGTGGTCGCCTACCTGTGCGTGGGCTACGTGGACGCGTTCCCCGACGAGCCGGAGCTGGCCACCTCGGGCTGGGCCAAGGCCCGACCGCTGTCCTGGGTGGTGCACGAGGAGACCTACGGTCGCCGCGGTCTGCCCGGCGAGGAGCCGGTCAGCCTGCTCGACGAGACGTTGCAATCGGTGCGTCCGCTCGACGCCAAGGCGTTGGGCGCGGCGTGGGAGCACCAGCGCAACATGACCAAGCCGCCCGGCTCGCTGGGCATCCTGGAGACGATCGGCGCGCAGTTGTCCGGGCTGGCCCGGACCTTCCCGCCGCCGATTCCGGAGCCCGCCGCGGTCGCGGTGTTCGCCGCCGACCACGGGGTGCACGCGCAGGGCGTGTCGCCGTGGCCGCAGGAGGTCACCGCCCAGATGGTGGGCAACTTCCTCGCCGGCGGCGCGGTGGTCAACGCGTTCGCCAAGCAGATCGGTGTCGAGGTGTGCGTCGTCGACGTCGGCGTCGCGACCGAGCTGCCGAACGCGACCGGACTGCTGCCGCGCCGGATCCGGCCGGGCACCGCGGACATGACCCAGGGCCCCGCGATGACCCGCGAAGAGGCGATCGCGGCCATCGAGGTCGGCATCGAGACCGCCCGGGACCTGGTCACCGCCGGCAACCGGGGTCTGCTCACCGGCGACATGGGGATCGCGAACACCACCGCGTCCGCCGCGCTGATCTCGGTGTTCACCGGGATGGAGCCGGCCGAGATCACCGGTCGCGGGACGGGCATCGACGATGCCACGCACCGGCGCAAGATCGAGGTGGTCAAGGCGGCGCTGGCGCGGCACGAACCCGATCCCGGTGACCCGATCGGCGTACTGGCCGCGATCGGCGGTCTGGAGCACGCGGCGCTCGCCGGCTACATCATCGGCGCGGCGGCGCTGCGCGTACCGGTCGTGCTCGACGGGGTGATCGCCGGTGCGGCGGCCCTGGTCGCGCAGGCCATCGCGCCGGAGTCGATCCAGGCGTGCGTCGCGGGTCACCGGTCGGCCGAACCCGGCCACGCGGCGGCCCTGGCGAAGTTGTCGCTGCGTCCGCTGGTCGAGTTGGAGATGCGGCTCGGCGAGGGCACCGGCGCGGTGCTCGCCCTGCCCCTGGTGCAGAGTGCGGTCCGCGTACTGCACGATGTGGCCACGTTCGACGCGGCGGGAGTCAGCGGCAAAACCGACTGATTTCCACCCCCGCCCGCAGCAGCCGAAGGGCACCTCCGCCACGATGGAGTGGCAGAGGTGCCCTTTCCGCGCGGAAAAACCGCCCAGGCGACGGCCGACGCGACACCGGAGCGATACCGGGATCGTGGGGACCGCCGCCGAGGCAGCAACCGTCCGTGCACCGAAAGATCAAGAAACACCGTACGCAGCGCACCCCGCGCCACCCGGAAAAGTGAGAACGATGTCCCGACTCCCTGGTCCTCCCGCCTATCCCGCCGGCCTGCGTCTGGAAGGACGCCGGGTCGTCGTGGTCGGCGCCGGTACGGTCGCCCAGCGCCGACTGCCCGCCCTGCTCGACGCGGGCGCGGACGTGCTCGTGGTCGCCCCCGAGGCGACGCCGGCGGTCGAGGGCATGGCGACCGGCGGCGAACTGCGTTGGTTGCCGCGCGCCTACGCGCCCGGTGACCTGGACGGCGCGTGGTACGCGCTGGCCGCCACCGACGTGGCCGAGGTCAACGAGGCGGTGGCCGCCGACGCCGAGGCGCTGCGGGTGTTCTGCGTGCGCTGTGACGACGCGTCGCACGCCAGCGCGTGGACGCCGGCGAGCGGGCGACACGACGGTTTGACCGTGGCCGTGCTCGCGGGCGGCGACCCGCGGCGCGCCGCGGGCGTGCGCGATCGCATCGTCGAGGGCCTGCACGACGGTTCGCTGGCCGCTCGCGGGGAGCGCCCGATCGGCGCGTTGCCCGGGGTGGCCCTGGTCGGTGGCGGACCCGGCGACCCGGACCTGATCACCGTGCGCGGGCGGCGACTGCTCGCCGAGGCCGACGTGGTGATCGCCGACCGGCTGGGCCCGCGCGCGCTGCTGGGCGAGTTGCCGCCGCATGTCGAGGTGATCGACGCGGCGAAGATCCCGTACGGACGGGCGATGGCCCAGGAGGCGATCAACGCCGCGATGATCGAGCACGCCAAGGCGGGCCGGTTCGTGGTCCGGCTCAAGGGCGGCGACAACTATGTCTTCGGTCGGGGCTTCGAGGAGGCACTCGCGTGTGCCGAGGCCGGGGTGCCGTGCCTGGTGGTGCCCGGGATCACCAGCGCGATCTCGGTGCCCGCGATAGCCGGCATCCCGGTCACCCACCGGGGCGTGGCGCACGAGTTCGTGGTGGTTTCCGGGCATGTCGCGCCGGAGGATCCGCGCTCGTTGGTGGACTGGGCGGCGCTGGCCGGGCTGCGCGGCACGTTGGTGCTGCTGATGGCGGTGGAGCGACTCGGGCCGATCACCTCGGCGCTGCTGGCGCACGGGCGGGCGGGGACGACTCCGGTGGCGGTGATCCAGGAGGGCACCATGGCCACCCAGCGGGTGTTGCGCACGACGTTGGCCTCGGCCGCCGCCGATGTGGTGGCGCAGGGGATTCGGCCGCCGGCGATCGTGGTGGTCGGCGACGTGGTGGCGCTGTCGGGCTGACCGCGAGCCGGCCGCGGTCCGAGGGCGGTCCCGGGTGGCCGGGCCGCGGCTGGGACACTGGGGCGGTGCCCGTGATCATGCTCGACGACCCCGCCGACGCGCGCCTCGTCGACTACACCGACCTGACCGACGTGGAATTGCGCCGCCGCCGCGAACCGGCCGAGGGGCTGTTCATGGCGGAGGGCGAGAAGGTGATCCGCCGCGCGTTGGCGGCGGGATACCCGATGCGCTCGATGCTGCTCTCGCAGCGCTGGATCGAGACCATGGCGGAGGTGATCGAGACCGCCGACGTGCCGGTGTACGTGGGCAGTCCGGACGTGGTCGAGCGGGTGACGGGCTATCAGGTACATCGTGGCGCGCTCGCCTCGATGGGCCGCAAGCCGCTGCCGGCGGCCGCCGACGTGGTGGCGGGGGCACGTCGGGTCGCGGTCCTGGAGGGCGTCAACGATCACACCAACGTGGGTGCGATCTTCCGCGGTGCGGCGGCTCTGGGCATGGACGCCGTGTTGTTGTCGCCCGATTGTGCGGATCCGTTGTATCGGCGTTCGGTCAAGGTTTCGATGGGTGCCGTGTTCTCGGTGCCCTACGCCCGCCTGGAGCCGTGGCCCGGTGGGCTGGACGTGCTGCGCGGGGCCGGTCTGACCCTGCTCGCGCTGACTCCCGCGCCGGGGTCGGTCGCGCTGAACGAACTGCCGGCGGCGGACCTGGAACGGTGTGCGCTGATGCTCGGCGCCGAGGGTCCCGGGTTGACCGCGAAGGCGCTCGCCGCGGCCGATCGACTCGTGCGGATCCCGATGTCGCACGGGGTCGACTCGCTCAATGTGGGTGCCGCGGCGGCGGTCGCCTTTTACGCGGTGAGCTACGGGTGAGCCGCAGCGGCCCCGGGCGCACGGGTCGGCGGCGCGCCTGTCGCGGGCTCATTCGTCGACGGGGATGTTCGCCAGGCGTTCGAACGGGGTCTTGCCCGATCGCTGGATCTCGTTGATCGAGTGGGTCCGGTAGAGCGCGGGCCGACGCGTGACCCGTCGGCCGCGCATGCGCTCCTTGCGGATCTCGGTGCCGCGCACCCAGATGTGCCGGCGGACCGCGTCCTCGGCGTAGTAGCCCCGACCGGTGAACCGATCCGGTGGCACCGGCAGTGCCTCGATTTCGCGGCGGGCGGTGCGCGCCGCGCTGACCCGGCGTCGGTAGTCGTGGAAGATCTGGAACGTGTACCGGTGCAGGTACTCGTAGGCCATCGGCGCCCCGCCGGACACCGTCAGGCTCGCGATCGACACCGCGTCGTGCAGCAGCGTCCCGGTGGTTCCGGGCAGTACCAACAGACCGTCGCGCACGGTGTGGTGCGGCTTGCGCTTGTGCCGGTGCTCGCGCTCCCGATTCACCGGGGGCGCCGGGTGCTTGCGCTGCCAGGCGGCGCGGTCGGCCAGTGCGGTGGTCAACCCGTGGGTGTGCCAACGCACGGTGGCGGTCGGTGTGCCCAGGGTGGGCAACACCCGGCGCAGATCGCGCGCGGCGCGGCCACCGAACGGCGTGCGCTCGGTCGCGAACAGCACGATGGGCAGCGAGGGTTCCGCCTCGAAGGGGGTCGGGTCCAGGAACCGCCGGTCGATGACCACGACGGTGTTCTCGTGCCGCCCGTAGGCCAGGCCCCACGACAGCCGGGCGAACAGCAGGGCGCCGGCCCGGTCGGAGAGCACGTGCCAGGAGTCGTGGAAGTGGTTGACGGCGAACCGGGTCGTGGTCGACGGTCGCAAGGTGATCAGCGTGTAGGGTCGTCCGTCCAGGTAAGCGACGGTCCGGTGCAGTTTCATCCGATCGTTCGCGTCCTGATTCGCGCCCGAAAGTGAGCGTTTGCGCGATTGGTTGGTAGTGATCCGCTTCCCTCTTTCTTGCGTTTCTTGAGACGTTTCTTCCGATCGATCGGAAATGGGCGTCAAGACCTTCCCTGATTTCTCCCACGACATGCCGATCGTGTCATGCCAATTTCGATCGAATGTGATCTTGGACTAGCGTGTGCGCGGAAGTGCAGTACGGTCGAGCGTCGCCCCGATTGGCGCAGTGGCCTGTTGGGGTCGCACGGGCGGCCGAAAATGTGGTTGTGCAGGGGAATGTCCTGTCACCCACACGCGGGATATTCGGTGGATTCGACCCGCACCAGGCGAAATTCCGCCAGTATGGGACGCCGCGCAATCGGATCAGGAACGGGAAGCGAGGCAAAGCTCGTTGGAGATCATGGGTGTACCCCTGGCCTGGGCCCTCGTCGGCTTGGCGGAACTGGTCGCCCTTATGGCGCTTGTGGCGTATCTGGTCGTCCGACGCCGCAAGGTCGACGCGACGGATACCGGGGAAGGATCCGACAACTGGGAGCGTGAGCAGGACCGCCGGCGGCGCAAGGAACTGATGTACGGGGTCGCCTCGTACACCCTGCTGTTCGTCTGTGCCGGTGTCGCGGCCGCCCTGTCGTTCCACGGCCTGGTCGGCTTCGGCCGGGAGAACCTCGGCTTGGCCAACGGCTGGGAATACCTGGTGCCCTTCGGGCTCGACGGTGCGGCGATGTTCTGCTCCGTGCTCGCCGTGCGCGAGGCCAGCCACGGTGACGCGGCGCTCGGTTCGCGGATACTCGTCTGGACGTTCGCTGGTGCCTCGGCCTGGTTCAACTGGGTGCACGCGCCGCGTGGCGACATGCACGCCGGTGCGCCGCAGTTCTTCGCCGGTATGTCGCTCTCCGCCGCCGTCCTGTTCGACCGCGCGCTCAAGCAGACCCGCCGGGCCGCGTTGCGCGAACAGGGCTTGGTCCCACGTCCGTTGCCGCAGATCCGGATCGTGCGTTGGTTGCGTGCCCCGCACGAGACGTTCAACGCGTGGTCGCTCATGCTGCTCGAAGGTGTGCGCACCCTCGACGAGGCCGTCGAGGAGGTCCGCGAGGACAAACGGGCCAAGCAGGACGATCGCGAGCGTCGGCGGATCGACGGCAAGCGGGAGCGGGCGCAGCTCAAGGCGCTCAGTCGTGGTGAGGGCGGTGGCGGGCACTTCGGCCGCCGCGGCGCCGCGCGTCAGGAAATGGCTGCTCTGCCGGGAGGTGGCGGCTCCGAAGCACTCTCGGAGCCTGCTATAGCCGGAAACGACGTTTCCGGCCACGGCGGCTCAGCCGACTCGAACAACCCTTCCGGCCGTCCGGCTCTTGCCCCCTCCGCGCGAGCGAGCGAGCTCCCTGCGACGGCCGGCACCGGTGGCGAGCGGCGCGACGTCATCGACCTCACCGCCGAGGACGACACCATGACGTTGCCCCGGCTCGACTCGCTGGAGCGCAAACTGAAGGACCTGGAGCGCCAGTTCGGCTGAGCCCGGACCGCGCGATCCGACGCGACGAGATGTGATCGCCACGAGGAGGGGCACCCGGCTTCGGCCGGGTGCCCCTCCTCGTGCGTCGGGTGGCTACGTCCCGCTCGTTGTCCTGTCGTGCCCCGAGTGGGGAACCGCCCTCGCCCGGTGTGGGGTTCGGCCGGGTCGGGGACCGGTGGGCTTTCCCTCCGGGCTTGCCGCTCAGACCCCGGCCGGGACCAGTACACCGTCGGGGCCGACCACGTAGCGGGTCGTCACGTCGGCGACGTCCACGTAGGACTGGATGCGCACGATCGCGCCGTCCACCACCGTCCACCGGGTGGCGACCGCCTGCAGGTCGGCGGCCGTGGCCAGCGCCGCGACCGCGACCGGGGTGCCGTCGGCGAACCGGTAGAGCTCGACCAGATGGGTCGGCGGGCCGCCCGCCCCGGGGGAGCGGGTGAGCACCACGATCACGGCCGGCGCGCCGTCCAGGCTCGCCGGGACCACGTCGCCGAGGGTGACCCGGTCACTGCCGACCACCGCCGAGCCGTCGGTGAGGGTGACGGTGGCGCCGCCGGCGGAAGGGTCCGCGTAGGTGCGGTCGGACCAGCCGACGATCGGGATGGAGCCGTGTGCCGGACCGATCCGGAACGCGCCCGGGCCCGGCGGTGGCGGCGCGGGTTGGGCGACCGTCGAGGTCTTGGTGTCGTCCTTGTCGTCGCCGTCGTCGTTCTGGAACGCGGCGATGGCGAACGCGGCGATCGCGGTCACCACGACGAACACGATCAACTGCTGGATCAGCAACCGCCGTCGGTCCTCGGGCCGGCGTCGGTGCGGGGTGCCGGCGGTGCTCCCCGCCCGCGAGCGCGGCCCGTGATCGACCCGGCCGGCGCGTTTGGCGTCGGTGCGGTCCGGACGCTCCTGCCGGTCCGGCGTGGCACCGCGCGTCGGCTCGTTGCGTTCGCCGCGTTCGCCGCGAGTGACGTCGTGTCGCCCGCCGTCGGGTCGCCCCGCGTCGGCCCGACCCGGCTCGTGCCGCACCGGCTCCGCCCGCCCGGCCTCCGTCGTGCGCCCCTCGTGCCCACGTCCCTCGTGGCCGCGGCCGTCCGACCCGCGCCCCTCGTGTGCCCGCGGGTCCGGTCGCCCGCCGTCGGGTCGGGTCGACTCGTGCCGGCCCGACTCGGGGCGGGACGTCGAACGTCCCTCGACCGGCACCCGCCCGGCCTCCGCCCGTCCCGACTCGGCCCGGCTCGCCGCGGCGCGCTCGGGCCGGGTGTCCTCGTCCCGCCGCGCACCGTCCCGGCGGGCCGCCTCACGCCTGGCCCGGTCCCGATCCCGCTCGCGCGTCGGAGTGGGAACCGTCCGGCCGCCGTCGGTCCGGCCCGCGGCGGCGACCGGGGCCGAGCCGGACGCGGTCGCCGCCGCGGCCGATCCGCGGCTCGGGGTGCCGCGTTCGGCCTCGCGTTGGCGTGCGATCGCGGCCAGCCGTTCGCGTACCTGTTCGGCGGACGGTCGCATCCGGGGGTCCTTGGACAGGCAGGCCGAGATCAACGGCACCACCTGCTCCGGCACCCCCTCCAGATCCGGCTCCTCGTGCACGACGCGGTACAGCAGCGCGTCCACCGGCCCCGACCCGAACGGCGGTGCGCCGCGGCCCGCGTAGGCCAGCGTGACGCCCAGCGCGAATATGTCGGTGGCCGGGGTGACGGTCTGCCCGCGCACCTGCTCCGGGGCCAGAAATCCCGGTGAGCCGACCGCGGTTCCGGTCACCGTCAGGGTGCCCGCGCCGTCCGCGTAGGCGATGCCGAAGTCGATGATCTGCGGCCCGTCGGGGGACAGCAGGATGTTCGACGGCTTCACGTCGCGGTGCACGACGCCGACCGCGTGTACGGACACCAGGCCGTCGGCCACCGCCGAGCCGACCCGGGCCAGGTCCAGACAGCCCAGCGGGCCGCGATCGCCGACTCGGCGCTGCAGCGAGGGGCCGGGCACGTAGACGGTGGCCAGCCAGGGGCGGTCGGCGCTCGCGTCGGCGTCCACGAGGGCGGCCGTGCGATTGCCGCGGACCATCCGGGCGGCGTCCACCTCGCGGGCGAACCGGGAGCGGAACTCCGGGTTCCCGGCCAGCTCTTGGCGGATCAGCTTGAGCGCGACCCGGTTGCCGTGTCGGTCCACGCCGAGATAGACCACGCCCATGCCGCCGGCGCCGAGCCGACGCAACAACCGATACGAACCGACGATGCGCGGATCCTGCCGTCGCAGCCGCACCATCGTCATGTGTGCCCGATCCCCTCGCGTGTTGCCGTCGTCCGGGTGTCGTGTGCCCGAATCCCCTGTGTGCGACACACGTTAGAGGAACGCCGGTGCCCGGCGCGGTAAGGCGCCCCGGAGTCGGCGCCGGACCACCCGCATCGGGGAGACGGTCGATGTCGGACCTGTGGGAGAAGATGGGGGTAATCGGTCGAAGGGGGCACGTATGAAGGGCGATCGGGTCGAGATAGTGGTCGACGCGGGCGACAGCACCAAGACCTACGAGATGACCGCGACGCGCGCGGGGCGCCGGCTGGATGTCGCGGTCCGCCGCGGTGTCGTCGAGGTGAGCGAACTGACCCGGACGGGCACCGTGGTGCGCACCGCGCGGTTCATGGCCAGTCGGGTGCTCGCACTGGTCGAGCAGCCGTTGGACCGTCCCGGCGCCGACTGACGCGTTGTCCGGTGGCTCGGTCGGCCGTCGGGTGCCGGCGGTCGAGTGCGGGCCGCCCGGGGCGGGTTCGCGGATCCGAGCCGACCCGCACCGGTAGCCTGTCCGGTCGAAGATCCGGACATGCCGGTGCGGGAACGGAACGGGGTGCGCCTAGGTGACGAGCCGTCAGGGCAGCGTGGGAGCCATCGCGCGGCGACTCGCGGACGCGTTCACCTGGCGGGAGACCCCGTGGGGCACCTTCGCCGACGCGTCCGGCTGGTGGCACGACCCCGAGGTGTTGGCCATGCTCGGTCCCGGACTCGGCGCGCTGCACGCGGAGGCGCGGCCCACCCTGATCGTCGGCATCGAGACCCGAGGTCTGGTCCTGGGGCCGATCACGGCGCTGCACCTGGGCGTCGGCTTCGTCGAGATCCGCAAGGATCGACGGATCGTGGGCGACGGGGGCCGGCCCGGCGAGGACCCCATGTTGCGCGCCGCCACCCCACCCGAATACCAGGACGGCGGCCTCACCCTGGTGGTCCCCGGCCGGCTGTTCCGCCCGGGCGATCGCGTGCTCCTGGTCGACGAGTGGATCGAGACCGGCGCGCAGGCCAGCGCCGTGCGGCGGATGGTCACCGAGGCCGGCGCCGACTGGATCGGCGCGGCGGTCGTGGTGGACGCGTGCGCGCCGCACGTGCGGGCCCGACTCGACGTGCGTGGCCTGCTCACCGAGGACGACCTGCCGGCCTGAGCCCGAACCGGGCCGCGCCGGCGCGGTCAGGCCGCCGTCGTGGTTTTCTCCCGCTCGTGCTCGTGCTCGTGTTCCTGCTCCTGCTCGCGCAACAGCGCGGCGCGTTCGGTCTCGCCCAGACCCGCCCACACACCTCGGCGTTCCGGGACCGACATCGCGTGCTCGTGGCAGCGCCGCCGCACCGGGCAGGAGATGCAGACCTTCTTGGCGACCCGCTCGCGGGCCCGGCGCTCGCCGGGTCGCTCCTGGTCGTCACCGAAGAAGAGCCCGGCGTCCAGGCCCCTGCATGCCGCGTCCTCCTGCCACCCGTAACGCGGTGGTGTCGGTATGGCGATCCGTGTGGTCCCCATCGCCCCGTTCTCCTCCTGCTCGACGGTGCCAACGGTCAACGCGGGTCCCCGTCCCGGCGGACCCTCATGCTCCTACCGACGCACCGGGTGGGAGACCGGTTTCCTCCCGCCGGGAATTCGGCTCCCGTTCGCCCAGGGTTGAGGGCGATCCCTCACCCGGGGTGTTTCGGGCACCTCAACAACCAGGTCACAAGTCGGCCGTACGCCTGCCCGATGGCCGACGCCCGCCGGCGGTCCGGGTAGCGTGATCGAAGACCTCCGGCGGGCTGCCGGGGGTTCGTGGACGTTCGGGAGGAATCTGGTGGGCAGCAAGATGCGGCGGATCCCGTCGGCCGTGCCGTTGGCGTTGTCCGTTGTCGTGGTGGCCGCGCTGACCTCGTGCAGCGGCGGCGGCGACGAGAAGAAGGACACGTCCGAGGCGACGGCCAGGAACTTCCTGACCGCGTGGCAGAGCGGCGATCTGCCGAAGGCCGCGTCCTTCACGGACAACCCCACCACGGCACAGCAGGGACTGGACACCACGGGCAAGCAGCTCGGCATCGTCAAGGCCGAGTACAAGCCCGGTACGTACACCAAGGGCAAGGACAACGCGCCCGCCACACTCAGCTACAACGCGACGCTGACCCTCAAAGGCGTGACCGACCCGGTCAAGATCGAGTCGACCGTCCCGGTGGTCACCGCGAACGGCAAGACCACCGTGCACTGGACGCAGTCCATCGTGCACCCGCAACTCGCCGACACCGGCAAGATCAAGCGTGACCGCACGCTGCCCAAGCGCGGCGAGATCCTGGACCGCTCGGGCAAGGCGCTGGCCACCTCGACGCCGGTGGTGGCGTTGTCCCTGTGGCCGGCCAAGATCACCAACCCGGACGCGCTGTACGCCGCGCTCGCCGACCCGCTGTTCGACCTGGACATAGCCAAGCTCAAGTCCCGGGTCGCGGCCGCGGATCCGAACCAGTCGCTGCCTCTGGTGACCCTGCGCAAGGAGAAGTGGGACGGCAACGGCCAGCTCAAGCTGGCCGGTCTCGGCGGGATACAGGTCAAGGAGAGCACCCAGCAGGCCAGCGACGTGGCGAAGCAGATCGTCGGCACCGTCGGCTCCGGCGACAACGCGGACCTGCTCAAGAACGCCGACCCGAGCGCGTCCTCCGCGGACTCGGTGGGCGCCTCCGGTCTGCAGTATCGCTACGAGAAGAAGCTGGCCGGCACCGCCGCGCTGAAGATCAGCATCGTGGACGCCGCCGGCTCGGAGAAGACCACGCTGGTCGATGTCAAGGGCAAGCCGTCCGAGCCGCTGAAGACCACCCTGGACCCGAACACGCAGAAGCGGGCCGAGGAGGCGCTCAAGGCGGTCACCGGCGGCAACAACGCCTCGATCGTGGTGATCGACGCCAAGACCGGAGGCATCTCGGCCGCCGCGAACACCCCCGCCAACGGCGACAATCGTGCCTTCACCGGTCGGTACCCACCGGGCTCGACGTTCAAGACCGTGTCCTCCGGGGCGCTGCTGCGGGCCGGCCTCAAGCCGACCGACAAGGTGCCGTGCGAGAACACGCTCGTGGTCAACGGCCAGACCTTCAAGAACTACGACGGTCTCCAGCCGATGCCCAACGCGCTCTTCCAGGACGACTTCGCGCAGTCCTGCAACACGGCGTTCATCGGCAACCGGTCGAAGATCGAGAACGACACGCTGAACAAGCTGGCGGGCGATCAGTTCGGGATCGGCGCCAAGTGGGACGTCGGCACGGTGACCTTCGACGGCTCGGTGCCCGCGGCCAACAGCGAGAACGACAAGGCCGCGTCGATGATCGGCCAGGGCCGGGTGCTGGCCAGTCCGCTGGTGATGGCCTCGGTCGCGGCGACGATCGCCTCCGGCAAGTTCAACCAGCCGGTGCTCGCGCCGGACGACGTGCCCGGTCGGGTGCCCTCGCACGATCTGGACCCGGCGATCGCCGGTCAGCTCAAGGCGCTGATGCAGGGCGTGGTGGCCAACGGCTCGGGCAAGATGCTCCAGGGCATCCCGGGCACCGTCGGTGCCAAGACCGGCACCGCCGAGTTCGACGAGAAGGGCGAGACCCTCACGCACGGCTGGATGATCGCGTTCAAGGACGATGTCGCGATCGCGGTGCTGGTGGAGAAGGGCAAGTCCGGCGGCTCGGCGGCGGGACCGGTGGTGAAGGCCTTCTTCGGCTGATCCGCCCGTGATCGGGTGCGGTGTCGGGCAGTTCCCCCGCTCGGGGGCGATCCGGATCGTCCGCGCCGGTCAGCCTGCGCAGCAGGGGCAGTTCCCCCGCACGAGGGGCGATTTCACCCACCTGCGGGGGAGTTCCCCCACACGATCGACGAGACGGCCCCGGCGCACATCGTGCGTCGGGGCCGTCTCGTGCGTCGGGACGCGCCTTGTGCGCTCCCTGTGCCTCCGGAGACACCTGGACACGGTCCGTAGGCGATGCGAGCGTGAGTGGTGACCGGCAATGACAGCGGCGATCGTTTTCGCTCTCCGAAGGGAGTCGACGTCATGTCGAACAATGTCACCCTGGTGGCCCGGGTTCCGGTGCTGCCCTCCGCCGACGCGGATCGTCCGATCGAGTTGAGGTTCGGTCCGCACACCGACGCCGAAGGCCGTCCCACGACCGAGTGGACGGTCGAACGACTGACCGCGGACCAAGCCGTGAATCTGGTGGAGGATCTGGCCGCGATGCTGGGCCTGAGCGTGGTCGCTCCGGCCGAGCTTCGGGTGGTGTCCTGACGGATCTCACCACCGTGCCCGTCCCACTCGCGTGGCGCCCCGTGCGCCGTACGGGTGGGACGTCGGCGTGCTGCGGCGGCTTTCGGGCCGGCGGGCCGCGCTCGCGCCGCACAATGGCCGCGTGAGCAGCAAGACCGCAACAGAACCGAGTACGGCCGCCGGCGATCCGCCCACTCGCGCGCCCGGTGCCGCCGGCCGCCGCGAGCCGCCCTTCGGCCCGGTCGGCGGGCGCCGCAAGGAGGCGGATCCGCGCCCGACGGGCCCGCGGGTACGGATGTTCCTCCCGGACGGACAACACCTGGAGGTCACCCTGGTGAGCTGGCATCAGTACCGGGACGGCAGTTGGCGCGCCCGCGTGCGCTGGCCCGTCTGGGGGGCGTACGGCTTCGCCGCCGACGTGCAGACCAGGGCCTGGGCGATGGAGTCGTTCGTGCCCGCGAGCGTACTGGGCCCGCTCGACGGCCAGGACTACGGCATCGTGCGCCGGGATCGACCGCGCGTGCAGGTGCCCAAACAGCAGTGAGCCGGTCCCGGTCGGGCGCGCGTGACGCGCCGGCGCACGCCGGGCGGGGCACGTCCGGGCACACCCGGGCGGCGAACGCGCGAACGTGGACGGTACAGTCCATAGCTTGCGGTGACGAAACGGCAACACGGTTTCCCCGAAACAACGGGCAACGGGTACATGTGTCCTAAATCCTGTTGCTCCAGGGTTGCCGGCCACCGATGCTTGCGGCATGTTCGATCCGGTCATCACCTCGCATGACGCTCTCCTTGGCCTGCTCCGCAGCGGCCACGGTCAGGGCGCCCGGCGGGCCCTCGTCGCCGACCGCGTCGCTGTGCTCGACGCGCTCGACGGCTGTGTGGTCCGCGATCCCCGTGCCGTTCCGGCCACCGAGTCGCGGTCGCTGTACTACGCACGCCTGTACACGGACCTCGACGCCGGTCTCGACGGCCTCGCCCGACATCTCCTGTGCGACGACGACTGGACGGACGAGGACGCGGACCGCACCGCGCTCCCGCTCGCCGTCCTGGGCACCCTCGCCCGTCTCGGCCGCGCCGACGCGACCGCGCTGCTGCGCGCGTACGTCGAGGAGGGACGCGACTGGGCGGAGGCGTTGGACCGGCTCGCCGCGGTCGGCCAGGACACGGCCCTGGCCGGTCTGCTGGAGGTGGTCCTGGAGCGCGGCGAGGACGACGAGCTCTACGACTGCGTCAAGCGCTCCACCGGGATGCGCCCGTGGCGGGTCTGGGCGGCCGAGGACGAGCGGGTGCGCGCGGTCGTGGAACAGGTCGACCTGGACTGGTGGCGGTGGGAGTTGACCCGCTCGATCAAGATCCCGACCGGGCCGCCGACCGCGCCCGCGCAGACCGTCGACCAGGTGCTCGCCGAGGCCGCCGACGGTCCCCGACAATCGCTCGCGTGCGGACGACGGCTGAGCGCGGTCGCCGGGCCCGAGCACCGCGGCGCGATCCTGGCCGCCGCGTGGGCCGGGCCGGACGGCGCCAGATCGGCTGCGCTGAGATACCTCGGCGAACAGGGCGACGGCGCACTCCTGGACCTGGCCGAAGGGGCCCTCGCGCCGGAGACGCCGGCCGGGGTGCGGCTTGCCGCCGCGCACGCCATCGGCGGCCTGCGCAGCCCGGCCGCGGTCGCCCGGGCCCGGGTCTGGGCCGGCCGCGAGGACCTGCTCGGCGAGGTCGCGGTGCGGATACTGGCCGGCGCCGGGGAAGCCGTCGACGGGCCGATCCTGCTGGACGCCCTGCGCACCCGGGTGGCCGCGCCGATGCGCGTCGGCGACCCGATCACCGATCAGGCCGACCACTTCCGCCTGTGCGACCTGGTCGCCGGCATCGGGCGGCTGGCCCTGGTCGACGCGCTCGACCTGGTCAAGGGCGTCTACCAGGAGGCCGCGTCCGCCGGCCTGCGCGCCTGCGCGGTGCAGACGCTGGCCCGGATAGAGCCCTCGTTCGCCGCCGACACGGCCGTGGAAGCCCTGTGGGACTGCCAGGCCGACACCCGATTGATCGCCGCGCGCCACGTGGACGCGCGCCGCCCCGAGGCCGTGACGCGACTGCGCCGGCTCGCGGGCGACCCGGCCGAGCAGGACGACGTGCGCACCGCCGCCCTGGCCAGGCTGAGCGAGATGTAGCCGCACACCCGCCGCCCCGCGCCCGTTCGGCCCCCTCCGGCGCGGGCGGGCGCCGAACCTGTCGGCGAGACGTCCTAGGCTCTACTCCCATGACCGTTCCCGCCCGAGCCGGCCTGCCCGGGGAAGCGCCGCCGACTTCCGGCCCGGCGCTGCCCCCGGGCGCGGCACACCCGCGCTCCGGGGTGACCGAGGAGGGGCTCGCCCGCCGCCTCAAGGCCCTCGCCTGTACCGCGCCGCTGCACGACCTCGAGGCGCGCAAGGCGAACCTGGCGGGCGAGTACACCGTCTACGCGATGGCCGAGCTCGGTCTCAGCGCGATCGACCTGGTCACCATCACGATGGACTTCGACACCGGGGCCGACCACGACGAGATCGTGGCCCGGCTCCGCCCCCGGGTGGCCGCGCAGGCCCCCGGGCGCGACCCCGCCGAGTACGAACGGGTCGCGCGCTGGGTGTTGGAGAACCTGATCAACGTCGGCAGCGTGGACCGCGGCTTTCGCGCGGTCTACGGGATGTGGACCCGAGAGGGTGAATACATCCGCCGCGACTACGACTTCAAACTGCTCGAAGAGGTCCCCGGCCCGGACGGGCACATCTTTCTGCGCGCCACCGACGAGGCGATCAACGTCCTGGTCGGCGCACTGGACACCGACGTCACCAGCGCCCAGATCGCCGCCGACGTCAAGCTCGAACACCTGATTCGGCGCGGCCGGTTGGCCGAGGCCAGGTTCGCCGCCGAACAGGCCCGCTACCGCACCGTGCAGTACGCCGAATCGCTGCGCCGCGCGCTGGACGCGACCCGGCGCAACGTGCGCGCGGTGGACTGGTTGCAGGGCGTGCCGGACCTGATCGACGAGGCGTTCGAGCACGTCGCCGACCGCTACCGGCACGAGAACGCGATCCTGATCAACATCCGGCGGGCCCGGGACGAGGCCGAGGAGAGCGAGCGCAAACGCGGTGCGGCCGAACTGGTCGACATCGTGCAGGACTGCATCCGGCGGCACACCCAGTTGCAGACCCGGTTGATGGAGGCCGGCCCGCTGTTCCGGGCCGAGCAGGACCGGCAGGCGTTCGCCGCGCCGAGCACCCGCACCGGGCTCGACCTCTACGGGCAACTGCTGGGCCCGCTCCTGGAGTTGCCGGTCGGCGACGCGCGGCGGGTGAGCGACCGGTTCTTCGCCGCGGGCACCGGGCTGCGCACGCCGGTCGCGGTGCGGCTGCACGACCTGACCGAGATGTTGCTCACCCCGCCCGCGCCGCGCGACCACCTGGGCGCCGAACTGCCCGAGCCGGACGTCTCGCTCACCCCCGACGACAGCCGCTACAGCGAGAGCCAGCACGACGCGGCGGCCCGGCTCCTGGACATCCCGCCGGAGACGCCGCGCCGGCTCTCCGGGCTGCTCGCCGAGGCCCGCGAAGGGGATCCCGACCTCGGCTACCTGGTCGCGCTGCTCGCCTTCCACGCGGCCTCCCCGCCGGTGGGCACCGCGCTGCGCCAGGGCGATCGCACCCTCCTGGTGGCCGTGGACGACGGCACCGAACTCGACGACCACGAGGTCGGCGGCGCCGACCTGATCATCGGCACGGCGGTCCTGACCGGCGCGCGACCCGAGCCGGAAGGGCCCACCCCCGCATGAACCACGACACGGTCACCGAGGCCGCGCCGATCACCTCGGCCGACGTCGGCGACGCCGCCCGGCTGGTCGCCTTCGGGCTCCAGCCCAAGTTGCTGCCCGCGCGCGACGCCGAGTACGGCGACCTGATCCGCAGACACCGGGAGGACCCGCGCTTCGCCGCGCTGGCCGGGGCGGTCGCGGCCGGGCTGGGGCTGGTGGTGCTGGAGGTGTCGCCGCGCGCCGGGATGGCGGTCACCGCCGGCGAGGACTCGGTGTTCGCGGTCCGGATGGGCGACTACGCGCGCCGGGCCGGTACCGAGTCGGCCGACCGGTTCCTGCACGGCCTCGCCCACCTCGCGGTGGCCGCGATGGCCTTCCCGCGCCCCGAGGACCTCGCCGACGACGCCTACGTGGGCCGGCTCAGCGTGCACGGCGTGGACGCCTTCGTGCGCCAGGCCTGCCTGCGGCTGGAGGAACGCGCCGAGCAGCGCGGCGAGATCAGCGACCCCGAGGTGGACGGCCCCGGCCTGGAGGCGGCCTGGCGGGTCTACGCCCGGCGCAGCGCCACCGGCGCGACCAAGGACGCCCGCAGGTTGGCCGCGTCCACCATCGGGATCGTGGCCAAGGCGGTCGCGTTCCTGGTCGACTCGGGCTTTTTGCAGCGGGTCTCCGACGACGCGGGCGGTACGTACCGCAGCACCGCCCGCTATCAGCTCCAGGTGCGCGACACGGCCGGTTCGGCGGCCATGTCCGAGCTGCTGGAGCTGGGTGTGGTGGCGGTCACCGACGGCAGTCCGAGTCTGCTGGCCGCCGCGATCGACGGCGGCGAGCTGGCGCCCGGCGCCGGCCTGCCCTTCCACGGGGTCTGACCCCCGGTCGTCGCGGCGTCGGGCCGGGCCGTTTCGGGCCGATCCGGCGGCGAACCCGGTCCGTCGTGTGCGGCCTGCGGGCGCCGGGTGCCCCGCCCGTCGGGTGTTTTCCCCGCCGGGAGATCGTCCGTCGGACGATCCTCCCTTGTGTGATGTCTTGTCCTGTGCTTCGACCAGAGAGATTTGACCGCCGATGTACGAGCTGTCCCGGGTCCGCCTGTTTTCCATCGGGCCCGCCGGTGCGCGTTACGCCGACACCGTGCTCGACCTGCGCGGCGTCGGTGCGCCCGTGCCCGATCCGGCGCCCAGGCAGGCGCAGCTCTTCGAGGGCGAGCCGGTCGGGCCGCCGCGCCGACCGGCGCCGGCGGGCGTGTTGTTCCTGGAGAACGGCGGCGGCAAGTCGGTCCTGCTCAAGCTGATCTTCTCGGTGATGTTGCCCGGACACCGCAACACGCTCGGCGGCGCCAGCTCGGGCGTGCTGCGCAAGTTCCTGCTCGCCGACGACTGCGGGCACGTCGCGCTGGAATGGCAACACGTGCTCACCGGCGAGACGGTCGTGGTCGGCAAGGTCAGCGAGTGGCGCGGGCGCCAGGTCTCCTCGGACCCGCGCAAGTTCGCCGAGAGCTGGTACTCGTTCCGGCCCGGCCCCGGGCTCACCCTGGACGGGCTGCCGGTGCAGGTCGGCGGGCGGCGGCGGACCATGCGCGGCTTCCGCGACGCGATGAGCGAACTGCACAAGGTCTACCCGGACGTGGACGTGGTGTGGGAGGAGATCCACGACCGCTGGATCGAGCACCTGAACGCGCTCGGCCTGGATCCCGAACTGTTCCGCTACCAGCGCGAGATGAACGCCGACGAGGGTGAGGCGGCGGGTCTGTTCGCGGTCAAGAACGACGCGGACTTCGTCGACCTGCTGCTGCGCGCGGTCTCCGATCCGGCCGACACCGACGGGCTGGCCGACCTGGTCGACGGGTTCGCGGTCAAGCTCGCCCAGCGGGCCGAACTGACCGCCGAGCGGGACTTCGTCGAGGGCGCGGTCGAACTGCTCGACGCGGTGGGCGAGGCGGCCGGCCGGCGTACCCGGGTGCGGGCGGCGCATCGCGGCGCCGAGGACACCGCGCGCGGCCTCGGCCGCGAACTGGGCGCCCGGGCCGAACGCGAGCGTGAACGGGCCGCCGAACTGGCCCGCCGGGCCGCCGAGTCCAGCGCCGCGGTGGAGGCCGCCGACCGGGCCCGGGCGCATGCCGCGCTGGTCACCGCCGAGATCACCCACCGGCACGCCGGGATGCGGCTGACCGGCGCGGAGAAGGACGCCGCGCGGCTCAAGCGCGAACTGGGCGACGCCCGCGGGCTGCACTCGGCCTGGTTGGCCACCGAGGCGGTGCTGCGGCACCGGGCGGCGGTGGACCGCGCGGAGCGGGTGGACGTGGCGATCCGGGCGGCCGAACGCGACGCGGCGCCCGCGCTGGCCGCCCGCCAGGAGGCCGCCGGCGCGCTGGTGCGGGCGCTGCACGCCGCCGCCGCCGGGGCCGAGGGCCGGGCGGACACCGAGGAGCGCCGGGCCGCCGAGTTGCAGGAGCGCGGCGAGCGGGCCCAACGGGCCGCCACCACCGCGGCGACCGAGGCGCAGCGCACCCGCAGCGAGGCCGCGCACCTGCGCGGCCGGCTCGCCGAGGTGGGCGCCGAGCTCGACCTCGCGGTGCAGGCGGGCTGGCTCGACGACGACGGTGATCCGGCCGAGTCCGCCGCGCACGCCTCGGACGAGGAGAAGGAGGCCGCCGCCGCGTGGGCCGAGGCCCGGGCGAGCGCCGAACAGCTCGCCGCGGGAGTGCGCGAGGCCGAGTCGGCGCGCGGGCGGGCCGAGTTGGTCGCGGCGCGGGCGGCGGACCGGCTGGGCGTGGCCGAGGCCGACCTGGCCGCGGTGCACACGAACGCGGCGGCGCTGGCGGCCGAGCCGCGGGTGCGCGAACTGCTGGGTCCCGACGCGGAGGAGGCGGTCGGCGAGCAGGCCGCGCGGGCCTTCGACCGGGCCGCCGACGTGCTGCGCGAACTGCTCGCCGAGGCGGTCACCGACGGCGAGCGCACCCTGTTCCAACTGCGCACCGGCGCCGCCGACGACTCGCGGATCCTGGGTGCGCTGGGCGACGGCGGTCTGCTGCCCGCCGGACCGGACGTGCTGGCCGCGGTCGAACTCCTGGGCGAGCACGGCATTCCGGCGCTGCCGGGCTGGCGCTACCTGGCCCAGTCGGTGCCCGCCGAGCGGCACTCGGCGGTGCTTGCGGCCCGGCCCGAGCTGGTCGACGGCGTGATCGTGACCATGCACGACGCGATGGGCCGGGCCGCGGAGGTGCTCGCCGAGGCCGCGTTGCTGCCGCGCTCGGCGGTCGCGGTGGGCACGCCACAGGCGCTGCTCGAACCCGGCCCGGACCGCCCCGACACGTTCCTGGTGCCGCCGAACCCGGCGATGCACGACGAGCGCGCCGCCGACACCGAGCGGGACGCGCTGCGCCGCCGGGCGGGGGAGCGGCAGGAGGCGATCCGGGTGCGGGCCGCGCGCCTGGAGGGCGACCGGGCGTTGGCCGGGCGGCTGGCGACCTGGCGGGCCGCGTGTCCGGCAGGGCGGCTCGACGCGCTGTTCGAGGCGGTCACCGACGCGCGGCTCGAACTGGCCGCCGCGCAGGCCGCGGGCGAGGCCGCGGAGATCGCCGCGGTGAGCGCCGAGCAGGCCCGGGCGCAGGCGGTGGATCGCCGCGATCGGCGGATGGACGCCGCGCAGACCGCGCGCCGGCGGGCCGACGCGCTGGCCGGGCTGGCCTTTCGGCTGCGCGAGCGGGCCGGCTGGGGGCGCCGCATTCGCGAGTTGGAACAGGAGACCGGCGAACACGAGGCGGGCGTCGAGGCGGACCGTACGCTGGCCCGGACCGCCGACGAGGACCGCCGGCAGGCGCAGCGCTCCGCCGACGACGCCCGGCGTACCGCGCGGGCGCTGCGTGAGGAGCGGGCCGAGATCACCGGTGCGCTGGAGGAGCAGGTCGCCGACGTGCCGGCCGACGAGGCCGCCGCGCGTGCGTCGTTGCCCGCGTTGCGTGAGGCGTACCGCACGGCCCGCGCGCTCTACGAGAAGGTCGGCGTGGGCGCCGACCTGCGCGCCGAGCAGGCCCGGGCGGAGAGCGAGGAGTCCACCGCGCAGAGCACGCTGGACCGGCTCAGTGCGAAGGTGCGTCGTCAGGCGGCCGAGCTCCTGGACGGTTTCGACGGCTCCGACGGTCCGTCCCGGTTGGCCGCGGCCGGCCGCGCCGAGGATCACGTACGCACCCTGGAGGGTCGGGCCGACGCGGCCAGCGAACTGCTGGGCCGACTGCGCGGCGAGGTCGAGCGGCATGCGCCGGCCGAGGGCCGCGAGCATCACCTGGACCTGCCCGAGGAACAGCGGCCCCGGGACGGCGCGCACGCGCTGGAACTGCTGCGTGCCGCCGGCTCCGAGCACGCCGCCCGGACCGAGGCGCTGACCTGGGCCCGCGAGACGCACGGCCGGCTGGCCCGCGAGCACACCGACGCCGACCACGCGGCGGGCGCCTTCGGTGAGGTGGCCGCCTCGCTCACGGACACGCTGCCGGCCGTGCCGGTGGACCCCGAGCAGCCGCCCGCCATCCCCTTCGCGGGCCCGGTCGCCGACGCGCGGGACGCGGCGACCACGTGTCGGCGCGCGCTGCGGGCGGCCGCGGCCGACCTGTCCGCCGCCGAGGCCCAGGTCCGCGACCGGACCGAGACGCTCGTGCGGCACGCGGGCGCGGCCCGGTTCGAGCAGGTCCGGATGCCCGCCCGGCAGCAGATCCGGGAGCTGCCGCCGGCCGCGCTGGCCGAGCACGCGCCCGCGTGGTCGGCCGCGTTCGCACCGCGGCTGCGCGTACTCACCGACGAACTGCGCCAGATCGAGCGCAACCGGGACAGCATCGTGGACCGGATGCGCGGCATGGTCGAGGCCGCGTTGACCACGCTGCGCGCGGCCCAGCGGTTGTCCCGCCTGCCGGAGGAACTCGGCGAGTGGTCCGGCCAGGAGTTCCTGCGCATCCGGTTCGACGAGCCGGACGCGGCGGGCCTGGTGGAGGCGCTGGGCGAGGTGGTCGACGAGGCGACGCGCACGATCAAGCGTGGCCGGGACGGCACGGTCGGCGGCGTGCGTCGGGACGGGATGACGCTGCTCCTGCGTGGGGTGCACGCGGCGTTGCGCCCGCGCGGGGTGCAGGTGGAGATCCTCAAGCCGGACTCGGTGCTGCGGGCCGAGCGGGTGCCGGTGGGGCAGATGGGCGACGTGTTCTCCGGCGGGCAACTGCTCACCGCGGCCATCGCGCTGTACTGCACGATGGCGGCGCTGCGCAGCAACGATCGTGGTCGGGCCCGGCACCGGCACGCCGGGACGTTGTTCCTGGACAACCCGATCGGGCGGGCCAACGCGTCCTATCTGCTGGAGTTGCAGCGCGCGGTCGCGGACGCGCTCGGCGTGCAACTGGTGTACACGACGGGCCTGTTCGATACCACCGCACTGGCCGAGTTCCCGCTGGTGGTGCGGCTGCGCAACGATGCGGACCTGCGTGCCGGGCTCAAGTACATCTCGGTCGAGGAGCACCTGCGGCCCGGGTTGCCGGTGCCGCAGGATCCGGACGCGCCGCAGATCGTCGGCGAGATCCACGCGACCCGGGTCTTTCGCCGACCGCCCGAGACCGCCGCGGAGCCGATCGGCTAGCGCGGGTCGGGCGGGCCGGACGGGTCGAAGGCGCCGGCCGGGCCGGCGGGAAAGGGCGCGTACACCGCGTCCGTGCGGTCCCGTCGGCCCGTGCGCATGCCCTCGGGCACCGGCCACTGTCCGGCGGCGTCGTCGACCCGGACCCATTCGGTGACGGCCACCCGGCGGGCGATCCGCCACACGCCCTCGCGTCGGGCGAAGTCGTCGATGTAGCGGAAGCCGGTGATCAGGTTGCCGCTGGGCGCCGGGTCGGCGCTGCGATGGAAGGCCGTCCCGTACGTCTCCGAACGGGCGAGATCGGGCGTGTCGTCGCGGAATTCCACCAGGTGGTTGCCGGTGAGATGCATGGTCGAGGTGTACCGGGGGAGCAATCGCCCGATCCATGCGAGGTATTGGTCCACCGTCCCGATGAAGCTGCCGTGCTCGTCGGTGGCGTCGGGGTGGTAGCACGCGCGGACGGCGTCCAGGTCCATCCGGTCGATGCCCCGGCAGTAGCGCAGGACCACGTCGTGGATGGCCTGACGGTCGATCAGCCTGCGCAGCTCCAGGTCCCTGCCGAAGTCGTTCATGACGCACGACACTACGGTCGGGAGGCATACATCCGGCCGGCCGGGGGACACCGAACAGTTCCGGGCGGCGACGACGCGGCGACGACGAGGGTGATCAGATGGAACCGGCTCTGCGCGAACACGCGGGCACCGTGCGGGAGCTGGCCTCGCGCTGGCTCGACTCGATGTTGAGCGACCCCGGGGTGCGGGGGGCCGGCGGCGACGTGGTGTGCTCGCCGACCGGTCTGTGGCTCGCGCTCGCGGCGGTGGCCACCGGAGCGGAGGGCGACACCGCGGAGGAACTCGCCGATCTGGTCGGCCTGGCGTGGCGCGAGTCGGCGCCGGTGGTGAGCGCGGTGGCGCGCGACCTGGCCGGCACCGAGGCGCTCGCGGTGGCGACCGGGGTGTGGAGCGCGGTGCCGCTGCGCGAGGGATTCCGGGCGGCGCTGCCGGGCATCGGGTTCGGCGCGTTGCGGGCGCAGGCCGAGCTGGACGCGTGGGTGGCCCGGGCCACCGACGGGCTGATCGAGCGCATACCCGTCGAACTCGACGCGTGGACGCGTGTGGTCCTGGTCAACGCGCTCGCGCTGCGGGCCCGCTGGCACGAGGAGTTCGACGTCGTGCGCACGCACGACCGGCACTTCCACGCCGCCGACGGCACCCGTACCCCGGTGCCGACGATGCACCGCGAGGTGCCGGCTTCCCAGGTGTGGACGATTTCCGGCCGGGACGGCGAGGTCACCGTGGTCGAGTTGGTGTGCGCGGGGGAGCAGCCCGCCCGGGTGCGGTTCGCGCTCGGCCCGGAGCACGCGCCGCCGGCGTCGGTGATCACCGCCGCGTGGGCGCCGCGCGACACGGGAAAGGCGTACGAGGGCGAGGACGTCGAGGTGCGGCTGCCGCGCTTCGAGCTGCGCACCCGGCTGGAGGTGCTGCCGCACTTGATCGACCTGGGGGTGCGGACCGCGTCGACCGACGACGCGGACTTCGGCGGCATGACGGACGAGCCGGTGCGGATCGACCAGGTGGTCCAGGAGTCGCTGTTGCGGATCGCCGAGGAGGGCGTCGAGGCCACCGCGCTGACCACGGTCACGCTGGACTGGATGAGCCACGAGCCCGAACCGGTGCGGCGGCTGGTGGCCTTCGATCGGCCGTTCGCGTGCGTGGTGATGGACGCGTCCGGCTACGTACCGCTGTTCGCGGCCTTCCAGGCCACGGCACCGCGGGACGCGCCCGATCAGGGGTTGTGACGGCGGATCGAGGTGATCGGCCCGCTCGTCAGGCCCAGTGCCGTGCCACCGCCGCCCGCGCGGCGCGTGCGTACGGTGCGGCGCCGAGCCCGACCAGCCCAGGATTGATCACCTCGACGCTGACCAGCCCGTCGTACCCCTTGGTCAGCAGCGCGTCCCGGAACGTGCCGAGCTCGAACACCCCTTCGCCGGGAAAGACCCGTCGCGACATGCACTCGGTGTAGAAATCCGCGCCCGGCGGCAGCAGTTCGGGGTGGTCGTCGATCTGCACGTAGGCGATCTCGGCGACCGGCAGCGCGTCGAGCGTGGTCCAGGTGTCCGCGCCCTGGAAGAAGTGCCACGCGTCGACCAGGACACCGGAGTTCGCGGTCCCCGCGTGCGCCACCAGGGTGCGGGCGTCGGCGATGGTGGCGACCGGGGTGAACGGCAGGAACTCGACCGCCGCGCGCGCCCCGGCCTGCGCGATGATCTCGGCGCAGCGGGCGAACAGGTCCGCGCAGCGCGCGTCGGGCGCGAGCATGACCATCCCGAGCGCGAAGTCGGCGCCGAACGCCGCGCACGCCTCGGCCACCTGCCGCGCCCCGGCCAACGCGGCGGCCTCGTCCGCGTCGACCACGAAGCCCAGCATCTCCGGACAGCGCAGCCCGGCCGCCGCCACCTCGGCGGCGAGTTCGGCGAGCGGCCGACCGTAGCCGAGCACGGAGAACACGTCGAGGCCGATCGCGGTGAACCCGGCGTCGTGCACCGCCGCCAACAGCTCGGGCAGGGACGGGGGTTCCTTCGTCCCGGCGAACGGCGAGAAGGCGAACGTGTTGAGGCACAGGGTCGACATGGAATCTGACGGTACATCAGGTATCCGGCCGGTTGTGGTAGTCCTGATCAACCATCAGGACCGCGGAGGAGCACGCATGAGCCAGTCCCGATACGGCATCACCGTTCCGCTGAACGCGCCGCTCGCCGACCAGCCGCGATTGTTGCGCGAACTGTGCGCGGCCGGCTACACGGACTTCTGGTCGGCCGAAGTGGACGGCCCGGACGGCTTCACCCCGCTCACCGTGGCCGCGCTGGCCGATCCGAACGTGCGCCTGGGCACCGCGATCGTCTCGCCGTACACCCGCGGCCCCGCGACGCTGGCGATGACCGCGGCGGCGCTCGCCGAGGTGGCTCCGGGGCGCTTCCACCTGGGGATCGGCGCCGGGTCCGCGCCGATCGTCGAGGGCTGGAACGGGGCGAGGTTCGACCGGCCGTACCAGCGGGTGCGCGACACCGTGCGGTTCCTGCGCGCGGCGTTCGCGGGGGAGAAGGTGAGTCGGGACTACGAGACGTTCTCGGTGCGCGGCTTCCGGCTGTCCCGGCCGCCGCAGAGCCCGCCGCCGATCCTGGTCGCGGCGCTGCGCCCGGGGATGTTGCGGCTGGCCGGGCGGGAGGCGGACGGCGCGATCCTGAACTGGCTCTCCGCCGCGGACGTCGAGCGGGTGGTGCCGTACGTGCACGAGGGCGGGCCGGACAAGGAGATCGTCGCGCGGATCTTCGTGGTGCCGATCGAGGACCGGGACACGGTGCGGGCGATCGCCCGGCGGATGATCACGAGCTACCTGACCGTGCCGGTCTACGCCGAGTTCCACCGCTGGCTGGGCCGCGCCGAGGAACTGGCGCCGATGTGGGCGGCCTGGGCCGAGGGCGACCGCAAACGGGCCCTCGACCTGGTCCCCGACGCGGTCCTGGACGACCTGATCGTGCACGGCAGCCCCGACCGCTGCCGGGCCGGGATCGCCCGCTACGTCGAGGCGGGCGTCACGGTGCCGGTCCTGGCGATCGTCGACCCACGCCCCGACGCCGACCCGATCCGGGCGGCACTGGCGCTGGCGCCCCGGGCGCGGTGACGGCCCGGCCCGCCCGGTCACAACCCCAGGACCCGCAGCGCGTTGGTGCGCAGGAACCTCGGCCACACCTTGTCCTTGAACCCGACCCCGGGCAACTCGGCGAAGATGCGATCCAGGGTCAGGCCGTACGGGAAGTAGCCCGCGTACAGGATCTTGTCGGCCCCGCGGGTGTTCGCGTAGTTGACGATCGCGCGCGGGTAGTGCTTGGGCGCGAAGGCCGACGAGGACCAGTGCAGCCCGGGCCACTTGAGCATCAGCTTGACCGCCAGGTCGCACCACGGCTCGCCGCCGTGCCGCATCACCACGGTGAGCTCGGGGAAGTCGTAGCAGACCCGGTCGAAGCGCATCACCTCCTGCGCGGCGGCCGGCACCCGGGGGCCGGGGATGCCCGCGTTCACGAACACCGGCAGGCCCAGCTCGACGCAGGTCGCGTAGAGCGGATAGGCCAACCGGTCGTCGATCGGCACCGGCGGTGTGCACCCGCACGGGAAGAAGGTCGCGGCCACCACCCCCGCCTCCTCGCGCGCCCGGCGCAGACCGCGCACGCCCGCCATCACGTCGGTGGGGTCGACCTGGAAGCTGCCGAGCAGCCGATCCGGGTGCCGGCGGACCGCCTCCAGGGTGTCCGGGTCCTCGAACGAGACCGGGATCAGCGCCTTCTCGACGCCGAACCGGTCCATCTCGCGCAGCAGGTCCTCGGCCGAGGAGTCGGTGCGCTCCATCTCGGGCAGGTCCTTGAACATGTACCCGGCCGGGTGGGTCATCCCGGTCCGGCTGTCCTGGTCCCGCAACGTGCCCGCCATCGCGGTGGCCCACCAGCGCCGATCGCGGTTCGGCAGGCCCATCAGCAGGTCGACCACGCCGATACCGTCCGGAAATCCCATACAAACCCTCCGCTGAAACGGAAACGATCCCGGAGTCGAGGGGGATCGGCAGTGCCGAGAACCCCGCCGACCCCGGGACCGTTTCGATGGATCCGAGTGCGCTCTACCGGGTGACGATGATCGACGAACCGTGCCCGAACAGGCCCTGGTTGGCGGTGATGCCCACCGTCGCGCCGGGCACCTGGCGCTCGCCCGCCTCGCCGCGCAACTGCCAGGTGAGCTCGCAGACCTGGGCGATCGCCTGGGCCGGCACCGCCTCGCCGAACGAACCCAGGCCGCCGGAGGCGTTGACCGGGATGCGGCCGGTGATCTCGGTCGCGCCGTCGCGCAGCAGCTTCTCCGCCTCGCCGCGCGCGCAGATGCCCAGGTCCTCGATCCAGTCCAGTTCCAGCGCGGTGGACAGGTCGTAGACCTCGGCCAGGCTCAGGTCCTCCGGGCCGATGCCCGCCTCCTGATAGGCCGCGTGGGCCAGCGACGCCCGGAAGGACAACTCGTTCGGCGCGACCGCCACCGAGGAGTCGGTGGCGATGTCGGGCAGCTCGATCAGCGCGCTCGGGAAGGTCGGGGTGACCGTGGAGACCGCCGAGATCCGCACCGGGGACGTGGTGTGCCGGGCGGCGAACTCCTTGCTGCACAACACCACCGCCGCCGCGCCGTCGGAGGTGGCGCAGATGTCCATCAGCCGCAGCGGGTCGCACACGATCGGCGAGGCCGCGACGTCCTCCAGGGTGAACGCCTTGCGGTAGCGCGCGTTCGGGTTGGCCAGCCCGTTGCGCGCGTTCTTGACCTTGACCCGGGCGAAGTCCTCGACCGAGGCGCCGTACAGGTCGATCCGGCGCCGCGCGTACATCCCGAAGTAGGCCGGGTTGGTGGCGCCGAGCACGTGGAAGCGCACCCAGTCCGGGTCGTCCGGGCGGTCGCCGCCGACCGGCGCGAAGAAGCCCTTGGGGGCCGCGTCCGCGCCGACCACGAGCGCGACGTCGCACAGGCCCGCGAGGATCTGCGCGCGGGCGCTCGCGATCGCGTGCGAGCCGGACGCGCAGGCCGCGTAGGAACTGGAGATGCGCGCGCCGGTCCAGCCGAGCGCCTGGGCGAAGGTGGCGCCCGCGACGAAGCCCGGGTAGCCGTTGCGGATGGTGTCCGCGCCGGCCACGAACTGGATGTCCTGCCAGGCCAGCCCGGCGTCCTTCAGCGCGTCCTGGGCGGCCTTGACGCCGTACTCGACGAAGTTGCGGCCCCACTTGCCCCACGGGTGCATGCCCGCGCCCAGGACGACGATCTCGCGGTCGGTGCTCATGCCTTGACCTCCACGGGCCGCACGTTCCACGTCGTGTAGACGTGCTCGTCGTTCTCGTACAGCACGCCGGGCACGATCTCGACCTCGACGCCCACCTTCAGGTCGTCCACGCCGACCCCGGGCGCGCCCTGGCCGAGCACGATCAGGCCCTCGGCCTCCAGGCGCACCGCGACGATGGTGAACGGCTGCCACTCGGTGTCCGGGTCGGACACGAACGGGGCCGGCGGGCGGTAGCCGGCGTTCGTGTAGGACCAGACCGTGCCACGCCGGGACAGCGGCACCTCGGCGAACTCGGTGCCGGCGCACGCCGGGTTGCTGCAGAACGTCTCCTGGCGCGGGAAGAACACGGTCCCACAGGCGGTACACCGGGTGCCGAGGAGGGAGAAGTCCTCCCCGGACGTGGTGAACCAACCGGGGACCACGGGCTTGTGGTCCTTCGTCACGGGGCCCTCCAACTCGTCTGGCCGTCTCGTCCGATGTGTGTACGGACCACAGTCTGACGGATCGTCAGTTCCGGGCGCCAACCCGACCGGGGTATTTACGGTCACATCCGCGCGGCGGATGCGCACTCGGCCGCTATATCCGACGCCCCATCAGTCCCGAGGCCCGCCACAGCCGTTGCCCCGGCCCGCCGAGCAGACCGTGCTCGTCGTAGAACGCGATCAGCCGCCGCGACCAGTGGCCCAGGGTGTCCAGCCGATACGGATTCGCCCGCGCCGCCCGCTGCGCCGCGGCCGGGTCCAGGCCCACCGCCGCGTATACCCCCGGATGCACCAGACGGGTGGCGATGATGTGCGCGGCCCGGGCCAGCGCGAGGCGGGTGATCGCCCGCTCGGCCCCGGACATGTGCGGCGCGCCCCGGGCCACCTCGTCACGGGCGTAGCGCACGTGCCGGGCCTCCTCGATCACGTGGATGCGCGCGGTCTGCCGGGTGATCGGCTGGAGCGACTCGTCGGCCGTCATCTCGCGCTGCATCGTGTCCAGCACCTCCTCCGCGATCAACGCCATCGCGAACGCCTGCACGCCCGAACCGAACGTCTTCATCGCCCGCGCGGCCGCGTGCGCGTACGGGCCGGGCCCGTACTCGGGGCAGTCCAATTTCTCGATCAACCGGCCGAACATGGTCGAGTGCCGGCACTCCTCGGCGATCTCCATGAACGCGTACTGCACGTGTCGCGAGGTCAGCGGACGGTCGTAGACGTGCCGGATGAGCAACTGCATCAGCACCACCTCGAACCAGATGCCGACACTGGCCATCGAGGCCACCTCGTGCCGGGACAGGTCGATGCGCTGCCGCTCGCTCATCC
Source organism: Embleya sp. NPDC020886 (assembly GCF_044333915.1). NCBI lineage: Bacteria > Bacillati > Actinomycetota > Actinomycetes > Kitasatosporales > Streptomycetaceae > Embleya > Embleya sp. NPDC020886. The sequence goes on along the minus strand of NZ_JBIRRX010000005.1, from coordinate 173,768 downwards.
GCTCCCAGATCGGCGTGCCGTACAGGCTGACCCGGTGCGCGGGCAGGAAGAACGCGCCGTCGACCAGCGGCGCGTCCCAGTCGATGTCGGTGATCGGGTCGAAAGCGTGCGCGTGTGACGCGGCGAGCAGCCGCTCCGCGACGCGCTCGCGGTCGGTGCCGATGCCGTGCGTGCCGGGCATGCGAGGCCTCCTCTGCCGGACTTGTTTCCCGTCGGTAACATCCCGCGTCCGGCGCGGCGCGTCCAGAGTGGCCACGAAGATCCTTTCGCGACCCGCCCGGGGGATGCGCGCCGGGGCGGGAGATGGCAGGGTCGGGGGGCACATCGCGCGGAGGGGACTTACGACATGACGGAATCGAGCGAGCAGGCCGAGCTGCTGTGGCAGCCCTCGGCCGAACGGGTCGCCGCCGCAGCGGTCACCCGGTATCGCGAGTGGCTCGGCGCCGAACGCGGCGTCCGGGCCGAGGACTACGCACAACTGTGGGCCTGGTCGACCACCGAGCCCGAGGCGTTCTGGGCCTCGCTGTGCGACTGGTTCGAGCTGGACCTGGGCGACCGGGAGGTGGTGCTGGCCGATCGGACCATGCCCGGCGCCCGCTGGTTCCCCGACGCCCGCCTCAACTACGCGCAGCAGGTGCTGCGGCACGTCGAGGACGGCGACCCCGAGCGGGCCGCGATCGTCCACCTGGACGAGGAACTGCTCCCCCGCGAGATCTCCTGGGCCGAGCTGCGCCGTCAGGTCGCCTCCTGCGCGGCCACCCTGCGCGAGCTGGGCGTGCGACCGGGCGACCGGGTGGCGGCCTACGTGCCCAACACCCCGCACGCGGTGATCGGGCTGCTCGCGTGCGCGTGCATCGGCGCGGTCTGGTCGGCCTGCGCCCCCGACTTCGGGGCCCGCAGCGTGCTCGACCGGTTCCAGCAGATCGAGCCGGTCGTGCTGATCGCGGTGGACGGCTACCGCTACGGCGGCAAGGAGGTCCGCCGCGCCGACGTGGTCGCCGATCTGCGCGCCGGTCTGCCGACCGTGCGACACGTGTTGCATGTGCCGCTGCTCGACGAGCCGGCCCCGGCCGACGTGCTGACCTGGGCCGAGGCGATCGGCCGGGACGTGTCCGCCGCCGACCTCGACTTCGAGCAGGTCGGCTTCGAGCACCCGCTGTGGATCCTGTACTCCTCCGGCACCACCGGCCTGCCCAAGGCGATCGTCCAGGGCCACGGCGGCATCGTGCTCGAACACCTCAAGCAGGCCGCGTTCCAGCTCGACCTGGGCCCCGGCGACCGGTTCTTCTGGTACACCTCCACCGGCTGGATGATGTGGAACATGCTGGTCGGCGGCCTGCTCGCGGGCAGCACGATCGTGCTCTACGACGGCAGCCCCGGCTACCCCGGCCCCGAGGCGCAGTGGACCGTGGTCGAGCGGGCCGAGGTGACCTGGTTCGGCACCTCCGCCGCGTACGTGATGGCCTGCCGCAAGAAGGAACTGACCCCGCGCCTCACGCACGACCTGAGCCGGCTGCGCGGCATCGGCACCACCGGTTCGCCGCTCCCGCCGGACGGCTTCCGCTGGATCTACGAGGCGGTGGACACGGACATGTGGCTGGCCTCGGTCAGCGGCGGCACCGACGTGTGCAGCGCCTTCGTCGGCGGCAGCCCCGACCTGCCGGTGTACCTGGGCGAGATCCAGTGCCGCGCGCTGGGCTGCGCGGTCGAGGCGTGGGACGAGGACGGCCGGCCGGTGGTCGAGGAGGTGGGCGAGCTGGTGCTCACCCAACCGATGCCCTCGATGCCGGTGTACTTCTGGAACGACCCGAACGACGAGCGCTACCGGGCCAGCTACTTCGACACCTACCCGGGCGTGTGGCGACACGGCGACTGGATCACGCTCACCGAGCGCGGCACGATCGTCGTGCACGGCCGCTCCGACTCGACGCTGAACCGGCAGGGCGTGCGGATGGGCTCCAGCGACATCTACGAGGCGGTCGAACGCCTGCCCGAGGTGCGCGAGTCGCTCGTGGTGGGCCTGGAACTGCCCGACGGCGGCTACTGGATGCCGCTGTTCGTGGTCACCGCCCCCGGACACACGCTCGACGACACACTGCGGAACCGGATCCGCACGGTGATCCGCGAGGAGGTCTCGCCGCGACACGTGCCGGACGAGATCATCGCCGCGCCCGGCGTGCCGCACACCCTCACCGGCAAGCGCATCGAGATCCCGGTCAAGAAGCTGCTCCAGGGCCGTCGCCTGGAGGACGCGGTCAACCCCGGCTCGGTGGACGACCTCGACGTGCTCCGCTTCTACGCCGAGGTGGGTCGGTCGCGGGCCCGCGCGCAGGAGGACAAGCAGGAGGCGAAGCCGGGGGAGAAGCGGGCGTAGACGGCCGAACCGTACCAACACCCGGTAATCATCGGAAAAGCACAACGATATGACGCACATGAAGTAGTGCGGAGCAATCAGGCGCGTCCGATGGCGCGATCAGGTTTATGCCCAAGACGTCACGGCGCACCCGGCGTTCGCCCGGACGTCTCCCGGCGCCGGCCGCGGTCCTGATCGCGACATCGGTCGCCGCCCGCCTCGCGCTCGCGCCGACCCGACCGGCCACCCTGTGCCGGCTCGGCGACCCACGGGTCCGCCGGGCCGGCGGGCGCACGATCGTGGACGTGCGATCCGCTTCACCCACCGGTTGCCCCGCCAGGCCCGGTGTGGCCGGCCCTCGCCATCGGGTGCTCGCCGACGCGTACACTCTCGCCGGGCTCCCCGCGCCGATCACGATCGTGGTGGGAGCGCCGGCGAGCCGACGAAAATGGGCGAGTCGCACCACCGAAGCCGTTACGCTCGATCCGCCGGAACCGCAGGGCCGAACGGCCCCGGGCCGCACCACCCCGGCTCCGGCCGGGGTCCGGGCCGCGTCCGGGAGCATTCGCCGGTTCCCGCAACCAGGCACCGGGCGGGGCCGATCCACCGTGTGGATATCCTGACCCGGCGCCACCCCGGCCAGGCGCCCATTGAACCGTGCAGTTGTGGAGTCCCCGACCGACATGTCCTTCCCCCACGTGCTCGTGACCTCCTGCCGCGAGCTCCTGACGCTCGCGCCCCGCGTCCCGTTCGGGCAAGAGCGCAGCCGGGAAGCCCGTCGGCCCGGTCGCGTCGCCCTGATCGGCGGCCTGCTGATGGTGCTGTCGCTCGGCCTGTGGGTGTTGTGGACCTACCTCGGCCGCCGCGACATGTGGCACATGCTCGACCTGAGCGTCTACCACGACGCCGCACACGAGTTCCGCCACGGCGACGACATCTACACCGAGAACTACGGCTCTTGGACCAACAAGCTGCCGTTCATCTATCCGCCGTTCTCCGGACTGCTCTTCTACGTCCTGCTGCCGTTGGGCTTCGCCGGACTCAAGTGGTTCATGGCGATCGTGAACCTGTTGTCCCTGTTCGCGGTGGTCTGGTCCGCGTGGGGGATGCTCGGCTACCGCCGCGGAGCGGGTCGGTTCGGGGTCAGCGCGGCCACCTTCGCCGTGGTGTTGTGGCTGGAGCCGGTCGAGTGGACGCTCGTCTGGGGGCAGGTCAACCTGCTGCTCCTGGCGTTGATCGTGCTCGACCTCGGGCTCCCGGACAGCCGCCGATACAAGGGCATCGGGGTCGGCATCGCGGCCGGACTCAAGCTCACGCCCGCGATCTTCATCGTCTACCTGCTGATCACCCGCAGGTTCCGCGCCGCCGCGGTGGCCGGTGGCGCGTTCCTGGCCACCATCGTGGTGGGCCTGGTCGCCGCACCGTCCGCGTCCGTCTACTACTGGACGCACCTCGTGTCGATCAGCGGCAAGGTCAACAGCAAACTCAGCGTGGGCACCCTCAACAACCAGTCCGTACAAGGCATGTTCACCCGAATGCTCGGCGACGGCGGGGCGGCCTCGGCGCTGTGGTTCCTGCTCTGCGTCCTGCTCTGCGTACTCGGCCTGGTGGCCGCGGCACGTGCCTCGTTGCGCGGGGACGAACTGGTCGGCGTGGTGATCACCGGCGGGCTGTCGCTGTTCGTGTCGCCCATCTCGTGGTCGCACCACTGGGTCTGGGTGGTGCCCGCGTTCGTCCTGCTCGCGCACACCGCGCGGACCCGCGCCCGGCCGCTGTGGTGGTGGCTGACCGGTACCTTCTTCGTGTTCTTCGCCGCCTGGCCGATGCGGCTGGATCTGTTCGGGAACTGGGACGGCTCGCGGACCCTGCAACCCTGGGGCCTGATCTGGCTCGCCCCCCGGGACGACGACCGGGAACGCACCTGGACACCGATCGAGTTCCTGCTCGGCAACGGCTACCTCTTCGCGGGCATCGCCCTCACCCTGATCCTGACCTGGCGCATCCTGCGCGACCGCACCCCGCTGCCCACCCTCGCCGAGCCGATCCCCCCGCCCGTCGCCGCGGATCCGGACCCGGTGAGCAGCGGATCCGCGCGTCACTAGGCTGGATACCGCATACCGAACGAGCTGGACCCAGAACGAGCAGGCCCACCGGCAGAAAGCAGAGGTCCCGTGGAGGCCCACGTGGACGCGGCACCGCCGCACCCCCGGGAGGGCGGCGTGGACGCTCCCAGCGACCGGGTCCTGACCATCCCCAACGCACTGAGCTTCGCCCGCCTGCTGGGCGTCCCGGTCTTCCTGTGGCTCATCCTGGCGCCCGAGTTCGGCGGTCCCAAGCACGACCTGTGGGCACTCGCGCTGCTCATGCTCAGCGGGGTCAGCGACTACCTCGACGGCAAACTGGCCCGCCGGTGGAACCAGGTCAGCAAGGTCGGCGCGATCCTGGACCCGGCCGCCGACCGGCTCTACATCCTGGCCACCCTGGTCGGCCTGACCTGGCGCGAGATCCTGCCGATCTGGCTGACCGCGATCATCCTGGGCCGCGAGCTGTTCATGGGCGTGGTGTTGTTGATCCTGCGCCGACACCGCTACGGCGCGCTCTCGGTCAGCTTCGTCGGCAAGGCCGCCACCTTCAATCTGATGTACGCGTTTCCGCTACTGCTGCTCAGCGACGGCACCGGACGTGTCGCAACTCTCGCCGCCATCTTCGGATGGGCGTTCGCCTGGTGGGGTACCGCTCTGTACTGGTGGGCAGGAGTCCTCTACGCAGCCCAGGCCAAACGCCTCGTGGCCGCGGACAAGGCGAGTCGCAGGGCGACCGCCGGGTAAGCGCAGGGATCGCCGGAGACCCGGGCGATCACCACGTACAGAAGGCACGCCACCCGGCCCCGGCAGTTCAGCCGTGGGTGCGGGTGGTGTGACGCGATAGGAGGACGAGACCGATGAAGGCCGTCGTCATGGCCGGAGGCGAGGGCACCCGCCTGCGCCCGATGACCTCCAGCATGCCCAAGCCGCTTCTGCCGGTGGTGAACCGGCCGATCATGGAGCACGTGCTACGGCTCCTGAAGCGGCACGGGCTTTCCGAGACCGTGGTCACCGTCCAGTTCCTCGCGTCGCTGGTTCGCAACTACTTCGGCGACGGCGAAGAACTCGGCATGACCCTGACGTACGCGAACGAGGAAACCCCGCTCGGCACCGCGGGCAGCGTCAAGAACGCCGAGGAGGCGCTCAAGGACGACACGTTCCTGGTCATCTCCGGCGACGCGCTCACCGACTTCGACCTCACCGCCCTCGTGGAGTACCACCGGGCCAAGGGCGCGATGGTCACCGTATGCCTGACCCGGGTGCCCGACCCACTCGAATTCGGCATCACGATCATCGACGACGAGGGCCGGGTGGATCGGTTCCTGGAGAAGCCGACCTGGGGCCAGGTCTTCTCGGACACCGTCAACACCGGCATCTACGTGATGGAACCCGAGGTCTTCGACTACGTCGCCGCGGGCGTGTCGGTGGACTGGTCGGGCGACGTGTTCCCCAAGCTGCTCAAGGAGGGCAAGCCGATCTACGGCTATGTCGCCGAGGGCTATTGGGAGGACGTGGGCACGCACGAGAGCTACCTCAAGGCCCAGGCCGACGTGCTCACCGGCAAGGTCGACGTGGACATCGACGGCTTCGAGCTCTCCCCGGGCGTATGGGTGGCCGAGGGCGCCGAGGTGGACCGGGACGCGGTCCTCAAGGGCCCGCTGTACATCGGCGACTACGCCAAGGTCGAGGGCGGCGTGGAGATCCGCGAGCACACCGTGCTCGGCTCCAACGTGGTGGTCAAGCGCGGCGCCTTCCTGCACAAGGCGGTCGTGCACGACAACGTCTACGTCGGCCCGCAGACCAATCTGCGCGGCTGCGTGATCGGCAAGAACACCGACGTCATGCGCGCCGCCCGGATCGAAGAGGGCGCGGTGGTCGGCGACGAGTGCCTGATCGAGGAGGAGTCCCTGATCGCCGGGGACGTGCGGATCTACCCGTTCAAGACGATCGAGGCCGGCGCGGTCGTCAACACGTCGGTGATCTGGGAGTCGCGCGGGCAGAAGTACCTGTTCGGCCCGCGCGGGGTCTCCGGCATCCTCAACGTCGAGATCACCCCGGAACTGGCCGTGCGCCTGGCCGGCGCGTACGCCACCACGCTCAAGAAGGGCGCCACCGTCACCACCGCGCGCGACCACTCGCGCGGCGCCCGGGCGCTCAAGCGGGCGGTCATCTCCGCGCTCCAGACGTCCGCGATCAACGTGCGAGACCTGGAGAACGTGCCGATGCCGGTGGCGCGTCAGGAAACCGCCCGCGGCTCGGCCGGCGGGATCATGATCCGCACCACGCCCGGGGTGCCGGACTCGGTGGACATCATGTTCTTCGACGAGCGCGGAGCGGACCTGTCCCAGGCCGCGCAGCGCAAGCTCGACCGGGTCTTCTCGCGCCAGGAGTATCGCCGCGCGTTCCCCGGCGAGATCGGCGAACTGACCTTCCCCGCACGACCGTTCGACAGTTATTCGGGGTCGCTGCTGAAGGCGCTGGACATCACCGGCGTGCCCGAGTCCGGGCTCAAGGTGGTGGTGGACGCCGCGCACGGCAACGCCGCCCTGCTGCTGCCCAGCATCCTGGGCCGGCTGGGCATCGACGCGCTCACCGTCAACTCCGGCCTGGACGACGCCCGGCCCACCGAGACCGCGGACGAACGGCAGGACGGGCTCACCCGGCTGGGCGAGATCGTGGCCTCCTCCAAGTCCGGGTTCGGCGTGCGCTTCGACCCGGTCGGCGAGCGCATGTCGCTGGTGGACGAGCGGGGCCGGATCATCGACGACCACCGCGCGCTGCTGGTACTGCTGGACTGCGTCGCGGCCGAGCGCGGCGGCGGGAAGATCGCGCTGCCGGTGACCACGACCCGGATCGCCGAGCAGGTCGCCGCCTATCACGGGGTCCAGGTGCAGTGGACCACCACGTCGCCGGACGACCTCGCGCGGGTGGCCATGGCCGACGACACCATCTTCGGCGGCGACGGCCGCGGCGGCTTCGTGATCCCCGAGTTCAGCACCGTCTTCGACGGCACGGCCGCGTTCGTCCGGCTGATCGGCCTGGTCGCCCGAACCCAACTCACGCTGAGCCAGATCGACGCGCGGATCCCACGTGCGCACGTGCGCCGGCGGGACGTGCCGACCCCGTGGGCGGCCAAGGGCATGGTCATGCGCCGGGTCGTCGAGGCGGCGGGCGAACGGGAGATCGACACCACCGACGGCGTCCGGGTCGTGGAGGCCGACGGCCGGTGGGCGCTGGTGTTGCCGGACCCGGCCGAGGCGGTCACCCACGTGTGGGCCGAGGGCCCGGACGACGACGCCGCGGACGAACTCCTGGACGAGTGGAGCCGGGTCGTGGAGCACGCGGGCGACTGACCGCGGGCCTTCGGGCCGCCGGGCCCGAGCGGGCCCGGTAACGGTCTTGTAGGGTCTTCTCCGGCCGTGGATCGCCTGCCGTGATCCGCGGCCGGAACCGGTGTCGGACCCTGCATCGAGCACTCCGTCGGGCATGGAACGATGGGGCGCATGTCATCGCGGGAGACACCAGGCACGAGCCGGTACAGGCGACCGGACGCCTCGATGTCCCTGCTCGTGGACATGATGACGAACAGCCTCGACGCGGGCTACGCGGAGGCCACCGCGCGCCGTGCGGTGCGCGGCGACACGGGGATGAACAAGGGCCCGCTGGCCCGCGTGCTGGCCGTGGTCGGCGTCGCGCTGATCGCGATGATCCTGATGGTGGCCGCGATGAAGGTGCACGCGGCCGCTCCGCAGGCCGAGCGGGAGCGCCATCAGCTGGTGGACCGGATCCACACCGACGAGACCGAGGTGGATACGCTCACGGCCACCGTCGAGCGGTTGCGCGACGAGGTCGACGCGATCCAGGAGGTCTCGCTGCCCAAGGCCGCCAAGGACCGGGTACAACTGCTCGCGCTGCTCACCGGATCCGACCCGGTCGAGGGACCGGGCCTGAAGGTGATCGCGGACGACGCCAAGGGGTCGGACAATTCGGACGGTTCGAGCGATCCGCGCCAGGCCGAGGCGGCCGCGAACGGCCGGATCCTGGACCGCGACCTCCAGCGACTGGTCAACGGCCTGTGGAAGGCCGGCGCCGAGGCCATCTCGATCAACAACCAGCGGCTGACCGCGCTGTCCGCGATCCGCGCCGCGGGCGCTTCGATCCTGGTCGACAACCGGCCGCTGGCGCCGCCCTATACGATCCTGGCGATCGGCAACGCCAAGCCGATGCAGGTCGAGTTCATGGTCGGTGCGGACGGGCGCGCGCTGCGTCGGCTCGAAGACGACTACGGGATCCGGATCAACATCAGCGCGCAGAAGAAGATGAAGCTGCCCGCCGCGCTGGGCACTTCGCTGCGCTACGCGGGGGTGCCGGGCGCCGCGCCCGGGAGTCCGCCGCCGAGCACGCCGGCGCAGCCGACCCCCGGCACCCCGCCCGCCACACCCACGGGTCGCGGCGGGTCGCCGAGCGCCTCGGCCCCGCCGGCCGCCTCATCGACAGCGTCGCACAAGCCGACCGAACGAAAGGGTAAACCGTGATCGCCGTCCTCGGCCTGGTCCTCGGGGTCGTGGTCGGGTATCTCGCCCGACCCGTGATCCCGCACGAGCTGGAGCCGTACCTGCCGATCGCGGTGGTGGCCGCGCTGGACGCGGTCTTCGGCGGCCTGCGCGCCCTGCTCGACGGCATCTTCGACGACAAGGTCTTCGTGGTCTCGTTCCTGTCGAACGTGGTCGTCGCCGCGCTGATCGTCTTCCTCGGCGACAAACTGGGCGTCGGCGCGCAGTTGTCCACCGGCGTGGTGGTCGTGCTCGGCATCCGGATCTTCTCCAACGCGGCGGCCATCCGCCGGCACGTCTTCCGGGCCTGACGGGGAGTCACACATGGCCGACGAAACGGACGAGACGCGCGGGCGGCACGCCCGCCACGACGAGGACCCCCGCGAGCTGGGGATTCCGCGCACCGCCGAGGAGCCCGAACGCGAGCCCGAGCCGGAACCCGAGCCGGTGCCGGAACCCGAACCCCGACCCGGGCCCGCGGCGGAGTCCGAGGCGCCGTCCACGCGCAAGCCCACGGTCGAGACCCGGCGCCCGGTCGACCTCTACCACGAGGGCCGGCACATCCGGGAACGCATCCGCGAGCAGGCCGCCGAGGTGACCTCGGAGATCCCGCCGATCGCCGCGTCGGTGCGCGAGTCGGCGCACGAGCTGCGACAGACCCCACCGCCTACGCCGCGGCCGGTCCGGCCGCAGCCGGACCCGCGGGCGCCGCGCGTGCCGATACCGCCGCTGGTGCCCGCGTCGTCCGCCGGAGTGAACCGGCCGCACGCGGCGCCCGGTCCGCATGATCCGCGCGACCCGCATGCGCCCTCGCACGCGGGAGCGCATGCGGCGGCGCGCGACACGCCCGAGCCGGAAACGGATTCGAACGCGGTTTCCGAGCCGCACGCGCACGACCCGGTGGACGATCAACCGGGTCGGCGCAGGCTGCTCGACGCGTTCTGGCCGCCGCGGGTGAGCCGGGCGCAACTCGTGGGCGCGGTGCTGCTGTTCGCGCTCGGCGCGGGGCTGGCCATCCAGGTGCGTTCCAACACCGAGTCGGACCCGCTGCGCGGCGCGCGGCAGGAGGACCTGGTCCGGGTGCTGGACGAACTCGGCGAGCGCACCCGGCGGTTGGAGGACGAGAAGCACCGTCTGGAGAACAGCCGCACCCAACTCCAGAACAGCAACGACCGGGTCCAGGAGGCGCGCGAGCAGAACACGGCCAAGGCGGACGCCCTGGGCGTGCTGGCGGGCACCGTCAAGGCCACCGGGCCCGGTATCACGCTGACCATCACCGACCCGCAGCGCACGGTCAGCGGCGACGTGCTGCTGGACACGCTCCAGGAGCTGCGCGCGGCGGGCGCCGAGGTGATCCAGATCAACGACGTGCGTGTGGTGGCGGGCACCTGGTTCAACGGCACCCCACCCGGCGACATCGAGATCGACGGCACCAAGGTACTGCCGCCGTACGTGTTCAAGGTGATCGGCAATCCGCAGGATCTCCAGCCCGCGCTGAACATCCCCGGGGGCGTCGTGAAGACCCTGGAGAAGAAGCAGGCCGGCGCCATTGTCACACCGTCGCAGGAGGTGCTGATCGACGCCTTGCGGCCCGCGAACAAGCCTGGTTACGCTCGCTCGGCACCGGGCGCCGGTAACGGGTGAGTACACCTGACAGAATCAGTCCGCCGGTCGCCGTCGGTGCACCACTCGTCAGGCAAGAAGGGCAGGCTGTCCGCATGTACCCCGCAGATCTCGCGTACACGACGGAGCACGAATGGGTGCGCGTCATGGAAGAGATCTCCGGGACGGTGCGGATCGGTATCACCGAATTCGCGCAGGACGCGCTCGGCGACATCGCCCACGTCACGCTGCCGCCGGTCGGCACCCGCGTCGTGGCCGAAGAGCCCTGTGGCGAATTGGAATCGACCAAGAGTGTCAGCGACCTCTTCGCACCGCTCGACGGCGTCGTGACCACCGTCAACGACGCGCTCGACGGTGCACCGGAGCTGGTCAACTCCGATCCCTACGGCGACGGTTGGCTGTTCGAGGTGCGCCTCGACGATCCCGCCGCACCGGCCGCGCTCTTGGACGCGGCCGCCTATCAGAACAGCCTGGGCTCCTGACGGCCCGGCGAAGCGGTAGGCAGTCCATCACCACGACCCACTCCTCCTGCCCCACGGGCGGGCCAGGTTCTCTCGGGGAGGTTCGCCCGTGAAGTTGTTCGCGAAATTGTTCGGTCGTTCCCGTCGCTCCGGCGACGCGCCGGCTGCCGATGCGGGGAGGTCCGGCAACCCGCCGGCCGCCCCGCCGACCATGCCGCCGGGCACCCCGTACGGGGCGTCCGCCGGCTCCCCTCCCGCACCCGCTCCGCAGCTCGGCGAGTCCGACGCGACCGCCGGGCATGTCGCTGTTGACCACGAACACACGGCGCGCATAAGTTTCGGGCAACTCTCGACCGAAGGTCGAGGTTCGACCGGAACGGGTCAGGAGGCCGACGTGGTGGTGTGCAGCACGTGCGGGCATCACAACCCGCCCGGTGGCCGGTTCTGCTCCAACTGCGGCTCGCGCCTGGGTGCGGGTGCCGAGCGCGCGTCCGAGCAGACCTCGACCATCTCGATCAGCGGTATCGAGGCGCTGGACGCGGAACCCGCGCCCCGCGAGATCCTCACTCCCGAGGCGCAGGCCGCGGTGGACGCGCTGCCGCCGGGCACCGCGCTGCTCGTGGTCCGCCGCGGGCCCAACTCGGGCAGTCGCTTCCTGCTCGACTCGGACCGCACCACGGCCGGCCGGCATCCGCAGAGCGACATCTTCCTCGACGACGTGACGGTCTCGCGCAAGCACGCCGAGTTCCGCCGCACCGCCGGCGGCTTCGCGGTCGCCGACGTGGGCAGCCTGAACGGCACCTACGTGGGGCGCGAGCGGATCGACGAGGTCCCGCTGACGCCGGGCGACGAGGTACAGATCGGTAAGTACCGACTGGTCTTCTTCCCCAGTCGGCAAGGGCAGATCGGGTGAGTCCGGCGGCGGCCGGATCGGTCTCCTTGAGCATCGGCGGGGTGTTGACCCTGCTGCGTCCCGAGTTTCCGGACATCAGCATCTCCAAGATCCGGTTCCTCGAGGCGGAAGGGCTCATCGAGCCGCAGCGGAGCCCTTCGGGCTATCGCAAGTTCGGCGCCGCCGACATCGAACGACTGCGTTATGTGCTGCGCGTGCAGCGCGACCGCTATCTGCCGCTTCGGGTGATCAAGGATCAGCTCGACGCGATGGATCGCGGTCTCGAACCGGCCGGCCCGACCCCGGCCGAATCCGAGCGATCCGAGGACGCCGACGGCGATCCGGGTTCGGCCGGCCGGGACGCCACCATGGTGCTGCTCGACCGGCCGGGCCTGATCGCCGCAGCCGGCATCCAGGACGTGGACCTGGCGCGGCTGGAGGAGTTCGGCCTGATCCAGCCGCACCGTCCGCGCCCCGGCGACACCGACGGCGAGCACGCGGTGGTCTACGACGGCGACGCGCTGGTGGTGGCCCGGTTGGTGGCCGCGCTGGGCCGCTACGGCGTCGAACCGCGACACCTGCGCCAGACCAAGGCCGCCGCGGACCGCGAGGCCGCGCTGGTCGAACAGATCGTCGCGCCGCTGCTGCACCGCCGGGGCGCGCGGGCCAAGGCGGGCGCCGAGGAGACCGTGCGCGATCTGCTCGCGCTCACCTCGCGGCTGCACACCGTCCTGGTCACCACCGCGCTCGCGCCCCGGCTGGGCCGCTGAACGACCCGGCGTGCGGCCGAGAGTGATTTCGCCCGCCCGGCGCACCGGGGGCGGGCACGCCGCGTCACGAAGAAAAAACGACGAATCCCCGACCTATTCGGCCCCCGGGGATCGGTGACCGACAGTCGGGCGCGCTAGTGTGGCGATGTGAACGAGCTAGAGGTTGTGGGCGTCCGGGTGGAGATGCCCTCTAACCAGCCGATCGTGCTCCTACGGGAGACGGGGGGCGATCGTTATCTCCCCATCTGGATCGGCCCGGTAGAGGCGACAGCCATCGCGTTCGCCCAACAGGGCGTGGTACCCGCGCGTCCTCTGACGCACGATCTCTTCCGGGACGTGCTGGAGGCGTTGGGACAGGAATTGACCCAGATCCGGATCACCGACCTGCGCGAGGGCGTGTTCTACGCCGAGCTGGTCTTCTCCGGCGGCGTGGAGGTCAGCGCGCGCCCGTCGGACGCGATCGCGCTCGCGCTGCGGACCGGGACGTCGATCGTCGGCAGCGACGCGGTCCTGGACGAGGCGGGCATCGTGATCCCCAACGAGCAGGAGGACGAGATCGAGAAGTTCAGGGAATTCCTGAACGACATCTCGCCCGAGGACTTCGGCACCACGAGCCAATAGCCGGCCCGCCCGGCCCGGTGCGCGTCCGAAGCCGCCGACCGTCTCGCCCGCCGTCCCGGCGAGGGGCATGGTCGGCGGTTCTTTGCGTTCGGACGCGCCGCCGGCCGGCCGCCGCGCCGCGGACCACGACGCGCCGACGGACGAGGTCGATCCGACTCGTTCGGTTCGTGATCCGTTTCGATCGGCCGCAAAGTGGCCAGATCTACCCCTGGAACGCGGCTTCAAACCACTCGTGCGAGGAGCGTCACTCGGCGTGCCGAACGGCGCGGTCGTTGACGCGCTGTTGGTGACTGCCTACCGTCGAAAACGACAGTTCCGGGATGACCCCTGCGCGTTGCACCTCGCCGCCTGCGGCCCGGGACTGAAGAGACTCTCCGCGCCGTACCCGGGCGCGGGGAGACGAAAGGGAGGTCGGCGTGAGCAGCACCGGCGACATCACGGCGGCGGAACGCGCCCGCACGGCACGTCCTCTGCCGGCGACCGACCCCGGTGCGGGCCCCCGGCGGCAGGATGTCCCGCCCGCCGGCACCCCGTCGGAGGATGTCGGCTATCGAGGCCCGACGGCCTGCGCGGCGGCCGGCATCACCTACCGCCAACTCGACTACTGGGCGCGCACCGGTCTGGTCGAGCCCACCGTCCGCCCGGCTCACGGCTCGGGCACCCAACGCCTGTACGGCTTCCGCGACATCCTGGTGCTCAAGATCGTCAAGCGGCTCCTGGACACCGGCGTCTCGCTGCAGAACATCCGGATCGCGGTGGCCCACCTGCGCGGTCGCGGCATCGGCGACCTGGCCGGGATGACGCTGATGAGCGACGGCGCCAGCGTGTACGAGTGCACGTCGTACGACGAGGTGATCGACCTGGTGCAGGGCGGGCAGGGGGTCTTCGGGATCGCCGTGGGGGCGGTGTGGCGCGAGGTCGAGGGCTCGCTCGCGCAGCTCCAGGGCGAGCACACCGGCTCCGGGGAGTCGATCGCGCAGGTCCATCCGGGTGACGAATTGGCGCGCAGGCGGCGCGACAAGGCGGTCTGAGGCGGGTCCGAGGCGCCCGAGGCGGATGGGAACCGGTCCGCCGGGCAGGACGTCCCCATGGACGTGATCATTCGCCGGCCGACCCTGCCGCGTTCGCGGCGCGCCCAACGACGCGGTTACCAGGCCGCCGTCCTGCTCACCGTGGCCGGCCTGGCCCCGATCACGGGGCTGCACCTGTACGCCGGGGGACGGGTGCGCACGCCGGCGAACGTGCCGTATCAGGACGTCACGATGGTGCTCGGCGCGGGTGTGCACGGGGACCGGCCGTCCGATCTGCTGGCCCGCCGGCTGGACGTGGCACTCGGGTTGTACCGGACCGGCCGGACCCGGGTGATCCTGGTCAGTGGCGACGGCGGCGGCAACCGCTACGACGAGACCGGGGTGATGCGGCGCTACCTCGCGGAGCGTGGAATACCGCAACACCGGATCGTGACCGACGAATCGGGATTCTCCACCTGGGAATCCTGCATTCGCGCGAAGCGCGTCTACGGGATCGACCGGGTCATCGTGGTCACGCAGAGCTTCCATCTGCGGCGTGCGCTCGGGCTGTGCAAGGCCGCCGGAATATCCGCGTACGGCGTTCCGGACGAGTCCTTCACGTGGGGCCACGTCGGGCCCACCGTGTACGGCACCGGACGCGAGGTGCTCGCCGCGGTCAAGGCGACCGGGCAGATCGTGTTCCGACCGGATCCGCGGGCACACGATCCGAGGAACGACGAGATCCGCCGCGCCCTGAGCGACTGAGCGAGCGCCCCGAGCGAGCCGACGCGGGCCGATGTCGGTCCCGTGCGTCATCATTGCCCGGTGTGAGACACGCGCCGGGCATCCTCCATCTCGACATGGACGCGTTCTACGCGTCGGTCGAGCAGGTCGCCAAGCCCAGCCTGGCCGGCAAGGCGGTGATCGTCGGCGGCATCGGCGCACGCGGTGTGGTGGCCACCGCCTCCTATCAGGCCCGGGTGTTCGGCGTGCACTCGGCGATGTCGATCGGCGAGGCCCGCCGACGCTGCCCCAACGCCGCCTTCCTCAGCCCGCGCTTCGCGCTCTACCGGCAGGTCAGCGACACCGTGATGGAGCTGCTGCACCGGCTGTCGCCGCTGGTGGAGCCACTCAGCCTGGACGAGGCGTTCGTCGACCTGGAGGCGGGCCCGCACGGCGGCACGCTGGACACCGAGCGGGTCACCGCGATCGCCGTGCGCCTGCGCGCCGACATCCACGCGGCCACCGGGCTGACCTGCTCCGTCGGCGCGGCCACCTCCAAGCTGCTGGCCAAGATCGCGTCCGAGGCGGACAAGCCGGACGGGCTGTGCGTGGTGGCTCCCGGCACCGAGCGGGCGATGCTGGACCCGCTGCCGGTGCGCGCGCTGCCCGGGGTCGGGCCGGCCACCGGCGACGTGCTGCGTCGGGCCGGCCTGGACACCGTGGCCGACCTGGCCGCCGTCGACGAGAGCGAACTGGTACGACTGCTCGGCCAGGCGCACGGACACGGCCTGCACGTGCTGGCCGCCGGACTGGACGCCCGCCCCGTGGTCGCCGACCGGGACGCCAAATCGGTGTCGGTGGAGGACACCTTCGCCACCGACCTGGTGGACCGCGAGCGCATCTCCCGCGAGTTGGACCGGCTCTCGATCCGGTGCGTGGAGCGGTTGCGCGCCGCCGGGCGCTCCGGGCGCACGATCGTGCTCAAGCTGCGCCGCTACGACTTCGGCACGCTGACCCGCTCGGAGACGCTGCGCGGGCCCACCGACGATCCGGGCGTGGTGCGCGAGACGATCCGCCGACTGGCCGCCCAGGTGGACGTCACCGGCGGGGTGCGGCTGCTCGGGGTGGGGGTGAGCGGCCTGGCCGACTTCGCCCAGCAGGACCTGTTCGGCGCGGCCGGGCCCGGGCCCGGGGAAGTGGTCGAGGAGGACCCGGTGAGCGACCCGGAAGTGCCCGCGGCGGCCGAGCCGGAGCGGGTCTCCTGGTCGCCGGGCCAGGACGTGCTGCACGAGGAGTTCGGGCCCGGCTGGGTCCAGGGCAGCGGCGTCGGCCGGGTCACCGTGCGTTTCGAGGTGCCGGGCGGACGGCCGGGTCGGGTGCGCACGTTCGCGATCACCGATCCGGCGCTGCGACCGGGGGAACCGATTCCGCTGCCCGCGCTCGACCGGGGATAGCCGCGTCGATCCGGGGCAGGCGCCGGGCAGACGACTCCTCGGGGGTGTCCCCACCATGACTGATGTCAAAGAGCGGCCGATACGAGGGCAGGGTGCCTTTCGATCGGCTCGCCGCAGGCTCGGACTGCCGGCCTTCCTGGTCACGCTGCTGGTCGGCTTCATCGTGCTGGCGCTGGTGCTGGTCGGCCTGGTCAACCTGTTACCCGGCAAATTCAATCCGTTCGGCGAGACCACCAAGGACCACAGTGGGCCGGTGATGCTCAAGGCGGTGCAGGACCTCAGCCGCTACGAGGCGGTCAGCGGCACCTTCCAGGTCGTGGTGGACCTGGAAAAGGACGCCAAGTTCCTGCCGGACGCCGTGCGCGGCCAGCGCACGCTGTTCGTCGGCGTCGGCCAGGTCGGCGGTTTCGTCGAATTCGGCGGGATCGGCCAGGACGCGATCCGGACCTCGCCGCAGGACAAGAGCGTGACCATCAGGCTCCCGCACGCGCGGCTCGCGCCCGCCGCGCTGGACCAGAAGAACAGCCACGTGATCGCCCAGGATCGGGGCCTGTTCGACCGCATGGGCGACTTCTTCTCCGGCAATCCCGGCGATCAGCAACAGTTGTACGTGCTCGCGACCAAGAAGATCGACGACGCGGCGAAAACCGCCGGACTGGTGGAGCGCGCGGAGCGGAACACCACCGGCATGCTCCAGGGCATGATGCGCTCCCTGGGCTACCCGACCACCACTGTGACCTACGCCTAGTGCGCAGGCCGCGGCCGGTGTCACGCTGATACCGTTGAGGTCGCCCATTACGTTCGCGCGGGAGAGTCCTCGTGTCGTGCACACGAGGCGCCGAAGGAGCAACTCCTCCCCGGAATCTCTCAGGCACCCGTACCGCGTGGTCGTGGGCACTCTGGAAAGCAGGATCCGTACGTGGCTCGCCGAGTCGGGTCGGGTCCTCGCCGACGGTGCAAATCGCGCCCGCGGGAACCGGTTCGACCGGTGCTCCGGGCGCGGTGAAGCTCTCAGGTACCGATGACAGAGGGGGAGGCCGGTGGACGCGCGACCCGCGTGTCCGTCCAGGAGCGATCCAGGAGGCCTTTCGCGATGACCCCGCGCACCCCTGCCCCGACGCGTGCTCACGCCGTACTCCCCTCCGGTCCCGGCTCGTTGACCGGCCTGGAGGCCGCGTCGCCGTTCACCGGCCGGCACATCGGTCCGGACACCGACGAGCAGGCGAAGATGCTCGCCGCGATCGGCTACGGATCCCTGGACGAGCTGACCGACGCGGCGGTGCCCGCCGCGATCCGCGCGCTGGAGGGCTTCGAACTGCCCGCCGCGCGCTCCGAGGCCGAGGTGCTCGCCGAACTGCGCGAGTTGGCCTCCCGCAACAGCGTGCTGACCTCGATGATCGGGCTCGGCTACCACGGCACCTTCACTCCGCCGGTGATCACCCGCAACGTGCTGGAGAACCCCGCCTGGTACACCGCCTACACGCCCTACCAGCCGGAGATCTCGCAGGGCCGGTTGGAGGCGCTGCTCAACTTCCAGACCGTGGTCACCGACCTGACCGGGCTGGACGTGGCCGGTGCCTCGCTGCTCGACGAGGCCACCGCCGCCGCCGAGGCGATGACCCTGGCCCGGCGGGCCGGCCGGGCCAAGAGCGACGTGTTCGTCGTGGACGCGGCCACGCTGCCGCAGACCATCGCGGTGGTGCGCACCCGGGCCCGGGCGCTGGGTATCGAGGTCGTGGTCGCCGACACCACCGACGGGCTGCCCGAGGGCGGCTGCTTCGGCGTGTTGCTGCAGTACCCCGGCGCCGACGGCCGGGTCCGCGACCTGACCCCGGTGATCGAGGCGGCACACGCCCAGGGCGCGCTGGTGGCGGTCGCCGCCGACCTGCTCGCGCTCACCGTGCTGCGCGCGCCCGGCGTGCTGGGCGCCGACATCGCGGTCGGCACCACGCAGCGATTCGGCGTGCCGATGGCCTTCGGCGGTCCGCACGCGGGCTACCTGGCGGTCCGCGAGAAGCTCACCCGCAGCATGCCGGGCCGGCTGGTCGGGGTGTCCGTGGACGCCGACGGCGCGCCCGCCTACCGGCTCGCGCTGCAGACCCGCGAACAGCACATCCGCCGGGAGAAGGCGACCAGCAACATCTGCACGGCGCAGGTCCTGCTGGCCGTGATGGCCGGCATGTACGCGGTCTACCACGGGCCGGACGGGCTCACCTCGATCGCGCGGCGCACCCACCGGTACGCGGCCGTACTCGCGGCCGGGCTGCGGGCGGGCGGCGTCGAGGTCGTGCACGGCGACTTCTTCGACACCGTCACGGCGCGGGTGCCGGGTCGGGCCGAGGAGGTGCTCGCGGCGGCCCGTGCGGCCGGGATCAACCTGCGCCCGGTGGATGCCGACCACGTGGGGATCACCTGCGACGAGACCACCCTGCGGGCGCATGTCGAGGCCGTCTGGGGCGCGTTCGGGGTCACCGGCGACGTGGCCGCGCTGGACGCGGACACCGTCGACGCGCTGCCCACCGCGCTGCTGCGCGACACCGGGTTCCTGACCCACCCGGTCTTCCACACGCACCGTTCCGAGACCGACATGCTGCGTTACCTCAAGCGGCTCGCGGACAAGGACTACGCGCTCGACCGGGGCATGATCCCGCTCGGCTCGTGCACGATGAAGCTCAACGCCACGGTCGAGATGGAACCGATCACCTGGCCCGAGTTCGCCGACCTGCACCCCTTCGCACCGGTGGATCAGGCCGCCGGATACCTGGAGCTGATCGACGGTCTGGCCGAATCGCTGGCCCGGATCACCGGCTACGCCAAGGTCTCGCTCCAGCCCAACGCCGGTTCGCAGGGCGAGCTGGCGGGCCTGCTCGCGGTGCGCGCCTACCACCACGCCAACGGTGACACCGCCCGCGACGTGTGCCTGATCCCCTCCTCCGCGCACGGCACCAACGCGGCCAGCGCGGTGATGGCGGGCATGCGCGTCGTGGTGGTCAAGACCGGCGAGAACGGCGACGTGGACCTGGCCGACCTGCACGCGAAGATCGACCTGCACCGGGACACGCTCGCGGTGCTGATGGTGACCTACCCGTCCACGCACGGCGTGTTCGAGGAGGGCATCGAGGAGGTCTGTGCGGCCGTGCACGAGGCCGGCGGCCAGGTCTACGTGGACGGCGCGAACCTCAACGCGCTGGTCGGGCTGGCCCAGCCGGGCGGTGCGATCGGCGCCGACGTGTCGCACCTGAACCTGCACAAGACGTTCTGCATCCCGCACGGCGGCGGCGGTCCGGGGGTCGGCCCGGTCGCGGTGCGCGCGCATCTGGCGCCGTACCTGCCCAATCACCCGCTCCAGCCCACCGCCGGCCCGGAGACCGGCGTGGGGCCGATCTCGGCGGCTCCGTGGGGCTCGGCGGCGATCCTGCCGATTCCGTGGACGTACCTGCGGCTGATGGGCCCGGACGGGCTCAAGGAGGCCACCCAGGTCGCGGTGCTGGGCGCCAACTACATCGCCAAGCGGCTCGCACCGCACTTCCCGGTGCTCTACACCGGACCGAACGGCCTGGTGGCGCACGAGTGCATCATCGACGTGCGCGGGATCACCAAGACCACCGGGGTCAGCGTCGACGACGTCGCCAAGCGGCTGATCGACTACGGCTTCCACGCGCCGACCATGTCGTTCCCGGTGCCCGGCACGCTGATGATCGAGCCGACGGAAAGCGAGAACCTGCACGAGATCGACCGGTTCTGCGACGCGATGATCGCGATCAAGGGCGAGATCGACCGGGTCGCGTCGGGTGAGCTGCCCGCCGACGACAACCCGCTCGCCAACGCGCCGCACACCGCCGCGCTGCTCGCCGGCGAGTGGGCGCACGCCTACACCCGCGAGGAGGCGGTCTTCCCGGCCGGTGTGGTGCCGGCCGAGAAGTACTGGCCGCCGGTGCGCCGGATCGACGGCGCCCAGGGCGACCGCAACCTGGTCTGCTCGTGCCCGCCGATCGAGGCGTACGGCAACAACTGATCCGAGCGGCGTGCGGTCCGCTCCCGATCAGGGGCGGGCCGCGCCGTGGGTCAGCAGGTGCGCCACCGAGGCGGCGAAACCCGGCTTGGCGGCCAGATCGCTGCCCAGGACACCGAACATCAACGCGCCGCTGAGCGATTCGAAGAGCAGATCGGCGTCCACGTCCGGGCGGGCCTGGCCGCGGGCCACCGCGTCCGCCACGAAGGCCCGGAAGATCGCCCGGACCGGATCCATCCGGGCCACCAGCAGTTCCTTGAGCTCGGGCTGGTCGCGGTACTCGGCGAGCAGCCCGGGCACCGCGGCCGCGGTCTCCGGGCGACGGAACGATTCGAGCGCGGCCTCGGCGAAGCGCAGCACGCCGGTCGCGAAGTCCTCGTGCGGCAGCGGCCGAAAGCTCATCTCGCGAGCCGGGTAGACCGCCTCGTGCACCAGGTGCGCCTTCGAGGGCCAGCGGCGGTACACGGTCGGCCTGGTCACGCCCGCCCGACGGGCGACGGCGTCGATGCTGACCCGGTTGTAGCCCTGCGCGGCGACCAGTTCGCGGGCCGCGGCCAGGATCAGTTCGTCGGTGCGTGGATCACGCGGGCGGCCGGGCCGAGGGGTGCCGCCAGTGCCCATGGGGATGGAACTCCCAGTCGTCGTCGCGCTCGACCTCGTGTCGTCGCGGTACGGCTTGTCGCCGCTCGGACTGTACCGGGAAGGCGGCGCGCCCGGCTCGGGGCAGGCGAGAGCCGGAGGCCCTTCCGAGGAGACCTCCGGCTCGATGGGGCCGTGCGAACGGATCAGGCCGCCGAAACCAACCCCACACGGGGGCGGTGCGGGGCGATGGTGCGTCCGTCCGGCAGCAGTTCGCCCGTGTCCTCGAACAGGACGACGCCGTTGCAGAGCAGGCTCCATCCCTGTTCGAAATGGGCGGCCACAACGGCGGCGGCCTCACGATCGGGACTGTCCGCCGGTGGGCAATGCGGTCGGTGCTGGCACATCCTCGTACCTTCTCGGTGTCTGCGCGGAGCGCGTCGGGCAGCCTTGCCCGGCAGCTCACAGTGTCCGCCTCGAAAGGCCCGCGCGCAGGACTTCTCGCAGTTCTCACCCGACTGCGCCCAAGATGTGACCACACGTGTGAACGGCGGGGTGTGATCAGCTTTCCGGAGCCCCCACGGCGGCCGGCCGGCGGGTGCGCACGGCCAGTACGCCGGCCAGTTCGGCCGCGGTGTAGCAGCGCAGCGCCTGCACTCCGCACGGCGCCGGCGCGAGCGGGATCAGCAGGTCCACACCGCCCGCCTCGTCGGCCAACCACAGCGCGACCATGTACATCCCGGGCACGTTCAGCAGGCGCGCCTCGTCGCGGCGGAGCACCGTCTGCGGGAGCGCCCGGGCCGCCGCGGCGGCCGGCGCGGTGGCGACGGTGAACGGTCCCTCGACGAATCGGCCGACGCCGTGACCGGTCGGGTCGGGGCGGACCTCGATGCCGCCGACGACCGTGTCGTCGGACCACATGAGCCAGCGCCAACCCACCGGGCGGGCGCTGCGTACGCCCTGATCGGCGACCAGGTCGTGCAGGTCGATCTCGAAGACGCGGTGCGGGAATCCGGCCGTGAGCGCGGCTTGATCGGCGCGGCAGTCGGCCGGGAGCAGGGTGCGGGATTCGAGCACGGCTCGGGCCGCTCGACGGGCCGACTCGGGAGCCTCGGGCACACGCAGGACCATGAGACCGCCTCATTTCGATGCAGGAGTCCAAAAACCCGGAGAATCCGGGGAGGGGAAAGCGGCGCTGTGCAGTGGGGAACCGGGTATCCGGCCGGGGGACGACCCGGCGGCGTACAGAGGGACCCGGCAGGGCCGGTCAGCGCATTGTACCGAAACGGCTTCGAAAAGTAACGGTGTATTGCGAACTGACACCCGTTTGAAGACCTTTTGGAACGATCTCGATCAGGGGAACAATGAGGACATCACGTCGTCGAGCGTGACCAGGCCCAGCGGCACCGCGCCCGGCTCGCCGACCAGGGCCAGGTGGGTACGGGAACCGCGCATGCGGGCCAACAGGCTGGTCAGCATGGCGTCCGGGCCGACCGTGACGAGGGGATAGATCGGCACCGAACCGTCGGCCTCGGGGGCCAGCACGTCGAGCACGTGCACGTAGCCCACCGGCCGCGCGGCCGGGTCCAGAACCGGGAAGCGGGACAGGCCGGTGCGCACCGCGACCTCCTCCAGGGCCGTCGCCGAGACCGGCCGGGGCAGTGCCACCACGTCGGTCCACGGCCGCATCACCGAGGCGGCGGGGCTGGAGTGCAGCGCCAGGGCGCCGGCGAGCCGGTCGTGCTCACGCACGTCGAGCAGGTCGTGCTCGCGCGACTCGGCCAGCAGCGCGGGGAGTTCCTCGGCCGTGTACACGCTGCGCACCTCGTCCACCGGCCGCACCCCAAAGGCGCGCAGGAACAGGTTGGCCGCGTGGTTGAGCAGCCACAGGATCGGCGCGGTCAGCCGGGCGATCAGCAGCAGCGGCGGGGTCAGCCACAACGCGCATTCCTCCGGCCCGGCCAGGGCGATGTTCTTGGGCACCATCTCGCCGAGCACCATGTGGCAGAACACCACCACCGCCAGGGCGAGCACGAACGCGATCGCGTGTACCGCTCCGCCGGGCAGTCCGCTCGCCTGGATCGGGCCGGCCAGGGCGTGCGCCAGCGCGGGTTCGGCGACCGCGCCCAGGCCCAGCGAGGCCACGGTGATGCCGAGCTGGGCGGCGGCGAGCATGGTGGACAACCGGCCCATCGCGGTGAGTACCATCGCGGCCCGGCGCGAGCCCGCCTCGGCCTGGGGCGCGATCCGGGTGCGGCGGGCCGAGATCACCGAGAACTCGGCGCCGACGAAGAAGGCGTTGGCCGCGAGCAGGACCAGGGAGAGCAGCAGGTCGCCGATCACGAGTCGACCTCCGTGCGCAGCTCGACCTCGTCGATCCGGTGCCGGTCCATCGCCACCACGGTCAGCCGTCGGCCGTCCACGTCCACGTGGTCGCCGACCTCGGGCAGTCGACCCAGCCGGGCCAGGATCAACCCGGCCAGGGTGCTGTAGTCGCCCTCCGGCAACCGCCAGCCGCTGGCCTCCTCGACCTCGTCCGTGCGCAGCAGGCCGGACAACCGCAACACGCGCGAGCTGGGCACCCGTTGCGGCGGCGCGTCCGGCTCGTCCGCCGGGTCGTGCTCGTCGGCGAGGTCGCCCACCAGCTCCTCGGCGAGGTCCTCGGCGGTGAGCACGCCGGCCGTGCCGCCGTACTCGTCCACCACGATCGCCAACTGGGTCCGACCCTCGCGCAGCCGTTCGACCGCCCGCTTGAGGTCGAGCGAGGTCGGCACCAGGACCGGGGCGCGGGCGATCCGGGCGAGCGGGGTGTCCGCCCGATCGGCGGCCGGGACCCGCAACGCGTCGCGCAGCACCGCCACGCCGACGATCTCGTCCAGGTCCTGACCGCGGACCGGGATCCGGCTGTGGCCGCACGCGCGGGCGGTGTCCAGCAGTTCGCCCACCGACGCGTCGGCCGGCAGGGTGACCAGCTCGGTGCGCGGGGTCATCGCCTCGGCGGCCTGCTTGTCGGCGAAGCGCAGCGTCCGGTGCAGCACCCGGGCGGTGTTCACGGGCAACACCCCGGCGCGGGCCGAGTGCCGGACCAGTTGGCCCAGTTCGTCGGGCGAGCGGGCCGAGCCCAGCTCCTCCTGCGGCTCGATGCCGAGCCGGCGCACGAAGAAGTTGGCCGAGCCGTTGAGGAACACGATCAGCGGGCGGCACAGCCGGGAGAAGCCGACCTGGAACGGGCCCGCGACCCGGGCGACGCCGAGCGAGCGGGCGATCGCGGCGTTCTTGGGCACGAGTTCGCCGAGCAGCATCTGCAACCCGGAGGCCAGGACCAGGGCGGTGAACCTGGGCAGTCGAAAGGCCGCCTCGGCGAGGTAGCCGGCGATCAGCGAGGTGAGCGTGATGCCCAACTGGGCGCCGGACAGTTGGAAGGACAGGGTGCGCAGTGCGCCCAGCACCCGGCCCGCACCTCGATCGCCGGCCTCGGCCCGGGCCGCCACGTTGCCGCGCTCGACGGTGACCAGGGAGAACTCGGCGGCGACGAACATGCCGTTGCCGGCGATCAGCAGCACGAGCAGCACGAGGGCCAAGGCGGCGTCGATCGGGCGGCCTCCCGGGGTGCGGGGTGTGCGGGCCTGGCACACATGCCCGGTGGGCGCCCGGACACACGTGCCCGATGGGCGCGGTTGGGCCGGACGGGGGTCGGCGCGGGTGCGGGTTTCCTCGAACGCCGTACGGGCCGGGGCGGTTGGGGGCGTGCGGTTGCCGTCGGGTGGTGTCTTCGCACGCCGGACGGGCCGGAGTGGGTCGGGGAGCGTGAGGGTTGCCGTCGGGCGGTGTCCGCAAACGCCGGAGCGGGTCGGTGGGTCCGGGCTTGTCGTCGGGTGGTGGCCGCACGCCGGCCGGGCCGGCGTTGGGGGGCTACGGGATGACGAAGGTGTAACCGGCGGACTTGAGTTCGGGGAGGAGGCGTTCCAGCATGGCCATCGTCTGGCTGCGTTCGCCGCCGCCGTCGTGGCACAGGATTATGCCGCGCGGGCCCAGTTGGCTGTGGACGTTCTGCAGCATCTTGTCCACGCCGGCCTTCTGCCAGTCGTTGGTGTCCACCGTCCAGTGCAACGAGCCCATGCCCAGCGACGCGGCGGTCTGGCGCACCTCGTCGGACCAGTTGCCGCCCGGCGCGCGGAACCAGCGCACGGGGGTGCCCGGGGACGCCTTGTGGATCCAGTCCAGGGTCTGTTGCATCTGGCCGCGAATCTCGTCCGGCGTGCGCTTCTTCAGGTTGATGTCGTGCGTCATGCTGTGGTTGCACAGCCCGTGGCCGGCGGCGACCACCTTGCGGACCAGGTCGGGGTGGTCCTTGGCCTGCTGGCCCACCATGCAGAAGGTGGCCTTGATGTCGTACTGGGCCAGCAGCGAGAGGGCCCGGTCGGTCCACTCCGGCCACGGCCCGTCGTCCAGGGTCAGCGCGACCAGCTTGCCCTCGCCCTTGACCTTGGAGACCAGGGTGGAATCCACCGGGGGCGGCGGAGCGGCGGGCGGGGTGGCCGGCTCCAGGGCGTTCGGGTTGCCCGGCGGCAGCGGCGGGGCCTGTATCTCCTTGGGCGCATTCGCGGCCCGAGGTGAGGCGGCGGCCTCCGACCACCGGCCGGCATTGCCGACATTCCAGATGAGGGCACCGCAGACGAGTATCGAGATCATCGTGATCACGACCTGGAAACGCAGTCCCTGTATCGGCAGTGCCCGAACCGACTCCCGCACGGCAACCCCCAAGATCTCGCTACGCCCGCCACGGCAAGAGGACACCCTAGGTGATCACCGGCAAGCGGTGAAGATCGACCGGTGGGTGCTTCCTCGATGTGATCAGTGACGTGATTGCCGGCCCTGCGGTTCCCCTGTGATTCGTCACGGTCGATCGGTAATGTTCCCAATGTCGGCCCGATGCATCGGTTTGGGAGAACGTCGGCGGGAACGATCAGGTCGTCCCGATCCGGCAGGTACCGGATTGCGATCACTCGACCGGCTCCGCGGGAGTCGGGTACACGGGGGAGGGGCATTCATGGGCGAAAAGGTCGAGGTCACCGAGTTCAGCCGATCCGATCGGCAGCGATACCGGCACAAGTTGCGCCGCTGTCTGGAAACACTGCAGCGCATGCTGGACGAGGACCGGTTCGAGAGCGCTCGCAAACTCATGGGCGTCGAGATCGAACTCAACCTGGCCGACGCCGCCGGCCGACCCCGGATGAGCAATGCCGAGGTGTTGCGCCGGATCGCCAGCCCGGATTTCCAGACCGAGTTGGGTCTGTTCAACATCGAGGTCAACATTCCGCCGCACCGGCTTACCGGGCCGGTGTTCTCCGAATTGGTGGAGGAACTGCGGACGAGTTTGGACTACGCCGACCGCAAGGCCGCGGAACTCGATGCGCGAATCGTGATGATCGGTATTCTGCCGACCCTGACCGATGCCCACATGGCGTTCGAGACGATATCCGACAACGCCCGCTATACTCTGCTCAACGATCAGATCCTCAATGCCCGCGGGGAGGACATACGGCTGCATATCGGAGGCGTCGAGCGGCTCGACACGACGTCCTCCACGATTGTGTCCGAGGCCGCCTGTACGTCCGTGCAGTTCCACCTCCAGGTCACCCCGAAAAATTTCGGTGCGCTGTGGAACGCGGCGCAATCCATCACCGGGGTGCAGTGCGGAATCGGGGCGAATTCACCGTTCCTGTTCGGCCGCGAGTTGTGGCGCGAGACCCGTCCGATCCTGTTCGAGCAAGCGTGCGACACCCGCCCCGAGGAACTGATCGCGCAGGGTGTGCGACCGCTGACCTGGTTCGGCGAACGCTGGATCGATTCGGTGGTGGACCTGTTCGAGGAAAACCTCAAATACTTCCCGTCGTTGTTGCCGATCTGCGACGACGAGGACCCGATCGAGGCGCTGGACCGCGGCGGCGTCCCGCACCTGCGCGAACTCAAGTTGCACAACGGCACGATCTATCGCTGGAATCGCCCGGTCTACGACGTGGCCCGCGGCAAACCGCATCTGCGGGTGGAGAACCGGGTGTTGCCGGCCGGGCCGACCGTGGTCGACATCATGGCCAACGCGGCGTTCTACTACGGCGTGGTGCGTTCGCTGGTGGACGACGAGCATCCGGTCTGGGAACGCATGCCGTTCGAGGTCGCCACCGAGAACTTCCACGCCGGTGCCCGGTACGGAATCGACGCGCGGCTGAACTGGCCGGGCCACGGCACCGTCCCGGTCACCGAACTGGTGCTGGAGGACCTTTTGCCGCGTGCCTACGAGGGCCTGGACCGGTGGGGGATCGATCCGCGCGAGCGGGACGAGTACCTGGGCATCATCGAGCAGCGCTGCCGACTGCGCACCAACGGGGCGACCTGGCAGAGCGCGCAGTACCACCACTATCGGGACACCAAGGGCATGGACCGGTTGGAGGCGCTGCGCGCGATGACCCTGCGCTACGCCGAACACATGCGCGGCGGGGACGCCGTGCACACGTGGCCCGTGGGCTGACGGCGGGCTTATCCGCGCTCGGTAACGTGTGCGGGTGATCACCGAGCCCGAGTCCGTCGAGACCCCCACCGTGCCCCGGCGCCGAGTGCTGCGCTCGGAAGTGGTGCTGGTGCTCGCCCTGTCCCTGGGCGCCTCCGGGGTCTCCTCGCTGATCTCCTTCCTCGGCTCGTTGACCGCGCCGGGCGGCCTGGGGCACAAGGCCGCGGTGCTCAACGGCTCCCGGGCGCTCGATCGGCCGTGGCTGGACCTGGCCTGGCAACTGTTCGGGATCGCCACCGCGCTGGTGCCGGTGTTCCTGGTCGCGCACCTGCTGATGCGCGAGGGCCACTCGCTGCGGGTGCTCGGGGTCGACCGGACCCGGCCGTGGTGGGACCTGGGTCGCGGCGCGGGGGTCGCGGCGGCGATCGGCGGATCGGGGCTGGCGCTGTACCTGGGCGCGCACGCGGCGGGGGCGAATCTGACCGTGGTGCCCACCACGCTGCCGGACGTGTGGTGGCGGATTCCGGTGCTGGTGTTGTCCGCGATCCAGAACGCGGCCCTGGAGGAGGTGATCGTCCTCGGCTATCTGCTGCGCCGGCTCGGGCAGTTGGAGGTGCCGTGGGTCAAGGCGGTGGCGATCAGCGCGGTGGTGCGCGGCTCGTACCACCTGTATCAGGGCATCGGCGGGTTCTTCGGCAACATCGTGATGGGCGGCGTGTTCTGCCTGCTGTACAAGCGTTGGGGTCGGGTGATGCCGTTGCTGGTGGCGCACGCGCTGATCGACATCGTGGCGTTCGTGGGCTACGTGCTGCTCGCGGGCCGGGTGGACTGGGTCCCGACGCCGTAGCGGTCGATTTATGCGCTCGTTAAGACGTCTGGCGCGCGTCGTTGGTGTCTGATGGTCATTGTGGGCATACCTCTCTCGTCCGAGAGGGGTTCGTCCCGACACGTGCATATCGGGCGACACGGGGACGCAGGGGGTCGTATGGACAACCGGAGGCGGGTGGAGTTCTTCTCCACCCCGACGCCCATCGGCGGGCCGCCGCGTGGACGGTTCGGATTGAACGCGCTGAGTCGGCATCCGGTCCGGATCCTGATGGTGGTCGGCGGACTGATCCTGTTGGTGATCGTCTTCTTCGTGGCACTGCTCACGGTGGACGGCGGCGGTTCGGGCGACAAGAAGACCAAGACGGCCGGTACCGGTTCGAGCAAGAGCTCGTCGGCCACGCCGAGCCCGGGCAAGTCCGGCACCGGCAAGGCCACTTCCGGTACCGGGCAGAGCGGGGCCGGGCCCAGGCCCGGTTCCGTGGCGGCGACCGTGCACACCGGCGGCTGGCTGGTGATGTACAAGGGCACGTCGTACCAGTCGGACAAGGTCGTGCAGATCAAGACCGGCACCCAGGTCCGGGCGAACTGCCATGCGGAGGGCTCGATCGCCTACTACGCGGGCTCCTCCAGCCGCACCTGGGCGCAGATCGACGTGGAGGGCAAGACCGGTTACGTGCCCGCGATATATCTGGAGAGCGGCGGCGACCTGAGCAAACAGGTTCCCGCGTGCACGAGTTGACGGATCGGGTGGGACGGCGCCGGAAGTGACTCCATCGGGTCGGTTGGATCACTAACGTACGGCGGGCAAGGGCGGATCGACTGCGTATCCGGGGGAGCCCATGACCACGATTGTTTTCGTGCACGGAACCGGCGTGCGGGAAATCGCCGACTCGGCGGCGGTGCGCACCGTCACCGCGAAGGTCGCCGAGCGGCTGCCGGGCGTAGCGGTGGAAGCGGTCGACTGGGGCGCGGCGTGCGGCGTCGAGGTGTCGCCGACGCTGCGCACCCTGATCGGCATCGCCGACCCCGAGGAACCCGGCCGGGCCGTGGAGGTCGATCCGGAGGAGGCCGACCTGCGCCTGGGAGCGACCCTGGAGGTCGACCCCCTGCACGAGTTGCGCGCCGTGGCCGAGGCGCGGGCCCAGGCCGGCGCCCTGCGGCGCTCCGAGGCCGGCGACGACCTGCGCTGGGCCGTGCGGCACGCGGTGGTGGAGACCGCGCTCGCGGACGTGTTGCCCGGTGGGCCGGCCGAGTGGGGCGAGTCGTTCACGACGGCGGCCCGGCGGGTCGCCGAGTCGGTCGAGTTCGAGGCGGCGGCGGACGTGCTCGCCGCGTCCGCCGACTACGACGTGATCGGGCGGGCCGTGGTGGGGGCGTTCGGCCAGGCCCTGGCCGGTCGGGCGGACGGACCGGGTCCGTGGCCGGTGGAGTGGCGCGGCCTGCTCGTCGCGGCGGTGCGGGACGCCTGCGGTGGCGATGCGGCGGGCGGGCGGATCTCCGGCGCGCTCAAGGGCAGCCTGATGTACGCGAGTTGGCCGCTGCAGAGCCTGTTGCGCGGGGGCACCCTGGGCGGCAGCGTGCCCGCGATCGGCGACATCCTGTACTACCAGGCCCACGGGGAGAACCTGCGCGCCTACCTCGCGGCGCGGATCGCCCGGATTCGGGGACCGGTCGTGGTGCTCGCACACTCGCTCGGCGGCATCGCCTCGTTCGAGACGCTGACCCAGGCGCGGTCGGCGAGCGAACCGTACCAACCCCGATACCCGTTGCCCCAGGTGCGCGCACTGATCACCGCCGGCTCCCAGATCGGCTACTTCGGCGCCCTCGGCGCGCTGGCCACGCAACCCGCGACGAGCGGCCCGCCCAGGTCCCCGTCGATTCCGTGGATCAACCTTTGGAACGCGCGCGACTGGTTGTCCTTCCGGGCCCACCCGGTCTTCGCCGACGCGGTGCACGATGTCGAGGTACGGGTACGGCGCCCGTTTCCGCAGGCGCACGGTGTCTACTGGAAGTGCGACGAGCTGTACACGGAGATCGAACGTGTGGTGCGGGGCGGCCGGTGACGACGCACGCCCTGTTGGTCTGCGTCGAGCACTATCCCGAGCATGCCGGGAGCCCGGGCGACCTGCCCGGTGCACCGGCCCAGACGCTGGAACTCGTGCAGTGGCTGACCGAGACCGGTGCGGCGGAGCGCGAGCACATCACCGTGCTCGCCTCGATCGCCGCGGCGTCCGAGCCGGTCGCCGAGCGGTTGGCCGAACTGGTCGGCGAGCACTCGGTGTTGCTCGGTCCAGGCGGCTCGCCCGGCGAGTTGACGTCCATGCACTTCGAAGCGGCGATCGACCGGGCGCCCGTCGACTGGCGCGACGGCGACCGCTTCCTGCTGCACTGGGCGGGCCACGGCTACCGCAACGCGGGCAGACGGCGGCTCGAACTGCCCGCCTATCACGTGCCCGGCTTCCCGCAACCGTGGCAGCGGGCGATCGACGTCGACGATCTGCTGTCCCGATTCACCTCGGTGGCCTGTCGGATCGACCAGTTCGCGGTGTTCGAGGTGTGCGCCGACGACCGGGCCGACGCGCAGGGCACGGTGGTGAACGTGCTCAAGGAGGAGCCGGTCAAAAAGTCGGGCAAGGCACGTCTTTCCGCGGCCTTCGCGGCGGGCGAGGGGCAATTCGCGCGCCGCATGGCGGACGAGGCGATCTTCACCCGAGCCCTGATCGAGGAGTTGCGGGCCGAAGGCCCGGACGCACTGACCGAGCGCCGGTTCCGGATCATGTCGGAGACGATCGACACCAGGCTCGTACGGTCCGTTCCCGGCGGCCGGCGCCTGACCCAGTCGATGCTGTATCGCGGACCGAACACGACCGACTGGCGCGCGGTCGAACGAGACCCGGACCGGCGGTTCGAGGCGGACGGCAGCCGCCTGCTCTCCGCGTTGCGGGGCGCCCGGATCGGCGCGGACGAGCAGAAACTGCTGCGCACCTACCTCCGCGAGCAAGGGGTTCCCCCGGGCGTCTTCGTCGAGGAGGATCCCGTCGAGTGGGCGACGGCACTGATGGCGCTCGCGGCTCCGACGGGCGAACATCCGATTCGGTACCTGCTGGAGTGGCTGTACGTGCGGTCCGAGCAGACGTGGGTGGCGGAATGGGCGGAGCGACTCAAGGGCCGCGACATCGAAGACTTCCGGCCCGCCGACGTAGCCGAACGTCAACCGTTGACCCTGGTGGTGTTCATCCGGGAGAACGACCAGTCGCCCGACGACCCGAGGCTGGTCCGATACGACGCGGAGCCGCTGTTCTACGTCGGCGCCGACCGCTTCGCGCTGCCCGAGGGCCTGCCGTCCGGGGCGGACCTGCCCCGCGATCGACTGGTGCCCTACCTGGTCGAGTTCTATCGGGCGGTGTGGGCCCAATGGACCTCGGTCGCCCAGGCGCGACTCCAGGTCGTGCTGCCGACCGAA
The DNA here is from genome assembly GCF_044333915.1 of Embleya sp. NPDC020886. Lineage (NCBI taxonomy): Bacteria > Bacillati > Actinomycetota > Actinomycetes > Kitasatosporales > Streptomycetaceae > Embleya > Embleya sp. NPDC020886. The sequence continues at coordinate 141,834 of NZ_JBIRRX010000005.1, read as the reverse complement.
CTGTTCAACGAGCCCTTCGAGTTGGCCGATGCCGGTGACGGCGAGCAGGTCTTCGTGCTCGGCGAGCACCACGAACTCGTGCTCAGGCCGATCCTGCGACACGGGGTCGCCCGGCCGATGCACTACGCCACGTGGACCGAATCGTTGCACCTGCGCTCGGGGCCCGCACTGGCGCACCTGAACCGACACCACTGCGGTGACCGCCTGGAGCGTTGCCCCGGGGAGGCCGTGGGCTTTTTCCAGGACTACCGATGGGAGCACCACCCGGATCGGCGCGGGCGGGTCGAGTACCAGCTCGATCGCGGAAAATGGGCGCTGGTGTGGACACACGGGACGACGTGCACCGGCGACTGCACCGGCACGAACGGCGCGAACGCCCCCTGTCCCGGCGCCGATGTGGGAAACCTCCTGCACCGAACGCTGGAGGCGGAGAAGCAAACGCTCGGCGGATTGCCTTCCGTTGTGATGCGCCTGCGGCACACCCTTAATGACGATGGACCGTCATCGCAACGAGTCGTGCTCCTGTTCGACGACCCGGGCTGGTGTCCATGGGCCGGTACGGGACGGCTGAACAGCGTCTTGGTGGAAAAGGGGACACGGCATGGTTGAGTCGGTACCGGACGCGAACGCCGCGAGTGTCGTCGGTGCGGACGGCCCGCCCGCGCCGTGGTGGGTCTATCGCGGCGACAACGGTCACGACGCCCGGTCGGCCGGCGAGACCGATCCGATCCCGCTTCCCGACCCGCCACCCTGGCGCAGCTTCGGCACGAACGACACCGGGCCGGAGGTCGCGGCCGACGCGAAGCTCCCCGGTGATCGACCCGGTGAGCCGTATTCGGGCGAGTTCTACGGCGACCCGACGGTCTACAACCTCGTCAACGCCGCGATCTATCTGCGCCGCCCGCTCCTGGTGACCGGGAACCCCGGTACCGGCAAGACCACGTTGGCCAAGAGCATCGCCACCCGGCTGGCTCTGGGGCCGGTGCTCCGCTGGGGGATCACCAGTCGTTCCACGCTGCGCGAGGGACTGTACGAGTACGACGTGCTCGGTCGGTTGCACGATATGAATCTGCGCCTGAACGCCGCGCGGGGCGGCGGCACCGCCGGCGAACTCGACGCACGCGATGCCCGGGAGCAGGGGCGGGACGCCGGCGCGGACGCCGGCCGCGATGCCGGCGACGATATCGGCAGCTACATCAGACTCGGCCCGCTCGGCGACGCCCTGCTGCGCCGGCCCCGACCGCGCGTGTTGTTGATCGACGAGATCGACAAGGGCGACGTCGACCTGCCCAACGACCTGCTGCACGTCTTCGAGACGGGTGCCTTCGAGATACCCGAATTGCGCCGGGCCCGACTGAATACCGCGAAAGTGACGCCGTACGACGGCGACTTCGGCGATTCGGTCGAGGTGCGCAACGGTCTGGTGCAATGCGCCGCCTTTCCGATCGTGGTCCTCACCAGCAACGGCGAGCGGGCGTTCTCGGCGGCGTTTCGACGGCGCTGCGTGCCCCTGCATCTCAAGCTGCCGCAACGGGACGTGCTGCTGCGAATCGCCCGGAGCCGGCTGGACGACCGCGTGCGGATCGACGAACGCCTGCTGGACGACTACCTGAACCGGGCCCAACGCAACGACGGATGCCTCTTTCCACCCGATCAACTGCTCAACGCCCTCCAGTTCCGCGCCCAGGTCGAGGATCAACCGGATTGCGCCGGGCAGTCGTTGGACAACGATCTCCTGGCCACTCTCCTGTTCCACGACCTGAACGAGGGGTGAGCGATGGCCGAAGCGGACCCCGACGGGGTCACGGTCGACTCGATCCTGGACTGGGCCTGGATGCGCGCGGTCGTCGGCGCGCCGAACGAGCGCCACCGGGCGGACCGGGCCGAGCCGCCCCCGGTCGTCCCCGTGCCCACCTCCGCGCCCGAGCCCGGCCCGCCCCCGGAGATACCGAGCGGGCCGCCGGTCGGCATCCCGCCACCACGGGTGCCGGGGCCGGAGACGGCGGCCGGCTCGGCCGCGGATGCCTCCGGCCCGGACACCCATTCCGGCTACACCGTGAAATCCGGCACCGACGAGGCGCCCGACGGCATCGGCAGCGGCTCGCGCGCGGCCGGGTTGCGGCTGCCGGAGTGGCTCGGCGAAGCGCCCGCGCCGGCCGCGTTCGTGCTCCCCGATCGGCTCGAACTGGCCCGACTGCTGCGCCGATTGAGACAGTTCGGCGCCGCGCCGAACTCGGTGGTGGTGGACGAGGACGCGACCGCCGAACACGCCGCGCTGACCGACCTGATCGTGCCGGTCCTCGCGCCGGCCCGGGAGCGCTGGTTCGAACTCGCGCTGGTCGTGGACAGCGCGGCCTCGCTCGACCCGTGGCGCCGGCTGCTCGCCGAGTTCGCCCGACTGCTGGACGGGAACGGCACCTTTCGCGCGGTACGGACCTGGTCGCTGGACACCGAGGTGGACGGCCGCGCGGTGTTGCGAACGCCGATCGGGACCACCAGTCGCAGCGCCGCGCCCGTGGGTGTCGCCGGGCGGCGGATCATCATGGTGATCAGCGACGGCGTCGGTCGCGCGTGGTCGGATCCGGGCACCGCGGCGATGCTCGCGACCTGGGCCAAGCAGGGGCCGGTCGTGTTCTTGAACCTGCTGCCCCGTCGGTGGTGGGAACGCTCGCGTATTCCGCTGACCCCGGTCGTCTTTCGCAGCCAGGGCACCGGCCCGGCACGCCGGTCGGCCTTTCGGGTCCGGCACGGCAAGCGCTGGACGTATTCGCACGAACGGGTCGCGATCCCGGTGATCGGCGTGCATCCGGACGGCCTGCGCCCGGGCGACCCGCCGGACCGGCGGTCCGGCCGGTGGAGCGAATTGTCCCGGTGGACGCGGATGATCACCGACGAGCGCGGCAGCGAGTTCGCCAACCCCGCGTGGGTGCTCGATCCGCGGCGTCGGCCCGAGGCCGCGGAACCGGCGTTCGTACCTCCCGAGGACACACGCACCCCGGCGGCGCGGCTCGCCGACTTCCGGGCCGGTGCGTCCGCCACCGCCGTCGAACTGCTCGGCAAGCTGGCCGCCGCGCCGATCAGTCTCGCGACCGTACGCGTGGTGCAGTCCTCGGTGTTGGCGGCGGAGGATCCGGCGTTCGCGGCCGAGGTGTTCCTCAGCGGTCTGCTCGTCGCCTCCCGCGACCGGGTGACCGAGGCGAGAGCGGACGACGAGCTGTACGACCTGGACGTGGGCGTGCGCGAGACGCTGCTGAGCGGGATGAGCCGGAAATCGGCCCTGGAGGTCTACTTTCGGGTCGCGCAGTTCATCGACGATCGGTTCGGCCGGGTCGAATTCGACTTCCACGACCTGCTCACCGCGCGCGAGCCGCTCCCGGTCGGTCTGATCGGCCCGCACAGTCGCCCGCTGGCCCGGGTCGGCGCGGCGCTGCTGCACGGGTTGGGACCCGACTACCAACAGGCCGCGAGCCGCCTGGCGGCCCGGGCCGACGGGCCGATGTTGTGGCGACGCAAGGACATCACCCACTGGTGGACCCACTCGCTGGATCAGTGGATCCGAGCACGTCCGCTCCTGGTGAACGGGCTGGTCGTGGTGGTCGACACGGCGGGTGGGGTGGCCCTGATCGACTCGTTGACGGGCGTGTTCCGACACCGCACCACGGTGGGTGAACCGGTGTGGTGTGCCCCCACCGTCACCCCCGGGCTCGTGTGGGTGGGCGGGGGATCGGGCCATGTGCGCAGGTTCGACCTGGCGACCGGGGCGTGGCGCGGGGTCGCGATCCGGGCCGGGACGGGCGCCGTCGCGGCGCTGGCACCGGTCGGCGCGGATGCCGTCTTCGCGGCCACCCTGGACGGCGCGGTCACCGTGCTCGGCGACCCGGAGTCGGGCGTGCGCACCCGGATGTCGGCGGGAGCGAGTGAACCGGTGGGGGTGTGCACCGCCGGTGACCGGCTCGCGGTGCTCGAACGCAGCGGGCGGGTGCGCGCCTGGCAAGCGGGGCGCGAGCACGAGGAGGGCTGGATCGCCCAACCGTCCGGAGCCGTGCACGGTGCTCCCGCGGCGGACCGGGAACGCATCTATGTTCCGCTCGCGCTGCGCGGTGTCACCGCCCTGCACTGGGAGACGGGGGAGGCGGCGTGGACCGCCGAGCTCGCCGGTGGGGTGTTGACCGCGCCCGAACTCGCGGACGGGCGGGTGTTGGTCGCGACCGCGGAGGGGTTCGTGTACGCGCTCGACGCGGCGACCGGCGCGGTGCTCTGGCGCGCCGTCGACGAGCCGCAACCCGAGTTGCGGGTGACCGCCGTCGGCCCGCTCGTGCATGTCGCCGGCGCCGCCGGGGGGATTCGCACCTACGACGCGGACACCGGTCGACGGCTGGCCGAAATTCGTTCCGCCACGGGGGTGTCGGTGGCCGGCGGCGCGCACGGGCAACTGATCCTGGCCGGCTTCGACGGGAAGGTGACCGCGCTGGAAGGGCCGGTGACGGCGCTGGAAGTGCCGGTGACGGTCGACTGAGCGACGCCCGGATCACGCGTGCGCGGAGGTCCGATCACAACCCGACGGAAACGCCACGACTCGGCCACGCACGGGACTACGATCGGCCACTGCGGGTAAGTGGTCGTCACTGCGAGCCGGCCTGCCCGGCCGGCGCCGTGGGCGGCCACGAGCGTGGTTCCACTGTCGGCGAGCCTTGGGACGGGCCTGCCGGATGGGACGAACAGGGGGATTCGTGCCGGGAGTTCAGCGACGGATGTGCGGATCGGGGCGGGCCGTCCGACGGGTTCGGATGCGGTGAGCGACCAGGACCGAGTCGTGGATGTGGTGTGCCCCGTCTGCTGGGATCTGCTGCAACCCGCCGGGTGGTGTGCCGGCTGCGGCTGGCCGCCGTCGGCGCCCGGGCCCACCGCCTATCGGGACGCGGCGCGGGCGTTCGATCACGCGGCGGCGATCCGGGTGGCGCACGCGCGCGGCTACGGCCGGGTGCCCGAGCCCCTGGCCGAGTTGGTGCGATTCGGGCCCGTGCCGCGCGATGCCGAGTTCCCGGCGGCCGAATCCGCCGCGCCGTCCGGTCGGGCGGCGGCGCTGACCCTGCTCACCGCGTTGAGTGCGGGTGAACTGGACCTGGTGTTGTTCCTGGAGATCGGGACACGGCACCTGACCACCCAGTGGGTGCTGCCCGACCACCACGGCTTCATCCGGGCCCCCGCGGAGAACCGGGTCCGTCAGGAGTGGCGCAGTGTGGTGCCGTGGTTGCCCGAGGACGTCGCGGTCCGGGAGTTGACCCTGGCCGGCGGGGTGGGCCGCAGGCCGGCCGTGGGCACGGCACAGGCCCCGGAGGCGCTGCGGCGGCGGGCTCGGCGCACGCTGCGCGAGGACTGGGGCCGGAAACTGGCCGAGGTACGGTCGGGCAGCGCCGATCTCGCGGGCCGGGCCTGGGCCTTCGTACTGGTCGAGCGGTGCCCGCAATGGAGCTGGTGCGCCCTCGCGGCCGAGATCGTGCACGAGGTCCTGCCGCCGGCCGCCGTGCTGCGGGGCGGCCCGTTCGCCGTCGAGGGGACCGAACTCGCGGTCCTGGTCGAGCAGTTGGCTCTGGACGCGCCGGTTCGGCACGCCCTGCACCTGGTCAGCGGCGATCCGCGGGCGAACGAGCCGGCCCGGGAGCGCCACGACGTGTTGCTCGAACGCGGCGCCATTCCCGGTACCGAGGCCGCGCCGCTCGCCGAGATCACCCTCGGGTTGCGCGGGGAATCGGCGTACGGGCACGAGGTGTCGGTGTTGGTCGCCGACGCGGCGGACGCGCGCGAATGGTCGGAACTGGCGCGAGTCAAGGTGATCGCGCCGCCGGGCGAGGTCTGCCTGGCGGTACGGATGCCCACCCCCGGCCGGTTGCTCTTCGACTCCGGCCGCGGCGCAGCCTGGGAGGTGGCCGAGGAGCCCGCCGAGGTCCGCCCGCTCGCGCCCCTCACCCGGGGGCCGGCGACGCAGCGGCCGTGGTGGGCGCGCGAGCAGGTCACCTGCGATCTGTTGTGCGCGGTCGAACTCGGCGGCGAGCCCGACCGGACCCAGGCCCGACTGGACCTGGTCCGGGCGCTGTTGGCACTGGCGGCGGCGGCACCCACGGCCGGCGCCGCGCGGTGGGGCCGGGCCGGTGTGGTGGGCTACCACGATCACCCGCAACCCTGGCGGGCCGGCCACGATCCGCTGCGCCGGGTGGACTTCACCGACCCGGCCGCGGCCCGGGCGGCGATCGCGGACTGGACCGGCTCGCCGATCGTGGATCCGTATGCCGCGCCTCTGGAGCGGCTGTGCGCGCTGTTGCGCGGGAACGCGCTGGCCTGGTCGCCGCAGCGGCCCACCGTGGTGATCACCGTCGGTCGACGCGGCCCGCATCCCTATGTCGCGGGCCGGGACCCCGCTCGCGCGCACGGCGGCTACCGCTGGGACGTGGACCTGATGGCACATCAGGCCGCCCGGCGGGTACGACACATGCTGGTCACCGACGACCTCGAATACCCGCGCGCGCTGGACTCCTGGGCCCGGCGGCGCACCCTGCAGGCCTGGCGTCTGCTGGGCGCGAGCGGGTGCTTCACGCTGGGCCGGAGCAGGCCCGAGGACCTGCTGCGATTCGGCCTGGGCGCGGCCACCGACGCGGGCGGTCCGCCGCTGCTGCTCGAGTTGCTCGCCCGGCCGGGGGCGGACCCGGCCGGCTCGAAGGAGGATCGCCGATGACCGACCCGATCGCGCCCGCGGCCGACCCGGCCGAGGATCCGCCGGTGGCCACCCTCCCGGAGAAGCGCATAGCCCTGTGGGGCGCGCCGGGCTCGGGTCGCACCACCTTTCTCGCGATGATCGAGGAAGCCGCCAAGGAATCCTGCCGCCGAGTCGAACAGGGACCGGACTCGGGCCACCACGCGCCGGGTTGGCGGGCGCTGCCCCACAGCCCGGGCACCCTGGCGTTCCAGGAAAGGGCTCGGGCCATGTTGTTCGAGCCCTACGCGTTCCCGACCGGGTTGCCCGAGCCGGCGGAGTACCGCTTCCTGTTCCGCCGCCTCCCGCGTGTGCGGTTGCTTCGCGGGCTCGCCGATTCCACCCGGTTCGTGGCCGACGTGCGCGAACTGCCGATCCTGACCGACGACAACCAGCAGGCGGTGCAGGACGATCTGAACACCCGCACCGGCCTGATCCTGCTGTTCGATCCGACCTGCGAGGACGAGCACTGGTTGGAGAACCTGGGACGTCTGCTCCGCGGCGCGATCGCCCATCAGCAGGACCGGGCCCCGGATGTCGACCTGTTGCCGCTCGAACTGGCCGTGTGCGTCTCGAAGATCGACGCCCCGAAGGTGTTCCGTGAGGCCAGGTCGGGCGCGTGGGCGAAGCTGGATCGACACGGCCGGGTGCGGGTGCGCGACCCGCAGGCGTTCTTCGGCTGGTTGTGCGATGGCCGCAGCACCTTCGGGAGGGCGGCCGTCGGCCTGCCGCCGTTGCTGGCCCAGTACTTCGACCGGATCCGCTACTACGCGACCAGCTCGGCCGGCTTCCGCAGTCCGGAGAATCAGCGGATCGATCCGGAGGCGTGCCACAACGTCATCTCGAGCCTGGGGCGCCTGGAAGGTCGCCCGCGACCCCAAGGGATCATCGAGCCCATCCTGGCGATGCGTGCCACGCGTACGACCAAGGAGGGATGACCTTTGTCCGCAGCCACCCCCTCGTCGATGCCCCGGCCCGCGTCGAGCCACGCCGTTCGAACCGAGGGTCGGGCCCGACCGTCCCGGCCCGGTCCGCTCGCCCTCGTGCTCGCCCTCCTGCTCGTGCTGCTGTGCGCGCCCGCCACACCCGCGGCCCGCCGGGCCGACGATCCGCGGACCGCCGACCCGGTGGTGGCCACCGGCCGCCTGCTCGACGAGTTGGGCGCGGACAGCCAACCGGCCGATTTCTACGTCGTGCTCGACGTCTCCACCTCGATGCTCGACGACGGCAACTACGACGCGGCCAAGGCGGCCCTGAAGGACTTCCTGCTGGCGATGCCCGCCCACGACCGGATCTCGGTGATCAGGTTCGGCGCGAAGACGACGACCCATCTGCCGCTGACCACGGCGCCCCAGGGCGCCGCCGCGATCGCCGACTTCCTGGCCAAACTGCCCAAGCCGAACGACACGGAGAGCGACTTCGGCGCCGCGATGGTGTCGGTGTCCGAGATCATCGCCGCCGACAAGCGGCGCACGGCCGGATACCTGCCGCCCACCGCGATCGTGGTGCTCACCGACGCCCAGTTGTACGCGCCGGGCAATCCGGACTTCGCGAACGCCAAGTCCCCCGGCTGGGCCACCCTGCGGCAGGAGTACGCGAAGGCGGTCGAGGAGCGCGGTCCGATCGCCGCCTACGCGCTGCCGCTCGGCGAGAACGCCCGCGGCGTCGACCTGATCGCCGAGGTGTTGCCCAAGGCGCAGACGCTCAGCGGCACGGTCAGCCAACAGGCCGCCCGACTGCGCGACCTCGAACACGACGCGCGCAAGCGCAAGGGCGTCGCGCTGATCAGGGTGGATCAGGGCGCGACGGTCCGGGCCGAGTTCGGACCCGGGCCCGTACCCGTGCGCGGCGTGCGTCCCGATGCGGCCGCCTGTGCGGGTGCCGCTCCCGCCCCGGTGCAACGGGTCGATCTGTCCCGGCCCACCACGCTGTGTCTGACCCTGACGTCGAGCGCGCTGCACATCCGGGTGACCGTCTCCGGTCTGCAGATCGACGACCCGGCCCTGAACAGCGGACTGCCGACCTCGATCACGTTGGAACCGGGCATCCCGGCCCATGTCCCGGTCACTCTCCGGGCCCACGATCGCACCCGATCCGATGCGTTCGCCACCTCGACCGGATACGAGGCCGAGGCCACTTTGCTCGGCACCGTGTCGGCCACGCAGGCCGCCGAGTTCGCCGATCTCCTGCAGGCCGACGGTCCGTACGTGGTGTCCCGACTGCGCGGTGGCGGGCTCGCCTACACCGGCGCCGTGCGTGGTTCGGTCGACTGGTCGATCTGGGTCTGGCTCGCGGTGGGGCTCGCGCTCACCGCCGCGGCGGCGACCACGTTCTGGCGGCTGTTCCCCAAGGACGTGTCCATCGAACTGACCCTGGACTACAAGGAGTCGTATCGGTTCCCCGAGGCCGCCACGCGCCGGCTCCGCGGCATGCGCCACGAGTGGCAACACAACCACCCACTGCTCCAGGGCGCGACCACGTCCTTCGTGGCCCGGGGACGCCGGCCCCGAGCCGGTCGGGGGGTGACGATCACCGCACGACACGAACACGAGGGCCGAACGAGCACGTCCCGGCGCCGGCTGCGGATCGGCGAGAGCACCATGCTGTACGGCGTGTGCGTTCGGGTGCGCAGCCGACCGAGGCCGGTGGAGCACACGGATCCGCTGCCCTACGAAACGGCCGGCGCAGGCATCCGGACCGGGGACGACGTGCCGACCGAGCCGACGTCCTTCCGCCGGGCCGAGTCGGGTCCGTACGGCGCGGAGCCGGAGCCCTCGGCCCGGGCCGAGGACGACTCGCCGACCCCGGAGTCGCAGGGTTGTGCCCGGGCCGAGGATCCGCAGAACGGGGAACGCGGGAGGATCACGACGACCATTCCCGGGGAACAACCGAAACCGGACCAGCAAGCGATCCACCGACCGCCCCGCCCGCCCGGCTGAACCCCCGGCGGGCGGACCGACTCCCGATCCCGACCGGCACCCCGCGCACAGAAGGGCCCACGTGGACGCGACCGACCGACACGACCGCCCCCGCGAGACCGCGGGCACGCTGCGGGCGCATTGGGCCTGGTACCACGACGGTCGGGTGCCGGCGTGCAGCGCGGGGCCGGAACGGCGGGCACACTTCGAGCGGCTGGTGCGACCCACCCTCGACGAATACGCGCCGCCCGGGTGGGTGGGCCTGACCAGTACCGGACGCGAGGACCCGTTCGTCGCGATGACCCTGCGCGATACGGACGGGGTTCGCTACTTCACCGCGCCGTACGCCGAGATCGCCGCCGCCGCGGCCGGCTACACCGCACTGTGGCTCGCCTTTCGCGGCATCGAACTGCCCACCGACCGGGAGCGACCGCTGCGGGTGCGGCTGCCCGGTTCGCCGGCCGAGGTCGGCGTCCGGGCGGGCGACTTCGAATGGCTCGCGGGTGTCGCGGCCGCGGTCCTGGCCGGCCCGGTGGTGATCACCGGCGCGGAGCGCCTGGACACCCGGGGTCGGCTGGAACTCCTGGACCGGGTGGCCGCGTTGTTGCCGTACGGCTGCCGCGCCGGGCTGCGCTTCGCGACCTCGATGGGCGCCACCGGGCGACTGCGACCCCGATTGGCCTTCGGCCGGGTGCCCGCGCCCGGCACCGTGCGGGTCGCCCTGGACGGCATGCCCGACCTGCCCGACCTGCCCGCGGCCCGTGCCTACCTGGGCGAACTGACCACGCTGCGCCGCCGGGTGGGGCTCGACCCGCTGATCGCCGCGCTCGCGACGCTGCACGAACCCGGCACGCCCGCCGCCGGGGACCACCTGCTCGGGCTGCTCGCCGAGGCGGGTGCCCGGGCCGCCGGGGACGGCGAGGGCGCCGACGGGCGGCGCTCGGCCGCGGAGTTCGTGGGTGCCGCCGCGGCACGGGCACCGGCGGTGGCGGTCCGCCCCGCGTCGATCCTGGACCGGTTGTTGAGCGGGGACACCACGTTGGCCGCGCCGATCGCCGAGCGTTGGCGGGCGGAGGACGGCGACGAGGTGACCCGGGACATGGCCGCCGCGCTGCGGGCCCGGCCGGCGGGATTGGCGGTCGGCTGGAACACGGCCGTGGCGGCGGGCCGGGGGGATCGGCTGGTGCACGTCCTGCTCGGCCCGGTCCCACCGCTACTGGCCGGTGCGACCCCGCCCGCCGGCACCGCGCTGCGGGCCTCGCGGGGCCCGGACTCGCGGGGCCCGGACCCGCGCGGCCCGGACCCGGCGACGGACGTCGCCGGCCGGGCCGATGCCGATTCGGTCTCGCCGGAGGCGCTGGTCGCCGACCTGTGCCGACTGCTGGGCCCGACGCCGACCACGGACGTGCCCGCGCTCTACGACGCGCTGTGGAACCACCCGGTGGTGTTGCGCCGACTCCTGGACACCTCGGGCACGGATCTGCGCGCGTGGCTGGAGGTGATCCGGCCGTGGGACGACCGCGCGCCCGAATGGCTCGCGCCGTACGCGCTGTTGGCGGGCGAGCGGTTGCGGACGGCCGAGATACCCAGTGCCGAGGCGGTGTTCACCCTGCGGGTGGCCGGGCACACCGACCCCGCCACGATCGCCGCCGTCCTGCACGACCTGTGGCCGACGCTGGTCCCGCTCACCGACCGCCGTGCGGATCCGGCCGCCCAGGGCCTGGCCGCACTCCTGGAGACCCCGCTGGGTGCCGGAGCCCCGGTCGCGGCCCGGGTACGCGCCGACGTGCTGCGGCTCGCGCTGGGCGGCCCGCCCGCGGACGGGCCGTACGTCGCGGCGGACCTGCTGGCGCTGCGGCACGAGCCGGTCGCCCGGGGGCGGTTCGCCGGCTGGATCGCCGCGTTGCTGCGTGCCGTGCCGGTCACCGCCGAACTGCTCGGCGAACTGGTCCGGGCCGGCGATCCGGCGGTCACCGCCGCGGTCGCGGACGCGGTGCTCGCCGACGCCCGCCTCGCCGAACTGCCCGGGCTGGACAATGCGTGGTGGGCGGCGGTCGCCCGGGCCCGCCCGGAACTGGCCGCGCGCGCCGCGAGCGGCTGGTTCCGCGACGCGCTGCGCGGGGCGGACGCCGACGCGGCGGCCCGGGTATGGGCGGGCGAGATCGTCGACGGCCCGGCCCGGGCGCGCCGTGACCTGTACGTGCACGAGGTCGGTCGCTGGTGGCAGGGCGCGAGCGACCGCGAACGCGACCTGCTGCTGCCCCACCTGGAACGCGAACTGACCGCCCGCGGACCGACCTCGGCCCGGGCCCGCGAGGAACTGCGGGCGATCCGGGTGCTGATCGCCGCGCACAGTTGGGGGCCGGAGGCCGCACTGCTGATCGTCGAGCGCGAACAGGACGAGTTCGACGCGTTCCGCCGCCACCTGAAACAACTGCGGGCCGCGCTCAAACACGGCGAGGGGCCGCGCGCGCTCGCCGTCGCGGTGGTGTTGACCCTGCTCGCGCTGTGGGCCGCGGCCCCCGCGCACGACGCCGCGGCGGTCGGCCGGCCGGCCTCGGCGATCGCCGCCGAACCACCCGATCCGTACGGCGCCGAGCGGCTGATCGCGAGCCTGGGCGCCGATCGGGAGGGGGCGAACTACGTGATTCTGGTCGATGCCTCGGAGTCGATGAGGCGCACCGGCCGCTACGCCGCGGTCAAGAGCGCGACGACCACGTTCCTGGGCCGGCTCTCCCCCTTCGATCGGGTCTCGCTGATCAGCTTCGACACCACCGCGACCGAGTACGGCAACGGCCTCGAACCGGTCGCCGATCCGGTCGCGATGGCCGCCCGGTTGCCCGCCCCGCAGGCCGGTGCCGCGTCGGAGGGCGACCCGGCGGGCGCCCCGCCGGCGAATCGGGCGCCGGAACCCGCCGATCTGCACGCGGCGCTCGACCGGGCGCTGACCGTGCTGCGCACGTCCGCGCCGAACTCGGTGAACGGGGTACTGCTGCTCTCGGACGCGGCCCGCGACGCGGTCGGCCCGGACCTGCGCAAGGACTTCGACCGGCTCGGCGAGGAGGGCCGCACGGTCGCGGGCTTCGCGATCCCGTTGGCGAGCGACAGCAGCGCGGGACCGGCCCTGCAGCGGGTGTTGCCGGACACGCGTGTCCTGCGCGACAACCCGGCCGACCCGGGCGCCGGCCTGGCCCAGGCCCGTACCGGCCTGCAACTGCGCAGCGCCGCCCGGATCGTGGCGGCGGACAAGGATCGGGGCGTGCAGGCGACCTGGTTGCGGCCGCCGGCCGAGCAGCCGGACGCGCTGGACTGCCGGACGTTCCAACCGGTGCCGCCGAACACCCGGCTCGACCTGTCCTCGGGCCGCGAGTTGTGCCTGCGGCTGGTGGCGACCACGGCCCGGGTCCCGCTCCAGGTCACCCGGTTGCGGGTGGACGGGGTGGGGGTGGTCGGCCTCAAGGACGGTGCGCCGCTGTTGGCGCCGGGCGTACCCGTCTACTTCTCGGTCAACCTCGCCGCGCGCACACATCGCACCGACGGCATGTGGGCGGACGCGGGCCACTACGAGGCCAGGGCGCGGGTGGTCGGCGAGGTGCACTCGCCGCTGGCCGAGTCGTTCAAGGAGCACCTCCCGAACACCCGGCTCGAACTGCGGCCGGAGGTGTCCGGCGAGGATCTGCTCTATCGGGGCGACGAACGGGTGGACGTGAGCTGGTGGCCGTGGCTGTTGGTGGGCCTGGGCACGCTCGCGTTCGGTGGCGTCGTGTGGTTCGGGTGGTCGTGGGTTCGCCCTCGTGTTCGTCGCCGCCCGGTAGCGTGAGCGTCATGCGGATCTTCATCGTGGACGCGTTCACCGATCGACCGTTCCGCGGCAATCCGGCGGGCGTGTGTCTGCCCGATTCCGCGCATGCCGACGACGTCGCCTGGATGCAGTCGGTCGCGGCCGAGCTGCGGCATTCCGAGACCGCGTTCGCGGTGCCGGCGGCGGGTGTGGACGCGGACTTCGCGCTGCGCTGGTTCACCCCGCTGACCGAGGTGGACCTGTGTGGGCACGCGACCCTGGCGACCGCGCACGTGTTGTTCGGGCAGGGCCCGGCGAGTACTTCACGGATCCGCTTCGCGACCCGCAGCGGAGTGCTCACCGCGACCCTGGACAGCGACGGCGTGCTCCTGGACTTCCCCGCGCTGCCGCCGCGCGAGGTGCCGGTGCCGGCCGAACTGGGCCTGGCGCTGGGGGTCGAGCCGGTCCGGGTGGCCGCCGGCGGTGACGATCTGCTGGTGGAGGTGGCGTCCGAGGCGGTGGTGCGGGCGGTGGACCCCGACCTGGAGCTGATCGCCACGCTGCCGTACCGGGCACTGATCGTCACCGCCGCGGGGGAGGGTCGGGCCGACTTCGTCTCGCGGGTGTTCGCGCCCTCGGTGGGCATCGCCGAGGACCCGGTCACCGGGTCGGCGCACTGTGTGCTCGGACCGTACTGGGCGCCGCGGCTGGACCGCAGGCGGCTGACCGGCGCGCAACTGTCGGCGCGCGGCGGCACGGTCGGCGTGGAGTTGGTCGGCGACCGGGTGCGGTTGTCCGGACGGGCGGTCACGGTGCTGGAGGGCGATCTGGTCGCCGACTGAGTCGGGCGCGGGTCGGCGGTCGGGTCCGGGCCGGTCGGCGGCGCGGCTCGGCGCCGCGTGGGTCGGTGGAAAACGGCGGTGGATCATTGGGCCCGCCGTTGCTAGCGTGCGGACACCAACCGATCTGACGCGCCGTCAGTAAAGCCGGGAGTCGCACCATGTCCGAGGCCATCAGCTACAACGCGTCCCACCTGGGTCTGTGCGTCACCGATCTGGACCGGTCCCTGCGGTTCTACTGCGACGGCCTGGGCTTCGCCCCGGTGACGCGCTACGACGTGGGCAACGAGGTCGCCCACACCCTGGAGGTCGAGGGGGATGTGCGCCTGGTGTCGCAGATGATCGCCAAGGCGGGCATGGTCGTGGAATTGCTGCACTACGCCTCGCCGGACCCGCTGGGCGCGCCGTCGCGGCGACGCAATCAGCTCGGGCTGACCCACCTGTCCTTCATCGTCGAGGACGTGGACGCCGCCGCGGCTCGCCTGGTCGAGCACGGCGGCACGCTGCTGCCCGACACGCGGGCCAGTCTGCCCGGCGAAACCGGCTCGACCGAGCTGGTCTTCCTGGCCGACCCGGACGGGACCCGGGTGGAACTGATGAAGCTCGAAGGCTGACCCGTACCGGCCGCGGCCGGCGCCGGTGAAGCTCGCCGGCCGACCCGCACGGAGCCGCACGTTCATTCGGCCGGCTGCGTCATCACGTCGCGCATACACTCGCGCAGCCACGCGTGCCCGGGATCGGCGTTGTTGCGCGGATGCCAGGCCAGGCCCATCGGCAGCGGCGGCAGGTCCAGCGGCACCTCGAAGGTGCGCAGCCCCACCTCCTCGACCATCGTGGCGAGTTGGCCCGCGATCAGGCCGACCAGGTCGCCGGCGCGCAGCACGAACAGCGAGGACGGGAAGGTCGGTACGGTGCCCACCACCCGGCGGGTCAGCCCCAGTTCGGCGAGCGCGGCGTCGATCGGTCCGTGCAGCTTGCCCCGGCGCGAGACGATCAGGTGCTCGGCGGCGGCGAACCGCTCGGGGGTGCACCGACCGTTCAGCAGCGGGTGACCGACCCGGACGCACGCGACCATGCGGTCGTCGAAGAGGTGCTCGGTATGCACCTCCGGCGAGACGGTGTCGATCACGCCCACCTCCAGGTCGGCGACCCCCTCGCGCAGCGCCGGGGTGTCCACGTGGCTCTCCGCGAGGAACTTCAGTCGCACCCCGGGTGCCTCCCGGGCCGCGCGCGCGAACAGCAGCGCGCCGCGCGCCGCGGTGAAGGCGTCGTGCGAGAGCACGGTGAAGGTGCGGGACAGGGTGCGCAGATCCACCTCGCGGGCGGTGGTGAACAGGGTCCGGGCGCGCTCCACGATGATGCGCACCTCGGCCCGGATGGCCAGCGCGTGCGGAGTGGGCACCATCGAGCGGCCGGCCCGGACCAGGATCGGATCGCCCAGCGCCTTGCGGATCCGGCCGAGGGTACGGCTCATCGCGGGTTCGGACAGGTGCATGCGCTGCGCCGCGCCGGAGACGCTGCACTCCTCCAGGAGCGCGTCCAGCGCGGTGAGCAGGTTGAGATCCAGCCCCGATTGCGTCACACGCATCCTTCCCATGCAAAACATGCACTGGAGTCAATCGACGCTCCACCCTACGGTGAAGAGGTCCGGACACGCAGTCCCCGCATCACCTCTCTTCCTCGTCAGTCGGCTCCTCCTGGGGGACCCATGTCCACGACCGTCCCGGCCACGTCGGCGCCTCGCGCCGGTCGCGCCGAACCCGACCGTGCCGGCGCGTCGCGCGCCGTACTGATCGCGATGTGCGCCTGCGTGCTGGTCGCGCAGAGCATGGTCGCCGCGATCAACCTGGCCATCCCGCAACTGGCCGCGTCCGGGCTGCATCCGTCCGCCGACAACATCCTGTGGATCGTCGACGCGTACGTGATCGTCTTCGCCGGACTGCTCATTCCCGCCGGCGCGCTGGGCGACCGCTACGGCCGCAAGGGCGCGCTGCTCGCCGGGCTCGGTGTGTTCGCCGCCGGCGCCGTGGTCAGCGCGCTCGCCACGAACTCGGCCACGCTGATCGTCGGTCGCGGTGTCTCCGGCGCGGGCGCCGCGCTGATCATGCCCGCGACCATGTCCATCCTGATGCACGTCTTCCCCGCCGAACGCCGGCCGCAGGCGATGGCGTCCTGGACCCTGGCGGTCGGCCTGGGTGGTCTGCTCGGCAACGTGGGCGGCGGCCTGGTCCAGGAATACCTGCCCTGGCAGGGCCTGTTCTGGATCATGGTCCCGCTCGCCGCGGTGCTCGCCGTGCTCGTGCAGTGGGTGACCCCGCGGACCGCGACCCACCCGGCCGCGCTCGACCCGATCGGATCCGCACTGCTGGTCACCGGCCTGGTCGCGGTGTTGTACGGGATCATCGAGGGCCCGGAGTTCGGCTGGGTTTCCGCTCATGTGCTCGGCGGCTTCGCGCTCGGCGGCCTGCTGCTGGCCGGCTTCGTGCTGCACGCGTTGCGCGCGGAACACCCGCTGCTCGACCCGCGCGTGTTCAAGTCCGCCAAGTTGCGTGCCGGTGTGCTCGGGATCGGCGCGAGCTTCTTCGGGCTGTTCTCGCTGTTCTTCATCAACGCCCAGTACCTGCAATACGTGAAGGGCTTCTCGGCGCTGCGCACCGGCTTCGCCATCGTTCCGCTGACGATCGGCATGGCGCTCGCGCCCAAGGTCGCGGTCAAGGCCCAACAGCGCTACGGCACACGTGCGTTGGTGGTGTTCGGGCTGAGTCTGATCGGGATCGGGCTGTTGTGCATGGCGAGTGTGGACGCACACACCCCGTACGCGGTGTACGCCGGGTACCTGTTGATCCTGTCCGCCGGCATGGGGCTGTGCGCGCCCGCGCTCTCCTTCGGGGTGGTCTCCGAACTCCCGCCTCATCAGGCCGGGTTGGGCTCGGGACTGAACACCGCCGCGCGCGAGATCGGCGCCGCGTTGGGGGTCGCGGTGTTCGGCACCGTTTTGGCCGTGCGATTCTCCGGCCGACCGGCCGCGGCACTGTCCGGCACCCGGGGCGCGGAGCACGCCCACGTCGTGGACTCGTTCACCGACGCGATGTCGGTGGGCTTCCTGGTCGTCGGCGGCCTGCTGCTGGTGGCCACGGCGGTGGTCGCCAGGGGCTATCGGGACCGAGCGGGTGCCCTCGCCACCCCGGCGGGCTCGGGCGGTGCGGCGTGAGTGGGGTGACGAGTCGGCGGCGCGGGCCGGTGGGCCGACTGTTGGACCGGGTGTTCCTGACCGGCACGATCGTGGAGACCGAGGAGATCGCGGCCCGGATGCGGCGGATCCGGATCGGCGACGACGCGCTGCGCGGACTGACCTGCCGGCCCGGGCAACAGGTCCGGGTACATGTGAACGACGTGCTCACGATGGCCGGTTGGCGGCAGGGCGCGGGCAATCTGCTGCGCACCTACTCGGTGTGGGGCAACGACTCGACGGCCGGGACGCTGGACCTGTGCGTGCTGGACCACGACGGCGGCCCCGGGCCGGGAGCCGCGTGGGGTCGGGCGGCGCGGCCCGGCGACCGGGTGCGGTTCGGCCGGCCCGAGGGCGGCTTCGTGCTGCGGCCGGACGCGCCGTACCACGTGTTCGTCGGTGAGGAGACCGCGTCGGTGGCCCTGGGCGCGATGATCGCGGCGGTGGGTCCGGCGGTGAACGTGTACGGAGTGATCGAGACCGCGACCGAGGCCGACCGGCTGCCGATCCCGCACGCCGAGCGGCTCACCTGGCTGACCCGAGGCACCGCGTCGGCGGCGTCCTCGGCGCCGCTGGCCGAGGCGGTCGGCCGGCTGGCGCTGCCGGCGACACCCGGCATCGCCTATGTGGCGGGGGAGGCGAAGACGGTCAAGCTGGTCCGCGACCGGCTCGTCGCCGACCACGGCTGGGACCGCCGCTCGGTGCTCACCAAGCCCTTCTGGTCCCCGGGTCGAACCGGGATGGACTGACGGCGGCCCGGGTGCCGGTCGAGTCGACGTCGACTCGACCGGCACCCGGTCCTGTCACAGCGTGAGCAACGCGCGGATCGGGCGGGTCGGATCGGTCAGCGGGCGCATCGCCAGCCGGATCAGCGCGAGCGGGTTGTCGTCGCCCGCGATCCGGTTCGCGCCCAGCACCCCGCAGGACTGGCACTGGTGGATCAGCTGCCACTCGCCGTCCGCCCGAACGGACATGCTGAGCACGCTCATCCGACCCCGGCAGTCGGCCGCCCGATCGCCCGGGACGCGGCGATCGAGGTGCAGGCTGGTGAGGCAGTGCGGACAGTGGTTGCGATGCGCCGTGCCGGGCGCGAGCAACGGTACGTCGAGCCGACAACCCACGCAGCGGAAGGCGTCGCCGCGCCCGGTCCGCCGGTGCGTGACGTCCTTGTACCGCTGCGGGCGCCGACCCGCCGGTTTGCGTCGGGCCATCGTCACCACTCCCCGAACACTTCGAGCGGGAACGGGGGGTGGGCCAGTGGCCGGACGGCCATCCGGATCAGGATGAGCTGATTGTCGTCCGGCGCGATCGCGTTCGAGGTCAGTTCGTCGCACCGGATGCACCGATGCACGACCATCCAGTCGCCGCTGCGCAACACCGCGATCGAGATCGGCGACATCCGCGCCAGGCATTCGGACGGGCCGCCCTCGACCCGGTCGAGGACGTGCCGCGAGTGCAGGCAGCTCGGGCAGTGGTTGCGCCGGCCGCCGGCGGGGTCGACCGTGGTCACGGTGAGGCCGCAGCGGACACAGTCGAAGGTGTCGGTACGCGGTGGGACGGTGTGCTGTCTACCGGAGTTGTGGTTGGCGGTGGACACTCGGAAATCTCCTTGCCGGAGGCGGAAGCAAAGGCAGCAAGGAAGCGCCGAGCGCTCTCGGGAGGGGCCGTGCACACGGCCCGCCGCAGTAAACGCGGACGGGTCGGTGGGCCCACCGGGGGATCAGCGGCGGTCGGGAGGATTCCCGACGCCGGATCCGGCCGCGGTCGGATGAGGCGCGCTCGGCGCGGTCACGGGCATCAACACCTGATTTCGGAAAGGGGTGGACGTCCGCGCTGAGCGGACGTGACCCGTCGAACGTAACAGCGGGCGCGGCGACCCGGCCAACGCTTTTCGCCCGGTCGCGGGCGGCGCTGCGAGGTGCGGCCCGCACCGTCCGGTCGCGCGATCGGCACTGCCAGACTGCTCCGATGATCGTCGCACTCGCACACGAGGCCGACCGGCCCGGCTTCCTGACCCTGGCCGCCGAGGTGGAGCACTGGTTCGGGCCGATGGTGGACGAGCCCGGCTTCCACGCCGCACTGGACGCACACATCGCGGCCGGCCTGGCACTCGTGGTCCGGGAGGACGCGGGGCGGCCCGGGTTGCTCGGCGGCCTGCTCTTCGGCGTCGAACCGCCGGTGCATCACGTGCACTGGCTGGTGGTCTCCGCGGCCGCCCGGGGCCGCGGTGTGGGCCGGGCGCTGATGGCGCAGGCCACGCGGCGCTTTGTGCGCGGGCCGGGCAGCATCGAGTTGATCACCTTCGGGGCGGACCACCCCGGTGCGATCGAGGGTGGTTCCCGCGCGTTCTACGCGTCGCTCGGTTTCGTCGCCGCCGAACCGGCCGAGCCGGGTCCGGAGGGCGGCTCGCGCCAGGTGTTCCGCCGCACGGTCGGCGCGGAGCCCTCGCCCGACCGGTACTGACCGTCGGGCGAGGGCAACGAAGCGGGGACTACCCGGTCACACCACGCCGAAGGCGGTCATCGCCTCGGCGACCCGCAGGAAGCCGGCCACGTTGGCGCCCAGCACGTAGTCGCCCTCGTGGCCGTGCTCGGCGGCCGTCTCCAGGCACGTGGCGTGGATGTCGCGCATGATCGCGCCCAGTCGGGCGTCGGTGTCGGCGAAGCTCCACGACGTGCGCGCGGCGTTCTGCGCCATCTCCAGCGCCGAGGTGGCCACGCCGCCCGCGTTCGCCGCCTTGCCCGGGGCGAACGGCACGCCCGCCGCCTGGAAGACGTGCACCGCGTCCGGTGTGCACGGCATGTTGGCACCCTCGGCGACCGCCATCAGACCGTGCTTGACCAGGTGCGTGGCAGCCGCACCGGAGAGCTCGTTCTGCGTCGCACAGGGCAGCGCGACATCACACGGGACCTCCCAGACCGAGCCGCCGGACACGTAGCGCGCGTGCGGCACCCGGTCCGCGTATTCCGCGATCCGCCCGCGCCGCTCCAGCTTGATCTCCTTGAGCAGGTCCAGGTCGATGCCCTTGTCGTCGACGATGTAGCCGGCCGAGTCGGACGCCGCCACGACCCGGGCGCCGAGTTCGCGGGCCTTCTCGATGGCGAAGATCGACACGTTGCCCGAACCGGAGACCACCGCACGGCGATCGACCAGGTCGTCGCCGCGCACCCGCAACATCTCGGCCAGGAAGTACACGCAGCCGTAGCCGGTCGCCTCGGTGCGCACCTGCGACCCGCCCCAGCCCAGGCCCTTGCCGGTGAGCACGCCGGACTCGTACCGGTTGGTGATCCGCCGGTACTGGCCGAACAGGTAGCCGATCTCCCGCCCGCCGACGCCGATGTCGCCCGCCGGCACGTCGGTGTGCTCGCCCAGGTGCCGGTACAGCTCGGTCATGAACGACTGGCAAAAGCGCATCACCTCGGCGTCCGAGCGGCCCTTCGGATCGAAGTCCGAACCGCCCTTGCCGCCGCCGATGCCCAGCCCGGTGAGGGCGTTCTTGAAGATCTGTTCGAAGCCGAGGAACTTGACCACGCTCAGGTTGACCGAGGGATGGAAGCGCAGCCCACCCTTGTACGGCCCGAGCGCGCCGTTGAACTCGATCCGAAAGCCGCGGTTGACCCGCACCCGTCCGGAGTCGTCGGTCCACGGCACCCGGAACAACACCTGGCGTTCGGGCTCCACGAGCCGCTCCAGGAGCGCCGCGTCGGCGAGTTCGGGACGCCTGGTCAGCGCCGCGGCGAGGCTCTCCAACACCTCGTGCACCGCCTGGTGGAACTCGGGCTCGCCGGGGTTGCGGCGCAGCACCTCGTCGAAGGTCCTTGCCGCCGGGCCGGTCAGCTCGGCGAATGTCTGGGGACTCATGGGTGGTTGTCCTTCCGTCGACGGGCGCGTCGCGGGCGATCGCGTGCGGGGTCACGCTATCCGCCCCGCGGCCCCGGACGGTCGCAGCCGGCCCCGCGCGTCGGGATGAGGGAACGCCCTCATTCCTGCGGAACCCCCACCTGCGATGCTGCATCCCGTGTGGCCCAAAAGATTTGATGCAGCGTCACGTCGAGTGGCGGCCCTGACCCTCGTGCTCCTGACGGCCGCGTGCGGGATGGGGGGCTCGGCCGGGACCGACCCGCGGTCCGAGCCGCCGGCCCGATACAGCCCGATCGAGGTGGGTGTGCCCGATCCGGTGCTCGCGCCCCCGGTCCCGGCGCCGCCGTGCGACCCGAGTCGGAGCCTGACGCCGACCACGCCGGGCCGGGCGGGCGCGATGCCGGCCGGTTCGACGATGCGGGCGATCCAGGACCGGGGTCGGCTGGTGGTCGGCGTGGACCAGAACACCCGGATGTTCGCCGCACGCAACCCGAGCACCGGGGCGCTGGAGGGCTTCGACATAGACCTGGCCCGAGAGGTGGCCAAGGCGATCTTCGGCGACGCCGACCGGATTCGGTTCGTGACCATCCCGCCGGGCCGCCGGATCGACGTCCTGGTCGGCGGCGAGGTGGACATGGTCGTGGACGCGATGACCATCACCTGCGAGCGCCGCCAACAGGTGGAATTCTCCGGCGTGTACCTGGACGACGCGCTGCGTTTCCTGGTGCCCAAGGGCACGAAGGTGACGAGCCTGGCCGATCTGGCCGGCAAGTACGTGTGTGTGTCCTCGAACACCACGCCCGAGCGTCGCGTGGCCGAGTCCAAGGCCCGGGTGTACGCGGTCGCGGACCGCACCGACTGCCTGGTCGCGCTCCAGGAGGGCCGGGTGGCGGCGGCGTACACCAACGCGTCGCTCCTGGAGAGCCTGCGCGAGCAGGACCCGTGGCTGGAGGTGGTCGGGCCGACCGCGGTGGAGGAGGTCAAGGGCATCGCGATACCCAAGGGGCAGACCGATTTCCTGCGCTTCCTCAACGGCGTGCTGGAGCAGGTGAAGAGCAACGGTCAGTGGCAGGCGCTCTACGACAAGTGGTTGCGCGCGGCCCTGGGCGCGGCCAAGCCGCCGACCACCAGCTACGGCGGATGACCTTTGTGGCAGCGGTTACTGACGATGCGTCAGGTCGCTGCTACGTTGCCGCCATGTTCCTTTCGCTCGGACTGCCCACACACCTGGTGGAGGCCGGCGCCGATCTGATCAGCGCCGAGGCCGTGATGGAGATGTCCCGCGCGGCCGAGTCCGCCGGGTTCGACGCGGTCTTCACCACCGACCATCCGTTCCCCGGCGACCAGTGGCTCGCCCACGGCGGCCATCACACGCTCGACCCGATGGTCACGCTGTCCTTCGCGGCGGCGGCCACCACCCGGCTGCGGCTGCACACCAACCTGTTCGTACCGGCGTACCGCAATCCGTACCTGTCCGCGAAAATGGTCTCCTCGCTGGACGCGCTGTCCGGCGGACGGGTGATCCTGGGCGTGGGTGCGGGCTACCTGGAGCCGGAGTTCGCCGCGCTGGGCGCCGACTACGCGAACCGCAACGACGTGCTGGACGACGCGCTGCGGGCGATGCGCGCGGCGTGGACCGGGGAGAGCGTGGGCGGCAACACCATGCGCCCGCGCCCGGCGCAGCCGCGGATCCCGATCTGGGTGGGCGGCAACAGCAAGCGGGCGATCCGCCGGGTGGTGGACCTGTGCGACGGCTGGCTGCCGATGCCGGCCCCGGCGGGCGCGTCCAAATACCTCAAGACCCCGGGCCTGGAGACGCTGGCCGACCTGGCGGCGCGGCTGGACTACGCCCGCGAGTACGCGGCCTCGGTGGGCCGTACCGACCCGATCGACGTCACCTTCATGCCGCGCGGGATGAGCATGTTCGACGGCGACGGCATCGATCACGAGGCGATCGTCGCCGACCTGACCGAGCAGGCCGCGGCCGGGGTGACCGGGGTGACGCTGACGCTGCCGGCCACGTCGCGGGCGCGGTACCTGGAGCAGACCGCCGCGTTCGGCGAGCTGGTCGTGCCGCACGTCAGGAAGTTGGCCGTGCGCCCGCTCCTGGGCTGAGCGGGCGGGCCCGGCGCCGATGCGACGCCGGGCCCGTGCGGGGGCGGGAAACGCCCCGCGGCTCACTGGCTGTAGGAGCCGATGAAGTCGCCGATCCGGGTGATCGCGTCGGTCAGGTCCTCGACCTGGGGGAGCGTCACCACCCGGAAGTGGTCCGGCTGGTGCCAGTTGAATCCGGTGCCCTGCACGACCAGGATCCGCCGGCTCTGGAGCAGGTCGAAGACGAACTTCTCGTCGTCGACGATCTTGCACACGTCCGGGTCGATCCGCGGGAACGCGTACAACGCCCCCTTGGGCTTGACGCAGGTCACCCCCGGGATCGAGATCAGCGCCTCGTACGCGGCGTCGCGCTGGGCGTGCAACCGGCCGCCGGGCAGGATCAGGTCGTTGATGCTCTGGGAGCCGCCCAGCGCGGTGGCGATCGCGTGCTGCGAGGGCACGTTCGCGCACAGGCGCATGTTGGCCAGGATGTTCAGGCCCTCGATGTAACTGGCCGCGTGCCGCTTGGGACCGGACAGCAGCAGCCAGCCGGAGCGGAAGCCGGCCACCCGGTATGCCTTGGACAGGCCGTTGAAGGTCAGGCACAGCAGGTCCGGCGCGAGCGAGGCCAGCGGGATGTGCACGGCGTCGTCGTAGAGGATCTTGTCGTAGATCTCGTCGGAGAGGAGGAGGAGTCCGTGCCGGCGGGCGAGATCGACGATGCCTTCCAGGATCGGCTTCGGGTAGACCGAGCCGGTCGGGTTGTTCGGATTGATCACCACGATCGCGCGGGTGCGGTCGGTGATCTTGGCCGCGATGTCGTCGAGGTCGGGGTACCACTCCGCACCCTCGTCGCACAGATAGTGCACCGGCGAACCGCCGGACAGGCTCACCGCGGCCGTCCACAGCGGGTAGTCCGGCATCGGCACGAGCACCTCGTCGCCGTTGTTCAACAGCGCCTGCAGAGCCATCACGATCAGCTCGGACACGCCGTTGCCCAGGTAGACGTCGTCGACGTCGACACCCTCGATGCCGCGGGTCTGATAGTGCTGCACCACCGCTCGGCGGGCGGACAAGACGCCCTTGGAGTCCGAGTAACCCTGCGCGGTCGGCAGGTTGCGGATCATGTCGTGCAGGATCTCGTCGGGTGCCTCGAAGCCGAACGGGGCCGGGTTGCCGATGTTCAGCTTGAGGATCCGGTGCCCCTCGTCCTCCAGGCGTTTCGCCTCGTCGAGGACCGGGCCGCGGATGTCGTAACAGACGTCCGCGAGCTTCCCCGATTGGCGCACCTCGGGCAACGGACGATGTTGTGGCTGCGACAACTCTTCGACGCTCACCTGGATATCTCCTCCTCGCAGGGCAATCGCCCGCGCGATCCTCGGGTGCACGGTGTGGGCGGGCGACCCCGCGAGTCTTCCACGCCCGGGGGCCGTGACGCAGTGGGATATTTGCCACGTGGATCACCCGGTACCCGTTCGGGACGGGGCCGGCACCGGCTCGGGACGCTGCCGGTTGGACGACAAGAGTTCATCCGCGCGTTGCCCGCGTGGCAGATCCAAATCACCCGACGGCGCGCTCGCGGTGCCACCCTGCCGCATATGGACGTGTCGTACTTCTACGGAACTGCGGGCGAAATCGACGCCGCGAGTCTGTATCGGCTGTTGTCGCTGCGCAGCCGGGTATTCGTGGTCGCACGCCGGCAGCCCTGGCTCGATCCCGACGGCCGTGACATCGAACCCGGTACCGCGCACCTGTGGGCGGAACAGGACGGGGTGGCGGTGTCCACGCTGCGCCTGACCGAGGAGGGGGACGGCCTGTTGCGGATGGGTCGCGTGTGCACGTTGTTGTCGCACCGCAGACAGGGACACGCCACCGTCCTGGTGCGACACGCCCTGGTCCTGGCGGGCCCGCGCCCGGTGATCTCCGACGTGTACGCGCGCAGCGCGGACTGGTTCACCCGGCGCGGCTTCGAACCGCGCGGCGGGCGCACCGTCGTGGACGGCGAGCCGCACACGTCCATTCAACACGTTCCGGCGGCACGCCGTGTACCGGCGCCGTCCGGCGGGTCCGGGTCCGGACAACGAGGGGGTGGGTACGTGCCGGCGTGGGCGTCGACCTGACCACGAGCCGCACCCACCGCCTCGCCCGCGCGTGACGAGCCGCGCCGCCGGCCGGAAACCGGTGGCCTCGCGGGCCCCACGGCGCTGCCGGGACGTGTTTGGATGGCCTCTCGTGTCGGGGAGGGATCGGCCATGCGATTTGTAGTCCTGGGGGCCGGGGCAATCGGCAGCGTCCTCGGTGCTCGCCTCGCGCAGGCGGGGCACGACGTGCACCTGGTGGGCCGACGCGCCCACGTCGACGCCATCCGCGCGCACGGGCTGCGGGTCCAGTCCCCGGACCGTGAGGACGTGGTGCGGCTCGACGCGGTGACCGACATCGCCACGTTGGATTCGCTCGTGGACTGGGCCCGGGTGCACGCGGTGGTGTTGTGCGTGAAGTCCCAGGACACCGCCGGCGCGCTGCGCGAGCTGGCCCGATACGCCGATTCGCGAGTGCCGATCCTGTGCGCCCAGAACGGGGTGAGCAACGAGGACACCGCGCTGCGCCTGTTCGCGAACGTGTACGGCGTGCTGGTCGCGTGCCCGACCGCCTTCCTCGAACCGGGCGTGGTGCGCACCTACTCGTCGCCGGTGACGGGGGTGCTCGACATCGGCCGCCATCCGCGCGGTCGGGACGCGTTCGCGGCCCAGGTGTCACGTGTCCTGTCCGGCGCCGGCTACGGCTCCGAGGTGTACGAGGACATCACCGCGTACAAGTACGGCAAGCTGGTGACCAACCTGGGCAACGCGGTCGAGGCGCTGTGCGGCCCGAACGCGCGCGGCGGGAACCTGGACCGACTGGCCATGGACGAGGCCCGTACGGTGCTCTTCTCGGCCGGCATCCACGCCGAGTTCGCGCCGGTGAGCGCGCTCGTGCAGGTACGCCCGGTGCGCGGCGAACGGCGGCCGGGCGGCTCGTCCTGGCAGAGCCTGTACCGCCACACCGGCGGCATCGAGACCGACTACCTCAACGGCGAGATCGTTCGGCTCGGCCGGTTGCACGGCGTGCCGACCCCGGTCAACGCGGAGCTGCAACGCGCCGCGAACCGACTGGTGGCGGTCGGCGGCGAACCCGGCTCGGTGTCCGAACTCGACCTGCTGCGCGCCGTCGTGGACGGTCGGGACCAGCCCCGTCGGGAAGCCTGAGCGCGGCCGGGGAGCGCGGGAGCGCGGGGAAAAGCCGGTGACCGCCGGGTCGGCAGCTCGCTAACCTGACGATCCGTCGGCGAACCGCCGACGTGCCGACCCGACGCTTCGTCGGCAGCGCGCCCATGATCCGCCCGCGAAGGGAGTACACCGATGGGAGCCGCAAGTGCACCCGGTTGACGCCCGCTTCGCGGATCCCGCGGAGCCATAGGGCCGGCCGCCGGATCCGCCGCACGTCCCTCGGGGGAACCTCATGAACGACCCGGACACCCGCGCCGACTTGCCATCCCTCGAGGACTGCCTCGCCGTCCTCGGCGCGCTGTCGGACCTGGCTCCGGAGGCACCCGAGCGGCGACGGATCGAGCAGGCGCTCGCGTCCTTCGTGCGTTCCGGGCGCCATCGCCGCCGGGCCGAGCAGCGCGCGCTGCGCACCCGGGAGCGCACCGAGGTGACCGAGCGCACCGCGCTGGGCGCCGCCGACCGGATCGAGGACCGTGCGCTGGACGACACCGGACTGCCCTCGTGCGTGGGCGTGGTCGAGATGGGCCTGCGCTGCTACGTCTGCAAACAGCCCTACCGGCGGGTCGACGGTTTCTACCACCGGCTGTGCCCCGCGTGCGCGGTGGAGAACCGGCAACGACGCCACGCGCGCACCGACCTGACCGGGCGACGGGCGCTGGTCACCGGCGGCCGGGTCAAGATCGGCCACGAGCTGGTGCTCAAACTGCTGCGCGACGGCGCGGAGGTGATCGTGACGTCGCGCTTCCCGCACGACACGCACGAGCGGTTCGCCGCCGCGCCGGACCACGACGCGTGGGCGCATCGACTGCACGTGCACGCGATCGACCTGCGCGACCTCGGCGGCCTGGTGGCGTGGTGCGATCGACTGGTGGCCGAGGGGCGCCCGCTCGACATCCTGGTCAACAACGCGGCGCAGACGATCCGTCGACCGGCGTCGGCGTACGCGCCGTTGTTGGCGGCCGAGCGGGCCGCGCTGGGGCCGGGCGCGTTCGAGTTCGCGTCCGGGGCCGGGTCGTTCGCGCTAGACCGGTGGCCCGCCGACGGGTGGGACCCGGCCGGGACGCCGCCGGGCGCGGAGCCGGCTCGGGTCGAGCCGGACGCGGCGGGGCTGATTCCCGACCGGGCCGTCGCCAACTCGTGGTCCAAACGGGTCGACGAGGTGGATCCGGTGGAACTGCTGGAAGTGCAACTCGTCAACGTCACGGCGCCGTTCGTGCTGGTCGGCCGGCTGCTGCCGCTGCTGCGCGCGAGTGCGCGCGAGCGGCGCTACATCGTCAACGTGTCGGCGGTGGAGGGCCAGTTCGGGCGGGCGTACAAGTCGCCCGGGCATCCGCACACGAACATGGCCAAGGCCGCGTTGAACATGCTGACCCGAACCAGCGCCGAGGATCTGGCCGCCCACGGCGTGTACCTGAGCAGCGTGGACACGGGCTGGATCACCGACGAGAAGCCGCTCCCGGGCAAGGCGCGGGTCGCGGCCGCCGGGTTCCGCACGCCGTTGGACATCGTCGACGGCGCGGCCCGGGTGTACGACCCCATCGTGCGCGGGGAGCGGGGCGAGCCGGTGTTCGGGTGCTTCCTCAAGGACTATCGGGTCGCGCCCTGGTGATCGGGGAGTTGCCGACGGTCGGGTTCGACGGTGGCGGGAGGGTGCCCCGGTGGTCGGTCTCGACTACCGGGGCACCTGCTGCGGCACCGGCCTGCGGCTCGGCACGGAGGTGCCGAACCGCAGCCGGTGGTCGGTGATCCGGGCGACCCACATCAGTCGGCCTCGGCCAGGATCAGGTAGAGCCGCTTGCGGGTGTCGTTGACGACTTCCAGGGCCTTGGCCCGCTGCGCCTCGGTGCCGTTCATCATGAGCTGGCGCAGCGCGTCGCCGATGCCGTGCATCGCCGAGCGCAGGTCGTGGACCGCCTCGAAGTCGACGCCCCGGCTGGCCTCGTCCCAGGGCTTGGTGCCCTCGGGGAGTGCGGCGGCCTCCTCGCGACCGGCGTCGGTGAGGGTGAACAGCTTGCGGCCGCTGCCCTCGACGCCCTCGATCACGCCCTCGTCCTCCAGGAGCTGGAGGGTCGGGTAGACCGAACCGGGGCTGGGCTTCCACACGCCACCGGTGCGCTCGCCGATCTCCTGGATCATTTCGTAGCCGTGCATCGGCCGTTCGGTGAGCAGAGCCAGGATCGAGGCTCGTACGTCGCCGCGTCGGGCGCGACCACGCCCGCGGCCGCGACCGCGTCCCTCCGGTCCGCCGCGGCCGTGCCCGCGTCCCCACGGGCCGGGGCCGGGCGGGCCCCACGGGCCGAAGGCCGGGCGGTCTCGTCCTTCCGCGCCCCACTGGGGGCGTCCCTTGCTGCGGTGCATGAGTTTCTCCTTGTTGATCTTGTGTGTGTATCGCGATCGTTCGCGATGGCTCAACGATATATCGGGAGTGCTTCTTTCGCAAGCAAGTGAGGTGCGGTGCGTTCGGCCGGGCCGGCGGTGGCGTGAACGGCGATCTGCGCGGGTTCTCCACGGAACCCGCACGAGGCGGACGCACGAGACGCGTTGGGCGGGCCTTGCCTACGGGTAGATTTCGGTTGATAGCTCTTGGTGATCGACTGGCGTGGGGAGAGGGCTGTGTGGACCTGGTTGGTGGTGGGCGCGGTCGCATACCTGCTGTTCCTCGCGGGCGTGATCGTGGTGCTGCGGGCGGCCAAGGCGCGGGCGCGGGCGGAGCGGGCCGCCGACGCCCGGGCGGTCGGGGCGCCGACGGTGGCGCAGGCATCGGAAGGGGGCCCGATTCCGCCGCTGCGCGGGGGTGAGCGGCCGGCGGCCGAGCCGGCCGCCGAGGACGACGAGGCGCGTGCGCACCCGCTGCCCGACGAGCACACCCCGCCGGTGCGCGAGTGCGATCCGGGGCCGTCCGGACCGTCCGCTCCGCCCGCCTCGCGGGCCCGGGGCTGACCCCCCGGCGGTTTTCCGGCTTCCGCGCCGGGTAGGCGCGGCGCATGGTTGATCCGATTGTCACCACCACCCACGACGGGGACGACCGGCGTGCACTCGGCGAACTCGTGCCGGCGCCCGACCGCGTGATGCGCGTCGCCGAGATGATTCGCCACCTTCTGGAGGAACTGCGGGACGCGCCGCTGGACGAGTCCGGCCGAGGCCGGGTGCGCACCGTCTACGAGCGCTCGCTGCCCGAGCTGCGGCGATCGCTCGCGCCCGACCTGTACGAGGAACTGGCGCGCCTGGCCCGGCCGTTCGCCGACGGCGACGCGCCGAGCGTGGGGGAACTACGGATCGTGCACGCGCAGTTGATCGGCTGGTTGGAAGGGTTGTGGGGCGGCATCCGGTTGACCCTGATGTTGCGGAACAACGCCGAGGTGGGACCACCGCACGGGTTTCCGGGCGGGGAGGACGACGGCTCGTATCTGTGAGCGGGGCCGGTCCGGGCGCGCGGTCGCCGGCCGGTGGACGCGCCGGCCGGCCGGATCCATGACTGTGCCAAGCTGATTGTTCGTCAGTCGAGCACCCGTGGAGTCGTCACCATGACCGAACAGGCATCCGCCGAGACCGGGCCGGTCGCCGCGCCGCTCCATGAACTCGATCGGGACACCAGGTGCGTTCCGCGCCCGGACGCGTCGGGCGTCTACGACACCACGCTCTCGCCGGACTGGGCGTTCGGCATGGGCCTCAACGGCGGTTACCTGCTCGCCCTCGCCGGCCGCGCGCTCGGCGCGGCCCTGCCGCATCCGGACCCGTTCACGATCACCGCGCACTACCTGACCACGTCGCATCCGGGGCCCGCCGAGGTGCGTACGGAGGTATTGCGCACCGGGCGCACGCTCAGCACCGGCACCGCCCGGATCGTGCAGGACGGCGAGAGTCGGGTCCAGGTGACCGCCACCTACGGCGATCTGGCCGGGTTGGATCCGCAGGTGCACACCACCGCCCGGCCGCCGGAACTGCCCTCGCCCGAGCAGTGCGCCGCGAGCTTTTCCGATGTGGCGCCGATCCGGCGCAGCACGTTCATGGACCGCACCGAGCAACTGCTCGATCCGGCGGCGGCCGGCTGGCTGACCGGGAAGCCGTCCGGACGCGGTGAGGTGCGCGCCTGGTGGCGGCTCGCGGACGGCCGCGACCCGGACCCGCTCGCGTTGTTGCTCGCGGTCGACGCGCTGCCGCCGACCGCGTTCGATCTGGGCCTGCGCGGCTGGGTGCCGACCGTGGAGTTGACCGTGCACGTGCGGGCCCGGCCGGTGCCGGGGTGGCTGCGGGTGTCGCTGACCACGCGCAACCTGGCCGGCGGCTACCTGGAGGAGGACGGCGAGGTGTGGGATTCGGCGGACCGACTGGTCGCGCAGTCACGGCAGTTGGCGCGGGCGCCTCGGCCGCGGGTGCGGTAGGAGGGGTGGGCCGGGTGCCCGCCGACGCGGGGCCCGGCCGACGCCTGGGCGCAGGAATCAGCGGGGTGGGCCGTACGGCCCGGGCGGACCGTACGGGCCCTGGGGGCCGGGGCCGTAGGGGCCGGGGCCGCCGTATGGCCCACCCGGGCCGGGCGGCGGGGGCGGTGCGCCGTGCGGGCCGCCGGGGCCGGCCCAGGTGTTGTTCTGGAAGCCGTCCCGACCCATGCCCACGAAGCGGTTCCCGTCCATCGCGGTCAGGTTCACCGGCAGGATCTCGCTGGGCTGGACCACCACGTAGCCCTCGCCGGTGAAGGCCATCGTCCAGCCTTCGCCGGTCTGTCGGCGCCGGCGCCAGATCCGCGAGGACGTGGCCTGCGCCTGAAGGCTGGTCTGCAGGCCGGCGGTCCAGGCGATCACCGCGTCGGCGTCCGCGAACACCTCGCGATCGTGGGACGCGCGCAGGACCAGCGGCGCGCCGGACGTGGTGATCACGATCTTGCCGGTGCCGCCGATCTGCATCGAATAGGCGCCCATGCCGCCCACGTTGTAGCCCGCGTCGATCTGTACGACGCTCCAGTTCAGCGTGTTGTCCAGGGCCAGGACGTTCTCGTCCTCGACGATCAGCGACTCGTTGTGCAGATTCAGGATGTGGATGCTCTGTGCCTGATTGGCCAGGTAGACCGTGCCGTGTCCGTGGCAGCGCATCAGGTCCAGCATGTCGCCGGTCAGCGCGCCGGTGCGGATCTCGGCGGCGGTCTGGAACGCCCCCTCGAATTGCACGCTTCCCTGGTAGGCCACCATCGCGCCCTTGCGGGCGAGTACCTCGGTGCCCACCTCCGGGGCCAGCAGTACCCGGAGCATGTGCGCGTTCTGCAGGCTGTAGCGCTCTGCGGACTGGCGCAGCGTGTGGTTGAACAACGGACTCTGCACGAGGTCTCCGACGGATCCGGCAACGGCATGGGTGCGGTTGGCACCTGGTACGTGTGACCAGACCATGATTCCGCGTCCATGGTTCCCTCGGAACCAAGGGTGGACCATGTCGACCGGTATGGTGCGGGAGAATCTCTCTGTTACAGCGTTACAGGACGCCAGGATCTCGGGAGCGCGCCATGACCACACCGCCGTCGACACCGGCACCCATACCCTCGTCGATACCGACCACCACCGGGCCTCGGTCCGCGCCGGGGCTCGCGGGAGGGTCCGGTCCGGACCTGGGCCGGATCGGGCTGTGGACCGCGGCGCTCGACTTCCTGCCCGTGCCGAAACTGCGCGAGACCGTGGCCGAGTTCGACGAACTCGGCTACGGCGCACTGTGGTGGGGCGAGACGGTGGGCCGCGAGGCGTTCACCCAGGCGCTGCTGGTGCTGGGCGCCGCACCGCGGATCGCCGCCGCGACCGGGATCGCCAATGTGTGGGCCCGGGACGCGATGGCCGCCAACGCGGCGGCGCGCACGGTGCACGAGGCCCACCCGGGGCGTTTCCTGACCGGGCTGGGGATCAGTCACGGCGGGCTGGTCGAGGGCCTGCGGCCGGGCGGGCGCAGGTACGAGAAGCCGCTCGCGCACATGCGCGAGTACCTGGACGCGATGGACTCCTCGCTGTACTTCGCGGCCGGCGGCGACGCCCCGCGCCCGCCGCGGGTGCTCGCGGCGCTCGGCCCGCGGATGCTGGACCTGGCCCGGGAGCGGGCCGACGGCGCACACACCTATCTGGTCACGCCCGAGCACACCGCCCAGGCGCGTGCGGCGCTGGGACCGGATCGGCTGCTCGCGGTGGAGCAGGCCGTGGTGGTCGCGACCGACCGCGAGACGGTGTTGCGGCGTGCCCGCGAGCACCTGCGGATCTACCTCGAACTGCCCAACTACCGGCGCAACCTGCTGCGTCTGGGCCTGGCCGAGGAGGACTTCGCGGACGGCGGCAGCGAACGGCTGGTCGACCGACTGGTGGTCTCGGGTGACGAATCGGCGATCCACGCGGGCGTGCACGCGCAGTTCGCGGCCGGAGCCGACCACGTCTGCGTCCAGGTGCTCGGCGAGACGATGACGCAGGCGCCGATGGCGGATTGGCGGTCGCTGGCTTCGGTGCTGCTCTGAGTCGGGGAGGGGACGTGGGCCCGTCCGGTGTGTCCGGCCCGCTCGGCGTGGCCGTCGGCGGGCGGGCCCGGTGGGTCAGGCGGTGAGCGCGGCCACGGCCGCGTCCACGTCGGCGTCGGTGTTGTACACGTGGAAGGCGAGCCGGGTGCGGCCCGCGCGCGCCGAGAAGTGGATGTCGGCGGCGGCCAGGCGGGCCTGGGCGTCGGGGAGGTCGATCGCGACGATCGCGCTGTCGCCGGGCGGCAGGCCCAGGCCGGTCCGGAAGCGGTCGGCCAGGGCGATGTCGTGGGCGTGGATGTGCTCGACCCCGATCCGCTCGACCAGTTCGAGCGCGGGGTCGGCGCCCACCTGGCAGAACCACGACGGCGAGGTGTCGAACCGGCGCGCGCTGTCGGTCAGCCGCAGCGGCGGGCCGTAGTAGGGGTCGACGTCGGGCGCGCCGGCGTACCAGTTGGCGGCGTGCGGGAGGGTGCGGGCGGCCAGTTCCGGTGCGACATAGCCGTACGCCGCGCCGCGCGGGGCCATCAGCCACTTGTAGGCGCTGACCACGAACAGGTCGTACCGGGTCGCGTCCACCGGCAGCCACCCGCAGGCCTGGGTGCCGTCCACGTAGACGCTCGCACCGTACGCGCGGGCCGCCGCGACGATGTCCGCCTCCGCCGCGATCGACCCGTCGGCGGACTGGACCAGGCTGAACGCGACGGCCGTGGTGCGTTCGTCGATCGCCTCGACGAGTTCGGCGGTCGGCACCGTGACCACCTCGACGCCGCGGGCCTCCTGGACCAGCCACGGGAACAGGTTCGAGGTGAACTCGACCTCCGGCACCACGAGTCGCCCACCGGCGGGCAGGCCGGCGGCGAACGGCGCGAGCAGTCCGGAGGTGGTGTTGCCCGCCATGATCGCCTCGGCCGGCGCGCCGACGATCCGGCCGAAGCAGGCACGCGCCCGTTCACCGGCCGCGTGGAATCCGTCCATGTCGATCCGCCCGCGCCGCCAGGTCTCCTGGGCCCGGGTCAGCGCCGCGATGGCGACATCCGGTGGCAGGCCGCTGCTCGCGGTGTTGAGCCAGCCGGGCTCCGCGCTCCAGTGCGCAAGCTCCCGGTCCGGGTCCGACGTCGGATTCGAGTCCAGTTCCGTGTCCATACCGCGAGGCTAGGCGGCTTGCGGCCTCCGATGACAGATCCACCTGCCCACAGGTGGCCTGATTTTCCGTGCCTGCGGCCAGGCCCCACTGCGCGCCGCGCCCGCCGCGCCGTCCCGCGACGGGTCGCGTTGCGTGTTCGATCCACCGGGATCCGCCGGACCGGGCCTAGGCGCCGGGGTTGCCGTCGGTGCGGGTGGCCAGCCAGTCGGGCCAGGGGACCGGGGGGTTGGGGAGGGGGGTGATGTCGCGTTCGGCGCACAGGCGGTCGAAGCCCTCGCGGTCGGCGGGGACCGCGCGGGGGTCGCCGCACATGACCTCGTACAGCGTCGCGCCCTCGGGGCCGGCGATCAGCGGGCCGAAGGCGGCGCCCTGTTCGAGGGTGATGTGGGTGCCGGCGGGGCACGGGCGGTCGCCGATCAGGACCTCGCCGGCGAGTACGAAGACGTAGTGCTCGGACATGTGGCCGTGCCGTTCGACCACGACACCCGCGTCGTAGCGGGCGTAGATCACCATGCGCTCGGGGGACCACTCCAGGAACTTCTCCCAGACCGAGGTGCGTCGGCCCCCGTGCGACTGGGCCTTGACCTCGTGCCATGGGGTCTCGGAGATGTGGGTGATGCGCAGCTCTGGTTCTCGATCCGCCACGGGGTTGCCCTCCCAGGAAGTGACGATGCGTCAGATCGATCTTGGCACAGAATCGCCCGTCGAGGTTTGGCCGTTATTTGACAGATTGTGGAAGATTGCGCAGCAAATACTTACGGGGAATTTACCCCGGCGTCTCGTTGAACGGTGATCAAGTCTTCCTGCGCCGCATAAAGTCGGTTGGTACACCCAACCAAAAACCCTGTCACGGGGCGCCGTGCGTTCCTGTCGGTGGCCCGTACATGTAAGGAACCAACCTTGAAGAGCGCGCAGCAGGCGCCGTCCGCCACTGTCCCGCCCATCGCACCCGAAACCCCGGTCGAGGCCGCGCCCGCGGGCATGAGCCGGACGGGGTTCGTCCTGCTCGTCCTGATCATGGGTGCGCTGACCTACTCGCTGCTCCAGTCGATGCTGGCGCCGGCCCTCCCGCAGATCCAGACCGAGATCGGGGCCACCGCCGACGCCACCTCGTGGCTGATGACCGGCTACCTGCTGTGCGCCTCGGTGACCACGCCCATCCTGGGGCGGCTGGGCGACATGTACGGCAAGAAGCGCCTGTTCGTGTTCACCATCGGCATGCTCGCGTTCGGCTCGCTGGTGTGTGCGCTCGCCGACTCGGTCGGACTGATGATCATCGGTCGGGTGATCCAGGGCTTCGGCGGCGCGGTGTTCCCGCTCTCCTTCGGCATCGTGCGCGACGAGTTCCCGCCGGAGCGCCGCGCGGGTGCGATCGGCCTGATGTCCGCGATCATGGGCATCGGCGGCGGCATCGGCATCGTGATCACCGGTCCGATCATGGACCACCTGTCCTACCACTGGCTGTTCTGGATCCCGATGGCGACCTGCCTGGTCACCGCGATCGCCTCGTGGTTCCTGATCCCCGAATCGCCGGTCCGGGTCAAGACCCGGATCCACTGGCTCGGCGGCGCGTTGTTGTCGCTCGGTCTGGTCGGCGTGATGCTGGCGCTGAGCAAGGGCGAGTCCTGGGGCTGGGGCTCCCTGAACACCGTCGGCCTGTTCGTGGCCGGCTTCGTCTTCCTCGGACTGTGGGTGTTCGCCGAGTCGCGCACGGACGAACCGCTCGTGGACATGCGGGTGATGCGGCTGCGCGGAGTGTGGGCGACCAACCTGGGCGGCCTGCTCGTCGGCTTCTCGATGATGGCGGGCATGCTGCTCGTGCCGCGCTTCCTGCAGATGCCCGAGAGCACCGGTTACGGCTTCGGCACCACCGTGACGGTGTCAGGTCTCTACGTGTTGCCGCAGGCGTTCGCGATGTTGCTGATCGGCCCGATGGCCGGCGTGATCGACAAGCGGTTCGGCTCGAAGCTGGCGATGGTCGCCGGCTGCGTGCTGATGGCCGCGGGCTTCACGTTCCTGGCGCTCCTGCACACCAGCGGCTGGCACATCCTGGTCGCCATGTTCATCTTCGGCATCGGTATCGGGCTGGCCATGTCGGCGATGGCCAACCTGATCGTCGGCGCCGTCCCGGTCGAGCAGACCGGCATCGCCACCGGCATCAACACCATCGCCCGCACCGTCGGCATGTCCTGCGCGAGCGCGATCTCCACGACGCTGCTCACCGCCAACCCCGGCCCGGGCGGACTGCCCGCCGAACGCGGCTTCGTACTGACCTTCGTCTGCGCGGCCGTCGCCGCCGTCGTCGCCCTCGGCGTCACCTTCGTGGTGCCCAGCCGGGCCAAGCCGGGCGCCCGCCCGGTCGCCTGAGCACCCGCGGCCCCAGGCACCGCCTCGGGGCGGCCCGTCCCCACCCCCTCGCCGTGTCGGGGGTGGGGTTGCCCCCACCCCCGATCCGCGTGGTCGCACCCTCGTGCCGCACAGCCCCCGATTTGTAGCGTCGAACCTGTTGGTTTCGACAGGCGTTACGAGGCACGGGAGGCAGCATGTTCGGGCGAGGCGGTCGCGGTACACGGCAGGCGAAGAAGGATGCCGCGTACACCCCGCGGTACGCGGCGCCCGCTTCGGTGGACTGCGCGGTGCGGCTGGACGCGGTGACCAAGGCGTACGGCAAGGGCGCGGCGGCGGTACACGCGCTGCGCGGCATCGATCTGGCCATCCCCCGGGGCACCTTCACCGCGGTGATGGGCCCGTCCGGATCCGG
This sequence comes from Embleya sp. NPDC020886, assembly GCF_044333915.1. NCBI lineage: Bacteria > Bacillati > Actinomycetota > Actinomycetes > Kitasatosporales > Streptomycetaceae > Embleya > Embleya sp. NPDC020886. The sequence goes on along the minus strand of NZ_JBIRRX010000005.1, from coordinate 104,718 downwards.
CAAGAGCACCTTCCTGCACTGCGCCGCGGGCCTGGACCGGCCGGACGGCGGCCGGGTGCTGCTGGGCACCGACGACCTGACCGCGATGAAGGAGAACGAGCTCACCCGGCTGCGCCGGACCCGGCTCGGCTTCGTCTTCCAGGCGTTCAACCTGCTGCCCTCGCTGACCGTGGAGAAGAACGTCCTGCTCCCGCTGCGCCTGGCCGGGGTGCGCGCCGATCGCCGGCGCGCCGCCGAGGTGCTCGCGACGGTCGGCCTGGACCGGCACGCGAATCGGCGACCCGCGCAACTGTCCGGCGGTCAGCAACAGCGCGTGGCGATCGCCCGCGCCCTGGTCACCCGGCCCGACGTGCTGTTCGCGGACGAACCCACCGGCGCGCTGGACACCACCACCGCCGCCGAGGTGCTCACCCTGCTGCGCCACGCGGTGGACGGGACCGGCGCCACCATCGTGATGGTCACCCACGACCCGGTCGCCGCGTCCTACGCGGACCGGGTGGTCTTCCTGGCCGAGGGCAACCTCGCGGGCGAGCTGTACCGGCCCACGCCCGAGGCGATCGCCGCCCGGATGGTCGACCTCTCGCAGGTGGGCACCCGACAGGAACAGGCCGCCTGATGTCGCTGCTTCGACCCAACGGTCTCGCGCGCACCTCGGTGCGCTTTCGGCCCGCGTCCTTCGCGGGCTCGTTCGTGGCGCTGCTGTTCGCCGCGATGCTGGTCACCATGTGCGGTGTGTTCATGGAGAGCGGCATCCGCGCGCATGCCACCCCCGAGCGGTACGCCGACACGCCGATCCTGGTCAGCGGGCCGGACAAGGTGAGCAAGCAGTTGGGCAAGGGGGAGGGCAAGTACACCGAATCGGCCCCGTTGCCCGAGCGGACCCGGATCGACGCCGGGCTCGCCGGGCGGATCGCGGCCGTGCCGGGGGTGCGCGCGGTGATCCCCGACCTGACCTTCCCGGCGCAGATCGAGCGGACCACACCGGCCGGGCACGGCTGGTCCTCGGCGCCGCTGGCGGGCACCCGTGAGGGCACCGCGCCGGGCGCCGGCGAGGTGGTGTTGACCATGGCCGCGGCCGGGTCGGCCAAGGTCGGCGACACGGTGCGGGCGACCACGCCCGGCGGCGAGGTCGCGCTGCGGGTGAGCGGCGTGGTGCCGGGAGAGGGCGCGCACCTGTACGTGGCCGACGCGGACGCGCAGCGGTTGGCCGGACACCCCGGCACGGTCACCGCGATCGGGGTGCTCCCGGCGGCCGGCGCGGACACCGGCAAGGTCGCCGAGGACGTGCGGGCCGCGGTGGCGGGCACCGGTGCCAAGGTGGCCACCGGGAACGCGCGTGGGGCGGCCGAGTACAGCGATTTCGGCAACACCAAGGAGATGTTCACCGCGATCGGCGGCACCCTGGGCGGCATCGTGCTGATGGTGGCGATCTTCGTGGTCGCCGGCGCCACCGCGCTGTCGGTGGGGCAGCGCCGGCGCGACATCGCGCTGCTGCGCGCGGTGGGGGCCACGCCGTGGCAGATCCGCCGGATGATCGCCACCGAGACCGCTCTGGTGTCCCTGGTGGCGGGCGCCGTCGGGGTGCTGCCCGGCACGCTGCTGGCCCGCTGGTGGTTCTCGGCCATGGACGACCGGGGCCTGGTCGCGCACGGCGTCACGCTCTCGGTGGGCTGGATCCCGATGGTCGTGGCGATCGGCGCGGGCACGCTGACCGCGCTGGGCGCGGGACTGCTCGCGGCGCGGCGCAGTGCGAAGATCAAGCCGACCGAGGCGCTGGGCGACGCCGCCACCGAGCGGGTCTTCGTCGGCTGGATCCGGCTGGTGCTCGGACTGGGCACGCTCGGCGGCGGCATCGCGGTGACCCGGGTCGCGCTGAACGCGACCGGTGACGACGCGATCGCCGCGGCCGGCGGCGTGATCATGCTGTTCATGATCGCGATCGGCCTGCTCGGCCCGATTCTGGCGCACCTGCTCGTGTCGGTGTTCGGGTGGGTCGGCAGCCTGTTCGGCACCACCGGACAACTCGCCTTCGACAACGCCCGGGCCAACTCGCGGCGACTCGCGTCGGCGATCACTCCGATCGCGCTGGCGGTCGCCTTCGCGGCCACGCTGAGCTTCATGTTCGCGGCCGAGGACCACCACGCGAGCGTGCAGTCCAAGGAGGCGATCACCGCGGATCGGGTACTGGCCGGGCCGGGCTTCGCTCCGCAGACCACCGCCCGGGTGGCCGCCACCCCCGGTGTCGCGTCGGTGACGTCGGTGCTGAACACCTCGGTCGTGGTCGTTCGGGACGGCGGCCTGGCGAAGCAGAGCGCGCAGGGCGTCGGCGGCACCACGCAGGATCTGTCGACCACGTTGGATCTGGGCGTGCGTGAGGGCAGCACCGACGCGTTGCGGTCCGGTGCGCCGCAACCGCAGGGCGGCGTGGTCGCGTTGGATCGGCAGATGGCGTCGGCGCTGCACGGCAAGGTCGGCAAGCCGGTGTCGATGTGGCTGGGGGACGGGACCGCGATCAACCCCATCGTGGTGGCGATCTACGAGCGCGGCCTGGGCACCGCAGCGGTGACGCTGCCGCGGGCCGCGGTCGAGCGACACGTGGAGACGGCGCTGGACACGCGGCTGTTGGTGCGGTTCGCCGCCGGAGCGGACGTGCGGGCCGCGGACGCGGCGCTGACCGGTCTGACGCAGCGTCACCCGGGGGTGTCGGTGCAGGACCGGGCGGCGTACGCGACCCAGGTGGACAAGGACCGCGAGACGAACAAGTGGCTGAACTACATCATGCTGGTCATCCTCGCGGGCTTCGCGACGATCGCCGCGATCAACACGATGGCGGTCACCACGGCGGCCCGGAACCGGGAACTGGGCCTGCTGCGGATGATCGGCAGCACGCACGGCCAGGTCCGCGCGGTGTTGCGGCGCGAGGCGATCATGGTCGGTGCGATCGGCCTGGGGCTGGGCATGTCGGTGGCGCTGGCCACCCTGGTGCCGTTCAACAAGGGCTCGTTCGACACCACGACCCCGTACGTCCCGCTGCCGCTGTGCCTGGCGATCAGCGCGGCCGCCCTCCTGCTGGCGCCGCTGACGGTGGCCCCGGTGGCCCGCCGGTTGTTGCGGCCGGCCCCGATCGACGCGGTCGGCGCCAAGGAGTAGGGCGGTAGCGGCGGAATCGAGGAGCGGGCCGAGGAATCGGCCGCGGCGGAAGTCGCCGCGTCACGAGCGCCGGACGGGTCGAACACGGCCCGTCCGGCGCTTTGTCGGTGGTGCGGTCGGCGGGCCGTCGATCGCCCCGGTCGCCGGCCGCGCCGATGCGCTCGGGTCGCCTGCTCAGGGGGAGGTGCGGCCCGGGGTGACCAGGCCGGTCTCGTAGGCGAAGACCACCAGTTGGGCCCGATCGCGCACGGACAGCTTGGTCATCGCCCGGCTCACGTGGGTCTTCGCGGTGAGCGGACTGAGCACCAGGTGTCCGGCGATCTCGTCGTTGGACAACCCGCGGCCGACCAGCCCGACGATCTCCCGCTCGCGCTCGGTGAGCAGCGCCAGTTCGGCGGACGGCGCGACGGCGGGCCGCGCGGCGCCGGCCGCGTACTCCTCGATCAACCGGCGCGTCACATTCGGCGACAACAGGGCGTCGCCCGCCGCGACCACCCGCACCCCGCGCAGGAGTTCGGCCGGTTCGGTGTCCTTGACCAAAAAGCCGCTCGCGCCATTGCGCAGCGCCTCGAAGACGTACTCGTCCAGGTCGAACGTGGTCAGGATGACCACCCGCACGTCGGTCAGCGCCGGGTCCGCCGCGATCACCCGGGCCGCCTCCAGGCCGTCCATGCCGGGCATCCGGATGTCCATCAGCACCACGTGAGGGCGCAGTTCGCGGGTGAGCCGGACCGCCTCGCCGCCCTCGCCCGCCTCGCCCACGACCTCCATGTCCGGCTGCGCGGACAACAGGGCCCGAAAGCCCGCGCGCACCAGAGCCTGGTCGTCGGCCAGCACCAACCTGATCATGCGTCCCCCTCGATGGACTGCGTCGGACCGCCGGCGGTCGCCGCCCACGCGGTCGGCGCAGCCTTGCCGCGGCCCTGCGCGTCGGCGCGATCACCGTAGGGCAGGTGGGCCTGGACGTGAAAGCCGCGCCCCGGCACCGGTCCCGCGACACAGCGGCCGCCGAGCGCGGCGGCCCGCTGGCGCATGCCGTGCAGCCCGTTGCCGCCGGAGGTCAGCGCGTCGGCGGGGGACGAGCTCGGCTCGGGCCCGCAGCCGTTGTCGCGGATCGACACCTGCAAACCGGTCTCGCCGTAGGTCACCCCCACCACGGCCTCGCTCGCCGCCGCGTGCCGCAGGGTGTTGGTCAGCGCCTCCTGCACGATCCGGTAGGCCGCCAGGTCCACCGCCGCGGTCAGCGGGCGGACGGTGCCCGTGCGCTCGACCCGCACGGTCAGCCCACCGGCGGAGGTGCGCGCGACCAGGTCGTCGAGCCGGTCCAGACCCGCGGTGGGCGCGCGAGGGGCACCGTCGGGACCCGAATGGTCGACCGAGTCGCCCTTGAGGATGTCCAGCACCGAACGCAACTCGCCCAGCGCCTCCCGACTCGCGTACTTGACCGCGGTCAACGCCTCGCGGGCCTGCTCCGGCGAGGTGTCCATCAACTCCAGGCCCACCGACGCCTGCACGTTCATCAGCGAGATGTGATGCGCGAGCACATCGTGCAACTCGCGGGCGATGCGCAGCCGTTCGTCGCCCGCCCGGCGGCGCTCGGCCTCGGCCAGGCCGAGCGAATGCACCCGGGCCCGCTGTGCCTCCGCGGCGTTGAACGCGCGACGCAGCCGGACCACCTCGCCGATCCCCGCGAGCACCAGCAACCACGCGGCGATGCCCAGCGCCGGCCCGAGGTCGGGCGTCGACTCGGAGGTCACCAGCGGTGATATCCAGACGAAGCCGGTGTAGCCCAGCACCAGGACCACATACGCCAACAGGCGCAGGCCGGCGGCGAAGGCGCCCCACAACGCGATGATCATCGCGAAGAAGATCGGGCCGCGCGGATAGTCGAGCATCGTGTAGACCAGCGCCGAACCGACCGTCACCACGAGCACGCCCGCGCGGTGGCGGCGGCGCACGATCAGCGCCAACGGGCCGGCGACGATCAGCAGCACCCCCCATGCGTCCAGGGCCCGGGCGGGGTCCGGCTGGCGATGGTTCGCGAAGAGCATCGTGCCCATTTGCACCGCGCAGACCAGCACCCCGAGCGCGATGTCGCGCACGACGGGTGGGACCGGGCCGAGCGTGTGCGCGAGCCAGTGTGCGCCGGGGCGGGAAACCCGCGACCACGGTGCTCGGGGCCGCGAGCCCGGGCTCCGGGTCGGGGGATTCGAGGGGCTCGTCATGTGATCAACGGTAGGGGGAGCGGGGGGCCGCGCGCGTCCGCTGCGCGTGGGCTTGTCGGATGCTCCCGGGGAAGCAGACGGGTCCCTGGAGGCTGCTCCCCAGGGAGCAGGAACGTGCTGGTCGAGGGCCTCTTGGACCTGCCGGGGCAGCAGGGCCGGTGCATCCCCGGGCCGGACGCCGGCCGGGCCGCGAATCGGAAGAGTTGTTCCCGTCGACGAGGCCCCCGGAGCGAGGCCGTTTCCGCACCTCGCCGACGGGCCCGGGCCCACGCCCCGACCCGCGCTCCCGTCCGGCATTGCTTCCAGGAGGTCACCGTGAACGCGTCCCCGACGACCGGGAAACGGCGCTATTCGAGGTCGGTCCGCAGGGCGGTCAACTCCGGGCACGTGGTGTTCGCGGTCGGCCTGCTGGGCGTCGAGTGGGTCATGCTGCTGATCGGCATCGTGGCCCGCGCGACCGACGACCCCGCGCTGCGACACGGCGCGTATCAGCTGATGCGGATATTCGCGCTGGCGGGCGGGATTCCGTTCGCCGTGCTGTCGCTGATCACCGGTGTGCTGCTGTGCCTGCGGACGCCCTGGGGGCTGTGGCAGCACCTCTGGATCAAGATCAAGATCGTGCTGCTGATCGCGGTGATCGTGGCCGGCGCCGGTGTGGTCAGCCAGTTCGCGCATCGGATGATCGCCGCCTCCGCCTCCGGTGGCAACGCGGACGCGTTGCCACCGCTGCAGACCTGGCACCTGGTCGTGGTGATCTTCCAGTTGCTCGCGTTGATCGCCGCGACGGCGCTGTCCGTCTTCAAGCCCTCGGGCGACCGCGGCCGGGGTCGGACCCGGTCGAGCCGGCGCACCGACGACACACCGCGCGATCGGCGCGTCCCGGCCGGCACGGCCGGCACGGCCGACCGGGTCGACCGGGTCGACCGGGCCGACGCCGCGACTGCGCCCGCCCATGTGGGTCGACCCGCACCCCTTGCTTCCTCCCGTCCCCTCTCCCGAGAAGGATCGTCATGACCACCACCATCGACCCCACGAAGCACTACGCGGCGCGCGCCGAACACGTCTCGCGTGTGCACGGCGTCGGGGACACCGTCGTGCGCGCCCTGGACGACGTCACCATCGGCTTCCCCCGCGGCCGGTTCACCGCCGTGATGGGTCCCTCCGGGTCGGGCAAGTCCACGCTGCTGCACTGCCTGGCCGGCCTGGACGACGTCACCGACGGCGCGGTCTTCCTCGGTGACACCGAGCTGGGCTCGCTCACCGACCGGCAGCTCACCCGGCTGCGCCGGGACCGGATCGGATTCGTCTTCCAGGCGTTCAACCTGCTGCCCACGATGACCGCGCTGGAGAACATCGTGCTGCCCGCGTCGCTCGCGGGCCGCAAGTCGGACCCGGCCTGGCTGGACCGGGTGGTCACCGCGGTCGACTTGGCACAGCGACTGCACCACCGGCCCGGCGAGCTTTCCGGCGGGCAACAGCAGCGGGTCGCGGTGGCCCGGGCACTGGTCGGGCGGCCGGAGATCGTGATGGCCGACGAGCCGACCGGCAACCTCGACTCGCGCTCGGGCGCCGAGGTGCTCGCGCTGCTGCGCGACGCCGTGAACGAACTCGATCAGACCGTGCTGATGGTCACCCACGACCCGGTCGCCGCGGGCTACGCGGACAGCGTGGTGTTCCTGGCCGACGGCCGGATAGCCGACGAGATGCAGGCGCCGACCCCGGACCGGGTGCTGGACCGGATGAAGGCATTCGACCGAGTCGCCGCGGGTGCCGGCGCCCGAGGGGAGTGACGCGCGATGCTGATTCGTCTCTCGCTCGCCAACCTGTGGGCCCGCAAACGCCGGCTCGTGGGACTCGCCCTCGCCGTGCTGCTGGGCACGGCCTTCCTCTCCGGCGCGCTCGTGCTCGCCGACACGATGAACTCCTCCATCGGCGGGCTGATCCGAGACAGCGGCGCCGGCACGGACGTGGTGGTGCGCAACGCCACCTCGGTGACCGACCGGCCCGGCAGCCAGCGGGGCGCGATCGACGGCGCACTGGTGGACCGGGTCCGGGCGGTGCCCGGCGTCGCGGGCGCCGAACCGGTGATCCAGGGCTACGGTCAGGTGATCGGCAAGGACGGCAAGGCGCTCACCGGCAACGGCCCGCGCACGGCGGGCAATTGGGTGACCGATCCGGCCCTGACGCCGTACCGGCTGGCCGCCGGCCGCGCGCCGACGGGGCCCGACGAGGTGGTCATCGACCGGGCCACCGCCAAACAGGGGCACCTGGCGCCCGGCGACCGGACCACCGTGCTCACCCCCGGGCCGGTGCCGGTGACCATCGTGGGCGTGGCCACCTTCGGTGACCTGGACGCCTTCGGCGGCGGCTCGTATACCGCCTTCGACCTCGACGGCGCGCGCCGATACGTGCTGCGCGACCCCGCCAAGGTCGGCACCATCGCGGTCCGGGCCGCGCCCGGCACCGACCAGAAGGACCTGGCCGCGCGGATCCAGCGAGCGCTGCCGGCCGACGTGCAGGCGGTGCCCGGCAACGTGGCCACCGGCGAGGCGGTGTCCGCCGTGGAGGACAGCTTCCTGAAGGTCTTCCGCACCTTCCTGACCGTCTTCGCCGCGATCGCGCTGGTCGTCGCGGCCTTCTCGATCAACCACACGTTCTCCGTGGTGGCCGCGCAGCGCACCCGCGAGGTCGCCCTGATGCGGGCGCTGGGGGCGAGCCGGGGCCAGGCGCTGCGACAGGCGCTGATCGAGGCCCTGGTGATCGGCGTGGCGGCTTCCGCGCTCGGCCTGGCGGCCGGGCTCGGGCTGGCCGCCGGGCTCAAGGAGTTGTTCGCCGGGCTCGGCTTCGAACTACCGGCCCGCGGGCTGACGTTCAAGACGTCCACCGCGCTCACGGTGTTGCCCGTCGGCATCCTGGTGACCGCGTTCGCCGCACTGGTGCCGGCCGTGCGCGGCTCGCGGGTGGCACCGGTGACGGCGCTGCGCGGCGCGGGCGCGGAGCGCACCGAACTGCCGCGTGGGCGGCTGCTCGCGGGCCTGGTGCTGCTCGCGGCGGGCCTGGCGGTGGGCATCGCCGGCGGCGGCCTGGTGGGTCTGGCGATCGCCGCGCCGGCCCTGCTCGCGGGCGTGTTGTCGGTGGCCCCGGCGGGCATCCGGGCGGCCGGCGGTCCGCTCACCGCGCCGCTGCCGCGACTGCGGGGCGCGCCGGGCGCGTTGGCGCGCGGCAATCTGCTGCGCAGCCCGCGTCGAACCGCCGGTGCGGCGACCGCGATGTTGCTCGGGATCGCCATCGTCACCCTGTTCGCGGTGTTCGCGGCCTCGCTCAAGGAGGGTGCCGGTGAGCAGACCCGGAAGGTGATCGCCGGACAGTTGGTGATCGGCGGATCCTCGCCCGCCGGCTGGGCCGGGGGCGGCCACAGCCCCGAACTCACGCGGCGGGCCTCCGAGTTGCCCGGCGTGGTCGCGGCGACCGGGATCCGCAACGCGGGTGCGTTGGTGGACGGGCACGGTCGGCAACTGCTGGCGGTGGACTCGGGCCGGCTGGACCGGGTGTTCGATCTCGACGTGCGGCAGGGGCGGGTGACCGGGCTCGGACCCAGTGGTCTGGCGGTGTCCGCGGACGCCGCGAAGGACCGGGGCTGGCGGCTCGGTTCGACCACCGAGGTGACCTTCCCGGACGGTGCGCGGCAGACGTTCACCGTCACCGGGCTCTACGACCGCACGGCCGTGGTCGGCGACTACCTGATCGACCGCGTCGCGTGGGAGTCGCACGCCGACGCGGCCCTGGACGCCGCGACGGTGCTGCGGCTCGCGCCGGGCGTCTCGACGCACACGGTCGAGGGCGAGGTCGAGCGGTTGGCCAAGGACTACGGCGCGCCGCCGGTACGGGACCGGGAAGGGTTCGTGGCGGCGCGGGCGGAGATGTTGCAGACGCTGGTCGCGGTGGTCTACGTGCTGCTCGCGCTCGCGTTGGTGATCGCGTTGGGCGGTATCGCGAACACGCTGTCCCTGGCGGCCTACGAACGCACGCGCGAGCTGGGCCTGTTGCGGGCGATCGGCGCGGCGCGATCCCAGGTGCGGTCGGCGCTGCGCTGGGAGTCGACGTTGGTCGCGGTGATCGGCGCGGTGAGTGGGCTCGTGGTCGGCCTGTTCCTGGGCTGGGTGGCGATTCGTGCGATCGGCGGTGTCGATACGGGGGCGGCGCTGCCGTTCTCGGTGCCCACGGTGCAACTGGCGGTGCTGGTGGGCGTGGGCGCGCTCGGTGGGCTGGCAGCCGGAGCACGGCCTGCCGCGCGGGCCGCGCGGTTGCCTGTGCTTCGTTCGATCGCGACGGAGTAGGTTCGCTTCGTCCTCGGGGGCCGGCCGGGTTCCGTGACCCCGCCTCCGGCCGAGGTGGCCTCAAGCGCCGGCCGGGCCGAATTTCGGTCCGGCCGGCGCTTCGCCGTTGGCGTGCGCGGTGAATCGGCTCCGGTGGCCTCGAACGCCGGCCGGGTTGGTTCCGTCCGTGGCCGGCCGGGCGCCGTTGCTGTGCGAGATCCGCCGCGCGTGGGTGGACGGGACACCCTCACCGGGTCTCTCCGCGAAGGCCGCGGCGCGTCCGAGGCCCTGCACGTCCGGCCGCAAGCGCCGATTGCCGGCGGAGGACACCAGGTCGGCGCCAACATGAGCGGACTTCCCTCTTCTCAGTTCAGTTGCTCGGCCAGCGCGAGGATGATTCCGCTCGGCCCGCGGAGATAGCAGAGCAGGTAGCTGTCCTCGAAGCGTGTCACTTCGCCGACGAGTTCGGCGCCGTGCGGGCGGAGGCGGGCGAGGGTGTCCTCGATGTCGTCGACGGCGAACATGATGCGGTGCAGGCCCAGCGTGTTCGCCGGGGCGATCTCCGGCTCGGGGGTGATCGCCTTGGGGGTGTGGTACTTCGCCAGTTCGATCCGGCCCGGGGCGTCCGGGATCCGCAACATCGCGATCTCGCTTCGCATGTCGTCGAGCCCGACGACGTTCCCCGCCCAGCGTCCTTCGATCGGCATCCTGCCTTCCAGCTCCATGCCGAGTGCGATGAAGAAGGCGACGGCGGCGTCGAGGTCGTCGACGACGATGCCGACATTGTCCATGCGCTGAATGGTCATGTCCCCGAGGGTAGGGTCCGGGTCCGACGCCGTCGGCTCGACCGGCCGTCTCGCCGGTCACCACTCCTTTCCTTCTTGTGGTTGTCGGGGTCGAGCGGCGGGACGACGTCGACACGGCCGAAGCTCCTCCCGTCCGAGCCTTCCGGCGAATCCGGATACACGCATCGGATTTCCGGCCGAGGAAACCAGGGCCTGTCTTCGATCCCCCGCCGAGCTCCGCGACGCCCGGCACCGCACCTCGCCGCCCCGGAGAAACACCGGAATGGAACCACTACGCAGGCGCTTCTCCGGCACGCCGATGCACGGCATCCGCCCTTCGGGCTCCTCGCTGCGCTCACGCCGCAGAGCCCGACGGGGGATTGCAGACACGCCCCTAGGCCGCGTGTTCCTTGGCGCCGGTGAAGGCGGCCCACAGGGAGGCGTAGGGGCCTGCCTGGGTGAGGAGTCGGGTGTGGGTGCCGAGTTCGACGAGGCGGCCTCGGTCGATGACGGCGATGCGGTCGGCGCGGGCGGCGGTGGTCAGGCGGTGGGCGACGACCAACGTGGTGCGGCGGCCGGTGAGTGCTTCGGTGGCCCGGGTGACCGCGGCCTCGGTGGCCAGGTCGAGTGCGGCGGTGGCCTCGTCGAGCAGGAGGATGTCCGGGTCGACCAGATAGGCGCGGGCGAGCGCGATCAGTTGGCGCTGGCCCGCCGACAGGTTGCGCCCCCGCTCGCCGACGTCGTGCAGATAGCCCCCGTTCAGCTCGGCGATCGCGGCATGCGCGCCGACCGCCCGGGCCGCCGCCTCGACCTCGGCGTCCGTGGCCTCCGGGCGGCCGTACGCGATCGCGTCCCGCACGCTGCCCGGAGCCAGATACGCCTCCTGCGGGACGATGCCGAGCCGGTGCCGATAGGCCGCGAGGTCGTAGTCGCGCACGTCCACGCCGTCCACCAGCACCGCGCCGCCGGTCACGTCGTAGAACCGGGCCACCAGCTTGACCAGCGTGGACTTGCCCGCGCCGGTCTGCCCCACCAGCGCGACCGTCTCGCCCGGTTCGATGTGCAGCGAGATGCCGGACACCACCTCGGGCGACTCGGCGGCGGCGCCGGCAACGCCGGCATCGGTGACCTCGTCGTCCACGAAAGTGGGCGCGTTGTACGCGAACCGCACGTCCTCGAAGGTGATCGCCCCCTTGAGCCCGCTCGCCGGCACCGGTACCGGCACGGCCGGCGGCGGGGTCGTGGTGGGCGTGCGCAGCAGGTCGCGGATCCGGCGCAGCCCCACCGCCGCCTGCTGGTAGCCGTCGAAGACCTGGGAGAGCTGCTGGATCGGTGAGAAGAACATGTCGATGTACAGCAGGTAGGCGATCAACGCGCCCGCCGACAACGTGCCGCCGCCGACCCGATGCGCGCCGACGATCAGCGCGATGCCCGCCGCGACGCTGGACAGGAACTGCCCGAACGGGAAGTAGATCGCGATATAGCGCTGCGCCCGCAGCCGCGATGCGCGGTAGTCGTCGCTGCGTTCGGCGAACCGCTCCGAATTGCGGCCCTCACGGCGAAACGCCTGCGACACCCGCAGTCCCGCGACGTTCTCCTGCAGATCGGCGTTGACCACGCTGACCTTCTCGCGCGCCTCCGTGTACGCCTTGGACGACTTGGATCGAAACACCACGGTGGCCGCGATCAGGATCGGCAGCACACTCATCACGATCAGCCCGAGCTCCCAGTCGAGCACGAGCAGCGCGATCATGATCCCGAAAAAGGTCAGCACGCTGACCACCGCGCTGATCAACCCGGTCTGCAAGAACGTGGACAGCGCGTCCACGTCGGTGGTCATCCGGGTCATGATCCGCCCGGACAACTCGCGTTCGTAGTAGTCCAGGCCCAGTCGTTGCAGGTGGGCGAAGGTCTTCACCCGCAGTGTGTAGAGCAACCGCTCGCCGGTGCGACCCGCGATCAGTGCCTGGCCGACGTTGACGAACCAGTCGGCGGCCACGATCACGACGGCGATCAGCGACACCGTCATGATCGCGCCGGTCGCCCCGTCGTCGATGCCCCGGTCGATCCCGTCCCGGATCAGCGCCGGCAGCGCCAGTTGTGCGCCGGTGTCCAGGATCACCAGGACCAAGGCGAGCGACAACGCCCACCGGAACGGCCGCAACAACGAGCGCAGATCGAACGCCGAGTCCAAGCGGCGCGCCCGCGCGTCGTCCACGTCGGGCCGATCCGTCGCGGGCGGAAGCTTGGCCACCTGGGCGAGCAACTCCGGCGTGGCCTGGAGCATCGCCGCCCACCCACGCGGGCCACCGCCCGTCCCGGTCCCGGCGACCGCACCCGGCGCGACCGCGGGCACCGCATCGGTCGAGGCCGAACGCTCCCACAGCGCGGGCGTCACCCCACCGGCGGCCGACGGCTCGCCCGGTTCCCCGAGCACACCCGGCGCGCCCGCCCCGATCGCCTCGTGCGCGTCCACGCCCTCCGCGTCCTCGCCCGGCCCCGACAGCAGCAGCCGGTACAACGGGCAGCGCCCGCTCAGCTCGTCATGGCTGCCCACGTCCACCAGCCGACCCCGATCCAGCACCGCGATCCGGTCGGCCAGTTGCAGCGTCGAGCGGCGGTGCGCGACCAGGATCGTGGTGCGCCCGGCCATCACCCGGTGCAGCGTGGCGTGGATCTCCGCCTCGACCTTGGGGTCCACCGCCGAGGTCGCGTCGTCCAGCAACAGGATCCGCGGATCGGTGATCAACGCCCGGGCGAGCGCCACCCGTTGCCGCTGCCCGCCGGACAGCGTCAGGCCCTGTTCGCCGACCACCGTGTCGTAGCCCGCCGGCAGTTCGCGGATGAACGCGTCGGCCTCGGCCGCCCGCGCCGCCGCGAGCACCTGCTCCTCGGTCGCGTCCGGCCGGCCGTACGCGATGTTGGCCCGCACGGTGTCCGAGAACAGGAAGCTGTCCTCCATCACCAGGCCGATCGCCGAGCGCAGCGAGTCGAACGTCAGATCCCGCACATCGTGCCCGTCCACCAGGATCGCCCCGGACTGCACGTCGTAGAACCGGGGCAGCAACATCGACACGGTGGACTTGCCCGATCCGGAGGTGCCCACCAGGGCCAACGTCTCGCCCGGTTCCACCCGCAGCGACAACCCGTCCAGCACCGGCCGGGAGGCGACGTAGCCGAACCGCACATCCGCCAACTCCACCGAGGCGGCCACCACCGGCAGCACCCGGGCGTCCGGCTTCTCGGTCACGATCGGCTGGGAGTCGATCACCTCGAAGATGCGCTCCACGCTGGCCCGGGCCTGCTGCCCGAACGTCAACAGGCCGGAGAGCATGCGCACCGGCCCGACCAATTGGCCGAGGTAGGTGGAGAAGGCCAGGAACGTGCCCAGGGTGATCTCGCCGCGCACGGCCAACCAGCCGCCGAGCGCGAGCACCCCGACCTGGCCGAGTGCGGGGATCGTGGCAAGGGTCGGGGTGTACCGACTGTTCAACCGGACCGCGCGCAGCCGGGAGGCGAACAGCCTGCGGCCGGCCGTCTCCAGCCGGAGCAATTCCTGCTCCTCCTGACCGAAGCCCTTGACCACCCGGACCCCGGTGACCGCGTTGTCCACCACGCCGGCCAGCGCGGCGGCGTCCTGCTGAGCCTGCCAGGTGGCCGGGAACAGCCGCTTCCGGGACAGGTAGGCCACCGCGAACAGGCCCGGCCCCACCGCCAGCGACACCAGCGTGAGCAGCGGCGAGAGCCAGAACATCACCCCGAGCGAGATGACGAAGAGCAGCACGCTGCCGGTCATCATCGGGATCATCGACATGAAGCCCTGGACCATCGTCACGTCGGAGATGCCCCGACTGACGATCTGCCCGGTCTGCAATTCGTCCTGCCGCGCACCGTCCAGCCGGGAGAGCGCGCCGAAGATGCGGGTGCGCAGGTCGTACTGCACGTCCAGGGACAACTTGCCGCCGACGTAGCGCCGCGCGTAGGTACAGCCGAAGACGACCACGGCCGCGCCCAGCAGCAGCACCGACAGCGGCAGCAGATCGCCCAACTCGCCGGCGACCGCGTCGTCGACCACCTTGCGCTGCACCAGCGGAACCAGCGCGGTGACCGCCATCCCCACCAGGGACGCCCCGAACGCGATCAGCACGCTGCTCCGGTACCGCCACGAGGCGGCCAGCAGGCGGCGCAGCCAGCCGTGTTCGGGGCGGCCCGGCGCGGGTGTGGTTGTCATGGACAACCATTCTAATTGTCAACCGGCAAAACGATGTTCGGATGACCCGAAGACACCCTGGACCCCACACACCGCGCGGGCCATCATGGGCCGCGATCCGCCGCCCGACCGGACCGGCCCACCGGGGCGCCCGACCGCCGACGGATCACCCGAAACCGCCCGGACCGCCCGCGAACCCCACCCAGGAGCCGCCATGACGTCCCCCGCCACCCCCTGGGAGCTGCCCGCGGGCTTCTCTTGGGGCACCGCGACCGCCGCCTACCAGATCGAGGGCGCGGTGACCGAGGACGGCCGAGGCCGCTCGGTCTGGGACACCTTCTGTGCCGAACCGGGCCGGATCCGCGACGGCCACACCGGCGAGATCGCCTGCGACCACTACCACCGCTGGGCCGAGGACGTCGCGCTGATGGCCGACCTGGGCGTGGACGCCTACCGGTTCTCCATCGCCTGGCCGCGGATCCAGCCGGATGGGCGGGGCAAGCCGAATCCGGCGGGTCTGGACTTCTACGACCGCCTGGTCGACGCGCTGATCGAACGCGGCATCACGCCGACCCCGACGCTGTTCCACTGGGACCTGCCGCAGGCCCTGGAGGACGGCGGCGGCTGGCTCGCGCGCGACACCGCCGCCCGATTCGCCGACTACGCGGAACACGTCGCGGCCCGGCTCGGCGACCGGGTGCGCACCTGGATCACGCTCAACGAGCCGTTCATCCACATGGCCTGGGGCTATGCGCTCGGCGTGCACGCGCCGGGCCACGCGCTGCTCCTGGACGCGCTGCCCGCCGCGCACCACCAACTGCTCGGCCACGGTCTGGCCACCGCCGTGCTGCGCGAGGCCGGCGCGGAACGGGTCCTGGTGTCCAACAACCTGACCCCGGTGACCGCGGCGAGCGAGAGCGCGGCCGATCGGGCCGCCGCGGCGGCGTACGACACGCTGCACAACCGGCTGTTCACCGACCCGCTGCTGCTCGGCCGCTACCCGGATCTGAGCGCGTACGGCCACGACGCCGCGGCGCTGCCCTTCGTCGAACCCGGCGATCTCGACCTGATCGGCGGCTCGGTGAGCGGCCTGGGCGTCAACTACTACAACCCGACGGTGATCGCCGAGGGCGAGCCGGGCGCGCCGCTGCCGTTCACCACGGTGGAGATCACCGGCGTGCCGCGGACCGCCTTCGACTGGCCGGTGGTCCCCGAGGGACTGAGCACCCTGCTGACCGGGCTCGGGGCGCGCTACGGCGACGCGCTGCCGCCGATCTGGATCACCGAGAACGGCTGCTCGACGGCGGAGGGGCTCGACGATCCGGAACGCATCGCGTTCCTGGACGGGCATATCGCCGCGGTGAGCGCGGCGAGCAAAGCCGGAATCGACGTCCGCGGCTATTTCGTCTGGTCCCTGCTGGACAACTTCGAATGGGCCGAGGGCTATCACCAACGGTTCGGCTTGATCCATGTCGACTTCCCGACCGGGATCCGGACACCGCGAGCTTCGTATCACTGGCTGCGTGAGCGCATCGGCGCCGGGCGGCCCGAATAACGCCCGGCACGGTACATGGACACGTGCGGGAGCGCGCAGGCGCATAATACTCACCCTTCCGGGTGAAATTGCGTGTCCTGGACCCTGGGCCAACCGATGACGTCACCCGGGAGGGCGAACGGTGTCTTTTCCTTTGCCGACAAAACCCTAGAGTTGCCGCGCCGCCATGAAACCCCCGGGCGGTGCGGCGGAGCCGTGTCCGGAATTCCGGAGCGCGGCGGGACGCCGATTCGTTTCCCCCGACGTCCCCGGTGAAGGGCAATTCCATGGTCAAGCACGGATTTCGCAAGGCGGCCGTGATCATCACGGCGGTCATCTTCGGCTCGATGGCCTCGCTGTACATTCCCGCGGCACGCGCCGCGCAGACGCCTCGCGAGCCGCTGATGCCGGACAGCTTCCTGCCGGCCCAACTGCTGTTGCCCTTCCAGAGCGCGATCTTCAACACCCAGGGCACGGTGGTCTTCGGCTGACCGCCCACCGGCGCCGCCGCGTGGCGCCACCGGCGGCGGAGTCGACCCCGGAGTCGAGGGGCGAGGAGCGGTGCCTCGTCCCTCGACCCGGGATCGCCCGCCGCCCGAGGCCATCCCGGACGCACGGCGGCGCCCGATGCCCGAAGGCGCCCGGTACAGGGCGGCGCCCGGCGCACGGCCGGGTCCGACGGTCGGCTACTTGAGCTGACCGGCGATCGCCTTGAGGCCCTCGGCGGCGTACTTCTCGTCCAGGTCGCCGGCGGGGGCACCGGCCACCCCGATGCCCACGATCGGGGCGCCGTCCACGGCCACCGGCACCGCGCCGGCCAGGAACAGCGTGCCGGGGATGTCCCGGAGCGACGCGCCCGGGGCGGTGACCCGCTGGGCGAGCGTCGAGGTCGGGGCGTTCCAGGACACGGCGGTGTACGCCTTGCGCCGGGCCGACTCCTCCGACTGCGGGCCGGCGCCGTCACCCTTGAGCACCACCCGGGTGGAGCCGTCCCGGGCGACCACGACCACGGTGACCCGCTGACCGTCCTTCTCGGCGGCGTCGAGCGCGGCCTGGGCCGCCTTGCTCGCGGCGTCCACGCCCAGCGTCTTGACCGACACCACGGCCGCCGCCGGGCGCTCGTCGTGCTTGGCCTCCGAGGTGCCGGGCACCTGGGCCGCCGCGACACCGGCGGTGACCGCGCCGACCGCCGCGAGCGAGAAGACCCCGGTCAGCACCCGACCACGCGTCGAAAAGTTGCTCATCGTCCGTACTCCCTATTCCTGCGTCGTTCCCGGGCGTTGTCCCGATGCCTCCACACTCCCGTCGATCCGCCCGCCCGCCATCGGCAGAGTCGCCGGTCCCGGCGCGCCGGTCGGGCGGTGCGAAGATCAACCGATCGGCCGATCCGGACCCCGGCGCGCCGGCCCACGGTGGAGGGGACCGTCGATCCGCGCGCGTTCGCGCGTGGTCGAGCCGAACGGGACAGGGAACAGGTACGTCGTGCCCCGACAGCGAACAGAGCCATGGCCGGTGCGGCACGCCGGACTGGTGATCCACGCGGGTTTCCTGCTGCTGCTCGCCGCGTCGCTCGCCCGATACACGGTCCGACACGGCACCGACGGCCGGGCGCCGTGGGTGCTCGCGCTCGCGCTGCTGCTCGCCGTGCTCTACCTGGCCGGCCTGGCCCTGCCCGAGGACGCCGCACCCGCGCGAGCGGCCTGGCTGACCGCGGTGCTCGCCACGTGGCTGGCGCTGGTCACCGTCGCGCCGAGCTTCGCGTGGTGCGCCGTGCCGCTGCTCTACACCGGTCTGCGGGTCTTGTCGACGCGGGCGGCGATCGGCACGGTGCTGCTGCTCACCACCGCCGTGGTGATCGCCCAGTACCGACTCGCCGACACCATCGACCCCAGCCTGTTCCTCGGCCCGCCCGCGGTCGCCGCGATCGCCACCGCCGTGTTCACCCGGATGCGCAGCGACGAGCGCCGGCTGCGCGAGACCGTCGCCGAACTCGCGGTCAGCGAGCGCCGCGCGGGCGTGCTGGCCGAGCGCGAGCGGTTGTCCCGGGAGATCCACGACACCATCGCGCAGGGCACCTCCAGTCTGCGGATGTTGCTCCAGGCCGCGGACCGGAGCTGGGACGCCGATCCCGTCGCCGCCCGTGCGCACGTGCACCGGGCGGAGCAGGTGGCGGCGCTCGGCGTCGAGGAGATCCGCCGGTTCGTCCGCGACCTGGCCCCCGCCGAACTCGCCGACGACCCCGGGCTCGCGGGCGGCCTGGCCCGGGTCGTCGAACGTTTCCGGACCCAGGACGGGCCCGATGTCACGCTCGCCGTGGACGGCCGGATCCGCGCGCTGGCCGAGCCGGTGCAGGCCGCGCTCACCCGGACCGCGCAGGGCGCGCTGGCCAACGTGCGCGAACACGCCCGGGCCCGGGCCGTGCACGTGACCCTCACCTACCTGCCGGACCGGGTGGCACTGGACATCCGCGACGACGGCGTCGGCTTCGACCCGGGCCGGACCCGGGTGGGCGACCTGCGTGGCTACGGTCTCCCGTCGCTGCGCCGCCGACTGGCCGAGGTGGGCGGCGAACTCACCGTCGAGAGCGCCCCGGGCGAGGGCACCGCGCTCGCCGCCACCGTCCCCGACGCCGCACCGCCGCCCGCCGCGGCCGCCGACACCGAGCCCTCCTCCCGTCCGAGCCCAGGAGCCACCCCGTGAACCCGATCCGCCTGATCGTGTGCGACGACCACGCCGTGGTCCGGGCCGGCCTGCTCGCGCTGTTCGCCGGGGAGGCGGGCATCGAGGTGGCGGGCGAGGCGGCGAGCGGCGAGGACGCGGTCCGGCAGGCCGCCGCGCTGCGCCCCGACGTGGTGCTGATGGACCTGCAACTGGTCGGCGGGATCGACGGCGTCGAGGCCACCCGGCGCCTGCTCGCGCTGCCCGAGCCGCCGCACGTGCTGGTGTTGACCATGTACGACACGGACGCGGACGTCTCCCGGGCGATCGAGGCGGGCGCGGCCGGCTACCTGCTCAAGGCGGGCAGCCCCGAGGACCTGTTCCGCGCGGTGCACGACGCCGCGGCGGGCCGGACCGTGCTGGCCCCCGAGGTGGCCGCGCGCCTGTTCAGCCGGATGCGCAAGCCCGACAGCACGCTGACCGCCCGCGAGGTGGAGATCCTGCACCTGCTCGCGCGCGGCGTCGGCAACGCGGAGATCGCCCGCGAGTTGTTCATCTCACAGGCCACGGTGAAGACCCACCTGGGCCACATCTACGCGAAGCTCGGCGTGGACACCCGCACCGCCGCGGTGAGCGTGGCCACCGAACGGCGGTTGATCCGGCTGACCTGACGATCCGTCATTCCGGCGGCGCGAGCACTCGGACGACCTTGCAAACCCGCCACCCGCACCGCATAGTGCTAAACACAGTCAAGCATCTATCCGGCGGAGCGTGCCATGCCATTCGGACCCGACACCACCACCGACGAGGTCCTGGCGGGCCTCGACCCGACCGGCCGGGTCATCGTGATCACCGGCGGCACCTCCGGCCTGGGTCGGGAGAGCGCCCGGGCGCTCGCGGCGGCCGGCGCGCGGGTGGTGGTGACCGCGCGCGACGCGGACAAGGGTCGGGCGGCGGTCGCGGACCTGCCCGGCAAGGTGGAGTACGCCGTCCTTGACCTCACCTCGCTCGCCTCGATCCGCGCCGCCGCCGCCGAACTGCGCGAGCGATTCCCGAGGGTGGACGTCCTGGTCAACAACGCGGGAGTGATGGCGACCCCGTTCGGTCGCACCGCGGACGGCTTCGAGCTGCAATTCGGCACCAACCACGTGGGCCACTTCCTGTGGACCAACCTGCTGGTGCCCGCCCTGGGTCCCGGTGCGCGGGTGGTCAACCTCAGCTCCGCCGGGCATGTCGCCTCCGGGATCCGCTGGGCCGACCCCAACTACCGGGACGCGCCGGAGGATTACCAGCCCTGGAAGGCGTACGGCGCGTCCAAGACCGCCAACATCCTGTTCACCGTCGAATCGGACCGCCGGTTGCGCGGGCGCGGTATCCGGTCCCTCGCGGTGCACCCGGGCATGGTGGCGACCAACCTCGGTCGGTACATGACCCGGGACGCGGGACGCGATCTGCAGAAGAAGGTCACCGCCGCGAACATGCCGCCGCTCAAGCAGGTCGCGAGCGGTGCGGCGACCCAGGTCTGGGCGGCGGTGGGCGGTGAACTCGCCGACGTCGGCGGGGTCTACCTCGCGGACTGTGCGATCACCACCGAGCACGCGCCGTGGGCGCTGGACGAGGCGGACGCGGCGCGGTTGTGGACGTTGTCCGAGGGCCTGGTCGGCGAGGACTTCCCCTGGTGAGGGTCTACACGGGGATGGATCCGCGGCTGCCGCTGCGCGAGGTGGCCGCGCACGCGCGCCGGGCCGAGGCGGCCGGGTTCGACGGGTTGCACGTGGCCGAGACGGTGCACGACGCGTTCGCGGTCGCGTTGCTGGCCCTGGAGCACACCGAACGGATCGTGGTGCGCACCTCGGTGGCACTGGCCTTCGTGCGCTCGCCCCTGCTGACCGCGTACGGCGCGTGGGACCTGGCCCGCTTCTCCGGCGGCCGGTTCCAACTCGGCCTGGGCAGCCAGGTGCGGCCGAACATCGAGGAGCGGTACGGCATGCCGTGGTCGCCGCCGGTGGCCCGGATGCGCGACTACGTGGGCGCGGTGCGGGCCGCCTTCGAGGCGTTCCGGACCGGCGAACCGCCCGCGCACGAGGGGCCGCACCACCGACTCACCCGGATGCAGCCGTACTTCAACCCCGGCCCGGACCCGGACACCGTCGCCCCGCGCATCCTGCTGGGCGGGGTCGGCCGGGCGATGTGCACACTCGCGGGCGAACTCGCGGACGGCCTGGTCACCCACCCCACCAACTCCGGGCCGCGCTGGTTGCACACCGTCGCCCGCCCCGCGGTCGCCGAGGGCCGATCCCGCGCCGCGGTCCCGCGCACGTTCGAACTGATCGCCGGCACCCAACTGATCGCGGGCGCGGACCGTGCCGGGCTGGACGCCGAACGCGAGCGGCAGCGGCGGCTGTTCGCGTTCCTGTACTCGACCCCCGCGTATCGCGGCACGCTCGACCTGTACGGCTGGGGCGAACTCCAGGACCGGTTGCAACTGATGATCCGCCGGGACGACTGGTCCGCGTTGGCGCGGCACGTCACCGACGAGGTGCTCGACACGCTGGTGCCGATGGCGCTGTACGAGGAGATGCCCGCGCTCATCCGCAAGCGCTGGGGCGGCCTGGCGGACGCGGTCACCGTGCCGCTGCCGGTCGATCCGGCGCAGGACGCGCGGATCCGGGACGTGGTGCTCGCGCTGCGCTGAACGGGCGCGCCGGATGGTGCGTCGAAGGTTTCGAGTGGGGCGACGGGCCCGCAAGCGGGGGGAATGCTCGCGGGCCCGTCTTCCTCGGCGGCGCACTGGGGGGAGGTGCACGCCGCCGGCCGCCCCGCCGGTACCGTCCCGGGCCCGGCGGGAGCTTGAGGCCACGATGCCGCGTCGGTACCCCTTCGCGCCGGAGGATCGCCATATCCGGTCCCCATCGGTCGGCAAACACAGTCCACCTCCCGAGGATTGGCTCTTTGT
Source organism: Embleya sp. NPDC020886 (assembly GCF_044333915.1). Lineage (NCBI taxonomy): Bacteria > Bacillati > Actinomycetota > Actinomycetes > Kitasatosporales > Streptomycetaceae > Embleya > Embleya sp. NPDC020886. Next base: position 82,884 of record NZ_JBIRRX010000005.1, on the reverse strand, counting down.
GGGCAGGCCAGTCGGATCGAGAATGGGAACTGGCCTGGTTGTTGTGCGGGCCGATTCCATCGTGCCGCCGGGAGTGTGTCTCGTGAACGCGTATGTCGTCTGGTTCCTGGTCCTGTTCGTCGTGGCAACCGCCCTGCTCGGCCCGCGATTCGGCGCCGACACGCGCGACGGCGCGGATTGGTCCGCACCCCGCGGGCGGACCGGGACGCCGGGCGTCGACCCGCCCGAACCGGCGCCGGCCGGCGAACCGGCGCCGGCGCGGATCGTGGCGGCGTCGACGAAAACTGACGGATGGTCAGCTTTGCCGGGTCGTGCACGTACGGGCGGCCCGGACCAGCGAATTCCATCGAGTGATCTTCTGGTCGGGGGCACTCCCGGTCGCTCCCGGTGAGCGCTAGCATCCGCGCTGAGGAGCTGCCGGAAAAGCCGTGCGCGCGGAATCCGCCGACCCCGTGAAACGGGGACCGCGGTGGGCCGTCCGGTGCCGTCCGGTATCGACAGCCGCAGCCCACCCGGGGGTCCATCTCCATGCACAGCGCCATCCGCCGTCGTATCCGCCCCGGAACACTCGCAGCCGGGCTGCTCGCGACGGTGTGCGCACTCGCCGCGCTCGCGCCGGCGGCGGTCGCCGGCGCCGACCGGCCGGGCGCCGTCCGAGCGCGGCCCGCCGCGCCGACGACGCCCGGCGGCACGACCCAGGTGCAGACGGCGGTCACCGGCGGCGGCGACCACCGGGTGACCGTGCCGGTCGGGGCCACCGCGATGACCGTGACCGTGTACGGCAAGGCGGCCGGCACCGTCCCCGGCTCGTCGGTGGCCGGCTCGGCCGCGGTCGCCGCGAACGGTCCGGTCCAGGCCGGCGCGACCCTGGTGGTCGGGATCCGCGACAACGGCACCACACTGTCCTCGGCGACCGCCCCGCTGCCCTGGCTGTTCGCCCCCGCCGCCGGCGGCAACGGCGCGTACGCCGACCCGATCGTCTTCCCCGGCGCGCAGACCTCCGCCTCCGGCGGGGTCGGCGACGGCCACGCCCTGCTGTCCTTCACGGTGCCCGCCGCCCAGGTCGGCGACCTGCTTCCGGCGATCGACTTCGGCGTCTCGCCGGTGGGCCGGGCGGTCACCCGCAATCTGCCGATCACCACGACCGGCGACGTGCCGTTCATGATCGCCTCCGCCAAGGTCGACGGCCCCTTCGCGGTCGACGCCAACGGCACCACCTGCGCGTCCGGCCCGGACACCAACGTGCCCGGCGGCTCCGCGTGCTCCTTCGCGATCACGTTCACCCCGACCAAACGCGGCTCGGCCGGCGGCACCCTCACCCTGACCGGCAACATCCCCGGCGGCAGCCGCACGGTCACCCTGTCCGGGGTGGGCAGCGGCAAGCCCGGCGCGCCCGGGGGCCTGGCCGCCACCGCCGGCCAGGGACAGGCGGTGTTGTCCTGGATGCCGCCGGCGGACACCGGCGACAGCCCGATCACCGGCTACCGGATCCTGCGCTCGACCAACGGCGAACCCGGATCGGCGGCGCCCCTGGCCACCCTGGGCGCGGACACCCTGACCCACACCGACCAGGGCCTGACCAACGGCACCACGTACTCGTACACGATCGTCGCGATCAACGCGATCGGCGAATCCGACCCGTCCCCGCCCGTCGACGCGGTGCCCTCGGCCACCCTGGTGCTGCCCGCCGCCGAGCTGCCGCCCGCGACCGTCGGCCGCCCGTACACCGCCAAGCTCGCCGCCCAGGGCGGCACCGCCCCCTACCACTGGGTCGCCGACGACCCGCTGCCGCCGGGACTGACCCTGGACCCGGACGGCGGTGTGATCACCGGCACTCCCAGCACCCCCGGCGAGACCGGCTTCGGGATCACCGTCTCGGACAACGCGCCGATCCGGCACGAGGCCAAGGCCCGCTTCGGGATCACCGTGACCGCCCCGGCCGGGACGGCCGCCGGATCCGCGCAGGCCGCGCTCACGCCGAGCGGTACGGACGGCGACGACGGCTCGCACGTGAGCACCTGGCTGTGGGGGATACTCGGACTCCTGGGCCTGATCGGGGTCGCCGTCGCGGTGCGCCGGCTACGGGCCAGGCAGGTCTGAGCGGGTCCCGAGCGCCCTGCCGAACCGTCCCGCCGGGCCCGGGCGTCGCGAAGACCGACGCGGGTCCCGAATACTGTGTCCCTCCGGGGGAGCACCCCCGACCCCAGCCGCAACCCCCGTGGGCGGATCGGCCCGCGGGGGACAGCGCCGGCGACGCCATACGATCGTCGGCGCCTCGTCCATCGTGGGCGCAGACCTGTGTCACGTCACAAGGAGCATCACTATGCCCGCGCCGGCAGGCGACCCCCAGGCCAAGGAACGCGAGCTCGCCGCGGAACAGGGCCATGTCGATCGCTCCTACACGCGCCTGGAACACATGCGCGACGAAGCCCAGGCGCTGCTCCGGCAGGGCTACCGGCAGGCGCAGGTCGGCACGCGCGCGGCGCTGGTCGAGCGGGACGTCATGGTCTACCGCGCCGAACTGTGGGCCCGCTCACTCGACGCCGCCGACGACGGACTCGTCTTCGGCCGACTCGATCAGCTCGACGACGAGGTCCGGCACATCGGCCGGATCGGCATCCGCGACGAGGACAGCGAGGTGCTCGTCGTCGACTGGCGCGCGCCCGCGGCGGAGGCGTTCTACCGGGCCACCCCGGACGACCCGCGCGGTGTGGTCCGCCGCCGGGTGCTGCACTGCCGAGGCCGCTCGGTGGTCGACATCGAGGACGACCTGCTCGACCCGGACGCCGCCGGCGACATGGTCATCGTCGGCGACGGCGCCTTCCTGGCCGCGCTCTCGCGCACCCGGGACGGCTCGATGCACGACATCGTGGCCACCATCCAACGCGAGCAGGACGAGGCCATCCGGGCGCCGATCGACCGCTCGGTGATCGTGCGCGGCGGCCCGGGCACCGGCAAGACCGCCGTCGCGCTGCACCGGGTGGCGTACCTGATGTTCCAACACCGCCGCCGCTTCGGCTCCCGCGGTGTGCTCGTGGTCGGCCCCAACCCGCGCTTCACCGCCTACATCGAACGGGTGCTGCCCTCGCTCGGCGAAGGCGGCGCGGTACTGCGCTCGCTGGGCGACATGGTCGACGGCGTCGAGGCGGCCTACCACGACGACGCGGCGGCGGCCAGGCTCAAGGGCGCCGCCGCGATGTCCCACCTGCTCCGCCGCGCGGTGGCCGACGTGCCGGCCGGCGCGCCGACCGAGTTCGCGATCTCGCACCGGGGCACCAGGATCGTGCTGGACCACAAGGCGCTGCGCCGGATCCGCCGCGAGGTGCTGGCCAAGAACCGCGGCGGCCCCAACACCGCCCGACTCCAGGTGGCCCGCCAACTGCTCACCGAGCTGTGGGGTCGACTGCTCTCGCGCGGCGCCGGGCGCGGCGAGAAGGACGCGTTCCACGAGGACGTGGCCGCGCGCGAGGAGTTCGCCGCGTTCCTGCGCGCCTGGTGGCCGCTCCAGCGGCCCGCGGACGTGCTGGCCGGCTTGGCCGATCCGGAACGGCTGCGCCGTTTCGAACGCGACCTGACGCCCGCGCAGGTGTCCGTACTGGCGAGTTCGTGGGCGCGCACCGCGCGCACCGGCGAGGTCTCCTTCCACGACGTGGCGCTGATGGACGAGCTGACCGGCCTGCTCGGGCCGCTGCCGCGCAAGCGCACGGTGGCCTACGGCAACCCGGACGAGGACAACCCGTACGTGGTGGACGGCCGGGACATCTTCAGCGGCGAGGCGGTCGGCCGGGACGTCCCGGACGAGATCACCGAGGTGACCACCTACGCGGACCGGATGGCCGGCGGCCGCGGTGCGCGCAGGCCGCGCGACGAGGACGAGGACGAGCCGGTCGAGTACGCGCACATCGTCATCGACGAGGCGCAGGACCTGACCCCGATGCAGTGGCGCATGCTCGGCCGGCGCGGCCTGCACGCGACCTGGACCATCGTCGAGGACCCCGCGCAGAGCGCGTGGGAGGACCCGAGCGCGTCGGCGGCGGCGATGGCCGAGGCGTTGCGCGAGCGGGGCCGGTACGAGTTCGAGCTGACCACCAACTACCGCAACCCGGTGGAGGTGGCCGACGTCGCCGCGCGGGTGCTGGTGCGGGCGGTGCCCGGGGCACGGCCGGCTCGGGCGGTGCGCAGCGGCGGCGAGCCGCCCACCGTGCACGCCACGGCGGGGGAGCGGACCGGCCCGGTGGTGCGCAAGCTGGTGCGCGAGCTGCTGGAGACGGTCGAGGGCACCATCGGCGTGGTCACCCCGGTCGGGGCGACCGAGGAACTGGCGGCCGAGCTGGCGGGCCTGGATCCGCGGGTGCAGCCGATGGACGCGCTGGACGCCAAGGGCCTGGAGTTCGACGTCGCGGTGATCGTCGACCCGCGTGGGATCGTCGAGCAGTCGCCCAACGGCATGCGCACGCTCTACGTGGCGCTGACCCGGGCCACCCGGCTGCTGGCCGTGGTCACGGCGGACCCGGATTGGACCGCGGAGTTGCTGGGGATCGAACCGCGCTGACCGTCGCGGGGACCGAGGGCCGGCCTGCCCTCGGTCCCCGCGGGCGCGGTCGGGCGGGTGCTACCCGGCCACGCCCGCGCACAGGGCGCGCAGCGGTGCGATCACGCTGTCCGGGCGTTCGGTGAACACCATGTGCCCGCAGTCGGGCTCGACGTGCAGCGTGGCCTCGGGGAGTTCGGCCGCCAGCGCCCGGCTGTGCGCGAGCGGGGTGAGCCGGTCGTGCGCGCCCACCACGATGTGCACCGGCACATCCGCGAGCGCGGTCAGCGCGCCGGCCTTGTCGTGCCCGGCCAGGGCCGGGAAGAAGCCGCACACCGTGGTCATCGGCGTCGCGAACACCATCTGCGCACAGTCGCGCACCACCGTCGGGTCGGCCGTCGGGCCGAACAGGCCGCGCTGCACGACCCGCAGATGACGCGGCCGGTCCGGGCCCGGCAGCAGGGTCCGGCCCCGGGTCACCAGGCGTGGGTGGCGCCGCCCGAACGCGAAGAATCGGGTCTGCGCGGCCGACCTGAGCCGCACCGCCGCGGGCAGCCCGCGTCCGGTCGGCACCAGGTCGCCCGCCGAGGTGCCGACCAGGACCACCCCGGCCACCCGAGTCCCGAACAACTCGGGACGGGCCGCGGCCAGCGCCATGATCGTCATGCCGCCCATGGAGTGTCCGCACAACAACACCGGACCACTGGGCGCGACCGCGTCGAGCACGTCGGCGAGGTCGTCGCCCAGCAGGTCGATCGTCCACGGCGCGGCCCGCCCGGCCGTGGATCGCCCGTGTCCGCGATGGTCGTAGCCCACCGCACGCACCCCCGCCGCCACCAGTGCCTGGATCTGCGCCCGCCAGATGTCGCCGTGCAGGGTCCAGCCGTGGGCGAAGACGACCGTCACCGCCGCGTCGGGCGGCCCGGACACGCTCACCCGAAGTTCCGCGCCGTCACCGGTGCGAACCGTGACGTCCTGTCGTACGGGTGACCCGGTGCTCCCGATGTCCGCCGTCATGCTCGCCTCCCAGTGCCCTCTGCTGCTTTCTACCCACCGGTAACGGGGTCTGAATACCCGTCCGAGGGCAAAACCGGCACCGCGGCGGGCGGCTGTGACGCCGCGCGCGGGCCGGGCGCCGACGTGGTGGGCCCGGTGCGTCCGGAGACCAGGCGCACCACCGGTTCGAAGATCGACCCGAGCAGCCGGGAGCCGACGTCGATCACGGTCGCGTCCGCGCCGACGAACACCCGGGCCCGACCGCGAAGCACACCACGCAGGATGATCCGGGCCGCCCGCTGCGCCGAGGTGCGCGACACCGCGTCGTGCAGCGCCACCACCGCGTCCCTGTCGTGCCCGGCGGCGGCGCGCGAGTTGCGCACGATGTCGGTCTTTATTCCGCCCGGGTGCACGGTCGTCACCCCGACCCCGGAGCCGGAGAGCCGCATCTCCTGGCGCACCGACTCGGTGAAGCCGCGCACGGCGTATTTGGCCGCGCAGTAGGCGCTCTGCGAGGGCACGCCGAACAGCCCGAACACCGAAGAGATGTTGACCAGGTGGCCCTGGGAGGAGCGGCGCAGGTGCGGCAGGAACGCCTTGGTGCCGTAGGCGACACCCCAGAAGTTGATCCCCATCAGCCATTCGAAGTCGTCCCAGGACATCTCCTCGACGTCCGCGGTCAGCGCGACGCCGGCGTTGTTGACCACCAGGTCGACCCCGCCGAACCGCTCGGCGGTGGCGTCCGCCCAGGCGAGCACGGCCGTGCGGTCGGCGACGTCCAGGACCGTGCAGTGGATCTCCCGCGCGCCCAGTCGCGCGGCCTGCGCCTCGGTCTCGTCGAGCCCCGCCGCGTTCACGTCGGCGAGGGCGAGCCGCGCGCCGTGCGCGGCCAGTTCGCAGGCCAGGGCTCGCCCGATGCCCGACCCCGCGCCGGTGACGACGCACACCCGACCTGTGAATTCCCGGATCACACGCACTCCCTGTCCATACCGCCCGAACCCTCGCCGGGCGCCGCGCGCGCCCGACGCGTGCATCCCATCAGATCCCGACGACCGGTTGAATCCGATAATCCGATAACTGGCCTAGGCAAACCGGTCCCACCGCCGAGCCCGATGACCCGCCGGCGAGAACCGGCGGGTCATCCGCCGGAACCGGGTCAGCGAACCCGGCCACAGCGCGGTGACCCGGCCGTTGCGCTCGTCCAGATACCAACTCGTGCACCCACCGGTGGCCCACACCGTGCGGCCCATGCGCTCGTCGAGCCACCCGTTGTACGCGTCCTGCGTCGTGGGCAACACCTCGACGTCGGCGATGCCCTGATCGTGCATCTGCCGGATCGCGTCCACCGCGTAGCGCACCTGCGCCTCGATCACCACGGTCATCGACGAGTGCCCCAGCCCGGTGCCCGGACCGATCACCAGGAACAGATTCGGGAAACCGGCCACCATCGCCCCCCGATGGGCCGCCATGCCCTCGCGCCACACCTCGCTCAGCGTGCGCCCGTCGCGCCCGGTCACCACGCTCGCGATCGGCGGCCGGGTGGCCTCGAAGCCGGTGCCGAAGACGATCGTGTCCGCCTTGTGTTCGACCCCGTCCGCGGTGACCAGCCCGCCCGGCCGCACCGAGTCGATCGCCGAGGTGATCACCTCGACATTGGGCTTGGTCAGCGCCGGATAGTAGTCGTTCGACAGCAGCACCCGCTTGCAGCCGAACCGGTAGTCGGGGGTCAGCCGGGCGCGCAGTTCGGGGTCGGCGACCTGCGCGCGCAGATGCGCCAGGGCCTGCTTCGTGGCCGCCGCGCTGATCAGCTCGCGCGGCCCCAGGAACGCGCCGAGGGTGGCCTCGCGCTGCCAGTACAACCCCTGACGCACCAGTTGCTGCGCCGTCGGCAGCCGCCGGTAGAGCCATCGCTGCCAGTCGGGCAGCGGTCGGTCGTGGCGCGGCAGGATCCATGGCGGGGTGCGCTGGTAGACGTCCAGGCGGCTCGCCCTCGGCTGGATGTGCGGGACGAACTGGATCGAGGAGGCGCCGGTGCCCACCACCGCGACGTGCCGGCCGGTCAGGTCGTGCTCGTGGTCCCAGCGGGCGGAGTGGAACACGTGCCCGCCGAAGTCGGCCAGACCGGGCAGTGCGGGCAGTGCGGGCTCGGTGAGCGGGCCCGCCCCGGCGATCACCACGTCGGCGGTGTAGCTGCCGGCGTCGGTGGTCAGGTGCCAACGCGCCCGCTCGTGCTCCCATCGGGCCGCGGTGACCTCGTGACCCAGCCGCAGGTGCGGCAGCAGTCCGAACCGGTACGCGCAGCGGCGCAGGTACGCCTGGATCTCCGCGCCCGGTGAGAACGCGTGCGACCAGGTCGGATTCGGCGCGTACGAGAAGCAGTACAGGTTGGACGGTACGTCGCAGGCCGCGCCCGGGTACGTGTTGTCCCGCCAGGTGCCGCCGACGTCGTGGGCGCGCTCCAGGATGACGAAGTCCTCGATGCCGGCATGGTGGCGAAGCCGGTGGCCGGCGGCCAGGCCGGAGAAGCCCGCCCCGATCACGGCCACCCGAACGTGCGTCGTGTCCACTGCGGCCTCCGTACCGGGTAGGGGCGCTGCACCTGGAGGCTACTGACAAGTAGCCTCGGCGCGGAAGACCGGACGCGGTCCTTGCGTCCATCGTTGCCGCCGCACGGTGATGCCGCCGGCGCACCCCGCGCCCGCCGCCCCGTCGTCGTTCGGGCACGCGTACGGCCCCGCGTGGTAGGGAAGGGGAGATCGATCGGGCCCGCGGGATCGCGGCACGCCCGCGGCACGGCGGTGAGGAGCACGACGATGGCCGGGATGCGTTACCAGGTGGTCCAGGACGGTGCCGGGCGGCCCTCGAACGGGCCCTGCGAGCACCTGGCCTCGCTGCCCGAGACGGTGCGGCCGGGTTCGACGAAGGGCTGCGAGGACTGCCTGCGCGACGGTACTCGGTGGGTGCACCTGCGGGAGTGTCTGACGTGCGGTCACATCGGCTGTTGCGACAGCTCGCCGCACCGGCACGCGACCGCGCACTGGCACGCCGTGAGTCACCCACTGGTGCGCTCGTTCGAGCCCGGCGAGGACTGGGCCTGGTGCTACGCGGACGAGCTCGTCGCGGTGCCGGTGGACTGACGCCCGGGGACATGTGTCGGTGCGGCTGCCTAGACTCCGAGGCGTGGTCGACACAGCCGGAATCGGTGGGAGTACCCGATGAGTGATCTCGTGACAACGGACGGCGCCGACGTGGTGGAGGTGCACTTCGAGCCGTTTCGGATGGAGCTCACCGGCTACTGCTACCGGATGCTCGGCTCGGTCTTCGAGGCGGAGGACGCGGTCCAGGACACCATGGTGCGGGCCTGGAAGAGCTTCGACCGATTCGAGGGCCGCTCCTCGGTGCGGTCCTGGCTGTATCGGATCGCCACCAACGTGTGTCTGGACAGCCTGAACGGGCGCGAACGCCGGGCCCGACCGATGGACCTGTCCTCGCCGGTGTCCGCCTCCTCGGCACTGACCCCCGCACTGCCCGAGGCCACCTGGATCGAGCCGATCCCGGACGGCCGGGTCGTGCCGAGCGTGGCCGACCCGGCCGAGCTGGCGGTCGCGCGCGAGAGCGTGCGACTCGCCTTCGTCGCCGCGCTCCAGCACCTGCCGCCCAAGCAGCGCGCCGTGCTGATCCTGCGCGAGGTGCTGGCCTGGAAGGCGAGCGAGGTCGCCGAACTGCTCGGCGGCACGGTGGCGTCGGTGAACAGCGCGCTGCAGCGGGCCCGGGCCGCGCTCGCGGAGAACGAGCCCGCCGCGACCGACCCGGTGCAGCCGCTGGACGAGGAGCAGCAGTCGCTGCTCGCCCGCTACGTGGACGCCTTCGAGCGCTACGACCTCGACTCGCTCACCGCCCTGCTGCGCGAGGACGCGACCTTGTCGATGCCGCCGTACGAGTTGTGGCTGCGCGGGCACGAGGACATCCGGGCCTGGTTCCTGGGCACCGGCAGTGGTTGCCGCGGTTCGCGGTTGCTGCCGATCGTGGCGAACGGCACGCCGGGCTTCGGGCAGTACCGCCCCAGTGGCCCCGGTGGCAGCTTCGAGCCGTGGGCGCTCCAGGTGATCGAGATTTCACAGGGGCAGATCATCGGCCTCAACTCGTTCCTCGATGTCCCGCACCTGTTCCCCCTGTTCGGCCTGCCGGCGACACTGGACGCCTAGCGATGCGCCGTGGCCGGCCGGGACGATGGTGTCCAGGCCGGTCAGGGTCAGCAGGTCGCGCAACTCACCGCCCACGCCGTGCAGTCGGATCCGCCGATCGAGGCCGCGCGCGATGAGTTGGAGTCGGGCCAGTGCCTCGATCGCGGCCAGGTCCGGGCGGGTCAGCGCGCTCACGTCGCAGGGGAACGGGTCGGCCGGATCGTCGTGCAGCAGTGCGAGCAGGCGTACGCACAGGCCGGGGACGTCCGTGCGGGCGAGCGGTGCGCGGACGACCAGTGCGCCGGGTGGCGTGGTGGGTGCTTCGGGTGGATCGACCATCGACGACCTCCTGTGACGACGCTGTACCCGGTTATGACCGCGTCGGCGGGCAAAACTCATCACCCGGGTTTGCCCGGAGGTCGTCGAGGGTTTCCCGGTGGGGGTGCAAAGTGTGGCAAGTCCCTTGTGGAACGGGCTGTTTGGCGTGACCTAGGCTGGCGCCGTACCGACTTTCGAGGGGATGACACGTTGTCCGAGCAGGACTGGGCACCCACCGGGATCGACGTCAGTCGCCCCCACCCCGCCCGTGTGTACGACTACCACATCGGCGGCAAGACCAACTATCCGGTCGACCGCGAGCTGGCGGAACGGTTCATCGCGGTCGCCCCGCAGACCTCGGTCACCGCGTTGGACAACCGGGCCTTCCTCGGGCGCGCCGTGCGGTACGCGGCGGAGCAGGGCATCGAGCAGTTCCTCGACATCGGGACCGGGATCCCGGCGCCCGGCAACACGCACGAGATCGCCCAGGAGGTCATCCCGTCGGCCCGGGTGGCCTACGTGGACAACGATCCGATCGTGCTGGCGCACGCCCGCGCGCTGATGCCCGCCACCGATCGCGGCCGGACCACCTTCACCATGGGCGACGTGCGCGAGCCGGAGAAGATCCTGGCCGCGCCCGAGGTGCGCGAGGTGATCGACTTCGAGCGCCCGGTGGCGCTGATGCTGGTGGCGATCCTGCACTACGTCTCGGCCGCCGAGGATCCCGCGGGCGTGGTCGACCGGTTGTTGTCGGCGATGCCTTCGGGCAGCCTGCTGATCGCCTCGCACACCACGTCGGACTTCCTGCCGCCGATCGCCGCGGAGCGGGTGCTGGAGATCAACGACGACTCCGAGTTCATGCTGCCGCGTCCGCACGCCGAGATCGCGTCCTTCCTGACCGGCGTGGAACTGGTCGAACCCGGCCTGGTCCAGGCGCCGTTGTGGCGTCCGGAAGAGGGCGCGGACCTGTCGCCCGAGCGGCTGGCGCAGTCGTGGATCTACACCGCGGTCGGTCGCAAGGTCTGAGCGGCGCCGGGGCGCCCGAACACGGCGCGAGTGCGGCGTCCGGCCGCCGGATCGGTGGCCGGACGCCGCACTCGACGCGCGCTACGGCAGGGTGTCCGCGACCGCGGCGACCAGTGCGCGCATCAGCGGTGTCTCGTCGATCCAGGCGACCGCGTCGCCGCGTCGGCGCGGCTCGGCGTCGGCCCGGATCGCGGACGCGTTGCGCTGCAGCCAGGCCGCCGCGTTCGCGCAGTGGTAGGGATGCATGTCGGCGATGGTCAGCACCGCGCCGCCCGCGGTGGTCCAGGTCAGTTCCCGGCGCAACAACTGCGCCCACGCGCCCTTGCGATGCCCGCCGCGCGCGATCAGCGCCTGACGGCCGGCCCGGGTGATGCCCATGTTGCGCCCGCGCAGCGGCACTTCGGCGCCGAGCCGGACCAGTCGGCCGCGCTGGAGGGTGGCCAGGGTGCGCAGCGAAATGCCGGGGGCGCCGTCGCGCACGCCGTCCGGGTGGGTGCGCACGGTCTTGGTGTCGATCCGGGTCAGGGCCCGGCGCACGGTCGCGGGTTTCACAGGGGTCAGCCGGATCATGGTGTTGACAGTGGTCATCGAGGGATCCTCCTCTGCGTCGAGCCGCGGCGGGTCGGCCGCGGTGGCGCTCAACCCATGCGTCCAGCATCTCATCCGGCACCGACATCAAGACCGGCGCGACCTGCGCATTCGTCAATCAAGTCCGGTTGTCGGTACGCAAGTTGACGGTGGGTCGGGAGGTTCGCCCGCGCCGCCGGACCGATGGATCGGGCGGGCTCGCGCGCGGGATCAGGCGGGGAGCCACGCGGGTGCGTCGTGGCCCCACGGGTGGGCGGCCGACGCCATGCCGTGGGCAGCCCGGGCAGTGCGAACGGCGGCAGCGCGTGGGTGAGCGGGCCGAGGGCCGTGTCGGTGGTGGCCGGATACGGGGCCGGGTCGTACGGCGGGGCTTCCTCGACCTCGCCGGGCGCGTGGGCACCGATCGCCCAGTGGGCGGTCCGGGCCGGCGCCGGGTCGATCCGACTGCCCCGGCGGTCGGCCAGGCGCAGCGTCAGGGCGCGCAGTACGGCCGCCGCGAGCAGATACCCGGTGGCCCGGTCCAGTGCCTGGGTCGGCAGCGCGCCCGGCTCCGGCCGGTCGCTCGCCTCGATCCGGGCGATGCCGCAGGCGGCCTGGACCAGGCTGTCGAAGCCGCGCCGGTTCACCCACGGCCCGGGACCCCAGGCGTTGAACGCGGCGGTGATCAGCCCCGGGTGGCGGGCGGCGAGGGTGTCCTGGTCCAGGCCCGGCGCGGGGGTGGTACGCATCGAAGCCTCACAGTTCTCGGAACTCCGCAGCCGATGGGGCGCCTGTTCGAGGGCCCCGGTCGGCAAACCGGCGGGTCGTCGGTGTCCGACCGTGCTCGCGTCCGCACTGTGGGCGTCCGGGCAAACGATTGGTCACTCGTTTGTGTAGGGGTTGTGCGGTTTGCCCTGTCGGGTGCGGTCGTGTTCGAGACTGAAGTCATGAGGCGGATCTGGGGCGGGGCCGGCGGGTCGGGGCTGGGGTCCCACGACGCCCTCTTCAAGGACGCCCGGCTGAGTGTGTCGGCGCGCGGCCTCGCGGTGTATCTGCTGTTGTTACCGGACGGCGCCCTCCCGGATCCGCGGGTGTTGGCCACCCGTCCGGGGGAGAGCGTCGAGTCGATCACGGGCTATCTGGACGAGTTGGCGACCGCGGGCTACCTGACCCGGGTTTTGGGCCGGAACGCGCGCGGCGACGCGATCGAGGAGGTCCGGCTCGCGGCGAATCCGGGCGAGCACGCGGCGGCGGCCGGGCGGCCGTTCCGCTGGGCGTTGCCCGGGCGTCCGGTGGGCGACTGAGTCCCCTTCGGCGCGCTACATGTCCTGCCAGATCGGGGGCCGGCGCTCGCGGAAGGCGGCGGCGGCCTCGCTCATGTTGCCGGTGAAGGTGCCGAGCACCTGGGTGCGGTTCTCCAGTTCGATTTGTTGGCGCAGCGAGGTCGCGCCGATCCCGGACCACAGGCCCTTCTTGGTCATCCACACGCCGTATTCGCTGTTGGCCGCGATGCCGCGGGCCAGGTCCAGTGCCGCGGGCAGGTGTTCGCCGGCCGGCACGCGGGCGTTGAGCAGGCCGTAGGCGTCGGCTTCGGCGGCGTCGAAGTGTCGCCCGGTGAGCATCAGTTCGGCGGCGCGGGTGGGGCCGACCAGGCGCGGCAGCAGGTAGCTGGTGCCCACGTCGGCGGAGGACAGGCCGACCTTGATGAACACCGAGCCGAACCGGCTGCTCTCGTCCGCGACGCGCAGGTCGCAGGCCAGCGCCAGGGCCAGGCCGCCGCCGACGGCCGCGCCGTGCACGGCGGCGATCACCGGCTTCTCGCATTCGTGGACGGCCAGGATCAGCTCGGACAGGTGTTCCTGCGAGCGGTAGACGTGCCCGACCGGGCCGCGGCCCTCGGCGTCGGGCGCGTGGTCCGGGTCGCCGGAGAGGTCGGCGCCGGAGCAGAACCCGCGACCCTCGCCGGTCAGCACGAGCGCGCGCAGCCCGCGTTCGCGGTGCAGGCCGGCGAAGGCCGTCTTCAGGTCGCTCACCATGGTCGCGGAGAGCGCGTTGAGCCGGTCCGGCCGATCCAGCCGGACGATCGCGATGTGGGGTTCGGGTCGCTCGATGCGCACGTATTTCATGTGACTCAGTCAAACATATTCACCGGGTGAAGGAAATGCCGGCGAGGTGCCGCCCCGGACGAAGTTACCTGCCGGTAGCATCGCGACCATGACTGAATCGACGACCGACTTCGACGCCGTCGCCGAGGGCCTGCGTGCCTCGGTGCCCTTCGTGCGCACGCTCGGCCTGGAGTTCGTGGAGCTCGCGGCCGATCGCGCCGTGCTGCGCCTGCCGGACGAGTCCGCGCATCACAACCACATCGGCGGCCCGCACGCGGGCGCCATGTTCACCCTCGCCGAGTCCGCCTCCGGGGCGATCGTGCTCGCCGCGTTCGGCGATCAACTCACGCGCGCGACGCCGCTCGCGGTGGATGCCGGCATCCGCTACCTCAAGGTGGCGCGCGGCCCGGTGCTGGCCGAGGCCAGGCTGGGCCGCCCCGCCGCCGAGGTGGTCGCCGAACTGGACGCCGGCAAGCGCCCGGAATTCGTGGTCGCGATCACGATTCGTGACGAAGCGGGCACCACCACCGCGGAGATGACCGTCACCTGGACGCTGCGCCCCAACCGCGCCTGAGAGGCGCACACTGGCGGTGACCGGTGGACGTTTCCGATCACCGCGTGCGGGCAGGCAAGGGCCCTGCCGGTCGGGAACGTCCCGATCATGGGTTTCGTCGGATTGGTGATGGTTTCCTATTCTGTGCGGATGACCGGACCGATCGTGGTGGGCAAGGTGTCCCGCCGACTCAGGATCCGCGAGGCGTGGCGACCGTGGCGCCGCGTCCTGCGGGCCCTGACGACGGCTCTCGTCGTGTTGTCGATCACCGTGGTCACCGGACTCGCGGTCGCGCGGGCCACCGTGCTCTCCGGCGACTGGTACGACGGCGTGCTCGAACGCGAGCACGCCTACGACCGGCTCTACGACGAGGTGCTGGTCGACCCCCGTCTGGCCGGCGTCACCAACGACCTGCTGGGCCGGCTGCCGATACCGCCCAACCAGGTCACCGCCAACCTGCGCCTGGTGCTGCCGCCGTCCACGCTGCGCGGGATGGTGCGCGAACAGGTCGGGCACACCGTCGGCTACCTGCGCGGCGACGAACGCGAACTGCGGCTGACCGTCGACCTCAAGCCGGTGATCAACAACCTGGGCAAGGTCGCCGACGTCTTCGTCGGCGACCTCACCGGCGACGTGCCCCGGGTGACCGAGGACAACGCGCCGGCCCTGGTGGACGGTGTGTCCAAGGCGCTGGACGCGCTCGCCCAGGGCCGCCCGCCGCAGGCCCTGCCGGCGCTGAACCTGGACCCGGCCGCGGCCCCCGAGGTGGCCGATCTGATCCTGGCCCGGCTGCCGGTGGAGGCGCGTGCGCCGATCCGCGGCCAGGTGGTCGCCTCGCTGCGCGCCGACGACCTCGGCGGGGTGCTCGTGGCCGTCGTCCCGGCGATCTTCGGGGAGAAGGTCCGGCAGGCGCAGCTCGGCCTGACCGGACTCTCGGGTGGTGGCACCTGGGACCTGACCCTGGACCTGCGGGCGAGCCAGGCCGACCGGGACACCCGGCTCAAGCTGGGGCAGCTCGAACAACTGCGCGCGATGACGGTGTTCGGCCTGGGCCGGCTGCTCACCGCGGCGAGCGTGACCGCGCTGCTGGGCCTGGTGGTGCTGTGGCGGACCGGGTCGGCGCGCGGTGCGGCCCGGCTGCGGCTGCCCGCGTTGGCGCTCGCGGGCGGCGGGCTGCTCGCCGGGCTGGGCTGCCTGGTCGCGTGGGGCCTGCTGCCGCACGTGGTCTCGGAGAACCGGGACGGCTGGGCGCCCTCGGTGGTCCGGCTGACCGGCGACATCCAGGAGGCCGCGGCACGCGACATCGTCGGGGTCTGGCTGGCCGCGGCGGCGGTGCCGCTGGTGTTCGGCGGGGTGACCTTCGGTGCGATCGTGCTGTGGGACAAGCACAAGCACCGGCGGGCCGCGCCGGTGCGGCACACCACCCGGCAGGTGCTCACCTCGGGCGCCGCGGTGGTCGCGGCCGGGGCGATCGCGCTGACCATCTTCGTGCCGGTGCCCACCTCCGGCTCCGGCTCCGACGCCAAACGCTGCAACGGGATGACCGAGCTGTGCAACCGGCGCTACGACCAGGTCGCCTATCTGGCCACGCACAACTCGATGTCCTCCACCGCGGCCCGATTCCTCAGCCCGCTCCAGGACGCGGACATCGTCACCCAGTTGGACGCCGGCGTGCGCGGCCTGCTGGTGGACTCGTACACGTGGGAGGCGCCAGAGGAGGTGGCCGGCCGGCTCGCCGAGTCGGATCTGGACCCCGAGTCGCGCAAGATCGTCGCCGGCGTGGTCAACGACGTCGCGCCGGCCCGCCCCGGGCTGTGGTTGTGCCACTCGGTGTGTCGGGGCGGTGCGTTGCCGATGGTGGAGACGCTGCGCGCGGTGGGCCAGTGGATGGACCGCAATCCGCACGAGGTGGTCACCTTGATCGTGCAGGACGCGATCACCGCGCAGCAGACCGAATGGGCGTTTCGCGAAGCGGGCCTGGAGCGACTGCTGTTCACGCCGGCGGCCGACCCGAACGAGCCGTGGCCCACGCTCGGTTCGATGATCGAGCGCAACCGTCGCCTGGTGGTCTTCGCCGAACGCGCCGACGGCCCCGTCCCGTGGTACCGCAACTTCTACAAGTACGGGATGGAGACGCCGTACGCCTACGCCAGCCCGGCCGAGATGAACTGCGCGCCCAATCGCGGCGACGTGGACAAGCGGCTGTTCCTGTTGAACAACTTCGTCACCTCCACCGGCGGCAGCCGAATCGACGCTGGCCAGGTCAACTCGCGGCCGTTCCTGCTGGATCGGGCCCGCCGATGCGAACGCGAACGCGGCGCCCAGGTGAACTTCGTCGCGGTCGACTTCGCCACCATCGGCGACGCGAAGGGCGCCGTGGACGTGTTGAACATCACCCGGAAAACTCACTGACGGGCCGTCAATTTATCGACAGTCGGAGTCAGTAGGAGAGGCCGTGTCCGGTTTCGAAGAGCGGTTCGGCGTCGGCCGGCAGGTCGCTGGCGAGTCGGCCGGCGGGCGCGTAGCGGCCGAACACGACGTCGAGCACCCCCTCGTCGTCGGCCCCCCGGGTGCCCAGCAACGCGGCGCAGTAGCCGACCAGATCGGCCACCGCGGCCGGCCGGAAAAGGTCGATCACCGCGACCGTGGGCACCGACGCGGCGATGTCCACGATGCGTTCCAATTCGGCGCCGCGATGGTCCTCGGGCAGGCGCAGCAGGGCCACGTCGGCGTCCGCGAGGTCGGTCACCACCGTCGCGTAGCGGGCCGCGACACCGGTGTCGACGTGCTCGGTGTACACGCGCAACGCGTCGCGCAGGGGTAGGGCCGGTCCGCCGCTCGTGCTGATTCGCGAGCTGATGCGGTTCGTGAGCAGCACGACGGCGTGCGGGTCCCGATCCGTCATGGGTGAGCCCTCCTCCCGGCCGCGGCAGGCGCCGCCCTGACCCCGGACCCTACGCGCCGGGGACGACGTCTCGGGCACCAGGTTGCCGGTGCCTACCCCGAACCGGCCCACTCAGCCGGGCGCGTCCAGTGCCGCGGCCGCGGTGCGGGCCAGTGCGATCAGCCGTTCGCGATCGACGACCGGGACGGTGATGTCCACCGAGGTGACCAGTTCGCCGCGGGCCCGGGCGAAGGCGAGGCCGTCGCCGCGGGCGGGATCGCGGTAGATCACCGCCGCGTCCGAGATCCCGGGCAGCGGCTCGTACGGGCCGGGACCGGTGGCGGTCGCGCGCGCGGTGTCCAGCGGTCCGCCCACCATCGCCTGCGGCAACTGCCCCACGGTGACGGTCAGTACGCGCCGGCCCCCGGAGTCGAGGTACTCGCACGTGCGCCCGGCGTTCGCGGGCCCGGTGTGCACCGGGCCGAGCGCGAGCACCTCCTCGACCCGGGTGGGCGAGAGCAGGTCGCAACTGTCGGCGGGCGACGTGCTGTTGCCGATCGGGGAGGGGGTGGGCCGCGGTGGCGCGCCCGCGTTGTCGCCGGGCGCGGGGGCGGAGACGGCCGCGCGTCGCGGCGGCGGGTCCGAGTCGTCGCAACCACCCAGCAGGCACGCCAGACCCACCACCCCCACCAGGGTGGCGGCGGGCCCGACGCGCGCGGTCACAGCCGGCCGACCATCGTTCGGGCGATGCCGGCCAGGACGTCGGGTGGCACGTCCTTGTCGGTGCGGCTGACATACACGTCCACGTCCAGATAGGTGTCGCCGAGTTGCTTGCTCCAGACCACGCCGTTGGAGATCGAGCCGCGATAGGTGAAGGCCGCGTCGCCGACCGCCGGCAGGGTCACCGGGTTGTCGCTCGCGCTGATGGTGCCCTTGGCGGCCTGCTCGGCGGTGCTGTACCGGGGATTACTGGTGGACGTCATCACGGTCATCATGGACAACCCGCGGGAGTCCCGGTAATGGCAGAACGAACTGCTCGATCGTTTGGTCACTTCGGCCTCGACCACCGGCAGTCCGAGGGCCGTGGCCACCTGCGCGGGGGTGAGGAAGCGACAGGGGTCCTCCAGATAGGGCCCGGTGGGCCCGGTCGCCGGTGCCGAGGTGCCGGTCGAGGAGGCGCTCGACGAGGCGCTCGGCGGGGCGGTGGTGGACGAGGGCGTGTCGGTGGGCGGCGCGGTGCTGCGGCGCGGCGGCTTGGGCGGCGGTGTGCCGGTCGGCTCGCCGGTGGGCGCCTTGCGGCCGCTCTCCAACGCGCGAACGGTGTCCAGCGGCGACCTGTCGTCGTTGCCACAGCCGGCGGCGGCGCCGCCCACGGCCAGTGCGACGAGCACGGCCGTCACACCCCTACGGACATTCCTGATGCGCACTGTGGTGTTCCCCCCGGTGTTCGAAGTGCAGTCGTCCATGAGATGAACCTAGGGCCCGAGGCGTTCCCGAACGAGTGGTACCTCCCTTGCAAGTCGAGGGGGATGCGAGGGCGCGATAATGCGCCCATGACTTCCGCACCACACTCAACCACCCACCCCGGGGCTCGCGCGGTGACCCAGGCCGTGATCCTCGCCGGCGGGCAGGGTTCCCGGCTGCGCCCCTACACCGACGATCGACCCAAGCCGATGGTGGAGATCCCCGGCACCGGCACGCCGATCATCGGACACCAGCTTCGCTGGCTGGCCGCCGAGGGCGTGCGCGATGTCGTGGTCTCCTGCGGGCACCTCGCGGAGGTGCTCCAGGACTGGCTCAAGAGCGCCGATCTGCCGGTCCGCGTGGAGACCGTCGTGGAGACCGAACCGCTGGGCCGGGGCGGCGGGTTGAAGTTCGCCGCCGCCGCGCTGCCGCGCCCGGACGAGCCGTGGTACGCCACCAACGGCGACATCTGGACCCGGTTCTCGCTCACCGAGATGGCGGCCTTCCACCACGAGCGCACCGCGCTGGCCACGCTCGCGCTGGCCCGGCCCCGGATTCCGTGGGGAGTGGTGGAGACGGACAAGTACGGCCATGTCCTGGACTTCATCGAGGCGCCGCCCTCGCCGTATCTGATCAACGCGGGCGTGTACGTGTTCGCGCCCGAGTTCACCGCGCTGCTGCCGGATGTCGGCGACCACGAGCGCACCACGTTCCCCGGGCTCGCCCGGACCCAGCGGCTGGCCGGGTTCCCGATTCCGCAGGGTGCCTACTGGCGGGCGATCGACACCGCCAAGGACCTGTCCGAGGCGGCCAGGGAGTTGCGCGGCGACGGCTGAGCACCGCGCCCGGGGATCGAACCGTCCGGCCCAACCGCTCGGCGGCTGGGCCGGACCGTTCTCCCGGGGTTTGCTGCCTGACGGCTTCCTCCGTCAGCGAGTGGGTTGTTCGGGGTCTCGTCTACGCGTTTCCCGTGACCCCCGCGGCCACGGGCTCGAGCGTGTCGAGTCGATCGTTCGGCCGCGGTGTCAGGACGTGATGCCCGCCCGGGCACCCGGATTGGCGGTGTCGCGCACCACCCTCAGGCCGTCCAGCAGTCCGGCGAGCTGGCCCTCGGTCAGCGGATCGACCAACCAGGTCTGCAGCAGTTCGACATGGCCGGGCAGCACGCCGCCGATCCGGTCCGCGCCGTCGCGGGTGAGCACGGCGAACAGTGCCCGTCGGTCGGTGGGACAGTTCTCCCGGGCGACCAGTCCTTCCTTTTCCAGGCGATCCACCACCCGGGTCACGCCGGATGTGGACAACGATGTCTGGGCGGCGAGATCGCTCATCCGCAGGCGTTGCTCGGCCGAGCGGGACAACCGGACCAGCACGTTGAAGTCCACCGTGGACAGTCCGTGCTCGCCCAACTGCGGAGCGAGTCGGTCCATCAGGCCCGTGTAGACCTCCACGAGCAGTCCCATGGCGGTGATCCGTGGATCGTCGAAGGCGCTGATCATCGAAGGGACGGGGGATGCGGCTCTCGGGGGAGTTTGCATGCTCCTATCATAGCTAGTAGTTGATATGCGGAATATCTTTGATGAATCTATTGCCTGGAGTGATATCCGCAACGCAATTACTCCCCTCCGGGGAGTGCGGCATCCGCGCTCAGCGGCTCGCCAGGAACGCGTCCACCTGCTCGTGGATGTAGGCCAGGTCCTCGGCGTCCATCCGGTGGTTCATCGGCACGATCAGCGCGTGCTCCATCACCCGGTCGGCGTTCGGGTAGCCGGCCGGGTCGGCCCGGTGCGCGATGTCCTTGAAGCCCGGCTGGCGCAGGATGTTGCCCGACCACACGGTGCGGGTGGACACCCCGCGTTCCTCCAGCCACGCCTGCATCTCGCCGCGGGTGAAGGACAACCCCTCGTTCAACAGGATGGGGAAGTTGAGCCAACCCGTCTCCAGGCCCTCGGTCTGCCGCGGCGCGGTGAACTCGGGACGTGCGTCGAAGTAGGCGTGGTGCGCCGCGAAGTGCTCCTGGCGGGTGGCCAGGAACCGGGGCAGCTTGGCGAGTTGGGCCAGGCCGAAGGCGGCGCCCAGCTCCGAGGGCTCGAAGTTCCAGCCGATCTCGTCGAAGATGAACAGGTTGTCGTACAGCACGCCGTCGATCTCCTCGAAGAAGTCGCGGTTGCCGCGCTTGGAGCCGAACAACTGCAACTCGCTGCGCCGGCCCCAACGGCGCAACATCAGGCCCCGGTCGCGCAGGTCCTCGTCGTCGGTGAGCACCATGCCGCCGTTGCCCGCGCAGGTGATGATGTGCGACATCGCGAAACTGGTCACCGAGATGTCCGCGCGGGTGCCCGTCGGCGTCCCGCGCAAGGTGGCGCCGAGCGCGTCGCAGGAGTCCTCGATCACCCGGAGGTCGTGCCGGTCCGCGATCGCGCGGATGGTGTCCCAGTCGGGGGCGTTGCCCGCGAGGTTGGGGGTCAGGATGGCCCGGGTGCGCGGGCCGATCAGGGCCTCGATCCGGGCCGGGTCGATCTGGTAGGTGTCCGGTTCGACATCCGCGAGCACCGGTACCAGGCCGGCCTTGACCATCGGGGCGATGTCCGTGGAGAAGGTCAGCGTGGAGGTGATGATCTCGTCGCCGGGGGACAGTCGCAACAATTCGATCGCGAGGTAGAGCGCCGAGGAACCCGAGTTGCACATCAGGCCGTTGCGCTTGCCGAACAATTGCGCGACGCGCGTTTCCATGGCCGCCACGTTGCGCCCGATGCCCATCGCCGAGGGCGGCCCGTTCAACACCGCCAACATCGCGTCGATCTCGCTCTGATCGTGCACGCTGCCGGCGTATGGGATCTTGCGCATGAGTGCCTACCCTCGTGGTGATGTCGCGATCGCAGCACGGCTGACGAAGTGTCAGGGCGATGTGTCATAGCTATCATGGCTATGATGGGCGAACAAGACGACGGGAGCTGAGCGTGCGCTACACCACCGTGGGCAAGTCGGGTCTGAAGGTCTCCGCGATCGGCCTCGGCTGCAACAACTTCGGGATGCGGATCGACCAGGACGGCGCCGACAAGGTGGTCGGCGCCGCGCTCGACGCGGGCGTGACCCTGTTCGATACCGCCGACATGTACGGTGGCGGGAAATCCGAGGTGCTGCTGGGCAAGGCACTGGGCCACCGCCGCGAGGACGTGGTCGTGGCGACCAAGTTCGGCGCCAAGGTGGCCGAGGGGCCGTACGGCCGCGGCTCCTCGCGACGGCACATCGTGCGGAGCTGCGAAGGCAGCCTCCGGCGCCTGGGCACCGACCACATCGACCTGTACTACCAGCATTACGCCGACCCGGACACCCCGATCGAGGAGACCCTGGCCGCGCTCGACGACCTGGTTCGGGCGGGCAAGGTGCGCTATGTGGCCGCGTCCAACCTGGCCGCGTGGCAACTCGCCGACGCCGCGCACCTGGCGGGCTCGACCCGCTTCGTCGCCGCGCAGATCGAGTGGAGCCTGCTGAATCGCACCGTCGAGCGGGACATGGTGCCCGCCGCCCGACACTTCGGCGTCGGTGTCGTCCCATACTTCCCGCTCGCCTCCGGCCTGCTCAGCGGCAAGTATCGGCGCGGCGAGGAGTTCCCCCGGGACAGCCGGTTCGCGGCCGTCCCGTTCTTCGCCGAGGGGGTGGCCACCGACGACAACTTCGCCATCGTCGAGCGGCTCGCCGCCTACGCCGAGAGCCGGGAGCTGACCCTGCTGCAACTCGCGCTGTCCTGGCTTGCCGCGCAGCCCGAGGTGTCCTCGGTCCTGGTCGGCGCGACCCGACCCGAGCAGGTCTCGGCCAACGCCGCCGCGGTCGTGGAACTGACCGCGACCCAGGTCGCCGAGGTCGCCGAACTCGCCGCGGCGGTACCGGCGTGAACGCGGCGGCGCAACCGGTCCGCGCCGGCACCGAACGATCCCTGCGCAACGCCGGCATCGCGGACGAACTCGCCCGCCGGCTGCGCCGCCGGATCCTGGACGGCCCGCTGCGCGACGGCGACATGTTGCCCAAGCAGGACGACCTGATCGCCGAGTTCGGTGTCGGCCGCACCACGCTGCGGCAGGCGTTTCGGATCCTGGAGACCGAGGGTCTGATCACCGTCAAACGCGGCAACACCGGCGGTGCGGTGGTACACGTCCCGCAACCCGCGGACGCGGCACACATGTTCGGCATGGTGATGCACGCGCGTCAGGTCCGGCTGGACGACCTCGCGCAGGCGCTGCGCCGGTTGGAACCGGTCTGCGCCGCGTTGTGCGCGGCACGTGCGGACCGGGCCACGGAGGTGGTGCCGTGGTTGCGGGAGGTGCACGCGCGGATGGAACTCGCGGTCGAGGACGGGCCGGCCTACATCCGGGCCGGGCGCGACTTCCACGAGGCGCTGGTGTTGTTGTGCGGCAACGAGACGATGAAGATCCTGCTCGGTGCGGTCGAGGTGTTGTGGGCGCAGCAGGAGCGGGAGTGGGCCCAGGAGGCACTGGCCGATACGGGGGAGCGGGTTCGACGCGCGGGTTTGCGGGATCACGAGCGGTTGATCGCGTTGATCGAGGCCGGCGACGAGACCGAGGTCTACCGCGAGTCGGTAAGCCACCTCGAAGCGGCCCAGGACTACCCCTTGCGCGACCGCGGCGGCGCCCCCATCACCTCCCCCTGACCCCACCGCCCAACGGCCCCCAACCCGCCACCCAACACAGCCACCCATCCCGGTCACCCAACGCGGCCAAGCAGCCCGGCCACCCGGCCCGGCCACCCAGCCCGGCCACCCAGCCCGGCTGAGCAGCCCGGTCACCCAGCCCGGCTACCTTGCCGGGCCAAGCAGCCCGGCCACCCAGCCCCGTCACCCAGCCCGGCCACCCGGCCCGGCTGAGCAGCCCGGCCACCCAACCCGGCTACCTTGCCGGGCCAAGCAGCCCGGCCACCCGGCCCGGCCACCCAACCCGCCCAAGTTGCCGCCCGGCCAAGTTGCCCGGCCGAGCGGCCCGGTCACCCAGCCCGGCCGGCGTTTGAGGCCAACTCAGCCCGGCCGGCGCTTGAGGCCGAATAGCCCGGCCGGCGCCTGAGGCCACCCGCCCGTCGGGCGAAGGCCATGCAGCGCCATGCGGCGACGAGCATCGCGGCGACGAGCACCTCACCGGGAGCGCCACAGCGAGGTCAGGACGTCGCCGTTGAACCGGCCGATCACGCCCAGGGGGATGCCCTTGGGGCACACCGCGGTGCATTCGCCGGTGTTGGTGCAGCCGCCGAAGTCCGCTTCGTCGTGGGCGTGGATCATCGCGTCGACGCGGGTGTCCTGCTCCACCGCGCCCTGGGGCAACAGGCCCAGGTGGGTGGCCTTGGCGGCGGTGAACAACATCGCCGAGCCGTTCGGGCAGGCCGCCACGCACGCACCGCAGCCGATGCAGGTCGCGGCCTCGAACGCGGCGTCCGCGTCGGCCTTGGGGATCGGGGTGGCGTGCGCCTCGGGCGCCGACCCGGTGGGCGCGGTCACATAGCCGCCCGCCTCGATGATCCGGTCCAGGCCCGAGCGGTCCACCACCAGGTCCTTGACCACCGGGAAGGCCGCCGCGCGCCACGGCTCGACGTCGATGGTCTGCCCGTCGCGGAAGTGCCGAAGATGCAACTGGCAGGTCGTGGTGGCCTTCTGCGGCCCGTGCGGCACCCCGTCGATGACCAGGCTGCACGCGCCGCAGATGCCCTCACGGCAGTCGTGGTCGAAGGCCACCGGCTCGTCGCCGCTCTCGGTGAGCCGCTCGTTGAGCACGTCGAGCAACTCCAGGAAGGACATGTCCGCCGACGCGTCCGGCACGTCGTAGGAGACCATGCCGCCCCGTTCCTCGGGACCCTTCTGTCGCCAGATGCGCAGGGTGAGCTTCATGCGTAGTTCCTCGTGGCCAGGGTGACGTTGTCGAAGGTGAGTTGCTCGCGGTGCAGGACCGGCGCGCCGTCGGTGTACTCCCACGCGGCGACATAGGCGAACGCCTCGTCGTCCCGGGCCGCCTCGCCGCCGGCGCTTTGGTGCTCGGCGCGGAAGTGGCCGCCGCAGGACTCCTCGCGGTGCAGCGCGTCCAGGCACATCAGCTCGGCGAGTTCGAGGAAGTCGGCGACCCGGCCGGCCTTCTCCAGCGACTGGTTCAACCCCGCACCGGTCCCCGGCACCCGCAACCGCGACCAGAACTGCGCACGCAGCTCCGGGATCCGGGCCAGCGCCTCGCGCAGCCCGGCCGCGTCCCGCTCCATGCCGCACTTCTCCCACATCAGCAGCCCCAGCTCGCGGTGGAAGTGGTCCGCGGACAGATCGCCGTCGATGGCGAGCAGCCGCTTGACCCGGTCCTGGACACCGGCCTCGGTGGCCACCAGCTCCGGATCGTCCGCGTCCACCGGCTCGAACGGCCCCTGGGCGAGGTAGTGGGTGAGCGTGGTCGGCAGGACGAAGTAGCCGTCGGCCAGCCCCTGCATGAGCGCCGAGGCGCCCAGCCGGTTCGCGCCGTGGTCGGAGAAGTTCGCCTCGCCGATCACGAACAGGCCCGCGATGGTGGACTGGAGGTCGTAGTCGACCCACAACCCGCCCATCGTGTAGTGCACCGCCGGGTAGATCCGCATCGGCACGGTGTACGGGTCCTCGCCGGTGATCCGCTCGTACATCGCGAAGAGGTTCCCGTACTTCTCCTCGACCGCCGGCGCGCCCAACCGCTCGATGGCGTCCGCGAAGTCGAGGTAGACGCCCAGTCCGCCCGGCCCCACGCCGCGCCCCTCGTCGCAGACCCGCTTGGCCGCGCGCGAGGCGATGTCGCGCGGGACCAGGTTGCCGAAGGCCGGATACATGCGCTCCAGGAAGTAGTCCCGCTCCGCCGTCGGGATCTCGCCGGGTGCGCGCGTGTCGCCGCCGGTGGCGGGCACCCACACCCGGCCGTCGTTGCGCAGCGACTCGCTCATCAGGGTGAGCTTGGACTGGTGCTCCCCGGAGACCGGGATGCAGGTCGGGTGGATCTGGGTGAAGCACGGGTTGGCGAACAGCGCGCCGCGGCGATGTGCGCGCCACACCGCGCTCGCGTTGCAGCCCATCGCGTTCGTGGACAGGAAGTAGGCGTTGCCGTAGCCGCCGGTGGCCAGCACCACCGCCTCGGCCAGGTGGGTGGAGACCTCGCCGGTGACCAGGTCGCGCACCACCACGCCGCGGGCCCGCCCGTCCACCACCACCAGGTCGAGCATCTCGGTGCGCGCGTGCACGGTGACGTTGCCGGCCGCGACCTGGCGCGACATCGCCTGGTAGGCGCCGAGCAGGAGTTGCTGGCCGGTCTGGCCACGCGCGTAGAAGGTCCGGGAGACCTGGGCGCCGCCGAACGAGCGCGTGTCCAGCAGGCCGCCGTAGTCGCGTGCGAACGGCACGCCCTGCGCGACGCACTGGTCGATGATCTGCGTGCTGACCTCGGCCAGGCGGTGCACGTTGGCCTCGCGGGCGCGGAAGTCGCCGCCCTTGATGGTGTCCTTGAACAGCCGGGCCACGCTGTCGCCGTCGCCGCGGTAGT
Source organism: Embleya sp. NPDC020886 (assembly GCF_044333915.1). Classification (NCBI taxonomy): domain Bacteria; kingdom Bacillati; phylum Actinomycetota; class Actinomycetes; order Kitasatosporales; family Streptomycetaceae; genus Embleya; species Embleya sp. NPDC020886. The sequence goes on along the minus strand of NZ_JBIRRX010000005.1, from coordinate 56,718 downwards.
TCTTGGCGGCGTTGATGCCCCCCTGCGCGGCGATGCTGTGTGCCCGGCGCGGCGAGTCCTGGTAGCAGAACGAGGTGACGGGATGGCCCAGTTCGGCCAGCGTGGCGGCGGCGGAGGCGCCCGCGAGGCCGGTGCCGACCACGATCACCGGGAGCCGGCGCCGGTTCGCCGGGTTGACCAGCCGCGCGGCCAGGCGGCGCTGCTCCCAGCGCCCGGCCAGATCGCCGGCGGGGGCGGCGTGGTCGGCGATCTCCGCGCCGACGGTGTACCGCGCGTACTCGGTGTGCCCGGCGGGCTCGGTGTATTCGGTGTACTCGGTGTGCGGGTCCATCACGTTCACCCCACGATTCCGACGGTCACGGCGAACGGCACGGACAGGAATCCGACCGTCATCAGTACGGCGTAGCCGGTCGCGATCGAGGCGATCAGCCGCTCGGTCCCCGGTCGTTGCCGACCGAGCGTGCGGGTCATGCTCCATACGCCGTGCCGCAGGTGGAAGCCGACCGCGACCACCGCGACCGTGTAGATCGCGGTGATGTACCAGTGCTCGAAGTCGGCGGTGACGTTCGTGTACGGCTTGCCGGAGGCGCCGACCGGGTTGGCCACCCCGACGGTCAGGTCGAGCAGGTGGTAGACCACGAACAGGGCGATGATCACCCCGCCCCAGCGCATCGTGCGGGCCGCGTACGAGCCCTGCACCGGCGGGCGGTGCACGTACTTGACCGGCCGGGCCCGGCGGGCGCGGCGGGTGAGCAGGATCGCCATCGCCATGTGCACGAGCACGCTCACCGTCAGCGCCGCGCGGATGATCCACAGCGTGCCCTCGTGCGGAACCAGCGGTTCGCCGATGGTGCGCAACCAGTGGGCGTAGTGGTCGAAGCTCGACTCGCCGAAGAAGATCTTCAGATTGCCCAGCATGTGGGCGGTCAGGTAGGCAAGGAGCACGGCACCGCTGAGCGCCATCGCGATTTTCATCACCACGGTCGAGCGGTGCGACGCTCCCTGCCTGCGCCGCCCGGCGGATGCGGGAGCGCGGGTCAGGGTCGCCATGTGCTCGACGGTAGGTGGACCGAGGTCATGCCGTCCAAGACCGGAAATGCCTCGTTTCGATAGCTGCCGGCTATGCGAGGCTGGGGATATGCAGTTTCAGCAGCTCGTCTACTTCGTCGCGGTCGCCGAGACCCGGCACTTCACCCGGGCGGCGGCGCGCTCGCATGTCGCCCAACCGTCGTTGTCCAAGCAGATTCGGGCCCTGGAGCACGAGTTGGGCGCCGAACTGTTCACCCGGGTGCGCGGCAACATCGCGTTGACCCCGGCGGGGGAGCGGTTGTTGCCGATCGCGCGGCGGATCCTGGCCGACGTGGACGTGGCCCACCTGGAGGTGGCCGAACTGGTCGGGCTGCGCTCGGGTCGGGTGCGGATCGGCGCCACGCCGTCGTTGTCGGCGAGCCTGCTGGCCGAGGTGCTGCGCAGCTTCCAGGACCGCTACGCCGGCATCCGGCTGCTGGTCGACGAGAACGGCTCGCGCGACCTGGTGCGCTCGCTGCTGCGCGGTGACCTGGATCTGGCGCTGATCGTGGTGCCGCCGCAGGGGGTGGGCGCGGCGCTGACCACCGAACCGCTGCTGCGCGAGGACCTGGTGCTCGCGGGTACGCCGCCGGTGGCCGGTGCGACGGTGCCGATCGCGGCGCTGCGCGGGGTGCGGCTGGTGATGTTCCGGGACGGCTACGACCTGCGCGAGGCGACCTTGACGGCGTGTCACGAGGCGGGTTTCGAGCCGGAGTTCGCCATCGAGGGCGGCGAGATGGACGCGGTGCTGCGGTTCGTCGAGGTGGGCCTGGGGCCGGCCATCGTGCCGAGCATGGTGCTGGCCGGGCGGCCGGGCCTGACCGCGACGCCGCTCACCCCGCCGGGCCTGTCCCGCACCATCGCGCTCGCGCACCGCAGCGACGCCGCGCTCACCCACGCGGCGCGGGCGTTCCGGCACGAGTTGCGGGCGTTCCTGACCCCGGAGCGGCTGCCGGCGGGCGTCGAGCGCATCGGCGCCGAACGGTGACCCGACGGCGGCGGCGATACGCCGCCCGCGCCCGCGACGGCGCCTCAGCCCAGCGGCATGATCAGGCAGGTCGTGGTCGCCGTGGCGAGCAATCGGCCCTGGTGGTCCGTGAGTTCGGCCTCGGCGGTACGGATGGTGCGCCCCCGGTGGATGACCCGACCCTCGGCGCGCAGCTTGCTGCCGTCCAGCGGGCCCGGGCGCAGGTAGCGCACCGAGATGTCCAGCGACGTGTATCCGGTGGCGGGCGGCAGTGTGGTGTGCACCGCGCAGGCCATCGCCGAGTCGAGCAGGGTGGCCGCGATGCCACCGTGCATGGTGCCGATCGGGTTGGCGAACTCGGGCCGCGCGGCCGCGCCGAACACGATCCGGCCGTCCTCGACCTCTTCCGGCTCCATGCCGATGAACGGGCCGATTCCCGTGGGCATGCCGTGGTCCCGCAGTGCCTGGAGCTGCTCCAGACCGGTCGGTCCCGCCGTCGACGACGCAGTGCTCATCCCGAACCCCTCACCTGAGTTGACGTTGTCAAGTTGACAACGTCAACTCGGCGGCTGTCAACTGGGGTGGTGTCTGCCACCAGCCGATCCCGCGCCCGCGCCCGCGCCCGACCCGGGGACGGGGCGCTGCTGCGCGACGAGATCCTGCGCGCGGCGACCGCGCTGCTCGACGAGGCCGGCGACGAGTCCGCGCTGACGTTGCGCGCGGTGGCCGCACGGGCGGGGGTGACGACTCCGTCGGTATACCTGCACTTCGCGAACAAGCAGGATCTGGTCGAGGCGGTCTGCCTGGCGGTGTGGGAGGACCTCGGGCGGCGGATGCGCGAGGCGGGGACCGGTGTCGAGGACCCGTACCAGTCGATGCGCCGCCGCGGTGCCGCCTTCGTTCGCTTCGGGCTCGAACACCCGGTGCAGTACCGCCTGTTGATGATGCGGCCGAGGTCCGCCGGACAGACCGGGTGGACCGCGGCGGATGCCTGCCTGGCCTACGTCGGCGAGGCGATCCAGCCGTGTCTGGACGCGGGTGTCCTGGTCGGCGATCCGACCCGGCTGACCCTGCAGATGCTCGCGGCGCTGCACGGACTGGTCGCGCTGTATCTCGCGCAGCCGGACTATCCGTGGCCCGACGACGTGGAGACGATGGCGGACGAGGTGACCCGGATGGCCGGGTTGGGCTCGGCGCTCGCCGGGCGGTTGCGCGGTCCCGGTCCGGCGCCGAGCACGAGCGCCTTCGCGGCGGGCTTCGACGCGCTGGCGGAGCGGCTGCACCCGCCGCGGCACGGCGCAGCCGAGGGCGGTCGACCCTCGGGCGGCGGGCCGCTCCCGTAGCGGCAGGCGGGGGAGGCGGCCGCGCGCCCGGTGGCGTCGGGGTCAGTGACCCTTGCGCTTGTCCGCCTGCTTCTTCACCTTGTCCACGATGGACTTGACCTTGTCCGGGTTCTTCTTGGCGTAGTCGGTCGCCTTCTTGATCAGCTTGTCGAGACCGGCCATGACGCCCACTCCTTGTTCGGTACGGGGCGGTCGCGCCGCCACCGTGTCGCTGCGTGCTTCGTGCTCTGGTTCAGGATCAACCGCCGTCCGCGCCGAATCGTTCCCCGATGCGACGTCAGGGCCGCACCGAGGACGATGCGGCCCTGCTGCACGGCGGGTGCGGGTCGTGCGCCCGGGTGCGAACCCGGGAATCGGCTCAGACGTTGACGCCGAAGTCCTTCGCGATGCCGGCGAGACCCGAGGCGTAACCCTGGCCGACCGCGCGGAACTTCCACTCGTTGCCGTTGCGGTACAGCTCACCGAAGACCATCGCGGTCTCGGTGGACGCGTCCTCGGTGAGGTCGTAGCGCGCGAGCTCGTTGTTGTCCGCGCGGTTGACCACCCGGATGTACGCGTTGCGCACCTGGCCGAAGGACTGGTCCCGGGCCACCGCGTCGTGGATGGACACCGGGAAGACCACCCGCTGGACATCGGCCGGCACGGACGCGAGGTCGACGTTGACGGTCTCGTCGTCGCCCTCGCCCTCACCGGTGAGGTTGTCGCCGGTGTGCTGGACCGAGCCGTCGGGGCTGGTCAGGTTGTTGTAGAAGACGAAGTGCAGATCGGACAACACCCGACCGTCGTTGCCGAGCAGCAGCGCGCTCGCGTCGAGGTCGAAGTCCGCACCGGTCGTGCTGCGCGCATCCCATCCGAGACCCACCGCGACCGCGGTGAGGCCGGGCGCGGCCTTGGACAGGGATACGTTGCCGCCCTTGGCGAGGCTGACTCCCATGGCAGTGCTTCCTTCCCTCGTGCATATCGGGGTACAGGCGGATCGGGTGATCACGCGACGGCCGCCCGATGGGTAAATCTACAGGACTGTAGAAGCCCGGCGTGCGCCGGCGCGACGTGCGCATGTCGTGTGACGTGCGATCGCCAATGCAGTGATACCCCATCCCACCATCGACGGACGACAACGGGCAGCCGAACTCTCGGTACGGGTCCGTTGTTTCGGCCGTATCCGGGCGGATTCACGCGCCCACGGGCGCAGTCCGCCCCTGATCGGGCACCCGGGCAAAGAGTCGGAACGCCTCGCCGACGACGTCGGCGGTGAGCGTTCCGCCCAGCGTCGCCAGCCGCCCGTCGAGCGAACGCAACCCCAGACCCGCGCCGGTCGGCCCGGGATCGGCGTCGGCGCGCACACCGTCGTTGGTCAGGACCAGGACGACCGCACCGTCCGGCTCGACCGACGCGGTGATCGTGCACCGGCTCGCCGCGCTGTGCCGCAGCACGTTGGTGGCGCCCTCGCGCAGCACGGTCGCCAGCACGGTGTCGACGCCCGCGGGCAACTCGCCCACGTCGACGGCCACCTCCACCACCATCCCGGCCCCGGCCGGCACGTCCCGGGCGATCCGCGCCTCCACCGCCAACGACATCCCGCGATAACCGCCCGCGACCGTGCCCACGTCGGCCAGCGCCTGTCGGGCCAACGCCAGGCCCTCGGTGACCTGGGCCGCGGCCGCCGGCGGATCGCGGTCGACCAGGCGCAGCGCCAACTGGCTCTTGAGCACCAGCGCGGACAGGCTGAACCCGAGCAGATCGTGCAGGTCGTGCCCCAGCCGCAGCCGCTCGCGGGCCACCTGCGCGGCGGCCAACTCGATCCGGGCCACCCGCAACGCCCGCGCCAGGTCGGCCATCCGAACCAGCCCGTACACCAGCGCGGCGCGCTCCAGGATCCACACCACGTGATAGACGTGGTCGAGCGCGGTCGGACTCCAGGTACCGAAGTACGGGTCGTGACACGCGAACCCGGCCACCGCGAGCACCCGCCACGGCCCACGCAGCAGGACCAGCGCGGGCCCGGCCAGGAACAGTCCCACCGACCAGACCCGGGCGTCGAAGACCACCAGCGGCAGGTAGGCGAGCCCGATCTGCGCCGCGAACGTCCACTGCCACCGGCGCGGTCGCCCACCCGGCGCCGGTGTGCAGTTGCGGATGTAGAGCGCGACGAAGGCGATCAGCAGCAGCACGAACAGTGCCCGGCGGCCGGGGGAGTAGTCGCTCGCGGCCGACACCCGCAGCGGCAGCGGCACGATGATCAGCACCAGGATCACCACCCGCAACACCGCGACCGCGCGCGGCCGTCGGCTCGTCGGTGATCGCCGGCGGCGCGGTGCTCTCGACGCTCTTGTGCGCGTGCGCGAAGGCCCGGGCCGAGGTCATCGCGCTCCTGGCCTCGGCCAGCGCGTCGGCCAGTTCCGGGCGGGTGCGTTCGGGGTGCTCGCGCAGTCCGGCCGGCAGCGCCTCGCCGCGGGCCAGGATGCGGGTCAGGCTCGCCCCGACGCCGTCGCTGAGTTGCCGGGCGAAGCCCAGCCGTTCGCGGGCGACCTCGGCGTCGGCGAGCGCGGTACGGGTCGCGGCCGGCGCGGCGACCAGGTCGGCCAGCCCGGCCGGCGCGTACACCGCCAGACCGACCAGCGCGGCCTGCCCCACCACCAGATACAGCGCCTCCACCACGGTCGGCCGCACCGCGAGCGCGACCGGCACCTGGGCGGCCACCACCGCCAGGAACCCGACCCAGCCCGTCCGGGCCGGCCGCAGCAGGAGCAGGGCGGCGCCGGCCAGGAAGCCCGGGTTGCCGTACCAGGTCTCGTGGAACCAGGTCATCGGCAGATAGGTGAGCACGGCCTGGACACCGAGCGTCCACCTCCACCCGGCCGGTCGCGAGCCGTCCGCCGGGCGTACGCAATTGCGCAGATGCAGGGTGACCAGCGCGAACAGGAGCCCCAGCGCGATCGCCTTGGCGCCGGTCGACAACCGCGTCGATTGCACCAGACCGACGAAGCCGCCGAAGAAGAACCCACCGGTGACCGCCATGATCACCACCCGCGCGAGCAGCGCCGCCGGCCCGCCGTCCGAGTGCGGACCGAAGGCGACCCGCGGCGCGCCGCGGCGAACCCTCGACACCACCATGACCATCCCCCGTGCTGTCGCGCGACGCTCTCGCCGCCCCCGCCGGCGGCGCCGCCGAGCATGCTCGCGGCCCGGATCCGGGACCCGGCCGACACCCATGCCCGGACGGCAGGCAAGCCGTACCGACCGGACATCCCACCGTCACTCCCGGGTCGACCCGTCCGTCACCCGCGCCGGGCGTGTCGGGTCGCGTCATGGGTGTCACTCGCACGGATCACCCCGCTGGCGCGCCCGCCTGCGGCGACCGACGGTGACACGAGGTAGGTGTATCCGTCACGAGCGCGAAGCGAGGCGCCCATGTTCGCGGCCCTGGGCCGGTTTGTCGTACGCAGACCCTGGTGGGTCATTCTGGCCTGGGTGATCGCCGCGGGTGTGGTGATCGGCCTCGCGCCGAAGCTGACCTCCTCCACGGACGAGAAGAGCTTCCTGCCCAAGTCCTACGAATCGGTGCGCGCCTCCGACCTGCGCGAGCGGGACTTCCCGCAGCAGGAGAACATCGGCGCGGTGATCGTCTTCCAACGCGCCGACGGCCGGCCGATGACCGCGGCGGACAGCGCCGAGGTGGCCAGGATCTCGGCGTCGGTGCAGGCGCGCGGGATCAAGGACGTGCTCGCGGTGACGCCGGGCCAGGTCTCGCCGAACGGGCTCGTGCAGACCGCGATGGTCGCGATGCCGGAGATCAACGATCCCAACGACGAGGCGCCGCAGGACGCGGTCGAGCAGATGCGCAGGGACGTCAAGGCGCAGGTGGCCGGGACCGCGCTGACCGCCGGCATCACCGGGCAGGCCGCGCAGGCGCTCGACGAACGGGACTCGTCCGAGACCGCCGGCACCCTGGTCGCGGTCGGCACGATCGTGATCATCGTGTTGTTGCTGCTGATCATCTTCCGCAGCCCGATCATCGCGTTGTTGCCGGTGGTGATCATCGGGTTGATCGCGCCGATGGCCACGGGACTGATCGCCTCCGCCAACAAGGTCTTCGACATGAAGGCGGACAGCTCGATCGAACAACTGCTCACCGTGGTGCTGTTCGGTGTCGGTACGGACTACGTGTTGTTCCTGTTGTTCCGCTACCGCGAGGTGTTGCGCGAGGGCTCCGACGCCAAGAACGGCATGGTGCACGCGGTCTCCAGGGTCGGCGAGGCGATCGCGTCCGCGGCGGCGGCGGTGATCGTGGCCTTCGCCGCGCTGACGCTCTCCACGCTCGGCATGCTGCGCTCGATGGGCCCGGCGCTGGCGATCGCGGTGTTCGTGACGTTGCTGGCCGGCCTGACGCTGGTGCCGGCGGTGGTCTCGCTGCTGGGTACCCGGGTGTTCTGGCCGTCGAAGTCCTGGCGGGTGGCGCCGCACGGCACCGGCTTCGCCCGGCTCGGCCGCGGCATCGGCCGCCGGCCCGTGTTGTTCGCGGTGTCGTCCGCGCTGGTGATGGGTGTGCTCGCGATCGGCGCACTGGGTTACCAGGCCAACTTCGACCTGGCCGGTTCGTCGTTGCCCTCGGACAAGGAATCCGTGGTCGCGATGAAGAACCTGGAGAAGGGCTTCCCGCCGGGCACCACCGACCCGACCGAGGTCTACCTGACGTCCACCGCCGGCCGACCGCTCACGCCGGCGGAACGGGCGCCGTTCGAGGCGGTGCTGAAGGGGGTTCGCGGGGTGGGGTCGGTGGCCGATCCGGTGCTCAGCGCCGACGGGCAGACCGCGTTGTACTCGGTGATCCTCTCCGACTCGCCCGCCACCGACGAGGCCCTGTCGACGATCAAGAACCGCCTGCGCCCGACCATGCACGAGGCCGCGCCGGCCGGGACCCGGGCACTGGTGGGCGGGATCAGCGCGGTGTACGTGGACATCAACCGCGCGGTGGACCGGGACTACTCGGTGGTCTTCCCGGTCGCGGCGGTGTGCATCATGATCATCCTGGGTCTGTTGCTGCGCAGCCTGGTCGCGCCGTGGTACCTGATGGCCTCGGTGGCACTCGGGTTCGGCGCGACGCTCGGCGCCACGTCGGTGCTGTTCCAGCAGATCGGCGACCAGCCCGGACTGATGTTCATGCTTCCGGTGATCATGTACCTCTTCGTGGTCGCCCTCGGCACCGACTACAACATCCTGATGGTGTCGCGCCTGCGTGAGGAGGCCCGCGAGGGCCACAACCCGCACGACGCGGCGGCCGTCGCGGTCAAGCACTCGGGCCCCACCATCGCCGCCGCGGGCGTGATCCTGGCGGGCACCTTCGCGACCCTGATGCTGGCCGGCAACTCGACCCTCGCCCAGATGGGCTTCGCCCTCTCCAGCGGTATCGCGATCGCGGCCTTCATCATGGCCCTGATCTTCACCCCGAGCCTGACCGCCCTGATCGGCCACGCGGCCTGGTGGCCCGGCCACGGCGACACCAAGCCGGCCGGCAAACCGGCACGCGAATCCGAACCGGTGCCATGAACCCCCGCCCGCCGCGCTGGGGCGAATGCGGCTGATGGGGCGGTTCGGGGGCTTTTCGGGGTGGGTATGGGGACGCGGGCGGACGGCGTGGCCCGCGCCGAGCCCGGTCGTGGCCGCGGTTGCCGGTCACGAGGTCGGCCGGCCGAATCCGATGGCGCGCGAGCGATGAGTTTCGGCGGGTGGGGCCGTCTACCCCCGCAACGGAGCGAGACGTACGAGATGGGACCGCATCATGGCCACGATGATCTTTGTGAACCTGCCGGTGAAGGACCTCGCGAAGGCGACGGCGTTCTACACCGCGCTCGGGTTCGAGCAGAACGCGCAGTTCAGTGACGACAACGCGAGTTCGTTCGCGATCAGCGACACGATCCACCTGATGGTGCTCGCCGAGCCCTTCTTCAAGACCTTCACCAAGAAGGAGATCGCCGACGCGACCCGGACCACCGAGGCGATCGTGTGTCTGAGCGCGGAGAGCCGCGAGGGTGTCGACGCGTTGGTCGAGAAGGCGTTCGCGGCCGGCGGCGGCAAGTCGAACGACCCGATGGACGAGGAGTTCATGTACGGCCGCAGCTTCCAGGACCTGGACGGGCACCTGTGGGAGGTCGTCTACATGGACATGTCGGCGATGCCCGCGCAGGGCTGAACGCGACGTGCCCTCGGCGGGCCGGCCTCGGGTCGGCCCGCCGTCGCGTTCGGGTCCGGGGCCGGGCCTGCCTCGCGGGTTCAGCCCGGCAGCAGCACCCGAAAGACCGCGCCCGCGCCCGGGGCCGTGCGCACCTCGACGCGGCCGCCGTGCGCGTTGACCAGGGCGGCGACGATGGCCAGGCCCAGGCCCGAGCCGCCGCCCGCGGCGCGGCTGCGCGAGGAGTCGACGCGGTAGAAGCGTTCGAAGACGCGCTGTGCGTCGGCCGGGGCCAGTCCGGGGCCGGCGTCGGCGACTTCCAGGACCGCGCACGGGTCCGGCGCGGGGGTCCTGCCCACCGCGATCCGGATCGCGGTCCCGGCCGGGGTGTGCGTGAGTGCGTTGGAGACCAGGTTGGCCACCACCTGGCGCAGTCGCGACTCGTCGCCGGAGACGGTTACCGGATGGGCCGCGCCGCCGTCCAGGCCGATCAGGGTGACCGCGCGGTCCGGGGCCAGCGTCTTGATGTCGTGCACCGCGTCGGCGGCCAGGATGCGCAGGTCCACCGGCTCGTTGCAGAGCGGGCGCTGTTCGTCCAGCCGGGCCAGTTGCAGCAGGTCCTCGACCAGGCCGCCCATCCGGATCGCCTCGTCCTCGATCCGGCGCATCGTGCGGGCCACCTCGGCCGGATCGGTGAGCGCGCCCATCCGGTACAACTCGGCGAAGCCGCGCACGCTGGCCAACGGGGTGCGCAGTTCGTGACCGGCGTCGGCGACGAACCGGCGCATCCGGGTCTCGGATTCGGCCCGGGCCGCGAACGCGGTCTCGATCTGCGCGAGCATGCCGTTGATCGACGTGGACAGCCGGCCGATCTCCGTTCCCGGCGCCGGTACCGGGACCCGATGCGACAGGTCGCCGGCCGCGATCGCCGCCGCGGTCTCCTCGATCCGGCGCAGCGGGCGCAGGCCGCCGCGCAGCGCGAACCAGCCGGCCGCGCCGAGCACGGCCAGGCAGGTCAGGCCGATCAGCAGACACACCGTGCGCATCCGGTTCACGGTGGCGCGTACGTCGTCCATCGGCTGGGCCAGCACCACGCTGCCCTCACCGCTCGCCATCGGCACCGCGAGCACCCGCCAGCGCGCGTCGCCGGTCACCGAGTCGGTCTCGAACGGATGCCGGTTCAGGGCCAGGACCGCCGCGATGTCCAGCCTCGGCAGGCGCGGCCCCAGCTCCTCCTCGGTGCCCGGCGAGCGGATCCGCTGCCGGGTGCCGCCGTCCGGATACAGGTACTCGGCTACGATGCGGCTCGGCAGGATCCCGGGCGCGCGACCACGATTGCCCGACGGCCCGCCGCGCGGCTCGCCGGGTGTCTCCGGCAGCCGGAACGCCATCCCGCGCGCGGCCTGGCCCAGTTGCCGGTCCACCTGATCGGTGAGGTAGCCGCGCAGCGACCCCACCACGACCGTCTGGCTGACCAACAGCGCGACGGCGACCAGCGCCATCGCGATGATCAGGACCCGGACGCGCAGCGAGGAACGGCTCGGGTGCGGGACGCGCATCGGCGCCGTCAGGCCGTCGGTTGCGGGCGGCGCAGCACGTAGCCGACGCCGCGCACGGTGTGGATCAACTTGACCCCGCCGACGTCGAGTTCGACCTTGCGCCGCAGGTAGCTGATGTAGGACTCGACGATGCTCAGGTCGCCGCCGAAGTCGTACTGCCAGACGTGGTCCAGGATCTGGGTCTTGGACACCACCCGGCCGGTGTTGAGCATCAGGTAGCGCAGCAGCTTGAACTCGGTGGGCGAGAGCAGTACCGGTCGGCCGCCGCGCAGCACCTCGTGGCCGTCCGGGTCGAGTTCGAGGTCGGCGATCACGATCCGGTTCGAGGGCGTCGGCACGCCGGCGCCGCCGTCCACCCGGCGCAGCACCGCCTGGATCCGGGCGATCAACTCCTCCAGGCTGAACGGCTTGGTGACGTAGTCGTCCCCACCCAGGGTCAATCCGGTGATCTTGTCCTTGGTGGTGTCCTTCGCGGTCAGGAACAGCACCGGCAGGTGGGTTCCGTCGGCGCGCAGCCGGCGCACCACCTCGAAGCCGTCCAGGTCCGGCAGCATCACGTCGAGCACGACCAGATTCGGCCGGCAACGCGCCACCGCCGCCAACGCGTCCGTGCCGTCCGCCGCCGAGTCGACCTCGAATCCGGCGAAGCGCAGGCTGGCGGACAGGAGTTCGCGGATGTTGGGCTCGTCGTCGACGACCAGCAGGCGGGCCCGGGCGCCGACCTCGACGGGTGTGGCCACCTCAGCCCGCTCCGCCGGTGCCGGCGGCCCCGGGACGCGCGACCGCGCCGGTGCCCTCGGTGACCGAGGTGGCGGTCACCGAGCCGTCGGCGCCGGTGGCACCGCGCACCACGACGGCGTCGCCGGGCTTGAGGTCGACGGTCCTGCCGTCGCGGACGACCTGAATCTTGGTACCGGCGTCGGTTTTCACCTTGACGATGTTGCCGGCTGAATCTGAGACGTAGATGAAAGAGTCGTCCACAACCTTCACGGTGCCGGTGGTGAGGTCCGCGGCGGCGCCGGTGCGGGCGGTGCCGGGTTGGCCGCCGGCCGTGGTCGCGCCGGCTCCCGCCGCGCGGGCGCCGTATGGGTTCGCACCCGATGCGGCGCCGGCGGCGGGGCCGGCGGCCCGGGTCGTGCCGCCGGCATGGTTCTTCTGCACCTCGACGCCGGCCAGGAAGCCGATCGAGGCGAACACGCCCGCGCCCAGGGCCAGGGTGAGCATGGGCAGCCTGCGCCGGGGTGGGGCGGCGAGTTCGGCGGCGACGTCGCGCGCGGCCGGCGGTCGGCCCAGGATCTCCTCCGGCGACTCGTCGCGATGGGCGTCGTCGCCGACTTCCGCCTCGGTTCGGAAGCCGGCGACGAACCCGGTCTCGGCCGCGGGATCGGCGGAACCGGCCTCGGCAGGCCCGGAATCGGGCCGCGGCGCGTCGGGGGTGGTGTGTGGCGGCCGGGTGTCGGGCCGGCCGGCGTGCTGCTGGGGCGTCATGGTCGCGGGTCTCCTCCAAAGGACACGGGAACGGCGGGGGATCGTTCGGCCCGCGAATACGGCGGGGAGCGTTCGGGCCGCAGGTACGGCTATTCGTGCCGGAGCGCCTCGATCGGTCGCAGTGCGGCGGCGCGCGCGGCCGGGTAGCCGCCGAAGAACAGGCCGATCGCCACCGATACGGCGAACGAACCGAGCACCGAACTCGGCACCACGACCGGTTTGATCCCGACCACCTCGAAGCGCGCCGCGAACAGCCCGGCGGCCACGCCCAGTCCGCCGCCGAGCACGGACAGCAGGGTCGACTCGGCGAGGAACTGGCCCAGGATCGCGCCGCGTGGGGCACCGATCGCCTTGCGGATACCGATCTCGCGGGTGCGTTCGGCGACGGTCACCAGCATGATGTTGGTGATCCCGATCCCACCGACCAGCAGCGAGATCGCCGCGACCGCGGCGAGCAGCACGGTGAAGGTCTTGTCGGCCTCGTCGTTCGCGCTCAGCAGCGACTGCTGATTGGTGATCCGGAAGTCGCTCTGCGCGGAACCGGTGATCCGGTGCCGGTTGTTCAGGATCGAGGTGACCTCGTCCTGGGCGAGCACGGTGTCGGCGGCGGAGGTGGCTCGGATCGCGATCGAGGACAACGAGCCGTAGCCGGTCAGGCTGTCGCGCATCGTGGTCACCGGCATCACGATGGTGTCGTCGGAGTCCGCCGCGCCGTTGCCGCCCTTGGTCCGCAGGATGCCGGCGACCCGAAACGGGATGCCGCCGATCAGGATCTCCTTGTCGATCGCGTCCTCGGTGCCGAACACGTTCTCCACCGTGGTGCTGCCCAACACGGCGACCTTGCGGCGGGCGGTCACGTCCTCGGCGCCGAACAGGCTGCCCCGGGCGAGGTCGTGGTTGGTCGTGTCGAACCAGTCGGGTGTGGTGCCGACGATCTGGGACACGGTCACCGACTGGCCGGCGTAGGTGATGCTCTGCGACGTGGTCTGCACCGGCGCGGCCGACCGCACGTGCGGGGCCGAGGTCTTGTCGACGAGCGCCTGGGCGTCGTCCGGGGTGAGGTCCTTGAGCGCGCCGCCCTGCCCGGCCGCGCCGAACCGCCCGCCGCCCGCGGTGTGCGAGACGGTCAGCAGGTTGGTGCCCAGGCGTTGGATCGATTCCTGGACGGACTTGGACGAGCCGTTGCCGACGGCGACCAGCAGGATCACCGCGCCGACGCCGATCAGTACGCCGAGCATGGTCAGCGCGGTGCGGACCTTGTTGGCGGCCAGGCCCAGGACGGCGAAGCGCAGTACCTCGACGGGGTTCACCGGCGGGCCCCCTCGTCGAGCGGAACGGGTCGCGGCGGCGCGCCGGATGCCGACGTCGACGCCGGTGTCCGGGCGCGGCGGTGGTCGCCGACCACCAGGCCGTCGACCAGGCGCAGCACCCGCTCGGCGCGCGCGGCCACCTCGTCCTCGTGGGTGATGATCACGATCGTGCGTCCGGCGTCGTGCAGCCGGTCCAGGATGCCGAGCACGTCCGCGGTGCTGTGGCTGTCCAGGTTGCCGGTCGGCTCGTCGGCCAGCAGCAGCGCCGGTGCGGTGACCAACGCCCGGGCCAGCGCGACGCGTTGTTGTTGGCCGCCGGAGAGTTCGTTGGGCGCGTGGTCGGTGCGGTCGGCCAGGCCGACCAGTTCCAGCGCGGCCAGTGCGCGGCGCCGACGCTCGCGGGCGCGCACGCCGGCGTAGGAGAGCGGCAGTTCGACCTGGGCGAGCGCGCTGGTGCGCGGGATCAGGTTGAAGGACTGGAAGACGAAGCCGATCCGGCGGTTGCGGACCAGCGCGAGTTGCCGCTCGTCCAGTCGGCCGACGTCGAGACCGTCCAGCAGGTAGCGGCCCGAGGTGGGCACGTCCAGGCAGCCGAGCAGGTTCATCAGGGTGGATTTGCCGGAGCCCGAACTGCCCATGATGGCGGCGTATTCGCCGCTCTCGATGGTCAGGTCGACGCCGCGCAGCGCGTGCACCGAGGCGGCGCCGCGGCCGTACGACTTGGTCGCCGCGCGTACGTCGATCACCGGCGCGGGGCGGGGCGGCTGTGGCCCGGTCATCGCGAGCCGCCGCGCGGGTTGCCGCCGCCGGCCGCGCCGCCACCGGTGCCGCCGCCGGGGAAGTTGCCGATACCGGGCGCGGGCAGGCCGCCGCCGGCCGTGCCGCCTCGGCCGGACTGGCCGGAACGCCCCGACGTGGAGCCGGTGGTGCCGGTCGCGGCGACGGTGCCGATCACGATCCGGTCGCCCTCGGCCAGGCCGGAGACGATCTGGGTGCTCTGGTCGCCGACCACGCCTGCGGTCACCGTGCGGCGCTGCTCGACCCCGTCGACCAGGACCCGTACCGAGGCGGTGGCACCGGTGCCGGTGACCGCCGCGGAGGGCACCTGCAACGTGTTGTCGGCCGCCGCGACGACCACCGAGATGTTCGCGGTCTGTCCGGTGCGCAGCGCGGACACGTCACCCTCCAGCGCGATCGTCGCGCCGTACTTGACCGAACCCGACGTCGCGCCGCTGTCCGGCAGCGGATTCACGCTGACCACCTTGGCGTTCAGCCGGATCGCGGAATTCACGTTGAGCGTCACGGTGGCCGGTTGACCGGCCTTGACCTTGGCGGCGTCGGCCTCCGGGAAGGACACCCGGGTCTCCATGCCGGTCGGGTTGGCGATCACCACGAAGCCGGTCACGGCGGTGCTCGAGGACGAGGTGGACGAGCCGCCCTGGCCGCCGGACCCACCGGATGCGCCCGACCCGCTCGATCCGCTCGCGGAACCCGTCGCGGAGACGGTGTCGCCGACCTTGCCGGAGACCGCTGCCACGATGCCGGCCGACGGCGCCTTGAGCACGCAGCCGTCCAGGGCGCGTTGGGCGTCGGCGACCTTGTTGTTCGCCGCGATCAGGGCCGACTCGGCCTGGCTCACCGCCGCCGCGTCGACCGTCGTGCTCGGCGACGGGGTGGCCGGCGGGGTCTTGGTGACGGTGACGGTGATGGTCGGGTGCGGCTGGGTGACGGGGGGCGATGTGGTCCGGGGCGGCGCCGGCGTGGACGTGGCGGTGGGCACAGCGTCGGTGCCTCGGCTCGGGGCGGCGCCGCCGGTCGAGCCGCGCAGGACCGTGTTCTGGGCGTCCGTGCCCTGATTGCCAC
Organism: Embleya sp. NPDC020886; assembly: GCF_044333915.1. Taxonomy (NCBI): domain Bacteria; kingdom Bacillati; phylum Actinomycetota; class Actinomycetes; order Kitasatosporales; family Streptomycetaceae; genus Embleya; species Embleya sp. NPDC020886. The sequence continues at coordinate 40,951 of NZ_JBIRRX010000005.1, read as the reverse complement.
CGCCACTGCCGTTGCCGCCGCCGCCGTTCTGCTGGACCGGGGTGCCCGCTCGGGCCTTGGTCAGATTCGCCTGGGCCACCGTGACGGCCGCCTTCGCCGCCTCCAGCGCCTCCCGCGCCTGGGTCGGGTCGACCTGCGCGAGGACCTGGCCGGCGGTGACGGTGTCGCCGACCTTGACCGCGACGGTGGTGACCCGGCCGGCGGCGGTGAAGCCGACGCCCACATCCGAGGGCGAGGTCAACGACCCCGCCGCGGAAACCGTGGCCAGCACGGTGCCCCTGGTCACCGTGCCGGTGCGCGTCCTGGTCGTACCGGAGGATCCACCACCGTCGTCCACGGCCGCGTAGGCGAAGCCGGCGCCGGTCACCATCGCGGTGGCCAGGGCCAGGTTGATCAGGACCGACTTCCGTCGGAGTCGTACACGCCTCATGGCCGCACAGCCTGGTCCGGGCACGTCCCCGAAGACTGTCCGGCGCCTGGGAGTCGACTGGGAGCATGAGCTCGGCACAGAGGTCGCGACAGGCGTGCAGAACCATCGAAATCGCGCCCGATCACGCCAAATCGCGCGCCGGCCCGGCCGGTCCGGCCCCGATCCGGGGTGGGGCTCCCAGGGAACTCCCAGGCGACGCGCGGGCGGCGATCACCCCGCCGTGCTTGAGTCCGGGGGGATGGGCGGTGCGCCGTCCGGCGCCGACCCCGAGGCTCGTGGGAAGGACGTCATGACGAGGTACCCGGGTCGACCGGCGTGGACCACGACGCTGCTGCCGGTGACCGCCTCGGCACTCGTGCTGTTGCTGGCCGGATGTGGGGGGAGCGGCAACGAGAGCACGAGTGCCTCGGCCCCGTCGAGCGCGGCAAGCGGTGGTGGGGACGCCGGCAAGGCGTACACCGACTGCCTGCGTGCGAACGGGGTCGAGGTACCGACGGGTCGACCGGACGGCGGCAACCGTCCCCCGGGCGCGGGTCGCCCGACCAGCCGCCCGTCCGGTCGCCCGTCGGCCCGCCCGAGCCGACCGGCCGGTGAACGGCCCACCGGGTTCCCGAGCGCTCGGCCCGACCCGCGCTCGACGGATCCGGCGTATCGCAAGGCCGAGGAGGCGTGCGCGAAGCTGCGCCCCTCGCGGGGGCCGGGCGGCGGTACGGCCGGCCCCCGGCGCGCCGGCAACTCGGCCGCCGAGGCGTTCGCGGGTTGCCTCAAGGACCATCGGGTCGAGCTGCCGGCCGGTGGGGCCGCCGCACTGGACCGGTCCGACCCCAAGGTCGCCGAGGCGCTGAAGACCTGCGAGGCCCTGCTGCCCTCGGCCCCGGCGGCACCCGCGGGCACACCCACGGCGGCGCCGACGACGTGAGCGCGGGCCGCCGTGAGCGGGTCGCGAGCCACACGGTGGCACGCGGTCGCGGGTCTGGCATGTCGCCGACGGTAGCGATCCCGACGGACGGGGCATTCGGTAGAGCCGCGTGTGATCGGTGCCGGACGCCCCGGTCCGAAGCGATGAGTTCTTCGGGCCGCCCCGGTCCACCTCTACACAGGCGATATCGCGATCCGTACGGCGATCGACCCACTGGAGAGTGACCAGTCATGCTCACGACCGATTTTGCCCCCGGCGCCCCGATCTGGATCGACCTCGGGGTGCCCGACATTCCGGCGGCCGGCGCGTTCTACGGCGACCTGTTCGGATGGGACCTGGAGATCACCGGCCCGGAGACCGGCGGCTACGCGATCCTGCGCAAGGGCGGCAAGAGCGTCGCCGCGCTCGCCCCGCTGATGGACGTGAGCGCGGCCCCCGCGTGGTCCGTCTACTTCCGCACCCCGAACGCCGACGCCACCACCAAGGCGGTCGAGCAGGCCGGCGGCCGGGTGCTGCTCCCGCCGATGGACGTCATGGACATGGGAAGGATGGCCGGGTACGCCGATTCCACCGGCGTGGGCTTCATGGTGTGGCAGCAGGGCACGAACAAGGGCCTGGAGTTGGTCCAGGACGTCGGCGCGCTGTGTTGGACCGAGCTGTACACCCCGGACCGGGTCGCGGCCACCGGCTTCTACCACTCGGTGTTCGGCTGGAACTACCAGGACTTCCCCTCGCCCGCCGGCGTCTACAGCCTCGCCTACCCGGGCGAGAACGTGGACGCCATGCAGGGCGGCGTGATGGAGGTCGACCCCGGACAGACCGCCCCGCAGTGGCAGATCTACCTCGGCGTCGACGACTGCGACGCGTCGTTCGCCCGGGCGATCGAGCTCGGCGGGACCGAGCTGATGGCGCCCTACGACATCCCGGACGTCGGCCGGATCGCGATGCTGGCCGACCCCTTCGGCGCCCGCTTCGCGATGATCAAGGGCATCCCGCCGGCCCGGTGAGCCGGCGGTCGCGGGCGCCGACCCGATCGGGTGACGCGAGTCGCCCGGTCGGGCCGTTTCGGTCGGTGCGCGGTCCCGGCCCGTGTCACGTTCACGGGATGAGAGTCGAAGTCAGACACGGTCCCGCGTTCGCCGCCGCCCGCTGCCGGCTCGATCCGGGCGAGGCGATGCGGGCCGAATCCGGTGCGATGATGGCGCACAGCGCGGGCGTGGACATCTCCGCCAAGGTCGAGGGCGGCATCATCCGCGGGCTCAAGCGCAGTGTGCTCGGCGGCGAGTCGTTCTTTCAGACCACGTTCACCGCACCCGCCCAGGGCGGCTGGGTCGACGTGGCCACCGCGCTGCCCGGCGACATCGCCAATGTCACGCTGACCCCCGAGGTGCCCGAGTTCCTGCTGACTCGGACCAGTTGGCTGGCCAACTCCGCCGGCGTGCGGATCGACACCCGCTGGGGCGGCCTGCGCAACCTGGTCGGCGGCGAGGGTGGTTTCCTGGTGCACGCGTCCGGCCAGGGCGAGGTGATCATGGGCTGCTACGGCGCGCTGGACGTGCTCGACCTGGAGGCGGGAGAGCAGGTCGTGGTGGACACCGGCCATGTGGTCGCGTACTCGCCCACGATCACCTTCACCACCCGCCGGGCCGCGCGCGGGCGGACCATCGCGTCGGTCACCTCCGGCGAGGGCCTGGTCTTCGACTTCACCGGCCCGGGCCGAGTGCTCATGCAGACCCGCAACCTCTCCGCCTTCGCCGACTTCGTCACCGGCCTGCCGGGCGTACGCGGCTGATCCGCCGCGCCCGGGAGCCCCGGGAGTGTCTTCAATCCTCCGCGCGGTGCGCGCCCGGGGTGTGTCCGAACGCGCGGCGGAACACGTCGATGAAGGCGCTCGCCGAGGACCAGCCGCAGCGGTGCGCGACGGCGGTCACCGGTACGTCCTCGGCGAGCAGGCACAGCGCGTGGTGCAGGCGCAACTGGGTGCGCCACTGCGGAAACGTCATGCCCAGCTCGGCGGCGAACAGCCGGGTCAGCGTGCGCTCGCCGGCTCCCGCCGCCACGCCCAGCGCGGCGAGTGTGCGCCGATCGGCGGGATCGGCCCGCAGCAGCTCGCACACCGCGACCAGCCGCGGATCCCGCCCGACGGGCAGGTGCAGCGCCTGCTGCGGGGTGTGTCGAAGCTGGTCCAGGAGCACCGCCAGGATCCGCGAGCCCTCGTCGGTGCCCTCGAGTTCGGGCCGGCTGTAGGCGATGATCAGCTCGCGCAGCAGCGGACCGACCGCGAGCACGGCGGGCCGCTCCGGGGCCGGCGGGTCGGCGTCGGCCGGGATGCCCACCGCGTGCAGGACCGTCCGCCCGTGCGCGCGATGCCGGTGCACGGTGCCCGCCGGGATCCACAACGCGCGCGTGGGCGGCGCGACCCAGCTCCCGGCGTCGGTGGCCACCGACAACACGCCGCGACCGGCGTAGACGATCTGGTGCACGTCGTGTCGATGCGCGGTCACCTCACCGCCCGCGGCCAGGTGCCGGGTGGTCGTGATCGCCCCGGCTCGCGGCTGGGCGGGGGATTGGCTGGAGATCGGCATCATCCGGCAGATTATCGGAAGCCCGCCGCAGCCGCCGGCTTCGATCATCGACAGGTGAGCAATCCCGTACCCACCGAACACTCCGCCGCCCGCGAAGGCTCCGGCGTCGCCGAGCCGTCGACCCCGGTGACCGCCGCCGATCGCCGCGCCATCCCGATGATGGCGATCGGCCACGCCACCGTGGACTTCTACCAGGGCGTGGTGCCCTGCCTGGTCCCGTTCCTGGTGGCCGAACGGCATTACGGCTACGTCGCCGCCTCCGGCATCGTGTTGGCCGCCACCCTGCTGTCCTCGATCGTGCAGCCGCTGTTCGGCGCGCTCACCGACCGCTGGACCATGCCGTGGCTGATCCCGGTCAGCACGACCGGCGCGGGCCTGGGCATCGCGCTGGCCGGGCCCGCCGACTCGTACCCGCTCACCTGGCTCGCCATCGCGCTGTCCGGAATGGGCGTCGCCGCCTACCACCCGGAGTCGGCCCGGCTGGCCCGGGTGGCCTGCCGGGGCAGCCACGTCGCGATGGGCTGGTACTCGCTCGGCGGCAACATCGGCTTCGCGCTCGCGCCGATCGTCGCCTCGCCGATCCTGTCCGCGGGCGGCCTGAGCGCCACCCCGTGGCTGTTGTTGCCCGCGGTCGCCGGGGTCCTGGTGACCGCGTCGGTGATCCGCCGGTTGGCCCGACACGCGGCCGCGACCCGTGCCTTCGCCGGTCCGCGCCGGTCGGACGACTGGTCCGGCTTCGCCCGGCTGTCCGCCGTCATCGTCTGCCGCTCGATCGTCTTCATCGGCCTGAGCACCTTCATCGCGCTGTACGCCGAACACCACACCGCCGGCGGCTCGACGGCCGGCTCCATCGCCTTGTTCACCCTCTTCGCGGGCGGCGCGATCGGCACCGTGCTGGGTGGCCGACTGGCCGCGCGCCTGGGCCGGGTCCGCACCCTGCGCGGCGCGTACGCGGCCTCCGTCCCGGCCACCGCCGGCATCGTGGCGGCCCCCGGGCCGGGCCTGTACGTCTTCGCAGCGGCCGCCGCGATCGCCCTCTACATCCCGTTCTCGCTGCACGTCACCCTCGGCCAGGACTACCTGCCCAACCGGGTCGGCACCGCGAGCGGCGTCACCCTGGGGCTGGCCGTCAGCATCGGCGGCGTGGCCACCCCCGCGATCGGCGCGCTCGCCGAACTCACCACCCTGCGCGTGGCGCTGACCCCACTGATCGCGCTGTGCGCGCTCGCCTGGTTCCTGTCCCGGAGCCTGACCGACCCCGAGCCGCAGGCCCCGCGCAGCACCCCGACGCCGGTCGCGAAGGAGTAGGTCCGGCGGCTTGTGGGGACCCGGACGATCATGATCCTTCGTGCCCTGGCCCTCGACTTCGGCGACACCCTGGCCGTTCCCGGGCCCGATCCGGACGGCCGCACGGTGGTCGAAGTGTTGCGCGGGATGCCCGCTACCGACATCCCCGACACGTTCGCCGCCGTCTTCGACCACGTGCATTGCATCACCCGCGCGGGCGACCGGGTCCGGGACGAACACACCTCGTTCGCGGACGAGATCCGGCACGCCGCCGCCCGGTGCGGGGCGCGCGTGCCGGACCCCGAGGCGGTCGCCGGGCCGGTCTTCGAACGTGTCCCCGACTCGCGGGTCATCGGCCGGGCGGCCGAGGCGTTGCGGCACATCCGTGCCCGCCGCGACCTGGTGTGCGTGCTCGCGTGCGACACCCAGCGCCCCGAGGCGGTGCGCCGGCGCACGTTGGCCCGGGCGGGCATCGAGGCATGCTTTGACGCCGTCGTCCTGTCCTGCACGATCGGCCTGCGCAAACCGCATCCGGACTTCTACGCCGAGGTCGAGCGCGCGTGCGGCGTCGCGCGCGAGCAGATCATGTTCGTCGGGAACACCCCGAGCAAGGACGCCACCGCCCCGCACCTGTACGGCATGCAGGCGGTGTTGATCGCGCCGACCGGACGCCCCGCCGGCCTGGCCGAAGAGATCGGGGTGATCGGCCACTTCGCCGACCTCCCCGACTACCTCGATCGGGCCGTCCCGGACGCAGCGGCCCCGGGGGGAATCAGCCCCGGATCTCGGCCACCCGCTCGACGTTGAGCACGTCGGCGATGTCCTGGCTCTCGGCCGTGTCGAACCACGCGTCCAGGATCTCGACCAGCATCGGCCCCGAGGTCAGCCGCAGGCTCAGCGCGAGCACGTTGGCGTGGTTCCAGCGCCGCGCGCCGGCCGCCGTGGCCGCGTCCGTGCACAGCGCCGCCCGGATCCCGTCCACCTTGTTCGCCGAGATCGAGGCGCCCGTACCGGTCCAGCAGCACACGATCGCCTGATCGGCCCGACCCGCCGTCACCTCCCGCGCGGCGGCCGCGCTCACCGGCGCCCAGTCGTCGGCGAACTCCGGCCGGTGTGCGGGGTCGAAGGCGCCGAAGGGCAGCACCTCGTGCCCGCGCTTGCGCAGTTCGTCGGCGAGGTAGACGCCACAGCCCTTGATCCGGTCGGCCGAGATCGCGATGCGCATCGGACACTCCTTGGTCGGTGCATTGTCGGTGTGGGGTGTGAGACTGGAAAGCATGGTCCCCACGGACACTCTGCACGTGACCCGACACACCTCCGCGTTCGGGTCGATGGAGACGGTGTTCGGGCCCGCGCATCCCGCGCTCGCGCCGCTGATCGGGGGTTACCTCGGCTACGACGAGCACACCCTCGCACCGCTGCGCCGCCGTGAGCCGGCGACCGGCTCGATCACCGTGATCATCGGCTTCGCCCCGGTGCGGGTGTGGTCGCCCCGCGACGCGCGCTACGGACCGGGCAGCACCGGCTCGTTCGTGGCCGGCCTGCACGACGGGCCCGCGATGGTGGAGCACGACGGTCACCAGGCCGGCATCCAACTCGACCTCACCCCGCTCGGCGCCTACACGTTGCTGGGTCTGCCGCTCGCGGAGATCGCCGACCGGGCCGTGCACCTCGACGACCTGCCCGGGTGGGACGTGGGCGCGCTGGTCGACCGGTTGCGGTCCGCTCCCGACTGGTCCGCGCGGTTCGCGCAGTTGGACGAGATCCTGTTGCGTCGGCGCGAGCGGGGTCCGGTGGCGCTGCCCGAGGTGGTCCGCTGTTGGGAGCTGATGACGGCCAGTGCGGGCCGGATCGAGATCACCGCGCTGGCCCGGGAGACCGGTTGGAGCCGGCGCCACCTCGGCGCGCGTTTTCGCGAGACGGTCGGCCTGCCCCCCAAGACGGTGGCCCGGCTGTTGCGGTTCGAGCACGCGATCGCACAACTCGACGGTCCGCCGCGCGGCCTGGCGCAGATCGCCACCGAGGCGGGCTACTACGACCAGGCGCATTTCAACCGCGACTTCAAGGTGCTCGCCGGCTGCACTCCAGGTGCCTACCTGGCCGCCCGGATGCCCGCCGGGGGCGGCCTCCTGGCCTGACGGCGCCGGTGCCGTCGTTCCCGTTTATCCAATACCGCGCGAGGTCACTCGCCGGAGACTGGCATCGACCACCCGGCAGGAAGCGGAAGCGACACACCGCAGCCGAGGGCGTCCGGTGGCATTCGGCGACATCCGGCCTCAAGGAGCGCACCATGAGCGACAAGACCCTGGTTTCCGACCTGATCCCGACACTGCGCTACAACGACGCGACGGCGGCGATCACCTTCCTGGAGAACGCGTTCGGGATGAGCACGGTCATGGTGGTTCCCGGTGACGGCGACACGGTGATGCACGCGGAGCTGACGATGGGCAACAGCATGATCATGCTCGGCACCAACCTGCCCGAGGGCTGCGGCGAGCAACTGCGCTGGCCGGTCGGCGGCTCGGCCGTCTACGCGATCGTGGACGGCGATGTGGACGCGCACTGTGCCCGGGCGGTGGCGGCGGGCGCGACCGTGGTGCGCGAGCCGAAGGACGAGGACTACGGCGGTCGCGGCTACACCGTGCGCGACCCGGAGGGCAACCTGTGGAGCTTCGGCACGTACCGCCCGCAGGTCTGACCCGTCGGCACGGTTCGGCCGGTGGGTTTCGGCGGCGACACGGGGCGCCGCTCGGACCGCACCGGCCGAACCGTGCTCAGCCCTCGTGCGCGGCGAGGTAGCGGTCCACCTTCGCTCGTTCGTAGGCGTACACCGGCTCGATCGGGCCGACCGGCACGAAGGTCGCCGTCGCGCAGTCCTCGTACAGGTCCACCCGGGTGTAGCCGACGCCCGCGACCCCCTGGTAGGTGCCGGCCGGCGGGAACACGTCGGCGCGGTAGGCGACGGCCGGCGCCGCCCACACCGGCACCCCGGCCAGCACACCGCAGGTCGCGTGGTGGTTGTGGCCGGTCAGCACGATCCGCACGTCGGTCCCGGCGATCACCGCGCCCAACCGGGCCGGGTCGCGCAGCGAGAGTCGTTCCAGGAACGCGAGCGGCGTGGGAATCGGCGGGTGATGCAGGCCCAGTACCGTGCCGCCGGCCGCCGGTGTGGCCAACTCGGCGCGCAGCCACTGCAACTGATCTTCCGTCAGATCGCCGGAATGGCTGCCGGGCGTGGTGCTGTCCAGCATGATCACCCGTACCTCGCCGGCCGTGTGCACGAAGTCGTGCGGTTCGGTGGACGCGGGTGTGCCGAGCAGTCCCTCGCGAAACGCCGCGCGATCGTCGTGGTTGCCCATCGCGTACAGCGCCGGCGCGCCGATCCGCGGTCCGGCCTCGGCCAACAGCGCCCGCAGTCGTCGATAGGCGCGCACGTCGCCCGTGTCCGCGAGGTCGCCGGTGAACAGGAGGGCGGTGGGTGCCAGCTCGGCCTCCTCGACCGCCGCGAGCGCCTGCCGCAACTGTTCGGTGGTGTCCAGCCGGTCGAGCAGCAGCTCGCCCTCCGGGACCAGGTGCACGTCGCTGAACTGGACCAGCGTGTGGCGCGGGATACGCACGGCAATCCTCCTGCGGGCAGGGTGACGAGACACGTGTCACCCGGGGAGGCACAGTCCACCGTCGATAGACGACAAGGTCAAGCACTTCTCCGGCCGACCTGCCGCCGATCCGATCGAACGCACGGGCTAGCGTCTTTCCGTGGAGATCAAGACTCTGGGGTACGACCACCCCGACGTGCGCAAGTTGGTCGCGGATGTGCAGCAGGAATACGTGGTGCGGTACGGCGACCCCGACGAGTCGGCCGTCGATCCGGCCGACTTCCTGCCGCCGGAGGGCCTGTTCTGCGTGGCCTACCAGGACGGCGCCCCGGTCGCCAGCGGCGGCTGGCGGGCCCGAGGCGCCGCGGACGACGATCCGAGCCTGCGGGCGGGCGACGCCGAACTCAAGCGCATGTACGTGGTGCCGCACGCGCGCGGGCGCGGCCTGTCCCGGGTGATGCTCGCGCACCTGGAGGACTCCGCCCGGGCGGCCGGGCGACTGCGACTGGTCCTGGAGACCGGCGACAAGCAGCCCGAGGCCATCGCGCTGTACCGCTCGTGCGGCTACACGCCGATGGCCGGGTTCGGGTACTACAAGGACTACGAGAGCAGTCTGTGCTTCGCGAAGGTGCTCTGACCGGCACCGCCACGACGTGGCCCGGGGCGCCGCGACGCGTCGACGGGGCCGGTGCCGGGATCGATCCCGGCACCGCCCCCTCGGCCGTCAGTGCTCGACGTCCGACCCGGCCGTGCGCGCGCCGCGCAACATGAACCAGGACGCGATCGCCGCCGTGAGCAGGACCGCGGCGCCCGCGCCGGCCGCGATCCGCAGGCCCTCCAGGAACGCGTCGTTCGCCGACCGGGTCAGGTCCGCCGCCACCGGACCGTGCACCGTCCCGGCCGCCTCCGCGGCACCCGCGAGCGACTCGCGCGCACCGGAGGCCGCGTCCGAGGAGACGCCCTCGGGGATGGTCACGTGCCCCCGGTAGATCCCGGTGACCACCGAACCAAGCAGCGCGATGCCCAGCGCCGCACCCAACTCGTACGCGGTCTCCGAGACCGCGGAGGCCGCGCCGGCGTTCTCCTTCGGCGCACTGCCCAGGATCAGGTCGGCGGTGACGGTGAACGAGAAGCCCGCGCCGACCCCGACCAGGAGCAACACCCCGCCCAGGTACGGATACGGCGTGTCCCGGGACAGCGCGGTCAGCGCACCCAGGGCGAGGCCGATCGCGGTCAGGCCGCTCGTCACCACCACGCGCGGGGTGAGCCGGCGTGCGGCCATGCCCGCGAGCAGACCCGAGACGATCGCCCCGACCGTGGCCGGCAGTTCGGCCAGGCCGGCCTGCAACGGGCTGCGGCCCTGGACCAGTTGCAGATACTGGGACAGGAAGAAGATCAGCCCGGACATGCCGAACACGGTGAGCAGGTCGGCGAGTACCGAGCCGCTGAAGGCCCGGTTGCGGAACAGCCGCATGTCCAGGAGCGGCACCGGCAGCGACAACTGCCTACGGCCGAACCAGACCAGCGCGCCCACACCGATCACCAGCGCCACCCACACGTCCCAGCGCAGCAGGCCGTGCGAGGCGGCCTCCTTGATCGCGTAGACGGTGGCGATCATGCCCACCAGCGACAGCGCCGCGCTGAGCATGTCCCACGGACCCGGATTCGGGTTGCGCGACTCCGGCAACATCTTGATGCCGACCACGATCAGCACCACCATCACCGGCAGATTGATCAGGAAGACCGAGCCCCACCAGAAGTGTTCGAGCAAGAAGCCGCCCACCACCGGGCCGAACGCGGCACCGGCCATCGACATCGCACCCCACACGCCGATCGCGAAACTGCGCTCGCGGGCGTCCGGGAAGATGTTGCGCACCAGTGCGAGCGTGGACGGCATCAACGACGCACCGGCCACACCCATCGCGACGCGGGCCGCGATCAGTGCCTCGGCGCTGGGCGCGTAGGCGGCCAGCACGGACAGTGCGCCGAACGCGGCCGAACCCCACAGCAGCAGCTTCTTGCGGCCGATCCGGTCGCCCAGGGTGCCGGCGGTGACCAGCAGACCGGCGATGACGAACGAGTAGACGTCGCCGATCCACAACAACTGGGTGCCGGTCGGTTCCAGGTCCTCGCTGAGGAAGGGGATCGCCAGGCCGAGCACGGTGGCGTCGATCGCCACGAGCAGTACCGACAGGGTCAAAACACCCAGGGCGATCCAGCGGCCCGGCGCGCCCTTGGCGGAGCCGCCGGTGCCGGTATGAACGGGGGTCGAGGAGGTGGTGGGACTGGCCATGATCAGGATTCCAAGCCAAGAGACGGGTCGGCCGAGTGGATCGGCGGGAGAGTTGCGGTGGAGCGGGTGCGGTGCCGAGCGGGCGGCGTGGGCGGGCGGCGGAGGCCGATGCGCACCCGAGCCGGATCGCTCGGATCAGCCGGGCGGGCGGCGGGCGGCGCCGCCGAGCAGGAGTTCGGCCACCGAGCGGGTCGCGTCCCGGCCGGCGAGCCGGCCCTCGTGGACCGCCCAGCCGGCCGCGGCGACGAACGAGAACAGCGCCTCGGAAACCCACTGCGCGGTCAGGTCCACCCGCATCGAGCCGTTCTCCTGGCCGCGTCGGACCGCGGCGGCGACCTGCTCGTCCATCACGCTCCAGGCCTGTTCCAGGCCCGGGTCGCCGACCAGCGAACTCTCCCCGTACAGGAACGCCAGGTATTCGGCGCACGGCATCAGCCGGTCCACCAGACCGCGCAGCACGGCGGGGACGTCCTCGCCGGTGGTCAGGTCGGCGGCGTCGATCGCCCGACCGATCTGCGCCGAGGCTTCCGTGCCGAGCGCGGCGATCAGCGCCGGCCGGCCCGGGAACATCCGGTGCAGCGTGGCCCGGCTGATCCCGGCGGCTCGGGCGATGTCGTCCATGGACGACGCCGGTCGCCGAAGCAACAGGGTGACGGCGGCGCGCAGTACGTGCTCGTTGTCGGTGGGCATGGATCAACTCTAGCCCAGATGAGACAACTATGTCTCATGATTAATGGGAGGGATTCAGCCGGCACCCTGTGGTGTCAGCTCCGGTCGCGGCTCCTGCCAGGTCAGCACCGGCTCGACGACGCCGCCCCGCAGCGCCGCGCCGGGGAAGATCCGCAGCCGCCACGGCGACAGGCGCATCACCGCGAAGCCGGGCGACAACGGGTGCTCCCAGCCGGGCACCCCGGCTCCGGCGGGGTCGTAGCCCAGCGGCTCGGGAGTGTCCCGGAACAGGTTCCACACCCGCTCGCGGATCTCCGGCTCGAAGAGCAGATCCGCGCGACACTCGGCTGCGCACGTGTCGTGCGAGGGCGACCAGTAGTTGCACGACACGAACGGATTGCGGGCGATGTGGGTGCGCTTGGTCGCGGTGGGGGCGGTCGCCACCCAACCGGTCAACCGCCCGTGCTCCCATACCCAGTACGGGTGCAGGATCCGGGTCCGCGGCCGACCCGCGCCGTCCACGGTGGCGATCGAGGCCCACACGATCGAGTGGGCCATGGCGATGAAGGCCGGGGCCGCGGTTTCCAGATCGGTCATGGCGGCAACCCCTGTTCGTCCCGACGGTCCGGTACCTCACCACCCATACTGTCGTGAACGCGCGCGACCCTAAAGGCCCGGCGGGAAGTCGTACGAGGCCGGCGGCCTGATCCGGACCTTGTCGTCCTGGTACATCACCGAGATCTGATCGTGCGGACGCAGCTCGATCCGGGCCGGATCGCCGCTGATCGACACGCCGTTCAGGTAGGTGCGGTAGGTGTGCGTGGCGTCCGGGGTGAGCGCGCCCAGGTGGGTCTCGTCCAAGCGCACGTTCCACATGGCGAACAACTGGCCCAGTACGAAGCGGGCGTTCGCGTCGTGGCTCTCCACGTGCAACACGCCGCTGTTGTCGTGCGTGTGCAGATCGGCCAGCAGTCCGGTCCTTCGATCGATGCCGATATCGGGCGCGACCTCGACCCGATTCAGGCCGACGAAGATGTCCAGGTGCACGTGGAAGTGCTGTACGGCGCCCTCCATCGTGTCCAGATTCAGACCCGCGTCGGCGCCGCGCCGCGCGCTGTCCGCGGGCACCGGCCAGGGCGGCAACTCGGCGTTGTCGGCGGCCTTGGGCCGCGGCAGCGGACCCTGCGGGGTGCCACGCTCGGGCAACGTGATCGGCCCGGGGCCGGGCGCCGGCTCGTGGGCGGACACGGGCGTGCCGGCGGCGAGCGAACTCAGGGTCAGGAGCACGGCGGCGACGCCGACCCCGTTGCGCGGGTGCGGGTTCATCGGGACCTTCCGGGGGCGGAGGAGATGAACAACCTGCCGGTCCGTCGGCCGGGACGAAAGCCGACCGGGCATTTCGGCCCCGGACTTCACCCATACGGAGCACCCGCGCCGGGGAGGCGATCCGAGCCGGGCCCGGCCCGCGCCGCGCACGGCCGGGACTGAGCCGGGCTTTGCCGGGCAGACATGGGGCGACCCACCCGCGGGTGGTCCGCGGGTGTCCCTAGGGGGCCGGAACCAGTGATACGCACCAGCCGCCGGCAGCGGCGCATCGAGAACGCGAGCCCCTGGTTCGTCCGACAGCGGTGGATCCTGCTCCTGCTCCTGGTCCTGCCACCGATCGGCGCGGTGCTGATGTGGCTGGTCACCCGCTGGACGCCGATGACCAAAATCGTGCTGTCCGTGGTCGCGGCGCTCTGGTGCGGGGCCCTGGTGATCGGGTTGAGTACCGACCTGGAGACGCACGACAAGAGCCCCGACCCGGTCGCGCCGATCGTCGACGACGGTCGTGGCCCGCAATCGTCTCCGTGACCCGATGCCCGCCACGGATGGAGTTCCCGGTCGATGCCCCTGCTCCCGTCGCACATCACGCCGTTCCGGATCGACATACCCGACGCCGACCTGATCGACCTGCGGGAGCGCCTGGCGCGCACCCGCTGGCCCGACGCCGAACCGGTGGACGACTGGTCGCAGGGCATCCCGCTGGCCTACACGCGCGAGTTGGCCGAGTACTGGCGGACCACCTACGACTGGCGCAAGACCGAGGCGCGGCTGAACGCGTACGCCCACTTCAAGGCGCACATCGACGGCCTGGGCGTGCACTTCCTGCACGCGCCCTCGCCGCATCCGGACGCGCTGCCGCTGATCCTGACCCACGGCTGGCCCGGGTCGATCATCGAATTCCTGGACGTGATCGGGCCGTTGACCGATCCCGTCGCACACGGCGGCGACGCGGCGGACGCGTTCCACGTGGTGGTGCCCTCGTTGCCCGGCTACGGCTTCGGCGATCGACCGGCCGAGACCGGCTGGGGAATCGACCGGATCGCCCGGGCCTGGGCCGTGCTGATGGCCGACCTGGGCTACGCGCGCTACGGCGCGCAGGGCGGCGACTGGGGCTCGATGGTCACCGCGTCGATCGGTAGGCAGGACCCCGAGCACGTGCTCGGCATCCACCTGAACATGCCGGTGGCGATGCCGGACGCGGCGGCGATGAAGGATCCGACGCCGGCCGAACGACAGGCGCTGGCCGACCTGGGCACCCACTCCGAGTGGGGCACCGGCTACAGCAAGATCCAGTCCACCCGGCCGCAGACGCTCGGCTACGGGCTGGCCGACTCACCGGTGGGCCAACTGGCCTGGATCGTGGAGAAGTTCCAGCAGTGGACCGACTGCGACGGCCACCCGGAGAACGCGCTGTCCCGCGATCACCTGCTGGACAACGTGATGGTCTACTGGCTCACCGACACCGCCGCGTCCTCGGCCCGGCTGTACTGGGAGAGCTACCGCAACCCCGATCTGGCCGAGGTCGGGGTCCCCACCGGTTGCTCGATCTTCCCGCACGAGATCATCCGCTCCTCGCGCCGCTGGGCCGGGAACCGCTTCACCGATCTCCGCTACTGGAACGAACTCGACCGCGGCGGTCACTTCGCCGCCTTCGAACAACCGGAGACCTTCGTCGAGGAGGTCCGCCGCTTCTTCCGCCTGATCCGCGCGTAGCCCCGGCGCGCCCCGACCCGACCCGTCGCGACGGGCCGGGGCGCGGGTTCGACAGGCGACCGGCGGCGCCCCCAGGCCGGGTGTGGCGCCGGGAAGGTCCCGTCCGACCGGGGTCGGACGGGACCTTCCCGGGCGGGTCATGCCGTGCCGGCTCCGAGGACGCTGCCGAGGAGGTCGTCGAGACCGACCAGGCCCAGCAGCGTGCCGTCGGCGGCGTGCACCAGGGCCAGCGACGCGCGGCGTTCCTGGAGGGCGGCCACGGCGCGCTGGATCGGGGTGTCCACGCTCAGCGTGAGTACCGACGTGGCCAGCTCGCCGGCCGTGTTGCCGGAGCTCTGCGTGCGCGAGGTGAGTACCTTGCGGATGTGCACGACGCCGGACAGCGTGCCGTCCGCGCTCCGCACCAGCAACCGGTTGCGGCCGTTGCGGCGGGACATCGCGACGATCTCGTCCGGCCCCGCGGCGGCCGGCACCGAGTCGATCTCGGCGGCCGGCACGACCAGTCGGGCCAGCGGTTCGGTGTGCGTGCGCAGCGTGCCGGAGAGCACGTCGTGCGACGAACCGTCGATCAGGCCGAGCCGACGGGACTCGCCGACCAACCGGCGCAGCCCCTCCGCGTCCTTGGGGTGGGACAACTCGTCCTTGGGGTCGATCCCGGCCAGCCGCAGGATCGCGTTGCTGACCCCGTTCATCGCCAGCAGCAGCGGCCGCACCACCCGGGTGTAGCCGCGGAAGGACGGCGCGAGCACGAGCGCGACCTTCTCGGGGCCGGCGATCGCCCACGACTTGGGCGCCATCTCGCCCAGCACCATGTGCAGGATCACCACGACCACCAGCGCGATCGCGAACGCCACCGCGTGCCCCGCCGCGGCCGGCATGCCGACCGCGTCGAAGAGCGGATCGAGCATGGTGGCGATGGCCGGCTCGGAGACGATGCCCAGGCCCAGCGAACACATGGTGATGCCGAGTTGCGCACCGGCCAGCATCAGCGACAACTCGCGCACGCCGGCCAGGGCCGACTTCGCGCCGCGCTTGCGCTCGGCGACCAGCGCCTCCAGGCGATGCCGGCGCGCGGCCACCATCGCGAATTCCGCCGCCACGAAGAACGCGTTGCCCACGAGCAGCGCGATGGTGATGGCGATCGCCGGCCACAGCCCAAGCTCCAGCGAGCCCAGGCCGCCACCGGAGGCCAGGGTCGGGGTCACGCGGTCACCTCCGTGTTACGCCCGGAGCGCCGCTCGGCGCTCCATTCGGAGGCGTTGCGTGGGAACGAGGGAGCCGAGGTCAGCACCCGGATCCGGACCAGCGCCGGCACATGCCGCTCGACTTCGAGCACCTCGATCTCGGTGTAGCGGATCGGTTCGTCGTCCTCGTCGGCCGCGCGCCCGGCGCGTACCTCGTCGGGGTCGGGCACCCGGATCCGGTCGCCCACCTCGGGCAGTCGGCCCAGGTGCGCGATGACCAGGCCACCGAGCGTGTCGTACGGCCCGTCGGGCAGCTCCGCGCCGACGATCCGCTCCGTCTCGTCCACCCGCAGCCCCGCGTCCAGCCGCCACCAGCCGTCCTCGGGCTCGGTGTCGACGGGGTCCTCGTCGTCGCTCTCGTCGGCGATCTCGCCGACCAATTCCTCGGCCACGTCCTCGTAGGTGACGATCCCGGCCAGGCCGCCGTGCTCGTCCAGCACGACCGCGAACTCCTCGTGCGCGGTCCGCAACTGTTCGAGCAGCGAGGCCAGCCCGGCGGTGTCCGGGACGAGCAGCGCGGGCCGCGCGATCGACCCGGCGCTCACGTGCGCGGCGTCCTCGGGGGCCACCTCCAGGAGGCAGGCCACCCCGACCACGCCCAGCACGTCGTCCACCCGCTCGCCGACCACGGGATAGTGCGAATGGCCACACTCGGCGACCAACTCGATCAATTCGGCGGCGGTGGTCTCGGCCCGCACCCGGACCACGTCCGGACGCGGCACCATCACCTGGTCCACGGTCAGGTCGCCGAAGGCGATCGCGCGGCGCAGGATCCCGGACAGGGCCGGATCCAGGTCACCGTCCCGGCCGGCCTCGTCGACGATGTGCGCGAGTTCCTCGGTGGTGGCGCCGCCGTGCAGTTCCTCGACCGGTTCGATGCCGATCGCCCGCACGATGCGGTTGGCCAGCGTGTCGAACAGGCGGATCAGGGGACCGGCGACCTTGAGATAGACCAGCGTGGGCCGGCCGAGCAGGATCGCCACCCGCTCGGGCTCGGCGATGCCCCAGTTCTTGGGGACCAGCTCGCCGAGCACCATCTGGATCGCGGTGGCCACCGCGAAGCCGAGGATCAGCGAGATCACCGGAACCGCGCCGTCGGGAACGGCGACCAGATCCAGGAGGGGGGAGATCACCGCCGCGAGCGCGGGTTCGGCGATGAAACCGACCAACAGGGCCGTCACGGTGATGCCCAACTGGGCACCGGACAGCATGAACGAAAGTCGCCCCATCACGGTCGTCGCCCGGGCTGCGGCCTTGTCACCGGATTCGGCACGGCGACGCAGCAGGCTCCGATCGGCCGCCACGTAGGCGAACTCCTGGGCGACGAAGAAACCGGTACCGAGGGTCAGTACGACGATCGCCGCTATGCCAAGAGCCGCGGTCATGAGACCGCCTCCCGGACGTCGCGGCTTCGATCACAGTCTCGGGAGGGACCGGTACTAGGGGGGTCCGTCTCTTGGGCGGACACGCACGCTCCTTGCTCAACGGGCAATTCGGGGTCAAACACTTACCACGCCGAACGTATCATCGTGCGCGCTTGTTCCCCGGAGCCGGTCGCGGAAGCGTGCGAAGGGCGTCGGATTCGAACCGGTAGCAAAAGATGCTTGGCTTTATGCTCCGCGTCATGACAATCTGTGCTTCCTCGAACACCGTGTGGTGATCGAGGCCCGTCGAGCACGTGCGACCCGCGTGCTGCGGCGAGGGAAGTACAGAAGTGCGGCGCCTTCTGCCACAGGCGTCGCGAAGTTCATCCGTACGGGGGAGCGACCCGCGCCTTCCCGTCCGGAAGATTGGTACCGGGAACCCGCACCGCCGCAATGACGTTGACAACATCAGACGGGGGCAGCGTGTACGACAGCAGCCCTGATCCGGCCGACGCCGGCTCGCCCGAGGTGCCCGTACCGGACCTCCCAGCGCGCGAGAAGGAGACCATGCCTCGCACACTCGACGACTACGCCGTGTCGCTCGCCGCGTTGAAGGCCTACGACATCACCGGTGTTCGTCCACGCGACCTCCGCCGCTTTCGTGACTTCGGAGAACTGCCGGACGGCGTGCCCGAGGCCGTCGTCCTGCGCGCCCAGCGCATCGTGGAGGAGGAACGGGACCGGTTGTTGCGGTTGACCACCGGTTCGTGAACACCCGCAGTGCCCGCACCACCCGCGCGCAGGCCCGCGCGGTCGTCCGGGACGAGAGCGATGCCGATCCGCCGCTCCCGTGTCCCGTTCCGTCGCGGTTCAGCCGTTGCCGTTGAGATAGGCCAGGACCGCGAGCACACGCCGGTTCGTCTCGTCCGACGTGTCGATCGAGAGCTTCGCGAAGATGTTGGTGGTGTGCTTGCTCACCGCGCCCTCGGAGACGAACAGCCGGCCCGCGATGGCCGCGTTCGAACAACCCTCGGCCATCAACTCCAGCACCTCGCGCTCGCGCGGCGTCAGCCGGCCCAACGGTTTGTCCCGCACGTTGCGGGCGAGCAGCTTCGAGATCACCTCGGGGTCCATCGCGGTGCCCCCCGACGCGACCCGGCGGACCGCGTCCACGAACTCGTCCGTGTTGAACACCCGGTCCTTGAGCAGATAGCCGACCGCGCCGGTGCCGTCCGCGAGCAACTCCCGGGCGTACAACTGCTCCACGTACTGCGACAACACCAGGATCGGCAGCCCCGGGACCTGCCGACGGGCCTCCAGGGCGGCCTGGAGGCCCTCGTCGGTGAAGGTCGGCGGCAGTCGGACGTCGACGACCGCGACGTCCGGCTTGTGTTCCACCAGAGCCCGGAGCAGTTCCGGACCGTTGTCCACGGCGGCGACGATCTCGAAGCCGTGGGCCTGGAGCAGGCGGACCAGCCCGTCCCTCAGGAGGGCGAGGTCTTCCGCGAGGACAAGTCGCACGGCAGCTCCATGATCACAGTCGTCGGGCCGCCCACCGGGGAGTCCAGGGCGAGCGTTCCGTCGAATGTATCGAGTCGCCGCTCGATGCCGCGCAGTCCCGTGCCCTTCATCAGATCGGCGCCGCCGACGCCGTCGTCGGTGACGGTGATCCGCAACTTGCCGTCCTGGTAGGTCAGATCGATCTCGACGTGCTGCCCACCGGAGTGCTTTGCCGCATTGGTGAGCACCTCGGTGACCGCGAAGTAGGCGGCGGACTCCAGCGGGAGCTCGGGGCGCGCGGGCAGCGCGACCTTGACGTTGACATCGAGCGGGCTCTCCAACGCCACCGCGCGCACCGCGTCGCCCAGACCTCGGTCGGAGAGCACCGGCGGGTGGATGCCCCGGACCAGGTCGCGCAGTTCGTGCAGGGCCTTGGCGGACGCGGCGCGGGTCTCGGCGAGCAGGATGCGGGCCGCGTCCGGGTCCGTACCGAGCAGCGCCTCCGCGGCGCCCAGGTTCATGCCCATCGCCACCAGGCGGGCCTGCGCGCCGTCGTGCAGGTCACGCTCGATCCGGCGCAGCTCGGCTGCCGACGCGTCCACGGCGTCGGTCCGGCTCTCGGTCAAGTGCTGGACCCGCAGCGCCAGTTCGGCCTCCTTGGTGGGGGCGAGCAGGGAGCGGTTCCACAGCGCGTTGACCCGGGCGAACCAGGGCGCGACGGCCAGGCCGACGACCACCTGGATCGCGCCCCAGGGCAGCGCGAAGCCGGCCCGCTGCGAGCTGTCCACCTTGATGAACGTGTACCACTGCGGATCGACGTGCCGGTAGGCCACCTCCCACAGGAACGGCATCAGCACCCCGTGCAGGCCGTTCACGATCAGCAACATCGGGAAGCAGGCCAGCAGCAGGCTGGACGGCAGGTAGAGCAGCCCCCACAGCAGGTCCCGCCAGGTGGCCCCCTCGGTGATCAGTTGCCGGGTGCGCCGCCACAATCCGGTCACCCCCTTGCCCGGGGGGCGCCGTCGGTAGGGGACGGCGATCGGGACGCCGGACCACGAGGTCATCGCGGTGCGGGTCAGGTTGGCGGTGGCACGCAGCAGCAGGATCGCCGGCACGAACAGCACCATGCCGACACCCAGCGGCACCAGGGCCATGAACACGATGCCGCAGATGAACAGGGCGAGGGCCGGCACGGAGAGGAAGACCAGCACGAAGCCCTGGAAGGTGGACGACAACGCCCGACCGAACCGCCAACGCGTCGCCGGTGGATCGGCGCTGTGTGGCGTGAGCGTGCTCATAAGGGGGTCCTCCCGTGGATGTGCCGTGTACCGCTGGTGGCACCAGTGTGTCGGGCGGCGACCGTGCAGGTCACTGGGGAGGCACCCCGCGCGGGGGTGGGGCTGGGCCCACCCCCGCGGGCCGGTCAACCGGCGATGTCCGCCAACAACCGAGCCAGTTCCTCGGGCCGGGAGAACATTGGCCAGTGGCCGGTCGGCAGGCCGTGTACGTGCCGCTCCTCGGCCAGCGCGAACTCGGCCATGAACGGGTGCCCCTGCGCGACCATGACCTCGACCTGCTCGGCCGGGAACAGGCAGCTGATCAGGTGCGCGGGCACCTTGAGCCGGGCCGGGTCGCCGACCCGCTCGGCGCCGGTCGCGACCGCGTACGGCTGCGCCACCGAGCGGGTGCGCAGCAGCTCCAGGTCGGCCGGGGTGAGTCCGTCGAGCATCTCGGCGTCGGTGGTCGGATCCCACGGGTAGGTGTAGCGGCCGTCGCCGCGCTCGGCCACCTCGGCCTCGATCCGCTCCCGCTCGGCGGGCTCGCTCAGGTCCAGCAGCGAGACGCCCTCGGCCACCGGGCCGGCGTCCACGTAGACGATCCGGGCGATCCGGTCCGGGATCCGGTCCAGTGCCTCGTAGGCGGGGAACGCGCCGCCGGAGTGGGCGGCCAGGACCACGTCGGTGAGGTCGCGCGAGGTGATCTCCTCGACCAGGGCGTCGGTCTGCGTCGCGAGGTCGATTCCGGTGGCGTCGGCCGCCTCGTCCGCCAGGCCCGGCAGCGTCACCGCGAGTACGTCGTGCCCGGCGGCCCGCAGCGGTTCGGCGACCCGGTCCCACGCCCACGCGCCGAGCCAGTAGCCGGGAACGAGAACGATGTGCGCCATGGTGGTGCTCCTCTGGTGGTTCGGGTGCTTCCCTGCAAGAACGATCCTGGACCGGATACCTGACAGAACACGACAGGTTTCCGCGCCGGGCTCAGAGCCAGTTCCGGCGCTTGAAGATGAGGTAGAGGACCACGCAGACCAGCACCATCAGGCCGACCGCGAAGGGGTAGCCCAGGCTCCAGTGCAGCTCGGGCATGTCGTCGAAGTTCATCCCGTACACGGTGCCGATCAGGGTCGGCGCGAACAGGATCGCGGCGTACGCGGAGATCTTCTTGACCTCCTCGTTCTGGGCGTTGCTGGCCGCGGTGAGCTGCCGCATCTCCTCGTTCTGCGTCTGGGTCACCACGATCGCGTTGACCCGCATGATGCCTTCGAGGAGCTGGCGGAAGCCGGCCGCCCGTTCCACCGCGATCGTCGCGTGGTCCCGGACGTCGCGCAGGTAGCGCCGCAGCTCCTGGTCCACGTGGTACTTGTCGAAGCCGGTGGACAGATCGGTGAGCATGAGCAGCAGCGGTCGGGTCGCGCGCTGGAACTCGATCACCTCGCGGGAGAGTTCGTAGATCCGTCGGGACACGTTCGGGGCGCCGAGGAAGGCTTCCGCCTCGATCTCGTCGATGTCGTTCTGCAGGCCGCCGACCACCGGGGCGTAGGCGTCCACGACGCTGTCCAGGATCGCGTACAGCACCGCCTCCGGGCCCTGGCGCAGGAGTTCGGGCCGGTCCTCGACCCAGCGGCGGACGGCGGACAGGTCGGGGGACTCGGAGTGGCGGACGGTGACCACGAAGTTGGTGCCGAGGAAGACGTGCAGCTCGCCGAAGTCGACCTCCTCGACGTCGTCGAGGTAGCGGGCCGCGCGCAACACCACGAACAACGTTTCGCCGTAGCGTTCGAGCTTGGGCCGCTGGTGGGCCACGATCGCGTCCTCGATGGCGAGCGCGTGCAGGTCGAACTCGTCTGCGGCGGAGAGGAGTTGGCTCTCGGAGGGGCGGTAGAGCCCGATCCAGGCCATCGCGCCGGGCCGGGCGTGCAGTTCGCGGTAGGTGTCGGCGAGCGTGCTCGGGGAGGCGGCCCGTACCCCGTCCACGTAGATCGCCGCGTCGATCAGGCTGTGTTCGACGGGTGGCGGCTCCGGGGCGTCCGCCGCCCGCGGGTCCATCGAGCGTTCCGGTGCCTCCGGGGGTTCGCTCGCCCCGTGCCTGCGGGCGCGGAAGGACAGACGCCGATCGGGCATGCGGGGCTCCGGGACACTGGGCGGCGAAGAGCACGGACGTGACGTCGGGCCGGTCGCGCCAGGAAATCGCGACCGACCCGACCATCGTATTGTCCATTTTTCCGCGCAGATATCACGGATTTATGCCATTTGGCGATTCGGTGGACGGGACACCGGAGCACGCTGTGTTCGCCGGGCCGCCCGGATCGGGCCTACGGCAGCTCGAACGCACCCTTGCCCATCTGCTGCCGCACGGTGACCACCGGCGGGTTGACCAGACCGCGCCGCTGCCAGTTGGCGCCGTCCACGACCAGGGTGTGGCCGGAGACGAAGCGCGCGTAGGGCGAGGCCAGGAAGGTCGCGGCCCAGCCCAGCTCGCGCGGTCGGCCGACTCGCATCGCGGGTTGGCAGGGGTCCTTGTCGTGGGTGCGGGCGAGGTTGCCCTTGATGTCGGCGGTCATGTCCTCGTGGGGGAACAGGCCGGGGACCAGGCCGTTGACCTGGATGCCGTAGGGGCCCCATTCGACGGCCAGGGTCTCGACCATGTTCTTGACGCCGGCCTTGGCGGCGGCGCTGTGGGCGAAGCCGGGGCCGCCGGTCCACGCGTAGGACGCGCCGATGTTGACGATCGAGCCGGGGGTGCCGGCGGCCAGGTGGCGGCGGGCGAACTCGCGGGCGCAGAAGTAGGTGCCGTTGAGGGTGATGTCCACGACGGTGCGCCACGCGTTGGGGGACATCTCCTCGGCGGGCACCGGGAAGTTGGCCGCGGCGTTGTTGATCAGCACGTCCGGGAGTCCGAACGTGTCGACGGCCGCGTCGAAGGCCGCCTCGATCTCGGCCGGCTCGCGGATGTCGCAGGCCACCGTGCGCACCTTGGCGCCGGCCTCGGTCAGCGCCTCGCGGGCCGCCTCCAGGTGGTCCTCCTTGCGGCTGGCCACCACCAGGTTCGCGCCCAGTCGGGCGAACTCGATCGCGATCGCCTTGCCCAGACCGGTGCCGCCGCCGGTGACGAACACCGTACGGTCCGCGTAGGTGCCGGGCGGCAGCGCGGCGGCGCCCAGGGCGGGCGGTTCGGGCAGGCCGATGATGCCGTCGGATGCCTCGGTCATGAGGGCTCAGCTCCCGGTGTAGTGGGCGGGCCGCTGTTCGGCGCGGGCGGCGCGGAACTCGGCGTAGTCGTCCGACTTGTTGACGAAGGTCTGCGCGATCAGTTCCTCGGCCATCGAGGTGCGCACGGCGGGTTCGGCGAGGTGGCCGAGCACCCGCCGGGCCATCTTCACGGTCACCGCCGGGGCGGCGGCGATCCGCTCGGCCATCTCGCGCACGGTGGCGTCCAGTTCGGCGGCGGGCACCACGCGCGAGACGATGCCGTGCGCGTACGCCTCGGCCGCATGCATCGGCCGGCCGGTCAGCACCAGGTCGGCGGCCACCCCGGGCCCGCAGATCTGGTACAGCCGCGCCACGCCACCGGTGTCCGGAATGACCCCGTGCGTGGTCTCGGGCAGCATGAACCGAGCGCCCTCGGCGGCCACCCGGATGTCGCACAACAGCGCGCGCTGGAAGGACGCGCCGATCGACCAGCCCTGGCAGGCCACCAGCACCGGCGCGTCCAACTCGAAGAGCTGCTGCACCCCGCGATGCCCGCGGGTCATCAACTGATGGTGGGTCAGCTCGACCCGGTGGCCCCCGATCGAGGACACGTCGCGGCCCGAGGAGAAGGACTTGCCCACCGCACGCCAGATCACCGCCCGCACCTCGGGCCGCTGCCGCAGTTCGCCGAGGATCTGCCACAGCAGCTGATCCATCTCGTCATCGAACGCGTTGTGCTTGTCCGGGTTGTTGTTGGTGATCGTCGCGATCGGTCCGTCGTAGTCGAGAAGCACCTTGTCCGCCATGACACCCTGGGATATCCCAACCCCGTACAGGAATCGAGAGCCAGGGGCGCCGCGGGGACCGCAAGCGGGCAAGATCACAGCCGGTCGCCCGGCCGGTCCGGCGGATCCCGGTCACGGGTTGCGCTGGGTCAATCCGTAGAAGTTGCCCTCGTTGTCGCGGAAGGTGGCCCACCAGCCCCATTCCTGCTGAGCGGGCTTGTCCGGGAAGTCGATGCCCTTGGCGACCAGTTCCCGGTAGGTGGCTTGCAGGTCGTCGCAGGTGAACAACACGTTGTTGAGCGAGCCGACCTTCTCCATGTCGAAGCGCTGACTGAACAGGATCAGCGTGATGCCGTCGCCCGGCGCGCGAACCTCGATCCAGCGCGGGCTGCCGGCCTCGCCCATCGGCGTGTCCATCACCTCCTCGAAGCCCATCCTGTCGACCCAGAAGCGCTTCGCCGCGTCCTGGTCGCTGACGTTCAATGAGACCTTTCCGACCTGCACCATGCGCACTCCTTCGGCAGGCGCCACCGGCCCTCGGTGGCGCTACGACCGGTGTTCGACCGGCTCGCCGAACAGTGCCTCTTGGCTCACCGTCGCAAACAGCGCGCCCGCGGCGTCGAAGATCCGACCGTGCACCGTGCCGTGCGCGGCGTGCAGCGAGGTGCCTTCCTGGTCGTAGAGCCACCACCGGTCCGCGCGGAACGGGCGATGGAAACGAATCGAGTGGTCCAGGCTGGCCCGGGGGATCCAGCGTCGGCCCAGCGCCCGGGCATGCGGCAGTACCAGCGTGTCCAAAATGCTCAGGTCGGTCGCGTACGCGACGGCGCACGCGTGCAGCAACGGGCGATCGGGAAGTTCGCCGTCGGCGCGGCACCACAGCGCGTTGTGCGGCGCCCGCGCGGTGGAGGTCTCGTCGGCCCAGCTCGGTGGTGCCACGAAGCGCAGGTCCACCGGGTTGTGCCGGACCAACTGCGGTCGGCGCAGCGGGCCGTTCAGCGCGGCCAGACGCTGCGCGAGCGTGGGCAGCGTCGCCGGGTCGGGCACCACGGGTGCGCTCGGCGCGTGGTCGAACGGCGTCTCGGGGCGGGTCACCCGAAAGGACGCGACCAGGTGTACCAGGACCCGGTCCGCCTGGAGCACGTCGACCTGACGATGGCTCAGCGTCCGGCCCTGCAGGGTCCGCACGACCCGGTAGGTCAGCGGCAGGGTGGAATCCGCCGGCCGCAGGAACGACGCGTGCAGCGAGTGCGGCACCCGGTCCTCGTCGACGGTGGCTCCGGCGGCGGCGAGTGCCTGTGCGACCAGCCAACCGCCGAAGACCCGAAAGGCGTCCGGATCAGGGCTTTTCCCCTCGAATAGATCGGACTTGAGTCGGGTCGGCTCAACTTCTTCGACGAATCGGGTGACGTCGCTGCTCATGACTGCTAGTACAGCAACCAGAGCCGCGACATCGACAACGAGGGGCCTGGTGGGCAAGTGGCATGGGGTGCGGTAAAGGTGTTCAGGGACCGCAACGCCGGGCTGTATCTGAGCGGCGTGGTGGTCTCCAGCTTCGGCAGCAGCGCGATGTCCCTCGTCGCCGGCGTCTGGGCCAAGACACTGACCGGTTCGGACAGCGTGGCGGCGCTGATGGCGCTGGGGGTGTTCGCGCCGACCCTGTTCGGTCCGCTGCTCGGTGCGGTCGCGGACCGCCTGCCCGCGAAACGCCTGCTCCTGGCGGTCAACCTGGTGCTGGCCGCGCTGTTGACCCTCACCCTGACCGTGCGCTCGGCCGATCAGGTGTGGATCCTGTTCGCGGTGATGTTCGGCTACGGCATCGGCTTCGTGCTCCTGGACGCCGCCGAGTCGACCGCGCTCACGGCCGGCGTCGCGCCGGGCATCCTGGGCGACCTGAACGGGATGCGGCTCAGCGCGGCCGAAGGGATGAAGCTGGTCGCGCCGCTGGTGGGCGCG
This sequence comes from Embleya sp. NPDC020886, assembly GCF_044333915.1. Lineage (NCBI taxonomy): Bacteria > Bacillati > Actinomycetota > Actinomycetes > Kitasatosporales > Streptomycetaceae > Embleya > Embleya sp. NPDC020886. Next base: position 14,821 of record NZ_JBIRRX010000005.1, on the reverse strand, counting down.
GGCCTGTTCGCGTGGGCCGGCGGGCACACCGTCGCGTTGTTGGACGCGGGCACGTTCGTGCTGGCCGCCGGGGTCTTCGCGCTGATGCGCTTCGACCAGCCGGTCCGGGCGAAGAGCGAGGGCGGGTGGTGGGGGGAGACCACCGCGGGCATGGGCTACCTGTGGGCGCATCGTCCGTTGCGCCGACTGGTGTTCTCCGGCGGTCTGGCGATGCTGGTGTCCGGGGTCAGCGGTGGTGCGATCTACACCGTGGTGGACCAGGGGCTCGATCGTTCACCGGCGTTCGTCGGCGTGCTGTACACCGCGCAGGGCGCCGGGTCCGTGGTGGTCGGGCTGTGCGCGGGCACGTTGATCCGCCGGCTCGGCCCGCGCGGGTTCGCGGTGCTCGGCCTGGCGCTGTTCGCGGTCGGGGTGGGTCTGCGGGTGGTGCAGTGGTTGCCCGCGGTCCTGGGCGGCAGCGTGGCGATCGGCTTCGGGTTGCCGGCGGTGCACGTCGCGGCGATGACCGTGTTGCAGCGGGAGACGCCGGGGCACCTGGTGGGGCGGGTCGCGGCGACCGCGGGGACGATCATGTTCGCGCCGACGGCGTTCGCGATCCTCGGCGTGGCGGGTCTGTTGGCGGTGCTGGACTACCGCGTCATCCTGCTCGGCACGGCGGCCCTGGGCGGCGCGGTCGCGCTGTACTGCGCGGCGGGTCGCGGAGAGCGGGGGCCGGACCGGGAGCCGACGTCGGGGGAGGACGCGCGGGATTCGCGGCACGTGTGACGCACGCATGTCCTAGGTCGAGGGCGGCTCGCCACCTACGATGATCCGCATGTATGAAGCGGCGGAAATCCCGGCCGAGCTGATTGCTCTTCAGCGGGATCGCGACCACGCGGCCGACGTCGTCACGACGTTCGCACGCGAGAACCCCGGACGGCTGGACGCCGAACTGACCCGTCAGTGGTCGGCGGTGGTTCGAGCGGAACGCAACGCCATACACGCCCTGCACGCGCATCCGATGATGGTGCTCGGACCGAATCGGTTCAAGATCATGCGCGCGTTGCGCGCCGCCGCCAAGCTCACCTGACGACGGCCCGGCCCGAACAGGGGCAAGAGAGCGTCGGACCGGACCGTCGAAGGACGTAGGTTACGCCGCCGCACCGACGATCGGCACCGGCGCGGCGGGTCACCGGGTTCTGTTGAGCCGCCGCCGTCGGCTCTTCGCGCTCATGCCGACAGGCTCCGTTCGAACCGCATCCGGTCCGCGCCGGGGCCGTCCAGGTCTGCGATCGGGCCGTGCACGGTGAAGCCCATCGCCGTGTGAAAGCGGATCGAACCGGTGTTGACCGGACCGGTGATCGCACGCACCAGGGTGCGGCCGTCGGCCCGCGCGAGCGTGAAGAACCGCTCGTACAACTCCCGTGCCAGTCCGGATCGGCGCAGGTCGGGTCGGACGCCGGCGAAGTGGATGTACGCCTGCTCCCGGTGCGCGGGCGAGAGCAGCCCGATCAGGAAACCGCCGAGCCCGGCGTCGTCCTCGGCGACCAGGCTGGTCGGATGGAAGTGGTCCAGGAACAGCCGCGGCAGTTTGTCCATGATCGGGCGGCCCCACCAGGCGTCCAGCACCGCGACGATGGCGTCGTAGTCGTCCGCGCGGGCGGTACGGATCGGCGGCGCGGTCATGCGGTGGCGCTCCCGGGGCAGAAGGTCCGGCGGTAGTTCTGCGGTGTGGTGCCGCGCCGGCGCAGGAAGTGATGGCGCAGTGTCGCGGCACTGCCGAAGCCCGAGCGCTCGGCGACGGTGTCGATCGGCAGGTCGGTCTCCTCCAGGAGTTCCTGGGCCAGCAACACGCGTTGCGCGGTGAGCCATTCGTAGGGGGTGGTGCCGGTCTCCTGCTGGAACCGGCGGGCGAAGGTACGCGGGGACATCAGCGCGTGCTCGGCCATCTGATCCACCGTCACCTCGCGGGACAGGCGCTGCTCCATCCACAGCAGGGTGGCTTGGAGCGGGCTGCCGGAGCGCTCGGGCAGCGGCCGGGCGATGTACTGAGCCTGGCCGCCCTCGCGGTGCGGCGGCACCACCATCCGGCGGGCGATCGCGTTGGCCACCCGGGTGCCGTCCTCCAGCCGGACCAGGTGCAGGCACGCGTCGATGCCTGCGGCGGTGCCCGCGCTGGTGATCACCCGCCGGTCCTCGACGTAGAGCACGTCCGGTTCGACGATGGCCAGCGGGTACCGGCGGGCGAGGCGGTCCGTGTACTTCCAGTGCGATGTGCAGCGCCGGCCGTCGAGCAGGCCGGCCCGGGCCAGCGTGAAGGCGCCGGTGCAGACGCTCATGATCCACGCACCCCGGGCCTCGGCGGCCCGCAGCGCGTCCAGGAGCCGCGGATCGGGCGCCGCGTTCTCGTCGTGCTCGGCGGAGGCCGGAATCGCGATCAGGTCCGCGTTCGCGACCCGGTCCAGGCCGTGTTCGGCGAACAGGTCGTAGCCGGCCTTGGCGCGAACCCGGCCGGGGGTGACCGCGCACACCGCGAAGTCGTAGACCGGGCAGCCCTCCTCGCTCCGGTCGATGCCGAATACCTCGCACAGCACCCCGAGTTCGAAGGGCGCGACCCCGTCCTGAACGATCACGACCACATTGCGCAGCATGCGTCCAGCATGCCGGCAGTTCGGCTGGGATGGCAGGATCTTGTGCCTATCCGGCAGTCCTGCCACTCGATGCATGTGCAAGCATCGGGCACTCTGGAGACATGACAGTTCTGGCGGTTTTCCTGGTGATCACGATGATTCTCGGTGGTCTGTCGACTCTGGGTCGATCGGCCGACACGCGCGATCGGGGCAAGCCCCGGTCGTGGCACCACTGAACGGCACGCGGGTCCGACGGCGCGTCGGGCCCGCGGCGCATCGGCGAACGACCGCGCGCCCGGCCCAAGGGACATGGGCCGGGCGCGCGGTGCGTTTCGGATCGAGGCGGGTGCCCGATCGGGCGCGACGCTCGATCAGTTGCGGCGCTTGAGGGCCCGCCAGACGAAGAAGATGATGATCGCGACGACGATGATGCCGATGATCGCGAAGATGAACTTGCCGGCCTTCTTGAAGAAGCTCTTCTTCTTCTTTTTCTTGGCCTTCTTGGTCGGGTGGCTCTGCTGGGCGGCGGCCTGGTGCGACGTGGTGCGAGCCGAGGTGTCCGCGACCGTCTGCACGCCGGCCGAGGTGAATGCGCCCGACACCGTCGCGGAGGAGACCTGGCGTACCTGCGCCTGAGCCGGCGCCGACGCGGCCTGCGCGGGCACGGCGGTCAATACCGCCGCGAACACCGCGAGCAGGATCGGACCGGCGAGACGCCGGAGAACACGATGAACCATCTGACAAGCCCCCAATTCAACCCGCGGAACACACGCCTCGCGGTATCGCCATGGCCCCGTGGTGGGCCGATAGGCGCGCGAATCTACCCGACACGCCAGGGCCCACGCGGCAAGAAGGGTCAAGATTTGGTTCGGAGGCGACCCATGCGACACGTGTCAACGCACATTCCGGTACGCTGACGACTCATCAGGTTGTGGCAGCCCGGTTGCCGGTGAGGGGTGACCGGGCTTCCCAATCGATTGTTGCGGAAGCACGAACCGCATTCCCGACGGTGCATGCCGGACGAGTTGCTCGTTGTCGCGCAGGCTCGTCTCGAACTCCGTCACGGTGAACGATCCGGCCGCTCGCCATCCGAGCACCGCGTTTTCGATGCGATCCCACAGACGATCGGGCCGGACCGGGCGGCGACCCGGCCGTCGGGGTGTGGGACTCCGGTGTGTCCGCGTCGGCGCGGCGGGGTCGACGGGGGTGGGCCGTCGACCCCGGGGTGGGATCAGCCGGCGACGACCGCGCGGAGGCTCTCCTTGAGGGAGCCCATGGTGGCCAGGACGGCGGTGGGTTCGTAGCCGCAGTGCGCCATGCAGTTGTCGCAGCGCGGGTCCTTGCCGCGACCGTAGTTCTCCCACTCGGTGTCGGTGAGCAACTCCTTGTAGCTCTGCACGTAGCCGTCGCCCATCAGGTAGCAGGGCTGCTGCCAGCCGAGCAACGAGTAGGACGGGATGGCCCACGGCGTGCACTCGAAGTCGCGCTTGCCCTCCAGGAAGTCCAGGAAGAGCGCGGAGTGGTTGAGCCGCCACTTCTTGCGGTTGCCGCCGGCGAACGCCGACGCGAACAACTTCCGGGTCTGCTCGACGCCCAGGAAGCGGTTCTGCACCGGGGCCTTCTCGTAGGCGTAGGCCGGGGAGATCTGGATCCGGTCGACCTTGAGGTCGTCGTTGAGGAAGTTCAGCACGTCCACGATGCTCTCGGGGGAGTCCGTGTTGAAGAACGTGCTGTTCGTGTAGACCTGGAACCCGGCGGCCTTGGCCATCTTGACCGCGGCCACCGCCTCGTCGAAGACGCCTTCCTTGTCCACCGCCTGGTCGTGCTTCTCGCGCAGGCCGTCGATGTGCACCATCCACGCGAAGTTCTTGTTCGGCTTGAACTTGTGCAGGTGCTTGGGCAGCAGCACGGCGTTGGTGCAGATGATCACGAACTTCTTGCGCTTGAGCAGTTCCTCGACGATCAGGTCGATCTGCTTGTGCATCAACGGCTCGCCGCCGGCCAGCGACACCATCGGCGCGCCGCACTCCTCGACGGCCGCGACGGCCTGCTCGACCGACATGCGCTTGCGTAGGACGTCGTGCGGCTGCTGGATCTTGCCGCACCCGCCGCACTTGAGGTTGCAGGCGAACAGCGGCTCGACCTCCACGATCATCGCGAACTTGTCGACCCGCTTGATCTTCTGCTTGACCAGGTGAGTGCCGATTTTCACAGCCAGGTTCAGCGGCAGGCCCATGCCCTCGCGTCCTCTCTATCCCCGAACCCGGGGGCGTCGGCGTCCGCTGAACCTCGACTCGGCGTGGCGTCGTTGCCCGGGTGTGCCCGATGATGACAACATCTTCAACATACAGGCTGTACGTCACGTGGGGGTTGTATGGCGGTCACGCGTCGGGCACAACATGTCGCGGACACCCGTGCGGCCCTGTTGGCCGCCGCGCGTGAGCTGTTCGCGACGCAGGGTTACGCGCAGACCGGCACCGAGGAGATCGTGGCCGGCGCCCGGGTGACCCGGGGTGCGCTGTACCACCACTTCAAGGACAAAGCCGATCTGTTTCGCGCGGTCATGGAGACCGTCGCGGCGGAGGCGGCCGAGACGCTGGTCGCCCACGAGATGCGTCATGCCCAGGAGCACCCCAGCGAACCATGGGATCAACTGCGGCACGGATTCCAGTCGTTCCTGGACGTGTGCACGACCGGGGACTTCCAGCGGATCGTGCTGGTCGACGGGCCTGCGGTGCTCGGGCCCGGGTCGTGGGACGCGCTCGTGGACGAGCACGGCCACGGGTTGTTGGCCGCGTGGTTGCGGCAGGCGATGGACAACGGCGAGATCGACGAGTTGCCGGTGCCGCCGCTGGCCCGGCTGTTGGCGTCGCTGATCTCGGAGGCGAGCATGTACACCGCGCGGGCCGCGGACCCGGCGAACGCCCGGCGCGAGGTGGGCCAGGTGATCGACCGGGTGCTGGCCGGGCTGCGCAAGAGCTGACGCGGCGCGGGAGCCGGCGCGGCGCGTCAGGCGGCGTGTCATCGGGCGGCCAGCACGGCGGACATCACGGCCTTGGCGATCGGGGCGGCGAGGCCGCCGCCGGTGATGTCGGCGCGGTCGGCCGAGCCGTCCTCGACCACCACGGCGACCGCCACGGCGGGTTTGGCGGCGGCGTCGGCCTTCGCGTAGGCGATGAACCAGGCGTAGGGCACGGCCCGGTTGTTCTCGCCGTGCTGCGCGGTGCCGGTCTTGCCGCCGACGACGGCGCCGTCGATGCGCCCGTTGCCGCCGGTGCCGGTGGTGACCACGTCCTCCATCATCTTCTGCAGTCGGCGCGCCACCGGCGGAGCGACCGCCCGGGCCAGGGCTTCCCGGTCGGTGGTGTGCACGATGCTGCCGTTGCCGCGGGTGAGCCGCTCGACCAGGTACGGCCGCATCACCTCGCCGTCGTTGGCGACACCCGCCGCGACCATCGCCATCTGCAGCGGGGTGGCCCGGGTGTCGAACTGGCCGATCGAGGACAGCGCGGTCTGCGGGCGATCCGGATTCCGCGGGAACACGCTCTCGGTGACCGCGACCGGGATCCGCAACTTCGGGTCGTCGAAGCCGAACGCCCTGGCCTGCCGACGCATCACCTCGGCACCCATGTCGACCCCGAGCTTGGCGAACACGGTGTTGCAGGACATCGCCAGCGCGTAACGCAGCGACGCGTCGCGGCAACCGGAGACCTCGTTGCCCAGTCGGGTGCGCGACTCGGGCAGCGGATAGGGATCGGGCGAGGTGGTCGGCTCGTCCGGATCGGCGACCGTGCCGGAGGCGAGCGCCGCGGCGGCGGTGACCACCTTGAAGGTCGAGCCCGGGGGATACGTCTCGCGCAGCGCACGATTGAGCATCGGCCGGTCGGAGTCGGTGTCCAGCGCCGTCCATGCGGTCCGGGTCGCCTTGTTGGCACCGGCCAGCCGGCCCGGGTCGTAGGACGGCGTGCTCACCAGGGCCAGGATCGCGCCGGTGGTGGGGTCGAGCGCGGCCACCGCGCCCTTGTTGCCGGTGCTCGCGAGACCGGCGAACGCGGCCTGTTGGGCGGCGGGCAGGATCGTGGTGGCGACGTTGCCGGCGGGGCTGCGCCGGCGGGTGATCGCGGTGATCACCGGCCAGGCGCCCAGGCGCGGATCGGTGCCCGCGAGGAGGTCGTCCTCGACGCCTTCGAGCAGGGTGGCGCCGTAGAGCTGGGACGCGTAGCCGGTGACCGGGGCGTAGAGAGGGCCGTCGGTGTAGCTGCGGCCGTAGGCCAGGTCGGAGGTGCCGGCGGTGTGTGGCGAACCGGTGATCGGCCGCCCGGCGACCAGGATGTCGCCGCGCTCCTGCTGGTAACGCACGATCTGTGGGCGGCGATTGCCCGCCATGTGGTCGTAGGCGTCGGCCTCGTGCGCCATCAGCCAGGTGGCATTGCCGAGCAGTGCCAGGAGCAGCAGCAGACAGAAACCGGCGGCTCGCCGAGCGGTGACGATCACGCGGGCACCTCCTCGTCCTCGGGCAACAGGCTCGGCTCCTCGATCGGCGCGGGCGGCCGGCGGCCGCGGTCGCTGACCTTCATCAGCAGGGCGATCAGGGCCCAGTTGGTGACCACGGACGAGCCGCCCTGGGCAAGGAAGGGCATGGTCATGCCGGTGAGCGGAATCAACGCGGTCACCCCACCGGCGACCACGAACACCTGGATGGCCAGCACGGCGGAAAGCCCGTAGGCGAGCAGCGAGCCGAACGGGTCCGGCGCGGTCAGGCCGGCCCGGAAGCCGCGGGCGACCAGGAGGGCGTAGAGCACGAACAGCGCGGCGATGCCGGTCAGTCCGAGCTCCTCGCCGACGGTGGCCAGGACGAAGTCGCTCTTGGCGGCGAAGCCGACCAGGATCGAGTGCCCCAGGCCGAGGCCGGCACCGAGCAGGCCGCCGGCGGCGAAGCAGAAAAGCGACTGGGCCAGTTGGCCCGCGCCGAGCCCGGCGTGGATGCTCGCGAACGGATCCAGCCAGTTCTGCACCCGGCTGTGCACGTGGGGTTCGGCGGAGCCGACCACGAACGCACCGAGGGCGATCAGGATCAGGCCGACCAGGATCCAGCCGATCCGGGCGGTCGCGACATAGAGCATCACCACGAACGCGCCGAAGTAGAGCAGGGACGTGCCCAGATCGCGCTCCAGGACCAGGATGCCGACCGAAGCCAGCCACACCGCGACGACCGGGCCGAGGTCGCGGCCGCGCGGCAGGTTCACACCGCAGAACCGGCGGCCGATCATCATCAGCGTCTCGCGTGTGGTGGCGAGGTAGGACGCGAAGAACACGACCAGGATGATCTTGGCGAACTCGCCGGGTTGCAGCGAGAAGGGGCCGAGCCGGATCCACACCTTGGCGCCGTTGATCGCCGGGAAGAAGACCGGAACGATCATCAGGAACAGGGCCACGGCCGCCGCGAGATATGCGTACTTGCCCAGGGCGCGGTGATCGCGCACGGCGATCATCACCACCGCGAACAGGATCACCCCGATGGCCGACCACATCAGTTGCGACGGCGCGGCCTGCACCTTCGGTGTCTCCAGGTCGAGTCGGTAGATCAGGACCAACCCCAAGCCGTTGAGCAGCGCGGCGATGGGCAGCAGCACCGGGTCGGCGTACGGTGCGAAGCGACGCACCAGGATGTGTGCGACCAGCACGAGAAAACCGAGCCCGAGGCCGTATTTCGCGGTATCCGGCGGGATCGAGCCGTCCATGGCCAGACCGACGTTCGCATAGGCGAAGACGGGGACCAGGACCGCGAAGACGAGCAGCAGGAGTTCGGTGTTGCGCCGGGTGGGCGGCAGGGGTTCCCCTGCCGCCGTTTCGCGCCGCCGCCGCCATCTGGACATGCGCTCTGGAATGCCCACAAGTGACCCTGGGTAACCGGAGGGGCGCACCCGGTGTCAGGCGTCGCGCCGGCGCACCACGATCATCGCGAGGGCCGCGGCGACGATCGCCCAGCCGGCCATCACCGCCAGGCCCGTCCACGGATCGAGTTCGTTGGCGTTGAAGTCCCGCAGCCGCATGATGCGTTGCCCGGCCCGGTCCGGCAGGAACCTGGCCACCTTGCGCACCCCCGGTATCGCGGTGAGCGCGGTGGTGCCCAGCAGGACCAGCGGCATCAACACCCCCAGCGACGCCATCGGCGTGCGCAGCACGAAGGTGACGCCGGCACAGATCACCGCCAACAGCAGCAGGTAGGCCACCTGACCGAAGGCCGTGCGCCAGGTCTCCGCGGCGGTCAGCGAGATGTCGCCCTCGGGCAGGAACACCCGGGCCGACAGCGTGCAGGCCAGACTCGAGACGACGCCGGTGGCCAGAGCCACCGCGGTGATCACGGTCAACTTCGCGGCGGCGAACACGCGGCGATCGGGCACCGCCGCGAGCGAGGCGTGGATGGTGCCGCTGCCGTACTCGCCGGCGACGACCAGCACCGCGAAGGCCACCATGGCCAGGTGGCCGATGTTGATGCCGTAGTGCACGAGAGTGAAGGGGTCGTATTCCGCGCCGTCCTCGCGACGTTGGCCCTCGGCGACGAACGCGTCGACCAGTATGCCGATGCCCGCCGTCAGCGCCACCACGACCACCGGCAGCCATCGGGTCGAGGGCACCGAGCGGAGCTTGGTCCATTCGGCATGAAGCGCGGCCGGGAACGCACCGCCGACCTGTGTCGTTGCCGTGCTCACGCGCGGCCACCTCCCACGAACTGCTCGTGTCCGGCGGTCAGCCGGAGATAGACGTCTTCCAACGACTCGCCCTCGCCGACGAACTCGGCCAGCGAGGTGTCGGCCAACAACCGACCGGCGGCGATCACCACGAGATGATCGGCCGTCAGCGCCATCTCGCTCACGAGGTGGCTGGACAGGAACACCGTGCGCCCCTCGCCGGCCAACGACCGGATCAGGTCGCGGATCCACCGGATGCCCTCCGGGTCGAGGCCGTTGACCGGCTCGTCGAAGATCAGCACCCCCGGATCGCCCAACAACGCGGCGGCGATGCCCAGCCGTTGGCGCATCCCGAGCGAGTAGGTGCCGGCCCGACGCCGGGCCGCGTCGGTCAGACCGACCCGGTCGAGCACCTCGTCCACCCGGGAGTCCGCTATGCGGTTGGACCGCGCGAGGTAGAGCAGATGGTCGCGGCCCCGGCGGCGCCGATGCACGGCTCCCGCGTCGAGCAGCGCTCCCACATGGCGCAGCGGCTCGCGCAACTCGCCGTAGACCCGGCCGCCGATCGTCGCGGCACCGGCCGTGGGGCGGTCCAGGCCGAGCACCATCCGCATGGTGGTCGACTTGCCCGAGCCGTTGGGACCCAGGAAGCCCGTCACCGTGCCGGCGGCGACCTCGAAGTCGAGGTCGTCCACCGCGAGAACGTCGCCATAACGCTTCGTCAGGTTGCGGATGCGGATCATCTGCTGTGCTCCCAAGGCTGCTTCGGAGTGGGCGCCGCCCGGTTGCTGCGGTGCCTCAAGACTGCGATTCCGGGGCCCCGCGCCGGATCCCCCAACCGTGGGGACGCTCTCCCCCGGCCGGGGGAGGTCGTGCTCGCGGCGACCCGCCAGGATGGCCGCATGTCCCGGATCGCGCCGCTTCGCCCATCGCTCGCCCACCTCGTCCGGCCGCTCGTCGCGCCGACGACGTACACGCGGGCCTTCCACCTGTTCACGGCGCTGGCCCTGGGCGTCGCGGTCGCACTGGTGTACCCCGGCCTGGAGGGGGACAGCGGCGCCGCCGACGGCCTGGCGCTGCTGGTCGCCCCGATTCCGATCCTGGTCGCGTTCGGGCTGCTCGCCGAGGCGCGCCGGTTCGAGGGGTTCCTGGCCAGGTTGCTGCTGCGTCCCGGCGACGAGAGCGACATCGTGGTCACCCGGTCCCAGGGCTGGGCGGATCGGTGGCGCACCGCACTGTGGCTGGTGCTGCGGGTCGACCTGGCCTGGCTCGGTCTGGCGCCCACCGGCCACGCGGTGTTCACGGGGGTCGCGATGATCGTGGCGCCGGGCACGGACGGCGGCATGGAGTTCGGCGGGCTCACCTTCGCGGGCGGTGCCGGGCACTGGTGGCTGATCCCGCTCGGCCTGCTGCTCATCGTCGGGGCGCTCTACTACCTGGCCGGCGTGGGTTGGCTGCTCACCCGGCTCGGCACCCGACTGCTCGGGCCGTCCGCGAACGAACGCCTCGCGACAGCCGAGCGGCGGACCGAGCAACTGCTCGAACACAATCGACTCGCCCGTGAATTGCACGACTCGATCGGTCACGCCCTGTCGGTGACGGTGCTTCAGGCCGGCGCCGCCCGGCAATTGCTCGACAGCGACCCCGGCTTCGCGAACCGGGCGCTCGAAGCGATCGAGGAGACCGGCCGGCAGGCCCTGGAAGACCTGGAACGCATGTTGTTGTTGTTGCGTGACGCACCGGAGCCCGCCGCGCCTCGACCCGGCCTGCCCGAGCTCAAGCTCCTGATCGACGGCACGCGCGGCGCGGGAGCCTCGGTCGAACTGCGGGTATCGGGCGCCCTCGACGCGGTGCCGGCAGTGATCTCCAGGGAGGGCTACCGGATCGTGCAGGAGTCGCTCACCAACGTGCTGCGGCACGCGGGCCCCGTGCCGGTCGACGTCACCGTCACGGTGGACGACCACGACGTCGAGCTGCTCGTGCTGAGCAGCGCGCCCGCGGCGGTAGGGGAGCGGCGGGTGGTCGGCGCCGGCAGCGGCAGCGGTCTGCGCGGCATACGCGAGCGGGCCGCGCTGCTCGGCGGCGAGGCCACCGCCGGTGTGCACGAGGACTATTGGCGGGTGCATGTGCGCCTACCTCTACGGTGGGCGTCGTGACGATCAGGATCCTGCTGGTGGACGACGACGAACTGGTCCGGGCGGGTCTGCGGGCCATCCTGGGCGCGCAGCCCGACTTGGAGGTCGTGGGCGAGGCCGACGACGGCGCGGGCGTGCTCTCGCTGGTGCGCTCGCTGCGCCCGGATGTGGTCGCGATGGACGTGCGGATGCCGCGGGTGGACGGGATCCAGGCCACCCGGGACCTGCTCGCCCACCTCGACCAGCCGCCCAAGATCCTGATCATCACCACCTTCGAGAACGACGAATACGTCTACGAGGCGCTCCGGGTGGGAGCGCACGGCTTCCTGCTCAAACGGGCCCGCCCCGCCGAGATCACCGGAGCGGTACGGGCCCTGGCCACCGGAGACTCCCTGGTGTTCCCGGCCAAGCTGCGGGCGTTGGTCGAGCGCCACGGGAAGGCGGCCGGCGGCGACGCGGTGGCCCGAGCCAATCTCACCGACCGGGAGGCCGATGTGCTGCGGGCGATGGCCCGGGGGCTGAACAACGCCGAGATCGCCGCCGAACTGTTCCTGGGCACCGAGACGGTGAAGAGCCATGTGAGCGCGCTGCTGGGCAAGTTGGGGGCCCGCGACCGCACCCAGGCGGTGATCGCCGCCTACCAGTCGGGTTTCGTCGGACCGGGCTGACCGTCGGATCGGCCGAGTTCGAAGGTCGAGTCCGCAGGCCGGATCGACACGATCGCCGGCACCGCCGGACGGTGCGACCGGCGTGAGCACATGGCAACACAAAAATAGATGTTCGTATTAGGTGTGACCCCTCCCGACGGTGCTCGTTGGCCATCATGCGCACGGCCCCGTACCGATTCGCGGGCGCCGACCCGGGCGCGGCGAGAGGGGATCCCACATGCGACACGGTGGCGACGAGAGCACACCCGACCCGGCGGCCCGAGCCGGTTCGAACGGCCCCGACGCGGGGGCCGATCGAAGCGATCGGAGCGAGCGGAGTGTCCGGCGGCGGGCGCGGCGGGCCCGGGCCGATCTCGTCGACCTGTGCCGACGCCGGCTGGAGCAGGGGGCGGTGCGCCGTACCGAGGCCCTGGTGGTCGGGCGCTACCCCGAACTCGTGCGGTTGGCCTACCTGATCCTGCCGCCCGCGATGGAGCGACACCGGCGGGTACTGGCCGCGCACGCCCTGGTCCAGGACGCACTGCCCGGCCGGCTGCGCGATCGCGGACGCCGCCCCGGCGTCGTGGAGATGAGCGAAGCCGATCTCGTCCGGCTGCATGTCGTGCGTGGTGCGCTGCGCCCGAACCGATCCGGCCGGCATCGGGTGTTGCTGCCGCAGGTCTGGGGTCTGCGGCTGTTCCCGCCGACCGGCGACGCGGACGAGCCGGCGATCGAGCAGGCGCTCGGCCGGTTGTCCGGCCCGGCCCGCGCGTTTCTCGTCCTGCGTGTGCTGGACGGCCTGGACCCCGTCGAGGCGGGCGAATTCCTGCTCGCCGCCGGCGTCGAGGACGTCCTGGCCGCCGAGACCGAGGCGGATGCGGGCGGACCCGCGCTCCGCCCGGCCGGGCATCCGGACGGGCCCGGCTTAACCCCCGACGTGCTGCGCGCCGACCCGTTCGACCCGTGCACCCTTCGGGCCACCCCGTCGGACCTGCTGCGCCGTCGGCGCCGTCGGCACCTCGCGCTGGGCGTCCTGGCCTCGGCCACCGCGATTGCCACGATCGCCTGGTACACGACGGGCGGGAGCGAACCCTTGACCGGCGACGGCGGCCGGGCCGACCGGGCCGCGTCCGCCGCACGGGTGGTCGGTGGTCCGCCGCGATCGATTCCGGCCGGTGCCTGGGTCGGCACGACCCGACTGGACTTCGACGTGTGGTCCACCCGAGGAGCCCGGGCCGGCGACGAGGCGTTGACCCGACGGGCGATGCGGGCCTGGGCCGACCCCGACGACGGCACTGCGGTCACGCTCGGCCGGGGCACCGCCGTCGGTCCGCCGACGGGCGTCCCCCGTGTGCTGTACGCGGGCGACGTCGCGGGGGCGACCGTCGTGCTCCTCGCCGACGGCACGCGCCTGGCCCGCTATACCGACGACCACGGCAGGCGCACCCTCGACGTCGCCGCGGCCGACGACTCGGACGAGCGCTCCGCCTCGGCCGTGGTGCTTCGCCGCGATCCGGCCGGGGTTCGCATGTTGCTCGCGCCCTGGGTGGACGAGGCCGCGGTGCGGGACCTGCGGCGGCCCGAGGACAAGAGCAGGCCGCTCGCGATCACCGGCGGCGTCACGGCTCCGATGCCCGACCCGGGTACGGCCGGGAAGGGCTGCGTCACCGTGCCGGTGCTCGAACTGCTGGCCAGGCGCGCCGCCGACAACCATCCCTACCTGCTCGCGGATCTGGGCGAACTGTCCGCGACTCACCTGACGTACATGCCGCCGCCGGAGTACGCCCACACCGGGCGGCCGTCCGAGGCGGCGTCGAGCGAACGTGCACTCGGCGTGTGGTCGCGGACCGCGTGCGCACTGGAGACGTTGCGTGGCCGGGGGCTGCGGCTGGTCAACAACTGGGAGTTCGCGCACTTCGACCTGCCCGAGGCGGCGGGGGAGGCGATGTGGTCGTGCCTGCACGCGTTCGACCGCAGGGGTGGTGGCGACGTGGTGGTCCAGTTCCTGCCGCCGGGGGCGAGTGCGACGGGCGCGCAGACGGTGAACCGGCTTGTTGATTCGCCTGCGTGCAGTCGTTCCGGCAACGACATCGTCACTTCGACGTGGTGGCGCTCGCGGACGGGCGCCTGGTATTTGGTCGCGGCGGGGACGCGGGATGTGGTGAGGGTGGTGGTGTCGGGGGTGGTTTCCGGGGTTGGGGAGGGGCGGCAGGTGGTGGTCAAGGGGGTGGGTGGGGGGCTTTCGGTGGGGTCGGTGGGTTCTGCAGGTCCGGCAGGTCCGGCGGTTCCGACGGTGGTGGGGACCTTGCGGAACGGGGGGACGGTTCGGGGGCTTGGGTAGGGGGTGGGTTGTGGGTGGGGTGGGTGGGGTGGAGTTGCGAGCCGAATTCGGTGGTCGGGCGTGGTTGTGAGTGCGGCGAGCCGGTGGACTGCGGTCGCAGGTCGGGCCCGACATCCGGGCTTGGTTGCGAGCGGAGTGAGTCGAGAGACCTGAGGCGCGAGCCGAATCGGACATATGGGGCTTGCTTGCGAGCGGAGCGAGTCGAGAAGCCCGAGGCGTGAGCCGGACTCCACAGCTGGGCCGGGACGCGAGCGCAGCGAGCACGGTGGCCCCGGTCGTGAGCGGAACCGGCGGGACGGCCCGGGTCGTGAGCGGAGTGAGCGGGTGGGCGGCTTTCGGCGATGCAGCGCTGCTTTTTGTTGGGCGCCTTCGGCGCCGGCTCGCGAGGCACCACTTT